>JAILXT010000002.1:0-621601 GCA_045430345.1 Agarilytica sp. | reverse complement strand
GCTATAAAGCATGTCGAAATTTGTTAAAACTAAGGATTGTGTTCCGCCCCATAACGCCGCGTTAACCGGCCGGAGCTGTGTTGATGGTTTTGCGGTAGCGTAGCGTGAAACCGCAAAACGAGCAACGCTGCGGAGGTCCAAGCAGCGCAAGCTGCTGATGGTTGAACGCTTTGTTATGATTTTTTAGTAAACCGCACAAAAGCCGATTTTGTCCTTGCCTTCATCTCTGGCTGGTGCTCGCATCAATTTCTTAATTTTTAGCCCATCCTGAATTCCATAAAACTGGTATGGGGTTAACCAACTCTTACTCTTCGTACATTCTTCTTTTGTCTCTGCCAAGCAGTACAATAGAAGACCCTTGCTACCTTTGTATGATGGACAAACCTGAGTAAGACTGCACAGCTCATCTTTATCAAAAAATTGAAACATTCCCGAACTTATAGTTTTACAGCTGTAACCATCTTCCGCGAGAGAAGATATAGAAAAAACGCTGACTACGAGTGCCAATAATATTTTCTTTATCAATCTAATTTCAGCCTCATCAAATCATAACGCAGAGTGAACCGGAAAATTGAAGCATTGCTGCTTTTCAAGCGATGCTTCAATTTGTCCGAATTGCACGTATTGTTATGCTATTTTCATTATATTGAATTTAGATATGAACGGTACCCATCATATATCCGTTTTACCTTTTCCCATGCATCCATACTTTTAGCTCTTTCTGGACGATTCCCAGCTACTGTAACTCCGGTATTGATATCCTCCACCCAGAAACTTACAAAAGCTGCTTTCTCAACAAGCCCTCTAATAATATATCTACCGCCAAATTCTAGATTGACGTTTAGCTTTACTGGCTTCCGTGTTGAATTCATCCCGCAACACATCATTACCTCTATCTCATGCTCTCCAGGCATTATCAAAGCGCCGTGCCAGGACGATTTTAATAGTTTCCCGTCCACCAAGATTATTCGCACGCCTTGCCGTGTTGTTAAACCTAACTCCTCTACATCGGAAGAAAAACCGATAATCATTGCCTTGCCTGACCCATTTTCACTTTCTCTTAGATCAGTCACTTCAAGTTCAGGAACGGTCTCCACAGGTACTAATGCACACCCAGAGAAAATAACTATGCCGATTACTAATAGAATACTTTTCATTCTTCCTCAATGTTCCTCAATTTTTCACTATTGCATAACGCCTTGCTCTGCTGAATTTTTGGAGTGGATGCTTTTGTGCTATTACGCACAAAAGAAGCAACGGAAAAAATATCAGCAGAAGCAATTTGTTAGATGATTATAAAAGAGATTCGAACTTAGGGTTTGTAACAGCCGCATTAATGAGATCTTGAATGGCTGGAGATAATGCGTCAGCCGTAGCGTTACAGGCGGTAACAGCATCGAACCCAGTTTTAAACGTGTATTTATTATCGATCATCATCGAAGCTCCGTTGGAAGACTTCAGAGTGACACCAATATCCCAAAACCCATTAGTTAAACCGCTAGTTGATGAAAAAACAACCTTATTTAAATCACCTGTTATTTTTGTCCCCTGCTCAGAATGAATATCTGCCATTTTCAACTCATCGTTAAATGCTTTTCCGATAAACTCTGGAAAAGACAACCCGTCTGCCGGTTCAATTGGACCCATTAACCTACAGTTAGGACTAAAAGTAGTGGATTGCGTAAACTCTGAAACCATTAAAGTAGCGTCGTGATATTTTTTTAAGGCCTGTACGTTATCCACCGATATAGCATATCTTGGCGGTTGCATGGTTGAACATGCAAACAAGCTAGTAACTACTAGTATTAAAAGAATGTTTTTCATTATTTTCTCCTTTGATTAATAGAATATTTCAGCTAACGTTTTGCTTTGCTGAATTTTTGGCGTGGATGCTTTTGTGCTAAAAGCACAAAAGAAGCAACGTAAAAAATGTCAGCAAGAGCAACTTGTTATAGATGCCGGCCCATGAGCTAGTTTTGCCACTTTGGCGCAGCGTAAGCGAAGCCCACTGCCGGATTAAAAACAGCAAGAAACCGGAAACTCCGAAATCTTACATTTACTTAGTGGCACACCAGGATAAAAAACGGGATTAGCCACAACCTTAATACTTAAACTGTGGCACCAGGAACGGAATGACCTAGAAAGGGAATAGCACGATCCCTGATGCTTGAATTTTTGTATAGAAACCGAACTATAACCTAAGCTCGGATTGTTTTAAACCACGCCATAAGACCCGGCCTATAACGCCTAGCTCACCTGCACATATTGCGGAGAGCGTTTTGTGTAAAATGGAGCAACGCGACATACACAAAAACGAGCGTAGCAATATGTGTCAGAGTGCAGCGACTTGTTAACTGCTTGTAAAACTCTCGAACAAATACTTCTTGTTTATAACTGATATTTCACAGAATTGGCGCCCAAATGGTATGAACCCCAAAATATATTTGGTAATACATACCTTTTCTAGACCAGTAGTAAACGGCTTGAATGCCATCTTAATCTTGGTTCGGCCAACTTTAAAGATAAAGCACTCATCGTTACACACTATGACTGTAGCAGCTGAAACCTTAAAATCACCGAACACTTGAGTTTGAAGGCCAATTATTGGCTCTAATTTATAGTAGAGCTCACCATGCTTTTCATAGATCTTTGAATTTATGGAGCCTAGCGGTATCTCTTTCATCCGATTGCCAGTTAACGCTTTTGTAAACGGCGAGCGACGCAGGAGTGAGTCCAGCGGAACACCGAAGGTGTGTAGCGATGTTTGACAAACTTGTTAGTTGATATGCTCAACGCTAAACGTGCCTACATAAAAAACAGCCAAAATAATAGCCATTACATTTAGAGTGGTAGATATCCAATTTCTTGTAACGGAATTGAACCATGCACCAGCAATGCCTACCAACTGTATTAACGCAAGAATATAACCAAGCTTACCATTGAATACGAAGTTTTCGACGCTAAGTTCATTATAGAATCCCGGCAAAATTGCATAAAACACGTACCCACAAAACAAGCAGAGAAAAGAGACCGCTATTCTTGTGCTTATATACTCTACTCGATTCACTGCTCTTAACATTTCTCTAGTACAACTAACGCCCAATTCAAGCGACGCCGTAGGCGGTCGCTTGGAGTTGTTTGTTAGTGTTAATCTTCTGATATGCGAATCGCCCAAGCATTGACAGTATTATTAAAGCTAGTGCACTCAGAATTATGACCATCAGGAAACCGAAGCATAACTTCTTTTCCTGAGGCAAAAGCAGATAAAGCAATTGATACTTTAGAGCTTAATGACTTTTCATCGTAGTCGCCAAGCCGCTGCCAATCCTGTCCTTCTAACTGAATATAAACCCAGCCAACATCAGGTTGAATATGTTTTACCTTTGCTTTTGGACAATCCACATATGCAAACGTATAAGTTGATGATAACAAAGCCACCAACGTAAATAATTTTTTAATCATTTTCTCTCCGTTCATATTGAGAACACTAACTATTACATAAACGACACAATGTCCATTAATACACTGTATCTGACAAAGAGGACATGACGAATTTTCTTGAGGGATCAACAACTTAGGAAGGGGATGACTATTCCCTGTACTTATTCGATATGTCCATTTTAGCGAGTAATTATACCTTTCGATGTATTTATGTCCAATAAATGAATTCGTGTCCGTTATGATGAAAATAACATTCAAACTGGACACCATTTTTATCCATATAATTCAGTGACTTACACAACCATAGGACTTATTTGGCTGCTAACACTGTTGCACGAAGTCCCATATAGAAATATTATACTGTGTATATAGCCATGACAAATGAACGGACTCACATGAAACTACTCGACCAAGTGCGCGCCCAAATCCGCGTTCGGCACTACGCCTACTCCACCGAAAAGAGCTACTGCCATTGGATCAAAAAATACATATTATTTAACCAAAAGCAACACCCCAAACTATTAACACCTGATCATGTTGCGGTATTTTTAACTCACCTCGCGGTTCGTGAAAAGGTTTCAGCCTCCACACAAAACCAAGCACTTTGTGCACTTATTTTTTTGTACCGACACGTACTCGGAATAGAGATTGGCGATGTAGGCGGCTTTCATTTCTCCAGACAACCTAAACGACTACCCACGGGTTTATCGAAGACCGAAGTTAAATCGCTAATTTCAAATATGACGGGGGTTTATAAAACAATTGCCACGCTTCTTTACGGCGCAGGATTGCGGCAGAACGAAGCACTAAGGCTTCGTGTAACGGATATCAATTTCGAAAGGCATGAGTTAATCATTAGGAATGGTAAAGGCAGCAAAGACCGCATCACCATGCTCCCAGAAAAATGTATTGAACCACTCAAGGAGTCTATTGAAAACTCTCGCAAACTGTTTGATTTAGATATGGAAATGGGATTTGATTATATTTGGCTGCCAAACGCATTAAATAAAAAATTCCCAAACTCGGGCAAAGAGTTCCGGTGGCGCTTTGTTTTTTCATCCAATAAATTTCTCGTAACCCTCAAAATGGGGAAAGAGGACGACATCATATACATCCTAAAGGTGTTCAACGCGCGGTATCAGGTGCAGTCAAAGGAACCGGTATAGATAAATACGTAACCTGTCATACCCTACGCCACAGTTTTGCAACGCACTTGCTCGAATCAGGTTACGACATAAGAACCGTACAGGAGTTGCTAGGGCATAGCAATGTGCAAACAACCATGATTTATACACATGTATTAAATAAAGGTGCACAGGGCGTTACGAGCCCTGCTGATGATTTACTCTGAATTCACGAACCTAAAAAAACCAACTTACCCAACAACCGCCAGATCACCTTTTTCTTCTAACCATGATTTACGGTCAGACGAACGTTTTTTCGCAAGCAACATATCCATCACCTGATGCGTATCATCACCCGCATCGATAACCAGCTGCACCAATCGACGGGTATCTTTTGCCATGGTCGTTTCACGTAGCTGCAAGGGATTCATCTCCCCCAAACCTTTAAACCGCTGGACGTTTGGCTTGCCTTTTTTCTTTTCAGCTTCGAGTCGGTCAAGCACGCCCTGCTTCTCACCATCGTCCAATGCGTAATACACATCCTGACCTAAATCGATTCGATAAAGCGGTGGCATTGCAACATATACGTGACCCGCTTTTACTAATGAAGGAAAGTGACGCACGAACAACGCACAAAGCAAGGTGGCAATATGTGCACCATCCGAATCCGCATCCGCAAGAATGCAGACTTTGTGATAACGTAATTTTTCTAGATCACCCGACCCAGGATCCACTCCAAGCGCAACAGAAATATCGTGTACCTCTTGAGAAGCCAGTACTTCACCACTATCCACTTCCCAGGTATTTAGGATTTTACCTCTTAGCGGCATAATCGCTTGATATTCTCGGTCTCGCGCCTGCTTCGCAGAACCGCCCGCAGAATCCCCTTCCACAAGAAATAGTTCACCCATAGAAGGGTCATCAGATGAACAATCCGCTAACTTGCCAGGAAGTGCAGGGCCTTGTGTGATTTTTTTCCGTGCAATTTTTTTCGACGAACGCACGCGCTTTTGAGCATTGTTAATACAGAAATCCGCAAGCTTATCGCCCTCTTCTGTGTGTTGATTCAGCCACAAACTGAATGCATCTTTTGATACACCGGAAACAAAAGCCGCTGCTTCGCGAGAAGAAAGTCGCTCTTTGGTTTGACCGGAAAACTGTGGGTCAGCTAACTTAGATGACAAAACAAAACAGCAGTTGGTCCAAATATCGTCGGGAGTTAGCTTTACGCCACGTGGCACAAGGTTACGAATTTCACAATACTCGCGCATCGCATCCAATAAGCCCGTGCGTAAACCATTTACGTGGGTTCCGCCTTGCGCGGTAGGAATGAGGTTCACATAGCTTTCCTGAACGACCTCGCCCCCTTCGGGTAACCATTGCACTGCCCAATCAGCCGCTTCAGAGCTGCCCTTAAAAGCACCAATAAACGGTTCTGAAGGTAAACTTTCCCAACCTTGCGTGGCCTCGATCAGGTAATCTTTTAAGCCATCTTCAAAATACCATGTGTCCGTTTCACCCGATTGCTCATCGACGAACACAACTTCCAGCCCAGGGCACAAAACAGCTTTAGCTCTGAGCACGTGACGCATGCGCGGCACTGAGAATTTATGAGAGTCAAAATATTGAGGATCGGGCAAGAAGCGAACCGATGTTCCGGTGTTTCGTTTCCCGCAGGTATCAACTACCGCCAAATCAGAAGCCTTATCCCCGCCCTGAAAACCGATACGATGCACTTTACCCTCGCGCCGAATGGAGACTTCCAACACCTTGGAGAGCGCGTTCACAACGGAAATGCCCACCCCATGCAAACCACCTGAGAATTGGTAGTTTTTATTCGAGAATTTACCGCCTGCATGTAACGTTGAAAGGATCACCTCGACCCCTGGCTTACCCTGCTCCGGGTGAATATCCACAGGCATACCACGGCCGTCATCATTCACCGTAACAGACTGATCTTTATGGAGGGTGACTTCAATTTTCTTCGCGAATCCGGCTAGGGCTTCATCCACACTATTGTCGATCACCTCTTGAGCAAGATGATTGGGGCGCATCGTGTCGGTATACATACCGGGGCGCTTTTTAACGGGGTCTAAGCCCGTAAGGACTTCAATATCTTCAGCGCTATAATCGCTCATATAATACTCAAACAGATTCAAATTAATGCGGAAACGACGCTAAACTATACACAGCTAACATCGAAATCGCGACTAAAATACTGATAACAGCTTAGCCATTTTTGAGGCGATTAAACCACACTCTCTCGCCAAGATTAAACATAAAACAGAAGCCATTTCACCATGAAATCAAAATTGTTTTGCCTTGAAAGCGAACTCCGCAGACAATGATAAGCATGTTCACACACCTACCAAATACATGCAGCCAAACGTCCTCCGCAACGGCCGCGAGCTGTCGACACCATTTTACGCTGTCGAGATCCAAGCCCCTCAAAACAACCCTTGCCGTTTGCATACTGCTAGCGTATCAATTTTGCAGTGGGGAAACGCCGAATGAGCCTTGTAATCAGGAGGGTGCCCAGCGCCCCATATATGGAGCAGAGTGCCGTTTTATATCCGCCCACGAAAACCCTGCTGACCTTACCTCCCGAAAAATTAATATTTTTGTTACCCGAGTTAAGTCGATCCAGCAAACAGAAAAACCGCCAATATTTTTTATCTCTGGCGGGCCAGGCCAAGCATCCAGCGATTTACTTCCCCTCACGCGCTACTATTTTTCATCACTGCTAGTAGATCATGACTTTGTCTTCGTCGACCAGCGCGGCACAGGGAAATCGGCCCCACTGAACTGTGACGTCGATATCCTTAAATACGCCGATACACCATTAAAACAAGTAGAGGAACTCGCCTTTCAAGGTCACAAAGCCTGCGTTGCTGAATTCGATGCTGACCTCTCGCGCTATACAACACCTTATGCTGTGAAGGACCTTGAAATTATTCGGGAAGCTCTGGGATATAACAAGGTGCTGTTGTGGGGTGTATCTTACGGCACACGCGTCATTCTCGAATATTTACGAAGCGCTCCAAACTCTATTGAAGGCGTGGTCCTTGACGGCGTCGCGCCAGTCGCAATTCAGCTTCCAAATTTCATCGAGCAAGACGGCAGTGCCGCACTTGGTGCAGTATTTGAATTATGCCGTAATAACGCTCCCTGCCAGCGGGCATTTCCTGATTTAGAAAAACACTGGCTCGCTCTATTAACCAATCTAAGCCAGCAGCCACGCACAGTGGAGTTAAAGCACCCGCGCACTCAGCATATCCATGCCGTACTTATCGATGATCAAATACTTTCTTCCTGGGTAAGAGCCATCTTATATAGCCGGGAGGTATCCCCCATACTCCCCTTAGCCATTCACCGAGCAACGCAAAACGATTTCTCGTTACTATTCAGTATCTTCGGTTTGAATTTAGATCAAATAAATGAAAGCATTAGCGAAGGCATGCATTCGGCGGTACTTTGCGCAGAAGATCGCCATTACACGACGTTAAATCCGATAGAAAAAAACGCCGAATTTAAACCCAGTTATAAACGGCTGCTGCACCTCGATTCTTCCAGTTTATTTGAACGCACATGTAACTTATACCCCGCATCAACGCTATCCGCTGAATACTTTGCGCCGGCAACCTCTTCTGTACCCACCTTACTTCTTTCCGGAAGACTAGACCCCGTCACCCCCCCCAAATGGGCTGAACAAGTAAAACAACAGCTTTCAAATACCAGGCATTTAGAGGTTGAAGGCGGCCACCATATGGTGTCGCGATTAGGCTGCATGCCCAAGCTCATTACACAATTTTTTAAAAATCCTTCAAACCTAAAAACACTAGACGCGGAGTGCACACAGAGTATTCAGCCTACCAATTTTTTTATCGATTCTGCAGGACCAGCTTTACGCGCCCCAATAAAACCGGAGAAAAAAAAGGAATCAACACCGTGATTTGCATAAACAATTTAAGTAAATCATTTGGCTCCGTAAAAGCGGTCGACCAACTTAGCTTCACCGCAAAGCGAGGCGAAATATACGGCTTACTTGGGCCAAACGGCGCAGGAAAAACAACCTCACTTAGAATGATATACGGCGTTTTCAAACCCTCATCCGGCGAAGTACTCGTTGACAACATTAATGTTCAGAATGAGACCCTGAAAGCACAGCAGAGGCTCGGCGTACTGCCTGATGGTGGAAGCTTGTATAAACGCCTCACCGCACGCGAAAACATTCGCTACTTTGGCGAACTGCATGGCATGAGTAAAGCTGCCATTAGCACCGCAATCGACAATCTGTGCAATATCCTAGGCATGCAAGATATTATCGACCGACGCACCGCAGGCTTTTCACAAGGCGAGCGCATGAAGGTGAATCTCGCCCGCGCCATCGTCCACAACCCCGATTACGTATTGCTGGACGAACCCACCAATGGTCTCGATGTCCTTACCACTCGTGCGGTAAGACACCTGTTACTTACCCTAAAATCCGAAGGAAAGTGTGTGATCTTTTCCAGTCACTTGATGCACGAGGTAGCAAACCTTTGCGATAAAGTCGGCATCATCGCCCGCGGACACATGATCGCAGAAGGCACCATAAACGAGGTGACAACATCATCCGGCACACAATCGCTTGAAGATGCGTTTGTGCATTATGCCTATGGCGACGATAAGTTTATTGGGGAGACTATATAGCGATGCCGCTCGTTTTTGCCGTCATAAAAAAAGAATTGCTGGATGCCTTACGCGATGGAAAATCCATGGCCACGGCATTTTTAATTCCCATCATATTCGCCCTCGTATCCTTTGGCTTCACGCACTTTGTTGTATCGATACAAGAGGGGTCAAAACAAATCAGCCTACCGGTTAAGGGGCAACATCTAGCCGTTCCTCTCATGGCCTTTTTGAAAGAATCCGGCATAACGATCGTTGACGCAACCGTGAACCCAGAGCAAGCCATTATTGATCGAAAAATAGAGATGATATTGGTCATCCCGGAAGAATTTCCGTCCCGTTTTCGAGAACAAAATATCGCTACGCTCAATCTACTGTCGGACCACTCCCGCACACAATCGAGCGGCAAAGTCACGCGAGTAAAAGCATTAATAGAACAATGGTCAATGAGCACTGGCGCCTTACGTTTAATCACCCGAAATATAAGCCCAGAAATTGCAAACCCCGTTAAGGTGAACAGTGTAAACGTTACCAGCGATCAACGCGTTGCATCAAAAATTCTTGCGGGATTACCCATGTTTATTCTTATGATCGCGTTCGCATCGGGGATTGGCATTATTGCGGATATGGCGAGCGGGGAACGAGAGCGCCGCTCACTTGAGCCTTTGCTGATTAATCCCATCTCGCATCGCATGGTGTTCTTTGGAAAGTGGAGCGCCGCAGTGTTTGTTACTTCTGTTGTATCCGCAATAGGTGTCGCACTACAGTTTATTAGTATTAACCTATCCCCTGTGGCACAGCTCGGTTTAAGGCTAGACATGGGTATCGATAAATTTTTTATTATCTTCTTATTACTGATCCCCATCATTTGTTTTGCGGTTGCTTTACAACTGTTTATTTCTTTTTTCGCGCGCTCGTTTAAAGATGCGCAGTCATATAACAGTTTGGTGATCATGCTCCCTATGGCACCCGGCTTATACCTTACCTTTAATTCAGGCAGCGCGGAATTTTGGCAGATGTTTGTGCCCGTGCTCGGACCAACAGCATTATTTGTGGATATTATCGGAGGAGATGGTGCTGCACTCAGCTATATAGTGTTAGCCAGCGCGACCTCACTGATATGTGCCGCGCTATGCGCCTTAGCTGGCATTACATTACTAAAACGCGAAAAGACAATTTTTGGGTAGGCGAGTAAAACCCCCTTATTTTTCGGACCAAAAAAACTCAGCAATACTCGGCAACCATTTGTCATAATCTTCAAAGCTATGATTGCCACCTTCTTCCACAAGCTGCCGGCACGCAGAATACTTATCGACCGCCTGACGGTAATCCAACGTTTCATCCTCTTTTTGCACCATAAGCCAATAGCGATCGGGGTGCGTAATGAGTTTTGTATCAAAACGCTCGAAGTCCACCATATCTTTTTCGCTAAGCTGGTACGACACCTCCGAATAATAAGAACGTACCGTGCGACCAATATATTCCGGCAAACGGCTTTGGGGGGATACGGCAGGGTTTACCAACACGGCTTTCTGTATTGTTTCTTGCTCTAATAAGTACGTTGCCCAGTAGCCCCCAAGCGAACTACCGACAGCAAAAATATTTTCACCCTCGTATTGCGCCAACACTTCCATCAGCTGTGCCTGAGCCTCCCCAGGATAAGATGATAACTGCGGGCATACGTACGTAACTTCAGGATAATGTTCAGACAGCCACGCCTTCGTTATCTGCGCTTTATGAGAAAGCGGCCCACTCAAAAAACCATGAATATACATAACAACAGACATCGAAAGCCACACCCCTAGAATCAAGGAAAATGAAGATTACATTGTATCGTGAAAGAAGAAAAAAAAAGAATATCGAAAAGGGTGAGGATCAATAACCTGTAGCAGCAAAATTAATTGTGTACTGCTTTTCAAGGATACGATGAACTTTAGTGGTGAACTTACCGTCTGGGTACAGCTTATAATGCCGATAACCCGGCATTATGCGATCGACTTGAAAATCGTCACGATTGGGAACAAATTGAACACAGGTAGAAGGGGTCGCTAACAAGGACACCCCTTCACGCACATCATTAAACTCCTGATGAATATGCCCCCATGAAACGGCTTTTACATTGTCGTAGCGGTCGATGATCTCAAAAAACGTTTCGTTATTTTTAATCGTATATTGGTCCACCCACGCACTGCCGACATTAACTGCCTGATGATGTAGAAATACAATCGTCGGTGTATCGGGGTGATTTTGTAATTCACACTCCATTCGCTTTAACTCACTCGGCTGTAACTCTCCGCCCTCTTCCATCGGGATTTTCGAATCGAGAAAGATGAGATTCCACCCTGCGACGGCGTGGTGCGCCTCGATAGGTAAATCACTCACTTGGTCCATATTGGTTGGATCATCGTGATTACCAGGCAACCAAGCCAAGGGGGTTTCAGGGAAGAATTCGCGAACAAACGCTAGAAAACGCTCATAGGAGGAGACACCGCCGTCGTTTGAAACATCGCCGGTACACAAAATCATATCGGGCTGCTCTTGCTCTTTCATCAAGGCAAGCACGTCACGCAAGCTCTCATCGGTGTTAAGGCCGAGAAGCTCTTCGTTGGGCTGGCTACCTAAATGGCAATCAGTAATCTGTAGTAGATGAAATGGGCGCATGCTTCCCTACTTCGAATACCTCGTTCTCACAATAAATGCTAAACGCTTTATAGTTATAGTTTGGCCTTTATTCAGTCTCATCGCGTCGGCAATTGCTAGTTTTGCGAGAACTGAATCACACTTTTTGATTCTTTTAATCCATGCCGCTTACAGAAGTTTAGCCAATCCCCCAAAAACTGATTAAGCGCGAACTTCTCATCGCGATGATACATCTGAGCATTGGGGTAAGAATACTCCGGTAACCAATGCCGGTGCTGGTTCCACGAGACAATTTCAGCCATCGCGACGTCGTGATAGATACGCACAACTATTTTAGGCGTGTCTATCTGTGCATGCTGCTGCTCAACGGATAGGGTGGTGGTATAGGGCGCACTTTCTAAGGTGCTGACCAGGACATCGAACTCAGACTGCGAGGCCCCGACCGAAAACGACCAGGAATCCACGCCATCGCGCATACCCGGTAATAGGCGCATCAATTGATGGTAATTCATTTCACACAACGCATGATGCCCGCTTATGTCCACGGAAGGCTTTTTCTGCGCTGCTCTAAGGGCTGACACCACGCGAGACCTCATCTCGTCATTTCGAGTAAATTCGAACCTTTTACATGGATTTTCGTTACTTTTTCAAGCAAAACAATACATTGCGAAAAGCCATACCACACACTGCTACTTCAAAGATTTTCGATTAATTTGCAACCATTGTAAACCCAATAGGGTGGCCGCGTTATTCATCCTACTATCAAGCATAACAGCAAATACTTCTTCCGCTGGAAAAACTTGCAACAGGATATCCTCATTCTCATGATCCAAGCCGTGCACACCGCCCGCCTCACTCAGATCACATAACGCACAATAAAGATGGATTTTTTCGCTGCAGCCACCCGGCGTGGAGTAGTAGCTCGTAATATGAACAAGCTCCGCTTCTGAGATCCCAGCCTCTTCTTCTAGCTCCCGACGAATCAACGACTCTGCCGTCTCACCGGCCTCCATCATTCCCGCCACAACCTCCAAACACCAAGGGGAATACTCTGATCTCATAGCACCAATTCGAAACTGCTCCACCAAACCAATCAAGTCACGTTTTGGATCATAAAGAACAGCGGCACTCGCATCCCCCCGATAAAATACCTCTCGTTTCATCGGAGCACTCCATCCCCCCTGAAATAAACGATGCGTCAACCCAACTTCTCGCATTTGGAAAAAGCCATCAAATACGACCTCATCGCTCTCGACATTCACGTCCTCAATTGAAAACTGCGCTTTATCTAATGACATAAAAAATACGGGGCTCTTAATTTATTAAACAGGTATGTTAGAGACAGCGTCTCACCGGCATTTACGGAAAAGTATGTGCCGACCCAAGATATTATTGAGAAGAATAATCGAGTACGCCACAATAGCGCCAATAGTTTTTACCAACCAGCAAACAAACGGGCACACGCCATGATCCTCACTGATCTCATCGACCACACCTGCCTTATTGGCCTAAGTTATTTTGATACAAATGGCGATGCGCTCAAACGGGATCAGCTTGCGGGAGTCGTTACCAGCGTTAATGAGGAAAATGGCATTTCCATAAGGCTGACGAAAAGCCAGCCCAACGACACGATTAAAACAGACCAAGACGATAAAATATTTGTGCTGCCTGCTCATCTAGCCCCATGGTTTAAGGCCCCCGCCGGACTTTATCGCGATCAGAATGGAGATGTACTCATAGAAAACCCCGACTATTTTGTGACGTGGGATATACACAAAACACAGGATAAAAAAAAGGGCGATCATGAATGGTGGGAGTGGGTGCCCTGTACGATAGCCCCCAAAGTTAACTGAGCATATCGCACACAGGAAAACACCCGCAATGGCAATAAGATACTGCCATTGCGAAACTCACTAAGCGCTAGTGCAAATCAGGCACAACCCCCACCTGAGGCATATTCGCTAAGCCAATATCGCGCGCGTGCTGTTCAAAGTCTTTATTCTTCCAGAAAAATGCACCCGGCATGGTTGTCGGGACAACAAGCACATAAAATAATGCACGGCCAATTACCGCAACCGTGAGCACAGAAACAACTAGCGCCACCCAGGCGCTGATCGCCAGGATACCGCTTAAGCTTAAAACGGAAAGCAATAGCGCCGCGGCGAGATTCACCCCCACTAAAACATTGCGCATGCGATAGGACTTACCAAATGTCGTGCACTGAATATAGTGTGACGCAGCCCCTTCGTTCGGCGCCACGTTCATAGCATTTCGATGGCACCATAAGCCGAGGGCTTCAAGCGCAATACCGACGCTCATCATCACGGCAACAACTTTTACGATGGCGAGCAAAGGAAGTGTTTCGAATACACTGCCGATTGCAGCGGCGGCAATAATCAATACAGCACCAAGCGTTAAGGCATTCCCCACAAAATGGGTGCCTGTTTGCCAATGATCCCAAAAAGGTCGCGCGGGAATACGGTAACAGCGGTACATGTAATATAAACCCCCGGCACCGCTTAACGTCGCCAACCCTGCAAACACGACCGGCAGCGACCCAAAGCCACTAAACGTTCCAAATAGCGATTGGAAAATTACATTGTGTGGTAACACACTCAGCATATGAAGACCGCCAAAAACCAGGTAAAGGAAAATACCCAAACCTTCTCTGCACACAGGGGAATGCCGGAGATTATTAAAACCACGGTAAGCCCTAAAAGGTTTGCCTAAATGCACCGTCGACATCAACAACGCTAACGCACATAAGCCCGAGCAAACCAACAACAACGGCACATACATCACGGACTGAGAAAACCTTATTAAACTATCAACGCCTAACAGCCCACCCACAAAAACAATAAAGAACGCGCCCATTGATGCTTGAGCGAATAGCGTAAAGGCGACTAAGGGGTTTTCACGTGAACTTAATTTTTCCACGTTCCAAGCGATCTCCTTGCCTTTCTTTTGATCTACGACCGGGCGATAAGAACCATCGTCCTGCTTATGATATTTAATTGGCATGCCATCTGTCCGGGTGACGGTATCCGGCATATCTTTCTTTTGTTGAAAACGAATATTGGGATTGGTAATACTTGGGTCCGGAAAACCGGGAATTTCTATTTTTGCTTGCTCACGATTCTCCGGTGTATTTTCCACAACACCAAAATTTAACGCGTTACCCAAACACGCGGATACACACGAAGGCTTTAAGCCAACTTCTAATCGATCAACACACATATTACATTTAGACACTTGCCCTTTAATGGGGTCTAACTGCGGGGCGTTATAAGGGCACACCCACGTACAGTATCCGCAACCGAAGCAGGTATCAGGATCTTGCAATACAGCACCATATTCTGCGTGCTTTGTGTATGCGCGCGTAGGGCAACCTTTCAAACAGACAGGGTCATCACAATGATTACACGCCATAGAAATATTCATGCGCGTAAAGTCGGGGTAAGTCCCACCCTCCACATAACCCACAGAACGAAAACTAATGTGTGCGGGATTATCATTTTTCTCACTGCATGCCGCTTCACAGGCATGACAACCAATACAGTTATCCGCCGTAAAATGAAACGCGTGCTGTTTATTTCTATTAGGATTATCCCCTATTCCCGGCTGATCATTAATAAACATCTCACGATCTTTCGGCGCCTCACCACCGGAACGCGCAATAAGATCAACCGGTGCCTCGTAGTAGTTTACCTCCGGTGTTTCTGTATCACTCAGGAACGCATATTTTGGTTCGTCTTCACGTACTTTCCACATATTGTCTAAATCTCTTTAAAACGCTCTTCGTTCAACATTGAGTACTGCCGCTTCGTTTTGATCCACTTGCTCGATACGTACAGAGCACTGCTTATATGCGGGTTGCCGTGAATAGGGGTCAAGTAAACCTAAGGACAATCGGTTAACACAGTCGTGGTAGTGCATCGGGATAAAAATCATATCGCGCGGCACGCGCTGTGTTAGCTGTGCCATAACCACCGCATCG
This sequence comes from Agarilytica sp., assembly GCA_045430345.1. Lineage (GTDB taxonomy): Bacteria > Pseudomonadota > Gammaproteobacteria > Pseudomonadales > Cellvibrionaceae > Agarilytica. The sequence goes on along the minus strand of JAILXT010000002.1, from coordinate 605,728 downwards.
CCCCGACGCGACACCAAACGCACGTACTGCATACTTTTAATGCCCATCGCTCTGGCAGAATCTGGGTTGATTTCCATATAGGGTGTGGGGCTAAATTTATTTAAGTTACCCAACTTTCCGGTTTTTGTTCGTGTATGAAAATGCTCGATCACACGACCAGAATTCAACCAAAAAGGAAATTGTTCGTCAGGTACTTCATTGTTTTCGATGTAATCCATTGCCATGAGGTTGGCTTTGCCGTTTGGGGTTGGGAATACCCCATCGGAATATAGTCGCTGAGCTCCTTTTTCATCCCCTTCGCGCATAGGCCACTGAATACCTGTTTGCTTCTCAATGAGATCATGGCTCATTCCGGATATATCGAGATTACGACCTCGCCCTTTCGATAAGGCTTTCATTTCTTCAAAAATATCAGACGTCTTTTCAGGGAACGTCATTTTTTTCCCTTGGTCGAAACGCTTAGCTATTTGATTAAAAATCCAAAAATCAGGTTTTGCATCACCGGGCGGTTCGACAAACTTTCGTACAAGATTGACCCGACGCTCCGTATTGGTTTGTACGCCTTCTTTTTCACCCCAAATGGCGCCAGGTAAATACACATTCGCGTACTGCGCGGTTTCACAATCAGCATAACCGTCTTGCACCACCATGAATTCTAATTTTTCCAAAGATTTGCGAATGCGTGCCTGATTCGGCATAGAGGTCAAAGGGTTGGTTGCGACAATCCACAGGGCTTTAATTTGGCCTGACTCAATGGCAGGAAAAATATCCGTCTGCTGAAGACCGCGTTTTTTGGGAAAAAATTCTGGATCGACTCCCCAAAAGTCGGCGACCTCGTTACGATGCTCTTCTTTTTCAAGCATGCGATAACCCGGTAGCCCTGAGCACGATGACCACTCACGCGTGCCCATTGCGTTTGCTTGCCCCGTAATCGACATACTGGTCCCGCCAGGAACACCGATGTTTCCGGTAATTAAATTTAAATTATTAATACCACTTACGCCGTCACTGCCGTGGGTACTTTGATTAATCCCCATTGTCCAGATCGACATTGCAGAGGGCGCTTTCGCATAGATCCGAGCAACATGACGAATCATATCTTCATCAATACCACATATTTTAGAAGCGGTGGTCGGGTCATATTTATCTGCAACGGCTTTAAACGCATCAAAATCATTACAATGCGCATCAATGTATTCTTGCTTTTGCAAACCTTCTTTTAAAATGACATGAGCCAGACTATTCAGTAAAACAAGATCAGTACCCGGTGTAATCGGTAAATGAATATCGGCAAATTGTGCAAGCATGGTTACACGGGGATCGACAACGATCAGAGGAAATTTGCGTTTTTCTAAGGCTTCTTTCAAACGCCAGTAAATAATGGGGTGCTGCTCAGGAAGATTAGAACCGAAAGCCATCAAACAGTGGGTCTCTTCAAAATCGGCATAACACCCCGGAGGACCATCCGCACCAAAAGACCGCTTATAGCCCGAAACAGCCGACGCCATGCACAAGGTTGTATTGCCATCGTAATTGTTTGTACCGATGACACCGCGCACCAACTTACCCAAAGTATAAAATTCTTCCGTTAGCATCTGCCCAGTAGATACCACTGCGATACTATCTCGGCCATATTTTTCAGCGATGCGTTTAAACTCGTCAGCGGTTTTGTCTAGCGCGTCATCCCAGGAGGACTCTTGGTACTCCTCATATACTTTTTCACGCATCAGCGGCACTGTGCCACGCCCAGCAGAGCCTGATAACTCGTGCTCAAACAAACCTTTAATACATAGCTTGCCCCTATTGACATCAGAGCTGCCCTTTCCCCGGCTCGCAACAGGCTTGCCTTTACCATTTAAACCCACCTCAATGGTACAGCCAGTAGAGCAATAACCGCACACCGCGTACTTCCACTCTTCCACCTGTTTGTCGACAATTTTGATCGGCTTTCTATTGGTTCGACCAAATAGCATTGTAATCTCCACCCAACAAACCGTTTTTTTTGGTGCAATATAATCCGCACATAAAAAATGGTTATTAAGTTTTTTAAATTTTAGGCCCAATAAAGGGGCATGAATTCGAAATTTTGCACCACGCCTTTACAGCAATTAAAAATAAACGCAGTGCTTTTGGCTTCTATGAGGAGAACAACAAGAAATGTGCCACAAGAATAAAATGGATAGGATTATTTTAGACAAATAAAAAATTTAATTTAATTATTAACCCTTGTTTTTATAGGTGAATTTATTTTCAACCAAATATTAAGACCAATGTATTAGCCCTTATTTTTTATGCGTGTTTTATTCGGCGAAATAAAAACATTGATTACAATTAAAAATAAATTACACATAACACGTTAATACCCACATCGGTTTTTATTTACCCCCACCTTCAATCCGATGACATAAGTGACTCATAATAGGATCGATCAATTGCGATTTTTCTTTGTGGGGGCCAAATAAACTTAGCGTGATTTTAGGCAGTGGCGGCAACCCATTTTGAGGGCTCAGCACGTCCATTTCGGGCAACACACACGACGCCCCCATGACACCAAGGCCCAAGCCCGCCAAAATAACCTGCTGCAAACCAAGGACACTGCCCGACGTCACCACTTCACGCCAGGAGCGCATATTGCCGTCGAGAGTTTGCAGGGCAAAATGACGATATACGCACGGTTCAGGCATAAGGCATAGCGGCAATGGATCTGAACTTGAATAGTCGTGGTGCTCAGACTGAACGGCACTCACCCAATGCATTTGCTCTTCTAGCACAGCGATACCACCCGAGCGCGAACCGTCATCTTTGGCGATAATCACGTCCACCTCGGAATTATCAAGCAACCGAAAGAGCTCAGAGCTAAGGGCGAGCGTGAACTGCAGCTCTACAGCAGGAAACTTGCGCTTTAACTCAGCAATCAAACCCGGTAAACGCTGAGCGGCGAAGTATTCAACCAAACCAATACGTAGACGACCGCTAAGATCCGGCGCCTGTAAGGCCCCTATCGCCTCCTCGTTCAGATGCAGCAGACGCATCGCATAGGGCAAGAAACGCTCGCCATGATCGGATAGTGCCACCGATCGGCTAGTTCGCTGAAGCAACTGCCGCCCGAGAATATCTTCCAGCTTCTTAATACGAATACTGACCGCAGACTGGCTTTTGTGAAGTCGCTCGCCCGCCTCGGTGAAACTATGGCATTCCGCCACCATCGTAAAACAGCGGATCAGCTCCAGATTAATGTCGTCGTACCGCATAGTAAGACCCTCTCAAGCTCATCTATTGGATATTTGCATAGATACAATACAAACAATTAATTTTTATTATCCTATAACATCGCATAATATCTTCACATCACTTTTTGACATTCATCTGGAGCAAGAGCATGAAGGCGATTTGGTACGAAACACTCGGTTCAGCGGCATCTGTATTGCAGCACGGGGATATCGAAACCCCTACCCCTGCCGCAGGAGAAGTACTCGTTAAGCTCCACGCCTCCAGTGTTAACCCTTCCGATGTAAAAATGCGCGCGGGCACACGGGCCGGCGGCACGAAGATGGCCTACCCCAAAATCATCCCGCACTCGGACGGCGCGGGTGTCATTGTCGAAGTCGGCTTAGGTGTCGATGCAAACCGTGTGGGGCAACGTGTGTGGATCACCAATGGCCAGTGGGATCGTGCCTACGGAACGGCTGCAGAATTCATCGCGATCGATGCAACACTGACCATGCCCCTACCCGACAACATATCCTTTGAAACGGGCGCGTCCATCGGTATTCCGGCGCTCACCGCTAGCCACAGCATATACAGCAACGGAGACGTCGATGGCCAAACTATCCTCGTCAGCGGCGGTGCCGGTACTGTGGGATATTTGAGCGTCCAGCTCGCGAAGCTCGGTGGCGCAAAGGTTATTGCCACAGCCAGAGGGGACGATGCCATGAAGCGTGCAGGCAGTGCCGGTGCAGACCACGTGATTGATTACACGGATCCACAACTCGCCGACAAGATACTTACCGCCAACAATCATCAGCCCGTAGATCGTATCATCGAGGTGGAATTCGGCAGTAACATTGAGACGAACGCCAAGGTCATCAAACCCCGAGGCCATATCGTGACTTTTGGCTCAGCCAAAGTCATGAAGCCAGAACTGCCCTTCTATGCTCTGATGTTTAAAGGCGTCAATATCGCGTTTCTGTTGATGTACTTGCTGTCCAACAAAGAACGGGAAGCTGCCTCTGCGCGTGTGAACGCGGCGCTGCGAGACGACAAACTGCACATCCCCATCCATTCAACCTACACGCTAAGCGAGACCGTCAAGGCACACGAACAAGTTGAAAATGGCCGGAATGGATCTGTGATTCTCACAATCCAATAGCCTCATATTATTTTGATCAACCACCCTGGGCAATGGAGTGCCCCAAAAGACGTAACAAATCACCTTATCGTTATGACGCAGCCTGCTTTTCAGAATCAAGAGTGATAACACTCCCCACCAAGCTGCACTAAACTTGTGGGACTGATCGCTTTTTAAACATCCCTATGAATATATCTTCCTCGGTGACCCCTTACACACCGCCCGTGCAGACCCAGAGAGCCGAGCGCAATGAACAACAGGAAAAATCCCCCCCACAACAGGCGCCTTCGGTAGAAAAACCAGAGAAAGCCTCATCACAACTCAATGCTGAACAATTGCGCAGCGTTGAAAAACCCAACCTCACTGAAAAACAAAGTCGTATCGCCCGAGAAAACGAGAGGCAGGAAAGAAAAGCGGAAAATCCACCGGCTAATCAGGCACAGCGCTCAGAAAACGAAGCCCTAGAATTACGACCCGTGGTGATTGAGCAAGCAAAGCCCCCCGCAACCCAAGCCTTTTTGGACGTAGCGAACCCTCGTGACGATTTTCAAGTCGTTGACCTGTACGTATAGGTGTTGAAGTAAATTTTCTCGTGAAATATCACGCAGAAGATGACCACTTATAACAAGGTGGCTCAGAATTAGCGCGGACTAAACCCTGGCACTATCGGCATTCCCGCGATCATATGATCGGAGATCAATACTGGGTAACGACTGTCATCATATAAGAAAGGTGACGCTCGTTTTAAGCGACGAATCTGCGCCGTAAGCGGTTTAAGCAAAGATTGATACCGCTGATGGAGAAAGCAATACATATCAATCGTGCCCAGGGCTGGCTCTAACCGCGTTAGGCCTTCCATCGTCTCGTTCTCACCCGCGAAATAGGCCTCATAAACAATTTCAGGGAAGGCCGCCATGTCCACGCGATCGACATGCACCATACGAGCAGCGGTTAGCCAGTCGGGGGTGGTCACCACGCGTTTTTGTAACAATTCTTGTGGGATATAGTTTTCCGTATATTGAGCACCATAAAGCAGGCCCACTTTTTCGACATCCATATCACGCCACTGTCCTGAATCAGGGCCTCGGGTGTCGCTCACATAAGCAAAGACGCTCAGCTGATGCACGCTTTCGGGGACACGAAAAAAGTTTGAATAGCCCTGCTCAACACCCGCAGCACGCAAACACATCACGCCCACTTTGCCATTTTCAATACTATGAATAACACGGCGCGGCGGCTGAAAGCCAAAAGACACGGAGTACCCTAACTCGTAAAAAGACTGCGCAATCAAACGAAACGAGCGGACACGCATCATGTCAGAGAAGCTTTCAAGGGAAGTATCGAGGTAAACCTCTATCTGGCGAAGCGGTTGTTCTTGCGCCTGCACCGCACTCGAAAGGCATCCCAGCCCGCCTAAAAACACCGACAGAAGAATAAAATACCAGCACTGACAAAAGCGTTGCTTCACTGTAAACCTCAACGAAAAACCTCAACGAAGCTTTGGTGAGCTATCGAACAAACAGCCCTATCACTTCATTAAAAGCCATCCTCATTTTTCACTCAAGCGGGCGCCATCAACCAATGGTCAAATACCAGAGGTAAGTACATGATTTTTATAATGTTTCCGAGAAATCGATAAATTCAACGCTTGTTGATTTTGTGATGTAGCACACAAATTATCGCGTATAGAACTTAAAATATGGATCGTCTAGTCAGAATAACCAGGGAGAGAAGGAAGCCGAGCAAATTCCTGATCAGATATGAGCAGAGGGTAACGACTATCATCATACTGCTTCGGGTCTTGGCGTTTTAAGCGACGAAAGGACTCCGTCAAAGGTGCCAACATATGCTGCTGACTCACGTTCAAGAAACAATAGGTCTCTATTGAGCCTAACACCGGCTTCAGCTTCACCAAACTCGTCATCACATCACGATCCACCTCTTCGTGAGCATGAAATACGATTTCAGGAAACGCGACAATATCCAACCTTTTGGCCAAAGCCATGCGCGCACCAATGATACGATCCGGTGTACGCACTATACGCGATTTCAATAACGGCTCAGGGACATAAGGTTTGGGATCTTGCGCACCGTACAATAGGCCCAGCGTTTCAACATTCATATCTCGCCAAGAGCCCGATGCAGGCACAGACTGAGGATTAGAATACCCGTATACATCTAACTGATGAATACTCTCGGGTACCCGTAGAATATTGTCCCGCTCTTCCATGCCGGATGAACGTAAGCAAATCGCAGTGACCTTACCCTCATCCACACTTTCAATAAGGCGTTTAGCAGGGCGATAGCCGAAAGTCACCGCATAGCCGATGTCGTGAAAGCCCTGGATCATCAGACGGTAGCTGCGTAGGCGTGTAATATCGGGAATAAACTGCAGGTCCGTATTCACGAATACCGTGATCGGAGTGAGCGGGGCACTTTTTTCAGACGAGGACGATGCGGCAACCACTGGTTTTGAGACCCCAAAACCCGCGCCAAGGACCATCAACCAAAAATAGCCATTTCGTTTTGCATATTGCCAAATACGCTTAAACATAGATCTTAATTATTATTTCGGTAATCGTATTATTCAGATAACAATTTAGCCAACAAAGCGGGCGATTAATACAAGCGGTCGCCCAGCTACAAGCTTAGGCACCTGTACCCATTTTCACAAGACACGAAACCATATAGATTGGCCGCTTCTCGTGTTTTTTCTGCGATCCGATCAACCTTCATACAACTAAGGTATGAACATTGATCAGGTCATATCAATACAGACACCCCAGTCATGACGATTGTTCCTATCGCACCAATCTCACATAAACAATAGAGAGAAAAACACGCCACTAAATAAGACGCGTTAAGACAAAAATTCCGCTAACACCAATATATACACCCTTTGCGTACCCCCCCAGTAACTCAAAGCAAATACAAAGGTCAAAATGAGCCACATTTGCTTTTCACGTTTGCACATAATTTCGATATGATGCACCCACAAAACAAGAACGCCGTATAGTTAACCTCACAATCGCCATTAGGGAACAATCCATGCGAAAGTCATTCGCTTATCTCACATTTATTGCCTTTGCTTGGTCATCCGTATCTCAGGCCGAGACTCTGGCAGAGATTTATCAGCAAGCGCTTCAAAATGATCATAAATTTAAGGCCGCGCGTGCGGCTTATGAAGCCGGGCGGGAGGATGAAAAGATTGGTTTGTCTGGGTTATTGCCGCAGATCAAAGGGGAGATTTCCTGGCAAGATAGTGAAACCGACTCCGTAGGCATCCGCCGCGGCGCCGATACTAATGAAAAAACCGAAAACACTTTGTCGGGCTACAGCGTATCCCTAACGCAACCGCTGTTTGATATGGCCGCGTGGCATTCCTATAAAAGTGGGAAACTAAAACGAAAGGTCTCTGACGCAAAATTAAAAACCGCACAACAAGCCTTAATCATTCGTACTGCCGAGGCGTACTTTGACGTGCTGCGCGCAATCGATAATTTTGAAACGGCAAAAGCGGAAGAAAATGCCAACTCCCACCAACTTGAACAAAGCCAAAAACGATTTGAGGTCGGGCTCACCGCCATAACCGAAGTGCATGAAACACAAGCTGCTTACGATAACTCGCTTGCCCGCCGACTTTTAGCCGAGGGGAATGTAGGGATTAAATTTGAAGCATTGGAAGTGATTACCGGGCAATCCTATCGTAGCGTGTCGCCTCTCAAGCGGAGCTTCCCAATTTCACCACCCTCGCCTTCCAACCGAAAAGACTGGGTGGACTTCGCCACACAGAACAACTTCGCTCTCGCTGCGGCATCTCTAGGAGCAGAAGCACTTCGCCAAGTAGCCAACCAATCTAAGGCTGCTCACTACCCCCGACTAGTAGGAAACCTCAGCTATTCAGACAACAATTCCGACGGCAATACAAATGGCGACATAACTGATTTAGACACCGATGGCCCAAGCTTCGGAGTCACCTTAAGCATCCCTCTTTTCGCTGGTGGCGGAATTTCAGCTTCCCGCCGTCAAGCCGCAAACAACTACCTTGAATCGAAAGAAAACTACCTGCAGACACAGCGCGATATTGTTCAACAAGCACGCTCACTGCACTTAACGGTATTAACTGACGTCGCGACCGTAAAAGCACGCAAACAGGCAATCAAATCCAACCAAAGTGCCGTAGAAGCCACAAAGGCTGGGTACGATGTCGGCACACGTGACCTGGTGGACGTGCTTATTGCCCAACGCTCACTCTATACCGCACAAAGCAATTACTCTGATGCGCTATACACCTATGTATTGAATACATTAAAACTAAAAGAAGTCGCAGGTTTACTGACTGAAAAAGACGTCTCTGAGTTAGATGCCTGGCTAGATCCATCGCGAAGCCTAAACAGATTGTCTATGTGAATTTAAACGGTGTTGTTTTCGACGGGGGGCGACTAAGCCCTCCGTAAGAGTAGCACCATATTTCGCCATAATTCTTCATTAGCCCGCCCTTTTTCCCCACCGATACGCCTTCTGTAATTGTTGTAATGCCTTTAACACCTCATCTGTTAAAGGAAACGCACCATGTGTTTTGGCAAACGAAAAACACCCCGTCATTTAATCATCCAAGATCACGACTATCGCCCTCAAAAAACTGTCGGGCTTCCTTGGCTAATCGTCGCCTTAGGCGTATTGATCGGCAGCATGGTGATTTCCATGGCCGTCACAGCCAGCGACGATTTATATGAAGCCAAATCCGGCCAACTTATGTTTCAAAGCAGCAAGGGAACCTACGAGCCCTCCCTTCATTTAAAAAGCAACGCAGACGTATCCATTAACGGCTTAATCGCAAAAATCACGCTATCACAAACATTCACTAACCATACAGACTCATGGCAAGAAGGCGTGTATATATTCCCGCTTCCAGAAAACTCTGCCGTAAACCATATGGAAATGCGAATTGGGAATAGGCGCATCATTGGCGAGATAAAAGAAAAGCAACACGCTAAAAAAATATATCAAAAAGCCAAACAGGCAGGGAAGCGAGCCGCACTCACCGAACAACTGAGACCGAACATATTCACTCAGCGAATCGCCAATATAGGACCCGATCAAGAAGTCGAAATTACGATTACCTACGTTCAAAATATCCGTTATGACAAAGGCGAATTCTCTTGGCGCTTCCCGATGACCATTACACCAAGGTACTTCCCTCGCCAACAATCCGCAAATGTTCCTAGAGATACCCAAGACATAAAAAAAAATTCACCTTTTAATGAAATCGAACAGCCCAACGAGCACCCCACAACCTCACATCAGGAACAGTTAACCAACACTCAAATAATTGCCTCATCAAACGGATGGGCAAGCCCTTCGGTGGTTCAGAGCATGGATGCTTGGCCACTCCCCGCGAGCATCAACGAATTCCATGATCTCGGCACGTTCAATCCAATGTCTCTGAACATCGCGCTAGACAGCGGCCTTCCCCTAGAATATATCGGCGCCCCCTACCACGACATCCGCATCACCAAGTCGCAAAAAACCCATACGATAGACTTCGTCGAAAACACCGTAAATATGGATCGAGACTTTGTTTTAAATTGGCGGCCAACACAGAGTAGCGCACCACAAGCGGCATTATTTAGCGAAGAGATCGAAGGTGACTTTTACTCATTACTTATGCTCATACCACCCACAAATACGGGGTCAGTAAATGGCCTCGCCAGAGATATGATTTTTATTATCGACACCTCCGGTTCAATGGGGGGAGCATCCATCACACAAGCAAAATCCAGCCTAATCAATGCGCTTTCACGACTAAATGAAAAAGACCGCTTCAATATTATTGAATTTAATTCAGACTATACACAGCTCTTTCCCCAGCTCGCTCACGCGACACCAGCAAACACGGGAGAAGCCACGGCATGGATTGCATCCCTAAATGCTGGGGGCGGCACCAATATGCTGCCCGCATTAACCGCCGCATTCAAACAGTACCACAATAGTGAATCGCTCCAACAAACCATATTCATTACCGATGGCGCTGTCGGCAATGAAACTCAGCTCTTTTCCACCATTAGAAATAAACTGGGGAATACACGCCTCTTCACCGTGGGTATCGGATCCGCGCCAAACAGTTACTTCATGAAAAAATCTGCAGAGTTTGGGCGTGGCAGTTTTACCTATATCGGCGATATAAACCGAGTCTCTGAAAAAATAAACGCCTTATTTGATAAACTAGATGGCGCCGTTGCCAAAAATATAGACGTTCAATGGCCGGGAGATGCTCAAATTTATCCGAACAACATTCCCGATCTTTATTTAAGCGAACCCTTGCTGATATCAGCCAAGTCTAAAGCACTCTCTGGCGATATTGAAATACGCGGTATCACGTCCGAAATTCAATGGCAAAAAAACCTTAGCCTTGATCATCACAAAAACAATGAAGGTGTCGCGAGCATATGGGCCCGCGCAAAAATAGAAGATCTCGAGGATTTAAAAATATCCGGAGGTAACCCCGACATACTGAAACTGGAAATTACTGACGTCGCCCTAAAGCATCACATACTCTCGCCCTACACAAGCTTTGTTGCTGTGGAGCAGGAAATTATTCGCCCTGCGTCCGCCGACTTGCAGAGCACACCAATACAAAACGCGCTCCCCAAAGGCCATGCCACAGCCAATAAAACACGAAGCATTGCCTACCCCGCAACGGCGACCACAGCGGAGATTTCTTGGTGGATCGGGTTATTTTTTACCTTATGCCTCATCATGTATAGACGCATGAGTAAAGATTGAGGAAGCCTGTAATGTTACAAAATAACCTACAAAATAATCTAAAAAAGTACCAACAAACGTTTATAAGCACGGCACTATGCTTGGTAATTTTATTGTCATGGGGGAACAGCATAAAAATATACGCGAAAGCATTTCTTGCGAAAGGGCTCATCGCATACGCATGGCAACAAACTATTACCGATCAACAACCTCATAAACCCTGGCCTTGGGCGGACACATGGCCTGTGGGTAAAATATTTTTCCCTCGCTTAGGCAAAACACGCTACATACTCGCGGGAGGACAAGGAGCGAGCCTGGCATTTGGCCCAGGGCTATTGGACGGGACGGCAAAACCTTCAGAGCTAGGCACCAAAATCATAGGCGGTCATAGAGATACGCACTTTAGCTTCCTGAAAGATTTAAAGGTAGGGGATATTTTCTTACTGCAAGGCAATAACGGCAAAACACGTTACTACCAACTTGATAGCACCCACATCGTCGATAGCGAGCAAGGAGATTGGCACTACACGCCAGATGAGGATGCCGTGCATTTAATTACGTGCTTCCCCTTTAATCAAACTTTAAACAGAGGGACACTTAGATTTGTGGTTATCGCTAAACCCAAATTTCATACAACAAAAAGACGAAATTCATAAGAAAAAAAGCGGTCTAAAAACTCCTAGAAACGCTTATCGATAAAGTACGGGGATCTCCATAGTAGACTGACTCAGCATTGAGATCCCGCAAACTATAACCCGCAACCCTATATCGCTTATTCGTTAAATTACGCCCGTACAACCCCAACTGCCAACTCCCCGTTTTAGTAGCCCATACCACACTACTATTAAACAAACTGTAACCACCATTAGATAATTCGTTAAGCGAATACTCATATATACTCGCGCCTCCACGATAGCTAACATCGCCAACCAAAGACAAATCTCCCGCAAACACATCCTTCGTCAAACTAAAAGAAAACGAAAACGACTTTTCTGGCGTATTTGGAAGATTCCTTAAATCGCCTGCCACCTCACTATCGAAAGAAGTATGATACTCATGACGAATATACCCGCAAGCCATATTTAGGACGAGATTATCAGATATTTCCACAGCAGCCTCTAATTCAAACCCACGCATTTCCACGTTAGCCGCATTTGAAATTTTCCCAACAGCACCATCCACCTCACCATCCTGATCCCTATCTACTAAAATAGATTCAGCCACCTGCAGATTTCGGTAATCGTTAATAAACCCCACCAAACTAAATGAAAAAAAATCACTTAAAATACTAGACTTCACTCCCAGCTCATATGAAACTAACCGCTCGGGCAAAAACCCTTCTCGGTGAGACTCCAGAGTATAATCCCCTCTAGGATCAAAACCTCCACCTTTAAACCCTGAACTGACAGAATAAAAAAATACCGTGTCCCCTTCGGGAAACCAACTTACACTCACCCTTGGTGATAGCTCTCGATCAATTCGACTTCCATGAAAGCGAGGAGCAACTTCTTTACCGCTTTGATCATAGACAATATCACTAAGTAAAATCACATCCTCCCCACCAAAGAAAGGGGAAATAAACACTTGATCAATCGGTACCGCATACGTTTCGTGAACGATAACAGCATCATCTTTCTCATGTGTATATCTAGCCCCCAATGAGATCTCAAACGAATCATAAACATCGTAAATCACATTAAAAAAAACTGATCGACTTATAGCATTTTGATCTCCAAAGGTAAAAAAACCTGCGCCATAAACTTGCCCGTCAAAAACCCCTAAAACTTCATCGACTTCAACATCAAGGGCATTTTTGTATCGAGCGTTTAAATAGAACGCGCCCAAAACGACATTAAAACTACCCCCTTCATGCTTCACCTTCATCTCCTGCGTAAACTGCTCATTTTCATACAAAATGACCGAATCTAACCGTGCAGAGGCTACAGCATCAAAATCGATTGAAGTATGGCTTTCATCACGCCTAAATGCCGTCACGGTTTCAAATTTTAAACTCGGACTAAACTGCCAATGTAACGATAGCGAAGAACTATCAGAAAAAAACTCACTACTACTGGCTGGATGACCTGACCGAGACGATCCTGCGCCTGAATCATATACGCTACCTAATGCCTCCCCGTTGTAAATGCTTACGCCAGACCTTGCATTAGAATCATCTCTCGTCGCATCACCAGAAATACGAATAAACACATTATCTATAGGAGTGTACTCAGCGCTAACCCTGCCCACTTTAATATTTTTATCATAATTATCTTCGCCGGTCGTATAATTCGTTCCGAACCCGTCTCGCCTAAAAACACCTACGCTTGCTCCCACCCGCAATCTTTCGTCTATGCTTGATGTCCCTCCACTAGCAATTAAGTCCCGCCGACGGTACTCCCCAGAAAATGCTTTCATTTTTAAATACGGCCTATTTGAAAGGGGCTTAGTAACATATTTAATTGCACCACCAATAGTGTTTCGACCGTACAGCGTTCCTTGAGGACCTCTCAATACCTCGATACGCTCAATATCATAGAAATCTAAAACAGCACCTTGTGGCCGGCTTAAGTACACGTCATCGATATAGACACCCACACCTTGCTCGAACCCAGCGAGGGGGTCCATTTGACCTACCCCTCTAATCAGCGCGGTAAGCGTGGTATTTGACCCCCTCGTTACACTCAATGAAACATTCACTAACGATGGACTAAGTTGGACAATGTTTTGAACGCCCGCCTGCTCAATCTCCTCTGCGCCAACAACAGAAATAGATAGAGGTACATCCATAAATGACTCTTCCCAGTGCCTTGAAGAAACCACGAATACGTCTTCCACTACGGATTCATTTAAGTCCGTCGAAAAAGGAACCGTTTGCTCTCCTTTTTTTTGATTCAAACGTTCAATAACAACCGCATTAAAATCATCCTCAAACGAACCCTCCAACCCGGTCCCGTAAAGAAGTATTTCCAAAGCCCTCCTTAGACGATACCTCCCCTCAACTCGATTTGACCTCAACTCTAAAAAATTCGGATTCGATATTATAATGTTCACATTGGATTGAAGACCAAATTCAACCACACCATCCTTCAATAGTTGAGCGGGCACATTAAACGACATAACTTTATTTGATAGAACAGACTTGACCTTCTGGCCGACAACATCACCTTTATCTTCAGAAGCCACTCCTTGACTAAAAATAAAAACATGGAAACAAAATATTATGATTTTCAGAAAAAACCCGTTACGTTTCAACATAACCTCTACTCGATCAACCTACCCCACAACAGACATATTTCAATAAACTAAACACAAAAACAATACGATTTAGACAATCCGGACGACGACGGCAACCTATGAAGAAAGGAAGAGCGGGTAAGTGGGACGTACAGAACCAGAATCTAAGAATAGTCCTGGAGAGCTCTTCCATAAACACCGAAACTCCAAAGATATGTTTATATTCGTTTTAGGGAAACCCTAACCTGATACACGCAAGAAAATAAGCATCAGCTGCACCGCTTGCTTAGACCCCACATACTTCAACCAAACGAGAGCCTAGCAATTCAATAGACGATTGTTTTGTGTCATCTTTCAAAGAGCCATCATCATTAAAAGCACTGTATGCAGCGGGCAGAGTCTGCTGCTCTGGGATCACTAATACGCCTAAGTTATTGAGCAACATACGTAAAAACACAAGGCCTCGCATACCGCCCAAACCACCTGGCGAAGCAGCCATAATCGCAGCCACCTTATTTTTATAGGTGGCCATTGGTGGCTCGCCTTGAATAGGCCGCGAGGCCCAATCAATCGCATTTTTTAACAAAGGTGAAAAAGCGCTGTTATATTCTGGTGATGCAATTAAAAACCCATCGGCCTCGGTTAACAGTGTTTTAAATTTTTTTGCGGCTTCTGGCATACCCTGATCGGCTTCAAGGTCTTCATCAAATAGCGGCATGGGGTAATCAGCAAGTGAGATCAAGGTCACTTCTGCGGCCGCCTTTTCAGCCCCCGCAGCGGCAATAGCGACCAAGCGTTGATTAAATGATGATGCGCGTGCGCTGCCTGAAAATGCGAGAATTTTTTTCATTATTATTTCACTCCGATTTACTTTCCATTTTTGTGTAAAACGCGTTTACGATACTTGCTTACATCAAGCGGTAAGCCGAATCTAAGAGAAACCTTCCGGAGGCGGTGCAACACGTAGCACTTCTTCAAGGCTGGTAATACCGGCTGCCACTTTTTGCGCGCCGGAAAGCCGCAATGTCCGCATGCCTTCACGCATGGCCAGCTGTCTTAACTTAATAAGATCACATTTATCGTCAACCATTTCCTTCATGGCATCACTGAGCACCAAAATTTCATAAATACCCTGACGCCCCATATACCCAGTGTTTCGGCATTCCAAACACCCACCCGGCTCATAGATTTTTTTAGGTTTCCCCACTTTCCAGGGCTTCACCAAGTTATCCCAATCGGCGTTGCTCACTTCTGTTTCTTTTTTGCAATGTGGGCAAAACGAGCGCACGAGGCGCTGCGCCATTACGCCGAGTAAAGTGGATTTAATTAAATAACTGGGAATACCTAAATCCAGAATTCGCGACACCGCCGTCGGCGCATCATTGGTATGTAAGGTTGAAATCACAAGATGGCCTGTAAGTGCTGCTTGCGTTGCCATTCTCGCGGTTTCAGCATCACGAATCTCACCCACCATAATAATGTCGGGATCTTGTCGTAACAGCGTGCGAATGCCCGCTGCAAAATCCAAATCGATATTGTGTTGTACTTGAGTTTGGTTAAAGCTTTCTTCAACCATTTCAATCGGGTCTTCAATCGTCGATACGTTTACTTCGTCGGTTGCAAGACCGCGCAAGGTTGAATATAAAGTAGTGGTTTTACCTGAACCGGTCGGCCCGGTGACCAGCAAAATTCCGTGCGGATGGTTGGACATATCCCCCCAACGTTTAAGGTCATCCCCGGTTAATCCCAGCTCTTCAAATGAGCGCAATAAAACTTCGGGATCAAATATACGCATGACCATTTTTTCACCGAACGCGGTAGGCAATGTCGATAAGCGAAGCTCAGCCTCGGAGCCATCTGGCCGAACCGTTTTAATTCGACCATCTTGTGGTTTACGTTTTTCTGCCACATTCATGCGACCGAGAATTTTTAGACGACTGGTAATGGCCGTGGCCACCATTGCAGGGAATTCGTAAATATTATGTAAGACGCCGTCTATACGGAAACGCAGGCGGGCTTTTTCTCGGCGAGGCTCGATATGAATATCACTCGCCCGCTGATCAAAGGCATAATTAAGCAACCAATCCACAATGTTAACAATATGCTGATCGTTGGCTTCTGGATCTTTAAGGGAACCAAGCTCAAGCAGTTGTTCAAAATTTGTGGCGCCGCTACGCTTTTGCGAATCGTCATCTTCCGCGCCGGAAACAGAGCTCGATAGCGAATAGAATTCTACTCGGTAACGCTCGATATCCCCTGGCGATGCAATAACACGCTTAATGCTTTGCTGAAGCGTTTGCGCAATTTGCTCCTGCCATTGGGTCATAAAGGGTTCTGTAACCGCGACGGTCACTTCTTCTGTATTCCAATCCACACATAAAACGCCGTGACGTTTGGCAAAAGCGTAAGACATCAGGCCGCAGGTTTTTGCTACGGGAACCTTCATCGGATCGATATGATAGATCGGCAACCCGCTTTTATCTGAAATCCATTGCGTCAGGAAGAGGTCGTCAACATGTTTGCCTGGCGCTTTTTTATTGTCGAGATTTTGTGAGGCAATATAGGTCAGTACATGCATCGCCGCTTGATCGCGGGAACGCGGCTCACCCATCAGAAAATTTGCGTCACGACGCTCAATAACGCCTTCGTCAGCAAGTTCTGTGAGTACTTTACGAAGATCAAGGGTGGTTTCTGCGACAAAAGCTTTCGCACCTGTTGAACTTGTTGCCGTTTGATTCACGACGGATCACCCTCTCGTTATTTACTTGGCCGATGCAGAAATACATTCTCTCTGACACATGCTTACAACTGTAACACATTATCAAAAGGCCTGATCCACGGGCCATCGGAACATATTATGGACGACCAAGCTCTCTCATTACAATTATGTAAAATCGTCATTATTCCGCTACATTTTTTTACAAAATTATGAGGATTTCATGCACAATACACCCGCTTTAAAAATCGAGAGGAAGCGTTTGTGGAGCTGGAAATATATCAAGTCGATGCGTTTGCGCAAGCGATATTCGAAGGGAACCCGGCAGCGGTATGCGTACTAAACGAATGGCTTCCGGATGTCATCATGCAAGCCATTGCAGCAGAGATGAATTTGTCTGAGACCACATTTTTGGTCAAAAAAGATGACGGCTATCGTATTCGCTGGTTTACCCCCAATAAGGAAGTAAAGCTCTGTGGACACGCCACCCTAGCCGCTGCTCACGTCTTGTATAACCACCTAGATCTACCGAAAACCCCCATTCGTTTGAGCTCGCTAAGCGGCATTTTAACCGTTAGCCTTACGCCTGAAGAGCTTATCTCCATGGATTTTCCCGCTAACCCGCCCTCACCCGTGGATCTTACGCCCGAGATTCAGGCTGCTGTCGGCGGAAACCCAGTGAGCGCGCTCGCGGACGATGATTTAATCGTTGTATATAGCGATGCCACAGAAATTGACATTATTGCCCCTGATTTTAATCGTATCGCCGCATTGCCCTATCGTGGCGTCGTCGTAACGGCACCCGGCAATGGCTACCGCTACGATTTCGTGTGCCGCTTTTTCGCCCCAGGCGTCGGCATCAACGAAGACCCAGTTACCGGCTCAGCCTTCACCGAGCTAGGCCCCTACTACGCGGAAACGCTAAGTAAATCTGAGTTCTTCGCAAAACAGGTCTCAAAACGTGGCGGTGAAGTACACGTGTCCTACGACGGAACACGCGTACTGCTAGCAGGTGCGGCAAAAACCATTATGCGCGGCACATTGTTCCTCTCGGGATAAAACAAGGAATGTATTCGTCACACTTAAATTAATACGCCTGACTTACGCCGCCATCGCATTTGAAAGCGCAGCAACGAATTCCTCCATTGCACTATCTGCCTCTGCCGCCAAAGCCTTAAATAAAGGCTCCGCCGAATGCTGAGAGTAGTATGCGCTAAGCAAAGGAAAATCCTGCAAACCTATAACCGTCTGACTTAACCTCAACCCCGCTAACAGACTAAAGTCAGCCATGGTGGTGTGCTCGCCATGGAAAAACATTAGTGTATTACCGCCCTTGGCGCCGTGGGCCAACATCTCTTCAACCATTTTATACGCCGAGATAATCTCATGCCGGCTCCTGTCCATTCGATTGACGTCTCGCTTAGACTCCGGCCGCATACTTTGAAAAAATATCGCAATGGCGGCTGCGCTTAGGTAGTTATCGGCTAACCGATCTTTAAACCGAACATCCCGTGCATCTCCAGGCAATACAGGAATCAGGCGCTTATCCTCGCCGCCAATATCGTCCAGGTATTCAATGATTATGCTCGACTCCGAAACAAGCAGATCATCATGTTTAAGTAGGGGCAATTTACCTAAAGGGTAAATATCTCGGTATGCCGCCCTCTGCTCAGGGTCAAAGGGCATAACGCGCTGGATTTGCGCGCCGATATTTTTGAAATCTAATGCCATCCGCACTTTGTGCGAATAAGGGGAAACCGGGAAATAGTACAGGTCCATATGAAGAGCCTTCTTAGTGAAAGGTGCTTAAAGTCGATGCCCTCAAGGCGACGTCCCTAAACACACAAAAAAGATAAAAGAATAAATTGAGCTATGCCGGCGGAAACACTATATTTTAGACTGACCAGTCAGTCAATTATTATTTGATATGTGGTGATTGTGAATACGGTAGAATATGATCCATGAATACTGCAGCGAAGACCCCCGAAAAGATTCTCGATAGCGCACAGACCTTAATGCTGAATGAGGGCTACCACGGTGTCTCTGTGGATAGCATTATCGAGCGATCCGGGGTAAGCAAGGGCACATTTTTTTACCACTTTAAGTCGAAAGAGGTACTAGCAGAAACCTTGTTAAAGCGGTTTTTCCAATACCGAAGCGACAAAATCACCGAGCTCATGCAGGAGAAATTCCAAACTTTCGACTCCCCGCTCGACGCAGTTCTGAGCTTTATCGATTCACTTGCACCGCTTTATAGAGCCACGTCTAGCGATTCAGGTTGCCTGATGGCCGCCTTTTCATATCAGCTCCTTGATGAAATGCCGCACTTACGGGACATCTGCCAGAGTAATATCGAAGGCTGGCAAACTTTTTTCGCGCCCTATTTCATCAAAGCGCTCAACTGCCCCGAACAAACCGCGATCGAACTGGCTCGCATGATGTTCTGCCAATTAGAAGGCGGCTTTGTCGTCGAAAAGATTGATCATTCACACGAACTCGAAGTACAGTTCAAGCACCTAAGGCGTTATATTCAACTTCTTGCGGACACTCACGCTCGCTAAGTTTTTGATTGGCGTCGTATTTGACTGCTATTCTGCTTAAAGGCACCTTAAAGTAAACGCGCAAGAAACTTATGACTGACTCGCAACAATATATAGATTGGTTTCGACAATCCTCCCCCTATATCCATAGCCACCGGGGGAAAACCTTCGTGGTCATGCTTCCTGGCGATTGTTTAAGTGAATCGACGACCGCCAACATTATTAGCGACTTGGTACTTTTACACAGCCTCGGCGTAAAACTCATTGTCGTACACGGCGCTCGCAAACAAATCGAACAGCAACTGAAGAGCCAGGGACTAGCGTCAGAATTCCATAACGGCTTACGCATCACGCAGCAGGCCCATATTCCCGGCGTACTTCAAGCGGTGGGTGCGACACGCATTCAGCTCGAAGCGCACTTTTCTTCCGGCATGCCCAACTCTCCTATGCATGGCGCAAAAGTTAGCGTTCACTCCGGAAATTTCGTAACCGCGATGCCCCTCGGTATTATCGACGGCATGGATTATCAATACACCGGCAAAGTCAGGAGCGTAGAAGCAGACGCAATTGAAAATGCTTTGGATAATCGTGACCTCGTATTGATCTCCCCTGTTGGCTACTCACTGACAGGGGAAGTATTCAATGTTTCCTTTGCGGAAATCGCGGTACAAGTCGCCTTAGACCTGGGGGCAGATAAACTTATCGCCTATAACGACGACGGCCAGATATGTAACGACGAAGACACCGTATTCAGAGAGATGACCTTACTTAAATGTGAGAAGTTCTTGGTCGAGCGTCAACACCACAAACAAAGCAATACCTACTTTGCATTGCGCGCCTGTCATAAGGCCTGCGATGGCGGTGTTTCACGCGCTCATGTCGTTTCCGCCACAGAAGACGGTGCCCTGCTCAAAGAACTGTTCACCCGTGACGGCTCAGGCACCATGGTGTACCGAGATCACTACGAAACCATTCGCCGTGCGCGTATTGACGATGTGGGCGGCATTCTAAATTTGATCAGCCCACTCGAAGAAGAAGGCGTCCTCGTCAAACGGTCTCGCGAACGCTTGGAAACTGAGATCAGCTATTTTACGGTGATGGAAAAAGACAACCTGCTCATAGGCTGTGCTGGCCTCTACCCTATGGATTCAGACAGTGCGGGGGAACTTGCATGCGTGGCTATTCACCCCGAATACCGTAAGAGCGGCCGAGCAGCCAAGCTACTGACCCATATTGAGCGACAAGCATCGCGGCTATCATTGAAGCAGCTTTATACCCTAACGACTCAAACCTCACACTGGTTCATCGAACAAGGCTTTACCGAAACACACGTCGACATGCTACCGGTCGAGCGCCGCTCGCTTTATAACTATCAGCGAAAATCAAAAGTATTTGTAAAACAAGTTAAGTCATAGCGTTCGCCCGCTCGCTAATTCCTAGCCATACGCACTCCATCACACCCTGTTTCTGCAGGGTGCGCTTTTATTGCCTAAACTTAGATCACTAGGCCTTAAATAGACGCGCGCATGACAAATCCTTTACTCAATCAAAACCCCAACGACATCAAGCAGATCGATATCGTCAAGATATACAGCAATAAACGCTGCTTGATCATCGACGATTTCCCCGAGATTCGCGGATCTCTCAGTAGGACACTGAAAACATTCGGTGTATCCACGGTAGATACCGCTGCGGATGGGCAAGATGCGATTAAGCTATGCTCAAATAAGAGCTACGACATCGTTCTGTGCGATTACAATCTGGGTAGCGGCAAAGACGGCCAACAAATTCTAGAGGAAGTGCGCTTTTTACGCGTGCTACTAATGACAAGCTTATTTGTCATGATCACAGGGGAGTCCGCCCGCCACATGGTGCTCGGCGCACTCGAATGCCAACCTGACGATTACATTACCAAACCCTACACCCAGCAATCCTTAAAAGTTCGCTTAAATAAAGCAATCATCCGGCATGAAGCCCTGATACACATCAAGCGCGCCATATCGAAAGGTAACTACAAGCAAGCCTTGGAATACTGCAATGAAATGATCGCCGAGGGGCATCGCTATTCAGCCGACTGCCTTAAGATGAAAGGGCAGCTTCACTTTCTTTTGAAGCAGTTAAACGAAGCCAAAGAAGTATACGAAAGCGTACTGGGAAAAAAACCCGTTGTTTGGGCAAAACTAGGGATGGCAAAAACACAGATCGAGCTCGGTAACCTCGACGCCGCAGAAGGGGTGCTTAAAGAAATCATCGATGAGGACGAGCGCTATGTAGAAGCCCACGATATGATGGCCGAGGTACAACTCGCACGTTCCGACACTACAGCCGCCCAAGAGAGCACCCAAAACGCGACGCGAGTCTCCCCCAAATCCGTATTGAGACATAGAAAATTAGCAGAACTTGCTGAGCAAAATCACGACGACGAAACCGCGTTAAAATCTCATCAACAATCCATTAAGTGGGGCGCCAACTCTTGCCACGAATCTGAGCAGGATTATTTTAACTATGCACGAAAAGTCTCAGATGTCGTAAAAGGCGATGAGTCTAGCGACTCCAAAGTGCTCGTAAAAAATGCAAATAGCTTCCTCGATCGCGCACGTAAACGCTATGCCGATCGCCCTGATGTCGCCGCGCAAGCACAAATGGTAGAAACCCAATTGCATACATCTCAGGGCAACGATGACGCGGCGAAAAAATCTCACGAAAAAGCCAAGGCGCTTTATAACGATTTAGCAGCCCCCCCCGTAGAAGCGAGTCTTGAGTTTGCCCGCTCTCTATACGCTCTGGACGAAGAAGATGAAGCGCGCGAGCTTCTAACCAAACTCGCTGCACGCCACGAAGGTAACGACGATATTATGCGCGTTATCGATGGTATCACCGGTGAGCCGATTAC
Organism: Agarilytica sp.; assembly: GCA_045430345.1. GTDB lineage: Bacteria > Pseudomonadota > Gammaproteobacteria > Pseudomonadales > Cellvibrionaceae > Agarilytica. Next base: position 583,232 of record JAILXT010000002.1, on the reverse strand, counting down.
AGATGCGGGCAAAAAAGTGGCTGCAGGTCTTACCAAAAAGGGTATTGGATCATACGAAGAGAAGGAATTCGAAGCGGCGATCGAAGTATTCAACGAGGCCTTATTTACCTATCCCAAACATATTGGTCTGAACCTCAACTTGATCCAAGCCATTCTCTCCGAAGCGGACGTTGCCGGATACAAAAATAAGCATGAATCCATGGTCAAACGCTCGTTAAGAGCAGTCGGAAATATTGCCGAAGATCATAAACAATATAAACGTTATGCATTCCTCACAAAACAGCTAGGGAAACACTATCCAGACGCCTTAGCCTAGGCACGCACCGCCCTTTTGCATTCCCAGCCTGAATCAATAAGGCAACCGTAACCGCTCCCAATAAAATCTGGTATGCTTGCCGACCTTTTTTGATTTTATTAGGAGATTGTCATGCCCGTTTATCGCTCCCGCACGACGACATCCGGACGCAATATGGCCGGAGCCCGTGCCCTATGGCGCGCCACAGGAATGAAAGACGATGACTTTCAAAAGCCTATTATTGCCGTCGTTAACTCTTTCACCCAATTCGTACCCGGCCATGTCCACCTTAAAGACATGGGCCAACTTGTTGCACGGGAAATTGAAAAAGCCGGTGGCGTAGCAAAAGAGTTCAACACCATCGCGGTGGATGACGGTATAGCCATGGGCCATGACGGCATGCTTTATAGCCTACCTAGCCGTGACCTTATTGCAGACTCCGTCGAATACATGGTCAATGCTCACTGCGCCGACGCCATGGTATGTATTTCCAATTGCGATAAAATCACCCCAGGAATGCTAATGGCCGCCATGCGGATTAATATTCCTGTCGTATTCGTTTCCGGCGGCCCAATGGAAGCTGGAAAGACCAAACTCGCCGACCACAATCTCGACCTCATCGACGCGATGGTCATCGCTGCTGATAGCTCAGCCTCAGATGAAACTGTCGCAGAATACGAACGCAGCGCATGCCCCACCTGTGGTTCTTGCTCTGGTATGTTTACAGCCAACTCAATGAACTGCCTCACTGAAGCACTTGGCCTTAGCCTTCCAGGCAACGGAACGACGCTCGCAACTCATGCCGACAGACGCCAACTTTTCGAACGTGCAGGCGGGCTTATTGTTGATCTAGCAAAACGTTACTACGAACAAGATGAAGAGGCCGTGTTACCGCGCTCTATTGCAAATAAAGCGTCCTTTAACAACGCTATGGCACTCGATATTGCGATGGGCGGGTCCACCAATACCATACTCCATCTATTAGCGATCGCCGTCGAAGCCGGTGTCGATTTCACAATGGAAGACATCGATAAGCTCAGCAAACAAATACCACAATTATGTAAAGTTGCCCCCAATACGCAAAAATACCATATTGAAGACGTCCATCGTGCAGGGGGCATCATGGGGATTTTGGGCGAGCTCGCGCGCGCAAAACTACTCACGACCGAACAACCGACAGTTCACAGCAGCTCTTTAAAGGCGGCCTTGGATAAATGGGATATCGTGAACAATAATGATGCCGACGTAGCCGAATTCTTTAAAGCCGGCCCTGCGGGCATCCCTACCCAAACTGCATTTAGCCAGGCCACTCGCTGGCCCTCACTCGACGCAGACAGGGAAAATGGTTGTATACGCTCTATCGAAAATGCCTTCAGCCTTGAAGGTGGCCTCGCGGTGTTAAAAGGCAATATTGCAAGAGACGGCTGTGTTGTAAAAACCGCAGGCGTAGACGAAGAAAACCTCGTATTTGAAGGCCCCGCACACGTTACTGAATCTCAGGACCAGGCGGTCGAAGATATATTAAAAGATCGAGTCAAAGCCGGCTGTGTTGTGATCGTAAGATACGAAGGACCAAAGGGCGGCCCAGGGATGCAAGAGATGCTTTACCCAACCTCCTATCTAAAGTCCAAAGGTCTTGGGAAAGCTTGTGCGCTGTTAACAGATGGTAGATTTTCAGGTGGTACATCAGGCCTATCCATAGGGCATGCCTCGCCAGAAGCAGCAGCAGGCGGTGAAATCGGCCTCGTTAAAACGGGTGATATTATCAAAATAGATATCCCGAACCGTTCCATCGACGTTTCTCTAAGCGACGCAGAGCTCGCAACAAGAAGAGCAGAACAAGATAAACTCGGATGGAAACCAAAAGAGAAAAGAACACGCAAAGTTTCTGCGGCATTAAAAGCTTACGCCATGCTCGCAACTAGCGCAGACAAAGGCGCGGTAAGAAATGTGGATATGCTGGAAAACGATTAGATAAACACAGAAACAAAAAAAGGGGCTAATTAGCCCCTTTTTCTTTGCGCGTTTTTATCCGCGACGCAAGAAACAGTAAACACTACATAGAATCTTTGAGCGCTGCTTGTTGACGTTGCTCATTCTTCGCAAACTTCAACCAGTTATTTACGAAAGCGCGACACTGCTTATCTTTACGCGCCTCCTCAAAAGAACTAACTGCTGATTTATATTTCTGAAGCTCGACGTACGCAATACCCATATTCGTATGTACTTCACATGGCTTTTTAAGCTTGCCTACACGTAGTGCATTCTTGCCAGCCTCAACAGCAGACTTGCTGTCATCAATATCGGCGTAAAGTGTTACCAGCTCTGCATACATGTTGCCCTGCTCAGGCTTGTACTTCTTCTTATTTTTGTTTGCCTTATCTTCTCGCTCAGCGGCCTTTACGGCTTGCTTAACGACTTCAATCGATTTTTTTGGTTCACGTGCTGCGCGCCAAGAGTTCGCAAGAATCTTCAGGTATTTAACATTTTTTTCTACCTTTTTATCCTTCATGCCCTTTTCAAGGGTTTGTGCTGCTTTGTAAGGCACGTCCTCACCTAGATATAAGTAGGCCATGTTCACAATCTCCTGAGACTTGGACAAACCACCCATAACATTCACGGCATCCAAAGAACCAAGCTGCTTGCTTTCACTACCTAACTGCCCATAGATGTTCGACAGCTGTCTCCACCACTTCACTTTCGGGTAATGCTTAACAAGCTTCTCTAAAATCACCTTGCCTTCTTTATACTTTTCGCGTTCAAGATAAAGCGCCAACTGCAAATTGTACCATTGCTCTTTCGCAATCTTGCCCTTCGCTTCGAGTCGCGCAATAGCATCGTTCACATCACGAGATGCCAGTTTTTTATTATCCATTGCATAATAAATTGTGCCACGGAGAAATATCTTATCAGCACCGACAATTGTCGACAGCTTCATCCATAAATCCAGATACTTCAAAGCGCCTTTATAATCTTCCTGCGCGTAATGTAACTGAGACAATGCGTTTAATGAGTCTAACTCTACTGCAATCGGGATATTTGGCGTTTTAGCATAGACCTTTTTATAAGCCCCAATCGCCTTTGGGTAATTATCCATAGAATAATAGGCAAACGCATAAAAACGATAAACCTGAGCTTTTTCGTACTCATTACATTTCTTTTCGCACGATTTTTCCATTTTCGCCAACTCTTTTAGAGCTGCTGGAAAATTTGGTTTTGCGTTTGGGTTTTTCTCTGTATCCGGGTTCGTTAGCTCAGTAATGACAGCGAGCTTTTTCATCACGCTCTCTTTAATGCCAGGTAAACGCCGTGTTTTTTTCTTCGCTGCCTGAGCCTCAGCAGATGCCATGAATGAAAACCCATGCCTCTCGCTCGCCACCTCTAAGACAGCAGAAGAGACAAAACTTACGCAAGTAACGCAGACACCAGTAAGAAATAATTTTGAAATTTTCGCAATCTTCATAATTAAATATACAACCTACTACTTGGCAATTTTAAAGATAAAACGGTTACGTACACCAGGCACTTCAATCGCCTCGCCATCAATCACCTTCGGCTTATATTTAAACTTCGCCGCGGCTTTCATTGATGTTTTCGCAAAAACTGTTTGCGGACAATCAGCAATCTTGATGTCTTTAGTTTCACCTGTTTGTGTCACTGTATACTCTACCGTGCAATAACCCTCGATCCCACGAGATTGTGCGCGTGTTGGGTATTTTGGTTGAGTCTTAACGATCGGGAGATAATCTCCATCGGAAGAAAAGCCTCCGACGCCACCAATACTTAGTTTAGCCGTAAGCGTTGGCACCACAGACAATGAGGTGTCCGCCTGCAAGTTCTCGAACTCGGGCTCTGGTAGTTCAGGTGGCGGCTCTTCGGGATCATCGGGCTTATCTGGCTTTCGAGTATCATATTCCGTTGATATCTCTTGATCGGGCATAGAAATATCAGGAATCTTGAACTCGCCTCCACCCTCTTGTTCTTTCAGGTTTTGCGAGATTAATATTTGCATCGTCAGCAACAATCCGGCAGTTACAACTCCCGCAGGTACTAACGACGTAATAGCTCTTGCTACGCTCATAGACGCCTACTTTATTTATTTCTCTGCTGACACAGAAACTTCACCAACGCCGAGTTCTCTCGCCGCCTGAGCTACTTGTGTAAGGGTTTTAATATTGGCTTCTTTATCCGCCTGAATAACCACTTTACCTTTTGGCGTTTCCGACAATAGGATTTGTAACTGTGGCTTCACTTGGCGAATATCGATTTCACTTTTGTTGATCCAAACTTTGTTTTCACCGGTTACGGCTACCAAGATCGGCGTCTTAACATTAATCGCTGTTGTTGCATCAGGACGATCAATATCAACACCCGGCTCTTTAATGAAGGAAGCGGTAACAATGAAGAAGATCAACATGATGAACACCACGTCGAGCATAGGCGTTAAGTCAATCGCCCCTGCTTCGTCTTCAGATTCTGCTCGTCTACTCATGAGGTCTCTCTATAAATCACAATGGATCACTAATTAGTGATCCATTGTTAAATGGTCTTCGAGTAATTGGTTTTCACGTGAAGCGATTTTGTTGATGTAGCTTGTACCAAACACACCGGAAAGTGCAGCCACCATGCCCGCCATTGTCGGGATAGTCGCACGAGAAACACCCGCAGCCATGGACTTGGCATCACCACCACCAGTAATAGCCAAAACATCAAAGACCTGAATCATACCTGTTACTGTACCGAGCAGCCCCATAAGAGGGCACAGGGCAACTAAAGTGCCAAGCAGATCCAAGTTTGCGTTTATCTTTTCACTAACACGAGAAATCATTGCGTTTCTAATTTGATGCGCATTCCAAGAAGTTCGCTCAGCTCGAGCGTCCCACTGGCCGATTGTCCCGTTAACCATCCCACCGAGGCTACCTTTATAGAACCAAAAACGTTCAAACAAAAGCGTCCACATGAGAAAGGTTAGGGCGGCGATCACGATAAGAATCGGACCGCCTGAGTCGATAAACAATCGTATTGCGTCGAGCTGATCAATCAAACCCACGTCTATTCTCCTACTTACCTTCTACTTTTTCAGCTAGCAAGCCAGCACTCTGCTCATCGAGAATATGAATGATGGATTTCGCTTTACTGTTAAGTAAGCTGTGGATCAATACAGTTGGGATTGCCACGATCAAACCAAGCACGGTAGTTACCAATGCACCCGAAATACCACCAGCCATAGCTGTTGGATCGCCTGCGCCAAATACTGTAATCGCTTGGAACGTTTGAATCATACCCGTCACTGTACCTAACAGACCGAGTAAGGGTGCAACCATAGATATAATCTTGATCATACCCAGATACGATTCGATCGGAGGACGCTCTTTCAAGACAGCCTCTTCGAGTTTCAATTCTAAAGACTCGACATCGACACCTGGATTTTCTTCAGCAACTTTCAACACGCGACCAAGCGGGTTATTCGCGTTGGCAGTTTTGGATTTAAGCTGAGAGCGAACTTTTCCGCCAATAGCGATCAGAGCGAAGAAACGCCAGATGGAAACAAGTACAGCAACCGCAAATACTGCTGTAATCACATAACCAACTTCACGCCCTTGATGCCAACGTTCAACCAAATCAGGAGTCGCGATAAGCGCTTTAAGTAAGTTACCGCCTTGAGGGCCTGTGGGGTCAATACCGACTTTCACGAATCCAGAACTAGCACCCTGAATAGCGCTTGCACCCGCAAGATGACGATCCGGCTGACGAGTCAACTCACTCAAACGGCCTTTTTCGTAAGAAAGATATTTACCATTTGAAACTAAGTTGTAGTTACCGATACGAACCACCTCTTGATCTGCAGTGTTACCTGCGGGATCAGAAACTTCGGCGGTAAACTTAGCCGTACGTCCACTTTCAACTGTTTCGCGCTGCACTTCATACCAAAGTTTCTCAATCTCATCGATTGTCGGTAATTTAGTTTCGCTGTTCATTTTGTCGATAAGCCCATCAAGGAACTCACCACGACCAGGTAACTGTGCGCTGACAATTGACGTATCAAGATTGGTACGCAAATCACCTGCGGTAGACGTAAGATGACCGAAAAGCTCTTTCAAGGAACCAAGACGCTCTTCATATTGCTTACGACGCTGCTGCACCAATACATCCTGCTCTTTAAACTTAAGCTCCAAACGCTCAGAGCGTCGCTCTTCACCCGCCTTTGTAGCTTCAGCTTGCTTAAGAAGATTGTTTTGCTTCGTTTTGTTACGACGGAACTCAGCTTCGCGCTTTTTATGTTCTTTCGTCTCAGCAATCTTGCTGCTTTTCATCATCTGCAACAGCTGATCTAAATTAGCCGCTTTTTGCTCCTGAGCAAAAACAGAACCTGAAAAAGCGATAGCGCTCGCCGCAGCGATGCCTAAGATTTTGTTTTTAAGAGTTAATTTCATTGTGCTGCCCCCGGAGCCAAGACTGGCAAAGACATGACATCATAAGATGCTTGTTTTTTAGCGATCTTGATACCTTTAGATATCGATGAGCGGTATTTACCCGCGTCAAGCGCTACCCATGCACGCTGGCTTTGATCCCACGTGCCGGCAAACTTACCGTCTTTAGTTTGATACATAACTGCAATACGTCCAACAGCGAAGATATCAACCTCACGCTCCACACCACCCACTTCAAGCGTGTCGGTGTAATTGTGAATCGTACGCCCGTATTCAGCTTCAATACCATACGCTTCTAGCACCTGGCGAAACTTTTCAGCCACAGAAATATCTGCACGGTTCTGATTGTCTTGCAGCATCGCCATGCGATCTGCACGCTCTTCTGGGTAGAGAGGCACATCAAGCGCTACGAATTGCTCAAGACCTTCAAGCATACGTAAAATTAGCGGCTGAATTTGACGTTCGATAACCGTCACGTTTGCAATAGACTGATCCAACTCTTTAACGAGCTTAAGCTGGTTAGCAAGTTGTTTCTCGAGACGGGCGTTATAAACGCGCAACCCTTGAATCTGCTTATTCGTCTTTTTAAATTTCTGCAAAAGACTGGCTGTTTCTTCCTGAACCTTATCGATTCTTCTTTGCGATGCCTGAGCAACAGACGTTTTAGCCTGACTCACTTTTAAGACTGCATCAATTTTCTTGTCTGCGTGCGCGACACCAGCGAAAAGTGCCCCTGCAGAAATTGCCGTGGTTAATACCACAGCCGATATGCGCTGTTTCTTCATAACTCCCCCAACTCGGGTGCTGACATTGGAAAATTTGCGACCAAACAAATTCATGCAACTTGTCCGGATGATTATCAAACTTTATTAATGATGTGTTCTTAGAGCGGCCATTCTAATAAGACCGTCAGCAAACATTCAATTACTTATAGATCAGCTTTTTTGCCTTCGCAACAAATATCACCATAAGTAACACGATTGCGCATTTACTTACCGACCAGGTAACACTTTAGTAACAGTCGTTCATAAATCGTGCGCCGACTTTATTAGTGATAACAACCGTTAACACCGCCAAACCCCGGAAGTTCACGCTATAAGCGGAACGATAATTTACGCGTATATATCGACCTCAAACCAGCAGTGACAAATGCGTTACCAGAATACACTCCCGTTACCGCAAACCCGATTTTCTGTTTTTTATACACCCGCTAAATCATGCTGATTAAGGACGAGGCAGTGAGGCATTTCCACCACACAAAAAGAAAAACGCTTACGTATTTCGGTCAAGTACAACAAACGAATATGCATACGGATTGCTAGAATCTGGCTCGTGTCGCTGACGGGAAATTTCTTTCCAGGAAGCACGGTCGAACTCAGGAAAATAAGCATCGCCATCCACATCAGCGTGTACCTCGGTTAAGTATAGACGCTCACAGAGAATTAGCGCCTGCTTATAAAGATTAGCGCCGCCAATTAACATGACCCACTCACTATCCGCGTTTATTTTTTCTGCGCACTCAATCGCGGACGGCAAACCATGCGTCACCTCAACCCCGTCAACAGACCAATCTCGCTGGCGGGTCACAACAATATTTGTACGGCCAGGCAAAGGACGCCCGATAGATTCGTACGTTAAGCGCCCCATAATAATCGGGTGCCCCATTGTCGTTTCTTTGAAATATTTTAGATCCTTTGGCAAACACCAAGGCAAGCCATTATCTTTTCCGATCACGCCGTTTTGCGCAACCGCGACCACCATTGCAAGCTTAGCCACGACGACTACACCGAGATTGGGGCTGAAATATGAGGGTGGGCCTCATAATCAACCAGCTCGAAATCAGAAAATTTAAAATCACCAATATTCACAACATCCGGATTAAGCTTCATCGTCGGCAGAGGCAAAGGCGTCCGAGAAAGCTGCGTCTCCACCTGCTCCAAATGATTAAGGTACAGGTGTGCGTCACCAAAGGTGTGCACAAAATCACCCAACGCCAACTCGCAGACCTGCGCAACCATCATCGTCAATAATGCGTAGGATGCGATATTAAAGGGCACCCCCAAGAATACATCAGCACTGCGCTGATAAAGCTGGCAAGAGAGCTTGCCCTCACTCACATAAAACTGAAACAAGGTGTGACAAGGCGGTAAGGCCATCTTGCCCGCCTGAACATTCTCCTGAGGAGAAACCCCTTCGTCCGGCAACAAAGCAGGATTCCACGCTGACAAAATTAAACGGCGGGAATCTGGCTTACGCTTTATTTGGTCAATTAATTCTGAAAGCTGATCAATTGTTCCCCCGCCTGGAGCAGGCCAAGAACGCCATTGCGCCCCATATACTGGGCCAAGCTCACCCGCATCAGTTGCCCACTCATTCCAAATTTTCACACCATTATCCGTAAGGTATTGCGTATTCGTATCACCCGCAATAAACCAAAGAAGCTCGTGAACAATCGATTTTAAATGGCATTTTTTAGTTGTAACCAAAGGAAACCCATCAGCCAAATTAAAACGCATTTGGTAACCAAACACGCTGACGGTCCCCGTCCCAGTCCGATCTTCTTTTTTCACACCGTTATCACGAATGTGACGCATTAAATCTAAATATTCTTTCACGAGATAACCACTTAAATTAGTCTTCAGTTTTCACTTGAGCAAATTTTGGATGCCGGTACGCATAATAGAAGATTATCGCTCCGATGACGATCATAGGAATGGTCAAAACCTGACCGCGCGTCATCCAGCCGAACACATAACCGATATGCGCGTCTGGCTGACGAACAAACTCAACCCCAAAACGAAACATGCCATAACCAATGAGGAACAAGGAGCACACCGTATACCGAGGGCGCTGCTTCCTCGAAAAAAAGTACAGCACCAGAAAGAGCACCAAGCCTTCAAAAAACGCCTGGTACAACTGAGATGGATGCCGAACAAGCTGGTCAACATCTTTAGGGAAAATCATCCCCCACGCGACATCCGTTTCCCGCCCCCACAATTCGCCACCGATAAAATTCCCAATACGCCCAAAACCAAGCCCTAAAGGCACAAGCGGCGCAGTAAAATCCATCACATCAATAAATGGCCGTTGAACTTTTTTCGCGTACATATGCATTGCTAACACAACACCCAACAACCCCCCATGGAAAGACATACCGCCCTCCCAGACTTTAAGTAGGATCAAAGGATTATCAAGGAATTGCTCAAAATTATAGAAAAATATATAACCGACCCGCGCACCAATCACGACACCCATTGCACCATAAAAGACCAAGTCCTCCATCTGCGCTTTATTAATGGGGGAATGGGCACTCCGCGTTCGGTAGGTCCCCAGCAGCCACGCCGCGGTAAAACCAAACAAATACATCAGTCCATACCAATGCACATTCACAGGACCAATCGTTTTTCCAAAGAGCTCGAAAGCCCCTAAACTAATCGCGACAGGGTCTATTTGTGGGTAAGTGAGCATTATTCCCCCAGAGAAGTGTATTCACTATAAAATTCCGTAACACCTGAACTAGCGCTTAAATATTTAAGCCCAAAGATAATGCAGGAAATACAGCAACTGAAATTGGAAAGTATCATACCAGAGAAAGAAAGGCCGATTTAGAGAACCTAAACCGAACAAAAAAACAAACGCTATTTAGCGGCAAACCAATCAACGACAGGCAAGCCAATAAGCCGGTACACACTACTTGCCAGCAGCTTGCTCTTCTTGATCGCCCGGACGCAACAAGCGCGTAAGTCCATACTCCTTAAAACTGGCTTCCAAACAACGATTGATGGAGTCAGCATCGGGCAAAACCATCACTTCAGCTAAAAGACGCTCCGACTGCTCCAAACTTATCGCTCGAATCACAGACTTCACTTTCAACAAGCTTGCAGCACTCATAGAAAGCACATCAAAGCCCATCGCCACCAACAGCATTGAGGCCACCGGGTCCCCTGCGAGCTCGCCGCAAATGCTGACAGAGATATCTTCACTGTGCGCATCTTCAACAATCTTTTTCAATGCCCTTAAAACAGCGGGGTGAAGCGAATGATACAGGTCAGCCACACGGGGGTTATTACGATCTACCGCAAGCAAGTATTGCGTAAGGTCATTACTACCTACCGATAAAAAGTCGACACGAGCAGCAAACTCTTTAGCCTGATACACCGCCGCGGGCACCTCAACCATCACCCCAATAGGAGGCAATTGAACCGCGTACCCTTCCTCAAGTAATTCATCATAAGCTCGATAAACTAACATTTGAGCAATTTCCAATTCAGCAACATTGGATACCATCGGCAACATAATCCTGAGGTTATCCAAGCCCTCACTAGCCTTTAGCATCGCCCGCACTTGCGTCAAGAAAATCTCTGGATGATCCAAAGTCACGCGGATACCGCGCCACCCCAAAAACGGATTATCTTCATCAATAGGAAAGTAGGGTAACGATTTATCCCCACCAATATCCAATGTACGCATAGTGACAGTATGCGGAGCGAAAGCCTCTAATTGATCGCGATATGCTACGCGCTGCTCTTCCTCACTAGGAAAACGATCACGCAACATAAAAGGCACTTCGGTTCGGTATAGACCGACACCTTCAGCGCCGCGCTCAATAGATCGCATTGCATCGGCTTTTAATCCCGTATTCACCCACAAAGCAACCCGATGATTGTCGGTGGTCTCACAAGGCAGATCTTTTAGCGTTTCAAGCCCTGCAACCAACTCCTTATCTTCATCGATGATCGCTTGGTACTGCTCACGCAAACTATCGTTGGGGTCAACGAAGACCGCACCACGATAGCCATCAACAATTAACTCGTGACCTTCGAGCTTTGTAAAAGGAAGATCCATTGCCCCCATAATCGTGGGAATCCCCATGGAGCGCGCCAAAATAGCGATATGAGAGTTAACAGACCCCCTCAATGAGACCATCGCCACAAGCTTATCTTGCGGCACTTCAGCCAAAACAGAAGCGGTTAATTCCTCACCAACCAAAATGGTCGCATCAGGATAAACCTGCTTGTGCGTGGATAATTTTTGCAGGTAAGCCAGAACACGACTCCCCAAATCACGCACATCGGAAGCCCGTTCACGTAAATATGGATCGCTCATACTGCTGAAGGTAGAAACGTGCTCCAGTATCACCTTGCTCCAGGCATACTGAGCAGAACAGCCTTCGCTAATTCTATCCCTTACTTCTCCGCCAAGGGATTCATCATCCAGCATGGCCAAGTAGGCATCAAAAAGAATCCGCTCTTCTTTGTTTAAACGGCTTTCAAGCTCAATACCAAGATTCTTAACATCATTTCGAACCGCACCCAAACAGCGCTGGAAAAATTTGATTTCGGCCGCAACATCTTCACACTTTTGAAAGGGAACAGATTTTAGATCGGATAACGGCGAGGAAACCACACACTGCCCGATCGCCACACCGCTGGCACCAGGAATACCTGAAAACCGAGCATCCCGCTTCGGTCCAATTTCTTTTAAAGCGCCAGTGGCTTCAGCATGAGCAATCACACTCGCCAACTGCGCAGACATGGTAACTAAAAAGGCTTCGTCACCTTCATCAAATCGTCGATTTTCGGCCTGCTGAACAACGAGCACCCCCAACACCTGACGCTGATGAATTATGGGAGCGCCAAGAAAAGCACTAAACTGCTCTTCGCCAGTTTCGGGGAAATATTCAAACTTCGGATGATTTTCTGCATTATCAATATTGATGGGCTCTTCACGCGTCGCGACATGCCCCACCAAACCTTTTTCTCTGGCCAGTAGCACTTTACCGACAGCCGCATCCTGCAGCCCCTTGGTCGCCATCAATACATAATTGTTATCGGTATTTCGTAAATACACCGAACAAACATCGGCATTCATCGCTGCCTTAACACGATCAACAATAATCTCTAGAACTTCATCAAGTTCAGATGCGCCAATAACCTCCTGGACTATTTGCCGCAGCGAATTCAGCATGCAACTTCCTCATCTTGGGAAAATCGATTAGCAAATTGTTGATTATAGACAGGCACTAACTCCTTTAAGGCTTTACGATAAACTTCGCGCTTAAAAGAAACGACGTTAGAAAGGGGGTACCAATATGAAACCCACTCCCACTTGTCGAACTCTGGCGATTCGCCAAAGTTAATATTGATATGGGATTCATCTGATCTAAGACGCAGCAAAAACCACTTCTGTTTTTGCCCAACGCACACAGGGGATTGATTTGAGCGTACCAGTTTTTTCGGTAAACGATACCGCAACCAGCCCTTGGTAACCCCAAGTACGTCGACATGTTCGGCCGACAGGCCAATTTCTTCCTCAAGCTCCCGATAAAGCGCAACTTCCGGATCTTCGTCTCGCTTTATTCCGCCCTGAGGAAACTGCCAAGCATCTTGTCCGCCCAAGCGTCTTGCCCACAGCAAACGACCATGATCATTCGCCAAAATAATGCCTACATTGGGACGAAAACCATCTTGGTCGATCAAGCAACACCTCTTTTTCGTGTTTGTTATAATAAGGCAACTATTGTTTCATAGATTAGCAGCGGCCTTCAACGCGAGCCATTGCATCCTCTCATACAATAAAATATTTATAAATCAAATACTTACAGAACACAAAATGCTGGGCTGCAGCATTTTTTCACGGTGGATCCATATTGAGTTTAGCGATTTTTGACCTAGATAACACCCTCATCGGCGGTGATAGTGATCATAGCTGGGGCGAGTTTTTGTGCGAGAAAGGCATCGTCGACGAAAAATCATACAAACAACAAAACGACCAGTTTTATGAAGACTACAAAGCCGGCCATCTCGACATGCAGGCTTATGTTGCTTTTGCCTTAACCCCCTTAAAGAAACTCACATCGCAGCAACGCAAATCAGTGCATGCAGAGTTTATGGAAGCAAAAATAAAAGCCTTATGGCTGCCCGCCGCAAAAGCACTCATCGACAAACACCGCAAACAAGGGCACACACTGCTGATCATTACGGCAACCAATCGCTTTATTACCGAACCCATCGCTGAATGGCTGGAGATCCCGCACCTACTAGCAACTGAGCCAGAGATAGTAGACGAGCACTTCACTGGTAACATTGTCGGCGCGCCCTGCTTCCAAGAGGGAAAAGTCACTCGACTAAACGAGTGGCTTGCCCACCAAAATCTCAACATGGAAGAAAGTTTCTTTTATAGTGACTCAATTAACGATCTGCCCCTATTAGAACAAGTATCCTATCCGCACGCCGTAGATCCCGATGAAAAACTACGAAAGCACGCAGAAAAACTTGCGTGGCCGATACTCAGCCTGAGATAACCTTATGAAAATGCCAGCCTGCTCAAAACGAATACTCATACTTCTGGCATGCGTACTTACAATTGCGGGGTGTACAAAAAAGTCGCCCGCTCCAACCGATAAAATACACGCTGGCACCGCTCAAACAGAAGCCTCATTCGCCAAAATAAACGATGAGCAAGCGAGTGTCGTTTTTGCTCAAGGAACGGACGCCCTGGCCAGCACGCGCTCAAAATCTAAAAACCTGACCGAGGCAATACATCAATTTCTCAGTTCACCCACAGATGAAAACCTAAAAAACGCCCAACAATGGTGGGGCATCGCAACAATAGAATACCGACGGTTCAGTTTTTATCGCCATCTCGGTTTGGTTGACCCAACCTCTTTCGCCGCGCTTAATCGGCTTGACTATCAAATTTCTGGCTATCCCATTCAACCAGGGTTCATCGATACATTTGGGCCGTATAAATATTCCGGGCTAGTGCATGACATTGGGTTTCCTATCACAGAAGAGAGTCTGGTCAATCAACACGGGCTCACCGATCTTGCCGACATCGTATTAGGTTTTTACGCGATTGAGTTTTTACTCTTTAATTCGGGGGAAGAAAGAAAAGCGTCCGACTTTACTCAAATCACCACTATTGACGATGCGCTCAAGGAGAGGGGGTTCGAAAAAATTGAAGAAATACCCAACAATAGACGGCGAGAACTGTTAAGCCAACAAGCACAAATACTTAATGCCGACTTAAAACGACTAGAAGAATATTGGAGCAACAGAAAAGAAGGCTTTCAAAAACAATGGCAAACATTTAGCGATACGAAACGCACCAACACCGTTTTAACTGCAGTATCCAGCGCACTGACGCAAGTCATGATCGAAATCGGAGAACTAAATCAGGAGAAAAATACAAACACCTATATTTCTTCCGGGATTTATACGTCGGACATCAACAACCAGAAAAAATTTATACACTATGCGGTTGATTCAATTAAAAGCGGTAGCACCCTGCTGGTATCGGATAAAACACACCCGATAAATACATCACTCAGCCAGGCACTGAGCCTTACCAACGAAGATATTCAGACGGAAGAAAAAGACAGGAAAGAGCACTGGCGAACAATATTTTCATCAATCAAATCCGCCAGCGACCACCTAAACAAAAAAAACTAAACGCCGCCCCCAAAAAAGGCTAGCGCTTACTCATCTTCTTCGATGTTAGCCCGATAGGCGTTTTCATCCATAGCGCCCTCAAGCTCTTTTACATCGCTTGGCTTTACTTTAAAAAACCAACCATCGTCATAAGGCGAGCCGTTAACGGTTTCCGGTGCATCTTCCAATGCGTCGTTTACTGCGACCACTTCTCCAGAGATAGGGGAAAAAATATCTGAAGCGGCTTTCACAGACTCAACCACACCAGCCTCTTCACCACAGGTAACCGTAGCTCCCACATCCGGCGCCTCGACATACACCACATCACCAAGAGCTTCCTGAGCATGGTCAGTGATACCCACCGTAACGGTGCCATCATCTTCTAATCGTGCCCATTCATGACTGGACAAATACTTTAACTCTGATCGCAATTCACTCATCGCTATATCCCCAAGGTGTAAATAGTAAAAATTATAAATCGATTTTCTGGATAAGAAAGTGTTCTCAGTTAAATCAAAACACTTTTTCCCCGTGGCGCACAAAACTTGGCGCAACAACATCTACAGACAAACGTTTGTTACGCACCTGCACATCACAGGTTTCACCAATGTTCGTGGGCACGCGCGCCAGCGCTATAGAGTGACCTAAGGTAGGTGAAAATGTGCCACTAGTAACAACACCTCGCGCCTCATCACCATCCACAATGACTTCCTGGCCCGCACGAAGAACCCCTTTCCCTGTGAGCACTAAACCCACAAGTTTTTCTTTAATGCCATCTTCTTTCGCCGTTTCTAAGGCGGAGCGACCAATAAAATCTCGCTCTTCAGGCTCCCAGGCTATCGTCCAGCCCATATTCGCCACCAATGGAGAGATTTCATCGTCCATTTCATGGCCATACAAATTCATTCCTGCCTCCAGGCGCAAAGTGTCCCGCGCGCCCAAGCCACAAGCGGCAACACCCGCATCCAACAGAGCCTGCCAAAAAGTTTCTGCCTCCGCTTCAGGTAAAATTACTTCGTAACCATCTTCCCCGGTATAACCCGTGCGGGCAACAAACCAATCCGGCTTACCTAGAACCGTTGCATCTAAGCCCTGGAAAGGCTTTAGGGTTTGCAACTCTTCAATACCGATAACAGCATCCGCTTTTGCACGTGCGTTCGGCCCTTGCACCGCAATCATCGCAAATTCTGCACGCTCAGCAATGTTAACGGCATAGTCTTTTGATTGAAGCTCCAACCAAGCAAGATCCTTATCCCGAGTGGCACAGTTAACAACCAAACGGTAGCCGTCAGCTCTAAGATAGACGATCAGATCATCGATAACGCCACCCGCATTATTGAGCATGCCGCTATAAAGCGCTTTGCCTTCAACCTTTAATCGCGCCACATCATTTGCCAGCAAGTGCTGTAGATATGCTTTTGCCCCTTCACCGGTGATATCCACCACGGTCATGTGCGATACGTCGAACATACCCGCATCATTACGAACCGCGTGATGCTCTTCGATCTGAGAGCCGTAATGCAAAGGCATCAGCCAGCCACCAAAATCAACGAGCTTGCCACCTAAGGCTTTATGAGTTGTTTTAAGTACGGTTTCTTGGAGCATAAGCCACCCAGTGAAATTTTTGCAGCGCATTCTATTGCATTTAGAAGCCTGGATACATGCATAAGTGCGATAATATTTTTGTTTGAGGTTAGTCGCGCCAGCCATATACAATCCCAATTCAAATGCCTAGCCCACGCAGAGCAAACGCCTCGATGAACAATTGCCATGAATAATACCGCTCAATTTTCGTTCTCCGATGCGCTCCTCAGCTGGTTCGATATCCATGGGCGCAAGCAACTTCCGTGGCAACACCCCATTACCCCATACCGAGTCTGGCTATCAGAAGTTATGCTGCAACAAACCCAGGTCGACACGGTAATCCCCTATTTCGAACGTTTTCTTGCGAGCTTCCCTACAATTGAGGCCCTAGCAGAAGCCGATTTAGATAAAGTTCTCCACCTGTGGACTGGGCTCGGTTACTACGCACGCGCCCGCAACCTACATAAGTGTGCAGGCATCGTGGCAGAAGAATACAAAGGTGATTTCCCTGGTGACCCCGAGTCACTCATTGCCCTTCCAGGCATAGGCAAGTCTACGGCGCACGCCATAACAAGCATCGCGTTCGGACAACCCACCGCGATTATGGACGGCAACGTCAAACGTGTACTCGCCCGCTATCATCAAGTGGAAGGCTGGCCCGGCACACCGAAAATAGAAACGCAGCTTTGGCATTTCGCCGAGCAGCATATGCCCAACCTCAGGTGTGGTGATTACACCCAAGCCATTATGGACCTAGGCGCCACACTCTGTAAGCGCAGTAAACCCAACTGCAGTGAATGCCCCATGAACCAACACTGCAAGGCATATAAGAACGGGCTTACGGCAGAACTTCCCAACAAGAAACCTAAAAAAGCGATCCCCACAAAAAGCACCACAATGCTCATCGCCCAAGACCCTCAAGGCCGACTCCTCATCAACCAACGCCCCCCGCAAGGCATATGGGGAGGGCTTTGGAGCTTTTTGGAATTTGAAGATGAATCTGAAGCACTGAAACACGGACAATCACTCGGCGATGTTACACACAAGGAAAGCTGGTCATCTATTCGCCATGTTTTTAGCCATTACAAGCTCGACATTCACCCTCTTATTGCCCAGATAACACCTGCATCATCAATCAATGAAAATCAGCAACAATGGGTTACACTGGAAGACGCACTGGCCCTTGGTCTATCCGCGCCAGTAAAACGCCTTATCGAAACACTGAAACAGCAATCCACTTCACTCATATAAAACGGATCTCACATGACTCGCACCGTGACGTGCCGCAAATTTGGCAAAGAACTCCCCGGCTTACCCGCCCCGCCCCTACCCGGTCCCAAAGGTTTGGACATATACGAGCATGTTTCACAAGAAGCATGGCAACAATGGCTCCAACATCAAACACGCCTGATCAACGAAAAACACCTCAACATGCTAGAGCCCGAAGCACGCGCATACCTTGCCGATCAAATGAGCAAGTTCTTATCCGGCGAAAGCTACGATGCCGCCGAAGGCTACGTGCCAGAGAGCGACAAATAACCAAGCCCAAAACACCAATTAAATTCTGGCTTGACGGGGCCGCCGAGAGCAGGTTTAATACGCGCCTCGTGAAATTCACACGACTGCTGCCCAGATAGCTCAGTCGGTAGAGCAGGGGATTGAAAATCCCCGTGTCGGTGGTTCGATTCCGCCTCTGGGCACCATACGACTAAGCCTCGCTTCTTGCGGGGCTTTTTTGTTTATGTAGCATGCGATTCCTTCTCACAAAAATACTCGCTATTCTACGGTCGAGACCCTGCTCACGCACACGGGCTCATCGACACTTGAACGCGCTATGTCGACTCAACCTAAAATCACAAAGCTTAAGATATTGCGGCCTGACGAACACATTCAGATTGCCACTAGCCGCTTCTAACTGTAGTTTCACATTTGACCCCGACCTGCGCAGTTGGGCTCACCAACCACACGCTTTTAGTTGAGGGGAATTTTATTGTGGCATCTGCCCAAAAAAATGGATTTCTTATACCGTCATGAGTCTATATCTTTTCGTTGCCATTCTTGATTTTTTATCAGCATTTTATCTCCTGCTATCCCGCCCGCGCCTATACAAAAGCGCCGTATTTCTTCTTGCATCTATAGGCGCTTGGGCTATCGAGGTATACGCCCTAAGCAACATTAAAAATATTGATATATTACATCCGGTTTACCATATCTCGCGGTGGGGCATGTTCCTTATGTCACCAGCCTATACATTACTCACCTATCACTTACTCGACAGAAAAAAACACTACCTATATCTTGCTGTCATCCCAGCTTTCGTTACTGCCGTAGCGCTAGGTGTGCTCAACACCTTCTTTTATAACTCCATCCTTGAGCCTTTCGACTACGGTTATTTGCCAAGATTGGACATGTTTTTTGTTGGCAATGCCATTGCTACATTTTACGTGGGTGTTTACACATTCATTTTCGCATCACTCACACTTCAATCCTCACCTAAAAGAGACCGACAAAAAGCTATATGGTGGTTAGTAACCGCAGGTATGATATTAACGTTCTGCGTACTCTGCCTACCATTTATATTTACACATAAGTCATTTTCAAAACTTCTTTTTTCACATGGAACGGGCGCAATATGTAATCTTGCACTACTGTCGTTTACCCTTTACACCATTTCACAAAAACGTCTATTCGAACTCAAAAAATCGATACTCATAAACGGCTCGAAAATCATTATTATTGGATTAACCGCAACATTTACTACAGCTTCGATCCTGTATGCGACCCAGTTCAGATACCAATTTTATGACCTATTCAGTATCACACTGCTAATATTTATCGCTATTTTGGCCTACCCGTATATCTGGAGAAACTACTGCAGTTTAATACATTATAAACTACCAACACCGCACCACGACAATCAAAAAATTTTTGAGCAACTAGAAAATTCTCTATTAACATGTAATGCACTCAACGAGCTCTCGCACAGCATGGAAATACAGCTAACGGAACTCATAAAACCTCAAAGCGTATCGCTCTACCTGCCCGAAAAAACTAGCATGAAGGGCGGCTTTAGCTTTTACCCAGGATCTCATCAAATCGCCTTTTCGAATCACCTAATAAACTTTTGTTACAACAACACAAAAAAAACAACAATACGTGAAGAATTTACCGAAAAAGAACAACAACACTATCAAGCAACCAAGATTGAAATCGTTATCCCTGTATTCTCCAACAAACTTAAAGAAGCGATATTACTGATTGAAAACACTGAAGAGCATGAGATCACCAACCCCACCGCCCTTCTAATATATGAATGGTTAGAGGTGAATTTAGGGAAACACATCGCAAGAATACGAGAGATTCAAGCAATCAACGACGAACTTTTATCTAGTCGAAAAATGCTCTCTTTAGTCGACATCATCAACCAATACAACCACGATATAAAAACGCCGCTGTCTGTGATTGACGGAGTAATATCCACCGACCTTTACAGTGAAGAGACACAAAAAGAAATTATTTTGGAGCAAGTCACACGCGGCACAAAGCTTGTCGCGGTTATGGCCAACATTCTTAAAGGAAAAAGACAACGAAACAGCACCAAAACCAAAATTAACGAACTAACGCAACAATGCATTGATATTTTTGAAAATCGATTTGAGAAAACAACATCGTACCTTGATAGCTCTGGAAAGATACTGGGCGATATTTTTGACCTAAGAATACTTATCGTGAATATTATTAAGAATGCCGCAGAGGCCGCTACCTGCGATCAAGCCCTAACGCTAATCGTCAGAACCTGGGATTCCCCCTCCCATGTGCATATATCTATCGAAGATACAGGGGCTGGAATCGCTCAGCATGATCTTGACCAACTATGGGAATTGGATGAATCGACGAAAAACACGGGAAACGCCATAGGGCTTCAAGCAGTAAAACGTATTAGCGAAGAACATAGTGCAAAAATTGATGTTACAAGCATCTTAGGGAAAGGGACTGTATTCACTATACATTTCCCTAGAGAAGATTAAGCACCTGAAATTACGATACGGGACAAAACCAACAGGACAACGGATAGAACACTTTACTTGAGCCCGCGATGCTCTTTCACAATACGATTCGCGATCACTTGAAACTGCTCTTTAAAGTAATCGGTAAATTTCGACGAGAACCCTTGCTTGTCAATGGCCAAATGCATGCACTTGATCCAAACCTCACCAAGCTCTGAGCTGATCTCAAAGCGCTGGTGCGCATCCGTGATTTTAATACGGCCATATTTTTCTTTATATTTTTGAGGCCCACCCAACCAACCACACAGATAGCGACCGAGCTTTTCTTTGGACCTTGTCAAATCTTCAGGATATAGCGCCCTCAGCTCCTCAGCCTCAGCCAAGGTGTCAACCAATAAGTAAAACGTTGCTACAAGCTTCTTGATGCCGCGTATACCACCTACCGCTTGAAAAGAGGTATCCTCAAAGCCGTAAGGTAGCGCTTCTTGGACGCGAGTTTCTTCAGGATTTTTCATATAAACCAATAATTTTCACAAAATAGCCGGGTATCACCGGGGTTCGAATGCACAAATATGCGACAACAACCGCTCGAATTTTAGCACACATTCCAAAAAGGGATCAGCGTCTTGGCTGCCATACCGAGGATGAACCACACCCCCACATTACCCCGCAATAAAGCTCTTTCTCTTAAACCCAAAAATTTTCGCAAACAACACATCCGGGAAAGACGCAATACGCGTATTATAAAGCTCAACAGCATCGTTATAGCCCTTGCGGACATAGGACACCTCGTTTTCCAGACGCGTCATTGAAGCCATTAACCGTCTCACCAAAGTATTCGATTTTAATTCCGGGTAGCTTTCCAGCACCGCACTTAACTGCTTATGAATACGGTGTTCGCCATCTAAATAATCACCAACATGATTTGCACCAGCCCGAGCCTCAGTCAAGCTTGCGCGAAGCGAAGATGCCTGCATGAGCAGTTCTTGTTCATGGCTCATATAACGCGTAACGATACGATGAATGTTTTCAATGAGATTAGCTCTCTTCTTCAACGACACATCAATATTCGACCAGTTTCTAGTAACTCTATTTCGAAGAAAGAGTAAATCGTTGTAATGAATTACAAGCGTCATTAAAAGCAAATAGATCGGTGCAGCCGTCGCTGCCAACATGAAATCCACGGCCGAAAAACCGCCCGACATTCCAAAAAACAGCAGCAAGGCTAGCAATAACCCGCAGAACGCGGAAACAAAGACTGACATCCCGGTATACGCCTTCATTATCATCACGGTACGTTCAGGTAAATTACTTAAAATAAAGGGATCAAAATATTCACTCGCGCCTAATACCAAGGTGTCCGAGCGGTGCTTATTAACGGACACCGCGCCTATCGCATACAAAGGATCGTCAGATCTAAGCAAACGCTCAGTGTAACGGTATTTCCCCTCTCGCTTGGATTGGTGATGCTGCGTAATTATCTCTGCGTCACGCGCATTAATGGCGATCTTGCCTTCATCATCTTTGCACGAAAACTTATCCCACTGAGTTTCCTCATCGATAATCACCCACTTGGCATTTTTACCAACACCTCTCCGTTCCTCTTTTTTGTAGTAATACCACACGCACTGACTGCGACTAAGCGGAGAGGTAAGCGCAGCCCCTGCCGAATTCAATGACACATCACCACACACCTCCGCTAAACCACAGCTGGCCGCAATCGTTTTTGACGAGGGAATATTTTCGATCATTCGTTTAAATTTTATTTGGCGATAACCCAAAAAAGTGCCTACAAAAAAAACGACACCCCCAAAACCACACAACACACTTGCCAACGTAGATGTCAGCCTTGTCTCAGGAAACTGCTTCGCCCTAAAATCAACCTCAGCTTGATCACCATCAGATAAAACGTTCGACGAAAGTGGCGCATCGTACCCCCAAACACCGATAAGCCAACGCTCAGGAATGGCATTCATTTGACCTACCAGTTGCTGCCGACTCAATGCCAGCCCAATGCCATACTCGCGAATTTTGGTTTGGTCTTGAAAAGAAAAATCAGCAAAGCTAAGCTGATTCAGTGAGATTGCATCCCAGCCTGGCCACGGGAGATTGTATTTGGCATAAACCTCTCTTGCTTGAAGATCTGCTGCTTCTCTTTGAAGGTCATAGCGGGTCACGCCATTTGCGATATCTTGCTTCATCATTTTCAAAGACAAATGAAGCAAGACAAGCACGAGACAGAAGGTCAAGATACTGAGAAACGTCATTAAACGGTGAACACCTAACAGAAACACCAAGCCCAGAACGGCAATCGCCACACAACACAAGCCACCCCATAGCAGGTAAAGACTTACTGCACCCATTGACTCTTGGTTTTCAGCCTGGGATTTATTTGACACAATGGGGGTATAAAACCCCTCCCCTGCAAACACTAATTGAATGCCTTCCTTACCTCGCTCCGCCTTACCAAATGCGTAAACAATATCATTAGGTTCAATCCTATATTCTGTATAACGATTTTTCCCTTGGACCACCCGAAAACTTCGCCTTACTGACCAATTGATCTTCCTTGTCTGGAGATTAGTAATGACGGGAATTTCACCGGTTTCGTCATACAACAAAAAATCGACACTTTTCTCCGTCCTCGTTTGCGTGCGCCAAGAAGTATTCCCGTCCGAATCGCGTGTCTCGACTTCATGCGTATATAAATAGTACAAACAAGACGTATTTGTATGGGGGCTACTTAGGGTGCCAAAGGCGGCTTTTGCAGGCGCACTAATATTAACTTCGCCCAATAAAACCGTCCCGGCCTTACTCTCAGGGACGCGCTCAAGCTGGCGTAATTGTTGAAGCTTGTTAAACCCCGTATTGAGAAAAAACCATGTACCAACAGCGCCAAGAGTCAAAAGCACAGCGCCTACTAGCCTGTATTTAACCGATTTATTCACTTTCGCTGCACCCCTAGAAAAAAACGCATAATCCACTCTTACCAGAACACCTCAACGATGACAGAAAGTACGTATTTAATCCAATTTGGTGATGAGAGAGGAAATAAAGAACGGCGTATTTGATAACACGATGGGGTGAAAAGCAATTAACCGATGTGACCAATAGCGGGTTTGCCCACGAAAAACACTAGGCACCCAGGGATAAAACAAAAGATACACAGTATAGCGAGCCTTTACGATCGACAACAAGTTCACCGCCGTGTGCCTTTATCACCTCTTCCGCGATTTCCATACCAAAGCCAACCGATTTATAGCGTGCGGTTTCAGATTTATTCTTTTGCTCGCCAGAGACAATGTCATTCTCAATTGACACAACAAGTGCCGCGTTTTTTTCAACAGCGGAAAGGCGCACCGCGCTTTGAGCCGGCGAATACTTTACAGCATTGGCGAGCAAGTTAATTAGCGCCTGGGATAATAAATGCTTATCCGCCAATACGGTTAAGTCAGCGCATGAGACATCGACTTTACTTTCGTATAAATCAGCCAGCTCCTCAAGCGACTCCAATGAGAACGCGAGCACCTCACCAAACTGAACAGGATCAAGCGAAGCCTCCAACTTTCCGGTCCCTAAAGCGGAGACTTCCAACACCGAATGTACAAACTCTATCGTTACCGACGACAGACGCTGAATTTTTTCCATTATCACGCGCATCCTTTCAGTCGGCGTATTTGACTTAGCCGCCATTTTGGAGAGTGTTTGTATTGCACCCAACGGATTCCGTAAGTCATGAGCGACAAAACCCACAAATTGCTTAAGCTTCTTATTCGCGTTTTGAAGTTTACTTTCGCGGTCACGGAGGATAATAAAATTAGCGATTGCTTTTGACATCAAAACAATGAGTTCACGTTCATGTTCTGAAAACCCATTTTCCCGAGGCGTAGCGGATGTAAAATTAAGCGTTCCATATAGCTCTCCGTCGACCTCTATTGGAGAAGAAAGATAAGACTCTAATTTTAAATTCACATACACGGGGTGATCTTTCATAAAAGGCAACTCGCCGACACGGGGGAAACCCAAAACTTTTCTTCCCTTATACACTTCGTGGCAATACGTTCCCTCAATAGGATATTCATCGCCCGATTGAATAGCGTCGAGATTACTCACCACATCAATTACGGTATACACCTCATCTTGAATCCTGCTAACGATACCTGTTTCCAAACCAAATATTTTTCGGCCTGCGGATAAATACGCTCTCACCAAGTCATCAAAAGTTTCATAGCTTTCTGTCGTTAACGAAAACACTGTTTTCAAATTGTTCAGCATCGCCGCCTGTTGCGCCGCTATATTCGCCCCAGCATGCATATTGTAAAAAGTGGCATCATCAACAAAGGAAGGGTAATCATTCATATGAATTACAGCTCAAAAAAGCTTTTATTTAGGACGACAGTTTCAGTATAGAGGCTTAGATAAAGCAGGATTATGCAATTTTAGACCTACAGGGCCAGTCGCTTATGAGAAAACAAAAGAGCATAAATATTCACCCGACATTTTAGCCAAAACTACAGCCCCTCCATGTGTCGAAAAAATATACGACACAATTAAAAACTCAGACGGCGGAAATTACTATTAAAAAAAGTCATAAACAAAATTTACGTTTTACCGTTGTCAAGACTGTACGCGGACTTTTACGGTGCTATACTTAATTCAACCTAAGGTGTTCGCCAGTTGGCTATATCCCTGAGCCGATAACCCTTACCCCGGAGGTGATCAAGTTGTATTGTGTGCATGTCCGCCCGACGGAAAGCCTAATATGCAGCTGTCCCCTCCCTCTTGAACGTCACGGTTCAAGGTTATGTCAACAGCGACGCCTTGGGCAATTAATTTGCCCTTCCTAGCTAGTACCTAGCAATTTTCCTTTGTGATTTTTACGCATTAAATATAGATTAACTCCCTCCTAAGTGACTCATCACAACTGAAAGAGTACGCACATTTTGGATAAACGTGAATTACGCAACCTCGTCCGCGCAAAACGCCAAGCCTTAAGCGATATAGCGCAGCATCAAGCGTCCCACTCGCTATTTAAGCGGCTACAAAAACTGCCGCTCTTCACGCAAGCCAAGCAGATCGCCTTTTACTTGGCCAACGATGGTGAAATCTCTCCCGCGCAAGCATTAAAGGGTGCCCTCAAAAACAGACAGTCTGTACTACTACCCTGCCTAACATCAGGAAAATCGCTGGAATTTCGACAATATGAAGGGCGCGGTCGCCTCACCAAAAACCGTTTTGGCATCCCTGAACCTCGCGTTAAATGCCCAATAACGCCCCTAGACGCCATTGATGTAATACTTATGCCCCTAGTCGCTTTTGATCGCTCAGGCAATCGACTCGGGATGGGAGGAGGCTTTTATGATCGTACACTCAGTGCCAGGCCAAGGTACGTAAACACACGACCACTTCTTATTGGACTAGCCCACCACTGCCAAGAAGTACCCGCCTTAACAACTGAAACGTGGGATATCCCCTTGAACTACATTGTTACGGATAAACAAACCATCAAAGTACCTCACACCAACAGGAGCTAGCCCCACAAGAAACCACCCAAGGTTGAACGAGCACGAGGAGGTCAAGGTTCGCCAATCATCGCCAAGGCCTTGCGGCACTTCTTCTCGCTATAGCCATTCAGCTTCCAATGAGCGGGACTCCAGCCTTTTAGAAACCGGTGAAAGTCGGCCCACGCAATAGGAAACACACGCCGCCACGAAGCTTCTAACCCATCAACGTCAATCCCTGGTTTTACTAGCGCATCTCGCAATGCACAAAAGTAGTAATCCAGTATCCAAGCCTCTTGAGATTCACACTCACTCTCGCTCAAGCAACTGCCCATAAAATAAGCCAGATCCTTCATTCCGCAACCGCCGCCCACATATTGAAAATCCACCGCTGCCACAGCTTCACCATCTTCGCTGAAACAAAAGTTCGCGATTTTTGCGTCGCCATGCACAAGCGTTTGCGGAACACCATCAGTGAGGGAGCGATCTAGGGCGGGAGCGGCTTGCTTTAAGGCCATATCAGATAAGGCCTTCAGCTCATCCGGCCTGGTATCTAGGTGCCAATACGTCCCTTTTTGCCAAAGACCTTCTGGCGTCACTCCCAGAAACCGCGCATGAAAATTCGCCAGCCAATTCACACACGCTCGCACTTCGAGGCGGCTTGATGATTCCACACGCCTTGGGTACCCGCTTTCATTCAAATCCTCAAGCACCAGAAGCGCCTCACCTTCCGAGCCTATGTACTGTGGCACCCGACAAGCGGCATCACACATCGCGGCATATTGCGCGTAAAAACAGCGCTCGACTTCATAAGAATGCACCTTACGCCGGTGTGATAAATCGGTCGCCCAACCTCTAGGGTGTGCTATTTGATCTGGCAATTGAATATGCTTTACCACAACCGGTACATGATCCTTTAATGACACCCTAGAGATTTCGCCGTAACCACTCCAAAGCGACTGAATCCGCTCTACAGACAACACTTCGGAAGCGCCAGTAATCGATAAAAGCGATGGGAAAAATTCGACGTTACTCATAGATACAAAATGAAGCTCATTAAATAAAAACGTGCGGGAATGAAAAAATCATTATATAGGATATTTTTTTGGTCGAATTTGGACTTTGACAAACGCATTGCAACGGCTGCGCATTCAGGCCAAAAGGCTATGCACAGCAACAATTAGACAGGAAGTGATTTTTACAGCAAGAAGGTTGTGAATTTGAAAATATACTGATGAGAGAGACAGGAAAAGTGCAAGTATCGCCGCACCAATAGCTAACTCTCTATCGGCGCCGCCTCCACAAGGAGGTTAACGGGAAACGTTTGCCTGTTGCACTGAAGTAGAAAGGTCTTCGTTATTTTCAAATATGTCTGAAGCCGTAATTGAGCTTAATAATAGCCCAGCTACAAATACAATCGCTGCTAAGGTTAATACGTCGGTTTTCATATCGGTACCCCTGATAACCACTTATTCGTGTTTGCTTTTTATTAGGTTCTAAGCGGAGGCAAATTTATACCCCTTTAACCTATGACTTTCAAACAGGAAAAATGATTAATCTGACTATATTTTAACCATAGACAAGTTCTCTCATTAGCGAGCCCTTTCAACCAGTTATGATAACTGGCACACAGAAAAAGTGAGCACTTACATTAATTTTAACGATCAAATAAAAAAAACGGCGCCATAGACTACTTTTCGAAGAAGTAAATACGATTTCCAGTAAATAATCCGACCTTGAACAAGTTCACCAGCCGTCTACCTGGATGCAATGAAATACCCTTACTTTTGAAGAAGGGGCTCAATAATTGGCCACACGTTATCGAGAACCAAAGGCTGTGCTTTCGCCTTTGGGTGCAGGCCATCACGCAGCATTAGATCGGCATTACCGGCAACCCCACTTAATAAAAAGGGCACCAACGGTAATTCGAACTGTTTAGCCAAGATGGCGTATTGGTCAAAAAACGGTTTTGTATAGCGTGATCCGAAATTTGGCGGCAGCCGAATCCCCGCCAGAACGACCTTTGCCCCCGCGTCCTGCGACTGTGTAATCAACGTGGTCAAATTTCGGCTAATGTAGGGCACCGGCTTACCTTGTAAACCGTCATTCGCCCCCAACTCTATAAGAACAACCGCAGGTTGATGGGCAGATAATGCGCTGGGTAACATCTGCAAACCTGCAGCCGTAGTGGCACCACTCACCGAGGCGTTCACCACCTTGAACGGGAGCTTGTCTCGATCGATACGCGCTTGCAACAAATGCACCCAGCCATCTTCCGCGGCTAGCTTGTATGCGGCACTTAAACTATCCCCTAGTATGAGGATCTTTTTATGCCCAGACGTATCCAAACCTGGCTTATCTGCAGAATGCCCCCATACCGGCAACCAGGAAATTGCGGATAATGTAACAATGACCAAATATTTCCGATACTTATGCATAGCAACTCACTTTTTTATTAGGGCAGTCTGAATGATTAAAGCGCTCGACCTTCAACAACACGTTCCTACTGGAGATGGCACCTTACACATCCTTAAACATATCAACCTCGATATTTCACGGGGTGAATCTGTAGCAATCGTTGGCGCATCCGGCTCGGGGAAGTCCACCCTGCTTGGCATGCTCGCCGGCTTAGACATCCCAAGCCAAGGAAAAGTGTATCTCAACGACCAAGAGATAACAGGCCTTAATGAGGAAGAACGTGCATCTGTACGCAATCAACTGGTCTCTTTTGTGTTTCAGAACTTCCAATTACTCGGCAGTTTAACCGCACTCGAAAACGTCATGCTGCCACTAGAGCTTACTGCCACAAAAGACGCAGAGAAATCAGCCGCGCAATATTTAGCCCGCGTAGGACTAAAAGAGCGCATGGGGCATTACCCCAATCAGTTATCCGGCGGAGAACAACAGCGCGTGGCACTGGCTCGCGCGTTTGCTTGCCAAGCACCGATTATTTTTGCCGACGAACCCACAGGTAACTTAGACACCGAAACAGGCGAAAAGATTGCCGATTTACTTTTCGACATGAACCAGGAAACCGGCACAACGCTTGTTCTCGTTACACACTCTGCCACGCTAGCTGCGCGCTGCCAACGCAGCCTGCAAATGCATTCAGGCGAACTCCAAGAAGTACGAGAGCCATCAGCGTGATTCAACCCGAAACCACACCAAAAAATTCTCACGCATCCCCATTTTCACCACCACCCAAAGTGAGCATAGCTCTTACACGGCGTTTGCTTTGGCGTGACTGGAAAAGTGGCGAACTTAATATATTACTTTTTTCACTATTACTCGCCATTGCCACAGTAACGTGCATTAGTTTGTTTACCAGCCGCATACATAATTCGATTTACGAAGAGGCCTCTCACTTTCTCGCGGCGGACGCAAAAGTCACGGGCAGTATCACGCCACCCGCAAAATGGAAAACACGCGCACAAGAATTAGGTTTAACAGGCGCTGACATTCTTCGATTTCAGGCGATGGCTTTTTCCGAATCGGGAATGACGCTGTCTCAAGTTAAGGCGGTATCGGCGTTATACCCCCTAAAAGGTGCACTCACCATTTCGAATACCCCCTTTGGGACCGGCCAAAAAATTACCCACGGCCCTAAACCCGGAGAGGTATGGATAGCGCCCAGAATATTTAACGCATTAAAGATTAGTGCTGGCGACAAAATAACCATTGGCGAAGCTGACTTTATTGTTACTGCAGCGCTGAACAAAGAACCCGATAGCGGACAAAGTATATTCGGGGTATCCCCCCGCGTGATGATGAACATCGCCGACATTAAGAAAACCCAAGTTGTGCAAATCGGTAGTGATATCGACTACGACTGGCTCCTGGGCGGCGATGCATCCGCTATCGCGGCAATGAAAAAGTGGCTCGACCCTCAAATAGGCGAGCACCACCGGTGGATCGATGTAAAAGGCGGCAATATCAGTATCGATAGTGCGCTAACCCGCGCCGAGCGATTTCTACTGCTTACTGGCTGCCTAAGCGTTATTTTATCCGGCCTTGCGATCGCGTTAGCCGCGCGGCGATATGCGAAACGCCACCAGAACCAAGTTGCCTTATTAAAAACATTGGGCTGCACGCCCCGTAATATTACCCAACTGTATGCGCAAAGCATTTTATTTATTGGCATTAGCAGTATTTTTATCGGGGCATTACTAGGCTGGTGCTTACACTGGGGCATTATTGGCGCACTCGGTGATCTCATTCCCACCGCCCTTGCACAAGCCTCATGGAGCGCCTATCTCACGGGCGCTGTTACCGGCTTCATTTCACTTTGGGCGTTTGCTGCCCCGCCCATTTTTGGTCTAAGGAATATTCCGCCAGCCAGCGTTCTTCGATCTTCCGAAGTAAATCCGAGAACAATTTTTACCAGCACAACCATCGGCGTAATCGCTATTTTAGGTTTAATGTTTTTTTATAGCCGAGACATCAGTTTAACGCTCATCGTTACAGCTGGCGCCACGGTTTGCGTTTTAGGGGTCGGGGTAATTTCTTCTATTTTAATTCAAACCACGCGCCCACTTAGCCGATACCTGTCTACTAGCTGGAAGCTCGGCTTAGCCAGCCTAAAACGGCATAAGCAATTCAACGCCCTTCAGGTGGTCATATTTTCGCTATTATTTATGCTGCTATTTATATTGCTCACCGTACGCACGAGCCTACTATCCCAATGGCAGAACCAACTCCCAGAAAACGCGCCCAACCATTTTGTTTTCAATATATTCCCAGAAGAGATGCCGCAAATAAAAACTTTTTTTGCAGAGAACGATATTCAGTCCAAGCTCTTTTTCCCGATGACACGCGGACGCGTTATATCCGTCAACGGTATCGATATAAAAAGTATTGAAAAACCACCTAAGCATCGCGTTAACTATAAACGTGAGCTAAATCTTACTTGGTCCGACACCTACGGAGAAGACAATACCATTACACAAGGCGCATGGTGGAACACACTAAAACCCCGTGATGTACTGCAAGTCTCAACAGAATCTTCTTATGCAGAAGGGCTGGGCTTAACCATCGGCGACACCATTACCTTTAGCGTCGCCGGGCAAACCGTCGACGCGCGCGTAAGCAGTATTCGATCGGTAAAATGGGATTCGATGAACCCGAATTTTTATATGATTTTTGATAGGCCACTACTCGGCGGCATAAGCGCCAATTGGGTAACAAGCTTCTACTTGCCCACAGAAAACAAACTGGCATTAAACACCTTAAGCCGTGCTCACCCTACGATATCAATCATCGAAATCGACCAAACTATCGAGCAGGTGCAAAGTATCGTGAGTAAAGTTTCCCTCGCCATTGAATTTATTTTGGCGCTAGTACTAAGCTCAGGCTTGCTCGTGCTCGTGACCAGTATTCAAGCAACTTTAGATATACGCATTCAAGAAGGGGCGATCTATCGCACGCTTGGTGCGGCTAAATCGTTGATTCGATCAACCTTATTGGTTGAATTTATAACACTCGGGACGTTAGCGGGCATACTTGCCGTGGGAGGCACCGAACTATGCATATTCTTTTTACAAACACGCATATTCGATTTACCTTATAGTAGCCAGGGCTGGTTATGGCTATGGGGGCCGCTATTATCAGGGATATTAATCGGGCTTACCGGTTGGCTGTCGGCACGTAAAGTCGTCAATACGCCACCGCTTACGTTATTAAGATCACTATAAAAAATTTATTTTATAGGCATAAAAAGCTTTACCTAAAGAAATACATTTCGTCACAATAGCTGACCAATTACATCCACTATTATTTTGCCAAAACCTGTCGGGGCACCAGTATGATCACATCACGCGCAGCAGTTGCATTCGCAGCTGGGGAAGCACTTTCTATTGAAGAAGTTAAGGTTGCGGGGCCTAAAAAAGGTGAAGTCCTCGTAAAAATCGTGGCCACCGGCGTATGTCATACCGACGCATTTACACTCTCCGGCGCGGACCCAGAAGGCATTTTCCCGAGCATACTGGGTCACGAAGGCGGCGGCATCGTGATGGAAGTTGGCCCAGGTGTAACAAGTGTTGCGCCGGGTGACCATGTTATTCCCTTATACACCCCCGAATGCGGCGAATGTAAATTTTGCAAAAGCGGTAAAACAAATTTATGCCAAGCCATTCGTACGACCCAAGGCCAAGGCTTAATGCCCGACGGTACGTCACGTTTTTCATTAGATGGCAAACCGTTATTTCACTATATGGGTACATCAACCTTTTCAGAGTACACCGTACTCCCTGAAATCGCTCTGGCAAAAATAAACCCGAACGCACCGTTAGATAAAGTGTGCCTTCTCGGTTGCGGCGTTACCACGGGTATTGGCGCCGTGATGAATACGGCCAAAGTCGAGCCTGGCTCAACGGTTGCGGTGTTCGGTTTAGGCGGCATCGGGCTCTCTGTAATTTTGGGCGCGGTGATGGCGAAAGCGGAGCGGATTATTGCTGTGGATGTTAACGCCAGCAAATTTGATATCGCTAAAAAGTTTGGTGCCACCGACTGTATCAACCCGAATGATTACGATCTCGACAATGGCGACAAACAAATTCAAGATATCATCGTCGACCTTACCGATGGCGGCGTCGATTACTCCTTCGAGTGCATTGGCAATGTTAACGTTATGCGCTCCGCTTTAGAGTGTTGTCATAAAGGCTGGGGCGAATCCGTTATTATTGGCGTCGCTGGATCTGGGCAAGAAATCGCTACCCGTCCCTTTCAACTTGTGACCGGTCGCGTATGGCGAGGTACCGCCTTTGGCGGTGTAAAAGGCCGCAGTGATTTACCCGGCATGGTTAATCAGTTTATGGACGGCGACATACCCCTCGACGATTTTGTCACCCACACCATGTCGCTAAACGATATAAACCGTGCATTTGATTTAATGCATGAAGGCAAAAGCATTCGCTCTGTGGTTTTATTCGACGAGTAACTTAGCAGCAACAAGGATTTTCATGAAAGTTGAAATATCAAAACGCTACGGCTTTGAAAACACATCCTTTCAAGCCGCTGGTGAAGTAGAAGGCATTACCCAACTCGTCACTGCATTTTATGACATTATGGCCAAGCTTCCCGAAGCGCGTGAACTTCACGATATGCACCCGGACAATATTGACATATCCATTGATAAACTCGCTCGCTTTTTATGTGGATGGTTGGGTGGCCCAAAAAGGTATCAGGAAAAATACGGGAAAATCAATATTCCCCAAGCGCATCAACACTTGCCTGTCACCCAAGAAAATCATGATGCATGGTTAACTTGTATGGATCAGGCCATAGACCAACAAAAGTATCCAGAAGAATTTTCCAGCTATTTAAAAACCCAGCTTCGCGTACCGGCGAATAGGATATTAGAACTTAGTAAAGGTTAGAAGCGTTGTAGGTATGCTCTTAAAACTCACGGGTGGAAAATCAACACCCTTTTTTCACTCCCCCCTTCATACCAACGCCCGATGATAGAGAACCTCTGATTAACCAGAAAATCGCGACTCTACCAAACCAGGAACATCGACACGAAAAGAAAAAATAGCCCCTGAGTCTGGATTTTGTTTGAGCTCTTCTTCTGACCGATCACCGACACTCGTAACATAAGCTGTTTTTAAATCATCGCCGCCAAATGCAATCATAGTCGGGCAGCGTACAGGCAACGCAACCTCTTCAATAATGTCCCCTTTTGGGTTTAAACAAACAACCCGCCCCCCCTCATACAGCGCCGACCAGTAATTCCCTTCAGCATCTACCGAGGCACCATCTGGCCGACCCTCACCATGAGGAAACTGATGCAACACTTCTCGATTAGATATCTGCCCATTCGCTACGTCATAATCGTATCGATAAATGACGTGCTTCGGCGTATCAGACAAATAAAACGTTTTGCTATCGGGGCTAAATGCTGCGCCGTTAGATGTAAGCAAACCCTCTTCTAATTTAGTTACGACGAAGTCTGAGTTTAACGACCATAAATTAGCGCCGTCATAGTCCTTCGGGGGGTAATAGGAACCCGCAATAAATCGTCCATTCACATCACAACGCCCATCATTAAATCGATTACTGCTTAACGATTTTTCCGGATCTGAAAGTGGCGTTAACACGGTGTTCCAACCATCCAACAAATAAAAACCACTGCGCATCGCTAAAACGAAACCGCCCTTCTCCCTCACACTGAAACACCCAATCTCCTCTTTAAACAATAAGCTTTTATTGTCGCCCGAGTCCGGGTCAAAACAATGTAGTTTAAAGCCGTTGATATCAACCCAGTACAAGCAACGAGACTTTTCATCCCAACGAGGGCATTCGCCTAATTGTGCATTAACAGACAACGCAACAGAAACATCTCGCATGGCAACCTCTAAAAAGACAAACGGAAAATAGATATGATGAAAACTACAATCGATCGATTATAGCGGATAACGATGGCTTAATGTCGAGGAGATCTAAAGCGGTTTATACAATTAATCCTTCACCTTGATAGCGCGAAAATTGTGGGCGTAAATACTCATACTGATCACCCCGAATTCGCTTGCTGTTGGTCAGCGCCATATACTCGTAGGGGTTAGGTCTGTACGGCAGCGCAAGTAACTCCATACTCGTCTCTTTCAATAAACGATCCCCTTTGAATTGATTACAGCGTTTGCATGCTGCCACAACATTTTCCCAACAATCTTTACCGCCTTTACTGCTAGGGTGAACATGGTCACGAGAAAGTTCTGCAAAGGTAAAATATTGTCCGCAATAAAGACATTGGCAATTGTCGCGGTAAAACAACGCGGGGTTTGTTAACGGAGGATCAACCCGCATCTTTGTCATGCGCTGGCCATTACACGCGACAATTGCGGGTAAAGACAACGATGAATCTAAACCCGTCATACGTGATTTTCCCCCACGCACTTTTTTCACTATCCCCCCAAGAGACCACACTACCAAGCCCCGCGCATACAACGTGACGCCGTCCTGCCAATGTAACCATTCTATAGGCTGACCGGCTAAATTAAGTCGTAGTATTCTCGCTTCCACACGTTCACCTTTTACCAAATTTATGAGAATTATTGATCCTAATACGAAAAAGTGTGCGCCCGTGTTCTCCACGCGGGGAATATAAAACCTCTTTTTTTATGCTGTAAAATGAGAACCCCCGCAAGGTAAAACCAAGCGGGGATTTCAGGAAAATATTATCGTTATTGAGATGGGGCCATAAATCTGAGGGGAGAAGGACCCTACCAATCGATCGGAGCGACTGGTGTGAATGCCGGGAAAGCAATGAGCAATGATGCTCTGTGATAAGCCCGACTATTTGATTCACTATGTACTTGAAGACAAACCCCCTCGTACAAACAAATGCCTATTCGGTAAGAATAACACGGTCTTATACAATAAATACTACGACAATTGCTTAAAGAGTCAAGCAGTGGACCACTGCGATGCGACGAAATGCGGAAATAAACAGAAGAAATCGCCACGGCAATCCTTGCCGTGGCGAACTCACAGGATTTACCTGTTCCCCAGGTAATTCGTGGCTTCACTCCATGCTCCCTGCCACAGTCCCTCTGCCAATCCCTGACCATTGATATTCTATACTTCTGAGTTACCGCGGATAGTGGAGATTACCCATACTGTTTGTAAGACATATCCTACAAACTTTGATTTTCGCGACAAGAATAAGAGCGGAGTGGACTAGACGAAGAGGAAAAGCTAAAAACTAATTCCCACGAATCTTTTTCAATTGCTGGCCTTGAGATTGCACAACATGTTGAATAAGCGCTTCTTGTAGCTTCTCACTCATATCGTAAAAATCTATTCGCCAATACCATTCAGGCCCAATGGGCTCGCAATCGACCACCAAACCATAAACCGTGATGGATTTTTCTGCCGGGAAGAGTGTCAGTTCCAACTTAAGGCGAGCGCCTTCTGCTATTTTTTCGTCGTTATAAAACGCGACGCCACAAGCGCTGATATTGGCTTCTTTTATGCGGTGAGCGATACGCCCCACCAAACGGCTTTCCATCACCATTTGGCTCACAATACGTTCCAGCTTTTGATTAAAGACGGTTACTAACTCCGCGACCTTGGGATTTTCGTCAGCGACTTCGAGGAGCAATTGCTCAATCTGCTCGTCCTGCTTCGTAACCAAATCAAGAAGATCTGGGGCATGGGTGCCCACACCTGCCGCGCCACTATCGCCTTCCATAACATGATAGGTAATACCAATGGTGTCTGTAATCCTAAAATAGCGCCGACGCTCGTCACTCATAGAGAAATACCTAAAAGATTTCTTCTGGGTCTAAATCAAAGAGATATTCTGGCTCCAAATCGAGCTCGCGTAGAATATCCTCGCCTTCTTCATCTTGCTTCAATAACTTAATATCTTCTTCATCTAGCTCGCTTTCTAAACCTTGCTTCACCAAGATTTCAACACGACGATTCCGCGCGCGGTTTTCACGGGAATCGTTGGGGGCTAATGGCACGGTATCTGAAAACCCCGCCACCTCGAAGCGCCGCTGCTTAATATCGCCGCCCTTCATTAACTCCATTGCAACGGACACAGCGCGAGACGATGATAGCTCCCAGTTGGAACGGAAGCGTGAACTCCGAATTGGGATATCATCCGTATGGCCTTGCACTTCAATCTTTCCTGTTTTCTGCATCAACACGGCTTTAACTTCCCGCATTACATCAATATAACTTGGCGACATTTGCGCAGAACCCGAAATAAACGAACCCTTTTCACGAATACGGATGATGATAAGGCGACCGCGTGTCTCCACTTCGACCTGACCCTCCATTATCTGGTCACTTAACGCGCCCGCCAACTCGAAGGCATCCTGCTCGGTCTTATTGAGTAAGTCCTGCAATTTTTGCATGACTTTCACTTTGACCCCGGCGTCGTAGCCTTCGGCTCCCTGCTCTACGGTGTATTCTTGCGCGCAATCCACATCCAGAGACATTTCGGTAATATCTTTAGTGTGCTGCCAGATTTCATTGATGGGTGTGGCCTCTGGGCGACCCGGACTAAATTCCTGGGCAATAA
This sequence comes from Agarilytica sp., assembly GCA_045430345.1. Taxonomy (GTDB): domain Bacteria; phylum Pseudomonadota; class Gammaproteobacteria; order Pseudomonadales; family Cellvibrionaceae; genus Agarilytica. The sequence goes on along the minus strand of JAILXT010000002.1, from coordinate 545,956 downwards.
TACTCGTACCCTTAGGTACATCGGTCACATTGAGTTTATTCTGCACGCCGAACGCTTGCGCCATCGAACCCGCCAAGCGCTTAAATTTCATGGCGTCCATCTCAGAAAAAGACAGTAGCAATACGAAAAAGCACATCAACAGAGACATTAAATCTGCGAACGTACCCATCCACGGGGGTAACCCGGGGACGCAGTCGCAGCCACCCTCTTCGTCTTCGTCGCTCACTGATTCACCATGCCTTTAGCGCCAACGCTCGCTTATTCTTCCGCCGCTTCACGCTTACCTTCCGGCAAGTATGCACGCAACATAGAATCAATCACCCGTGGGTTTTGCCCACCCTGTATCGCCAAAAGGGCATCGATAACCAAACTCTTAATCATCGCCTCATCCGCAGCACGCAACTTGAGCTTGTCTGACATAGGGCCCGTCAGGGCATTTGCGATAATCGCACCATAAAGGGTAGTGAGTAGAGCAACCGCCATCGCAGGGCCAATTGCCTTTGGGTCATCCATGTTCGCAAGCATCGCCACCAGACCAATTAGCGTACCGATCATCCCCATCGCCGGGGCCATATCTGTCATGGACGCGAAAATCGACGCCCCTACATTGTGGCGCTCAACGGCCTGCACCTTGTCTTTGGATAACAAGGTCTTTACTACGTCCGGGTCGTGACCATCCACCAATAACTGAATTCCTCTCTGCAGAAAATCACTGCTCACCTCTTTACCTTCTAAGGAAAGTAACCCGCCTTTACGCGCCTCATCAGCCAATGCCACGACTTCATCGATCAATTCATTTGGGTCAGGTAATTTATTTTTAAAACTCTGGGCGGCAACTTTCATTGCTCCCAAATATTGGGAAAGACTGAACTTGATCATACAAGCGAATATCGTTCCCCCGAAAACAATCACCAAGGACGGGCCATTGACGAACATGATGAGTTCGCCACTCATCAACATCGACAAGACGATGAGCGCCAAGGCACCAATTATTCCGACGAGGGTCGCTAGATCCACCGTTTACTCCTGAGTCTGCCGTATTAGTTATATAGGGGTCTTCATTTAGTCTAGCTCGAATATCGAAGCCGCAAGTGCTGAGTTACCCGTTTTAGACGAATCTCTCTTAAAGAAAAACGCCCTTATCGTCGATTTACGACGCCAAAAACCACGTTTGCCGATGAGCAAAGTACGGTTTCTCCAAAGGGTATCGGCGTATTTAAAAAAATCATAAATTCATCACAATGGATAAATAGCAGAGTGTCGCGCAAACAAAACCCGAAAGTGTTGAGCACTGAAAGAAATACCGATCCCTTAGCGAAAGTGAACAGTCACTGACAAAAGTTATGTTGACCCTCCCTTTACGCTTAGGTAGGGTGAGCGCAAATGACGGAGGCCCATATTTTGGCTAAAAAAGACACACCTGACTTCGAAAAAACCCTCGAAGAACTTGAAGACATCGTTCAATCTCTTGAGACAGGCGAACTTAGCCTAGAAGACTCTCTGACGACCTTCGAACGCGGCATTAAGCTCACACGCCAATGCCAGACGGCACTGCAAGAAGCGGAGCAACGCGTCACGATCTTACTTGAGAAAAACGGTGAAACGGTCGAAGAGACTTTCGATAACGATAACGCTGATAACGCCTGATCCGCCGCCCAATACCCTCGTCAAACAATATGAATAACGCTCTCAGTGATTTTATTGCGCAATATCAGGCTCGTGTTGAAGCAGCCCTTGATCAACACAGTGCGCAATTAGCCTCTCATAACACATCGCTCGTCGAAGCCATCCGTTACAGCCTACTCGACGGAGGTAAGCGTATTCGCCCCCTACTGTGCTACGCCGCTGCGCTCGCCGTTAAGGACGTCAACGCCATCTCTGACGAATATGCCTGCGCACTAGAGTGCATGCACGTCTACAGCCTAATCCATGACGACTTGCCCGCAATGGACGACGATGTCCTTCGTAGAGGCAAGCCCACCAATCATATTGCGTTTGATGAAGCGACCGCCATATTGGCCGGCGATGCTTTGCAGTGCTTTGCTTTTGAGATTATTGCCAATGGTTCGGCAAGCGATCAACAGAAAGTCTCCGCCCTCCAGGTACTATCTCGTTCATCTGGCCCCTCGGGCATGGTACTCGGCCAAGCGATTGACCTTTCTGCAGTAGATAAAGCCCTCACTCTGGAGCAGCTTGAAAACATGCACCAACACAAGACTGGTGCACTGATTCTCGCATCCGTCACCTTAGGCGCTATTTCAGCCAATGCGAATGCAGAAGAACGCCAGGCACTCTGTGAATACGCCAAAGCCCTAGGACTGGCTTTCCAGGTGCAGGACGACATTCTCGACGTGATCTCTGATACAGAGACCCTCGGCAAAACACAAGGCGCAGACCAAGACAAAAACAAGCCAACCTACGTCTCGCTACTTGGCTTGGACGCAGCAAAAGTAAAAGCATCTGCACTGCGAGACGATGCTATCGCATCACTGTCCGTATTCGGCCCTAAAGGCGATACCCTCGCCGCACTGGCAAATTATGTCGTCGATCGACAACACTGACCTCATACACATCGCCCTATGCACCCATTAATGCGCCTGAAGATGCCCGCGCAGCGATAAATCCGTTAGAATAAACAACACCTTGCCCCAATAGACCTCAGCACTTATGAACACAGACTTCCTCAAAGACATTCAATGGACCGACGACGGCCTGGTACCGGCCATTGCGCAAGATGCTGAGACGGGGAAAGTACTCATGATGGCGTGGATGAACAAAGAATCACTTGCGTTGAGCGTGAGCGAACAACGCGCCGTGTACTGGTCCCGCTCTCGCCAAGCCTTATGGCGTAAAGGTGAGTCATCTGGCAACGTACAGCAGCTAAAAGCCATTCGGCTAGACTGCGATAGCGACGTCCTATTACTCACCGTGGAACAGCTTGGCGGCATTGCTTGCCATACCGGGCGAACATCATGCTTTTACCGTGAACTTATCGACGGGCAATGGCAAACCCAAGACCCGGTCATCAAAGATCCCAAGGAAATGTATTCATGAGTCAGGTATTAGAAGCGCTCGACAAAGTCCTCGAAGAACGCAAACAAGAAGGTAACGCGGACAAATCCTATGTCGCGCAACTGCACGCAAAAGGGCTGAATAAAATTTTAGAAAAAGTGGGCGAAGAAAGCACTGAAACCATTATTGCCGCAAAAGATGCTGCCCAGTCCGGCCAATGCGATTTATTAGTCGCTGAAACCGCTGACTTATGGTTTCATTCTATGGTGATGCTGTCTCACCTTGGCGTACAAAGCTCAGACGTGTTGGATGAACTTGCGCGCAGATTCGATTTGTCAGGCCTGGACGAAAAAGCCAGCCGCAAGAATAGCTAACGAACACACGACAATAAGAACGTTACTAAAATAACGTACATAAAATAACGTAAACAAGCTCGGAGATATATTATGGGACTTGGCGGAATTAGCCCTTGGTCATTAGTCTTGATACTGGTCATCGTATTACTATTATTTGGCACTAAAAAATTACGCAACTTGGGTAGCGATTTAGGCGGGGCCTTTAAGGGCTTCAAAAATGCCATGTCAGACGAGCAAGCCAGCGAAGAAGACAAAAAACTTTCATCCGAAGAAAGCGAAAATAGCGAAGAGACTGCCGACACGGAAGCCAAAAAAGACTCAGCAGAATCGAAGTAGGTCACTATGGGCATCGCTGAGTTATTCGTCATTGCGATTGTAGGCTTATTGGTTATCGGGCCAGACAAATTACCCGAAACCATAAAAACCACATTGGTGTGGTTTGGCCGACTGAAACGCATGCTCAACGATACCCGCACAGAGCTGGAGCAACAGCTCGGCGTGGACGACATTCGTCGAGAAATCCACAACCAACAGGTTCTCGATTCCCTTCAAGCCATAAAGGACGCACAGCAAGCGACCGAAAAAGCCACCCAAGAAGCTGGGGAGGAGGTTGCGAAAGGGGTTTCCAGTATGGAAAGCGCGCTACAAACCGCACACTCACCAGACTTTGAAGACGACGATGAAGGACTTTTTGGGGAGCAGCACGCGAATCATCCACCCGAACCCAGCGATAGTGAAGGTAACGCCGACAACGGTGATAGCGATGACAAACCCAGCCAATAGGTGGTAGCGTAGCGTCATTCGGTCTGAAACCTAATGCGCGTTCCACAAAAGCACTGCAACCCCAGCGAGATAAAAGAGCCTCCTTATGGGCCCAAAAACAACGCACGAACAACCCATTATTCAACACTTACTTGAATTGCGCACACGGCTCATGCGCTCGCTACTCGTCGTGGTGGTCATATTTTTCTCTCTCTTTGCTTTTGCCAACGACATATACGAATTTGTTGCCCAGCCTTTGCAACAGTTTCTTCCTGAAAACAGCACCATGATTGCGACCGACGTTGCCTCACCGTTTTTAACCCCCTTTAAGTTAACGCTCTTGGTCTCCGTGTTTCTTGCAATGCCCTTTATCTTGTTTCAGATATGGTCATTTATCGCGCCAGCACTTTATAAACATGAAAAACGCATCGCCATGCCGTTATTTATTGCCAGCGTCATGCTTTTTTACGCCGGTATCGCTTTTGCCTATTACGTAGTATTTCCTTTGGCTTTTAAATTTTTTATGAGTGTTGCGCCAGACAGTATCGCGGCCATGCCGGATATCAGCAGCTATTTAAGCTTCGTACTGAAAATTATTTTTGGTTTTGGTATCGCGTTTGAAGTCCCCGTGATCACCATTATGCTGATTGCCGCTGGCATTATTTCGGTGGAAAGTCTCTCAAAAAAACGCCCTTACGTGATTGTGGGCTGCTTTGTCATGGGCATGTTCCTCACGCCACCCGATGTCATTTCACAAGTCATGCTCGCATTCCCTATGTGGCTACTGTTCGAGTTCGGCCTATTTTTCGGACGCATGCTCACTAAAAAAACACCACAAACCAACGACGCTACAAACGAATAAGCCAAGCGCTCACCTTACGCGGCCATACAATCACGGCGCTGTTCAGCTTAAGTTAAGGCTCACCCCCATAAACTGTCCCCATCATGTGCAGAGGACAAGATTATGGCCCCCAAAAGACTTTACACCCCCGCTCTATTAATCATATTGGCAAGCTTATTAGCTGCCTGTGGTGAGGGAGGCTATTCGACAGAAACAGAATACTATTACGACTCATCCCACGAACCTCACCATCACGCCACACACGATGAGCCAGAGTTATATCAATTCCATGTTATCGACACCTACGAAACCAATACGGAGTTCGATACCAATACGTTTCTCGCACTGTCTCCTTATGAAAATGGGGGTGAATTTGAAATTTATTGGGATACTGAAAGCCGCGACGAATACGTGGTGGAATTTCTCTTTAACACACAACCTTCCCCCTTTGGTGCACGTACCGTGTCACAGGAATATTGTGGCCCATACGATTACTGCGATAACAACCAATATCAATTCTGTGAGTACACGAGTAACTTATATTTAGCCTGCGAATCATCGTCGGGCGACTATTCCGAACGCTATATCGGTGACCAGCTAGAAACCATTCCGCAAGATGCGTATTTGATTCTGCAAGTATGCGATACACAGTTTTTCTATTGCGAATATGAAGCCCGGCAGGTATCCATGGAGTAATCGTCAATGACGTAACTAGGTGGCGCCGTAGCAAGCATTATTTGGCGCCAATTTATTCATTTATCAATAATTCAAAAATAGAAGACTAGTAGCCAACAAAGAAACCATCCCATTCCACATGACATGCATTCACGTGACGTCAAAACCAACACCCTGAGTGTTTTAACAAGGCAATTCATCCCAAATGGGCCTACAATAAAACAGTTATAGGCCGCGAATATACTCGCTGTATCTTCACGCTAACGAGGGCCATTGCTCACAAAGCAACGTCGTTGCCGCTCGATAACAACATGCGATTAAACTTCTCAGGATGTGATGCACATAATGCAAATTCTCTACCCCGAAATAAAACCGTACGCCCGTCATGACATTAAAGTCGATGACGTTCACACACTTTACGTCGAAGAATGCGGAGATCCCGACGGGATACCCGTCTTATTTGTGCACGGCGGACCGGGCGCAGGCAGCAGTAAAAGTGATCGTCGTTTTTTCGATCCAGAAAAGTTTCGTATTATTATTTTTGATCAGCGAGGATGCGGACGCTCAACGCCTCATGCCTCCCTGGAAAACAATACATCACCACATTTGGTTGATGATATCGAAACCATTCGCAAACAACTCGATGTTGAAAAGTGGATGTTGTTTGGCGGCTCATGGGGTGCGACCTTGAGCCTTCTGTATGCGGAAGCTCACCCAGAAGTTATAACAGGCCTGATTTTGCGCGGCACATTTTTATGCCGTGACAGCGACCTCGATTGGTTTTATAAATCAGGCGCAGACCTTATTTACCCTGACTACTGGCAGGAGTTTATCAAACCTGTCCCTGAAACAGAGCATGATAATTTGGTCGCCGCGTACCATAAGCTGCTCACAGGGGATAACGAACTCGCAAAAATGGCTGCGGCGAAATCCTGGTCGCTTTGGGAAGGGCAATGCGCCACCTTACGCACCAGCACAGATGTCATCAACAAGTTTACAGACCCACATCTGGCCGTTTCCCTTGCGCGCATAGAAACGCACTATTTTATGAACAAGGCGTTTATCGAGCCCAATCAAATTGTAAACAATGCGGAAAAACTCGAAGGTATCCCGGGCATCATTATTCATGGTCGTTACGATATGGTATGCCCACTCGATAACGCATTCCAATTATATAACGCGTGGCCGGATTCTGAATTGCAGATTATTCGTGATGCAGGGCATTCATCTCATGAACCCAGCATTGTGGATGCGCTAATAAAAGCAACAAACGCGATGGCCTTATTAATTAGTGGCGAAGGTGACCACCTAAGCTAAAGCACTTACCGACAAATGCAGTGGCAATGCACCTATGTGTTGCCACTGATCGAAGAAACATTGGGCCACTGCAGTATAAACTTGGCACCCCCCAATTCAGACGTTTCAATATATGCACCGCCGCGATGCCACTTCAGTATGCGGCTTACAATGGCCAAGCCTAAACCAAAACCGCTGCGATTATCCGAAGTATCATGTCGGAGCCGAACGAAAGCTTGAAAAACTTTTTCTTCATCTTCGGGCGACACGCCAGGCCCATCATCTTCGACACTGACCCAGACTTTCTTTTCATCCATACCCGCCGTAATACGAATTTTTTCATACGTAAACTTATAAGCGTTTTGAATCACATTATGTAAGCAGCGCTCCATAAGATACCATTCACACGTCACTTGTTTCCCCGACAGCTCGTCCACGACTTCGCAGATTATTGAATCATCCCTGGCTGCACCCTGATTTGTGCCAACCAAATTTTTTAGCAATGCAATTAAATCCCCCTGCTTAACATCTAACGCTTGGTTTTTCTGTTCAAACCCTGCATAGGCGAGCAGTTCATTAATCAACGAATCCATTTCGGCAATATCTTCACGCAAGCTATTCAGCTGTTTAGTATTTTTGCCTTCATTTTCACAATCACTCACATCCACCATTTCCAGCGCGAATTTCATGCGAGCCAAAGGGGTACGCAACTCATGAGAAACCGCGTAGGTCATCTCTTTATGGGAAGCTAAAAGTTCGTCTATACGCTCCGACATTTTATTGAAAGCCGCCGCCAGATTGTAAACCGTTGAGCCCTGCCCCAACGCCACTTTCCCTGGCGTACCATCACCCACCCGCTGTGTATAGTTTTGCAATATGCGTAAGTCCCGTGATAATGGCCACACCCAAAAATACACGATCACGGCAATTGCCAAATAAAATGCCGTAAGCAAGGCGATATACATGAGACGACTTTCATTTTCTCGATCCGACTGAACGATACATACCACTATGCGCGTATTCGAAATACGCTTGTAACTAGACCGAGCACCTTGCTCATCAAACACACTCACAATGCCGCCCTCCTCCAAACGAGAGAACATCGCCGATTGAGCAAAATCATCTAACTGATAAACGGTGACCTTTTCGCCCAGCTCGACTTCCAAGCGAGAGGCCATTGCGGAGGGAGTGAGAGTACTTTCCCACAGAGGGTTCGTATCAAGCACGTCAAAAAAAAGTTTCTCGAACGGTTCGTTTTGTGGCTCCGGGTTATAGGCCTGCCACAGTTTATCTGCGCCCCAACCCAACAGGATCACAGAAACAACAATCACGGCATAAAGCGAGAAAAATGCGCGACTCACCTCAACCACCTACCACGCATCAGATACAAATAAATAGCCTTTCCCCCAAACGGTTTTAATCCGTTCAGGGATCTCCGCATTATCGTTCAGCTTTTTTCGAATGTGAGAAACTCGTACATCGATAGTGCGATCCAAGCCATCATAGGGGCGACTATAAATAGCATTAAACAAAAATTCGCGAGAGAGAATTTTCCCGGCGTTTTTGGCCAGCTCCACAAGCAGGTCAAACTCATGACTGGACAGCGTCACATCGGCATCCGCCAGTTTTGCACTGCGTGCCGCTAAATTAATCGTTAACTCACCAAAGACAAGCTCATCTTGAGTTGGCTTTTCTTCGTGATGGTAACGCCTTAGCAACGCACGAATACGCGCCAATAGAACTCGGGGCTCCGCAGGCTTAATCACATAGTCATCCGCACCAAACTCCAAGCCTAATATTTGATCTACGTCCGCATCCCTCGCAGTTAACATTAAAATAGGACCATCATATTTTGGCCGTATTTCTTTGCAGATGGTCAAACCATCTTTCCCTGGCAACATGATATCGAGAATAACAATATCGGGCATAAGTTCCGTCACGCAACGAGGGATGTTATGACCCACCCCCTCCACGATTACTTGAAACCCGTTATTCTCTAAAAAGTCTTTTACGAGCTGAGCTAATCGCTCATCATCTTCGGCGAGCAATATCCTGCTCATACCATACACTCAATACTGATCACTAAAAAAAGCTCCAGGCATTACGACGACGTCGACGATATTGTGCGTTGTCGTGCACCACTTCAAACGCCTCTGTGACGAGCAACTGTTTGTTCCCCACTTCCTTCAATTGGAAATCCACATTTCGTGATGCTGCGATGGTAATGTAATGCTCACCGGAGTTTTTATTTTCCCAACACTGAAGCGGTATTTCTCTATCGCTCCGATATAAACACAGGGAACGACGATAATCTGCCGTCCATTTAATCTCCAATTCGTCTTCGCATATTTCCTCGCCATCAGACAAAACACAGAGACGCGGTTTTATTGAAAACTGGATAAGTGGCAAATTATCGTTTGCTTCCGCAAAACTAGTGCCCACTATAAAAATAAAAACACCGAAAAAAGAAACAGGGGATTTAAAAATGATACACCCCCCCAAAGAATACCGCTGTAGTCGTCGCGCCATCTACCAAAGGGCTATTTTTGACTTCGTCTCCCAGCCACCGATGATGCACAACGGCTCGCCACTCCCAGTGTTTGGATGCTCGGTAACGCCAATCGAACTTGGCATAATATGACCAGTCATCGTCAACGATGTAGGCAAGACGATCATTTTCAACTTCGTCTTCACGGACGCCGTAATAATAGTCTTGCGTTTCACTGTCTTTCCACTCGGCGCCGACCGAAAATGTATATTCATATTTTTGACGATTAAAATACGCGGCCAACCCTGTGCGCACCTGCAATCCATTATGCACACCGCTTACATCCTTTAATACCTGTAAACTTACACCCACATTTTTGTAATCGTAAAGATATTCAAAGCCGGAAAGTGCCGCCATATCTCGATCATGCAATTCATCCAGATCGATAACTTCTGAATCACCGTCATCAACAACAGGGCCATCAAAAACACCATCGCCAGCCGGATCGAAAGCCTGTCCCCCCTCTAAACTTTCATTCGGCGCGACTAGCTCGCCAGAAACCTGCCCATTCGCTTCCGTTTGTAAGCTCAGAGCACTACCACTGCGCCCACCGCCGCCTTCAATCGAAAAATTACCGATTCCCCAGTCATTAAAATAGGTTTGATCATAACTCACCGTCGTAATGACACTAAAAAGTGAACGAGGGGACTCGAAAAGCGTAAAACCAACGGTATCGGTTTCCCAGAATAGGCGTTTACCGTAGTAGCTGATGCTGGGGAGAATATAGATGGGAATATCGTCGTTAGAAAGAACGGGGTTGCTCCGACGCCCAATGCCAAGCCCCACAGATACATCCCACTCTCCCACCGCCACACAACCATCACCGGCTTCTAGGCATGACGGTTCATCCGCGTGTACATGCCATGCGAACAACAGGGCGCATGCACAGACCAGGAATATTCGTTTAACTTGCAAGCTTGCCTCTCTCACCTTACTCGGCGCGGAATAAATGACGATAGGTTATCTTCTCTATTCCCAAGGTTTCAATCTATGGTTATTTCGCTAAAAAGTGTAAAGATTTGTAACTCTAAGCACCAATACATCGCTTTATTGCGAGGACGTTTTTATACTCAACGCAGATTTTCAGCGCCTTTCTCTGGTAAGCAACTCAGGCGCAACAAGAAAGCCTCTTACTCCGCCCCACCATCACGAATGATGGTGTACCTGAGAAGAACACACTTTACATTTTTTAACATCGTTTCGCACTTCGCTTACAGATTACACTGCACCAAATAAATATTATGAATCTACAGTATTTACGAATCGATTGGGGAACCCACCATGTACCGTTCTTATAAAACTATCGCTGCAATAACCGTGTGCGGCGTGATTAGCGCGTGTGGCGGCAGCGATGACAACGCTGACACGAACGCATTAAACCTTACGATCTCGCCAGACGAGTACCATACCCTGCAAAAAACAAGCATCGAGCCCACACAGCTCAAATACGCCAGTGAATCGGAACTCCTACATCACCTTAAAAACGGTATTCGCGTCAATGTATCGGTCAGCGATATTGATATTATGCCGCTTCGCCTGGGCGACGGCATCAACACAACCCTAGAACTGGATGCCATATCTGAAGTTGCAAGCGCTGACGCATCCGGCGGCGATTTTTCCACAACCAACACCCACGTTGCCGGCGTAGACGAATCAGATTTTATTAAATACGACGGTAATTATTTGTACATGTCGATTAACGGCTACAACAGCATCAGCGATCGCAGTATCACTGGCACCCCCGGAATACGCATATTAGAAACGACACCCGACAGTGCTCAAGTAGAGGAAATCGCCACCATCCCCGTCGACGATGAATACTGGGGAAGCATCAACACGCTATACCTAACGGAATCAACCGACAACACCGGCAGCGACAAACTCATCACCCTACGCAACCACGCGAGCTATGGCAGACCCGGCTTTACCGAAGGCCTAATGGCAGCAGATATTTACATGCCCGCCGAAGAAAAAATCGAAATTATCGGCTACGACGTTCAAGACCCTAGCAACCCAACACAAAGCTACTCCATCGAAATAGACGGCTATATTAATAACAGCCGAAAAATCGGTAACACGCTTTACCTTGTGAGTAACTATTTCCCCTATTTACCCACCATCCAATACTATTTCTCCTCGGAAGAAGACGCGGAAGAGAATGAGCAAACCATCGGGGCATTGACCTTAGATGACCTACTTCCCACGGTGTCGATCAATGGCGCCGAAGCAACGACACTTATGCGACCCGACGCTTGCCTCGTTCCAGCCAACCTGGAAGATCGGCACGGCTATGCGGCAATTACTTCCGTAATCGCCATCGATCTCGACCTTGGCGAAATCAGCTCGGTCAACTGCCTTAACGCTCAAGTAAATGGTCTCTACGCAAACCAAGATGCCTTATACCTCGGCGGCTCCAAGTACGGCACATGGGAAAACGCCGGAGAAAGCTTCTCCAGCTATACGGTTATCCATAAATTTAATCTTGGCGACCAAATCAGCTACCGCTCTACCGGCACAGTACCCGGCTGGCTGGGCTGGCAAGACCCCTCGTTTCGTATGGACGAATACAATAACCACTTACGTATCGTCACCACCGAAAATAGCTTCACAGGAGATCCAATACATCGCCTCAGCATACTGGAAGACAGCAGCTCCACAGATGAAATGCGCTTAGTGGCTGAATTACCTAACGACGACGCCCCAGCCCCCATAGGTAAACCCGGCGAAGATATATTCTCGGTGCGGTTCGTCGGTGAACAAGCCTACATCGTCACCTTTATGCGTACCGATCCCCTCTACGTGCTGGATTTAAGTGATACGGCGAACCCACAAATAGCAGGGGAACTTGAGGTGCCCGGCTTCTCAACTTACCTTCACCCCATTGGCGATCGTTATTTACTGGGCATCGGCCAAGATGCAAATGACGAAGGTGTTGCGCGAGGCATAAAAGCTAGTCTGTTTGATGTCCGCGATATGTCATCCCCGGAACTTATCGGCAGCGAAACATTCGGCAGCCGAGGCTCTTGGTCACCAGCACTGTATGATTTACGGGCCATCAGCTTTTTACAGGCAAATGCAGACCAGCTCCGTTTCTCATTCCCCATCAGCGTTTACGATGAGAATTGGCGATGGCAGGGAGATGCCTTGCACTTGTTCGAAATTAACGGCTTAAGTAACTCGGGCGAAAGTTCAGCTGACCTCAGCTTTGTAGGAAACATTACCTCGGAATCTGCAGACGAAGAACGCACATGGCCGAATTATTCAGGTATCGACCGCAGTATCCTGCACGATGATGCGGTCTACTATGCTCACGGTGATTTTATTTGGGCAGGCTTTTGGACCAACCCAGAAACGGCGACTGGGCCTCACTAAATCACTTAAATCACGAACACACCGCATAACGCCGCTGACGGGAATATCGTTTACCCCGCAGCGGCAATACCACCCGCACTAAACGCACTCTCGCTCATACGACTCAATACATCGGTATCTTCTGCCGCGTATTTAAAATCTTCGAGAATACGCTCCGCATCGCGCACCAACACCTTGGCAAGAAGAGGATCAATCGCCTTATTCACAATAGGCCATCGCGATCGAAACTCACACGTTAACACGACTTTTGTGACACTCTCTTCCAATGACTCAAAGCGCCAAATACTTTTTAACTTAGAAAAAAAGGCGGGGCCTTCCAGCATGTTGATCGCGATCATTGACGGCGCAGCCAAGCTGACATGCTCAACCCGCATACGAAACGGGTTTAAGAGGTGAGCGGTACCGGCAAAGCCAATCGTCGATGTAATAGCACCATGCTCAAAACGAATCCGAGCGGCAAAACGATCCCACTCCAAACGACGCGTATAATCTTCCGCGAGGTGGTAAAGTTGGTTTCGGTCAACCGAAATTAGCGCTTCTACCTGGATGCGTGGCATACTTTTGCTATTCACAAGCGTGTTATTTGAAGATTATTTCCTCAATTTAGCATCACATTCGAGACATTTCTATCCAATACTTCACATGAAAGCACTTATACAGCGTGTAGCCCATGCGTCAGTGGTCGTCGAAGAGCAAACCCTCGGCAAGATTGATCGAGGCATCCTTATTTTCGCGGGCATAGAGAAACACGACACCCCCGATATTCTTGAGAGAATGGCCACCAAAATACTGGCATATCGCATTTTTCCCGATGACGAAGGCAAGATGAACTTGAGCACCGCCGATATCAACGGCGGAGTCCTCACCATATCTCAATTCACCCTGGCAGCAGATACCAAAAAGGGGCTGCGACCAAGCTTCTCAAGCGCAGCAACACCCGTCGATGCAGAAAAATTGTACGGGCAATTTGTCGCCCTGCTTCGCCAGAAACACACTAAAATTGAAGAAGGGCGATTTGCAGCAGATATGAAGGTTTCCCTACTGAACGACGGCCCCGTGACCTTTTTATTGGACATGTAAATCGCCAATCAACCTGGTAGAATACGCCGCTAATTTTCCATGGCAGCCCGTTAAGTACGGGATGTCGATCGCAATATTGATAATGAGGACTACCTAATGGATCCAATTTCCGCCGTTTTAGTAACCTTTGGCGCCATCATGATTCTTGCTGGTTGGGTTCAACTTTTGTTTACATCTTTCGAAGATGACTACACTTGGGGACTAACCACCGTATTCTTACCCGTACTTTCTTACATTTACTGCTTCTTCTCATGGGAAAAAGCAAAAGGCGCAATGGCGCTAACCATCATCGGTTGGATCCTCGTCGTATTTGGGATTCTTTAATCCCCGCCTGATATGAAACTCAACTGTGACCTGGGTGAGGGCCTCGACGAGATCGACGCCGCACTCATGCCTCACATTGATATGGCCAGCATCGCCTGTGGTGGCCATACCGGAGACCAGAGCTCCATGGCGCGAGCAATAGCGCTCGCGTTAGATTACCACGTCACCATTGGCGCCCATCCGAGCTACCCCGACAGAGAAAATTTTGGCCGCGCCAGCATGGCCATCGAAGCCACACCGCTATTCGAAAGCCTGTGTGAACAAGTCGAACAACTGCAACAGGCAAGTAAATCTTTCTCCGCTCCACTGCACTACATCAAACCCCACGGTGCGCTCTATAACGATGCTTGGCATCAAGAGGCGGTTTACTCAACCCTGCTCGAGGTATCTAAAACCTTTGACCTTCCCTTAGTCATGCAGGCCACAATTGGCACTAGCGACCAAGCCTCCAACGACAGCCGTATTATTTCAGAAGCCTTTGCTGACCGCGCCTATACCGATATCGGCACCTTGGTTTCACGTAAATTAGCCCACGCGACGCACGACACGATTGATAAAAGCGTGAACCAAGCAAAACATATTTGTTTCCGAAACGGGCTTTATACGGAAAGCGGAAAATGGCTGGCACTTTCTGCCGAGACCCTTTGCCTACACAGCGATAGCCCCAATGCGATTGATGCTGCCGTTGCGATAAAAGCGGCGCTCGCCGAAGATGAACACGATAACAATGCAGCACATTCCTGAAATCGCGATTACGCCATTAAACGAAAATACGATTTCAATTGAATTCGGCGATACACTCGCAACACCTACCCCAGAAATAGCGCAATTTATCTCAACATTTAGAACTGCCCTATTAGCGCAACTTAGTGCTTCGCATCCCAGTCTCGTCAAAGATCACGTCACATCTTATCGTTCACTTATTCTTTATTACGATTTTCTACAGCTCCGCGCCAACACACTCAAGCACATCATCGAAACATGCTGGCACACGTTCATACGCTCGCCAAACCCATTAAACGAGCAAGGCACAAACAACAAAATCATTGAGGTGCCTGTTTATTACAGTGAAGAAACCGGACCAGATTTACATATCATTGCAGACACTCATAAGATCTCTATCGACACGCTTATTCAAAAACATACAGAGAAAACCTATCGCATTTACGCCATGGGCTTTGCGCCAGGTTTTGCTTACATGGGGTTCGTTGCACCAGAGCTGAGAACGCCCCGCCTTGCAACACCACGCGCACAAGTCGCGAAAGGCTCCGTTGGTATCGCGGGTGCACAAACGGGTGTTTATCCCAAGGAATCCCCCGGCGGCTGGAATATTATTGGCCGCTGCCCAACCGATCTCATCGACCTCACACACCCCATTCAAACATGCTGTTTATTTTCGGTAGGTGACCGTATTAAATTTAATGCGATCGACCAAAAAACATTTGTCTCCCTTGGCGGCACATTAACACAAGGGGCCGGGAAATGATTGAATCCGGCGTCCTCACGCTTATTCAAGCGGGGCCTCACACCCTGCTCCAAGATTTAGGACGACGGGGCACACAACATCTGGGCTTTAGTCAAAGTGGCGCCATAGATGAACACAGTTTTTTATGGGCAAATAAACTTGTAGGCAACGAGATGAACAGTCCTTGTCTTGAAATTTCCTTTGGCCCTTTTGAATGTATATTTTCAGCGGACACGGTCATTGCGATTACCGGCGCTGCGAATAACATTCACATCACTAAATATCACGATGATGAAACAACCCCGATAACCGGGTGGGAAAGCATCACCATTGACGCTGGCGATAAACTGTTTATTGCCGCTCCAAAATCTGGCTTGCGCACTTACCTGGCTGTTCAACAGGGGTTTTTATTCGACTCGAAATTTAACAGCGCGGCGATGGTACCGAAAGAAAGCAGCGGACCATACAACGGGGGCTGCTTTAGCAAGGGCCAGCAACTTGAATATTGCTCACCCCAAAAAAGCGTCTGCAAACATAAAATTAAAAAAATGACACCGCGTCGCTACATACCCGACTACGCTCAGACACTCATATTAGACTTTATTCCAAATCCACACTTTTTAAAAATCGCACCTGAACTCATTCAAAAATTTGCGACATCGGAATACCGCGTCAGCCAACAATCCAACCGCATGGCCTATAGCTTAGAATCCGAAAGCCCTATTACAATAGAAAAAACACCTCAGCTTTCCTCAGCCACACCTTACGGCACCATCCAAATCCCACCGAATGGACAGCCTTTTATTTTACTCAAGGATCGACAAACCATCGGCGGTTACCCGGTACTGGGCTACGTGACGCATATTGATTGTTTTAAGTTGGGGCAACGACGCCCACACCAGAAAGTGCGGTTTTCACACACCACACTAGAAGCCAGTCAGGATAAACTCGCGGAGTTTTATACTTTTTTCTCTTACGCTTAGTAGAAGAATTAGCTCAGCAAAGGGAAATAGCGGGTTATATTTTTAGGGACGCTGTAAATATATCCCTATACGCTCAACTTCGGCATCCATGCCTCAGATGCCCAAAAAACATAACCCGCCATTTCCTGGAGCATCAGAAAAACCCAAAACTAGGCTATTTAAAGGTTTTTATTTTCTTCATTTTCCAACCATGACGTCAACACTTCCTTCTCCATAGGCTTGGCATAATAAAACCCCTGCGCATGGCCGCAATTTAGCGCTTTCAAAAATTCAATTTGCTCATGGATCTCAACCCCCTCGGCGACAACCTCCATCCCAAGCTTACCCGCTAGCTGCACAATCATCTCAACAATATCACCACCATTTTTGGTGTTGTACTGATCGACCAAAGATCGATCCAACTTGAGATAATCAAGGGGTAGCTTATGTAAATGATTCAGCGAGGAGTACCCGTTACCAAAATCATCTAGCGATAGCGTAAAACCCATTGCCTTAATTTCATTTAGTAACGAGATTGTAGATTCAAGATCAGATATCGCTAAAGATTCCGTAATCTCTAAATCAACAAATTTAGGGTCCACACTTGTTTCTTCAACCGTCGTTCGCAACAAGGTCAGAATCTCTGAATGCAACAACTGCGCAACGGAAAGGTTCACCGACATATGACAATCGGACCAGCCTTTCTCATGAAATTCTTTGAGTGCCATCAAGGATTCTTTAAGGATCCACCCACCCATCTGCACTATCAACCCCGACTGCTCAGCCAAAGGAATAAAGGTTTCGGGGGAAATAAGCTCGCCATCCTGGTTACGCCAACGCACAAGCGCCTCAAAGCCCATCACCGACATATCGCTCAAACGCAACTTCGGTTGAAACACCAAAAATAGCTGATCCAATTTAAATGCCTGACGTAAGTGCTGAAGCATCCCCAAACGCTGCTGCGCGTCATGTACCATATTATGCCGAAATAAAAGTACCTCGCCATGGCTATGATTTTTTGCTGTTTTTAATACGATAGTCGCATCTTTAACCGCGCTTTCTCCGTCACCATTCACTTCAGAAATGGGCACCACACCCGCGGTGACGGAAATAAGCTGCTCTTCGCCTTCGATATCAAAAGGCCGAGAAAAGGGTTTTATCAATCGCTCCTGATCAATGGCACTGGCCAAACCAAAGATCGCAAAGGTATCGCCAAATAGGCGTGCAACGAAGTTGGGCTCAGGGAACTCATTTAGAATTCGCCCGGCAACCGCTTTCAGTAATATATCGCCATAGTCATTCCCTAAGGAGGTGTTCACTTCGGCAAAATTATCAATATCAATCATGCAGAGCATATATTCAGCGGAATCATCAGCGGCAATGGCCTTGCCCACATGATCTACCAAGGCGTTCCGATTTCCTAATCCGGTTAAACCATCATGGTAGGCATACTCACTTAACTGGTTAACTAAACCAAGATTATCCGCGCAAATAGTAATATTGCTGCAAAACAGCTCAAGTAAACTTTCATCAACCTCATCAAGCTCAGCAGCGCTGCAAACAAAACAGGCCATATCGCCACGCTCTTCACTGCCGAGGTACAGGGCAATACCGTGTTTATTGTATATATTCCGCTGACTATCTAAACACTCCAATAAGCAGTTCTGCGCATCCTGCTCACTCAGGTCACTTAACGGTTTGTTAATTAGCGGTTTGAAATGACCTGCTGCGGCAATAATTTTCGTGTCGCTATCATTGCGGTCACGACGGCGCGCGCAAATTAGCCCTTCTGGCGAAATACTGAGTAAGCCAGACAAATGAAGAATGACCCCCTGAGCAAATTCATGCAGGCCTTTTTCAGTCAATAATTCTGCGCTGGATTTAACAATCATCGCCAAGCTTTTTTTACCGGCTTCGATCGTTTGAATTTGTTTATATGAACGAATCGCCGTCGTTAACGCGGCGAATAGGCGGGATTGAGTGAGTTCAGATTTCAACTTATAGTCGTTGATATCGTAATCGCGTATCACTTCAATTTCGGGCGCCTGATTGGGCTGGCCAGTACGTAAAATAATACGCGTATCTTTAATGGCTAACTCATCACGGATCAGAGATACGAGATCAAGCCCTGCATTGGGCGTCTCCATCACCACGTCCAATAAAATTACGGCAATATCCGTATGGGACTTCAACATATCCCGCGCTTCACGCGCACTGGTTGCATTCAAGAACTCAAGCGGGCGCCCCACCACTTCAGTATTCCGCAATGCGAAAGTCGTCGCAGAGTGAACATCTTTTTCATCGTCAATGATGAGCACACGCCACTTGGACGAATCGGAAGTTGATTCATCATCACCTTCGTCCGCAAATTCCATCAAGTCGTCGTTATCATCGCTCATGTAACTGTTTTCCTAATTCTTCACTTTATTTTTAATTAAAACAGGTCAAAAAACTCATCTTATTCAGCGTCATCATCACCCGCCGGTTGCTTCACGCCGTTATCGATCGCGTCTTCTGGCGCCGTTAACGGGACCCTAACAGTAAAAGTTGTCCCCTTACCGACTTCTGAAAGTACGTCGATCGTGCCACCCAACGCCGCGGTCACAATATTGTGGACGATATGCAAGCCCAGGCCATTCCCACCTTCACCAAGCTTCGTGGTAAAAAATGGGTCAAAGATATGCGATACATCTTTTTCATTAATACCCCGTCCGTTATCCGACACATCAATTTGCACACCGCCTTCATAAGGGGCCGTTTCAATCTTCACACAGCCCTCATCTAGACCATCAAAACCATGCAGCAATGCATTGTTCACTAAATTCGTGATCACCTGCCCGAGAGGGCCAGGATAACTGTCGAATGTGACATCCTCATCTTCATTTATTTCTAAAATGTAGGGCTGATGCCGCATTAACATCGCCATCGTAACTCGCGTTTCATTCAACAAACTGGACAACTGGAAGCGGCGACGCTGTGCACTCGTGCGGTCTACAGCAACCTGTTTAAAGCTGGATACAAGTTCAGAAGCCTTTTCTAAACTCAGACACACCAAGTGCACCCCCTCATCCATATCTTTGAGGTACTGCTCGAGGGTTGATCGCGTCATCCCGGAGGACATCGCATCATTCACTTTCTGCGTGCCCTCAGCCATAGACGTTGCGACCGTCAAACCATTCCCAATAGGCGTATTCAACTCATGAGCAACACCGGCCACCAAGGAACCTAAAGCCGCTAATTTTTCTTGCTGCACCAACTCTCCTTGAGCGTGGCGCAACTTATCCAAAGTGCCTTTAAGCTCTTGGTTCACATCAAGCAGCTCTGCGGTACGTTCTCGTACGCGCTCTTCCAAATCATGGATCGATCGGCTCAATGCTCCCCGCATACGCTCCAACTGATTCGACAGCGCGCCAAATTCATCCGTCCCCAGTTTAGGGATTTGCGTTTCCAAATCCCCTTCAGCAATCCCCGCAGCAGAGGACTCAAGCTGAAGTAGCGGCCCCGTTACACGCTTACGTAAAAAGTACCCCATCAATGCAACAGAAAACACCAGCTGCACAGTGAGAATTGTTAACAGTAAACGAGAAGCATCTTGGGCACGTTTCATTGCCTCTTTCAGGCTATAAACCAGAGTTACCTCACCCAAGACATCGCCTTCATAGGTGATTTCACGGGTCATCGAAATACTTTCTTCGTCTGCGATGGGGCTAAGATTGCCGTACTTTAGAAAAACGGTACTGCTCGTCGTGGTAACAAGAATCGAAATAACGGATTTATCAACGGAAATCACATCGATAAGGGGCTGCCCCAAACCCGAAGAAATATTCCAAAGCGGTAAGCGCATGCCCGCTTGTAAAAGATCGATATAACTACCGGCTTTTACCTGGCTATCGTAAGTAATTGTCCGTTTAAAATTTTCACTGATCAAAATTCCGCCACTTATCAATGCGGGAAAGGCGATCGAGAACAACACCACCACCAGTAATACTTGCTGGAGACTGCGGTGCGCTTTTACACGGCGCATATTGGATTTATTAGCCGTTGGCGCTTCAACGGGCGAAGACAACTCTTCGATCATTCATCTCTCATCGAGCGAATGCCAAACCAAGTAACCGATTAACGGTCAACTATCAATGGCTTAATCGCGGAATAAAACTCAGGCGTAAAAAAATCCACCTCGCGTGCGGGGCGCTAAGGCTCCAATTTCAGTTTAGCAGGCCGCTGACCGTAAGTTGCTTAATCGCTACGGAAGAAATCCGCATATTTGATACAAACCAGCGCTAGCGCTTAAATAATCAGCAATCGCGAGAAGGTTGGCATGTGCATCCACACTCTCATCCGGTATCCATGACTAAGAAGGGAGAAAGAGCATTTAACCCGAAATCCACGACTCCACATCGTCTATCTGCCACCTCCGCAGAATGCCCAGGCCGTCATCGACGATACCCCAGTAACGATCAACAATACTCGTTGCCAATCCGAATAGCTGAGACGAAGATGAATGTATCGCTTTTCCAGACAAAACATCTTTGTCGACCAACGCCATCAAATGCACAAACTTGATTTCCAGCTCGCCAATCACATACTTGATATTAAAGTCTCCCTTAAGCACTTCATGTAAACGCTGCGCCCGCTGATGAATCATTTCGTTTTGCTCCCGCGCGCACTGCAACAAAAAGCGAAGCTTGCGATCATGCTCATACTCCGCGCGCCCTACCGCGGCAGAAAAGCTCGCCAATCCGCGAATTTTCGCAATAGTCTCGATCATCGTCGGCAGCGCCACACATGCAAAACTGACCAACTCCACCTGCTTAGTATGACGGGAAACTTCACCCACCGAAAAAGCATCTCCCCCCATACACTCATCTAAGCTATTCAACATCGGCACCTCTATCGATTTGGCAAGCATTGAAGACACATGAAATAACTGCTCGATAAAGTACGAGTGCAACTCAAAATTTTCACTTAGCTTGTCATCTTGCCAATTATCTCGGATCGTGCCCCAAGCAAATTGAACGCTATCTCGATCACGCTGATTAAATACCCCATCCGTCATACCCGCAAAAGCATGTATGACTTCCAACCTACGGGCTATCTGACATTGAAGTTCACTTAAGTCGCCCTCTAACACGCGATTACCCGCTAACAACCCCATACTAATACCCCGATGGCGCTGCACATCTTTCACAAGGTAATGCATCTGATAAAGCAAATTAACGGTAAGCTCCCGAACCTGGTAAAGCGCACAGACCTCATAAGACCTATCCGCCGCTGGGACCTTATCCGTATTTTGTATCTGCATTCTTATGACTTGGCGCATCACCCATACCCTTCAATTCAGTGTATTCTTCGACCCACAATCCGAAAACCCCATCGGGCATAGCGGATTAGGGGATATAGATAGCAAACTCCAGACCAACACAGGCCTAATCATGATGGCTAGACACACCACGAAATCGACTGCGAATACTCACGCTTTTTCTATTGGTTTAACGGCATCAAAAAGCACTGTGCGTCATTACTCACGGCTAAAACGTAATAATGGCGTAATTCTCAGCCTATCGCTCGCTCTTTTATGCACCAGCATGGCGCAAGCTACATCGAAGGCCCCCGCACCTTCAGCACTGCCTTCCGCAAAGGGCGCGAGCATCGCGATAACCTCACCCGCCGATGGCGCTGTAGTACCGACTTCCTTCAAGCTAACTTTTCAGTCACGTCGCATGACGATTATGCCTGCAGGTATCGCCCATACTGAATCCGGGCATTATCACTTGGTCATAGACAAAACAGCTGACGCAAAAGCTGGTGTACCACTAGACCACAAAAACGAAATCGCCTTTGAAAAAGGGGAACGCACGGGCAGCATTTCCCTTTCTCCCGGTCAACACAGCTTGCAACTCATCCTTGTCGACCACCTCCACCGCCCGCACTCACCACCATTAGTCTCCGATAAGATATCCGTTACCGTTGTCGCGCCAATACTCCCCCCCAAACGGCAATAGTAAGAAGCAACCCAAATAAGCCCTAGCGTTCGCCCAATTATCGCTTGCTGACGAACACGACCAGTTTATTTTCTCCTTCTACTGAAGATACCTTTGTTTCACCCTAGCCAGCCCCTATAATGCGGGTCTTTCCCACACAAACGAACTGCCGGAACGAATGAAAGAGAACTATTACCCCGCCGCCATTGAACCCAAAGTGCAACAATATTGGGAAGAAAATAAGTGCTTTGAAGTCAGCGAAGACAGTAAAAAAGAAAAATTTTACTGCTTGGCGATGTTCCCATACCCGAGTGGCCGCCTCCACATGGGGCATGTGCGCAACTACACCATTACCGATGTGATCGCGCGCTTTCAAACCATGCAAGGCAAAAATGTGCTACACCCCATGGGGTGGGACGCCTTTGGTCTTCCGGCAGAAAACGCGGCAATAAAACATAACACCGCACCGGCGAAGTGGACCTACTCCAACACCGACTACATGCGCGAACAATTAAAAGCGCTCGGCTTTGGTTTAGATTGGTCCCGCGAAGTCACCACCTGTAAACCCGATTACTACAAATGGGAACAGTGGTTCTTTACCCGTTTATACGAAAAAGGCCTCGCCTACAAAAAAGTGTCCGCCGTAAACTGGTGCCCGAACGACATGACCGTACTTGCCAACGAGCAAGTGATCGACGGCTGTTGCTGGCGTTGTGATGCCCATGTTGAACGCAAAGAAATTCCACAGTGGTTTATCAAAATCACTGACTATGCAGAAGAACTGATAGACGACTTGGAAAAACTGCCCAATTGGCCAGAACAAGTCAAAACCATGCAACGCAACTGGATCGGTAAAAGCCGCGGCGTAGAGTTAACCTTTTCCTTACCTGAAGAGATCGCAGGTGTTACACAATTCGATGTGTATACCACCCGCCCCGACACCTTAATGGGGGTTACCTACGTAACGCTCGCAGCCGAACACCCCATCGCTTTGGAAGTGGCAAAAACAAATGCCAATCTCGCGACATTTATAGAAGACTGTAAAACCCAATCTGTCGCTGAAGCCGATATGGCGAATATGGAAAAAGCAGGCATGGATACGGGCTTAAAAGCCATGCACCCCATTACCGGTGAAGAAGTGCCCGTGTGGGTCGGTAACTATGTATTAATGGATTACGGTTCCGGTGCCGTCATGGCGGTTCCCGCGCACGATCAACGCGACTGGGAATTTGCAAAAAAATATGCGCTCGCGATCAAGCAAGTTATTGCCCCTAGCGATGAAAGTATTGCCATCGACCTAGAGAAAGAAGCCTTCACGGAAAAAGGTGTGCTCGTAAATTCAGGCGAATTTGACGGGCTTAATTTCGATGGTGCATTCGAAGCCATATCCCAAACACTTGTCGCTGCAAACAAAGGCAATGTTAAAACCCAGTATCGCTTGCGCGACTGGGGCGTATCACGCCAACGTTACTGGGGCACCCCTATTCCTATTTTCAACTTGGCCGACGGTGGCGAGATCCCGGTTCCGTCTGACCGCCTACCCGTACTGCTTCCTGAAGATGTGGTAATGGACGGCGTTCATTCCCCCATCAAACAGGACCAAGAGTGGAAGAAAAGCGAGCTCAATGGCAAAAATGTCGAACACGAAACCGATACTTTTGACACCTTTATGGAATCCTCTTGGTATTACGCTCGATTCACCTCGCCACATGCAGAAGGCATGCTCGATTCTGATGCCGCCAATTACTGGCTGCCCGTGGATCAATACGTAGGCGGCATTGAACACGCCATTCTTCATTTACTTTATGCGCGCTTTTTTCACAAATTAATGCGTGATGAAGGACTCGTTGAGTGCGACGAACCCTTTGAAAGACTCCTATGCCAAGGCATGGTGCTAGCCGATTCTTTTTACCATATGAAAGATGGGCAAAAAGAATGGGTTGCGCCTCAGGACGTCGACATAGAGAAGGACGAAAAAGGAAAAACCATTGGTGCAAAACTTTCGGCCACTGGCGAAACCCTAGAGTTCGGCGGCATTACAAAAATGTCCAAATCTAAAAACAATGGCGTTGACCCTGAAACCATTATTGAATCTTACGGTGCTGATACCGTGCGACTATTCACCATGTTTGCCGCACCCCCCGATCAAACGTTGGAGTGGGTTGATAGCGGTGTAGAGGGCGCCTTTCGTTTTTTGAAAAAACTCTGGAAAACCGTTGCGTCTCATATTGAGGTAAACGCTGGTGCCGGTGCGGAACTCGACCCTGCACAACTCAGTGACAAACAAAAAGACCTGCGCAGAAAAACGCACGAAACAATTAAAAAAGTGACCGATGATTTTTCACGCCGACAGCATTTCAATACCGCCATCGCCGCAGTTATGGAATTGCTCAACGACATCACTCGCCATGCGGACCGCAGCAATGAACAAGGGCTCGCCGTCGAACGTGAAGCGCTAAACGCGGCCACCCTTTTGTTATCGCCCATTGTGCCGCATATATGTCACGAGCTGTGGCATGCACTCAGCGGTGGCAACAGCGAAATTCTCGCTCAACCTTGGCCTCAGTTTGATGAGTCCGCATTAGCGCGCTCCTCCATCACCATCGTGGTACAAGTAAACGGCAAAGTCCGTGACAAATTAGAAGTTGCCGCTGATGCGGATAAAGAAAGCATCGAGAAAGCAGCGTTGGCCAGTGAAAAAGTGCAGAAATTTATCGATGACAAACAAATACGTAAAGTCATTGTTGTGCCCGGCAAACTCGTCAACGTGGTGGCAAACTAATGTTGCGCGCACTTGCTACCTGCTTATGCATTATCGCCTTGATGACTCAAGGCTGTGGGTGGCAACTGCGCGGTTACGAACAATATAAAGCCGGCAACGTAAAAAAAATTAATGAGCTCAATCTGCGCACCACCGCAAGCAATCGTTTGTTTCAAGCCAGCTTAAAACGCCAACTTGAAGATCTCGGTATTGCGCTTAGCAAAGAATCACAGACGGTATTAACGCTACATAAAGAAAATACTGAAAACCGCCCATTGTCATACGGCAGCACCGGCATACCGGTTCAGTATCAACTTATTATGAGTATTCGTTATGAATTCTCACTCTCACCTTCCCAGCCCGCCACACAACGTACGATTACCGCACGTCGCCAATACGACTTCGACACCTCATTAGTACTGGCTAAGAAAGAAGAAGAAAAGAAACTTCGACAAGAAATGCGCGACGAACTAGCCGCACGCATCATCGCAAGCATACACGAGTAAGGCGCGGCCACATTATGGCGAAACTCCGCTTAGACCAACTCAAATCATCACTCGCCAAATCTGTTTCGCCTATTTATCTAGTGACTGGCGACGAAGCACTGCTCGTGCAAGAAGCGAGCGATCAAATTCGCCATACGGCACAAAAGCAAGGCTACTTTGAACGTGAACTCCACCATACCGACGCGGGTTTTCAGTGGGATACACTCACCAATAGCGCCAACAGTCTTTCGCTCTTCGCCGATAAAAAGATTATTGAGATTCGCGTACACAACGGCAAACCAGGGGACGCCGGCAGCAAAGCCATCGTCCAATACTGTGACAATGCCAACAGCGAAAATTTACTGCTACTCATCATGCCCAAAATTGATAAGCGCACTCAAAACTCCAAATGGTTTAAGGCCATAGACGCTTGCGGAAGTGTCGTGACCATATGGCCCATTAGCCCACAACAACTGCCTCACTGG
Organism: Agarilytica sp.; assembly: GCA_045430345.1. Classification (GTDB taxonomy): domain Bacteria; phylum Pseudomonadota; class Gammaproteobacteria; order Pseudomonadales; family Cellvibrionaceae; genus Agarilytica. Next base: position 519,551 of record JAILXT010000002.1, on the reverse strand, counting down.
GTAGAACAACGCATGCAAGCCCAGAGCTTATCGGCGGACAGAGATGCCATTGAAATCCTCTGCGCAAAAATTGAAGGCAATCTATTAGCGGCCGTTCAAGAAATTGAAAAATTAAAACTCCTTTCGGACGATAAACATATCTCCGCACAAACAATGGCCGATGCCGTAACGGACTCCGCACGTTACGATGTGTTTAGCCTTGTCGATAAAGCCCTGTCCGGCGACAGCCGCGCGGCGATCAATACACTGCATGGCTTGCGCGCGGAAGGCACTGAAACAACGCTCGTACTGTGGGCCCTATCACGCGAGATACGCACATTAACGCTTATCAAAGAGAGCATGGAAAACGGTAAGAGTTTTGATTTCTGCGCGAAACAAGCAGGCGTTTGGGATACACGAAAAGCGGTTATGAAACATGCGGTGTACCGCCTAAGCACACGGCAATTACACATGCTGATTCGAAAATCGGGTCAAGCAGATAAAATGATTAAAGGTATTGTGCGCGGGGACGTATGGAGTCTCTTAGTGGATATCATTTTATCCCTCACCGGCACTGAGGCCCTAACCCCACGTACCCAGCGCTTGAGCTTACAAACCAAACACTAACGTAAATATTGTTTAGCGAAAGCGTCTACAGCACCATTCTAACTATGCCATTCTCTAGGCGTATCCGACGCTTATTGTGCACCAAGGTCGTCAACTCTGACTCACTAAGCGGCTCAGAAAAGAACGCGCCCTGAATATTTTCACAGCCATGCTCTTTAAGCCATTGAATCTGCCCTGAACGCTCAACACCTTCGGCAATCACTTCCAGATCCATATTTCGGGCAAGATCGATAATCGATTTCGCCGTCACGGCCGACGCCTCGCTATCTTCAATATCATCCACAAAGCTTTTATCAATTTTCAGTTTTTGAATCGGAAAACGCTGAAGATATGACAGGGACGAATACCCCGTACCGAAATCGTCTAAAGCAATAGACACACCCGCCGCATGTAACTGATTAAGGTTTTCAACCGCTTGGGCTGCGTTCTCCATTGTTGCACTTTCAGTTAATTCTAATTCCAAACGAAATTCGGATAAGCCACTATCTTCCAACACGCGTCGAATCAAAGTGTTAAATTCAGGGTTACGAAATTGCCGAGCAGAAACATTAATAGATAACTTCCCAAAATCATAACCCAGCGTTAACCACTTAGTAAAAAGCGCCGTCGATTGTCGCAACACCCATTCACCTAATGGCTCTATAAGACCTGTTTCTTCCGCCAATGGAATAAAATGCCCAGGCTGTAAGATACCGCGACGAGGATGCTGCCAACGGCACAAGACCTCCAATCCGCCTACAACGCCACTCACCAAATTTACTTGAGGCTGAAAATATAAAAGCAGCTCATCGTTGTCTATTGCATGCTGAAGATCATTTTCCAACAGTAAATAATTTACCGCCGATTCGGTCATCGCTTTAATAAAAAACTGATGTTGATTCTTACCTGCAGATTTTGCTTTTGTGATCGCCATATCGGCATGGCGCAACAACTGCTCCGTAGAATCGCCATCTTTAGGGTACAAACTAATCCCCATACTCGCAGTACAAAAAACGTCTTCGCCGTCAATATCCATTGTGGAAGACGCCGCTTCCAACAATTTATTCGCGACTGACTGAATATTATGTGCATCCTCAATATTATCGAGAATAACCACGAATTTATCCCCTCCAATCCTCGCGACGGTATCAACATCACGAATCACATCAATAAATTTTTCAGCCACATGCTTTAAGTAGCGATCGCCCACATCTTTACCGTGGACATCGTTAATCTCTCGAAAATGATCGATGTCGATAAGCATCAGCGCAAAATGACGACTGTCACGTTTCGCCGTTGAAAAGATCTTATCTAACCGATCATAAAATAATGTGCGATTAGCCAAGCCGGTTAGCGCGTCCTTAAAAGCATAATGCTGGGAGACCGCTTTATAATCACGAATATTCGCGTCCAATTGAGCGCTATCAGACACCTCGACACCGAGCGTCATTACAAAGGATTTTCCGTTATTATTGACTGCGATTTTAGAGAAACGATATTCGTGAATACTTTCATCAAAATACTCAACGGGAAATTCCACCCATACAAGTTCTGATACAGGCTGGCTTTTTATGGTGGATAGCTGACGATAAAGCACATCGGAATAAAGATCACTTTCGACAAAAAAACGATCTAAGGTATCTTGCTGCTCAGGGGGATGCAGCAACGCATAATGGCGACTCGAAAAAATGAGATTTTCGTGCTCATCCACAACGCACACGAGCAATGGCGCAGACTGTAGCAGCACCGATAAAAAGCTATTGGCCGCATCCAATTGATGTAACTGCGATGCCAGCATCTGTTCCCACGCACCAGAATAAGTCATACCTTTCAAGCTCAATAATTCCTTAGTAAAACTCGTTCACGCCGACCACCGCAATAGCAGGCTTTAACGTAATTTATAATCCATTATGTCGACCTTCAGTCCCTGAACAATACCTTTATTAATCGTACGCCAGCGTCGCTTTCGATAGAAATCTGCACTGGTACTGGTATACAACATCAAACACGGCAGATCATGTTCACACGCATACTGCAAAGCATGCTCCAGCAAAGCCCCCGCGACACCTTGACGGCGCAATTCGGGTAACACATACAAATTAGTGAGCCATTCGCTCGGACGCTTGTCCTGTGTAAATTGATAATACACCAAACTGACGGTACCGATAGGCACCTCTTTACGATGTGCGACAAAAGTCGTAGGGAGCGGGTCATCATTTAAGTGCTGCGCAAGCGAGTGTTCGCGCTGAGCCAATTTCTTCGCAATATGTTCAGCTGAACGGGCCCGACCTTCCAGCCCCGAATGGTTTTTTAACCACTCCTCATGATGCCAACGTGCGATGGTAGGCGCCCACGAAGGCTGCTGCGTTAAATCAATGATACTAGGGGCTTCTTCCACGGCTTCCTCACCTAACCGACTACACCGTTATCGCACGCTTTAGACTGGGCCGAACGGCTCGACTAAAAGCCCTACACAGCACCAGCAAACGTCACGCTATTTCACTTAACGCTTTCACCCTGGGCTTGTTTATCCGCATGATAAGAAGAACGGACAAGCGGGCCACATGCCGCTTGCTTGAAGCCTAGCTCGTTCGCAACCGCTGTATACTCATCAAACTCAGACGGCTCAACATAACGCAATACCGGTAAATGATCCCGCGAGGGCTGCAAATACTGCCCAATGGTGAGCATATCGATGTCGTGATCACGCATGTCCTTCATAACATCCATGATCTCTTCTTTAGTTTCACCCAAGCCCACCATCAGACCGGATTTTGTCAAAACTTCCGGACGGCGCGCCTTATACTTCTTAAGTAAATCAAGAGACCACTTATAGTTAGCGCCAGGACGCGCCTGACGATACAAACGAGGCGCAGTCTCCAAGTTATGATTAAACACATCGGGAGGCGTTTCAGCCAGGATATCCAACGCTATATCCATTCGCCCCCGAAAATCCGGCGTTAAAATTTCCACCTGTAGATCTGGGCTGAGTAACTTTGATTCTCGAATACAATCGGCAAAATGTTGGGCGCCACCATCGCGCAAATCATCCCGATCCACCGAAGTAATCACCACGTATTTAAGCCCCATTTCGGCAATAGCTTCAGCCAGTTTTTTAGGCTCATCAGCGTCCAGGGCATTTGGCTTACCATGCCCCACATCGCAAAACGGGCAACGACGTGTGCAGATATCCCCCATAATCATAAAGGTAGCGGTACCACCGCTAAAACACTCACCTAAGTTGGGGCAGTTCGCCTCCTCACACACCGTTGATAAGGCGTTCTTTCTTAGCAATTTTTTAACTCTGTCGACTTCCGGTGAGGACGATACACGAATACGAATCCAATCTGGCTTGCGAAGCAAATCATCGCTCGCGATAACTTTAACGGGAATACGCTCAACTTTATCTGCGTCTCTAAGTTTCTCGCCTTTCTCAATGCGGCGCGTGCGTTTAATTGGAGTGGTATCGCTCATTCGTAGGTAGTCATAAGTTTGATTGGGAGATGCACATTCTACCCCACTAAGGGCATTTGCGGAATCTATTGAACAAGCGTCACTAATCCAAAATATCTATAAGCAAGAGCAATTCACAACCCGCGCCCACCTGACTACTGGCGCGCCACTCTATTCGTGCCGCAAAGGGACGCCTTACGCCAACACGAGAAGATGACCGCTCAATCATAATTTTTGACACCTATTTATCTCTCTAACCATAAAAACCCCCCTATATTTATAGACAGGCCTCTTGACCTCGCTGCACGCGATTAGGCCCCCAAAACAAATGCAAAGATCACCATAAACCAACACGTATGCCCCACTCACAACGCCAGTTAAAATTACATGCTTTTCAAAGATGAAGACATACACCCGCCCTACCAATCAATCGTGGAATCACTCCCTCTTTTCGTGTATCGGATTGATACAGAAGGCCGGCTAACCTACGTCAATCATGCGTTAAAGAAACATCTTCAACTAAGTGACCAGCAATTACTTGGTAAAACGGCCTATGATTTTTACCCGGAAAGGCTCGCTCAAAAATATCGCACAGACGATCAAGAAGTGATTTCATCACGCAACACCCTTCATGAAATTGAAGAAAACATTGATCCGAACTCCCAGAAAACCCAGTTTGTGGAAATTATCAAAACTCCGGTACTCGGCAAGAAAGAACAAGTCATCGGTATACAGGGTGTATTTTGGGATATCAGCCAACGCTTTTTAAAAGATCAGGAACAAAAACAGCAAGGGAATTTATTAACGACAATAGCAGAGCACTCTCCCGATTTTGTTATTTTGCTCGATAAACAACTCAATGTGGTTTACATCAATCGCACAATTAAGGGCGTTGACAAGAACAGTATTATAGGGAAGTATCTACCCGATCTTGCGACAGGACAAAAAGAAGAGGTTGAACAGCACTTAAGTCACACCCTTAGCACTCACCAAATGAGCAGCTATAAAACACATTATCGCGCACCCGACGGACAGCTCCACTTCTTTGAAACGCGTGTTACCCATATCACCAGTTCCGATGATATTGCACAACTGCACCTAACCTCCCGCGATATTACTGAGCGCCTACTGCACGACCAACAACTACAAGAAGCCGCCGCCGTGTTCACGCACGCCAGCGAAGCAATCGTCATCATTGATTATTACGGGGAGATTACAAACGCAAACCAAGCCTTTAGCAACTTATCAGGGCTCTCTCTCAGTCAAGTGCTTGGCCGTCAGTTTAAAATCATTCTCGGTGAAAGTACCTCAGAAGAACGCTATGAAGAAATACTCAAAATAATTACCCAAAAAGGGTTTTGGCAAGGTGAGCAAGAGATCACGACGCCAGCCAATAAAGCGCTGTCCGTTCGCGTAGCGGCCAGCGCCATTCGTAACGACGATAACATTATTCATAGCTATGTCATTCTCGTAACGGACATTACCCAACAAAAACAGCATCAACACCAACTCGAACGCATTGCGCACTACGACGCACTGACGGGTTTACCTAATCGCTACTTACTCAGCATTCGCTTAAGCCAATATATGCAGGCTGCCAGCCGTCACAACAAAAGGTTAGCGGTACTATATATCGACCTAGATGGCTTCAAAGAAATCAACGATAGATTTGGCCATCAAACTGGGGACAGCGTGTTGGTAGAGGTCTCCTCAAAAATAAATAAAACGTTATCAAAAAATGACACCATCGCGCGCCTCGGTGGAGACGAGTTCGTCATAGTCATTCCCGACATCGATGATTATAAGGATATGGCAGACTACTTTAAGCGAATACTGGGGACATTCAAAAAACCAATTGAAAGCAATAAAGGAAAACAAGAACTATCGGCGAGCTTAGGCATCACGTTTTTCCCTCAACAATTCCCGGCAGATGCTGACCACCTTATTCGGCAAGCTGATACGGCAATGTATCAAGCAAAGCTTCATGGAAAAAATAGATTTGAATACTTTGACGTAGAACGAGACAAACTACAACGCAACTCCAGCGAGACGCTATCTCAACTCCAAACGGCATTACAAACCGACGCTTTTCGTCTATTTTATCAACCAAAAGTCGATATGAAAAATGGCAGCATTATCGGGGTAGAAGCATTACTTAGATGGCAGCACCCGTTACACGGCCTACTTACGCCCGATAATTTTTTAGGCGCAACCACTGACAACCCACTTGCAATCGATATCGACAACTGGGTCATCACAAACACCTTATCGCAAATATCGCAATGGCGAAAACAAGGCATCAACCTTCCCGTCAGCATCAACATATCGATACAGCGGCTTGAATTCAAAAAATTTCCTGAGATGCTTACCTCTATCTTAAGGTTTTTCCCTATGGTTCCCGCTCAAAGCATCACCTTCGAAATACTGGAAAGCAGCGCAGTGCGCGATACTAGCCAGGCCTCAAAGAGTATTCACGCATGCCGAGCCTTAGGCGTTCAATTTTCTTTAGATGATTTCGGCACAGGATTTTCCACACTGAACTTTTTAAAAGACTTGCCGGCTGAAGAGCTGAAAATAGATCGCAGTTTTATTCGAGACATGCTTTCCGACGAGGATGACCTTTCCATTATTCGCGGTATTCTTGGGTTAGCAGAAGCGTTCAAAAAGAATGTTGTGGCCGAAGGCGTTGAGTCTGAAGCTCACGGTAACGCGCTCATACAATTGAATTGCTCTCAAGCACAGGGTTACGCCATAGCGAAACCAATGCCTGCTGACGCGTTCATTTCCTGGACGAAAACCTGGCGACCCTATACGAGCTGGAAAAATGCGAATAAAAAATAACGGTCGCCATGAATGGCTGCAACACCTGGAGATAGCACATTTTTCTTTGTTAACCGCCAAAATCTGATCTATCTTAAACAGTGGCACAACCAGAACTGGGAAATATTGTGAAAACTTTACCGTTTCATGTTATGCCATCGGAATATTATGTACGAATAAAATGAACAGACACGAGAGGGAAAACATGAATAGCAGCGATCTGTTCCACGACCCCAAAAAACTCCGAAAATTGGTAGGCATAACCGGCATATTACTGCCTACATCGCTCCTGCTTATTGGCCTAGCATTCCCCCACGTATGCACTTACAAAACGATGAGCGAATACTATTTCGCTCCTTTCGCGGGCGACATATTTGTCGGATTTCTTTTCTTTATCGGATTTTTCCTGATCTCATATAAAGGCGATTTCAGTTACGGAGACAGCACAAAATGGGATGACCGAATCTCGACATTCGCTGGCGTATGTACATTTGGCATCGCACTTTTTCCTGTGGAAGGTTATAGCTGCGGCTTTCAAGGCGAACAAATTCGCGCATTTATTCATACGGCGCAACAATGCACGGGGGGGATGTGTCATGCGATAGACTTTATCGATTACTCACTCTTTTCCCAATCGGCGAATCTACACGCATTTGCGACACTGGGGTATTTTTTATCCCTAGCGTACTTCTCGATTTGTATTTTTACGAAAACATCTCCAGACGGGCAGATGTCTGGCGCGAAGAAAAAGCGTAATACGATTTATAGAATCAGTGGATACACCATCATCTCGGTGCTTATTATAATAGGCCTAAAATCGTACCTCCTAGATAGCACCCCATATGCCGCCCCGTGGGATAAATTTGCCGTCACATTTTTTCTTGAAGCTCTGGGTTTAATCGCCTTCGGATTCGCATGGTGGGTTAAAGGGGGAGGATTTAAGGCCGTGCAAGACTAAGCTTACCGTTTTTATAAATCGGGCTACTTATATCAATTCTAGATTCAACTGCTCAGCAATTTTATTGATGTAGCCGGTTTTAACATCACGCACTGACAATATGCGTTCAGACACATCGTTTATATTCACCATTTCTAAACCCTGATACCCACAAGGGTTAATTTGCTGAAACGGCTTTAAATCTGCACACACATTAATCGCAACGCCGTGATAGCTACAGCCTTTTCGCACGCGCAAACCAAGAGATGCAATCTTTTTATTATCCACATACACACCCGGTGCATCCGGTTTCGCTGCAGCGGAGATACCATATTCCTTTAAACATTCAACCACTGAGGTTTCTATCGCCGTCACAAGATCCCTTACACCGAGCTTCATGGCTTTTAAATTTAACAAAGGATATACCACCAACTGACCAGGACCATGATACGTAATCTGCCCACCACGATCGGTTTTGACAACGGGAATTTCAGATGAGTGAAGTAAGTGCTCTGGCTTCCCCGCCTGACCTTGGGTAAACACAGGCGCATGCTCAGTTAACCATAACTCATTGGGTGATCCAGCCGTGCGCTGATCAGTATAGTCGCGCATCGCATGCCAGACATCTTGGTAACGGGTACGACCCATATCTTTGACAACGAGTTCACGATGGAAGTCGTTCATGCTGAATTTACAACACCATCTTGGTAGACGGGTGTTTTTTCAAATCTTCGAAAATGTTTTGCAACTGATCAATACCCGTCGCTTCGATAAATACGGTGACAGAATGAAACGTGCCTTTGCTACTACCTTGAATGCGCACTTTCGTACGATCAAAACCAGAAGCATGAATTTCTATAATCTCGAGTACCGCATCGCGGTACTCGTCGCTTGCTTTACCCATCACTTTTATGGGGTAATCCGCGCAGGGAAATTCAATCTTTGGAGGTTCTTGCTGGCTCATAATATTTAGTTCGGACCACTCACCATCAACACAATACTATCCCAGGCTCTCGCAAAGAAACCTGCCGCGTTTACATTTTCAATTGCCACTAGCGCTTCTTCAACCACAACTTCGCCATCTAACGTCACGCGCAACACACCGAGCTCTTGCCCTTTAGTGATGGGCGCTTCGATAACCGTATTGATTTCTGTCACAGCATTTAAATTTTTATGACTACCGCGAGGGATCGTCGCGATCACGTTTTCTTTGACCCCAAGTTTAATTTCGTCACTCAGACCTTTCCAAACTCGACTGGTAACCACCGCATCAGCTGGTTGGTATAGCGTATGGGTTTTATAATAACGAAATCCATACGACAGGAGTTTATTAGAATCATCCGCACGCTGTTTTTCAGAGCGAGCACCCAACACAACGGCCACCAAGCGTGTGCCATCTCTAAGCGCAGAGGACACCAAACCGAAACCCGCCTCGCTTGTGTGTCCCGTTTTAATACCATCGACATAAGTCCCCGGCAAAAATAGGAGCTTGTTTCGGTTCGGCTGATTGATCCCGTTATATTTAAAATATTTTTCAGAATATATGGAGTAATGGCTCTGGTGATCATTGATGAGCGACGTCGCTAACAACGCCAAATCATAAGCCGTTGTGATATGTCCATCGGCGGGCCATCCCGTCGCGTTTTTGAAATGTGAATCTTTCATCCCCAATAACTGCGCCTGCTGATTCATCACATCCGCGAAGGCATCTTCACTTCCCGCGATGTGCTGCGCTAAAGCAATAGACGCATCGTTGCCCGATTGAATAATGATCCCTCTCAAAAGGTCGATCACAGGCACTTCTGAGCGAGGCTTGAGAAACATTGTGGAACTCCCACTTTTCGTTCCGCCACGCCGCCACGCATCATCACTAATACGCACAAGATCGGTTTCTTTTAGTCGCCCAGCATCGATCTCTTCAGAGACGATATAACTGGTCATCATCTTGGTTAAACTTGCCGGAGGCAACTGCTGTTTAGCGTTGTGCTCAACCAGAACCTTACCTGTGTCCGCATCGATTAACAGGAAGGCTTTTGCCCCCAACTTTGGCGGGGAAGGAATGATAACCTGTGCAGCCCAAGAGGATGCACACACAAATACGAGTAAAAACGCGAGTGGAAAACGCATTTTGAAAGAAGACATAACAAGATAAACCTATGATCTAAAGGCGTGAAAGTGTATCAGATTGCAACCCAAACACGTAGCCTACAACGATGAACCGCCTCACTTCTCGCGGACGACGTGAGGAGCGGGGTAGTTAGCATCGAGGAGCTTCTGCCGAAGCTCAAGCACTTGTAGATTACTTGTAACCGGGCCAATTTGTACGATGTATAAATCCTTCCTACGAGAAGGCGGCCGTATGCGGATGGGAAGAGCGGATAGCGTCTTCAATTTGACCTTAAATGCTTCAGCAGACGCCTTTTTGCCAAAAGCACCAGCCTGTAAATAGGTGTTCTCTGGTAATTTATAACCACCCGAATCTTCTGGCTCCGGTGCTTTTAGACCCGAACCAGAAACAGACACGCCATTGTTGGCGACCTTCGCCCCACCAGAAGATGACTGTGGATGCGTGGCATGGTAGGTCGACGGGTCAATATATTCCAACGACACTTTCGCGGTGCCGCTACGCTCATAACCCAACTTCTTCGCGGCGGTATACGTCAAATCAATCACGCGATCACCATGAAATGGCCCACGGTCATTCACACGCACAATGATGCTTCGGCGATTTTCAATATTGGTAACACGCACATAACTGGGAATAGGCAGTGTTTTATGCGCAGCGGTCATGCCATACATATTGTAAATTTCACCATTGGCCGTGTGACGACCATGAAATTTTTCGCCATACCAGGAGGCGACGCCTTTTTCTCGGTAACCTTCAGGCGTGCTCAATATATGATACGTTTTACCCAGAACCTTATAGGGCGTTTTATTCCCCGCAATCGTGCGAAGCTCTTCACGGGGAATCGGCTCTTTGATATGAGAAACATCTAACGGTTGGTCAGGACCACGATCCTGCTCTTCCACCACCCATAAATTTTCACAAGCCGTCAACAATACAATTGCACATGTAACACTTACGCTTTTTAAAACCCTTCGCATTATGCCGGTAATTCCTCTACTTCATTTCCTGCTTAATTTTCTCGCCCAACTCCCACACCGCCATCGCATATAAATGGCTGCGATTGTAGCGGGTAATCACATAAAAATTATTAAAACCCAACCAAAACTCTTTGCCATGATCACCCACATACATCAGCGGCATAGCCTTACTGTCGGGAGAAAAACTCCCCGGTGTGAATTTTTCTTTGTCCTTATTTTCGGCCGACGCCAAACGAAAACCTTTTTTCTCCAATTCTGCTAACGAATATTTTGGCTTAGATTTTTCATTCAAAATATCTTTGTCGTACTCGCCTGAGATACGTGCGCGCGCCAACACTGGCTGCCCGTCTTTCCATTTGTGTGCTTTAAAATAGTTGGCCACACTGCCGATCGCATCTACCGGATTATTCCAAATATCGACCTTATTATCATCATCAAAATCCACGGCATATGCGCGGTAACTACTGGGAATAAACTGACCGTAACCCATTGCACCGGCGTAGGAACCTTTAAGTGATAGCGGGTCTTGCTCTTGTTCGCGGGTCATCAGCATGTAGTGCTCAAGCTGCCCCCGAAAAAATTTTCCCCGCTTAGGGTAATCGAAGCCCAGCGTCGATAAGGCATCAATCACTCTGTATTTCCCGGCATGACGACCATAGCGTGTTTCCACACCAATAATGGCGACAATAATTTCCGGCGCGACGCCCATTTCCTCTGATGCTCGCTGAATCGTCGCTTTATGCTCATTCCAAAATGCCACGCCTTGCTTAATGCGAGACTCTTGAATGAATATATTGCGATACTCAAACCACTCTTTTGTCTTTTCCGCAGGGCGAGAAATAGCCTCTAGAATGGACTCCTGCTTATTCGCTTGAGACAACAAAGACGCCACTTCTTTTTCAGTAAACTTATGTTCGCTTACCATTTTCTGAATAAATGCTTCTGCTCCTGGATGAACTGAATAATCGGCTGTCGCAGAAAGAGCCAACACACTTGCTGATACCCCCACCACACCACGAATAAAATAGCCGCTACTGCGCAACAACGAATGCAGTTTTGCCCATGGCGCCTTAAATAGCTTTATCGATATTTTCATTTCTCTACTGTCTTTTCTCTCGTTCAACATGCTCAACATGAAATCCTTTATGTAATTATGCGTACTTGGGGCCTGTGCTCAGCATACCTAGAACACCCCGTAATGACCGCGCCAACAAACCTAAAATTAGATGAATATCCCATTATGAGGTAACTTTTTTCTTTTCTGTTGCAACCGCCATTAAAATACCAAAGCCAGTCATCAGCGTCACAATCGAGGTTCCACCCAAACTCACCAACGGCAAAGGAACCCCCACCACGGGCAGCAATCCAGACACCATTCCGATATTCACAAAGACGTAGACAAAGAAAGTTAGCGTAATACTCCCCGCAAGTAGTCGATTAAATGTATTTTGTGCTGACCACGCAATAAAAAGCCCTCGGCCAATAATAAGCAAATACAACACAATCAACGACAATACGCCAACCAAACCAAATTCTTCTGCCAATACGGCGATAATAAAATCGGTATGGCTTTCTGGGAGGAAGTCGAGCTGGGATTGGGTGCCATTCAGCCACCCCTTCCCTTCGATACCCCCAGAGCCAATGGCGGTTTTAGATTGGATAATATTCCAACCCGCCCCAAGGCGGTCCGCCTCAGGATCCAGCAGTGTCAGCACGCGCTGCTTCTGATAATCCTTCATCACAAACACCCACATAGGCCAAATGCTGCAGCCTAAAATGAACACGCTCGAAAGAATATAACGCCAACGCAAACCCGCCAAAAACACCGCAATTATCCCGGACGCGCTGATCAACAAGGATGTGCCCAAATCTGGCTGCTTCAAAATAAGCACCGCAGGGAGCGCGATAATCGTAAGGCACCAAAAGGTATGCTTGAGATTCGGCGGCAAAACCCTATTCGATAAGTAAGACGCCACCATCACCGGCACGGCAATTTTGAGCACCTCAGATGGCTGAAAGCGGAAAAAACCCAAACTGATCCAACGCTGAGCGCCCTTAGCACCCACGCCAATCACAAACACCAAAATAAGGAGGATCAAACCTAAGCCATAAAACCATGGCGCCCATCGGCGCATCACATTCATGTCCACCTGCGCGACCGCAAACATCGTACAGTAGGCAATACCAAAAAAGACGAGTTGTCGTGTAATAAGACGCTCGCTTTCCCCGCTTGCGCTGTAAAGTACCGTAAGACCGAAACAGGTCACGGTTAATAAAAGCACCAGTAGGACCGGGTCGACATGCAAACGCTTGAGTACACCTTCGCTACGGGCAAAGTGATGCGTTGAATCCGGCAGGCGTCTTAAAAAATCTTGATTCGCTGTGCTCATGGTTTTTTATCCTGCGCACGCGTCAATGCTTTTTGACTTTTAAAGTATTGGTCAAACACCGCTTTCACCACAGGAAAGGTTGTGGCCGAGTGTTTTTCACCATTCTCTACGATTACCGCCAGCGCGATCTCTGGGTTTTCTGCCGGGGCGAAACCAACAAACAAGGTATGATCTCGATTCGCGGCAGTTAAGCTTTCACTGTCGTACTTTTCGCCCTGAGCAATGCCCACCACTTGCGCGGTACCCGTTTTACCCGCGATTTTGTATGCCATTTTACGGCCCAACGGCGCAGCCGTGCCTTTTATACTATGAACAACATCATGCATTGAGCTATGAATAAAATCCCAGTTTTGATCATAGCCTTGATAATTACTTTCCTCGACGAGGTCTGTCTTCTGCTCACCAATACGAGCAACCAAACGGGGTTTTATGCGCTTTCCGTTTGCCGCCAAGGTGGCTGTCATCACCGCTAGCTGCAATGGCGTTGCCAAAACATCCCCTTGCCCGATACTCATATTCAAGCTATTCCCCGGATACCAATCCAAACCCCGCACCGCTTTTTTCCAGGCACGGGACGGCCATAGACCACTACGCTCACTAGGAATATCCAGATTGGTTTTCGCACCCAAACCAAAATGCACACCAAATTCATGCATGCGATCGACGCCCATGCGAAAAGCCAAATCGTAAAAATAGATATCGCAGGATTCAATAATGGCCTCTTCTAAATCGACGCTCTCGCCATGCCCACCCTGCTTCCATTCTCGGTAAAAGCGCTCATCATTTTCTAACTGATAAAACCCAGGGTCTTTTATTTTTGTGTCCACATCAATAATTTGTGTTTCCAACCCGCCCAAACCTAGCATGGGCTTAAGCGTCGAACCCGGCGGATACTGACCCTGCACCGTACGATTAAATAGAGGTAAATCCAAAGACTCATTCAGCCCACGATAGGCCTTAACGCTAATCCCAGTAACAAACAAATTAGGGTCAAAACTTGGCGTACTCGCCATCGCCAAGACACCACCGCTCGCCACTTCAATAGCAACCAGGGCACCTCGGCGCTCGCCCAAGGTCTTCACTGCGGCAGCTTGGATGCCGCTATCTAAAAAAAGATGAAGATCTTTTCCTGCCTCGGGCTGCTCCTCATCAATAAGGCGCAAGCGTCGACCATGAGCGTTTGCTTCAATATATTCTACGCCAACCTCACCTAACAATTCGTTTTCATAGTATTTTTCTATTCCTATTTTCCCAATACTGCGCGTCCCTGAATACCGATTAAAATCGTCTTCATCAAAACCCGCAAGTTCCTTTTCATTGATACGACCAACATAACCCAGGGAGTGCGCGAACAGGTCGGCGTAAGGATATGAACGGACTAATTGCGCTTCGATTTTAATCCCCTGAAATGCGAATTTATTTACCGCCAATATCGCAATTTCTTCCTTGGTTAAACGGTAACGCAAGGGCACCGGTTCATATGGCCGACGGCGCTGTTTCAGATAACGGTAAAAACTGGTTTTATCATCGTCATCAATGTCGATCAGCGCCGAGAGCCGATCGATGGTTTCTTCCAGGTTTTTTACCCGTTCACGAACGATAGACAAGGCAAAGCTCGGCCGATTTTCAGCGATCAGCTCCCCATGGCGATCAAATACCAGGCCTCTGTTCGGAGCTATCGGTCGCACCTGAATCCGATTGCGATCGGACATCGTGGCATAATTTTCGTAATGGGTAATTTGAAGCGAGTAAAAGCGATATATCAACACACCAAACAAAACAACCACCAACGCCAACGCGAAGATAATCCGTCGCGCAAACACCATCGCCTCATTGAGGTGATCTTTAAATCGGTGGTGTTCGGTACTCGCCCAGTTCATATCAAAAATTAGTGTCGTTTTATCGAATGGTGTTGCGTGATGCCGGCAAAAGCCCTCAATCCCGCACTGTTCTTATGATAGATCGTTCATGTAAGTTCGACATTAACCTACTGGCGCCCACCTTAGCATTATTCATTCGACAAGGAAGCACCGAGACTCACTTTTCGCTGAGGAGGCGCCCTTATTTATGGTATGGGTGATTTTGGGTAATACTCCATGCGCGGTATAACTGCTCGATCAATACCACACGCACGAGAGGATGGGGCAAGGTCAGAGCAGAAAGCGACCAACGCTCGTGGGCCTTCTGCAAACACGCGTTCGATAAGCCGTCGGGGCCACCAATGACAATACTCACGTCCTGACCGTTCATCTGCCAATCTTTCAGCTTTTCGGTCAGTCCTTCCGTTGATAACGACTTCCCTTTTACATCAAGTGCGATCATTCTCACACCCTTGGGCAAAGCAGCGAGGATCTGCTTCCCCTCTTCTAACTTAAGCTTTTCGATATTGGAATTTTTGTTGCGGTTCGCTAAAGGTAAATCGATAAGCTGAGGACTCAATTCTCTGGGCAGGCGCTTAGCGTATTCTTGATAACCTTCGCTCACCCAGCTTGGCATTTTGCCGCCGACACTTATCAACGATATCTTCACTGCAACTCCAAAAACGCGTAATGCTAGCGCCTGTTACGCTAATTAATCTTCTGGGGTACTTTTGCGGCTCGAAGGCTCCATAGACCACAGTTTTTCCAACTCATAAAAATCCCGAGTAGTTTGCTGCATTACATGCACCACGGTATCTCCGTAATCAACCAACACCCACTCGCCGCCGTCCATGCCTTCGATACCGATAGGTTTAAGACCCTGCTTTTTACCTTCCACGATGACGTTTTCCGCCAAGGATTTCACATGTCGATTGGAGGTTCCCGTCGCGATGATGAGGGAGTCCATCACATCGCTAAGCGAGGTCACATCCAATATCGTGACGTCTTGTCCTTTTAAATCGTCTAATGCCGTTTTTACTATTTCGTTCGTTGTTTCAGCCATGTATGTCTCGTTAATACTCGTTTTTACTGATGTAATTAATAATATACCGCTGGAGAAACACCCCCAACGAAAAACCCGGGAAGAACCAGAATAGCCCTATGCTAAATCCTGACGATACAAATCATATTCTTGAATATAGCTGGCCACAGAAGGCGATACCATCTCGTCGATATTCAAGCCCTTAGCAATACGATCTCGAATCGTATTTGAGGCAATATCGATTGCCATCATCGGCAATTTTGCAATTTTTCCTTTTGCGTAAACATCCAAAGTGGCCAGCGGCACTTCATGGGCATCGCGATATTCCCTTAGCGCTTTACCATCGTCATCATCGATCTTCGCTTGCCAATCCCCTCGGCGTGTAACCACCACGAGATTCACGGTATTCAAGATGTCTCGCCAACGATACCAGCGAGAGAAGTTGAGCCATGAATCTTCCCCGATAACAAAGCTCAAACTCACCTCTTCGCCGAGTTCGTGCCGCAGCCTTGTTACCGTATCCACGGTGTATGAAACGGACTGACTCGCCATTTCCCCTGTGTCGATAAAAAGATTCGTCGATGTCTCATCAAATGCTTTATGCAACATCCCCAAACGGTGATGATTATCAACGTGCAAGCGCGTTTTATGAGGCGGGACATGACAGGGAATAATGTGAATTTTCTGTGGTATGAGCTGCTCGCTTACCGCCCGAACAATATGCTCATGCCCGAGGTGCACGGGGTCAAAACTGCCCCCGTAAAGCACCACCATGGGGAACTTGATCAACCGAGTATCTGCCCGTCGCCCAACACAACCCATTTTTGTGAGGTCAAACCCTCCAAACCGACAGGGCCACGCGCATGGATCTTATCTGTTGATATGCCAATCTCTGCACCCAAGCCGTATTGAAAACCATCAGCAAAACGCGTGGAAGCGTTCACCATCACGGAACTGGAATCCACTTCATTTAGGAAGCGGCGCGCTAAGCTGTAGTTCTCCGTCACGATCACTTCCGTATGTTTAGAGCTATACATGTCGATGTGATCCATCGCCTCATCCACATCAGAGACGACTTTGATCGCCAACACAGGTGCCAAATACTCGGTTGCCCAATCATCGTCTGTGGCGATATTTGCCTCGATCAAGGCACGTGTTTTCTCACACCCACGCAACTCTACTTTTTTCTCGGCATATGCATCCGCCAAGCGAGGCAAAATTGCCGCCGCAACAGAGTCCGCTACCAACAAGGTCTCCATTGCGTTGCACACACCATAACGATGGGTCTTGCTATTCAAGGCAATATCAAAAGCCTTGTCGAGGTCGGCTTGCCCATCGATGTACACATGACAAATGCCATCCAAATGCTTAATAACGCTGACCTTCGCGTCATTGCTAATACGCTCAATCAAGCCCTTCCCACCACGTGGCACAATCACATCCACGAACTCGGGCATCGTGATCAATTCGCCCACCGCTTCACGATCTGTTGTCTCCACGACCTGCACAGCATCTGCAGGTAAACCCGCCTTTTCAAGCCCCTGGCGTATACACTTGGCAATTGCCTGATTGGACGCTATTGCTTCGCTACCGCCGCGTAGAATTGTCGCATTGCCCGATTTCAGACAAAGGCTCGCCGCATCAATCGTCACGTTAGGACGCGACTCATAAATTATGCCGATCACGCCCAAAGGCGCACGCATCTTACCCACCTGAATCCCTGAGGGGCGGTATTTCAAATCTGTAATTTCACCACATGGATCAGGTAACGCTGCCACCTGGCGCAATCCCTCTATCATGCCGTTGAATCTTGGCGGCGTAAGTTCAAGCCGGTCGAGCAATGCGGCATCTAAACCGTTACTTTTTCCCTTCTCAAGGTCAGCCTGGTTTGCCTCAGTGATCGCTTGCTTGGCTTCCATAAGCGCATCAGCAATTTCCGATAGTGCCGCATTTTTTACGCTGGCATCGGCAGACATTATTTTTCTTGAGGCAGAACGCGCGCGCTGCCCAAGGGTTTGCATATAATCTTTTACGTTCATGTGGCTATGTATTCGTATTTAATAAATGGGGATGCGTTTCTAGCTAAATATTGAGCGCCATGCGCAGTTAAGCCAGCAGGCTATTATACACGCTTGACCACTTTTAGTTTCACGAGGAAAAAAGGTTGGCACTACGCCGCTGAAAAGTGCTCTTGAGCGAAGGCAAGCTTCTGCTCAGCCCCCCAGCGCTCGGGATGGCTAATGGATTCAATTTTTCGTAATCGAGGTAATAGGCCTTGATTATTGGCAATCTGAATGGACAAACCAGGCCGTGCGTTCAGCTCCAGCAGCATAGGCCCCAAGTTTTTATCTATCACTAAGTCTACCCCCAGATACCCCAAGCCCGTCATATCAGAGCAGGCACAGGCCAATGCCAATAAGCGATCCCACTTAGGGAGCCGTAACTCGCGCAAGTCCTGCTTCGTATCAGGGTGAAAATGGATGATGGCATCATCCTTGACTGCGTTCACCGCTCGCCCTGTCTCTAGACATAAACCCACCCCTATCGCGCCCTGGTGAAGGTTGGCTTTTCCGTGAGAGTCCGAGCAAGAAAGACGCATCATCGCCATCACCGGAATACCTTTGAATACGATCACCCGTATATCCGGAACGCCTTCATATGAAAAATTCGCTAAGGCATCCTCAACCTCGATGCAATCCTCTATCATCGCCGCGTCTGTCGCGCCACCGAGCGAAAACAAACCCGCCAGAATATTAGAAGCATGCCGCTGCAATTCGGGCAAGGTCATCGTCTGGCCGTTAGTACGGTAAAAAAGCCCGTCCTCGACTTTAGTGATAACCAAGATCCCCTTGCCGCCGGAACCTTTGGCAGGCTTGATACAAAAAGCGCGGTGCCCCGCAACTATCTGGTCAATATTACGCACTTCATACTGATGGCTGACGACTCCAATTAAGCAAGGCACCGTCACCTCATGCTCAATCGCCAAACATTTAGTTTTTAACTTGTCGTCCACCAAAGGAAATAGGGAACGCGGGTTGTATTGCCCAATGTAGGAGACATTGCGCCGATTCATGCCCATTACGCCTTGGCTGGCGAGATCTTTATAACGGCGAAACATACGCGCGCGCGACTCTCATATACATTCGCTAGGTTCCCGCACTAAAAGGGCGAAAGCGTCGAAACTCTAACAAACGGTACCCAGTGTAATTTCCGAGGAGCAACACCAACGCCATAAACACCATTTGAAGTCCGAGGAAGTTGAAGGTGAGATGACGAACGAGTTCATTGGTTAATAACATGTAAGTAACCAACGCCACAATTAAGGATCCACCCGCTTGAACAAGTACTTCTTGTGGGCCTTCCTCTTCCCACAAAATGGACATTCGTTCGATCGTCCAACTTAAAATCACCATGGGGAAAAAGGTAATTTTAAGCCCTTCACTTAAACCCATTTGATATGCGACCACCGAGAAGCCCGCAATTAAGATAATGACAAAAATAATCACCGCCGCTATCCGTGCGACCAGCAGCAGATTTAACTGGGACAGATAACTTCGAACAACCAGGCCCGTCCCCACAATCAAAATAAACCCGACCACCCCCGTCACCAAGCTCGTTTGAATAAACGACATAGCAATCAGGACAGGCATAAAAGTACCCGAGGTCCGCAGGCCGACAAATACCCGCAAAAACACCACCACTAAAACACCCACCGGAATCAGTAAGATACCTTTAAACAGCGCTTGCTCTTCTAATGGGAGACTATGGATGGAAAAATCAAGCAATGAAGAATCGGGCGCTACTTGTTGCGCACGGGCCGAACTAAGGGGCACCTCTTGCTTAATCATGGAAAAATTAACCCGCGAACTTTCGCCTCCGATTAAATCCATCAACGGCAGCGAATTATATTCCCACAGTAAAAAGGTATCGGGGCGTTTTTGCCTTCCGGTACTCGGATCGAAAACTTTATACCCTACACCGCCATCATCAAATACCTGCAAATAATTCTGAAGCTGCTGGCGCCGACGGCCATCCTCCAGATTCAAACCCAGAACTTTTCGTGCAGGTACGTCGGCTTTTTGAAGTAGCAAAACCAACCAATCTATTTCTGGCCGTCGTTGAGATAAAAATGTGGCGCTTTGTGTTTGCGTGGAGAACTCACGCATAAGCTCTACCGCCAAACTGTAAGGGTCAGCGGAACGTTTAAGCGCTTGCTCTAATAATACTTTTGCAGAGGTCGCATAAGGACCGTCATCTAAATTAATCTTCGGAATCGCAGGAACAACGAAGGTTTTATCTTGCCCCTGGCCGCTATCCACCTGCATATCCACACGGTAATATAAAATCTGCGGGCCGTCAGCGTTACGAATGGTCCACTGAACCCGGCGACCATCGCCATCCTCTAAATAACTGAGACCGTAACCCGCACTGGCCGTATGTTCCGCAACTTTTGTAAAACCCTGCTGAGTGTCTGGTACCGCCAGCGCAACTTTTACCGGAGCGTCTTGCGCATCAAATTGTATTTTCGATTCGATCGACCAAATGCGCTGTTTTTCACCCGGCAACCAAGGCACATCAAAGGTGGTATGCCGGTAGTAACTTAAAAGAAAACCGACAAATACCAGAAAGAGAACAACGAAATAGAAAGGCTGACGAGAACTATTCACTAAGGGCTCACTTGAGCGGCCAATTTAGGGTCGCGAGAACGGGTAAATTTTTTCGCCACATCTACGACGGCAATATCCCGCAGAAAACTTCGACCTAACAATATTGGATACAACATTTCATTACGATCGGACAAGCTGAATTCGGTTTCTTCATATATTTCGCCCATGCGTATGGGCAACTTCACCACGGGACGACGCTCGAGCTCACTCACTGAGGCCTGGCGAATACGTACATGACGGTGGAGCGGCGCTTCAAGGGTGACAGATCGCTCTTCGCCCAACGCCACATCAAAACGTACCCAGCGCTCGCCGTTACGCTCAAAGCGTTGAATGTTGGTGGCATTTAACGAGGAAGATTTTGCACCGGTATCAATCCTTGCTTTTAGATACTGACCCACACCATCCAACCAGGCAAATTCAACACGCCCCAAGATAGCCATACCGAGCACACTGGACACATCGCCCTTAGGCGTCAATTGAGATGAACTACGTACTGAAGATTTACTACTGCGAGCACTTTTATTTAAGCCGCCAGCACCCGGTGTAACTTTTCGGTTAATCGCAGAAATCTGAGTCTGCATAATACTGAGTTGTTCAAGCAGGGTATCGTGAGCACCCGCAATCGCATCAAGCCGCTGAGACTGTGTATCGATGAGCGCCATCTGCTCTTGAATAAGCGCGTCCGTACTTGTCTTCGAATTACTTAACAGGTGAGGATTTTTAGAAAAGGCACATCCGTTAATTAGAACAATAAACGGAATCAAAAATAATACGGGTTTCATTACGTACACCTAAAACACAGAGACCTAAAATGGTTATGACACGCTTTCACCGCGACCACTCAATATTCACTTCGACACGGACCATCGTTCAGAAAGTCCGCAAACGCCCCCGTTATTTACCCTCGATCAAACACCATTAACATTGATCATTGAAATCACCAAAGCGCCTAACTTTGAGATGTTAAGAAGAGCATCAAGATACCGCAGGAAACAGACCTAAGTTAGCTAAAGCAAATGCCCCATTATTAGGGAGGGCCAATATCATACCAGTCATTTTTATTTTTTTTGCGAATAGGCACACAACCTATCCTAAAAAAGCAAGGTAGCGGAAACATCTACCGCCAGTCAACCACAGTATTGACGTTTAACCCCACATTATCCACTGCCACGGATCAAATTTGGGTAACGCGGCAAGCGCCTAACACTCACCTACAGCTGCCCGATGAAACACAGACAAAAATGCTTTCTAGCGCGCCACTCAATGCACGATAGCGCTCACCACCTCGCCCTGCATTCAAAATAGATCGATTCGATATACATGCCGATCTATGACCAGTTCAGCAAGGGTTCATATTGCGCACCGTATTATTTCTGCAACAACGACGATCCGAGGCCTAAACAAATGCACCTTTTAAGACCAAGTATCCCCCAGACATCACTACTGATTTGCGTTCTAATGATTGGACAAATGGCATATGCCGGCGACCACGCACACGGCAAAAGTACGCATTATCGTGATAATCACCAATTTACGGATTTCGCTAAAGTAAAGCAGGCGAAGGCACAATACAAAACCTTCGAACACCGCATTCCTGAAGAAAAATGCTGGACCGAAACCGTCGTCCACGAGCGACACAAGCGCCCCTCTCGCACTGGCGCTCTCCTAGGCGGCCTTATTGGCGGCGCAATTGGGCACTCGGTGGGGCACGGAAGAAGCAACCAAAAACTTGGCGCCGTCGTTGGCACGGTACTCGGGGCCTCCATCGGAAAAGATGTCTCCAAGCAACATCGCAGCCAACAGGGACGCACTTACGAGGATATACAGCGCTGTGAGGTGGAATACCAGTCACAATATGAAGAGCGCATCATAGGTTACGACGTCACCTATCAATACAGAGGGGAGTTTTATCAAACCTTTATGAAAAAACACCCTGGAAAGCGTATTCGGGTCAACGTCGCCATCAGCCCCGTCATCGAACACTAAACAAATCTTGATGAGGCGCGGCCAACGTCGCGCTTAGCGATTCACGAAAGATCGCGTAGAATACACCCATCTTCAAACACAACACGAGCCTTGTAGGTCATGATGCTTCCCCGCCGAGTTCGCCTTATAACCCGCGCCACCCTATTCATACTAGGCCTCGGCACTATGAGTAACAGCCTCGCTTTCAGTAATACTTTTGCGGATCTATTTTTTGATGTTGAACAACAGAAAAATAGCAGTAAGAACCGCGCCGCAGCCAAAGCTCAATCCAAGCATGGCGGCAAGGTATTAAGCGTAAAGGAACACAAAAAAGACGGGCAAACCCACTACAAAGTGAAGCTTCTACTGGATTCAGGGCGAATAAAGATTGTCCGAATCAAAGGCAATTAAGATACGATGAAACTACTTATAATTGAAGACGAAGACGCCGTACGCCAACAGCTCAACGATTATTTCAGCGACTTAAAATTTGTCGTCGACAGCGCAGCCGACGGCACAGATGGCAGCTACTACGCGCTAGAATACGATTACGATTTGGCCGTCATCGATATCGGCCTCCCCCATAAAGACGGCATTACCATTATCAAAGAGTTGCGTGCAGCCGGAAAAACCTACCCCGTACTTGTGCTCACCGCCCGAGGCAACTGGCAAGATAAAGTCAATGGGCTCGAAGCGGGTGCTGATGACTATTTAGTTAAACCATTTCACACGGAAGAGTTACGTGCACGAGCCAACGCACTTATTCGCCGATCCACTGGTAACGCGTCCCCCGTTTTAGACTTCGCGCCCATACAAATCGACACAGCAGCAAAATCGGTTACCGTCGAAAGCCAATCCATAGAACTTACCAGTTACGAATACAACACACTAGAATACCTCGCACTTCACGCCGGCGAAGCCATTTCAAAAACTGAGCTTACTGAGCATCTCTATCATCAAGATTTTGAGCGCGACAGTAATGTGATCGAAGTCTTTGTCGGCCGTCTGCGTAAAAAGCTCGACCCTGAAAACACGATTAAACCCATAAAAACCGTGCGCGGGCAGGGCTATCGATTTCAAATCGGCTAAAATCTAATACCATTTTTATTATTCTGGGAAAAATCATCGATGGAAAATTTCGTAACGACAGACGGTGCTAATATTGCGTTAAACATCCAACAGGGCGACACAAACGCCCCCCCTATCGTTTTACTGCATGGCTGGAGCAGTAATGCCGACGCATGGGCCCCTATTGTTGAGCAAATGAAAGGACACACCATTTACGCATGGAACGCACGTATTCATACAGAATCCACCACCATCGAAAGAATGGCCCAAGACCTTCGCGAGCTTATTGAACATTACGATATACGCCCCGTTATCGTCGGCCACTCGATGGGCACATTAACCACTTTCGAATTTATCCGTCAGTTTGGTACCGACCAAATAGAAAAATTTGTCATCATCGATCAATCACCCAAACTGATTACCGATGAAACTTGGGACAAAGGCATCTACGGTGACTTCAATAATGAAGACAGTGAAAAACTTATAGCCTTCATGGAAGACAACTTTATTGAAACAGTTATAAAAATGACCTGCCTCGGTAGCAATAGACTTTTTAGAAAACTATTCTTATTCGATGCCCCCATTTTAAATGATATCCGCAGTCGCCTGGGCGCGCTTAGCGCCACCACCTTTATCGACACCTGGAAAACGTTTGTTGGCAAAGATTATCGCGACGTATTACCTCAGATTGATATCCCGGTATTAGCCATTATGGGTGGTCAGAGTAATTTTTACCCTCCGTCACTAAGCAAATACCTCCAGCAAGAAATTAGCGACATTCACCTTAAAACCTACCCCAACGGCAGCCATTCACCTCAATTCGAATTCCCGGGTCAATTCGCGGAAGATTTAACACATTTTATCAAATAGCGGCGCTCATTAACGATATGCAAAAACGAGAACGCCACTAGTGTTACGCGCTAAATCCCTCGCTTGGCGAATTTTCTTTGCTTCCATTTTTTTGCTCCCCATACTATTGGGGTTTAGCGCATTTATGCTCGAACGCGCATTTCGGGACAGCCTGCTCACAGCGGAAAAAGACGCGCTGCTAACACACACGTACTCGATGATGGCGGTCGCAGACCCCGACGAAGGTTTTTTACAGCTACCAGAAAACCTTACCGACTCACGCTTTAATGACCCCGGCTCGGGCCTATACGCACAGGTGATTGACGATGACTTTGGCCCTATATGGCAATCCATCTCGCTAGAGATTTCACCGCTTAACCAAAAAATCCCATTTAAAGAAGTCAACATGGGAAACTTAGAGGTAAGCGTTGTCGATATCGACAAGCAATCCTTTTTCATTTCCCGTTTTGATACCGTATGGGAAGTGGAGGAGCAGGACCGCGAATATCAATTTGCCGTTATTCACTCGCAAAAACATTTTAATGCAGAAGTGATGCGATATCGTACCACCCTAGCAAGCTGGCTTTCTGGATTAGCCATCTTACTCATTTTGGTACAAGCGGCGATCATCCGCTGGGGGCTACTCCCGTTAAGACGACTGGCCTTGGATATTGAACAACTTGAAGCGGGCAATATTGACCATTTAGATAAAAACTACCCTACTGAGATCGTACCTGTCACCGAGAACATCAACCACTTGCTGCAAAGTGAATCGGCACAACGAAAACGTTACAAAAATACCTTAGGTGATTTAGCCCACAGCTTAAAAACACCGCTAACGGTAATACGCAGTGCGCTAGAATCGCTGAAAACACCAAATGCCGCACCACAAACGTCGCATCATACGATCGATGAGCAAGTCGAGCGCATGAACAATATTATTACGCATCAATTAAATCGTGCGAGCAGCACACGATCCTCCTACCAATCCACGACGCCGCTATTGCCGCTGATACAACGCATCAGTAATGCGCTCGCAAAAGTTTACCGAGATAAAAATATTCAGTTTTCTTTCAATATTTCATCAATCCTGCAGTATCCCGCACAGCCCGATGACCTAATGGAGGTATTTGGTAACTTATTAGAAAATGCCTGCAAGTACGGTAATAAACACGTCCACATCACTGCCCATAAAAATGACGCAGAAATAACAATCGAGATCGAAGACGACGGCCCCGGCATCGCTAAAGATAAGCGGCAAGAGATATTAAAGCGCGGTGCACGCATTGATACTAGTTCACCAGGGCAAGGCATAGGACTGGCAGTATGCACGGATATCGTGAGCAGCTATGATGGCGGTATTATCGTAGAATCTTCTGAACTGGGTGGCGCAAAATTTATTGTCACCCTTCCGTATTAAGCTAGATTATTGGCGTGAGTGTTTATGTTTTTGGGACCGCTGTAAATATATCCCTATACACTCTACTTCGGCATCCGTGCCTCAGACGCCCCAAAAACATAAACACTCACACGAACTCTCGACATCAAAGAAACTCACCCAACAAAAAATGACAAATCGAATCCTATTATTTTTACATCACCCCGCAATAGTATCGGCAAGACTCTTACAGTTTATCCTCGCAATTTTTATATTCTATTATGCCGCGCTGATGCCAGCAGATAACACCCCCAGCAAAATACCAGACGGACTGCTGCATTTTATTGGCAATGGCTTATTAATCGGTTCCGCATACGTGGCCGTCTTCGAGCGCTTCGCGATCAACCGCATTTTTATGGCTTGCGTCGTATTGTCTTTGGCTTCTGAGGCAAGCCAAAACTTGACCCATAGCCGCGTATTTGATCCCGCAGACTTAATAATGAATGCGCTGGGGCTAATCGTAGGGTTTATGATATGCCGAACGTGGCATATTTTTGTGGGCGCAGAGCGTCTTTAACGACGCTCGCTTTTAAACAACAACCAATAAAACACCGATAGCTTATTGGTTTATAGCTAAACTCACGCCACCGCGGGATTTACGGCCGGCACTTCACCAAACGGCTTCACCATCAAAATAAACTTTGGCAACAATAACAGCGCGCCCATCAATGCATAGAACATTGCCAAGCCAGTTAATAAACCAAAGTAAATTGTTGGGATAAACTCTGACAAAACCATAATAGAAAAGCCGAAGATAATAATGACCGAGGTATAATACATCGCGCGACCTATGGACGCATGGGAACGGTGCATTGCGGCAACATAATCACCATCCACTTTAATCTCTTCTTGAAAACGGTGAATATAGTGAATGGTATCGTCCACACCAATCCCCACGGTAATCGCTGCGATGGTGATGGTCATCATATCAAGCGGAAGCCCCGCCAAACCCATCGTCCCCAATATTGCTAAGGCCGCCAAAATATTCGGCACGATCGCGACAACCGCGATCACAAATGATCGGAATAAGATGACGAACATTAACATAATCCCGAGAAATACAGCGCCCAAGGTTACAATCTGCGAGCTGAAGAGGCTTTGCAACATGTTGTTGTACAACACCAACAAACCGGTTGTTGTGACTTGTTCTGGCGCATACTCTAAGTCATCGATGAGGTGGGCACGTATGCGCTCCACAAGCTCTTTACGCTGCAAGTCAGGAAAAGTATCCCTCACACGTAGGGTAATACGTGTATTGTCATAGCCTCCCGGTACAAAAGGTGAAATCAAAACGTCTTTAACTTCTGGCGATAAGCTCTTTGCCAGCAAAGCCAGCTCAAAATCATTTAGGCTGCCGTTAACATCTTTACCGACTTTATATAGAATCGCGAGCGATTGAACCTTGCCAACTTCTGGTAAGCTGTCTAAATAATCGTGTACTTTTTCGATGCGTTTTAATCCAGCTACCGTCAGCCAATAATTATTAATCGGCGCCGAAGAAACAGAAACACCGTCACCCATTTCTTCAGCAAAGGGATCATCCTCGTAGCCGTCTGAGTCAAATGCGTCACCATCACCAAATGGATCCTCATCAAAGGAATCACCACCCGCGAAAGGATCGTCTTCCCCTTCAAATTTTTCGATAGTCACATCTTCGGCAGTAGGTTTACTTAATACAATATCTAAGGACGTTGTACCGCCAAGATTTTTATCAATAACAGACAAGCCTTGGTAAATTTCGGTGGTTTCATGAAAATAATCGATAAAACGATTTTCTACTTGCAGCCTTGATATCCCCAGCGCACTGAGACCTGCCACTATCACGCTGCATACAAGCACTAAACTGCCGTAACGTTGGACGATCGTACTAAAATACACCGTAAACGGTTTAGCAGATGATTCATCGCGCTTTGCAGCGCCTTCCACACGCTCAGGCGATAACAACATCAAACACGCCGGCATTAATAAAAAAGCGAGAACCAGAGCAACCACTAAACCAATCGTCATCATCCAGCCAAAATCCATCACGGGGCGAATATCACTGACAACAAGGGAAGCAAACGCAACGATGGTCGTTAACGCGGTATACAAACAAGGGCGAGCCATAAATCTTACCGTTGCGGCCACCAATTGTTGTTGCGACCACTCTGGTTGCTCTGCCGCATACTCACGATAACGCACCACCAAGTGAATAATGATGGCCAAAGAAATAATCAACAATAGGGCAACGAAGTTCGACGAAATAACCGTCAAACGCCAATCAAGCCAACTGACGTAACCCAGCATCATCAACACGGCGACCAAACAACTCACCATGGGAATAACCACAAAACGTACACGTCGGAAAATCGCCGCCAAAATAACGATCATAAAAATCACCACGGCCGTGCCAAAGACGACCAAATCGCTCTGAATAAAGGTGATCATATCGGCGGTGATCATGGTCACGCCGCCGACAAAAATTTGCGCGCGATCTTTGTATTCATCCACGACTGCGCGTACCTCTTCTACACGCGCATGCCCTCGTGCTTCCGAGACCGTGCGATGATCAAGAAAGGTTTGTGCAACGACGTTTAACTCTAGCGACTCCTCCTGGCTCAGACCCTCACTGTCTCGCTTAAACCTTAATTCATCTCGCCGCTGAACCAAATCCATATAGGTATCATCTACCGCGAGATTTAGCTGCAATGCAGTGGTCTGACCATCTGGCCCCAAGATCAAATCTCGGTATATCGGGCTCGATAAAAATTCTTGCTTCGCTAACGCACGATCCACTCCAGGCGTTAACAAGGTACGTGGCTCTGAAATAATTTCGCTAATACTTTGTTTAGGGCTGTATAAAAGCGGCACATCGAGAATACTGTTAATACCGACCACACCATCAATATCCGCAAGATCGGCCTTTAGTTCACCCAGCAAGGCCAACGCATCATCGGACATTAATTCCGATTCGGGCCGAAAAGTGACAACGAGGAAGTCACCACTTTGATAGTCCCGCGACATTTCACGGAAATACTTCAGATCCTCATCATGTTCCAACGTCAGTGAATCCGCAGAAGCGTCCAACTTAAAACGCGGCAAGCCCATCATCAGGGCTATCGCGCAGAGCGCAATGAGCACTAAAACCGTTTTAGGGTAACCCGTTACAAAACGAATATACTGATCGAAAATCGTACGCATAGAAAAAACCAGGGTCCATTACGGTGTTTATGGTTGAAGGGAGGACAGACTAGCGTGTTTAGAAAAAAATAAAAGCCCGCAAGCGAATTCTTTATTATGGCGCCGCGAAGTGTTGAACCACACACAGTTGTAACGATTCACACGAAAAGGTTCTTACCCTTTATTGGGCGGTTCGCTATACTCCAAGGTTTGTAACATAGCCATTTCGACCCTATGCTCAAGATTCAGTTCAAGGATAAAAGACGCGATCCATTCTGGGTAATGGAAAAGTCTTTCTCCATCGGCCATGCAGGTAAGAACCATCTCACGATTGAGGATGATTCTGTCTCCTTACAGCATGCGCGCATCATCAACCAGGGCGAAAACTTCCTTCTTAAAGACCTTGGCAGCGATCACGGCACCGCGGTAAACGGACAGCGCATCACACAGAAGAATATTGTCTGCGGCGATGTCATTACCATTGGCAACGTCGACCTTGAAATTATTGACCCGCTCGAAGAAACCGAAAACGAAAATTACTGGTCGTTAATCGCCGACTCAAGCTGGCTGTCCGGTCAGGAGTTCCCGATTCTCGGCAAGCCTGACGATGTGGTGACCGTAGGCCGCAGCTCGCAGTGCGACATCGTCTTCCCCGGCACCCACCTTTCTCGCCTTCACGCTGAAATCACCATTAATTACTCGTCGCTGAGCATTAAAGATATGGGCTCTGCAAACGGCACCTTCGTCAATGATAA
Source organism: Agarilytica sp. (assembly GCA_045430345.1). Classification (GTDB taxonomy): domain Bacteria; phylum Pseudomonadota; class Gammaproteobacteria; order Pseudomonadales; family Cellvibrionaceae; genus Agarilytica. The sequence continues at coordinate 489,459 of JAILXT010000002.1, read as the reverse complement.
AAAGGTCGCCACCGAACACCTCTACCCTGGCGATCGTATCCGGCTAGATGTCTACAGCTTTCGTGTCTTTGGGCCTGGTATTCACCTACCCAAATCAGCAACAACCTCTATTCAGCCGATACCTGATGTGCTGGCCGACCTAGAGAAAAGCAATATAGAAAAAAAGTGGAAATCGAAACCCACTTCACCAGGCAACCGAGAAGAACTCAACCTCTACGCGAAACACTATAAGCAGGTGGTTTTTGCCGGCGTGGTGGTACTGGGCATACTCGGCTTCGCGACCTATATAGTCTTAGCCGTAGCCGGGAAAATCTAAGCGGGGTTTTACTCCCCCCAACGCGGTAAAATCTTCTGCGCCACACCCAATTGATCCAAAATCCGCGCGACCACAAAATCCACTAAATCACCTACCGTTTCCGGGTTTTGATAAAAACCTGGGCTCGCCGGCATAATGACCGCCCCCATTCGCGAGAGCTTGAGCATATTCTCTAAGTGCACATCCGAAAGCGGCATTTCCCGTGGAACCAAAATCAATTGACGACGCTCCTTCAGCGCCACATCGGCTGCGCGCTCAATCAGGTTATTACTCGCACCGTGGGCGACGGCAGAAATAGTACCGCCGCTCGCGGGGCATATCACCAGACTAGAGGGGGAGCTCGACCCCGAGGCCACCGGTGAAAACCAGTCTTCTTTTGAGAACATACACAACTGCTCACGGCTGCAGTTAAACACCTTCAGCCACTTATCCCACTGCGCTCCAAATGCCTCGGGCAGCTCAATCCCCGTTTCGGTATTGATCACCACCCGCGCTGCGGAGGAGACCATGAGATAAACCCGGCAATCCGCAGCCAATAACTGCTCTACCAGTCGCAGGGCATACTGCGCACCCGATGCCCCGGTTATCGCCACACTCACAGTTCGATGAAATCCCATAGCGCCTTAACCCAGCTTACTTTGGAGCGCCTGAATCAGACGCTGATGAATATTTTGAAAACCACCGTTGCTCATAATCACGATATGGCATGGTGAGTCCGTATCAATGTCGGACAGAGTGTTTACAATATCGTCGACAGCATCATATACCCCAGACGCCGAAAGCCCCGATTGACTGGTTGCAGCCTTAGTGGGTACAACATACTCACTCAACGACCACGACAATTGCGCATCCTGAAACCATAACACCGTGTCCGCTTGTGCAACGGACGTGCGTAACGCGCTCTTATGACAGCCCTGCTTCATTGTGTTCGAGCGCGGCTCAATCACCGCAATAATAGGCGTATCGCCAACGGATTTTCTTAAGCCCGCCAGGGTTGTCTCAATCGCGGTAGGGTGGTGAGCAAAGTCGTCATAGATGGAAACCTCACCCACTTTTGCCAACAGTTCCATTCGGCGCTTAACCCCTGAAAACTGACTGAGCGCCTCACACGCCGTCGCCGGCTCAACGCCGACATGGCGTGCTGCCGCAACGGCCGCCATGGCATTTTGGACATTATGCAGACCTGTCAACGGCCAGGTCACTTCACCACACACAGCCCCCTGATGCACCATCTCAAAATGTGACCCCGCATCATCTTTCAATGAGAACTGCCAATCACCCGCGCCGCCCATGATCTGCTCGTCCGTCCAACATCCCATCGCCATAACTTCGTCGATTTCCGGTGCATCTGCACGAATGACCACACCATTCCGGGGAACAGTTCTGACAAGATGATGAAATTGCGTTTGAATCGCGCGCAAATCAGGGAAAATATCAGCGTGATCATACTCGAGATTATTGATCACCAAAGTACGCGCATGATAGTGAACAAACTTAGAGCGCTTATCGAAAAATGCCGTGTCGTACTCATCGGCCTCAATCACGAAGAAGTCACTCTCGCCTAAACGGGCCGAACAATCGAAATTTTGCGGTACTCCGCCGATCAAGTAACCAGGGGACATACCCGCGTATTCCAGCACCCACGCTAACATCGTGGAGGTGGTGGTTTTTCCATGGGTGCCCGATACCGCTAACACCCATTTATTTCGCAATATGTTCTCAGACAACCATTGAGGACCGGAAATATACGGAAGGCCACGATCCAATATCGCCTCCATCACGGGATTGCCTCGGCTAACCACATTGCCAACCACAATAATATCGGGGTTTAGCGCTAACTGCGCCTCATCGAAGCCCTCGATCAATTCAATACCTGCCGCTTCTAATTGCGTACTCATCGGCGGATAAACATTTTTATCGGAGCCCGTCACCCGGTGCCCGCTCGCTTTAGCCAACTGAGCCAAGGAGCCCATAAACGTCCCGCAGATACCGAGGATGTGGATATGCATTAACTATTGCCTACAATCTGAAACTGAATTTGGAGCAGCTTAACGAACTCCCGATCAGATAAAAAGCGTAAATCAGAAGATCTATGTCGAGGAACACTCAAAGAAAAGGCGCGCCCCCAACTAAGGCAAAAACAATGATTCCTTACCCCATAGCGCTTTTAAGCGATCATCCCGCCCACAACGAGCGCGGTAAAATTTGTAACGGATTGGATTTTTAAGGTAATAGTTTTGATGATAGGTTTCTGCTGGGTAAAAAGCGGAAGCCGCCTGCACTTTAGTCGCCACTGCCCGATCAAATGTTTCAACGACCTTCCCTAGGCTTGCTTCAGCCAACCCTTTCTCTTGCTCATCGCCGTAATAGATATAGCTTTTATACTGGGCACCTTTATCACAAAACTGACCACGTTGATCAAAGGGGTCCACATTTCGCCAAAACACATTCAACAGTTGCTGGTAGCCAATTTTGGCGGCGTCATAGCGGACTCGCAGCGCCTCAACGTGCTTTGTCTTCCCCGCAGAGATCTTTTTATAATCGGCGTTTTCAGCTTTACCACCGATGTAACCCGAATCCGTTGAAAGCACCCCGTCAAGCTTGTCGAAAGGGGGCTCCATGCACCAAAAACAACCACCGGCAAACACGGCTTCCTTCACGCTATCCGACTCACCTTTGTGCACATCAGCGAACGAATATAGCGAGAATATACTGATACAAACCAGACCAAAAACTGCGTAAAAATGCTTCATTTTTCAAACGCTCACATAGATTAAGCTAAGGGGGTTAATGTCAAACTATATACCCCCATTACGAGGAGTTAATCACAAAACCAAAACAATTATCCATACGCCACAATTTATTCTCCCCCTACTACACAGAACCTTAATTTGGGCACTATAATTAATAGGTTTTTTTAATCGTCACGTTACATTTTCAGATCAACCGTTGTATGACACCCCTAAAAGAGTCAAGAGTTGAATAAAAACACCCCCAATCAAAAAAGCTCTCGCAGCGCCCTCGCTCAAGCACGTGACGAATGTGAGCTATTGAGCGCCATAAACAACGTTATTGAACTGGAAGAGCTGCTAGAAATATTTGGCCAGCAAATAGATAAGCTCGGACTCTTCGATGCCTACCTCATTAACTTAGTCGACGATACTGGCGAAAACCTTGTCTGTGAAAAAATACGCTTGCCCAAAGGTTACGAAAGCATCGAAAGTACCTATTTTCACTACAATTTTTCATTGGATGGGGATTTCGTTAACGTCGATTCCTATAAACGTAACGACGCCATCACCATCGACCGCGCGAGTATTCAAGGTTACGAGCCACACGTACGCACAAGGTTCGAGCGTTGGAAAATCCACCAGCTTATCGTTGTGCCCATTCCTGCGACGAAAGCGGGTAAATCACTCGGCACTATTATGGCGTTCCGGCAAGATAAAGACCTTGCCCCAGAGTCGGAAAAAGCACTGCACAACGCTGCCATACCCTTCAGCCCAAGAATACAAGCGGCACTAAAATTCAACCGCTTAAAAGACAAACAAACGCAAGTCGACCAAATAGCCTCAGAACAAACCCGGTTTTTAGAATTTGTTACGACCATTAACAATCTGACCTCGACTGAAGATATATACGAGGCGATATCAAAAGAATTTCTGAGACAACTTCCCTTCGAACACGTATCTGTGATGATGAAAGAAGGGAATAAAATCATGTGCAAGAAAAACATGGTGCACAACAGCCATTACCAAGAGTTTTGCGATAGGTGGGACAACTATCTCAGCAATACCCCTTACAAGCTTGATATCGCAGACGGCGCCACCCCAACGGCCCTACTGAACAACTCCCACCTACTTTTCCCTGACGTCATGAAAATCTTGCATTTACCCATGTCAGAGAAAGATCGTATCGGCCTCACCATGCTCGATACACCGCGTACATTTCTGTTTATGCCCATTAGGCACGCGAATCAAGCCATCGGCCTCATTTGGCTGATCAGCTTCACTAAAACCGTTGAGATCTCCGAAGAGCAACTTAAACTCGTCGAGCTGCTGTGTGCGTTTATTGGCACATCCATCAAAAACGCTGAAGTCTACGACATCGTCGCTCAACAAAAGAGAGAGATCGAGCAACTTAACGGCACCCTCCAAGGTAAACTGGAAGAACTCGCCGAAATTGCCGCGACGGATAAATTAACCGGTCTCTACAACTTTCGCTCATTTGAACAAGAGCTGGAACGTCACATATCGCCCAAACCAACCGGCCAAAAAGCGAATGTCGCGCTCATCATCATTGATATCGACCACTTTAAAATTTTTAATGACACATACGGCCACAACGCGGGCAATAGCGTGCTCGCGGGTGTCGCCAAGAACGTGAGCGAGCTCGCAAGGCAAAGTGATATCGCATGCCGCTTTGGCGGGGAAGAATTTGCCGTGATTCTCCCCAAGTGCGACGAGGCTGGCGCCGAAAAGTTCGCGCAGCGTATCCGCACAGAAATCGAAACAACTGACTACGACACCGATGCAGGCCCCCTTAAGGTCACCGTGAGCATTGGCGTAGGAACGCATCAAGCCGGAGATTCACACCAACATCTTTTCAAAAGAGTCGATCAAGCGCTCTACCGTGCTAAAAAGCTGGGCAGAAACAGAGTGGAAACCGCCTAAGCCCCCTCCACTAGCGCAAACCACTCCATCAAAACGACCATTTCAACATTTAATGAATACCAAGCGCTGATTACAAACTATACTTCTCGATGTACATAATATGACCCCACAATGGTTGTATGCCGACCCAACCCGGTCACCCTCGATACCTACCTGCAATAAAGTACTGTGTTATAGATGGCAGACATAATAGATCCAAATCTACTTGCTGCAGCAAGCCTCGAAAATACGCTTTTGCGCTCGATATGCAAAACTATCGAGCTTGATGAGCTGCTCAATACACTCTATTGCGAGATAGAGCGACTGAATGTATTCGATGGTTTTCTTATCAATCTGGTCGATATCAACCAAGAAAATCTTATCTGCGAGAAAGCCCGCCTCCCCAAAGGCTTCGAAAGCTTCGAAACCACTCTGAAAAAGTACAAATTCCCGCTCGATAGCGATTACGTCAACGCTGAAGCCTATAAAAAAAATGAGGTCGTCAGCTTTGATACCGACTCACTGGAAAAATACGACGATACGGTAAAACAGCGCTTCAAACTCTGGCAGATCGAGCAAATGCTGGTTGTTCCAATTCCAGAACCCGATACGGATAACTCGCTGGGCACGGTCATGGTCTTTCGCCAAGGAAAAAGAATCGACCATACAACCACCGTCAAACTATCCAACCTTGTCGATATATTCTGCTATCAAATAAAAAATTCCCGCCTTTACGACGGAATGCGAGAACGACAATCACAAGTCGAACAAACCGCCGCTGAACAGCAACGGTTTTTAGAGTTTATTGCCGAAATAAACAACCTCACATCAACTGACGAAATTTACAAAACAATTTCACTGGAGTTCTTGCAACAGCTGCCTTTCGATATAGCGAGCGTCTCCATGCAAGAGGGCGGGCATCTCGTCAGCAAACACAACACCGTCATCAATAGTTATTTTGATGAAACACTAAAGCGCTGGAAAGAACACATTGAAAACCTAGAATACGGGCTGGACCATACAGAAGGCGCAGTGCCTGCGGTATATGTTAACAACACCCATTTATTGTTTCCCGACGTCATGGCCATTCAGCACCTCCCAATGCCGGTAAATGACAAACGTGGTCTCGACACATTAGAAACACCACGCACCTTTCTATTGATGCCTATTCGCTACAAAGGCGAACCCATTGGCGTTATTTCCCTGCTAAGCGTTTCCAAAACCATCAAGGTGAGTGACGAAGAAATAAAACTCGTTGAATTACTCTGTAACTTTATTGGCACAGCGATTAAAAACGCCGAGGTATACGATCTCGTCGCACAACAAAAAAGTGAAATTGAAATACTGAATCACAGCCTACAAGACAAGGTATATGAGCTAGGTGAACTCGCGTCGAAAGACAAGCTCACCGGCCTCTATAACTTCCGCTCGTTTGAAAGTGAACTCGACCGACGCATCGAAGAATATCATTTAAAATCCAACGAGTTTGAGCTCGCACTTATTATTTTGGATATTGATAATTTTAAAGACTTTAACGACGCCCACGGCCATGCCGCGGGCAACACGGTACTCGCCGGCGTTGCCCACAAAATTAGCGACCTTGCCCGCAAAAAAGATATTGCGTGCCGATACGGCGGCGAAGAGTTCGTCGTTATCCTACCCAAATGCGACCTAACCGGCGCACAAGTATTTGCCGATCGCGTGCGCAAAACAATAGAGCGCTCAAGCTTTACCACTGATGTCGGCGAACTTGGCGTTACCGTCAGCATAGGCTTCGGGTGTCACTCCAGAAAAGAAACACGAGAAGAGCTGTTTGAACGAGTGGACCAAGCCTTATATCGTGCAAAACATCGCGGGCGAAATCGTATTGAGGTCGCCCCTTAAATACATCATAAAACGCTAACCGCCAGACAAAAAAATCCCCGCTTGCAAACACAAGCGGGGATTTTTATTTTAGGAAAGTGCAGTAAAAGCGGTGCTTACAAAAGCGGTGCAATCACCAAACTTACAATCGCCATAACATTAATTAAAATATTCATTGCCGGACCAGACGTATCTTTGAACGGGTCGCCAACGGTATCGCCAACGACCACCGCAGAATGAACATCAGATCCTTTACCACCAAAATTGCCTTTCTCAACATACTTCTTCGCGTTATCCCAAGCACCACCGGCATTGGCCATCATTAAGGCCATCAATACACAGCAAATCAGCGCGCCACCAAGCATGCCACCCAAAGCCTCAGGCCCAAGAATAAAACCCACCAGAACAGGCGAAGCTACCGCCAACACCCCCGGCGCGATCATTTTTCTTAACGCCGCTTGTGTCGCAATATCCACACAACGATCCGTATCCGGTTTCGCCGTGCCTTCGAGCAAACCATCAATCTCTTTAAACTGACGACGAATCTCTTTGATCATATCGAATGCCGCATCACCCACCGCCCGCATGGTCAACGCACTGACAAAGAAAGGGAAGACACCACCTAAAAACATTCCGGCTAAGACCATAGGGTTACTGATATTCAAACTAAAGCCATCGTTATTGGCAGAAACGGTTTCAATAAACGCAGCGATAATAGCCAAAGCCGCCAAGCCCGCCGCACCGATCGCAAAACCTTTACCAATCGCTGCAGTCGTATTACCTACCTCGTCCAAGCCATCGGTAATTTTTCGCGTATCTTCACCCAAACCGGCCATCTCAGCGATGCCACCTGCGTTATCCGCAACAGGGCCGTAGGCATCAATCGCCATCGTAATACCCACAGTGGCCAACATCCCAACCGCGCCAATACCAACGCCGTATACGCCCGCACCATCTGGCAGTAAGACACTCGAAATCAAAATAATGGCAACAATGCTAATGACTGGCACCACTACCGATTCCATACCCGTTGCCAAACCCGAAATCATGACAGTGGCAGGGCCTGTTTCACCATCTTTCGCAATCTTCTGAACCGGCTTACCACCAGTGTAGTATTCCGTCACCAAGCCAATAATAATTCCGCCAGAAGCACCCGCGACCACACATAACCACACGCTGACACTAATACCCATTTTCATAATCAACAAATATGAGGCCAACATAAAGATTAGCGTTGCCCCGATTGTCCCCATTCGCAACGCAACTTCCGGCGATTTAGCTGACATGAAACGTACAATTAATATACCCAATACGGAGCAAATCAAACCGACCGATGCTAAGGCCAGCGGTATAAACATCAGATCCGCTTTGCTGGCAGCAATCTGAGACACTGTTGTTAGCATCATTGTGGAAGCTATCGCGATACTCGCAATCATGGAGCCACAGTAAGATTCGAAAATATCCGAGCCCATGCCCGCGACGTCCCCCACGTTATCCCCTACATTGTCAGCAATTACACCCGGGTTTCTAGGGTCATCCTCAGGAATCCCCGCCTCAATTTTGCCAACCAAATCAGCGCCCACATCCGCACTCTTTGTAAAGATGCCGCCCCCAACACGAGAGAACAACGCAACAGATGACGCCCCCATACCAAAACCATGAATCGCTTCAGCATGAGTCGGGTCAGAACCAAATAAAAGATACAAAGACCCGAGGCCAAGCAACCCCATGGACGCCACCGTAAGCCCCATGACCGAACCGCCGTAAAACGCCACGCTTAACGCTGCAGCAGCGCCTTCAGTATTCGCAGCTACTGTTGTCCGCACATTTGCTTTTGTTGCAGCAAACATCCCGACATAACCGGCAAATGCAGAACAAATAGCACCCACAATAAATGCCGTGGGTGTATGCCACGATCGAAAACCAACAAAAAGAAGTACGGTGATGACGGCAACGAAAATTGCCAAGATTGAATATTCTCTGCGCATGAAGACCATCGCACCGCGATGAATTTCACCCGCTATATCCGCGACTGCACCGTCACCTGCAGGATATTTCTTAACGACGGCATAGATAATAAAAGCGACAACAAGACCGATACCGCCAAGAATAGGCGGCAATAACAATGCATCCATATGATTCCCCAAAACGAAACTTTATTTTTTTATTTTGAGCTTCATCATTTTCCGCGTCGGTCAGCACCAAAAGCTTTGATACCCCAACAGCTCTATGACAAATCCCCCGTTTTATGTACCTAACAAATACTGATGTATTACATTTGCACTGGTTCTTACAACATGGTGACTAGGGTTCGCACTCACTACATGCGCCCTAACGTAGTCATAGATACTGCTGGACCCGTCTTTCTGATTCTAGGTGACTACCTCAGCCCCGTAAACCGCTAAATTCGACCAATAATTGTTCGTGAACGCCATTATGTTACAATCGCGCACCAACCAATTTCTGTTTGTTCCAATCCGTAACGCTTTAGGAAGATTTTTATGAGCCTGCACTTAGTGCCCACCGGAAAAAAATGCCCCGATGAAGTCAACGTGATCATCGAGATCCCCATGGGAGGCGAACCCATCAAGTATGAAGTAGACAAAGATTCCGGCGCTCTTTTCGTCGATCGGATCCTTGGTACATCAATGCGATACCCATGCAACTATGGCTACATCCCTCACACACTATGTGGTGACGGAGACCCAGCTGACGTACTCGTTTTCATGAACCGCCCACTAATGCCTGGTAGCGTAGTGGCCTGTCGCCCAATCGGCATGCTAAAAATGACGGACGAGTCTGGTGAAGACGCGAAGATTCTCGCAGTCCCCATCAGCAAGATCTCCAAGTACTACGACGATGTCGATAGCCTGGACGATCTACCGAAAATAAAACTTGATCAAATTTCTCACTTTTTCGAGCACTATAAAGATCTTGAAGAAGGGAAGTGGGTCAAAATCGAAGGCTGGGAAGACACTGATGCAGCGAAAGCTGAAATCATGGATTCCATCGAGAACTTCGAAAAAGCGCCTGAATCACCTCGCTTCTAATTTTCGCTTTTTCACTGAAAAGCTAAATCAAAAAAGGCCTGCAAAAGCAGGCCTTTTTTGTGTCCGTCACTGAGTATTAGCGCTCCAAGCTTATGCCGCTTACATCAGGGGCTGGCGGTGGCTCTGGCGAAGGCTCACCAAGACGAGCCCCCGGTTCTGCAAGACTGAGATCACCGACATCGACCTCCAAGGCGTCCACCTTAGGACGCTCATCCTCATTCAACACTTGCGCCCCTTCAGGCGCCAAATCGATGCCGCTCAAATCCACATCAAGAGACTCATATTGTCGCTTTTCCGCCGTATCGAGCAGGTCTCCCGCCGCTTCTTTAAGAGAGAGTTGAGACGTATCCACATCCACAGACTGCTGTTCGCTGCGTTCAGACTCATTCAGCACACTCGTGCCCACAGGGGCCAAACTGAAACCACTCTCATCCGCAAGTGCTTGTACCGCTTCTTTAGGGGATTCAGGCTTTGCCACAGCAGCTGATGAACCCGGCGCCGTCGTAGAGGCGTCCAACGATGATGCCTGCTCTCCAAATACGGCTTTCCCCATGGGGCGAGGGGCCGAAGCCGCCGGTGCATCCCCCTGGCCTACCTGAGCCTTTGCAGGATTCGGCGCATCCGGGGCCGCTTCAGCAGCAGATTCCACCGGCATGAGATCTACCCGCGCACCCGCCTTTTTAATCGCTACCCGATATTTTGTTGCTGCATCGAAATTCAAATTTCGTTTCAGCACAATGGTCTTGCCAGAAAAAAGCGCATCCAGCTTGGGGCCTTGCATCTTGAATAACTGGCCAACATTTTTTTTCACAGCGTCTAGCTCAAATGAACGAACTAACTCACCTTTAAAAACAATATTGTATAGTTCCTCAGCCATAACCTTACCTCTAGACGCCATGCTAACCGCACAAATTGCAGTCATGATTTATTAATTGTATGCGAATAAACGCGATATAAAAGGGATCAACCCACATAAATGGTTATATTTTGCTCGGCGCGACTAGGTGGTATTTTTCGCGCCAAACACGCTCAAACGGTGCAATTTGTTTAAGTTTATTTTGTTCTATTTAAGCATTGATTTATAAGTACCACAAAAAAATGCTTAAGAATCAGAGCCATAGAAGCGCCAATCAAAACATTAAAAAATCACTATTTTTAGACTATTTTATTCCTCTATGTGGATAGCAGCTAAAAAATTAACCATACTTAATGGACGCCTTGCGTTTTTTGATCAAACGCATTTACGTCCTAAGGGCGCTCTTTTTTACCTAAAAAGTAAGGAGCAACCAATGCTGAACAAGCCTAGCGAAAACACATTCGATGAATTAATTCGATTGCGCACACACAAGCGTCAAAACATTAACGATACCCACGTTGATCCGGACGAAGTGCTTGCCAAAGTTATCGAGGATATTAATTTTTTGCGTGGCCGTATTGATCATATCAAACGCTCTACTTTATCGGTTCGCAACCCCACCATCTTAGCGACGTATGAAAGCATGCTAAAAAGTCGTGAATCCATTCTCACTTGGCTGCAAGAAGATTCTGACGACATATACCACAGCGGCTCTCACGTAAATTAAGATGTATTCGTCTCACTTAATTCGCACTGCAACAACGCCAACAATTCATCCATTGAACTAAACTGTCGCTCACAAGAAAATTTAGGCTTTCCGTGTGGCGCATAAACAGCAACCTTCATCCCCGCCGCTAGTGCGGCCAACCATCCCGCTTCGGAATCTTCGATCACCAAAACATCTTTAATATTTTTTTTCATAATGTTTGCCGCATGTAAAAACACATCCGGCGCAGGCTTGCCACGCGCCACGTCGTCCACACTAAACCGTTGATTAAAATACTTCAGCAACCCAGTTGTCCGCAAAGCGCTTTCAATCTTTTCATGCCCGCCGTTAGACGCAACGCAAAAATCTATTTCTTTTTCAGCCAAGTAGCGCAATACCTTCTCAACCCCCCAAACTGATTTTAATTCCCCTGAAAATCGCTCCTGAGTTTTAACATCCAAAAACGCACTAAAATCGCTGGGTAAAACCGCGGAAAATTCATCCTCTATCCAGAGAAAACAATTCGCCAAAGACTGCCCCTGAAACTGCTGAAAACAAGCCGCCGCAGACATATCGATACCCACACAGCCTAAACACTCAGAAAAAACCTCAGAAGCGAGCTGTTCGCTATCGACCAGCACACCATCGCAATCAAATATAATTAACATATTAATCTTTATTCACTTTAATGAAACGCTCAAAAACTTCATCCAAGTGCACTAAAACTTCCGACTTTAACGCCATATCACTCTTCTCTATATTTTTTCTAAGTAGCTCAACCGTAAAGTGCGTTTGAAATATAATTGCAGCCCCTCTGCAGCTCAGGTGCCACGGTTCCGGCGCGACACCACCAAGATCATTTTCATAAGGCCGAAAAAAAGTTTGGTTATTTTTAAGCTCCTCCGCTAACCATCGATAAAAACGCACAAACGGTCCATCATTTATTGTTTCACTTACTGTTAACTGTAACGGGTATGCGTCATCTATAGACGATGCGTCATAAATATCAAAATCCGTTCCCCAATGATGACGAGACGCCCCCGGCAATGCCGACCAACGCAGTATCGCAAACATTAATTCTTTTTTAGTTAAGTGTTTAACATCAAGAGGCACTTCGTTTTTGTCTAGTACCGGGCGCAATCCATTCGCTTTTTCATTCCAGATTTTCAATTGCCGTTCAAAACTGCGGTAACCGCTCGCAAGACGCAAATCAAATCCTGCTTTTTTTGCGCTTTGCTTCAATGCAGCAATTTCTTTTATAAGCGCTCTATGTATCGGCTTTTCTATTGTACTAAAGTCGATACACGACGAATCTTTGCCAAGACAAACGGCGTCGAGATCTATTTTTGGGTTAACTTTTCCTACATTCATCACTTTTTTGCCGCAAACACATTGCGTGTTTTTAATAAGTCTGTATTATCTTACGTCGCCTTGTTTTGCTTCAGCCGATTTGGCGTAAACGGAAGCAACAACCATATAACTATAACCATTACATTAATATTCTAATAATAATGCTATTGGGAGATCTTAACGAATGACTTCCAGCTCTGGGGATCTGTTAGGCCTAAAAAATCTCGGGATGGCCTCTGTCAACATACTGCACGCTGTAGGAGTAAACTCTTACAACGACCTCTCACAAATGGGAGCAGTAGAAGCCTATTGCCGAATTAAATCGCGTGGAATTCACGTTTCCAAGGTAATGCTATACGCCTTACAAGGAGCGTTAATGGATGTTCATTGGAACGACCTTACGCCAGATTTAAAAGCCCAACTCGTGGCGGAAGCTGAGCAGTTCGACCAAACCGCGTAAGGCAATACGACCTAACGCTACGATGCTAGCTTCCACCTATATCATTCTCGCGCCACCGTGCGATCTTATCCCATGCAAACAGTATAACTAAATGACGACTGCGCTTTGCCATGAGTCAGACATTTCTGAAGGTTGCGCAAAAACCTTCACCCTCGAAGATACAAATATTTTAGTTGTTCGGCACGAAGGAAAGCTCTTCGGTTATCTCAATAGCTGCCCGCACATTGGCGTTCCACTAAACTGGGCCCCCGATCAAGTAATGGACGATGACGGTGAGCTGATTCAGTGTGCCACCCATGGCGCCCTATCTTAATCGAATCCGGGTTGTGTATTTCTGGCCCATGTAACGGCCAACACCTCTCTCCAATCACACTCAGCGAATCCCAAGGCCAAGTATTTTTCAATCTACCGCTATAGCAGCACGGGCAAAGCCTTTGTCAGACGAATTTCCTTATCATTAACATCTGCGCCATACGCCAATATTGACACCCCCTCAGACTGCGCCTCAACCAAAGCCGCTGCGTACACAGGATAAATGTCAGCCGCCGGCGCGACACTTGCCACACCGCTGTGCTGCACACAAAACAAAAGCACGGATTCATATCCTTGCCGGGAAAGCGCCATTAACTCTTTTACATGCTTAAGCGCCCGCACGCTTTTTGTGTCGGGAAACAAACCCAAGCCACTGCCGAAACTGAGGGTGACGCTCTTCACCTCTAAAAAGCATTGGCGCTCACTTTTTATCAACTGAAAATCGATCCGGCTTTTGTCATTAATTTTCACCTCCCGACGCACTTCATCATATGACGTCAGCTCTGAAATAACGCCTTCACTCAAAGCTTCTTCAACAAGCGCATTAGCCCTCAAGGTATTCACCCCCGCAACATGCCCTGTGGTGGTGGTCACAAGCTCCAACCCAAAACGGTATTTTCGCTTGGGATTATCCGAGGGCATCAACCAACAATCGGAACCTTCGACGAGGCAATTCGTCATACTGCCCGTATTCGGGCAGTGAACGGTGACACATTCACCATCCAGCTCTACGTCAGCAAGAAATCGTTTATAACGCCGTAAAAAACGTGCACGAACCAAAGGAGGGGTAAATTTCATAAGCTTTTATTTTTTCTTCTCAAAGTTAGACGCAGATTACGGTGCCATGGCGTGAAACACTGGACAATTCTGGACTCCAGGCTAATATAAACCACTAGCGTGCACTACTGAGATCTGGTAGTTTTCACGCCCTGGTCCGATCAGCCGAGAGGGCTGACCAAAAAGATCGGACCTTGAAAGCGGCCAAAGCGCCCCAAACTTGTGTCCGAATCAAAGTAAAAGGCTATATCGAGATGCCCGAATCACAATCAAAACCCGGCTTTGCCTTAGGTGATTTCACTCCTTACGAAGTGAAAGACGGCGAAGAGTACATGAACGACGCACAGAAAGATCATTTTCGCGGCCTACTTATGTCGTGGAAAAAAGAGTTGATGGAAGAGGTCGATCGTACCGTAAGTCACATGAAAGATGAGGCTGCTAATTTTCCTGATCCTGCAGACCGCGCCAGTCAAGAGGAAGAATTCAGCCTTGAACTTCGTACTCGTGACCGCGAACGCAAGCTGATCAAAAAAATCGACAGCACCATTGAGCTGCTCGAAACCGATGATTATGGCTATTGCGATGCATGCGGCGTTGATATTGGCGTAAAACGCCTTGAAGCACGCCCCACCGCAACCCTTTGTGTTGACTGTAAAACACTCGACGAAATCAAAGAAAAGCAAACACTCGGCTAGGCCTGATCCGGCAAGTGTTTATACACTTGCCCTTTTTGCAGCCCCAGTTTCCTATAGACGCGCTTAATCTTAAGTCTTGCTTTATAGGTACGCGTCATGACCCGCACCCCCTACATTGGACGCTTCGCCCCCTCCCCGAGTGGCCCTCTCCACATCGGCTCTTTAGTTTGTGCGCTCGCAAGCTTTCTCGACGCAAAACACCAACACGGCACGTGGCGCGTCCGAATAGAAGATATTGACCCCCCACGCGAACAGCCTGGCGCGACTGAAGCGATTCTAGAATCGTTAACGCAACACGGACTCAATTGGGACGGCGAAATAAGCTACCAAAGCACACGTGCTGATCACTACCACCAAACGCTCGCAGACTTGCAAGCACAACACCTGACTTACCGTTGTGATTGCACTCGAAAACGCCTCTCACACATCACGATGGCGTATGACGGCCACTGTCGAAACCTTGAGATAAGCGAGCAACACCCGGCATCCATCCGGCTCAACATCGAACACGCCGCGCAACAACGTAACCTCCGTTCCACACAACAAATAAACGATCGTATTCAATCTGCTATAACAGAAGATCTGTTAAACGAGGGCGATTTTGTCATACACCGTAAAGATGGGCTCTTCGCCTACCAACTTGCAGTGGTGATTGATGATATTGAACAGGGCATTACGGATATCGTACGCGGCGCGGACTTATATGACTGCAGCGCGAAACAGCAATTTTTAACCCAAGCACTCAACGGCGCTGCATGTCATTACGCCCACATCCCGGTTGTCTGCTATCCAAACGGCGACAAGCTTAGTAAGCAAAATCACGCCCCAAAAGTCGACGACATGCGTTCAGGCGAGAACCTAATGACGGCGCTTAAGTATTTACAACAATCACCACCTCATGAACTCAGTAATGCGCCGATTAAAGCGATCCTCGATTGGGCCATCGAGCATTGGAATATCGCGGCACTTTCTGAAAAGCGCACTATCACGCTGTAGCCTCCCGCCTTCCCTCGCCAGAAAAACCCCAGCCGCACCAATTACATCCCCGTCGCCGTTTGTTACACTTAAGTTTTACGCACACATGTCCGCGATATGAACAAGCAACGCCCCCTGCTTATCGTCATCCTAGCAATATACATATTCACACCGAGTATTTTTAAGTGGATGATCGATGCCGACGGACATTGGTATCGTCCCTTTATTGTCTGGTTAGCGATTATCGTCCTCGCTTATATTCTTCAACTTAAGCGTTCCTCCCATGACATTTAGTTTTTTTCATGTCGCCCTCATCGGCATTATTTATATCCTGATTTTATTCGGCATTGCATACGCGACGGAAAAAGGCTGGGTGCCAGACAAGGTGGTTAAACACCCCATCATCTACGTATTTTCCCTCGGGATTTTTGCCAGCGCCTGGTCATATTACGGCGTAATCGACCTCGCCCAGCGTTACGGCTACGGCGCACTCGCCTACTACCTCGGCACGGGTGTTCTATTTTTGTTTGCGCCACTTACGCTAAAACCACTCATGGAGCTTGCACGCCGCTACCAAATTACCTCCATGGCCGACCTGCTCACGTTTCGCTATCACAGTCACTCGGTCGGCGGCTTCGTAACCTTATGCATGCTCTTTGCTATGGCACCACTGCTTGCCCTTCAGATTCAGGCCGTGGGCGACACGATTCATATCCTCACGCTATACAGCGGCAAAAATATGAATCCCGAAGGTTTAAGTTTTGGCTCTCGTGAAATGTTCGCCTTAATGTACTGTGTCGTGATCGCATTTTTTGCCATGCTTTTCGGCTCGAATAGAGATCGCCACAAAGGGTTGATCACCGCGATGGCATTTGAGTCACTGGTGAAACTGTTTGGCTTATTAGCCGTTGGCTTTTTCGCGGTGTATTACGTATTTAACGGGCTTGGCGATATCGATCAATGGCTTTTAGACAACCCGCTTTACATGGAAGAACTTAGCTCAAAAGAAAACCTCAATTCGTTCCATACAATGCTCTTGGTATTTCTCTCCACGGCAGTTTCCATGCCCCATATTTTTCATATGACCGTGGTTGAAAATAAAATCGAAGATGCTACGCGTATCGTGAGCTGGGCATTCCCGTTATTTTTATTTTTAATGGCGCTACCGGTTTTTCCAATCCTGTGGGCCGGGATGAAATTAGACAGCCAAATCCCTGTGGAATATTTCCCCATCGCGGTTCCCATCGCTTCCGGTAACGCCACCTTCACCATTATTTCTTTTATCGCAGGGTTATCTGCGGCCACGGGCGCACTTATTGCGATCGCACTTTCGGTCGCCACGATGATCATGAACCATTGGATTTTGCCCGCCACGCCGTTGCGAACAAAAAAAGAAATTTACGGCCAACTGATTCGTATTAAACAGATTTTGATCGCCGTTGTAATTGCGATTGGCTACGCATTTTATATAGTCCTCAGCAACGAATTTAATTTAACGGACCTGGCGATATGCGCCTTTATTGCCACACTGCAATTTTTACCGGGCACCATCGGCGTCGTGTATTGGACGCGCGGCAATGTGGGCGGCTTCGTTGCCGGTTTATTTATCGGTATGACCGTGTGGTTTTGGGGGATTTTTGTGCCCATGCTCTCCGGCGACCATGAATATGTCGTCGGCGTATTCGATCAAGACTTCGCCCTCGGTATTGACCTATGGACCGAAATCACGCTCTGGTCTCTCGCATTAAATATCCTTGGCTTTGTGATTGTTTCTCTCTTCACAAAGCAATCCGATGCTGAACGCTACAGCGCAGAGCTTTGTTCGCAAGATGAACTGAGTCACCCGATAAGACTGACCCTGGACTGCCGCTCACCGGAAGACATGGTTAACCGATTAAGCAGCCGCATAGGTGAATCCACCTCGCAAATCGAAGTGGATAAAGCCCTAAAAAGCTTGGCTTTAAACCCAAACGAAAGCCGCCCTTACGCATTACGTCGCTTGCGCGACGAAGTAGAAGCCAACCTCTCCGGCCTACTGGGCATCGCCATGGCAAACGAAATTATTAACATGCAATTGCCTTACATCGTGCCCGAAGCCGATGCCGCAACCGATATTACGTTTATGGAAAATCGTCTCAGCGATATGCGGGATGAATTAACCGGCGTTGCAGGCGAGCTGAATCAACTCCGACTTTACCACCGCCGCACATTTGAGGAATTACCCTTAGCCGCATGCTCCGTCGGAAAAGACATGGAAATCATGCTGTGGAATAGCGCCATGGAATTTCTTACCGGTATTCGCAGCGAAGAAGTTACCGGCTCCACGCTGAACGAAACACTGGAACCCTGGGGGCCATTACTCACCGACTTTCTTGCGTCAGGCAAAGCCCATTACTACAAACAGCAGGTTGAGCTCGCCGGAAAACCTCACTGGATCTCCATTCATAAAGCGGTGATCCCCTCATCTTTTGTCCAAAAAGTGGATAGCCAAGTACTGATTCTGGAAGATGTTACGGATTTGCAGCAGCTCGAAAACGAATTAATTCACAGCGAACGCCTCGCCTCCGTCGGCCGTTTAGCCGCAGG
This sequence comes from Agarilytica sp., assembly GCA_045430345.1. GTDB lineage: Bacteria > Pseudomonadota > Gammaproteobacteria > Pseudomonadales > Cellvibrionaceae > Agarilytica. The sequence continues at coordinate 470,861 of JAILXT010000002.1, read as the reverse complement.
GGTCGCCCATGAAATCGGCAACCCGGTTACCGGCATCGCCTGTCTTGCGCAAAATATGAAATACGAAACGGAAGATGAAGAACTACTGGAAACCGCAGAGCAAATACTGTCTCAAACTGACCGCGTAAGCCGCATCGTCCACTCCCTCGTCAGCTTTTCTCACTCGGGCAAACAAGAACAAGATCATGTCACTGAAAAAGTGAATCTATGGGATTGTGCAAACGAAGCCATTCACTTGGTCAATCTGCAAAAAGAAAAAGGCAGCATGCGGTACGAAAATACCATCCCCCATGAGCTGAAATTTATCGGTGATGGCCAACGGATGATTCAGGTATTTGTGAATTTGCTCTCCAACGCCCGCGACGCTAGCCCGGAAAACGCGCTCATATCCATCGATGGCAAGGCCGAAGCGCAGAATATTCACCTCTCGGTCACCGATGAGGGCTCCGGTATTCCAGAAGAAATAAAAGACCAAATCCTCGAACCGTTTTTCACCACCAAAGATCCGGGAGAGGGCACAGGCCTAGGCCTGGCAATGGTTTACAGCATTGTGGACGCTCACAAAGGCAGCCTTGAAATCATCAGCCCGGTCGACTCCGTGTTACAAAAGGGCACAAGATTCGTGTTAAAACTGCCCATGCTACTTGAAACTGACCCGAGTTAGCGTAACACTAGACCACTTTTCCAACAGTTATTGACCATTCCGCGAGCCCTATGACCAAAATACTTATTGTTGAAGACGAAGTCATCATTCGCACCGCCCTGCGTAAACTCTTGACTCGAAACAAGTATGAGGTGAAAGAAGCCGGCTCGGTGAATGAGGCCATAGGCAAACATAAGCTCGACAATTTCGACCTCATCATCAGCGATTTACGCCTGCCTGGCGCACCCGGCACAGACCTTATTCGCCTCGCGGATGAAATCCCCGTACTCATCATGACCAGCTACGCAAGCTTGCGATCAGCAGTCGATTCCATGCGCATGGGGGCCGTCGACTACATTGCCAAACCTTTTGATCACGACGAGATGCTCGCCGCTGTTAAGCGGGTTATTGGCAAATCCAGCGCGATGCAACGCCCAACACTCGGCGCAAAAGAAAACGATACCGCAATCGAAGGGATGATCGGCACCAGTGCCGTCATGAAAACCCTCTATGCCAAAATACACAAAGTCTCGCCCACCAGCGCGACCGTACTGGTCAATGGCGAAACCGGCACCGGTAAAGAATTGGTCGCCCAAGCCATACACAGAGAAAGCCCACGCAAAGAAAAACCCTTAATCTCCGTTAACTGTGCGGCCATTCCAGAAACATTGATTGAAGCCGAACTTTTCGGGCATGAAAAAGGCGCCTTTACCGGCGCAGCCAGTATGCGAGAAGGCTTAGTCGCCGCAGCAGACGGTGGCACACTGTTCTTAGATGAAATAGGCGAGCTCCCATTGGAAGCCCAGGCACGCTTGTTACGTGTACTGCAAGAAGGCGAAGTCAGGCCTATCGGTGCCATTGAATCGAAAAAGGTAGATGTACGCCTGGTGGCGGCAACCCATAGAGATTTGCGCAAACTCGTCCGCGATCATCAATTCCGAGAAGACCTTTATTTCCGCATCAATGTTGTGCAGCTCAAACTGCCCCCTCTCAGGGAGCGCGGCAAAGACATCCTGATGCTAGCTGAGACCTTCGTGAAGCGCTTTTGTACCGAAATGCGCAAAGATCTACTGACATTGACGCCAGAGGCCATCCAAGCCATTACAACCTACACATGGCCAGGTAACATTCGTGAACTCGAAAACGCCATGCAACGCTCCGTCATCCTCTGTGACGACGAAAAAGAAATAGACCATACTCAACTCTCTATCGATCTGGACCTTGTGCGGGTCGACGAAGAGCGCCCCCGAGAAATATACCGTCCGCCCATGGCTGACGACCCCATTTCTCACGAATCCAATGAAGACCTATCTCTAGAAGACTATTTCCAACGCTTCGTCCTTGAGCATCAAGACAGTATGAGCGAGACTGAACTCGCCCGAAAACTCGGTGTCAGCCGAAAATGCCTCTGGGAACGACGACAACGCCTTGGCATCCCGCGTAAAAAACCTACACAGTCTATCGCCTCAAAATAACGAATCGTTACACTTGCAATTCGATAAAACCGACAACTATGATTTCGGCGCCACATTGTGCACGAAAATCGATATATGCACCGCAGCATGCCACAAAAAGCGCCAAAATTAGGCAAAAATAAGGAAAAATTGTGTTACCCGGCCTTCACAAAGGTAACAAGCATCGGCACATATGGTAACGAGGATTCATAACTAAACATAATTAAAACGTGCCACAAAACCTATAAGCCTTTGTTTTATATGGATTTTTCAGTTCTGGCACGGCGACTGCATTCCCTCCCGCACAATAAAAACAATAAATAATAATAAAAACGACATACATAACGAATAACAACAATAAATAATAAAAACAAAGTAATACGACGATAATAAGAACAATAAATAATAATAAAAAAAGATAAGAAACTGACTTGCGTACATTAGGAAAAGGCTTAATGTCTTTGGACACGGAAGTGCCTAAGTTGATAATAAGAGAACGACTAAAAAATTCTACGGGAGAGCCAAGGCTTTCCCGTTTTGGTTTCTGGGTCCCACATAATTCTCCGTTTTACCGCACTCACGACATGACTCTCGCAGAGTTTCTGTTACACTCCGGTCTTTCCGGAATGAATCCACGCAAGTCCTGCCTCCTCTATGCTTAAACGGCTGTACAAAAAACTACTTAAATCCTCCGACTCCGACGCGCCCCTTATCGTTCACGAAAACGATCATCAGCTGTCTGAGCGCGATATCAGTAGGAACGCACTACGGGTGGTCGCTCAACTAACAAGCGCCGGGTTTGAAGCCTATCTTGTCGGTGGCTGCGTGCGAGACCTCTTGCTCGACGAACACCCCAAAGACTTTGATGTCGCCACAGACGCTACGCCAGAGCAAGTCAAAAAAGTGTTTCGCTCCGCGCGTATCATCGGTCGTCGCTTTCGTATCGTCCACGTGCGCTTTGGACGCGAAATCATTGAAGTCACCACCTTCCGCGGCAGCCCCAAAGGCGCGAAGTCGAAAAACGACCATAACCAGTCAGATAAAGGTATTTTGCTGCGCGATAACGTCTACGGCGATATTCGATCGGACGCGCTACGCCGAGACTTCACCGTCAATGCCCTTTACTACGCCCCACAAGACGGTGCCATCCTTGATTACGCGAACGGCCTTGATGACCTGGAACAACGCCAGCTGCGCATCATTGGCGACCCAGACGCGCGCTACAAAGAAGACCCTGTGCGCATGCTGCGTGCGGTGCGCTTTGCCGCCAAGCTTGGTTTTGCGTTAACCCCAGAAACCGAAGCGCCGATTCAAGAACACGCCGACTATCTATCCGACATCCCGCCCGCCCGCTTATTTGAAGAAGTGCTTAAGCTGTTTGTCTCCGGCTATGCTACCGCGGTACTCACAAAGCTACGAGAATACGGTTTACTCCGCTATCTATTCCCCGGGACTGATAACAGCCTCGATAGTGGTGACGACTACTACGAACGCCTCATATTTTCCATGGTCGCCAACACCGACCGCCGCCTACGCAGTAACAAACGCGTTACCCCGGCGTTTATCTATGCCGCCATGCTATGGCCACCGCTGCATACCAAAATTAAGGAACTGATGGACGAGCAAAAGCTTAACTATCATGAAGCCTCTCAACAGGCCGCCTCTGGCGTCGTTGGCCAACAGCTCTCCTATACGTCTATCCCGAAACGCTTCTTGTTGCCCATGCGTGAGATTTGGTCCTTACAGCAACGACTGGGCCGACGCGAAGGCAAACGTGCATACCAAACCATGGAACACCCACGCTTTAGAGCCGCGTATGACTTCTTGTTACTGCGAGAAGAAGCCGGGGAAAAACTGGACGGCCTAGGACTTTGGTGGACGCGTTTTCAGGACGCAGATGAATCAGAGCGTGAGGAAATGATCAAAAGCGTTCCTCAACAAAAGAAACGAAGAACGCGCAAACGCAAACCGTCGTCGAAACCCAGCCCAAATCCCAACCCCGATGAATGATCGGCACATTGCCTATATCGGGATCGGCAGCAATCTAGACACCCCCAAACAGCAAGTGGTGAGCGCGTGCACTTACCTTGCCCAGCACCCCGCACTCACGCTGACCAAACAATCCCACTGGTACCAAAGCACCGCTATCGGCCCCAAAGGCCAACCCGACTACATTAACGGTGCTGCGCTCGTTGAAACCACCTTGTGCCCCGAAGACCTGCTCACCGTAATGCAGGAAATCGAAGACACGCATCAACGTGTCAGGGAGCAACGCTGGGGGGCCAGAACCCTCGATCTAGACCTACTCCTGTATGACGACCATACAATCAGCTCAGAACGACTGAGCGTTCCACACCCCGAAATAGACCGTCGAAACTTCGTCTTAAAACCCTTACTCGACATTAACCCGCAATTGAGCCTCCCTGATGGTCGCCTAATCGCCGACATTTTGAATATAATCGGTACCCAGGATCTCAAAGATCTAGGAAAAAGCTAAGCCACACGATTCTGCTGTTAGCCAGCGCGGTATACTTGAACGGCGAAAAAGCCAGCTTCGGAGCAACCATTGAGTAACGAACACGAACGCAACATTGATCTTACTGAAAAAGATATTCCTCGCTTCATTGCCGTGGAAGGGCCTATTGGTGTCGGCAAAACCACCCTCACCAAATACCTTGCTGAAACGTTCAATTATGAAACCCTACTAGAGCGCGCCGAAGAGAATCCCTTTTTAGAACGCTTCTACGCCGACGAGCGCAACTCCGCTCTACCAACCCAACTGTTCTTTTTGCTACAACGCGCACAGCAACTCAACACCCTCCACCAAGCGGATATGTTTGAGCCCGTGCGTGTCGCAGATTTTTTAATCGATAAAGACCAACTGTTTGCCGAAGTCACCTTAGACGACGATGAATTTAAGCTTTACCAACAAATGTATAACCACGTCACCATCGACGCACCAATACCCGACTTAGTAATTTACCTGCAAGCCCCCGCGGACGTTTTATTGGATCGTATTGATGAACGGGGTATTCAGGCAGAACGCAGTATTAACGCCGAATATTTGCAAACCTTAAATGAAGCCTACGCGCGTTTCTTCCATTTTTATGACCGTTCGCCGCTACTGATTGTTAACGCGGCGGAAATTGATTGGGTAAATAACCCAGAAGATTATAAGATGCTCGTCGAGACCATTCTCGAAACAAAAAGTGGTCGACACTACTACAACCCTAAACCCACGATTTTTTAAATAGGGATCTCCTCATGGTCTACGCTGACGACGACAGTAAAACGCTTACCAAACCGGTTACGATTCTCACGCTAAAAAAAATGAAAGCCGCTGGGGAAAAGTTCGTTACCGTTTCTCTCTACGATGCACCCATGGCAGCAATGGCGCAAAAAACTGGGGTGGAAGTGGTATTGGTGGGCGACAGCTTGGGTATGACAGTCCTCGGTTATGACAGCACCCTGCCTGTGACCATGGAACAAATGATTTATCACATTGAAGCGGTCGCACGCGGTAATAAGAACTCACTGATCATGGGCGACCTGCCCTTTATGACCTACGCCACCCCCGAGCAAGCATTGGAAAATTCTGCCCGCGTTATGCGCGCAGGTGCACACATGGTCAAAATAGAAGGGGGCGAATGGCTCGCCGAAACAGTTCGCATGTTAAGTGAGCGCGGCATCCCCGTTTGTGCCCATATTGGCCTTACGCCACAGTCGGTGAACAAATTTGGCGGGTTTCGGGTACAGGGCCGCACGGAAGAACAAGCCCGCACCTTGACCGAAGACGCAAAAATACTTGAAGAAGCTGGCGCCGACATATTACTGCTCGAATGTGTGCCTGCCAGTTTAGGCTCGGACATCACGCAAAAATTGAACATCCCGACAATCGGCATCGGCGCAGGAAAAGATACCGATGCACAAGTGTTGGTAATAAACGATATTTTAGGCTTAACGCCCCAACCGCCCAAGTTCTCTAAAAACTTTTTATTGGAAACGCAGGATATTCCCTCAGCACTTGAGAAATATGTGGACGATGTCAAACAAGGCATATTCCCCGGCGAAGAAAATATCTTCAACTAATCATTTATGTCGCTCGCAACGGGCGGCATAAACGCGTCTTTTTCTTTTCTATTTATATCCCCAAGACCAGCCAATTTAAGCAAACCGCACAACGCACATAACCAACATGCATACGTATGTGTACTGTTTTTGCATATACTCAATGCTAGGCTAGGCCCTACTATTACCAGAACGGAAGGAAAGTCCCCTCTTTGGCTAAGGCCGTCCGCCGCATGAAAACGGCGGTCGAGCATACATAGATGTATTCACAGCCCACCTTAGCCAAAGAGGAGACTTTCCCATATGGTAAATCGAAGCCTAGGGGATTCTACAATGGCACTCCGCGAACATGAGACAGACGCAAACAATCCCAAAATATAAATGCGCCATCACACAAACCGCCGGCACAACGAAATATACATATACAAAAGCCACATCGGCCACTTTGGTGCATACTAATCTCTACGAACACTTAAAAAGCACCATAAAGACCCGCGCTGACTAGAGGACACACTATGCAACAGCTACCCGAAACTCTCAGAGACAATGTACGTTTACTGGGTGAACTATTAGGCGACACACTTCAAGAGCATGAAGGCCTAAAGCTGTTTAAAAAAGTGGAAACCATTCGCACCCTATCAAAGGCATTAAGTAAAAGTAACGATGGTGATTCAAGCGCACTTATCAGTTTTCTCAGTGAGCTAGAAGACAAAGACATTCTCCCTATTGCCCGCGCGTTTAATCAGTTTTTAAATCTCGCCAATATTGCAGACCAAGAATTTTTCTCTAGCGCCGATGCCGAGACTGAAGACGGTTTAGATAAACAACTACAGACACTGGCAGAAAAGCTTGGCAAAGATGATATCGCCAAACTGGTCAGCGAACTGAAAATTAGCCTTGTACTCACCGCCCACCCCACTGAGATCACACGACGCACACTGATAAAGAAATACGAATCCATCAACAATACCCTGCTTGATCGCACACGTAGCGACTTACTTGATTACGAAAAAGATAAAATCCAAGGGCGCCTGCATCGTTTAATTGAAGAAATATGGAGCACCGATGAAATTCGTACAGAACGCCCCAGCGCAATAGACGAAGCAAAGTGGGGCTTTAGCGTTATCGAAAATAGTTTATGGCGCGCGGTGCCCGATTTTATTCGCCACTTTGACCGCATCTGCCGACGCAGACTCGGGCAGGCCCTTCCCATTGACGTTCAACCCTTCCAGTTTTTTTCTTGGATGGGCGGCGACCGCGACGGCAACCCCAACGTCACCCACGACATTACCGAAACCGTGATTTTATTGGGGCGATGGAAAGCCGCCGAACTCTATTTATCCGATTGCCTTGGTCTAGCGGGCGATTTAAGCATGCATCAAGCAGACGACGCGCTATTAGCCAAATTGGAAGCGCCCTCGGCCACGCCGTATCGTGATTTACTCCATGGGATAAGAAAGCGACTTGAGGATACCATCGCCTGGACAGAACTTCGCTTAAACGGCGATATGCAACCGGCCCCTAAAAGCGTCATCCACTCGAAGGATGACATCATGCAGCCCCTGCTTCTTTGCTATCACTCGCTAAAAAAGTGCGGCTATGAGCACATAGCGAACGGACCACTCTCCGATACCTTACGCAGACTCTGCGCCTTCGGCATCAATCTCCAACCGCTGGATATTCGTCAAGATGGCGACCGCCATGTCGAAGTCATGGATGAACTCACCGCTTACCTCGAACTTGGTAACTATCGGGAATGGGATGAAGCGCAGCGGCAAACATTTTTACTCACGCAGCTCGATAACAAACGCCCATTACTCCCCACCGATTGGCCCGTAAGTGAAGCCTCCGCAGAGGTCATCGCCACATGCCGCGTCATCGCCGCCCAGCCTGAGGAATGCCTTTCTCATTATGTGATTTCTATGGCTCAGCAACCGTCCGATGTGCTTGCCGTCGCGCTGCTACTCAAAGAATGTGGCGTTAGTTGGAAGATGCCCGTCGTCCCATTATTTGAAACACTGGACGATCTTAACCGTGCCCCCAGTGCGATGAACGCGCTCTGGGAAATGCCCTGGTATCAGCAATATTGCCAAGCCGAGCAAACCGTCATGATTGGCTATTCCGACTCCGCCAAAGACGCCGGTAAGTTCGCCGCTACGTGGGCGCAATACACCGCCCAAGAACAATTAGTCGAACTCTCGGAACAACACAATATTCGACTCAGTTTATTTCATGGTCGCGGAGGCACCGTCGGCCGTGGCGGCGGCCCCGTCGACAAAGCAATGGCCTCGCAACCCCCTGGCTCGGTCAAAGGCCACATCCGTGTGACCGAGCAAGGGGAGATGATTCGCTATAAATTTGGCCTGCCGCGCATCGCTTTTAAAAGCATGAGCAACTACATGCAAGCCATCATTAACGCGACCGTCACCCCCAACCCCGCGCCCACGAAAGCATGGCGAACGTTGATGGAGGAAATCTCAGAAAAAAGCTTGGTGGCCTACCGTGAAGTCGTTAGAGAAAACCCTAGCTTTGTCCCCTACTTTCGCACCCTTACCCCCGAGCAAGAACTGGGAAAACTCGCCCTGGGCTCGCGCCCCGCAAAACGCAAAGCCGACGGCGGCGTCGAAAGCTTACGGGCCATCCCCTGGGTGTTCGCGTGGACACAAGTCCGCCTAAATCTCCCCAGTTGGCTGGGCGGCCAACAAGCCCTTGCCCACGCATTGGCAACAGCACCCGACACACTCAAGGATATGGTAGAAAACTGGCCTTTCTTCTCCTGCTTCTTGGATTTGTTGGAGATGGTTCTAGGCAAAACCGACGGCCCTATTTGTGCCTATTACGAACAACTCCTGGTCGATGAGTCTTTGCATGATTTTGGCTTAGCATTGCGTGAAGACCTCAAAACACTCATCAACCAACTCAACCAACTGAAACACCAACAGGAATTACTGGAAGACGAACCCATCCTCCAGCTTTCCCTCGACGTACGTAAGCCCTATATCGACCCCTTAAATTACTTACAAGCAGAGCTATTGCGGCGCGAACGTAAAGCCGGTGAAATCAGCCCCGAACTTGAACGCGCGTTGAAAGTCACCATGGCAGGGATCTCAGCTGGTATGCGGAATACAGGGTAGATTCCAGCCCAATAGTCACCAACATCGACAATGTCCTTTTAATGCGGCAGTGGACACAATACAATTGCGGGTTTACCAGGCTCGACACAGTAGTAATTCGATGTTTGACACGATTCCGCTCACACGCCCGACCACCCCTCTGCTCGATAGCATTAACGAGACGGCGGACTTACGTCAACTGGAAGAAGATCAACTGGAAGACTTAGCCCGTGAATTGCGGGAGTACCTCCTTTTTTCCGTCGGCCAAACCGGCGGGCACTTTGGCGCTGGCTTAGGTGTTGTTGAACTCACCGTTGCCCTGCACTACGTGCTCAACACACCCAACGATCGTATCGTTTGGGACGTTGGCCACCAGACCTACCCCCACAAAATACTCACGGGCCGCCGCGAAGCGATGTCTGGCATTCGCCAAAAACAAGGTCTTTCCGGCTTTCCAAAGCGCAGTGAAAGCGAATACGACACCTTCGGTGTTGGTCATTCCAGCACCTCGATTAGCGCTGCACTGGGCATGTCTGAAGCCTCCGAATTACTGGGCGAAGATCGCCAGTCCGTTGCCGTCATTGGCGATGGTGCGATGACAGCAGGCATGGCCTTTGAAGCACTCAACCACGCCGCCCATACCGACACCGACATGCTCGTCATCTTGAATGACAACAACATGTCCATTTCAAAAAATGTCGGCGGCTTAGCCACCTATTTCTCCCGCGTGTGGGCCAGCAAGACCTACCACGCCTTGCGCGAGGGGAGTAAGCGCGTACTTACAAAGATTCCGCAGGCCTGGGAGCTGGCTCGCAGAACAGAAGAACACCTCAAAGGCATGATCTCCCCAGGAACACTTTTTGAAGAATTGGGCTTTTATTATGTTGGCCCCATCGATGGCCATGACCTAGGTCACCTCGTCCAATATCTGCGAAAAATGCAAAAGATCAAAGGCCCCAAACTGCTCCATATCATTACCCAAAAGGGTAAAGGCTTTGGCCCTGCCGAGAATGACCCCGTGGGCTATCACGCACTAAACAAAATCGAACCGACACCCAAAGTGACGAGCGCAGCGCCAAGCGCCCCACAAAAGCCTAAACGCAAAAAATACCAAACCATATTTGGTGATTGGCTATGCGACGCGGCAGAACAAGATCAGCGCCTCATCGGCATCACCCCCGCTATGTGCGAAGGCTCTGGCATGGTGGAATTCGCAGAGAAGTTCCCCGAGCGCTTTCACGATGTCGCCATTGCTGAACAACACGCCGTCACATTTGCGGCAGGTTTAGCCTGCGATGGTGCCAAGCCCGTCGTTGCTATCTACTCAAGCTTTTTGCAGCGCGCCTATGACCAACTGATTCATGACGTTGCCCTTCAAAACCTGGACGTCACCTTCGCCATCGACCGCGCTGGCCTCGTCGGAGAAGACGGCGCAACCCATGCGGGCAGTTTCGATATTTCCTTTATGCGCGCCATACCGCAAATGATCATCGCAACCCCAAGCGATGAAAATGAATGCCGGCAACTTTTATATAGCGCTTACGAACACGAAGGCCCCTCCGCGGTTCGCTACCCTCGCGGTACCGGCCCAGGCATAAGCATTGTGGAAAGTAATCAACACTTCCCGATCGGGTGTGGACGTGTCGTACAAAAAGGGCAGCGTGTCAGCATCTTAAATTTTGGCGTACTGCTACCCCGCACCATCGAAATCGCAGAAAAATACGGCTTTACCGTATGCGACATGCGCTGGGCGAAACCCCTCGACCAAACCCTTATTTTCGACCAAGCAGCCAGCCATGATTACCTTATTACGGTTGAAGAAAACGCCACAGCCGGCGGTGCAGGCGCTGGGGTACTTGAGCTGCTGAGCCAAAACGCAATAACCACCCCAACTCTAGCCATTGGCCTGCCCGATATTTACTATCAGCATGGCACCCGTGACCAAGTGCTTGAAGAAGCCGGATTAAGCACTGCCGGTATCGAACAACAAATCAATGATTGGCTAGCTAAACTTTCTGCAGACAACCCGCAACCATTAGTCCGCAGTATCGTTGGTGATAAACTTAGCTCCTAGCTTTTCTTCCCTGCACATCTATCCGTAAAACCGTTGCACCCCAGATTCTTTTATTTATCCCCCGCCCACTTTGTGGTCCAATCCCTAGCCTCCTTCCCCCAACGCAACATGAGTACACTTAATGCGCGGACAAGCCACCGATGTCAGCATCAAAGAAGTTAACTGGCGAACACTCTATTCCCTGATTCCCTACCTGCTGGAATATAAAAGCCGCATCGGCCTCGCCATTCTTTGCCTTATCGGCGCAAAAGTGGCGAGCGTTGGGCTGCCGTTTATCTTGAAATACATCGTCGATGACCTGGAAAAAATTAACGACGATAACGTGTTAGTCGCCATTCCCTTAGCCTTACTCATCGCTTACGGCGCCGTACGTTTTGCCAGCGTCTTATTTGGCGAGCTAAGGGATACTATTTTCGGCCGCGTGACTGAACGTGCAATGCGCCGTATTGGCCTTAAAGTGTTCCAACACATCCATTCCCTGGACCTCGATTTTCATCTCAATCGCCGCACCGGTGGCCTATCGCGGGATATCGAAAGAGGCACCAACGGCATCAGCTTTTTGCTGCGCTTTATGGTCTTCAATATCATCCCGACATTAATCGAGATATCACTCATCGCGGTTATTTTACTCGTTCAATACAACGTATGGTTTGCCTTAATCGTCGTCGCGGCGGTCAGTGCCTATATTGCATTCTCTGTATTCGCCACAGAAATTCGCACCAAATTTGTCAGGGAAGTGAATCAGGCAGAATCTGAAACCAGCACACGTGCTGTCGACAGTCTCCTCAACTACGAAACCGTCAAATACTTTACTAACGAAGATTACGAAGCCGAAAATTACGATCGCGAACTCATCACTTGGGAAAAAGCACGGCAAAAAAACCGGCTCTCGTTATTTTTTCTCAACGGTGGCCAAGCCTTTATTATTGCCACCGCAATGAGCAGTTCAATGATTCTCGCCGCCGCCAATGTGGCCAACCAAAACATGACCCTGGGCGACTTCGTCCTCATCAATGCATTTATGATGCAAATTTTTATGCCGCTTAATTTTCTCGGGTTTGTTTACCGTGAAATGAAAGGCTCCCTCGCCAATATCGAACGCATGTTTACCTTGCTCGATACAAAACCCAAAGTCGTTGACAAAGAAAATGCCGCCACACTCAATGTTAAAAAAGGTCAGATCACCTTCGACAATATCGACTTCGCCTACACACCGGAACGTGCCATTTTAAAAGGCGTCAGCTTTGAAGTACAAAGCAAACAAAAAGTGGCGATTGTCGGCAGCAGTGGCTCAGGTAAATCCACATTACTCAAACTCCTCTTTCGGTTTTACGATGCAGACAAAGGATCTATTTCAATTGACGGGCAAGACATTACCCAGGTATCGCAACACTCTCTGCGCGCAAGCATTGGTGTCGTCCCCCAAGACACTGTGCTGTTCAACATGTCCATTTACGAAAACATTCGTTATGGCCGCGTTGATGCCAGCGATGCAGAAGTGGACAACTCGATTAAACTTGCCCACTTAACCGACTTTATTGCCCAACTCCCTGAAGGCTCAAAAACCGTTGTGGGCGAACGAGGACTAAAACTTTCTGGCGGAGAAAAACAACGTGTCTCGATTGCGCGCGCCATATTAAAACACCCCCACATAATGATCTTCGATGAAGCCACCTCATCACTCGATAGCAAATCAGAACAAGGCATACTTGATGCCATTGAAGAAATCAGCCAGGAACAAACCACACTGGTCATCGCACACAGGCTGTCCACCGTCGTAAACGCTGATAACATTATCGTGCTGGATCAAGGCAATATTATTGAGCAAGGTTCTCATCAAGAACTGATCGAACAAAAAGGCAAGTACGCCCAACTCTGGCAAATACAACAAGCCGAACAATACGAAGAGCAATCTTAAACGCATTAGCACCCGACAATAGGTAAACCACATGTCTGAATATGAAGCCACCGTTCAATGGGCACGCAAACCCGATGAAGCGTTTATCGATAACGAATACAGCCGAGGCCATACCTGGGCATTTGATGGCGGCGCCGTTGTGCAAGCATCCTCAGCCCCCGACATTGTGCCACTCCCCTATTCCATCGCTGAAAATGTAGATCCCGAAGAAGCGTTGATCGCCTCGCTTTCCAGCTGCCACATGTTGTTTTTCTTAGGGTTTGCCGCAAAGTTCGGTTATACCGTGGATAGCTACACCGATAATGCGCGGGGTACATTAGGCAAAACAGCATCGGGTAAAACTGCGTTTTCACAAATTGTATTGCGCCCCCGCGTGACGTTCTCCGGCAGCAAACAACCAGACTCAGGTGCAATCGACACTTTGCATAAAAAATCTCACGATTATTGTTTTATTGCGAACTCGTTAAATTGTGAAGTGATTATTGATACGCAATTTGTTTAGCTGCTCAACTAAAAGGAATCGTTTTCGCCCAAGGATAAATAAGTGTACCGCTCCAGTTACTCAAAACGGGGGATTAACGACTGTAAACCACAGGAGAGAGAAAGAACAAAGCTTGAATGGAAGCCCCAGACCTGCATGACCCAGGACTCCAATAAGACCAATATTAAACTAGCCAATAAAGATAAGTGCGGTACTCAGGTGAACTGAACAGCACACTTATCAGAACGTGATCAAAATAAGATCACTAATAGTTGAATCACGGAAATTATGTTGCCGGTCCAGTAGACACTGTAATATCAATCGCCGTTCCCTCCGGCATCCACGACCCACCAGAAACACTTTGACCAATTACTGTACCAACCGCTTCAGGGCTGCTGGTTTCGTTTATGGCACCCAAAGTAAAACCTGCTGCTATCAGTTCAACTTCAGCTTCCAACTGCCCAAGCCCGATCAACGATGGCACTTCGAACCAAAACAATTGGCCGAGTGATACCACTAACTCAACACTGTCGCCTTCATACAATAAAGCACCAGAACCCGGGTTAGTTTCTATTGCTTGGCCAGCAGGAACATTATTATCGTATCGATAATCGACAAACCAAACACTCAGACCAGACTCTTCAAGTAAATGCGCAGTAGCCTCTGCTTCGCTTAAAGCATTAACATCAGGAACACTTACAACCGCGGGTAATTCACCTAGAGAACTAACCTCAAGATCATCCCAGTATTTTGTCCCCGTGCCTCCAGACCAAACACCAAAGGTACCTTCAGTAAAACGCCACTCTTCTTGATCATATGCATCCATCTGCCAACCACTAGGCTCCGCCGATCCATCGGCCCATACGTTTGCGCGAATTTCGGTGCGACCATTAACGTCTTCCACTTGAATGCGGAAACGAGCCCAACCATTACCTATGGAGCCTGGGCTAACAAAACTCTGCACATCACCTTCGATTAGACTTCCCTGCGCAGCGAGATGAAAACCGTTATAGCCGCCCAGCGAGCGCAACATGTAATAACCGTTTTCACCTGGAAGCTGACTAAAGAATGTTACCCCTATGTGTGAAGTTCCTTCCGTAATAAGCATGCGTCCACTGTATTCATAGCCTGCACTAATACCAAAAGGCTGGCTTCCAACATAGTGAGAATGAATATTCTCAGTCGTCGAAGATGTAGAGAACACATTTTCCCCAGCGAGCTCCACCACGCTAAACAAACTATCGTCGGGTTCTGCGTTATATGGAGGTTCATTGAGGGGCGTATCTGTATCTAACCAACCTTCTGGATCAGATCCAACCGGACTACCATCAAAACCACCTACATACGACGCAATCACATTAACTGACGCCGTGGCCGGATCTTCGGACACACCATTATCATTACTGACCATCAACAAAACGGTATATTGGCCACCCACTGGGTAAACATGACTGATCGTAGGCTCTGTCGTTTCTACCGTCGTACCATCACCAAAATACCAGGTATAGCTGGTTGGGCTTCCCTGAGAACCACTCGCATCAAATAGTATGGCCTCTCCAAGAGCCACACTCACTGGAGAAGAAATGACTGGAACCGGAGTTAAAGGCGCACCCGAAATTTCAATATCATCAATCACCCACCCTTCAAACTGATTGAGAATGCTATCGAGAGTATCAAAACTGAAACGAAGACGGATGGTTTGACCTGCATACTCAGAAATATCTATGAGCTCTTCGACCATTGAACCCGTACTGTTGGCTGTAGAAAACACTTCACTCCATGTCACACCGCCGTCAGCAGAAACAAGAACACTCGCAGTATCAAATGGCGGTAAATTTTCTGTTGCCAAAAAGTGCTCGAATGTAAGTATTGCATCGCCAACACCACTTAAATCGATCTCAGGGGTAGTTGCAGTACCATAATTAGAAGAGCCTGTATCGTAATTTAGCGTGCTTTCGATGCCGTAATAAAGTGCAGTGGTTGGGCTAGTTATACGGTGCGTCGACAAGTGCCATAACAGCCCTTCTGGACCAACCGTTCCGTCAAGATCCCAATCACTAATAGAGTCTAATGAATTTTCATAAACACTCATGGACGGGAGCGTTGTAAACTCGACTACATTAGATAATTCGCTCACGTTGCCAACATCATCAACCGCGATTATCGCGGCATAATAAGTTGTTCCATCAACCAGACCATTAATCGTCGCTGTTTCAGTCGATGTTCCGTTAGCAAAATACAACTGCGTATTCGCATCTTCAATGTTACTTGCATCAATTGCTTCTGTTGAATAAAAAATCTCATAAACACTTGCAAACCCAACGCCTTCATCATCACCAGTTGACGTCCAAGCAATATCTGCTGTTCGAGAGTTTGCAACAACCAGACTTAAATCCGAAACAGGATTTGGCGCAAGTTCATCGTCCTGTAGAGCTTGTGCAACATTAAGTACACCGCCACTAACCGTAATACCAGTCATTGAAGGTATTTTTCGAGAGGATAAGAGAAGGCGATTTTTTAATTCTTCGAATGTGAGTTCTGGATAGCGCCCCAAGATCAGCGCCGCAGCCCCTGCCACATGTGGTGTCGCCATAGATGTACCATTTAATAATCTATAGCCTGATGGGTCACCCAAACTACCGGTCGAGGGTACAGTAGAAAGAATGGAAACTCCTGGAGCACCGAGATCAACAGATGTTTCTCCATAACTTGAAAACGAAGCGCGCTGATCATTGTGATCCGTAGCAGCTACCGCCACAATGTTAGAAACATCATAGGTCGAGGGGTAGTGAGCGCCTTGATCATTATCATTGTTGGAGTTGCCCGCAGCTGCGACAAAAAGGCTATTTGCCGCGGCCGCTGCAGAAATCGCGTCTTCTAGAGCTTGAGAAAAACCACCGCCACCCCAGCTATTATTGGTGATATTGACACCCATGTCAGTAGCATACGTAACCGCAGCGATCGCGTTCGCTGTTGTCCCAGAACCAGAAGCACTGAGGAATTTAATACCCATTAACTGAGCATTCCAACTCACACCAGCGACACCAATGCCATTATCCCCTACCGCCGCAATCGTACCCGCGACATGCGTTCCGTGACCATGATCATCCATCGGATCTCCATCGTTGTTCACGAAATCGTAGCCATGTACATCATCGACATAACCATTGCCATCATCGTCAATACCATTCGCCGGGATCTCACCGGGATTAGTCCACATATTCGCTTGTAAATCTGGATGACTGTAATCGATTCCTGTATCAATGACGCCGACAACAACATCAGCACTGCCTGTTTGAATATCCCATGCCTCAGGAGCATCCACGTCTGCATTGGAGACGCCGCCCGTTTGACCTAAATTATCCATACCCCATAGTTCACCAAACCGCGGATCGTTCGGCACTAGGTTCGCATTAACAAAGTAGTTGTATTCAACTCGTTCAACCGTAGAATCCAGCGTGAGCTGTGCTCGCAATGCGGCAAGATCTACGTCACCATTTGCGCGAACATGCTCCCAACTACTCAAGTCAGCAGACGTTTGCGAGAGAGAAGATGGGGCATTGTTTTTAGGGTTTTTGAACGTCTCTATATGCTCAACTCCGTGAAGCAGGCGTGTGACCTCTTTGTCTTGAGTTCCCGTATTGGATTTGTACTTAACGAGTAATTCCCCAGGGACATACAGCTCATTGGTCCCAGATGTTTGCTGTGCATAGGCAAACGTCGTACCGGCCATAGCAAGACATGCTATAGCGCTCCGCGTAAATACCTTTAATGTGGATTTATTCTTTTTCATTTGTCCTTTCTCCTTAGACATTTAACTTCCAGGCACAGCAAACCAAAACACAAATATCCGGTTCTTGGATAAAAACTGAGTCTGGGAGGGGTTCTGAGTACTGACGTTATGAAGAGTCCCTTTGGTACCTAACAACAACCTTGTTAAATATTACTTATATGTGCGACGAGAGCATCAAAGTAACAGCTTGAAATGTGACTTATTCACAACCGCATGCTATAGCCTTTACAAAGCAAACACAAACGGTAAGCAGACTAAGACGACAAAACCGAATGACCAAGTGACGCCTCTTTTTGGCATGCTCCCTAAAACACACACTATCTCTTCATCCTCCTTCCTAATAGCGATATCTACTGGAAACCTTGAGGGAAAACAAAAATCACACGCTATTTATATATTTTTTGGACCAAGGACTGGCCTAAATTCAATCCAAGCAGTAAACTAAACGATAATCGTTATTATTTAAGTTTAGAGCTCTTCAGCTCGGGCGCCATAGCCCTACCGGACGCATTTATGACACTTGCTGACCAAGAAACCAACATCAAAACCCGCATCAAAGGCTTTGCTAATGCGGGTGAGAGCTTTTCGCGCTTACTTCGTATGGGCGTTATCCCTGGTGCCGAGGCCACAGTTCTCCGTACGGCACCATTGGGCGACCCCATGCAGGTACGTATTGAAGGCACTCTATTAAGCATCAGAAAGCGCGACGCCCTGCAAATCCAAGTAGAGAGTGCGTGAGCGAGATAACCATCGCCCTAGCGGGCAATCCCAACTGCGGCAAAACCACCGTATTCAATAGCCTTACCGGCGCTCACCAAAAGGTCGGCAACTGGGCGGGCGTTACCGTTGAAAAGAAAACCGGGACGCTGACCAACAAAGACCATCGCATCGAGCTTGTTGACTTACCTGGCGTATACACCCTCGCACCAGAAGAACAAGGCATAGACGAGCAAATCGCCCGTCGCTTCATTACCGACGAAACACCCGACCTTATTATTAACGTTGTCGATGCCGCCAATCTGAACCGGCATTTACTGCTCACCCACGAATTACTCGATACCGGCATCCCACTTATACTCATCCTCAATATGATGGATGTTGCCGAACATCAAGGCACCTCTATCGATGTCGAGTCCTTAGAGCGAAAACTGGGCATCCCGATTATTCCTGTCGTCGCCAGCAAAGGCACCGGAATTAGTCAGCTCAAACAAAAAATTTCGGACATCGCCCAAAACCCTGGCCATGCCCCCAAGATCAAAGAAGATCTGCTCTGCGCAGAAGAAGCCATTACCCACCGCTTCCATTGGATACAAGAGCAAACGCGCGACGTTGTTATTATGGAGCCCGGTAAACGCGCCTTCAGCGAAAAGATTGACGCCATCGTGCTCAATCGTTGGCTCGGCATCCCAATATTCTTGTTGATGATGTACTTGATGTTCATGTTCTCCATCAACCTTGGCGCTGTGTTTATCGACTTTTTTGATATTTTACTCGGCGCACTGTTGGTAGATGGGCTCGGCAACCTAATGACTGCCCTTGGCTCCCCTGAATGGTTGCGTACCATTGTCGCAGACGGCATCGGCGGAGGCATCCAACTTGTTGGCACATTTATTCCTGTCATCGGGTTTTTATATCTTTGCTTAAGCCTGCTCGAAGGCTCCGGCTATATGGCGAGGGCGGGCTTCGTCGTTGATCGCTTAATGGCGAAAATCGGATTGCCAGGCAATGCTTTTGTGCCACTTATCGTAGGCTTTGGCTGTAACGTTCCCTCAGTCATGGCTTCACGATCGTTAACACGTGAACAGGATCGCTTACTCACCATTGCGATGGCTCCCTTTATGTCCTGCGGTGCACGGCTCACGGTGTACGCGCTTTTTGCAGCGGCCTTTTTCCCAAATAACGGGTCACTTATTGTTTTTGCGCTCTACCTCTTCGGCATACTCATGGCCGTTTTTACCGGCTGGCTCTTTCGTAAAACATTATTTTCAGGGCAAAGCTCGCCCTCTTTTCAAGAAATGCCCGCTTATCATATTCCCACGGTAACCAATGTATTCTTCACCACATGGCACCGTTTGCGCGGCTTCGTAAAACGCGCGGGCAGCACGATTGTAAAAGTGGTTGCCGCACTTACCATCATTAACTCTATCGGCTTAGATGGCTCTTTTGGAAACCAAGACAGCAAAGACTCACTCCTTAGTGCCGTAGGCAAAGCCTTAACGCCTGCCCTCGCACCCATCGGTGTTCAAGAAGATAATTGGCCCGCAACGGTCGGCGTATTTACTGGGATATTTGCAAAAGAAGCCGTAGTCGGCACACTCGATGCGCTCTACCAAGACGTTGCCGGTGAGAACAACACTGAAGATGAAGCCTTCAACCTCCTCGCAAGCACACAAGAAGCCTTTACCTCCATCCTCGATAACACCATCGCGTTAGGCGGCGCCATTGGTGACCCATTAGGTTTGGGCGCCGTTAATGAATCCGCAGAAGACCAAGGCGTTTCTGATACAGGCCTCGGTGCAATGCAAACCTTATTCGGCAGCGCGTTTGCCGCGTTTTGTTATTTGGTGTTTATCTTACTCTACACGCCCTGCGTTGCAGTAATGGGCGCAATGAATCGAGAGTCAGGCCCCATGTGGGCGAGCCTGGTCATTGGCTGGTCAAGCTTCCTTGCTTATTGGGCGGCGAGCTGTTTGTATCAGGTAGGTACATTTACCATGCACCCCACCTTCTCAACACTATGGTTAATTGGTGCCATCGTCGCCATGATAGCCGTTGTAAAAAGTTTGAATAAAATTGGGAAAAAGTCACGTTTGAATAATCCCAACATTATTGCAACAAGTGATTAACATACCTCTTTTGCTTCGCGTACTAAGCCCTTACTTTTCATAAGCTCTGCAATCTCAGAAATAACAGAGGCATCTTCAATCGTGCCCGGTACCGTCACTTCAACCCCCGCTGCAATCTGCCGCAAATTTTTCCGTAGAATTTTCCCCGAACGTGTTTTAGGTAAGCGCTGAACCACAGTCACTGAACGTAAACTCGCTATTCCCCCTAAATCGCTGCGCACCTGTTGGACCAATTCTTTCTGCAGCTGTACTTCATCAATATTTGATCCCGCTTTTAAGATGACAAAACCAATAGGTACTTCACCTTTAAGCTCGTCTTCTACCCCAATAACGGCACACTCGGCAACATCACTATGCCCACCAATTATTTCTTCCATAGAACCGGTAGATAAACGATGGCCGGCAACATTTATGATGTCGTCCACGCGCCCCATAATAAATACGTAGCCATCTTCGTCGATATAACCACTATCGCCGGTTTCAAAATATCCGGGAAAGGACGCCAAATATTTTTCCTTAAAATGAAGGTCATCATTCCAAAGCGTTGGAAAACACGCGGGGGGCAAGGGCAGCTTCACGACAATATTTCCGCTTTCACCTACAGGTAAAAGTTCTCCCTGATCATCTACGATGCTAACGCTATACCCGGGTAAAGGTACCGTAGCGGAACCCGTTTTTATGGGCAGTAACTCAATGCCTTTTACATTTCCAACGATGGCCCAGCCAGTTTCCGTTTGCCACCAATGATCGATCACCGGAACATCCACTACCGATTGCAGCCATTCCAAGGTGGGCGGGTCTAGCCTTTCCCCGGCCAAGAATAACGCGGACAAACTGCTAATATCATATTGTTTCAGTAAACTCGCAGACGGGTCTTCTTTCTTAACCGCTCGAAAAGCCGTAGGTGCAGTAAAAAATACATTAACTTTATATTCCGAAATCACGCGCCAAAAGGCACCCGCGTCGGGTGTTTTAATGGGCTTCCCTTCATACACAACCGTGGTGCAACCATGCAATAAAGGCCCGTACACGATATAAGAATGCCCGACGACCCAACCCACATCTGACGCGGACCAAAATACATCACCAGGCTCCACGTCATATACGGCTTTCATACTGTAATTTAGTGCAACCGCATGACCACCATTGTCGCGCACAACACCCTTAGGCTTCCCAGTAGTGCCAGAGGTGTACAAAATATAGAGTGGATCGGTAGCATCAACAGGAACAGGATCAGCAGGCTGGGCATCTGCAATTAAATCAGCCCAATAGTGGTCGCGACCCACTTGCATATCGGAAGCATCATCTTTACGAGAAAATAGCACGACGTTTTCTGGTGCGTGTTCCGAAAGACGAATAGCTTCATCAACCAAGGGTTTGTAATCAATACGTTTAGAAACCTCGACACCGTAACTCGCGGTAACGATGGCTTTTGGTTCCGCATCATCAATACGAATTGCTAATTCTTTTGGTGCAAAACCACCGAACACTACCGAGTGAACTGCTCCCAATCGTGCCACTGCCAACATCGCAATGACGGCTTGCGGGATCATCGGCATATAGATTACGACGCGATCGCCCTTACCCACACCTAAATCGCGTAACGCACCTGCAAATACAGCCGCTTCGTCACGCAACTGAAGAAAGCTAAATTGTTCTTTGGCTCCGGTAACAGGGGAATCAAAAATAAGCGCGGCTTGATCACCTCGTCCCTTTAAAATATGGGAATCTAACGCTAAATAGCTGGTATTCATAGTCCCGCCTTTGAACCAGCGGTAACAACCCTGCTCATCTTGAGAGAGAACTTCTTTCGGTAGAGTATACCAATCGATCGATTGCGCGATATCACCCCAAAACGCGGCAGGATCCTGAATAGATTTATCGTGTAGCTCTTTATATCCCATGACCATTCTCTGCTGATAAAAACTGATGGGGAATTATAATCCCCATCAGCAACCAGGAAAGAAGTTATTCATCGATTGTTGATTTAAATATAATTTAGGGGGACTTAAACCACTGTAACGAGAACATCGGCGCCAGTCAGTACTACTGAAGTACTGGCCTATGCAACCCGCTCAATCAACCAATCAACCAATCAACACACATTGCGCCTAAAACTTTCTCATGCTCACTGTGTGAAAAATAAAGAAAAAACTAACGTTTTTCACCTAAATTATCATTTAAAAACTTCTCCAGACGCTTAAACACCATATGCCGGTGCTGGGAATTATCTAAATTATGCGCACCTGCTTTTAGCTTGATAAAATCAACTGGCTTTTCTAATTTTTCTAATCGACGTGCCATTTTTTCACTTTGTTCATACTTGACCAAACGATCATCTACCCCATGCATCAGCAATACTGGGTTCGATATCTTCGAAGCATTATACAGTGGAGACTGTCGGTCTAAAGAACGATAGTCTGATCCAACACTTGCCTTCATAGATTCAAAATTTGTAAAACCTCTAAAAGATTTTACATGGGAAGACAAATCGAAAATTCCGGCATAGCTAGCAGCACACCTATAAAGATCAGGAGTTTTTACTAAGCCCATCAAAGCAGAATACCCGCCATAACCTGAGCCAACAATACAAATTCGTTCGGGATCGACTTGACCACGCTCTATCAGCCATCTAGTCCCATCCTCAATATCCTCTTGCATCACCTTCCCATAGTTACTATGCCCCTGATTCATAAAATCAAAACCGTTGCCATATGAGCCACGATAATCCATTTGCAATACCACATACCCCGAATAAGCTAAAAACTGCGCCCATATATCGAAACCAGATCCACCCGAACTCAAAGGCGTTCCGTTAGGAAAAATAATAGCGGGAAGATTTTTAGAATCCTGCAACTTACTTGGTATAGTCAAAAAGGCATTAATACTCTGACCATCTCTAGCTTTATAATTCACGAATTTTCTGTTACTCAGAAACTCCGGCATCAAATCTCTATATCGGTACGCAACCGGAACCAAAGTCTTATTTTTTCGATCGCCCAAATAATAAACCCCGGACTCAGTATGACTTTCCGAATAAACGACATACCGATTTTCATCTTGACTAAGGCTTATCAAACTATTGGTCGTATCTTTCAGCCCTTTATTAAGGGCATTTACTAACTTTTTGTAACTTTCATCCCAAAATGTATATCCACCATCAGATAAATCTATGCCTATTAATTTTCCTGTTTTCTTCGAATAGACTAAATCCCCAGAAACATCATAATTTTTGTTTGAATAAACAAGCTTCTTTTCAAGATTTTCATCTCTCAAATCTACTTTGAATATCGCATCCCGCCCCTCATGCCTCGACCTAACATATAATTCGTAAAGATCGTCCGAAAACCCCAATGGCCACACCTCGCTATCAGAATAACGTTCGAACTCCCACAACACCGCCCACTTCTTTTTCCCTGGTTCCAAATGTATAATTTGACGCAAATTTTTATCATCCTCCCTCTTTATCCCAATCCGCACATTCTTCTTCCGATCCAATACCCACTGCCGTACACCATTGACATGCCTATGGTAAGTCTTCAACTTGGATCTATTTAAAGAGACTTTATAGACCGTTGGGCTAACCGTTTTTTCACCATCCATTTGCAGCAAAAAATGATCATTATCTTCAGGTAGTAGATCCAGAATTTCGTCTTGAAATTGAGGAAAATTTGAAAAATTACTGATGGTGTTATTCGACAGCATATTCCGTATTTTTTTTGTCTTCCTATTCACGATAAGCAACCGGTGCTCTAACGTCTGTATACGCCAACGCATATCAGGGTAAGCTGCGCTCACCAATAACTGATCATCATTGGCCCACTTTACCCAGTTAATCGTAAACTGATCATCCGGAGCGTATAAAACCACATCAAGTTTTTTTGTTTCTGTATTCATTACATTGACGACGTACCCTTGAAGGTTAGCCGTATCCGCACGCGCAATATAAGACAAATAAACTCCATTCGGGGATAAGCGCACATTCTGAACCTCTGGGAGCTTTGCAAAATCATCAACGGTCAAAGCATCCGAATGGACCCCAACACAAGCCAATGAAACAACAAAAATACCTAAGCGCAAGAGTCTATTTATGATCATAACGTTACCTACAATTTCCTTTAATCTCATTATTATCGGCCTACCTATAGAAAGCTTCATACATTCAAACACATTCTTAGATCGAACAAAGAAGTTACACAAAATCATATATCACAGCATTCATCTACGATAGGGAGAGGGCATCTGAACCAGTTCTTGAGTAGGTATGATATATTTTTGATTTTCCTTGGCCCAACATATCAAATACTCACCCTCAATGTCACGATCCAAAATAGCAAGCGACATTTTATTTCTTGGTGTCCCTTTGATGTCTGGCAGCATATACGCCACCTCATACTCACCCTTAATGCGCAGCTCTTCGTCACCTAGCGAACGAATCAGTTCTTCAACACTCAGCGCTATACCTAGATCCAACTCCGCCTTTAAATCATGCTCTTCCCAATCAGGCCGCTTAATTGGATCCAAATATTTCACATATTTACGCTTTTTAAACTTATCTACCTCTATTTTTTTTACGGCCTTCAAGTTTTGTTTCTCTGAGGCCCGGGCCACTTTGATTCGACCATCGTAATACGCCTTAAGACTATCCATTTCAGTTTTCATATTTATTTTTTTCACCGCCTTATACTTCACATGACGACCTGGCCCCTGATATTGAACGGTCCACACAACCTTTTCCCATGGGCCCATTTTCTTCGTCGATCGTGACCTTTTTGGCGGACTCAAATACAAAACACCCATTGACACCACATGAATAGAATTCATAAAAGGGTCAAATGAATACTCCGTTTTTATCGTGAGTAATTTTTTATGAGAAAAATCATCCACATATTTATTGATGTCAAGGGTTTTAGGTTTTACATCGTAAAGTGTTGTATAGTCTCCAATCGAATATTTACTTTCATCAAAACTTTTTCGAATTGCTTTTTCACCAACATTCTCCGCATCATAACCAATTAACATTTCTTTAAACGGTGCAACGCGACTTCTCTCGTTGCGCGAAACAACGGTTGAGCGCACTGCCATTGCCGCGTCGACAATAGAACCTATAACAAATCCAACCCCTCCACCCGCTACCCCTGCGGTTAATCCAACCTTTCTAGCGGGGGAAAATTGCGCCTCTATATTTTTTTGATTAACGATATGAACAACGTTTATTTTCTGAACACCCTTCAAATCCTCACCCGCCAACAAAGGCTCGTAGACTATAGAAGAAGCACAACCACTGCACACCAACACTACAGAAATAGCAATAATAAAATAATGCATTAAACACTCTCCCAAAAACTCAATTTCGCCCCAGCCACTCTAGGCCCTCTAGTTTTCTGGAGGACTTTCAAATACTACATCACAAGCATACTCAAACTCCTCTTCTAACTTAACCAACATCTCCCTATGGGGTTTTTTGGTCGGCTCAACCGATGGAATAAATTTAAATGTATGTGTTGTAATTATCTCTTTCCTATCTAGATTATCCACCGCAGGTTTAAAACGAAATTTGCGAACTGCCTTCAATGAATTTTTGCGAAACCGGCCATAATCCTTAGGATGAATTCTAACCACAGATGCATCAGACGTCTTTCCATCTCTACCAATTTTAAACATCACGGTTACACATGCTGTTCGTTTTTTTATTATATCTAGCTTTGAGTACACCGGCTCTAGTTCACGATGATTCGCCCAGAATATCTCACGATGCTCAGCATTTACATAAAGCTTTCCACCCAATTCGATTCCGGCTCCACCAGACAGCGCATTAGCCGAGAAAGAAAAAAGTATTCCGACCAAAACCTTCATATACACGCCCTTAAAGCGAACTAGTATTTCCACGCATTAAATTTCCGCATAAAAAATCAAATATTAGCTAGATAGCTGTCAACCAGAGATCCACCTTCAGAGATGACTGCTTTGACCAGAAGCCTAAATTCGTCACGGGAAGGCAATTCCAAAGCGCCTTGAAGCCTATACGGACCCAATCCCATTTTCGGCATTTGTTCGACTTCAATTATTCCAGCGACTCCACATAGCCATCTCTAACACCATCTAACCATTTATCAATATCCGATATTATTTCGCTAGATAAGTGATACTTGTTAACTAGCTTATAAATCGAATCGGCAGCAAGGTCAATTCTATCTGATGCATAGTAAGCCACAATCAAACTTCTTAATACATCATCATTTGAAGGCGCATACATAGCGGCCGCCTCATAAAACTCTAGAGCTTTATCAAGGCGCCCAAGCGCAAAATATACCCCCCCTATCCCAAGCATCGCTTCGATGTTGGTCGCTTCAGCTCCCGCCCTGCCATAAGCGGACAATGCTTTGTTCGCTAGCGAAGAGCTGATTTCATCTGCATTATTATGCTTAACAATTCGACCGGAATATATGTGACCAAGAACGAGATCCACCCAGGCGCTTCCGGAATAATCTTCTAGCTTACTAACTTGCGAATCGCCTATTGAAGAGCCCTCTCCGCCAGATATGTCAAAATAAACTCTACCAGCCATAGCTGGCATATATTTAGGGTTTATTTCTAACGCCCTCTCAAACATTAGCAATGCTTTATCCCGCCCACCCTGAGTACCAATCAAATACCGTCCAACATCAACCAAAATCTCTTCGTCATTTAACCGCTTGAATTCATAGGCAGCTTCTAATCTCTCAGAATCTAAAGAGAACTCAAAATATCGAAATTCGTTCGCATTCAGATACTTACGTAACCGTTTATCCATACCAGCATAATCAACCTTAAACGCCTCCTTAAAAGCAGAATCAATATCCGAACCACTTGAGTTTAAGGATAGATACACCCTTAAACTATCTTTTCTGCTCTCAAGCGCAGACAGATAATGAACAAAAGCCCAAGATTGCGCATAAAACAGGGAAAGCTCAGCTTCCCCCTGAGGATAAGCCGATGCCTTTAATAGTGACTCAATGGGCGCCAGCCCATTGTGACGTAAAAATTGAATATGATAATGTAACGGGAGACCGACCGACCCTTTATTTTTTTTAAAAGTCAAAGTGCTTAGATATTCCGCGAGCCCCTCCCCATACCACTTTGGAAAAACCTCTCCCTTCCAAAAGTATGAAATATAATGTACGTACTCATGAAATAGAATGGATTCTGATGTTTGATATCTTGTGGATTTTTTCCACCAGCCTTTCTGTAGCTTAATTACAGCGTAGTTACCTCTAGTTGACTCCTCAAACCACCCAGAAAAATTTTCTCCGTATCCGTCATCACCGGCCACTAGATCAAACACTCTACCATCGGATATCGCCAAAACGGTTACCGGTCTATCATCCTTACTAAGCTTGACAGTGGTAAACATCTCAACCGCATATTTAAACCTCTCTAACTTTTCCGCCAACCGTTTGACAGAGCCTTTGCTGGCATCGCTAATTATTTCAAACCCCGGCGATGTCACCTTCACCCACGAACGATTCTCGACTAACTTTGAATCAGAAGAAAAGGAATTCGATGAAAATAAAATCAAGGAGCAACAAAGATATTTCCTCGCAGAAAAGAAAAAACCTTTAATATCGAGAACCGCCAATAGCTCCACCTCGCACCACTCCAATTTCCATAAGAATCTCTTTACTTTCACCCGTCTCTGGCTGTTATTTCAATAGGGCCTATGCATATTAGTGCTCAGCACCAAGCCTAACTCCGCCTCTTACTCCCTTTCCACACTCCTTATTCAGGATACACATGGCCAAGCAATCGATAATTACCCCTGAGTCTTTCACAGCATTCCGCTCTAATATAAAACTTTCCACCCACTTACTTAGACTGAAGTTCAAACCAAAATACAATTATCATTCCATAAGCGTTAACAGTCATGCTATTCATCATTCGAGGCTTATACTTAAACTTTTTGACTGCAGCTATCGAAGGTTCTTCAAATGTTTTCTGGGGACAATCAACAACCTTTATATCTCTTGTAGCCCCTTCTTTGGTCACGGTAAATTCGACTTCTCAATAAAGATTATTTTTCCTTGCCTCATCTAACCGTTCAGAATCAAATTCTTCAATTTCATCTATGATGGGCAACATTTCTTCTGCCAGTACATTCACTGACAGAAATATCGAAAAGACCACGTAGAGGTGAAGCATATACACTTATACAAACCAGGAAATTAAATACTAGCTAAGCATGCATCACCCAGGGACTTACTTTTAGCAATGATCGCAGCAATAACCGCTTTGCGTTCGTCACTGGCAGTCATTTCATTGGCAGCCAAGGTAGAGAAGGCTGTACGAGCTTCGTCGTAGTTGTGAGAAGCATTGGCAACACGGAAGGCTTCGTTTTGCATGGCTTCAGGGAAAGCACCCAGGGCCATCATATGGCAATCGGTGAAGGCTTCTGCTTTAGCGGCATCACCGTTAACGCGTTCGTCATCGATGATGCTGGCTTGGTATAGGCTAGCGTAGGTAGTGGCATCTTCGGCGAATGCCATACTTCCCAGCAAAGACAGGAATACACCCATTATTATTGGTTTGTTCATATCGTTTTTTCTCCTTTAAATATATGACGATTTCCTGGAAGCCCTTTTAAAGGGCTTTGACCCCTTAAGACTCCTACTGCAAATGCTCAGCTAAAAACGCCTCCATTTCCTTAAAGGCTAGGATTCGGTTTTTACGGATGTGTAAGTGGCTTGACCCTTTGTCCAATTCAACGTATCGCACTTCACGTTTTTTTTCTTTTAGCGCGTTATACATTCGTCGACCATGGCTCACTTCTACCTCACGATCATTTTTCCCATGTATCAATAGAACAGGGGTCTTTATATTCTGTATGTGGTTTAAGGGTGATCGATTACGGTTACCTTTGCTTGATGAACTTAGCCGCTTTGTTTCTATTTTATAGCTGCTTGTTCGCATATAGGACTGAAGCAACCTTGGAATGTCCGTGACCCCACCAAAACTTATCGCGCATTCATATAGGCCTGGCGATCTTATAGTGCCCATAAGCGCTGCGTAGCCACCATATCCTGATCCTGCAATACATATTTTACCTTTCTGAGCGAATCCCTTCTCAATCGCCCACCTTACGCCATCCTCTATGTCGTCCTGCATTTCAAGCCCCCACGACCCAAACCCTGCCCTCTTAAATGAATAGCCATAACCTGAGGACCCCCGGAAATTTATGCGCAAAACCATGTACCCTCGACTTGCAAAAAACTGGGTCCAATAATCGAAAGAGGTGTAATCTCTTTCCGCAGGACCATCATGAGGCAATACAACTGTTGGAACAGGGTTCCCCTTTTTATAATTATCAGGAAGAGTAACAAACGCTTCTATATCTAACCCGTCTCGGGCCTGGTATACGAAACTATGGGTTTTTGAAAGATTTTGAGGCTGTAAATTAGAGTAGTGTTCAGCAATAGGAACGAGCGTTTTTTTATCTCTATCGCCAAAATAATACACACCGGGATCAATATCTGATTCTGAAAAAACTATATAGCGCCGTTCGTCCTTGCTCATATCAATCAAATAATTGTCTGCACCAGGTAATCCTTTATTAATTGCCTGATATAGTGAATCATATTCTTTATCCCAAAATATATAGCTATTATTGTACGGTGTGGTAACACCGACTACTCGCTGATATTTCTCCGAGTAAAATAGTCTTCCACCTTCATCATAGTTTTCATTGGCATGCACTAATACTTTTTCTATTGGCCTTTTTTGCAAGTCGATTTTGAATATGGCTTCCCTGTCATCGTGTAGCGCACGAACGTACAAAATATTGGGGTCTGAATCGAATCCAATAGGCCACATATAGTCTGGAGAGAGAGGGTCAAATACCCATAATTTTTCCCATTCTTTTGAGCCAGGAAAACTATGATATATAGTTTGCATCTTCCCTTTAAAGGAATACCCAATCCTTACGTTACTTTTCCGGTCAACTTGCCAGTTACCAATGGCGCCATTACGATGCTTATGAACACGGCTAACCTTGGGGTTACCAAGGGAAACCTTATATGTCTTATTCCAAATATTCATGAGTATGTGATCCTCGTCATCAGGAAGGAGGTCTATAACTCTATCCAGTCTCGACGGCATGTAACCACCAAAATTAGATTTCGATAACCGCTCTGGAACGATTCGCCGTAATGCCTTACTATGAATATCGAGGACTTCCATCTCCGTCTTCTGTCTTGCTTTTCCCGCAAAAAGCCAAGGGTAAACTCCGGCAATTAAAATCTTATCGTTATTTGCCCACTCATACCACAGAGGGCGATAATTACCGTCTAGCGCGACTAAAAGGTTTTCAGACTTCATCGTATTTAAGTCTAACACGTTGAGCGAGAACCCCTCTTTCCCATCTGACTTTACCCTTCCCCACGAAGAGATATAGCGCCCATTAGGCGAAATCTGTAGCCACTTAACGGAAGGGAGCCCGGCAATATCCTCAAGAGGGATCGGGGTAGATAAGACGTTTGACGCCGACATCACCAAATAAAATGCTAGCAACCAGGAAACACAATATTTTCTATATCGCGCATGTGTAGTAGCGCATGATCGATTAGACATTAAAATACCCATAACAAAAAACAGTCCTTTTCGTGCCAGTCATTAACCAGCATATCAAAAAGAAAAAACACTCCCGCGTTTTGCAGAAAATTAATACAAAGAGATTAAATGCTGGTAAAGCAAGCGTCACCGAGGGATTTACTTTCAGCAATGATGGCAGTGATTACTGATTTACGTGCGTCACTGGCAGTCATTTCATTTGCAGCCAGGAGGGAGAAAGCGGTACGCGCTTCGTCATAGCTGTGAGTTGTATTAGCCACACGGAAGGCTTCGTTTTGCATGGCTTCTGGGAAAGCACCCAGGGCCATCATGTGACAATCGGTAAAGGCTTCTGCTTTAGCGGTATCACCGTTAACGCGTTCGTCGTCGATAATGCTGGCCTGGTATAGGCTGGCGTAGGTGCTGGCGTCTTCCGCGAAGGCAGCACTACCTAATAACAACATTCCAATTAACATACATTTATTCATTTTGTTACTTCTCCTTAAATTATTTTTTTCCTAAAGTCGGATCTGACCCTACTTATTGCTCGCCATTGCCAGCACCGTCGCTTCACTCAGGGCTTTACGGGCAGCGGCATTTCCAGGAACTCACTTAGATTGCGGCTCAAACCAAAGCATACTCGTCACACCGTAAACATTAACCGCCTTACCATTCATCATTCGAGGCTTATACTTAAACTTTTTCACTGCAGCTATCGAAGGTTCTTCAAATGTTTTCTGGGGACAATCAACAACCTTTATATCTCTTGTAGCCCCTTCTTTCGTCACGGTAAATTCGACTTCGCAATAAAGATTATTTTTCCTTGCCTCATCTAACCGCTCAGAATCAAATTCTTCAATTTCATCACTTTCATCTATGATGGGCAACATTTCTTCTGCCAGTACATTCACTGACAGAAATATCGAAAAGACCACGTAGAGGCGAAGCATATACACTTATACAAACCAGGAAATTAAATACCGGCTAAGCAGGCATCACTCAGAGATTTACTTTCATCGATCACAGATTGAATAGCGGCTTTGCGTTCGTCGCTGGCGGTAATTTCTTTTGCAGCCAAGTGAGAAAAGGCGGTGCGGGCTTCATCGTAACTGTGGGTAGCATTGGCCACACGAAAGGCTTCGTTTTGCATCGACTCAGGGAACACGCCCAAGGCCATCATATGGCAATCGGTGAAGGCTTCTGCCTTAGCGGTATCACCGTTAACACGTTCGTCGTCGATAATATGGTTTTGATACAGGCTGGCGTAGGTGCTGGCGTCTTCCGCAAAGGCAGCATTGCCCATCAAAGACAGCAATGCGCCCATTAGTATTTGTTTATTCATATCGTTTTTTCTCCTTTAAATATGTGAAGATTTCCTGGAAGCCCTTTAAAAGGGCTCTGACCCCTTAAGAATCTCTAAGGTTTTTAATTTGGGATTTCGCAATTGAAACATCCCAACACTCCGGTTTGCCCGGCTCAACATCATCTTCATCATCAAACCAAGGAGCACCCTCCGCCAACCATTCTTGCCTAACCCTCTGTACGTCTCTTTCTTCCTGGACATCTAAACCAAATTCTGTGCCACAACAAGCACAAATCTCATGAGAAGAAAATGGAAAAACTGGCTTCTGCCCAAACCCTTTCCAGCCACAGACAATACAAGCGTGCAATCTACTCACATTAATACCCCACGTTTTTCATTCGATCATTTAGGAAATAGCTTAAGCCATCCCCTCCGCGCTTTGACATTGCCGGCCTAAATAAAGTACTTATTGTGCCATCGGCTCCAACAACACCATACTCCCCAGTTCGAGTGCTAAACCTTACTGTTTGGCCATTAAAACGCTGATATTGGAGAGTATGCTTACCAGGAGCACCGGATAAAAACTTTTTAGCCCGAGCGAGATATTGAGCCTCGGTCATAGCCACCCCCCACTCATTACCTTTTTGAACATGTTTTTTCCAATGCTGGCGTAAAGCTTTTGGAGAAAGAAAGCTGGTCGCTTTTGGAGACTTAGCTAAAACCGTTCCCATTCCCTTGGTTGCTAGCGTAACTTTCTCCCCCGACACACCAAATCTCAATGTAAATACCGGGCACTCAGTACACCCAAACGCTAAAAATTCCAGGATAACCGCGTAAGCCCCCATCTCAGCCAACAAAAGTCCACCAATTGCCAACCCTGCAGGTACTAGATTACGCCCATCCATTCGAACCGAATTCATCGCATAAGCTGAAACAGGCCAACCATCCGAACTCATTGTGTAAGAACGGCAAGGCCCAGCACACTGCCCCCCGCCTTTCTTCGCATAAACGTAAACTTCTTCCTCTTCCTGCTCTTCTTCATCATCGCTCTGATCTTGATTCGCGGGATTGTCCGTATCAGTTGTCGCAAGACCTGCAGCATCAACACCAGGATCAAAACCTAAAGACCCAAGACTAAAATCAATATTTACATCTCCAGGCGCAACCGTGGTTACAAAAGGCGAACCTCCCCCTGAACCTCCTTCGACAATAACAACTTCATCTGCACAACTACCGCCTGAATTGGTACCTTGCCCGCCGCATTCATACCCACTTGGGTCAGTCATGCTAAGCGGATTATTCCAAACGTAGCTGTATCTGTTGAAACTTTGTGTAGCACTTGGCGCTTGGATAATAGGGTCAGGAGAAAGGAACCGTCCAACATTCGGATCATAAACCCGCCCATTCATATGGATCAGCCCAACACCATCCATATGCTCATGCCCAGTAAAGCCTTCACGCGTATCTGTCGGTACGTAATCCGTTCCTAGGATACTGCCTAACCAGCTCTCATCTTGCCTTAATCCCCATGGATCACTTGCGGAGAATTCTACACCATCTCCAGCCTGATTGGACTTAGCGACAAGCGAGCCGATATGGTCGTGATGAAGGTAGCTGGTTTCTTGCTTCGTAATATGACATTGCTCTTCTTGGCCAATAACATCTCCATTACCATCAAAAATATCGACCATATGACATTCCTCTTCTCTAATTCGTAAGGCTATGTCTCCGATCTGGTGTAAATGTTGGATTTCGTTTCCTTCTCGACGTATTTCATATACGCCAGCCACATAGAAGGTCGTTACTTCGCCTGCATCCCCAGAATCAATACGCTTGATACGGGTTTGATCTGCACTGTAGGTGATCTCGACAGTATTGCCGTCTTTGGTCATACGGGTGGGCTTATCAAAACTACTGTATTCAATGGTGCGGCCATCTCCACTGGTGATGTTGCCGTTATTATCGTAGCCGTAACTACCCGCCATATTCGTACTCATCAACTTGTAGGGGTTTGTCACATCGTAAACATAGGACTGGGTGCCGCTTTCCATTGCTCGGGTTTGAATGTTACCTAGTTCATCATAAGTGATGTCATTGTCATCATTACTGCACTCATCCCTTCTAGCGGCTGTTAATCTATTAAGCTTGTCATAACAAAAAGCCTGTACCATTTGCACACGCTGGTCCTCACGAAAAGTAAGGTTCCCCAATACATCGTAGGTAAAATCTTGATTCTGAACCAAGAGGTTATTACTGCCTTTTTCGGCAAAAATAGAGTTCACAAAGCCTGTATCAGCGTTGTATTCCCTTACGGTCTCAACGCCGTTACCGTGCTCACTGTTCGTAATGTTGCCACGCGCATCCGCTTCCGTTGCTGTCCATAGTGTAGATTCATCCATGCCGTTACTTACTTGGTGTCGATAACCATAATTATTGTAATGGTTCACCACAGTAAAGCCTGTTGGGTAAGCAATACCCACGGGACGATTTAAATCATCGTAGTAGGTTTGCGTCTCGTAGGTTTCCCCTTGTATGGTGGTTTCGACAATCGTCGGTAAACCATAGGCGTTGTAATCATAATTTTCACTATATGCCACACCATCGGTATCGAAACCTTCTACGCTATCAAGCCTGCCTTCACCGCTGTTAGGGGTGTCGTAGAACCATTCATGGGTGCGGCTTGCTACGCCTGAGGCACCGGCATTGTCGACACGAGTGATTTGGCGGCCGAGTACGTCGTAGCTAAATTCCGTACGTTGGTTTTTCGCATCGGTGCCGGTGTGCATCAGATCTAAACCAGTGTAGGTGTAGTCGAGGCGGCCTGCTGATGGATCATCCAAATACGATTGGCGACCAAGTAGATCGTAGCCCATGGTGGTGACTACGCCGCTGGTTTCCCCGGCAATGATGACTTCGGTTTGTTCTAAGTTACCAAAAGGGTCGTAGGCGTATTCGATGGAGGTGTCGTAATGGTCGGTTGTTTTGATGTTTTGACCAATACCGTTTTGTGTTTGTTTGCGCTGTTGTTCTAGGGCGTTAATGACGGTGATTTCTAGCCCGTTGTATCGGGTTTCGGTTTCACCATCATTGGGTGCTGTGACTAAGGTAGTACGACCTAAGCTGTCGTACTCATAGGTGGTGTTGTAACGATCTTCACCGATGAAGAAGGGTTCTGATGCGGAAGCAACACGACCTGCTGCGTCGTAATCGATTTGGGTGTAACTTGGGATACCGGTTAAGCCGATCATGCGCTGGCCTACTTGGCGGCCGTAGGCATCGAAGTAACTGCGCTGCGCGCTGGCACCGCTGGCTTTACTGTGGACGTAGGAGCGTGCTTGTGGGCTGGGCGCTTCACATCCGTCGCACACACGGTAGCTGTTCACCACGGTAGAACCATCAGGCGCGGTGATGGTATCGATGCGCCCTAATACGTCGAAGGTTGTGGTGGTCGTTAAGTTGTTAGCGTCGGTAAAGCTGCGTACTTGGCCGAACTTGCCGTCGACGATGCTGGTGGTGCTATGGCCAGCAGCATTGGTTGCGGTAATAGTGCGTGACCCATCACTTTGGTAGGTGACACTCATGGTGGAGCTGCGCGCATTACCCTCAATATCTAAGCCATTCCCATTATTCCAGCTTTCTGTGATATTCGTGGGGGTACCGTAAGCATCGTAGCTAGTGATGGTCGTGGTGCGGCTTAGATCACTGTTTTGCGGCTCGCGGATTTGCGTATGGGGCAAACCAGAATTCGCTTCATAAGTGTTGGATTGTTCACGTGTTAAGCTTTGCAGTGCACCACTCTCATCCGGCGAAGTGCTGGTGATTTGTGTATTCGTTACCAAACCTAATAACCACTGATCACCGGTAGTGCGATTTTCGTATTGGGTTTTGGTGGCACTCGTAAAGGTTGATGTTCCGTCGCAGGTGAGGCTCACGTTTTGGTGAACATTGCCATAGGCATCGATGCCTGCATGCTGCGCGGTGGATACGCTTACAAAATCACTTATGTCTGTTGTATCGCATGCCGTGGGTGCCGCTGCATCGTAACTGAGTGTGTAACGCGAGCTGTTAGCGATATCTGCGCCGTTTAAATCCTGGCTTTCGCTGTGACTTGCATCGCCAATGACGCGGTAATGGGGGCTGGTATAACCATCCGTATCATCCACCATGGTCTGTACGTGCCAATGGTTTTGCGTGCGCGATATTTCTTGAAGATTACCGTCGGCATTATCCGCGTATTGGGTACGAGTTTTAAGTAAGCCTGCGACTTTGTAATTGTCACCCACTTCTTGGATGTATTCTGAAACCGTGCGAGTTTGCTGCCCAGTGGCACCAATAGTACTGGTACTTTGCACTTGTTCGAAACCTAGACCACCCCAACCACCACGATGACGGAGAAAGCCGGTGTAATGGTATTCGGTATTGTTGGTGCCGCCGATGCCATCGTCAATATCTACGTTTTCGACCAAGTAGCGTGTGGCGACAGCGGTAGAGGCAAAGCTAGCCACGACCTTCTCGCCATTATTTTCATAGTAAAAAGTATTCTCCCCCCCAATATAATCGACGGCTGTAGTACCACTGAAGGATAGATTACCGGACGTTTTCGTGTGCACGTCCGAAGCGTTTAACGGGCTGTATGACAATGAAATATCTGAGCCACCTGCTGTGAACCCAGTAATACGATGCCGGTTTAATTTATTTTCATAGAATTGCGTACCCAAGGGTATGCCTAATGAGCCACTCAAACTTATAACATCCTTCTGCCCATTAATATCATTTACACCATCGTCATTGAGGTCTTCACCGAAAAATCCCCAAACATAAGCATTGGTATCGATAGGCTCAGAAAAGCCTTGGCCACTTAAGTTGTAGGCAACACGTACATGCCCCCCACTACAACCACCGCCCCGGCAGTCGCCACCATCAGTGTTAAAAACAAAATCAGGGTAGCCATCAGTATTTAAGTCCACCAAAGACATGGTGGGATAAAGTCCGTATTCCGGGGTGACACTTTGATCAAGCCATACTTCAAGTGGCGCAAAACTATCCCCGCGATTAATAGCAACCTGGACATCATCTTTCGCCATCCACACCGCATCCGGCAAGCGATCCCCATTCATATCTGCCAACTGCAGCATTTGCTCTTCTGGAGGGTGAGTCGCATCCGCATTATTACGTTGCGACCAGGATATTGCGGAGACTTCAACGCCCTCCCAGGTCACACGATCCGCAAAACTTATGTTTCCATTACCGTCATCACCATTATTAAGGTAAACCAAAAAACGGCAGTAGCTATCATCCTGGTGACGGTAGTGCCATTCGTATTGGATATAATCACACATGACCACATCTAATAGACCATCACCATTCATATCCGAAAGTCTACGCGTAGTAGGATCACCACCATACATGATGCCCCGCTCTAAAAAGCCACT
The DNA here is from genome assembly GCA_045430345.1 of Agarilytica sp. GTDB lineage: Bacteria > Pseudomonadota > Gammaproteobacteria > Pseudomonadales > Cellvibrionaceae > Agarilytica. Next base: position 433,155 of record JAILXT010000002.1, on the reverse strand, counting down.
GAATTGCCCATTGCCTTGATTGAGAGAGACTTCAATACGCTGATACCGGTTTGCCGGCTCCTCATATCCGTACCCTTCTGCCGATGAATAAGAAGGGTTAGGAATACGATAAATATCAACTAAACCATCACCATTAAAATCACGAAATTGAAGGTGAAACACATTAGGACCAGCAATCGTCGTAAACACTTCAGGGGTATCAAAACTAATGCCGTTCGAGTACGCCACCCAGAGCTCCTGATTTTCTACCGCCTCCACAGGTGTATTGAGATAGACGATATCGTCAAGACCATCATGATTAATATCAACTGTGGCGAGGACTTTAATATAGCCATCTAAATCTGCAAATGCGCCTTTGAGCTGGTCAGCCCCTGACGTCGGCACTTCACCTTGCTCAACCACATAAAAATTTCTCGTCCAATGCATTTGATTCGGCACATCGTCGTAAAGTACCTCCCTTACACCATCACCGTCGAAATCCATTAACCACGAATCATCAAAGTCCTCGTGATTTGCATTCACCAACTTGGTTTCGGTGAAGCCAAAATCATCCGCTTTACGGGAAGTCCATTCGAACTCAACAGGGTCTTTGCATATCGTTGATGTAAGGTCAAAACACTCAGCTATACTACTGAGCCTACTGATTTTCGCAGGGTCTGCATTGGCGGTATCGTTGTAGCCTTGATAGGCAAGGTTGTAGCGTCGTACTAGCGCACCGTCAGCAGTCACGTCTACGGTTTGTAAGCGCTTATCATGCAGGTATTGAATACCAGACCAATACCCACTCATTACATCTTCACGAGCCTCGTAGACAAAATCCACACGGTGATTTAGCCCTCCCTCGCTGTTGTGAGTGTAAGCCACATAATCGATCCGGTGAACGCCAATAGAGGCGTCCTTCTCGTAGTGGTAGGTCATAGAGTTACCCACCAAATCTTCTACCTGATTCAGATGCCAGTCGACATAGCTTTGACTATCTTTACTGGCGCGGCGGGCATCGCTGGTTTTACCGTAAAAGAGCTTTCGGCCATTACGCAAATAAACAGTAAACCCGGTGGTATCTTTGGTGATTCTACGGTCACTTTCCCGTTCTGTGCGATATTCATTTGTCGCCACTTCGACAAGGCGTTGACCATCCAGACAGTACTTGTACGAGTCACCGTCTAAGGTGCCAGATGTGTAACCGTCCCGAAGCTGTGAAGCGGGGCAACGATGGATACGGGAAAGGCCCGATATAGACCACCCCCAGCCAGCAATACCATTACTTCGGTCACTGTTATAGGCCACGCTAAGACTCGGCTGCATACCGCGAATACCTGGCGGCACCGCGATGGGGACGCTGTACGTTGCAGCGCCACCACCGGAGACATTGAAATTACCGACTAAATTACCGTAATAGGTCTCACCTGACGCAGGCAAATCATCCGTGGGGTCAACAGCACTAGGAAAATTCACGCTAATCCCTTCCACGGCAATACTGGCACTGGCGTTAGCACTGCCTCCCAAATTGCTGCACACAATAGTTTTACTATGTGTTTGCGCACTACCAAAGCTATAGGGGCGAGCACCATTTAGATCCACATCTATGCCGTCGATTTGGCAGCTATCTGCTGTATCACTCGTCCAGCTAAATGTTGCGGCTTGCCCCATCGGTATTGCGCTTGTGTCCCATGTCGCGCTGACTATTGGTACTGGCTCACGATGTGTGGCAATCACTGTGAGATTGTCCGTAACAGTGCCACCCCCAATAATATTACAACTGATACTTAACGGTACTTCCCACCGATTGCTAGAAGCATTATGAACCCATTGGGTAAGCACGGTTTGATGAGGACCACTGGTTCCGAAGGCGCTCACACCTGTCCAGCTACAGCTACTGACCATGACCGAGCTCCAACTAAGCGTGATATCACTTGTTCCGTAAGTAAGTGTTGCAGGTAATGCGGAAGCGCTCACACTCGCGGGAGGCATAGTCACCCGCTTGCTAGAGGTATAACCACTGCACGCCCCGTTATTACATGCTCGAACACGATAATCGTAATAGGTGTTTTGCGTTTTACTGTAGGAACGTGAGCGCGAAGTGCCGGTATATACCGTTGACCAACTGCCGCCGTTGGGGCGCTCTTGTAACTGGTATTCAGTGAGGGTGCCCGAAGCGGTGCCCCACGATACGGTATAGCTGCCGTCGCTATCTGTGGAAGGGGCACTTAAACTGCTGGGGATGCCGGGCGCTCGATAAACGACAGAAATGGATTTTGATTTAGTTGTTGACCCCATTTCATTTGTGCATATCACCGATTTAGTTTTGGTACCGGTGGATGTATATGTAAATGAGCTAGAGCCGCTGGTACCCACGCTGCCACCGTCCAAGGTACAGCTGTCTGCTTCTGATGTACTCCAATTGAGCGTGCTGGATTCACCCACATAGCCCGTACCCGAATGCCAATTGACGGTCACGCTGGGTTTGGGTTGTATCCCATTTGCGACAAGCGTCAAAGATTTACTAACGCTTCCACCCCCGATGACGTTACATGTCATTTGCGTATTACGCGCCCACTGGCTCGTACTAATAATTTCCGTCCAGCCGTCGTACACGTGAAAGCTTTTACTGCCACTTGTGCCTGAAATAGAGCCCGCATTCCACGAACAGCTACTGGTCATGACCGAGCTCCACGATAAGATGAAAGAGCTGTCGGAACGGTTCAGTACTGTAGGGTTCGTGGAGATCGTAATGCTTGCTGCAGGAATAGTGACACGCTTATTTGAGGTGTAACTACTGCATGCACCGTTGTTACAGGCGCGCACTCGGTAATCGTAATAATTGTTTTGTGTTTTTGTATAGGGATGCGAGCGAGAGGTCCCGGTATACACAGCTGACCAGCTGCCTCCGTTGCGCCGCTCCTGTAATTGGTACTGTGTGACGGTGCCAGAAGCCGGGTTCCAAGAAATTGTATAGCTCCCATTACTTGCCGTGGAGGGGCCGCTGATACTGCCCGGCAAACCCGGCGCTCGATACACTACGGAAATAGACTTCGAAGCAGTGGTTGAACCTTGCTCGTTCGAACACGTCACTGATTTTGTTTTGGTGCCCGTTGACGAATATATATAACCACGCGAGCCACTGGTACTCACACCGCCACTATCTAAGGTACAGCTATCAGCTTCGGAACTGCTCCAACTTAAGGTACTGGATTCCCCCACATAACCGGTGCCGGAGTTCCAGTTTACAGAAACACTGGGCTTAGGCTGGAGTCCGTTCGCGAGAATGGCGAAATCTTTAACCACGGTGCCACCACCGATGACGTTACAGGTCATTCGTGTTTCGCGAATCCATTGGCTGCTCATGGGGATCTGAGTCCAACCGCTGTAAAGTCGGAAGCTTTTACTGCCACTCGTTCCTGAAATACTGCCCGCATTCCAGGAGCAGCTACTGGTCATCACTGAACCCCAACTTAGCGTAAACGCATTATCTGAACGACTTAAGCTGGCCGGATTTGTCGAAAGTGAAATACTTGCAAGCGGTATGGTGACACGCTTGTTCGACGTGTAACTGCTGCACGAGGTCTGGTTACATGCGCGTACGCGATAATCGTAATAATTGTTTTGCGATTGAGTATATGAACGCGAACGCGAAGTACCCGTATAGACTGTTGACCAACTACCGCCGTTAGCGCGCTGCTGTAATTCATAGGCCGTTAACGTACCAGAAGATGCACCCCACGAAACGGCGTAACTGCCCGTATTAGCAGTAGAGGGTGCAGAAATAGCACCTGGCGTTGAAGGTGCCGGCACTACCGAGACCGTAACGGTGGCACTGCCCGAATGAGCCAACCAAAGACAGGTTATTGGACAGAACCATTCTTCCACTGTGTAGGTATAGGTCCCACTTGAACGTCCTGTGAGTGTTCTTTGCGTCGCATTGCCAGTAAAAGCCACACTCGGCGAAGCGCCATTGCGACTTTCCCATAACCTAAAGTTTGAAGAATTGTAATTATTGCCCCAACTTACCGTAAGACTACCATCGGTACTGGTGCTGGGCGTTGCGGTTACCGCAAAAGCGGCAATCGAAAAAACTGATGAAAAAAAGACGAGCGCAGCGAAAAGCCACGTTATGGATGCACGAACCATTGAATACCCCCCAGGTATTATTCCTTAATATTAATTCTCCGAACGCAGAAAATCATCAAGCGTCTAGTTGCGCCTGTTTTGAGAGGAGTGACCGGGAAATACTGGGCACATTCCTTGTGAGAGACCTGATACGTTCTTATATGACGCGCAAATTACCTTACGAGATCGTTAAATTCAAGACCCCTCCAAAAAACTGGCATCAAAACCTACGGATCAGCCAAAATATTGTTCTTCTGAAACGCAGGGCGGGAAATCACTTCTAGGCAGATAATGAATAAAGCGAGCGACCTTATTCATATTGAAAGGCAAATACCGCCTCATAACGAGAGGCGGTATTTTTCAGCGAACCCAAAGATTACAGGTTATCAGCAATTTTGGCGGCGCGAACGAGCTGTACCATTTCATTTCGGTATCCGTACTCGTCCTCACCCCGCGACTTAAGCGCGAGCGCGATTGCGTCATCGTAGCTCCATTGCCCCATATATTTATCGTCTTTCATGAGTTGCGCAAAACCTGCCACAGCGCTAGAAAACAGGAATTCTCGTTGCTGCCAAGAGGCAATCTTACCTTGAGCGTGTACGGTATTTGTGTTTTCGATTGTTTTTGTGATTAATTTTGAAACGCTTTCTTTCGGTAGTTTATAACGTAATTTAAGGAGCGCGTATTCGTTATTTTTTTCTGTTGCGACTCTATCATGGCTCTCTTCATAACGAGGCTTATCAATCAGCGCACTTTTCCCACCCACAGGGGTAATTTCATAAATGGCGGTCACGGTGTGGCCGGAGCCTATATCCCCCGCATCCACTTTATCGTTATTAAAATCTTCACGATTTAGATGGCGCGTTTCGTAACCGATTAAACGATACTCGGCCACTGTCGCAGGGTTAAATTCGATTTGAACTTTTACATCTTTTGCAATCGTAAAAAGTGATGAAGTGGCTTCGTTCACTAACACTTTTTGCGCTTCACTTAGGGTATCGATATAGGCGGCTACGCCATTACCGTTTTGCGCTAACGTTTGCATCATGGTGTCGTGGTAGTTACCTTGCCCAAAACCGAGAACGGATAAATAAATACCTAGGTCACGTTTTTTCTCTACATAGGTTTTAAGTTGCTCTGGGTCTGAGATGCCCACATTAAAATCACCGTCCGTTGCGAGCATGATACGGTTAACGGCGGTTTTATCGAAGTTTTGTTCTGCTAATTGATAGGCGAGTTTTATACCCTGCGCGCCTGCGGTAGATCCACCTGCATTTAATTGGTTAAGCGCACCTAATATTTTTTGTTTTTCTTTTACGGCGGTTGGCTCAAGCACTGTGCCTGCGGCACCTGCGTATACGACAATTGCCACGGTATCGTCTGGGCGTAACTTATTAAGCAGTAACGAAATGGACTGTTTTACGAGGGGTAACTTATCCGGCGATGACATAGAGCCGGACACATCCAATAAAAACACCATATTCGATTTTGGTTGCTCAGTAATGTCGTAACCTTTTATGCCGATATGAATCAATTTATTGCCCGCTTTCCATGGCGAGTCACCAACTAGGACATGAGACGCAAAGGGTTCATTTTTATTTATCGGTACGGGGTAGTCATAATCAAAGTAATTTAGGAATTCTTCGATACGGACTGAATCCGGGTTTGGCAAGACGCCTTGCTTTAATTTGTTCCGCACAAAAGTGTATGAGGCAGTATCGACATCCACAGAAAAGGTAGACACCGGGGATTCACTGACTAATTTAACCGGGTTGATCTCAGCCTTTTCAAATCGTTCTGTGTTTGCAGAATTATGATGCTGGCGTATTGCATCGTCCATATCATATTGTGGTGCCAAAGCAATACGAGCCGCCATCGGTGCTATTTTTGATTTTCGTTCTGCCTGCTGACGTTTAGAGGGGGCCGCAAAGGTTTGCATTACACTTGAGGCGCTTTCTTGATCGGGCATGGCTGCGCCCGCGCTCATATCTGGCATGACGAGGTTATCCCCGTGCATAGCAATTTCTTCTTCAATGCGTAAATCCGCCACGGTTTCTTTTTTGTTAGATTCGCTCTCTAACAACGGGCGCGCACGGTACTTGCTTAACTCTGTGTATTCACGAATGGGCAGTTGTTCTGGCTGATTAAATTGCGAGGGTGTGCGAATGGCAATAAAGCCTGCAAACAATGCGGCCGAGACGCCGGCAAGCGAGCCATATAACCAAGGTGCCTTTATCGTTTTCATGTCGTTTTTCCTATCGGGTGATTGAGACTTACCGATAAGACGCAGGGGGATTAGAAATCCTTTGAGTGAATGCCATAAATTTTTGTTATTTTTTTCTGGCTCGCCGGCGCCTTGATTCTCAGCCGAAATAGCGTCACTTTTCTGTGATGCGTGAGCATCAGAAAACGCTGACATCGCGGCACTGATTGCACGCCGTTTTGCTTCGGGATCGATGGGCTGGGACGCCGCCTGTTTTAAGGCTTGTTCGAGGTCGTGTTCTTTCATGGTGGACCTCCTTTTGCGGGGTCAAATTCAGCGAGTTTTTTTCTTACGTTGTGAATGCGCCAAGAGACGGTGCTTTCTTTTATTTGCAGTATTTTTGCGGCTTCGCCATGAGATAAGCCTTCGCCGAACACCAGTAAAATTGTTTCTTTAAACTCTTCCCCTAAAAGCGCAATCCATGCCAAAAGTTGGTTCAGGTAGATGGCTAAATCGCCTTTATGTGATTCTGTTGCGTGGCCTGCGCTGACCGCATGCTCCTCAGAACCGGGTTCTGATTCGTGTACATGCCGCTGCTGTTGCCGCTGCCAATCCTTTGCGCAATTAATGACGAGCCGATAAAGCCAGGTCGAAAATGCGGCTTCGTACTTGTATTGCTTTAAGCCTTTGGCCAACTTAATACAGGCCTGCTGGGTAATATCCTCTGCATCACTTTTGTTGGCACACCATTTATATGCAAACCGGTAAATGGTGTCATAGCGGTATTCGAGCAATTGCTCGAAAGCTTGCTCATCGCCCGCTTGCGCGGCTTTGATTAGGGCCGGTTCATCCATTCGGTACGGATTATGTGATGTTTATAGTAAGACGTAAGTGTGCGAGATTTCCTTGGAAAACTCACACACTTTATTTCGTTTTATCGTAAAAGAATTAACGTTGAATAATCGCGTTACTTAGGCCGGGGGAATTAGACGCTCCGATTTGTGTAAAAGGATTGTCGTCTGTCGTGGTTTTTTGTGCTGCGATAGCCTTGGCTGCCGCACGACTTTTCATGCTTGTCGATATGGCCGGGCATGAACCATCTTCACGGTACTGTAACGCCGCCGCAAAAAGGGCTTCTTCTGGGTCGTTTAGTTCGCGGCTAAAGTCATCTTCCACCCAACAACCTGGCACGATGACGCCTGGGGCATCCGGCTGATTCGCAGGTGAAAATCCATCGGGATATTCGCCAAAACCTTGGTCGTTAACCCCTTCAAATTGCACAGAAAAGTAGGTAGTCCCACAGTTATCTTGAGGAACGAAGCCGTAGGGCTTACCGCAGGTGGTGTCGCCAATTAAAACCACTGTAACACCTATACCACGTAAACCATTAATGACCGCTTCACTCGCAGAGCAGGTTAAGGACGTTGATAAAATATAGACAGTGGATAAATCTAAGGCAGGCAAATCCAATCCGCCGGCCAATAGGTCGGTATCAAAACCCAAACTTTCGTCTGGAAAAGGAATTTCTTGCCCCGCAGGCTGCTTATCATTCGCGGCAAAACGATAAAAGGTGCTGTTAGACGAAGCGTCCCCCGCGACCATGTAAGCGACTTCTCCTGCCATAAAGAGCAAGCCACCTAAGTTGTAACGCATATCCAACACCAAGTCCGTCACGCCGGCGTCTAGCATATTTTGAAAAGCATCTCGCAAACCTACCTCAGCAGGCGCGATATGAGAATTGAAGTGGATATAGCCCACATCCCCGGTTGGTGTATTCACTACGCGCAAAGCTTTAACAGGCACGACATCAATATTGGCAGAGCTAATCGTCACCGTGGCATTTTCATCAGAGTCAGCGGGGCGGAACACAAAGGTATGGGCTTCCCCCACCACACTTGGTCCAAGACCTGTAACGAGCGTATCGACATCGCCACCATTAATAAAATCTTCACCATCAACCGAAATGAGCGTCATGCCCCGCGTTACACCGCCGAGGTCCGCCGGAGAACCGGGAACAACATCACGAACAAAAGCATTGCGAGGTACCGCACCGGAAGTAATAACCACGTTCATGCCATAGCCAAATACAAGGCCGCCCACCGTTTGCGTTAAATAATCTTCGGTATTTTGGGTGAAGTGGAAATTGTCTTTTGGTCGCCCTGATGGCGTTAGCTCAGGGGTTTTAAGCAAATTAAAGTACTGTGCCGTACTGGTATAACTGTTTGGATTCCGGTCTTCTACCTCGTCGTACCAAAGATAGAGGTCGTTATTCCAGGATCGAAGGAAAAAGTTTTCGAAAGCGACAGAGCCTTGTTCGTCCGGGAACGGGCGATCGTCATCAAAAGGGTTTGTTCCGGTGCGAGGCGTCTCGCAGCGGTTTTGATAAAGCGCAGCATTTTGGTATTCGCCTGACTGCCAAGTCAGTAAGTCATCGTCGTCGGGATCTATGACGCCCCCTAGAAGACCACCATCTCCACCGTTCCCACCACAGGCAGCCAGTAAAAACATTGATAAGCCGGTCAGATACCTTGCCTTACGGGCCAATTTTGTCGCACGAAACTTCAATTTTGCCTCCAATCTATACGCACACTGGACCTACCCTGGGGAACTGCCATTCACCGTCACAATGAAAATTATTACGTCATTCACCCTTTAGGACACGTGCTCAGCGGCTTAATAATGCGGTTCGATCACAAAAATATTACCTTTGTTCCCATCACCCCGTGACCATAAAAAACAACCCGCATTGGATCAGTATAGACTTTTTATTAACCACAGCTTATTGCGGCTTCAGAATATCTTGCCACCAATTCAGCGGCGTCTCACCATCGTTAGGGTCGTACACATTGCCGTATACCCAGGCACTCTCCGTCTCTTCGCCCACGAGATCATTCAATATGCTTTCAATTGCTTCAAACCCGCAACTGACGTGGATACTGAACACCAAGACACGCTCGGTTTCCATATCCAGTTCACCCCCCAATTTTTCGATAAGCGGGGTTAGATCTTCGGATAACTGCTCAATATCTTCCTTGGCAAAAACACGAATACAAAGATTGCCAGAGCGCTTCATTAGCTCAAAAGAACGGTCTTCTTTATTGAGGGTAATCTGATCGCCTTTTGCTAGGCCCTTTATGAAAGCCGGGGAACGTACTAAAACAAAGCTATTCTCATCGGCCTCGATCACCTGCAAGCGCTCCGCGACGGGACTGCCATCTGGCCGGGTGCCGGCAAACATTTCTATCACACTGATACTGCTCATCTATAACTACCTATCGTATTCTTCTTCCGTTAAGATTATCCGTTCTGCTTTATGCACACTCGAATTAAGATTCTCACGGCCATTTTTAAGGATTATGCCATGCGCTTAGTTGCTGTATTTATCTTCACGCTATCACTTTTTGGGCTTTCTAATTGCGCGGTGAACCCTGTCACAGGCGAGCGAGAATTGTCAATCATTTCTCCTTCGCAAGAAGTTGCCATCGGCACTAAAAACTATGTTCCTTATCAGCAGCAACAAGGGGGCCGCTATATTGTCGACCCCGATCTTGGGCGTTATGTAAATGAAGTCGGGCAGAAAATCGCCAAGCTGAGCGACCGCCCTGGCCTGCCTTACGAGTTTGTCGTGCTAAACAATAGTGTGCCCAACGCTTGGGCCTTACCTGGCGGCAAAATAGCGATTAATAGAGGCTTACTGGTTGAGCTTGAAGATGAAGCGCAACTCGCAGCCGTGCTCAGCCACGAAGTTGTACACGTTGCTGGCAAACACTCCGTACAGAAAATGCAGCAAGCACAGCTTCTTGGGCTTGGTGTAATGGCGACTGCCATCGCGACAAGTGGTAAAGATTACGGAGAAGCGGCGACGATAGGTGCTGGCATTGGCGTAGGTCTGTGGTCAGCAAAATACGGCCGGGACCAGGAATTACAATCCGATTCCTTTGGTATGAAATATATGGCGAAAGCAGGCTATGACCCAAGTGCTGCCATCGAACTACAGAAAACCTTCGTGCGCTTGTCCCAGCAAAAGGGCCAAAGCAACTGGCTGCAAGGTATGTTTGCCAGCCACCCGCCGTCGCAAGAACGTGTCGATAGAAACCAAGCGACAGCCACACATATCACTAACGAATACGGCGATGCTGGCGTCGCGACATGGAAACGAAACATGGGCACTTTTAAAAATGCGATCTCACAACTTAAAAAGGATGCAGCGGCCTATACATATCATAATAAGGCGCTCGCAGAAGTGAAAAACGAAAACTATGAGGCGGCACTTTCACTGCTCGATCAAGCGATTAAAGCCCAGCCAGAAGAAGCCTTATTTTACGCTACGCGCGGCCAAATACTCTTATCACAAAAAATGGATTCACGTGCAGCCGCCGCCTTCGCAAAAACCAGAAACCTTAATCCTGAATACTTTATTGGATATTTAGGGCTCGGCTTAATCGAAAAGAAACAAAAGCGATTTAGCCAAGCGAAACAGAACTTATTAAAAAGCCAAACTCTACTCCCAACACAGTCTGCGAGTTATCACTTGGGTGAGCTGGAACTTAGAGGCGGAAACAAAGACGCGGCTATTCAATACTTCTCTTTGGCGGCAAAACAAGGCGGGGAATTAGGTGAGAAAGCGAAGGGGCATCTACAACGCCTGCAACCAGCCCCAACACCTAGCACTCAAGCTACACAATAAGCACTAGGGAGCAGAAAAAGACTGTTAGCAGGCGAAGTTACCTTCTTTGCGTCGACTCTCACACTCTTTTCGAATGTTTTCACAGGCAGTCACTTTACCCGGAGAGGTAGGATTGCGTTGCACGCACTCGTCACGTTTTGCGGCAAGTTCTTGATTGCTCATGCCGCTCATTCCTCCTTCGCAACCGGTGAAAAGCAGCGAAGCAAGCAGCATAAAGCCTAGGGTTTGTGTCATTTTTGACGGTTTCATCGTATCACTCCACCAGGTATTGGGTGTTTATTTTGAGTGTAGCTTATACTTTAAAACTCTGAAGAGAATTTTTAATGGAAAGATTCAGTCTAACCCCTGCGGGAGCTGAGCAGTGAGCGACTGCCAACATTTCGGTAGAACTAAACGCCACTTTTAGCGTTTAACCATAAAAAAAGGGGCATATGCCCCTTAAGAAATGTATCAACGATGGTGTGAAAACTTAGAATTTAAGCTCTACACCCACACCTAGGTAATCTTCGTCAATCGCATCATCATCTGCGCCGTGCTGCGTGTAATATGCAAAGACTTTAAGCGGTTTAGATATTTTGTAATCCGCGCCGATGCTTAATGTGTCACCACCTTCTTCTCTAATATCGGATGTTCCGTACTGCGCTTTAATGGCTATCTTATCCATTGTGTATTTAACTGAGCCAAAGATGCCATCAGCATCGTCTCCTGTCGCTGGATCTGCAGACTCATACAATGCACCCAACTGAATATCAGCGATTTTATATTGCGCAACTAAACGAAATACATCTAAATCTTCAGCAATACCACCGTCGTTCAAATTCTGGTCTAAGGCTGCAGCAATATATAGATCATCTTGTTCAAAAGTCACCGAAGCTGAAACACCATTACTAACGCCATCCTCTTCACTCGAAATGACTGCGATATTACCGTTAAACCCCGAAAACGAAGGCGATTGATAAGAAACTATATCGCTTGCACGGGCATCGCTATCAGTAATAACGTTTTTAATATCGCCTTTTAAGTCATTAAATAAATCGACTTTCTTTTGAGCGACTTTTAGCGGAGTATCGAACTTACCCGCTTTTACTGTACCAAAATCACCTTTCAAACCAACAAAGATATTGCGCTGAGTAAAGGTCTCTCCTTCTTTGTCTCCATCATCAAACTGTACTTCAAACTCAGCCTGGTAGATCGCCTGTAAACCACCTTCAACATCGTAAGTGCCTTTTACGCCAATACGTGAAGCGTTACTCACCAATTCTGTTGCAGACGCATCACCTTCATCTGCATTATGAAAGGATACATTGGCTTTACCGTAAAGTGTTGGCTCAGCGAACGCCGGTAAAGCTACGCCAGCAAACATAAGAGTTGATATAAGTTGCTTTTTCATGATCTCTCCAAAAATAGTCGATGCAATATCTGATTATTAAACAGCCGAAACCTTGATATTAAGGGGCAAGTATTTCGGCTGAAGAAAACGTCTGAAATATTTCATATTGATTACTAATTTATTTCAGAATTGCGGCAATAATATGTCCACATTGTTACACATATGTGACAAAAAGCTATTTTACGAGGAAATATAAGCGATCACCGCAGAGCCCAAAACCCAAGATATGGCGGATCTATTAAAGATTTACGACAGGAGATAGGATATAAAACGGGTCTGCACGAACAAACCCATAGTGGCGTTAGAATATATAGCGTGAAGTAAGAAAGATTAGAAAGAATAACGAGGGCCCAAAAACAGCCCCTCAACTTTATTTTATCTCTAGTTGCTTTTCGATATCACGAATAGAGGTATGACGTACATCCATACCATGAACCAAGTAAATCACATGTTCAGCAATATTGCGCGCATGATCACCAATACGCTCTAAGGCACGCAAGGTCCATAGAATGTTAATCACACGGGTGATTTGCCGTGGATCTTCCATCATGTAGGTAATCATCTCGCGAACAGCTGTTTTGTACTCGGTATCAATGGCTTTGTCGTCTCGTACAACACTGATCGCGGCATCAACATCATAGCGGGCAAAAGCATCTAAAGAAGCTCTTACGATTTTTTTCACGCCAGTGGCTAAATGCCGCAACTCAACAAATCCACGCGCGGTTCCGCCGCCATCGACATTCAAGGCGATCGCCATTTTTGCAATTTTATGAGATTCGTCGCCCATGCGCTCAAGGTCACGAATCGCTTTACTCACCACCATGACCAAACGCAGATCGGATGCCGCCGGCTGGCGACGCGCTAAAACGGACATACATTCGCTGTCGATTTTTAATTCGCGCGCATCCACTTCGTCTTCAACATTTAGCACTTTCTCGGCTAATTCACTGCTCGCCGTTTCAATGGCTTCGATGGCGTTTGAGAGCTGCTCTTCGACTAGGCCGCCCATTTCAAGTAACTCTGTGCGCAAATGCTCTAAATCGGCATTGTATTGCTGTGATATATGCTGATCTAAATTCATGGAATCCACCTTTTATTATCCAAAACGGCCAGTAATGTAAGATTCTGTCAGCTTGTGATCTGGGTTGGTAAACACCAACTCGGTGTCATTCACTTCGATCAACTTTCCTAAATGGAAATAGGCCGTTCGATCAGAGACACGTGCAGCCTGCTGCATAGAATGGGTCACGATAGCGATCGTGTAGTTTTCACTTAATTCTGCTATTAATTCTTCTATTCTAGCAGTCGCAATGGGGTCAAGTGCAGAACAGGGCTCATCCATTAAGATAACTTCAGGGCTTACCGCTATCGTACGCGCGATACAAAGACGCTGCTGCTGCCCGCCAGACAAGCCCGTTCCTGGCTGATGTAAACGGTCTTTCACTTCATTCCACAAACCGGCTTTGCGCAAACTGGTTTCCACGACCTCGTCCATCTCAGAACGACGCGACACCAGGCCGTGAATACGTGGACCATAAATCACATTTTCATAAATGGTTTTTGGGAAGGGGTTGGGTTTTTGAAATACCATACCCACACGTGCACGCAACGGCACCACATCGAGTTTAGGGTCGCATACATTTTCGTCATCGATATTAATTTCACCCGTCACACGACAGCTTTCGATGGTGTCGTTCATGCGGTTAATACAGCGTAAGAAAGTGGATTTACCACAACCAGAAGGGCCAATCATTGCCACAACTTCGTTCTTTGCAATATCCAAGTTAACATCGAACACCGCCTGTTTATCACCATAAAATACGTCAACACCACGCACTGAAATCTTCGGATCATCACACAGAGGAATGCCCGTGGTGGTATAACGACCATCATCGTTATCGACGTTTATTTCTAAAGGAGCTTCACTCATATATCACTCTTTAATTAACAAGTTCACGGTGGTTACGACCAGCGACGTTCTAATTTTTTCCGCATCCAAATAGCGATGCCGTTCATGATCAACAAGAACGTAAGCAATACCATAATTGCCGCAGATGTTTTTTCGACAAATGCACGTTCCGGGCTATCGGCCCATAAGAAAATTTGCACAGGTAACACGGTCGCAGGATCTGTCACAGCGCCGGGGATATCCACAATAAACGCGACCATGCCGATCATCAGCAAAGGAGCTGTTTCACCTAAGGCTTGGGCCATCCCCAAAATTGCGCCGGTTAACATGCCCGGCATTGCAAGCGGCAAAACGTGGTGCAAAATCATTTGCATTTTTGACGCGCCCATTCCCAATGCGGCCTGTCTAATAGAGGGCGGCACCGCTTTAATGGCTGCTCGACTGGAAATAATAATGGTCGGCAAGGTCATCAGTGTGAGCACCAAGCCGCCAACTAAGGGAATCGAACGAGGCATTTCAAAAAAGTTTAGGAAAATGGCCAGGCCTAACAAACCAAAAATTACGGACGGCACCGCCGCAAGGTTATTGATATTCACTTCAATGAAATCAGTAAAGCGATTGCTCTTTGCGTATTCTTCCAGGTACACCGCTGCCGCAACACCAATCGGGAACGATAGCATCAAGGTCACAAACAAGGTTAAAAGGCTACCCAGTATCGCGCCTAATATCCCCGCCTGTTCCGGCTCTGCAGAATCTCCGGAGGTAAAAAATGAGGTATTAAAAAACGTGGTGAGCGCGTTATCATCAATTAAAGCCTGCAGCCATTTCACCTGCTTATCTTTAAGCCTGCCGAGAAAGGGCGCATCGTCACTCAAGCTTTTAAAATAGGTATCAATGTCGTCATCCGCGACCAACCACAATGTTTTTGTTTGGCCCAGTAACGCTGGGTCTTCCGATAACATGCGACGCAGCTCGTATCCCGCGCCGACACTGACAAAACTATAAAGGTTTCGTTTATCGCGACGTTTTTTTACCTCAGGAAAACGAAGCAACAGTGCTTTACGAATAGCGCCTTGATAATTTCCTAAGCGCAATTGCTCTTCGTCTTTAACTTCTGATATATCCAGTACATCGGGGTCGAATGTAATATCCAATTGGATATGGGTTTGCTGAAACGCACCAACACCATTGCTAATCACTTCATAGAACAAGCCCACAAGCGCCAGCAAACCAATGCCGATTGAAATAACGCCAAACGCCCGAAAACGCTTTTCCGCTCGGTAACGCTTCTTTAAACTTTTTTGAACCAGCGCCGCTGTGGTAGAGGAATCCAGTTTAGTCATATTGCTCTCGATATTTTTTCACCACATGTAGCGACACGTAATTTAACGATAGGGTGACGATAAATAGCATAAGGCCTAGGGCAAATGCGGCTAAGGTTTTGGGGCTATCAAACTCTTGGTCGCCCACCAACAATGTCACAATCTGTACTGTCACTGTCGTGACGGAATCTAGGGGGTTTGCCGTGAGCTTGGCAGCAAGGCCCGCGGCCATCACCACAATCATGGTTTCACCAATCGCTCTTGATACCGCCAATAAAATACTGCTCACAATACCCGGCAACGCCGCGGGAATGACCACCCGTTTCACCACTTCAGATTGCGTTGACCCCAAACCAAGTGCGCCGTCACGTAAAGATTGAGGCACTGCATTGATGACGTCGTCCGAAAGGGATGACACAAAAGGAATAATCATAACCCCCATCATCAACCCTGCCGCCAAGGCGCTTTCTGACGTAACACGAACAAATTCATCCAAGCCCAACATCATCGCAAAATCACGAATAAAGGGCGCGACCGTTAACGCGGCGATAAAACCATATACGACGGTGGGTATACCCGCCAACACCTCTAGTGCCGGTTTAATATAGGAACGTGCTTTTTTGGGCGCATATTCGGATAGGTAAATTGCCGACATCAACCCAGTAGGTACCGCCACGATCATGGCAATGAGCGCGATCAATAATGTACCGGCAAACAGGGGGACTGCGCCGAAACTGCTCTCACCCGTCACCTGGTCTTTACGCAATGCAGACTGAGGACTCCATTCAAGCCCGAATAGAAACTCAGAAAGCGGAACCGATTGGAAAAAGCGTAACGATTCAGCAAGTACCGACAATACGATACCAACAGTAGTAAGGATCGCAATACACGCACAAGCAAGCAGGGCGTTTTTGAAAACCACTTCAACCTTTAGACGGGCCTTCAGTTGTGGGTGAATTTTGACCCACACAATTGCAGCAATCACCACCATAGATAAGAGAACCAGCACACTCATCAACCACCGGCTTTTTTGCTCAAGGGCAAGCACTTGCTCAGCCGCTTGAATAATGAAAGGCGGCGCATCACCGACGTACTGACCATAGGCCACGTTGTAAATCTTGTTTAACACCAGGCCCAGCTCATTCTTATCGAGAGAGCGGACATCGACGGGCATTTGCTGAACCAAGAAATATTCAATGAATTCTGACTGAAAAATCGTCCACAATCCGAGAATAAACAACGCGGGAATACCCGACCAAAGTGCAGTCAGCATCCCGTAATAAAACGGCAAGGAATTAAGCTTGGACTTACCGCCGGCCGATTCCGCCAGAGAAAGCGAACGTCCTCGCCCGAGTACATATACAGCCCCTAATAACGTGGCCATAAATACCAATAAAACAGAAGTATCCATAGTTACCTAGCGCCAGCTAACGCTGGCTAAATTTTTTAAATGCCTGTGTGATATACGAAAGCTCAACCGCTAATGCAGTCGAGCTTTCGTATATCCCCAACGCCAAGGGATAAGACCCAAATTTTCGCGCAGTATAATCGACAAAGCGCCAACCTGTGAACCAGGGTGGCGCTTCAAATCTGTATGCGAGACTACGCGTGTTTTATAAGCTCTTTAATGGCTCAGCTTTCGCAACACGAGAACCCACTTCTTTTCGCTTCTCATCGCCAAGAGGAATCATGCCTTTCTCGGTCAAATAGCCTTCTTCACCCCAGGCTTTCTCGCTGGTGAATTCTGCCAAGTATTCGGTGATACCCGGAATCACACCCACATGCCCTTTCTTCACATAGAAGTACAAAGGACGTGATACGGGGTAAGAGCCTTCTGCGATCGTCTCGAACTCTGGCTCATTGCCGTCAATTG
This sequence comes from Agarilytica sp., assembly GCA_045430345.1. Lineage (GTDB taxonomy): Bacteria > Pseudomonadota > Gammaproteobacteria > Pseudomonadales > Cellvibrionaceae > Agarilytica. Next base: position 415,664 of record JAILXT010000002.1, on the reverse strand, counting down.
TAGAGGCTTGTACTTTGTCACTGTTTTGATCAAGGAAACTGAAACCGAAAATGCCGAGCGCTGCAGGATTAGCGTTTAGTTTTTGAACGATTAAGTTGTCGTTTTCGCCCGCTTCAATAAACGCGCCGTCTTCACGAAGGATGTGACAGATTTCTTTATAGCGCGCCTTATCCGATTTCTTAAGCGCCTTGATCCATGCAAAAGACTTACAGCCCCCTTCCATCGCTAGCTCAACAAAGGCATCACGTGTACCTGAAGTTGACGGCGGTCCTAGTACCTCAATACGTGTATTGGGTAGCTTGGCGTTGATATCTGACCACTTGGCGTATGGGTTATCGATAAGGGTCGCAGAACCATCGGGGTTAGGCACTTTCTGAGCCAAAGCCAGGAAGATATCTTTACGCGTTAACGCGACTTTCTGCGCTTTAACAGAGTTTGCCAGTACGATGCCGTCGTAACCGATAAGCACTTCGATGATCTCTTTTACGCCATTCTCGCGGCACATATCGAATTCAGACTGTTTGATACGACGAGATGCATTAGAGATATCCGGGTTCTGAACACCAAGACCTTTACAAAATTCTTTAAAGCCGCCGCCAGTACCCGTTGATTCAACGGTCGGGGTTTTGAAGTTAGTCGTCTTACCGAAACGCTCTGCGACTACTTTAGAGAAAGGGAACACCGTAGAAGACCCTACGATACTAATGGAATCACGGCCCGCCGCAAACGCTGTCGCTGAGGACAGAAACGACACAGCAACTAAAGCGCTAATCAATTTATTTTTCACAGTTTTACTCCGGGTGTATTGATGTAATACGCGCATCTTAGGAGCTATCTATGACACTTTTGTGACAATGCGGTGTGTTGTGACGGATTTAAGACGATTTTGTGACAATTCTAATTTCGACAATCGGTGGCTTTGGCCCTTGCACCTGAGGTAGCGCTCTCTATACTTCTAGCTTCCTCAAACACCCGCAAAGCGAACGCTAGCTTACATCATGACTGTATTTCCAAGCATCCATAAAGGCCTTGAGCGCTTTAACATCGCGCTAGGAAAGGGAATATCATGGTTTGTCGCCATCATGACCGCCATTGTGGTGGGTATTGTCCTCACGCGTACGCTCTTCAACACCGGCTCTGTCGCGGTGCAGGAAGTCATCAATTACCTGCACGCCGCGCTTTTTTTGCTGCTCGTCACCTATACCGCCCAGCAAGACGGGCATGTGCGTGTTGATGTGTTTTATCGCGGGTTTAGCAAACAAACCAAATCATGGGTAAATGCCTGTGGCGCGGTGCTATTTCTTATTCCGTTTTCTGTTTTCCTGATCGGTATCAGCTGGAAGTTTGCTGCGGACGCGTGGTCCATCATGGAAGGCTCGTCAAACCCAGGGGGCTTGCCGGCGGTATTCCTACTTAAAACGCTAATTCCCTGCGCCGGCGTTCTGCTCGGCACCTTTGGGGTCACTCAAGCCCTTAGTGAACTCACGAACCTCACCTATAACAATGACGCTGACGAATAACACGCGCTCACCTGGACCACTCAATGGCTGATTTACTTCCCCTTATCATGTTCCTTGCGGTATGCGCCGCACTCATGATCGGCTATCCCGTTGCGTTTACGCTTGCGGGTGTGGCGCTCATTTTCGCCGGCATCGGCGTGCTTTCCGGTAACTTTCAGGCAGAATTTTTACTGAATTACCCTGAACGCGTATTTGGCACCATGACGAACACCACGCTGGTCGCGGTCCCTTTATTCGTCTTTATGGGCGTTATTTTGGAACGCTCAAAAATTGCTGAAGAACTCTTAGAAAACATGGGGCGCTTGTGCGGGCCGTTGCCGTCTGGACTCGGGATATCGGTCGTACTGGTCGGAGCGCTTATGGCCGCCAGCACGGGCATCGTCGGCGCGACCGTTGTGACGATGGGATTAATGTCCTTACCCACGATGATTAAGCAGGGATATTCACGTTCATTATCTTGTGGCGCAATATGCGCAACGGGTACCCTAGGACAAATAATCCCCCCCTCTATCGCCTTAGTACTGCTCGGCGATATTATTTCTAACGCCCATCAAGAGGCACAGCTTTCGCTCAATATATTTAATGCCTCGCCCGTGACAGTGGGCGATTTATTTCTGGGCGCCATCATTCCCGGCTCACTTTTGGTATTCGCTTATATTCTGTATTTAATTGGCTTAGGTATCGTCAAGCCGGATCTCGTTCCTCGCGTTAAACATGCAGAACACGCGAGTGTTATAGGGCTAGTAAAAAGTATCGCCCCGCCCATTCTCCTTATTGTGCTTGTGCTTGGCTCAATCGCTACCGGTACCGCAACCCCCACGGAAGCCGCTGGTGTCGGCGCGGCAACAGCCTTTGTGCTAGCGCTCCTAAAAAAGCAAATGAGCCGAGCAAAACTACAAGATATTGTTGAGTCCACCGCGAAAATCACGGTCATGGTCTTCGCTATATTACTGGGCGCCTCGTTATTCTCGTTGGTGTTTAACGGACTCGGGGGTGATCATCTTATTGAGCGCTTTTTCGCGCATTTGCCAGGCGGGGTTTTCGGCGCGCTGGTTGTCGTCATGCTATTTATTTTTGTGCTTGGCTTCATTCTCGATTTTATTGAAATCACCTTTATCATCGTCCCGCTTGTTGCGCCGGTATTGTTAAAACTGGGGGTAGACCCGGTTTGGCTCGGCATCATGATTGCCGTCAATCTCCAGACCTCATTTTTAACGCCACCCTTTGGTTTTGCGCTGTTTTATCTGCGCGGCGTCGCCCCAGACTCGGTCCCAACCTCTGCGATTTATCGTGGCGTTGTGCCCTTTATTGTGATCCAATTGATGTTACTTGCTGCACTCGCACAATGGCCAGACCTCGTGACCTGGTTGCCCAGTAAGTTTTAAGTCGCTGTTACACTTCTCGCAACCAAACAATAACGAAAAACTTGAGATAAGATCATGTCCAACATAGACGAAGAACCAACCCCCTCTGGAGAACTCGTACTTCAGACGCTTGCAATGCCGAAGGACACCAATCCAAATGGCGATATCTTTGGCGGCTGGCTGTTGGCTCAAATGGACCTTGCCGGTGCGATTACCGCCCGGGAAATCGCCGCCGGACGTGTTACAACCGTTGCTGTTGGCGAGATGGTCTTTTTGCGTCCTGTACCCGTAGGCAGTACGGTTAGCTGCTATTGCGAAGTATTAGAGGTGGGACGCTCGTCCATTAAGACACGCGTAGAGGTGTGGGTTAAACGCTATGATGAGGGCCAACAGAAAGTCACGGACGGTGATTTTGTATTTGTGGCCATTGATGACAAAGGGCGCACGCGCTCGGTCAATATAGACTAAGCCCACCGTCCAACTGCACCTTGTTCTGATCAGAGGTGGCCATGCATCCGCATCGCCACCTCGTATTCCTGCTTTAAAACTGTTTAGCCAAATATCGCTTTTAAGATAAAGAAGAAGATAATCGCTAAGCCTGCACCCGCCGGCAAAGTCACCAACCACGAAAGGAAAATCGAGCCGATAACACGTAAGTTGAGTGCGCCAATACCACGCGCTAAACCCACACCCAATACAGCCCCCACCAAGGTATGCGTCGTGGAGATGGGAAGGCCAATGCCAGAGGCCACAACAACCGTTCCCGCCGCACCAAGTTCCGCAGCAAAACCCCGGCTCGGAGTAAGCTCGGTAATTTTCTTCCCGATGGTCGCCATCACTTTAAAACCGTAGGTCGCCAAACCAAGTACGATACCGCCGCCGCCAAGGAGCAATATCCAGCTAGGCATAGCCGATTTAGATAAGATCTCACCGGAGCTCACAATGGATACAACCGCTGCCAATGGACCCACCGCATTCGCCACGTCGTTTGAACCATGAGCAAAGGCCATCGCACAGGCCGTAAATATCATTAATACAGCGAATACCTTTTCAACATTTGCGAATCTGTTCTCTGACTCCGCGGCTTCGTCAAACTGCACGCGACTCATCAACCATATCCCAACAAAAGCAACCAACACACCGACGGCGGCTGCCATGCCAATAGATTCCACAAAACTCATCTTTACCGCAGCATCTTTGAAGACATGCTTGAGGCCTTTTAAGATGGTGACCATGGCCACTAGAAAACCCACTGCAAACATATAAAACGGGATGTAACGTTTTGCGCTCTCTAAAGGCGTCTTACTGTTAAAGATCAACCGCTGGACACTGACGAATAAACAAAAAGAAATCGTGCCTGCTAGCACGGGCGATACCACCCAGCTCGCGACAATTTTGCCGACCTTAAGCCACGCCACTGCATCAAATGAAATACCGACAGCCGCAAACCCAACAATCGCACCAACAATCGAGTGCGTGGTCGATACGGGCCAGCCCATAATACTGGCCACCAAAAGCCACGTGCCTGCCGCCAATAACGCCGCCAACATGCCATAAACCAGGTAGTGTGGCGTATCCCCCAGCAAGCCAGGATCAATAATGCCTTTTCGGATCGTCGAGGTGACTTCACCGCCCGCGAGGTACGCGCCTAAAAACTCAAAGATCATCGCGATAAAAATCGCTTGGCGAATCGTTAATGCGCCGGAGCCCACCGATGTGCCCATTGCGTTAGCAACGTCATTCGCACCAACACCCCAGGCCATAAACACGCCAAATACGCAGGCCAATATAATTAATATTGAACCGTATTCTGCCAATACAGACATCTACACACTACCTCTATGAAATCTAAATATTTGAAAACGTTATTTCGCGAGCAACAGCAACAACCGGGCACCCACTTTTTGCGAACGGTCGGCTAAATCACCAATCGTGTCGATGGTCTGATATAAAAACATCACATCAACAGGGGGAAGTTCCGACTCCAGACTGAACAGTAACGCGCGAACAGCCACTTCATGCTCATCGGCTTTATGCTCAAAATCATCAAGCTCACTGACGAGGCGCTCGACGATATCCGCTTCGCGACCACTAAAACCAGACTCCAACAATTCGTCCAGCTCACCAATCGCTTTTAATGCCTTATCAGCCGTCGCCACAGAGGTAGCAACAAACTCAAGCATTGTGGCCTGCATGGCCTGAGGAATAGACATCTTTCGACCAAGCATAATGCCCGCAATATCTTTTGCCGTATTAGCAATTTTGTCTTGCTTGGTTAACAAGTCCAATAAATCGCTTCGTGGTACCGGCAAAAACAAACTCTTCGGAAGATGTAAACGCAGTTCTTTTTTTAACTCGTCTGCTTTGTTTTCGATAGTACGAATTGCGTTATATTCTTCTTCAGCTTTTACCCAGTCGCCAGCAATAGCGGCCGTAAAAAAATCCACTAATTCATCTGCGGCAGATACCGACACTGCCATGTGTTCCTGCAATGGTCGAATAGGGGACGCGCCGAACAAGTCTGCAAATGTATTTTTTAATTTCATAAACGGTCTCTTAATATGCCCAGTGTTTTATTTTTTATATCTTCACCACAACGTTCTTTTAGTGCCGACGTTTACGGTAATACGCTTCTTCACTCACTTTATGGTATTCAATCGCCTGATCCATAAACGCTTTATATGATGTATAAACTCGCGCAAAAACGGGATCAGACGCCGCAAGCTCATCGTACAATTCCCAGCTCACCTGCTCTAAGCGCGCAAGCACTTCGTCGGGGAAGGGTCTTACATCGATGCCGTGCACATTTATTATTTCTTGTAATGCTGAAAGATTGCGTGCGGTAAATTCGTCAAGAGAATCCTGATTAATCGCTTGGGCCGCGACTTCAATAATTTTTTGCAGATCTTTAGGTAGGCGATTAAATGCATCTTTATTAAAAATAAATTCAAACGACGGCCCAGGTTCTTGCCAGCCTGGATAATAATAGTATTTTGCGATTTCGTGGAAACCAAACGCCAGGTCATTATATGGCCCAACCCACTCCGTCGCATCGATCACACCTGATTGCAGCGAAGTATAAAGCTCACCCCCTGGAATATTCACGGCTATACCGCCAGCTCGGGTAAGCACCTCACCACCTAGACCTGGCAAACGCATTTTTAGGCCTTGTATGTCATCGATGGAATTAATTTCCTTATTGAACCACCCTCCCATTTGCGTTCCGGTATTGCCCCCCAAAAAGGGAATCACGTTAAACGGCTCGTAAAGCTCCCGCCACATTTCCATGCCGCCACCATAACGCATCCAACCGTTTTGCTCTTTCGCGCTCATACCAAAAGGAATCGACGTAAAAAAGGGCGCCGCCAGCATTTTGCCCTTCCAGTAGTAAGCTGAGCTATGCCCAGATTCAACGCTGCCAGAAGAGACCGCGCCAAATACGCCCAGGGCGGGGACAATTTCATTAGCTCCGTACACATCGATCACGAGACGACCGTCGCTCATCTCTTCCACCAGCTCAGCGAAATTTTCCGTTGCTGCACCCAAACCAGGAAAACGTTTTGGCCACGAGGTCACCATCTTCCAACGGTAGATAGCGCCATCAGCACCACGACTATGGTTTTCGGGTGTGCGAGAAAAGTCCGCGACTTTGAATACGAGCAAAGCGAAAAGGGTTACCGATGTCGCCAACAAAGCAAGAATCGCAGCAGGCATCCACCAGGGGGAATAACGTGTTTGCATAGTAAAACGGTAACTCTTTGAAATATATGAAGAATTTTATGCGGACAGACGTATTTAGGCCAACTAAACCATTTCGCCCAGGTGAAGCCACCCGCACGAGTAAAAGCCGCTTTACCTATTTACTCATTGCACTTTGATGACACTCTCATCGCGTGCCGCTACTTTACCCCAATCGGCACCAAATTATGAGCTTTATAAGGGCTCTAGTTTAGCAAAGCCTAATATTAAACGCTTGTAACCATGCTCATCGAAGTTCACATGAATTTCGGCTTTTGCGCCACTGCCAATAATTTGGATAACGACGCCCTCGCCATATTTACCATGCATGACTCTGCGGCCCAAAGCAATGCCCGGATAGTCCGGCAGATCATCACTAAAGCGTGACTGGGAGTAGCTTACCGGGCGCGTCACCGTTGCCTTGATGCGCACCTCCTGAATAAGCTCTTTGGGGATCTCGCGGACAAACCGCGATACGGAATTAAATTTTTCCTCGCCGTACATCCGGCGGCTCTCCGCATAGGAGATCACAAGCTTTCGCATCGCCCGTGTAATGCCCACATAACACAGCCGACGCTCTTCTTCTAGGCGATCGGGCTCCTCCAGGGACATTTTGTGAGGGAATAAATTTTCTTCCACGCCCGCCAAAAAGACCATGGGGAACTCTAGACCTTTGGCACTGTGTAAGGTCATCATCTGCACGGCATCTTCAAACTCATCCGCCTGGCCATCCCCCGCATCCAAAGCCGCTCGATCCAAAAACGCCTGAACAGGACTGACATCTTCATCTTCCGGCTCAAAGACCCGGCAGGCATTTACCAATTCTTCCAAGTTTTCTACGCGTGCCTGACCTCGCTCGCCTTTTTCCATTTTGTGGAATTCTAGAAGGCCGCTATCGTGAATAACACCGTTTACCAACTCGTCTAGATCCTGCTCATCGACGCCGCTGCTCATGTTATCGATCAGCGTAAAAAAGGCCTTCAGTGCATTCGCCGCCCGCGCGGTAAATGCATTGTTATTCACCGCACCGACGGCGGCTTCATACATGGCACAGCCTTGCTCACGGGCAAACAATCGAATGGTCTCCACGGTTTTATTACCAATGCCCCGTGTCGGCGTATTGATCACGCGCTCAAATGCCGCGTCATCATTTCTGTTTTGCATCAATCGTAAATACGCTAAGGCATTTTTGATTTCTAAGCGCTCGTAGAAACGCACACCGCCGTATATCCGGTAAGGCATGTTTTCACGCAGAAGCTCTTCTTCAAGCACACGAGACTGTGCATTAGAACGATATAAGATCGCGACTTCGTTAAGTGCGTGACCATCATTGCGCCAACTGTTAATTCGCTGGGTGATGTAACGCGCTTCATCTTGTTCATTAAATGCGGCATACAAATCAATGGGGTCACCGTCTTCACCGCTGGTCCACAATGATTTCCCAAGCCGACCAAAGTTATTGGCGATTACCGCATTGGCGGCGTTAAGAATATTGGCGGTCGACCGGTAATTTTGTTCTAGCCGACACACCCTTACCGGGGCAAAGTCCTGCTCAAACTGTTGGATGTTTTCTATTTTCGCGCCCCGCCAACCATAGATCGATTGATCGTCATCCCCGACGGCGGTAACACGTGCGTTTTTGCCTGCCAGCACTTGTAGCCAGGCATATTGCACAGAGTTTGTATCTTGAAATTCGTCAACAAGGATAAATTTGAAGCGGCTTTGGTAATGCGCCAATAGGTCTTTATTATTCAGCCACAATTCATGAGAACGCAGGAGCAATTCAGCGAAGTCCACCATGCCTCCACGGGCGCAGGCTTCTTCGTAAGCGCTGTAAACCATTTTCATGGTGGCCGTAAATGGGTCATTCCCTTCTTGGATATATTGCGGTCTGACGCCCTCATCTTTTTTCCCATTGATAAACCACTGCGCTTGTTTATAGGGGAAACGTGTCTCGTCGATATTGAGCGCTTGATAAACACGCTTAACAACACGGAGCTGGTCATCACTGTCTAGGATTTGGAAATTTTCGGATAGACCCGCTTGCTTCCAGTGAGCCTTTAATAAGCGGTGCGCAATGCCGTGGAACGTGCCCACCCACATTCCGCGAGACATAGATGAATGAGGCGAATCGCCGAGTATACCGCCCAAGCGCTCACGCATTTCACGTGCCGCTTTATTGGTAAAGGTGACGGCCATGATTTCGTGAGGCCGCAGCCCTTCGACACGAATAAGCCATGCAATACGATGCACGAGCACACGGGTTTTGCCGCTGCCAGCACCAGCCAAAACGAGCTGATTTGCAGGCGGCGCGCTTACGGCTGTGCGTTGCGCGTCGTTAAGATCATTGAGTAATTCGGAAGCTTCCATGGGGCGGCATTGTAGCAGCCCCCCTGTATAAAATCACAGCTTAATATCTTTTCACGGAGATGGCATCAACGCTCGATTGTGACATCAAAACAGGCAGAGCCGCCGCCATCCACACCGTCGATATTGCCAAAATCGAAGACTTCTACCACGTAATCACCTGGCCCAAGGGCAACGCATGCTTCTTCGCTATCAACAACACCAGAATCCAAGCGCCCAACCAAATTACCCTGCTGCCAAATATCAATATCTGGGTCTTTGCCCCCAGTCCCCAAGGTAGTGACCGCTTGGAAACGATACTTATCACACTCGGAAATGGATAAGCGTATAAATCGGCGATTATCAACGCCGTTATATTCACCATCACGGTTATTGCTGCAAGCGTTCACCGTGTTACCCAAATCGATGGTTTGATACACAGGCAAAATAAATGACGCATCCGAAGCACTGTCATTCGTCTCCCCGGTGCCGTATTCATCGAGACCGAAAATTGACTCTGCCTCAAGCAAGGCATTCACACCACTATCCACCGGCTCATCATTGAGATCCCGTAAACGCTGAGCAAACAAATAAATAGACGTTAATGGCGAAGCCTCCACATATAAATCTGAGGCCATCGCCTGGTAGATGGGGGTGAACCCAAGCGAGAGAGTGTCAACACCTTCATTTTCTGCATCGGCAATATCGTAAATCACTTTCCCGACCGAATTTTCACTGAACCAACCGAGGTCATTGAAAGTGTTTTGCTCCAGAGAATAACTAAACCCCCGGCTTTGATCTGTACCACCAGAGTCAGCGTATAAGGGTTGGCCACTGGCTATACCCGAGAATGCATTCGCAAAGCCCTCGCCAAATGCAACGCGCATATCAAGCGAGCTGTTTAAACTATGATCGCCACCTAAGCTGTCGGAGCGAGAAACCGTGTCTTCTAGATAATGCGCCAGTTCGTGCTGAATAACACTTTTGTCATACTCGTCAGTATCGTTGTCTTCATCCCCCAGGATGTACATATTATTTTCACTGGGGTCGTAAAACGATGTACCGATAGCGCCAGAAGATCTAGTACCATCCACAGCCCGATTATTGATACTCCAGCGCAACTGCGTCGTAGCCAAACGTACATTAGGAGATGCAGACAGCACATGCTGAAGCGCTTCATATACGGAGTCCAATATCGCAAAAGGCGCAGCGACACGTGTATTACCGTATGAGGAGCCGGTCCACCCGGAACTCGCATGCAGGTCTCGTTCATCGCCGGTAGGCCCACTATCTGAGAGCTCACCATCCATCACATAAAGTGCATTGCTACTCGTATTATCTGTTACTGAAAAATGCCACCCAGGCGCTCCATACTGAAGCAGCTCAGCACGCACACGTACTCGGATATTGGTATTTTCTGTGACATAAAGCGTGTAGTCACCCAATGTATCTGTCGTCGCTTCCGCCACCACTACGCCAACACTATTTACCCCATGCACGATGGCACCACGCACGGGCAGAGGACTTATGTTGTCGTAATCGAGTGCACCCGTGGATAAATGCGGAACGAAGTCATAGGTCACCCTGCCGGTAATCTCGACGCTAACGGATGGATCTGGTGTTGGAATAGGTGTGATCGCCGGAGTAGGGCTCGCTATTGGTGTGATGGTCGGTGTCGGGCACACCACCGGCGTTGCGATGGGGCAGACACCAGACGACGGCGTGGGCGTCGGCGTTACTGTCACGGTAGGTGTCACAGTATTCGTCGGCACAGGGGTAACGGTGGGTGTTGAGCTAGACCCTCCGCCAGATGAACCACCGCAGCCTTGCACGATCAAGACAAGCAGTAAAACCAAACACACATATCGAAACACAGGGTTTCCTTATCCGAAAGAGAATAATGTGACTTCACAAAAGAAGGTCGTCCTTTAACCTTATACAGTGACGGCAAATTTGGCAAAGAAGCCGTTCAGATTTTCAGAGAAATGCCTAAAACAGACCATTAAAGCGGCTTTTTCGCACAAAGAAAAAACTCCCGATTACCATCACCACCGGTTATCGGGCTGTCAAAGAAATCCTCAACATTGAGCCCCAACGCACCGGCTTGCTTACATAGACGCGTCTTGACCTCAGCGTACAACGAAGGATCTTTGACGATCCCCCCTTTGGAAATGCCCGCTGAACCGACTTCAAACTGAGGCTTCACTAAACTCACCAGGGTAGCGCCAGGCTTCATCAAAGACGGGAGTTGCGGCAAGATCAAGGACTGGGAAATAAAGGACACATCCATCACGATGATATCAAACAGTGAGTAAGCGCTGACCTCTTCGAACGTCTGAGCAGAAAGCTCTCGGGCATTGGTTTTTTCGATACACGTCACACGATCATCTAAACGCAGCCTTTCAACCAGCTGATCCCGCCCCACATCAACCCCCACGACATGAGACACACCTTTTCGTACTAAACAATCAGTAAAACCGCCCGTGCTCTGGCCAACATCCAATGCAACACGGCCTTGTACATCCAAGCCCATATGAGCGAGTGCGCCCTCTAACTTTAAGCCCGCGCGCGACACATATTTTTGTTCATCGCCTAGGGTAACATCTAACGCAACATCATCATCCAGCTTAATCGAGGGCTTAGATTGCACCACCCACTGCCCGGACGCCTTCGCTTTCACTTGGCCTGCGAGAATCATCTTTTGGCTTTGAGTACGTGACGCAGCAAAACCACGCTGTACTAATAATTGATCGAGACGCAATGGCGATATCTTTTTAAGTGAGAAAAGTCAGTGAGACATTAATATGCAGACATGAACAGAATAAATCATTCCTTAACGGGATGCTTCTGTAGTTTCCGCTGTAGCGTACGGCGATGCATATTCAGCTCTCGTGCGGTTGCAGAAACATTCCCGTCGTTTTTCAGCAGCACGCGTTGAATATGCTCCCACTCCAAACGCTTAGGGGACATCACCGCCAAATCCTCTTCTTCAATAGGTTCCTCTACATTTTCTTGTCCAAGTGCTTCCAAAATTTCGGTAACATTTGCGGGCTTGGGAAGATAATTATTCGCGCCTAACTTTACCGCTTCGACAGCGGTCGCAATACTCGCATAGGCCGTAAGCATTAATATTTTCATCTCCGGTGCATACGCCCGCAGACGGGGAATAATTTCCAGAGTGGTTTCATCTTCAAGCTTAAGATCAAGAATGGCTATCGTAAAATGATCATGTACCTCTGAATCCAAAGCATTCAGTGCCGCCGTATTCGTTGCTACATGCTCAACAGAATAGCCTCGCTTTTCCAAAGCGATCTTAGTCACTGTGCCCAGCGTTACATCATCTTCAACCAGTAATAAATTTTCGATTAGCTTCACCTATCTTACTTTTAATGGTCAGCAGTACTTACGTTTGCATCCGCTTGCAGGGCTATTTCTACAAGCATTTCAGTACCGTGCTCTACGCCATCATGCACCGATATTTTACCACCGAATTGCTCAATCGTAGAGTTAGACAAATACACACCTAAACCCCAGCCACCCTTTTTCGATGAAATAAAGGGTTGGCCCAGGGAATTTTTGACTCCCGGACTCATACCCTCGCCGTTATCAATGATATCGATATAGAGGTGAGCCTCTCCCGCCCGAAAATTCACTTTTACCGCATCACCACCAGACTGCAAGGCGTTCTCAATCAAATTCACTAGCGCTAAAAGTAACGAGCGATTTTGTAAAATATTTTGGGATCCAATACTTTCATCAATAGTAAATACGACCGAAGACGCCGGACGCAATAATTGAAAATGATCCCGTAAAGCCTCATAAAACTCCGCAACAGACAGCAATGTCTGTTGGCTGACCTTCACGCCGGAGGATGCCGACCCAACACCCGCAAGGTATTGCTTACAAATATCAAGCTGCTCCTTAAATACACGCTTCTCCGCATCTAATTTTCCCTCACGCGCCCACTCATCCACGAGTATCGCCATCGTAGATAGAGGAGAGCCAAGCGCATGAGCGGTTGTTGCTGTTAATGTCGCCACCGCAACTATTTGTTCATCGTGGAGAATTTTTTCCCGCGCACTGCGCAATTGCGATTCACGGCGCCTGACAGAGTCCATGGCATAGGTAATAAACACAAATAAAATAGCGGCACTAATTAAAAAATTAATCCACATGCCATAGAGATGGAGCGAAAATTTGGAGTGATCCATGTGATGGCCTTCGCCACCAAACGTCCAATTTGCGTAGATCACCACCGCAATCAATGCGATCACCAAGCTATAGGCTTTTTGTAGAAGCGCTGCCGATAAAGCCAAAGGCACCAATAACGAAGACGTAAATGGATTGGCACTGCCACCTGACTGCTCGATGAGTAAAGATAAAACAACCACATCACTCACCAATAACACAAAGATCTCAAACTCAGTTACAGGCACTCGGAAAGCCAAGCGTCCCATCCACACAAAAACGAGCCCCGCACTGACAAACAGTGTCGTAATCAGCTGGGCATAGGGGAGTGAGACATCAAAATATAGATAGGTCGCCGTCACAACAAGACAGGACACCACCATGGTAACCGCTTTAAGCGCCACCAATTTAACCAACAACGCGACATCGAAGTCAGCAGAATTATTCATACCATTGCCAAGCAGAAGAAAGATGTGGGGGGACTGTAACCAAAAACAGCAGGGAAAAATAGATGGAAAAGCCTAAGAGCACTTGAAGGCGTTCACCTTCAAGTGTCTATCGCTAAATAATCATGAGCCGTCAGGGCAACCCCGACAATCCTTTAATAAACATCCGTAACAAACTCGATGGCTTGCAATATCGCGTACTCAGGCCCAGCATGCTCATCGCGGGGGTTCGGTATTTTGCAATCGAAGTAAGAGCTAGCGGTATCTTTATAGCGTAAGCGATAGCCGCCAAACCTTAATGAAGTGCGCGTCGACGCGTCGTCCATATGCACTACCGAGTGATAGGGCATATACGTTGAACGCAGGCCTTCGACCTCAATGTATGACGAGACTGGATACCATTTATTGTGCGTCCATAGCTCTGAATTACTTACATCCCAGCTCGATTCGCCATCACTTAGGGCTATTGCGCAGGTATCCATGGGGTCAATGATATTGGCCATAAAATTGCCATCATTTTCCGTTGCTTCTAACCACCCGTAGTGAAGGTAATACGCCATATGCCCATTAAACATCTGTAAACCTGCAGGATGCTGCAACATATAAAACGCCACTGTCCCCGCAACCGTCACGTCCACCCAATTGCTGAATGTCACACCTTGATGAGGAGAGTCCAGGGATACATAGGCATCCACGCCCATATCACTATATTCTTGAACGAACATCGTACGCGCAACAATACCCCCCATTGAGCCACCCACCACCGCAAGATGATAATTCGGAACGGCAAGGGTATCTATAAACTCGATGAATCGGGCGAGGTTGTCCGCGTTATCTTTTAAATCAATGCCACCATCCACATATTCAAAATACATCAGGTCCCAGCCCTGTCTCGCCAGCGCCATCACCTCCGCCTGCAGATCTGCACTCAGATCATCAAGCTCATCTTCTGGGCGCGAATCATTTTCGGTATCGAACCCTGAAACAACCAGAATCACCTTGTCTATATCTCCGGTAACATCCGCGGCAACAGCATAACCAGGGTGACCATTGACCGTCGGTGCGTCGTAAATATGGCGAACCGTGCCTGGCGGCATTTCAGCACTTGCGCTCATCACACAAATAAAGGCAAACACAATGGAAAGTATTGTCTTACATAAACACTTTGAAAAGCATGAACGTTTCATAACGAATCCTATTTATTATTAAATTTATTATCATCAATAGATTAGGGGGCTCATCCGAGAGAACACAACGCCATCACACCAGCGCCCAACTAGAGCAACTGAGGCTTACCGTCATAGCCGTTAAGAAATAAAACAGAAAAAAGAGAGATAAATAACGCGAGCCATTTTCCATGATTGTTTACCGTGACAACATCGACGCCACACAACGATCACACCCCGCAGATTATATTGAGCATATTCCATATTGCTTGTGAAGAAAATTGTACCAAAACCGTGCTCACTCCCCGAAAGGAAAAGGCAACACTTATTCAATTTTTTATGCCACAACCCAGGAAAATTGTCGAAACACGTACAAAGCCCGAATAGAGGCTTAAGGTAAATGAGAACAAAATGAATTCAGCGTCAGGAAGAACCTAATCCGACCCAAAACTTTTAACGATCTCTTCCGTCCAAAAGAACGATTCGTGATAGACATCCAGAACGGATTGCTTGCTGTTCATCAGCTTCTCGGGAAAACCGCCAATGATTTTTTCGAGGTTTACCGCAAGCTTAAGAATTTTTCCTAGACGTCCCTCTTGCTCCGATATCGCTAACTGCATTTCTTCGGTGAGATTAATCGTCTTAGCAAACTCATCAGAAGGGACGCCAAGCAACACATCTATTCCTGATAATAAACCGACCAAGAAAGCCTTCTCTGGGTCCACATTACCAATCTCTTTCGCATAATATTCACAGAATTTTGCACGGTTCAACACCACGCGGTGCGCCTCTTTACAGTTTTGGCTAGCAGAAAGCAGCGACAACACAATCGCCCATTTTCGCAAAGCACCAATACCCAGAAAAACGATTGCCTCTCTGATTTTTTCAATCGGTCGCTCTAAATTATACAAAGGGCTATTGACCATTTTTAAAATCTGAATCGATAAGCGCGGATCCCTCGCAACCGTATCCGCCAATTCATCGAAACTGGAGTCCGACATTGTGACCTTCAGTATCTCGGTGGCCGAGGCCTGCTCAGGACGAATATTCTTTCCTTTGATCAGTTTAGGGCGGCTGAGAAAATACCCTTGAAACAAATCAAAACCCTGTTCCTTGTATATCTGAAACTCTTCGTTTGTTTCAATCCGTTCCGCCAAACATTTACATGAATATGGCTCCAGCGACTCAATCCGTTTTTGAATCAGGTCCGGATCTTGCCCAAGAACATCGACCTTGACCACATCGGCCATTGTCAACAATGGGTCCCACTCTTCTGTAAATTCGAAGTCATCAAGTGCAAAGCGAAAGCCTCGTTTCTTCCACGCTTTGACCGAGCGAATCAGCTCTTCGGTCACCTTGATTCGCTCCACCAACTCGACATAGACGTATTGGGGGTCAATCGGCAAGAAGGCTTCTGACAAAAGAAAATCCGCGCCAACATTAATGAACGAAGGACGCTGCAAGTGGGAAACTTCTGCGGTAATACTGCTGCAGTGATTCACCAATACTTCACTGGTAGCAATGCTTTCACCTACATCAAAGGCCGTGCTGCCATCTTCATTGCGAAATAGCAGTTCAGTGCCAAAGAGCTCTTTCTTTCGGTTATAGATGCCTTGACTGGCTAATAAAACATTTTCGCTCATTTATAGCCCACAATACGTGCCGCCCGCTGAAATAAGTTTCGCTTAGGGAAGTATAGTGAAGATGACACCAAAGTTTTTAAATGGGCAGCATTCGTTCTTAGGTCAAGGTTTTTAGAACCATTTGAAATGCCCTAAATAGCCGCCCTTTTCGAATCATCAAACCGTAGCAAGATATGCCTTCCAGCTTCCCAGTTCGGTAATTTCCTGCGCACCCTCTAAACCCCAGGGGTCACAAATAAATCCGCTCACCCACTCGCCACTGGCGAGCTCTACTTTCCCGATCCCCAGTGGTGCAGGTATTTCGGCCACAAATGAGCCGAAATCTTCACGGGGCATACGCCATACCTCTACGTCAATTTCGGCACCTTTAGACTCATCTCTTACCAGCGCGGGGCGCTTTATGGGCCCGCCAGCCAAGGCATAGAAACGGTATTTATCTGAAGTGCTGCTTTCCAATATTTTTGTTGCACCGCGCTCATTTAGCTGCCAGTTTAATGGCAAGCCTTCTAGGTGAGCACCACAAACTAAGACATCTATGCTCGTACTCGGACTCACACCAATGGACGTTCCTACACCAGACCGCCCTGCCTCAAATTCATATAAGTTTGCCCCTGGCGCTAACGCGAGCTTATCCGCCAATCGTTTTGCCAATAGCATGAGTTGCTTATCATGCAGAGCCTTGTGAAAGAAGGTAATGCCAAAGCCTATACCATTTTCATGGTGACCGGCCGGCACCGAGATAGCGCTATAATCCAAAAGGTTTACGAAATTGGTGTAGTAGCCCATGTTGGAATTGAGCTGGATTGGGTCATCAAGTAATTGTTGAATCGTATAGTGGGAGCCATTGGTTGGCATCACGACGGCATCCACCTTGGACAACTCAATCAATGCCTGCTGACGATATTCGTTTAGTCGGTATTGCGCTTTAAACGCATCCGCAGCGGAGCCTTTTTTCCCGCCACTAATGATGGTTTGCAACACCGGCAATAATGCCTCTGGGGTTTTATCAAACAGCTCCTGTGTTGCAACGTACCTTTCTGCAATCCAAGGGCCTTCGTAAAGCAGCGCAGCGGCCTTTAGAAAAGGCGACAGTTCTATATCCACAAACTCTACTTCGCAATCGCCCAAGGCTTCCAACGCCTTTTCGTATAGGGCTTCACTTTCCGCATTACCAAAAAACTCTAGGTCGGACGAAGCAGGCACCCCCACCTTCATGACATTGTCACTGTGTATCCCATAACGCACGCCATTACCGAAACTATTCTTACGACCGTAAGCGTCCTGCTCATCAAAGCTAACAGCAGAATTAAACACGGTATTCGCGTCTTCAATATTTGTGGCGAAGATACTCACGCAATCCAAACTTTTACACGCCGGCACCACCCCAGTGCAGCTCAACAAACCAATACTGGGTTTTAAGCCGACAATATTATTGAGAGACGCCGGCACACGCCCCGAACCCGCCGTATCCGTGCCTAGTGAAAACGACACTAAACCTGAAGCAACCGCAACCGACGAACCCGAACTAGAACCACCCGAAATATATTCAGGGTTCAGTGCATTCTTCACAGGCCCCCAGGGCTCCGGTGAACGGACACCTACCAGCCCCGTAGCGAATTGATCCAAGTTTGTTTTTCCCATTGGTATCGCACCAGCGGCAATCAACTCCGCAACCACGTGCGCATGCTTCGTAGGCGTATATGCAAATGCAGGGCAAGCCGCGGTGGTCGGCACACCCGACAAATCAATATTGTCTTTGATCGCAAAGGGAATCCCATAGAGCGGAAGAGCCGCAAGGTCTTGAGACTCCAATGCAGCAAGATATGGTTCCAGCTCTTGCTCAGTTAATCGATGAATCCAAATGGGGTTATCCTGATGTTTATCAAATTCCTGGTGCAGCTGAGCTATTAATAAACGCGGGGTCAGATCACCACTTTGATACGCTGATCGTAAATACTCTATGGATAAATTCATCGTTCTTTCTCTTCGTCGTTAAGCACTACTATCGCTTGGCCAGCTTGTAACTGCTGGCCTTCTGCGCGTAATATTTTCTTTATTAAACCGTCGGAATTACTGTGAACTTCTATTTCCATTTTCATGGATTCAAGCACACAGATTAAATCACCACTTTTCACCTCATCGCCTTCTCGGACCATCATTTTCCAAACGCTGCCTGACACAGGGCTTTCAACCAAAGATGCTGGATCATATTGCTCATCCTGGTCGCCAGAGGTGTTAATATCGCCTTCGCTTTCAAAATTAATCTGACCGCTTTCAATCCAGCGCTGAAGTTCTTCATCAAACGCTTTGTTCCTTTTTTCTGTAAAACAATCAATCGAATCCGCTTCGTTCTCTAAAAACGTTTGATAGTCTTTTAAGCAGAAAGAAGATTCTTCAATTTTTAATGGGTAGTTACCATGAGGAAAATCTTTGCGGATCTGCACTAGCTCTTCTGCACTCACCTCGTAGAATCGAATCTGATCAAAAAATCTTAACAACCATGGATGTGTAAATTCGTCGGTTTTTTTATAACGATTCCACATTTGTAAGGTTCGGCCAACAAACTGATAACCCCCAGGCCCCTCCATGCCATATATGCATAAATACGAGCCACCTATGCCCACTGAGTTTTCTGCGGTCCATGTTCGTGCAGGGTTATACTTTGTCGTAACGAGACGATGACGAGGATCTAATGGTGTGGCAACGGGAGCACCTAGATAAACATCACCTAATCCCATCACCACATAACTGGCATCAAATAAAATTTTCTTTACATCATCAATGGAATCCAGACCATTAATCCGACGTATAAATTCTATGTTACTCGGGCACCAAGGCGCATCGCTTCTTACGGACTGCATATACTTTTCTATGGCCAGACGACATGCTTCATCGTCCCAACTTAAAGGGAGGTGAACAATCCTAGAAGGGACTTCTATATTTTCAATATCCGTTAATTCGTCTTCCAATGACTTTAGACAATTTAACAATTCGGACGTAAGAAGGATCTGACTATCGTAGTAGACCTGCAAAGAACGAATACCCGGTGTTAATTCTAAAACCCCGTTCAACCCACGCGCTTGTATTTTTAGCATTAAGGCATGAGCACGGAAACGCAGCCGAATATCCAATTCCTGCGCACCGTACTCTACAAGTAAATATTTATCGCCAGAAGGGCGATATACCACCTCTGGTCTTGAATCAGTTTCTGGTAACTTATCGAGAATAGGAGAAGATGTTTTGATGTCCTCTCGGGCATAGGATTGCGCAAAAACATCTAAGTTCTCGATTGCATCTAACTGAGAAGACTCTAAAGCATTAGCCGTTTCTAAAGACACAGGAATAAATTCTATTTTGTCCCCCGCCTTAAGCTGACCCAGCTTCCATAAATCTGCGGTGATCACTGTCGCAGGGCAAACAAAGCCACCTAATGATGGGCCATCCGGTCCCAGGATTACCGGCATATCACCCGTAAAGTCTACCGTCCCAATCGCATAGGCGTTGTCGTGAATATTCGATGGATGCATACCCGCTTCACCACCGTCAGAACGCGCCCACTCAGGTTTAGGACCAATGAGTCGAATACCTGTACGGCTTGAGTTGTAATGCACTTCCCACTGCGACGAAAAAAATGTTTCGATATCATTATCAGTAAAAAAATCAGGGGCGCCATGAGGCCCATAAATAACCCGTAGCTGCCAATCATTCGAAAAGCTGGGCATCAGCCGACGATTTATTTCATGATGCGGTTTTGGACCAGACTCGCTTGCTCCAAGATGTAATACATCCCCGACACGTAATGCCCGACCGCTAAATCCACCAAATTGTCCCAGGGTAAACGTTGAACACGATCCTAAATACGGCTCTACTTGTAACCCGCCCGCTATTGCCACATAACATCGTGACCCAGCCGATACAGCCTTACCAACATCAAGCACTTCCCCTGCTGACACTTCAATAACTTGCTGATCAGGAATAGGCTTGCCGTCTAATCGGCTATCAAAATCAGCGCCAACCAAACAAATTTTAGTTTGGTAATTAAACTTGAGTATCGGCCCGTTCAGCGTGACCTCCAACCCAGCGGCGGTGTCATCATTCCCTAAAATTTTGTTGGCTAACCGAAATGCATAATTATCGAATGGACCGGAGGGTGGCACACCGATATCCCAATACCCCTGCCGCCCAGGATAATCTTGAATGGTTGTCATCGTACCCGCACGCAACACATCGATACTGAGCGGGGTATACGAAAAGGCATTTAAATAGCGAGTATAAATTTCGCCCTTGGTAAAAACCTCACCCGCCAATATGTTTTTTACATAATCAACATTGGTTTCGACACCCTCGACAACAGTGTCATTTAAACTCTCCAATAACTGACTGATCGCAGCATTACGGTCAGGGGCATAACGAATGACCTTGGCAACCATCGGGTCAAAAAGTGATGAGACCTCACTGCCTGACTCTACCCATGTGTCAATCCGACCACTCTCCTCGGAAAGCGAAGGAAAATGCACTGAGCTTAATAATCCAGCAGAAGGTTGAAAGTTTTTATTGGCGTCTTCCGCGTAAATACGGACCTGTACCGCGTGCCCTATGGCATGCTTTCGATAAGCTAAACTAGATAAGTTTAGCGACTCGTCAGCAGATAGGGTGATCATCCACTCGACAAGATCGACCCCATACACAAACTCCGTTACGCCATGCTCTACTTGCAGACGAGTATTTACCTCTAGGAAGTAAAATTCATTCGTCTTTTGATCCAAAATAAATTCGACTGTGCCCGCATTTCGATAGTCCACAGAAGCCATTAAACGTTGTGCAACAGATTGAAGGTCAGCCCTAAGTTTGTCTGAGATATTCGGCGCAGGGGTTTCTTCAATTACTTTCTGATGACGGCGTTGTGCGGAGCAATCCCGCTCACCCAGGGTAATGACCTCTCCCCTACCATCACCAAAAACTTGCACCTCGATGTGCCGCGCAAATTCAATGTATTTCTCAACAAAGACGCCGTCATTCGAAAAGTTATTCGCACTTAAGCGTCGAACAGAATCAAACGCGCTTTCGAGGGCTGCCTCATCCGCACACACTTGCATGCCAATACCGCCACCACCCGCGGTACTCTTTAGAATAATAGGATAACCAAGCTGGGCTGCGAATTTTTTGGCTTCGTCAAGATCGCTTAATAGATCAGAACCCGAAAGTAATGGAACATGAGCATCACGAGCCAACTCCCTAGCGGCGTGCTTGAGCCCAAACATTTCCATGTGTTGCGCGCGGGGACCGACAAAGGCAAGGCCCGAAGATTCGCACCTTTCGACAAACACAGGGTTCTCGCTTAAAAACCCGTAACCAGGGTGAATGGCCTGGGCGCCAGAGGTTTTTGCGATTTCGATAATTTTATCTTGATTAAGATAGGTATCTGCTGCCATGCCTTCGCCAAGGCTATAACTTTCGTCAGCATTCAGAACGTGCCGAGAATATCGATCTGCTTCGTTATAGATAGCGACCGATTGAATACCCATTTTTTTGAGCGTGCGAATAATGCGTACTGCGATGGCACCACGGTTTGCGATGAGCACCTTGCCAAACATGAGACCTTCCTAACAATAATTCGGGCCGTCCCGATTTACACAATTATTTATTTGGGTCGTCCCAAATAAACAGAGGAATACTGCGTTTCTATCTAACAGAAAATAAACAACCGAAAACCTTATGCATCCCAAACCAAAAATTCCACAGGCGTCGGGTTGTAGCCGTTACAGGGGTTATTCAGTTGCGGGCAATTTGAAATCAATACGAGCACATCCATCTCCGCGCGCATCTCTACATATTTACCCGGTGCGGAAATGCCATCTTCAAAGGTTAAACCACCCTCTTCTGTTACTGGCACATTCATAAAGAAATTAATATTATGGGTAATGTCACGCTTAGTGAGACCAAGAGATTCATTCTCAGCAATAGCCAACATCCAGCTATCACGACAGGCGTGCATGCAGCGCTTTTCTAAATCGTAACGCACAGTATTACTTTCTGTTGCGCAAGCGCCGCCCAACGTATCGTGTCGGCCGCATGTATCTGCCGTAATAGTCAGCATCGGCTTACTTAGATTTGATTGCAGTATGCTACCTGCACTGAGATAAACATTACCCTGCTCGCGAATGGTATCCATTGCGCTGTATCGTTCAGCAACATCATCTGCATTGTAAAATAATGTATCTGCCGCCTGATTTCCTTCTAAATCTAGAATGCGACAACTTTGACCTTTGTTAACACGTTTTAGGAGATAATCCCCTGCCAGCACAACAGTCCGCTCTAGGGCATCTTCAGCTTTCAATTTACTTTCTTTAATCACGGCAGCCTCCCTATACGCCTAAATGGTACAAACGATTATTCTCAAACCCACGCGTATTTTCAGAACAATGCGTTAAACAGCAATCGTCTTCTGAAACTGGGGGCGCGTCACTAATTTCAATACCTACTGGTTTAGACGGATATTCTTTCTCGGTGCTCATAGGGTGAGGACACGTATGCAGTACAAGCAAGGTGTCCATTTCAAAACGAAGTGTAATTTTGCTTCCTACTTCAGAATGATTTTCTGACAAAGATAATTCGCCCTCTTTATTCACCGCGACTTTGCTAAATAAATTTAGGTTAGACGCCATATCTTTCACACCCAAGCCATATTTTGCTAACTCGACGAGAAAACTGCTGTACCCGCTAAGCTGCCAATCATTACCCGCGTCTTGATAATTGGCGCCACCCCACAAGGCTTTCACTTTTTCATTAGAGATATTGCCGCACACTGTTTCGTGCCACCCCAGAGAGTCTTCGACGATAGAGCAAAATATCCTGCCCATGTCTGAATACAGACAATTCCCCTTAGTCAATTTAAAGGTATGCTGACACTTCAAAGTATCCGGCGCATTGTAGCGCTCCAACAAATCCTCTGGATTATAAAACAGCATACCCACATTGGCCCCACCTTCAAGATCCGTTAGTGTGAGCTGAGTCCCTTTACGTAATCGCAGAGACCAATGACTGCCACCAGGAATAGTTGTTTGATATTGCGATGTACTCATCATAATTTTCTATGCTTCAATCAGTTTAATTAACGTGTTTTAAGCACCGTTTTCTTTAGCGTTTGACTTCGGAAGCGGGTGGATGGGAGGCAAAATAAAGGAACTTAACAGAAGTTTCCCTGTAATCACGCCTCGTAAGGCAATCATCTTATCCGCGATAATTTTTAGCTTTCGCGCAGGCCCTTGAATTAACACAACGGACATCGTGTACGTGTGACTTAAGTTAACATTTAGACTACTAATCACTTCCGTTACGTACTCATGTTGAAGATCTAATAATTTAGTCTGCATGCCTGGCACGGAATGGTTATAAACTAAGTTCACGGTGCCCGTCATAATATCCTTACCCACGTCTTGTTTGTGTTCATTTAGCTGCTGACTAATCATGTCACAGATAGCTTGCGAACGACTTTCAAAGCCACGGGCGTCTACCATGCCATCAAAATATTTTAGAAGACTTTCTGGCAACGAAATACTGATACGACTTATTTTTTCGCTCATTAGAAGACACTTTCTACATCGTCATCCACGGGCACCATTCGTACCATGTTGAGATGATCATTATCTTCTTGCTGTTCTTGTGGTGGATGAATAAGTGCTTCAATACGCTTTTTCGTCGCGAGAAATTCATCACCTAAAAATTGTTCTGGCGATCGAGGTTGTGGCACGGGCACTTCAATTAACTCATCAACCTCACCAGGGTTTGCCTTTAACACTAAAATGCGATCTGCCAAATACACCGCTTCGTCGAGATCATGAGTAATAAACAGCACAGTAATGTCGATGTTTTTCCAGATCTCCATTAGGTAGGCTTGCATTTTCGCTCGGGTCTGCGCATCCAGTGCACCAAATGGCTCATCCATCAATAATATTTTCGGCTGATTGGCCAATGCCCGCGCTATTGCAACACGTTGCTTCATACCACCGGATAATTGATGGGGGTAGTGATCGGCGAAATTACTTAAGCCAACCAGGTCTATCCATTGAAAGGCGTCCTGTTCGGCTTGGACCTTGCCATGCCCAGAACGTAGCAAACCAAACATCACATTTTGTTTTACGGTCAGCCAAGGGAATAGCGTGTAACCCTGAAACACCATGCCTCGGTCTGGACTCGGGCCATGCACCTCTTCACCGTTTAATAACATCTGACCAGAACTCGGGGTTTCCAAACCAGCCAAAATACGGATTAAGGTTGATTTACCGCATCCGGAAGGGCCAATCACACACACGAATTCGCGCTTGTGGACCTTGAAATTAATATCTTTGAGAGCAGTGACACTGCCTTGCGGTGTAGAGAATTGTTTATGTAAGCCTTTGACCTCTAAAGTCACAGGCCTTTTTTTGAGGCGGTCAAATCTATCTTTAACCGCATCACTTTGCTCCAAATACGATGGAAGCTGATCTTCTGTCACCATAACAAGTTCACTCCCATCAATGACTGGCTTCGGTTTTCTGCCAAGGAAATAGGCCACGCCCAAGCCAAGCCAAACACAAGTCGGTTAATATACCGATCACACCAATAATCATGATCGCTGCGAATACATTATCAAAATTTTTGTAGCGTGCTTGCTGTGTAATAAACCAGGTAATCCCCGAACTTGTACCAATAAGTTCGGCGACAATAAGGTATGTCCAGGCCCAGCCCAAAAGAATACGCATATCACGATATAGGTCAGGGAGAATCCCTGGCACCACTACTTTAAAAAGCAGGCTCTGATTTTTTGCACCTAAGGTTTGTGCGGCTTCTAAGAGTGTCGGGTCGATTTTACGTGTAGTATTCGCCACCACGAGTACTTGCTGAAAAAAGGTGCCAATAAAAATAATGGCGATCTTCGGCGCATGATGAATACCTAAGATCGCGACAGCCAACGCCCCAAAGGCCGGCGCAGGTAAATATCGGAAAAACTCAATAAACGGCTCAATAAGCCGAGAGAAAAACGAATAGGTCCCCGCCAGTACACCCAAGGGCACACCAAAAATTGACGAGATAAAAAACCCCCAGAAAATAACCTGGATGCTTTCCCACAAACTTTCGTGCAACCATTTTTCACTTCGCCGTTTTGGCTCGGTGGTAAACGAAGTATAAAGTGCAACGACTACCTCGTGTGGCGCAGGAAGATAAATCGGGTTGGCTCTCAGCCCCTCAGGTAATACACCATTCACCTCTAAGACTGCTGCACTTTCCTCCTGGAATAAGGAGCGATCGACTAGCATTCCCTCCACAAAATAATCCACATCACCCGGCTGAGTAATTTCCATTTTCGGATGCCAGATAAAGGGCACGTAGCAGACAACACACCAGATAAAAATCGGAATGACGAAGCTCATCAACGTCACCCAACGCTTTGAACTCGGCGGTAGCTCTTTTCGCACTGCAAACCACGTTGACCGGGGCATAGTATGCTCAGTAGGTTAATACGGGGGAAATACGAGCATCGAACATGATGCTCGTAATGAGTTCTATGTCGGCCTATAGGGCTTCCACGAAACTGGAATCAAAATAGCTGTCAGAGATTTCTGGCTTGTCATACACTTTGTTCGCCACATTAAAATCATCAGAAATCTTTGATGAACCTTTCAAAGATTTGAATCCTTCAGTAGCTTTCATCACAGCAAGCGCCTCTTCTTTACTGAGAATCTTCGTGCCATCCACAAGCGCTTTATATTTTCCAGCGGATAAACCCACGCGTGCTGCCATAATTTTAATGGCTTCGGCGTTTGTTTTTGGATCATGTAAAAAGTCTACGGCTTGATACCAAACTTTTACGACCTTTTGCCAATCTGCTTTACGAGTTTTCAAACTGGCAGGAGCAACAGCCAAGACATCGTAAATAAGGCCCGGCTCATCTGCACTACTAGAAATCGCTTTTGATCCTGGAACAAGTTCAAGCGCCTGTCCTGAATTAGGCTGCCATGCAACGATCGCGTCCACTTGGCCGGAAGCCAATACCTGTGGCGTTTCGTTTGTTGGTACATTAATCAACTCAACGTCAGACTCTGATAACCCAGCTTTTTCCAGTGCGTTAAGCAACAACAAATGACCAACAAAACCAATTTCGACACCTACTTTTTTACCTTTAAGCGCTTTAACAGATTTTACGCCGGGACGCGCCACAATCATGTCGTTGCCGTTACTGAAATCGTTCACAAGAATCATCACGCTTTTTGCACCGGTTGATCCAGTAACCAAAGTATCACCATTAGTCATCGGCACTGCGTCTAATTGGCCCGCTGCAAAAGCATCCATACTGGCCACATAATCAAACCATTCAAACTCGACGTCCACGCCGGCTTTTTTAAACATGTCTTTTTCAATGGCGATTTCCCAAGCCACCCATCCCGGCCAATCGCTGTATCCGATTTTTAGTGGTTTGGCTGCATGTGCTTCAGCAATCATAAGCACGCTAACCAGAAGCCCTGCCAACACTTTCATCATCGATTTCATTTCACACTCCGTCAGTATTACGGTTTATTGATTTGGTAATACCGACAACTGCATTCGACGTGCCAAACCTCAAATCCGCGCCTTTCCAGCCATTTATTACCAAAAGTGCAAGACCGAGCCAGATCCTTCATGGAAAAACGCACCAATAAGGCACCAAAGAAAACTTCTTGCACCAAATTGCCACGCCGCCTAACCCCCTCTTTAAGTCCTATAGGCGCCAACAGCTATGCTAAACTTGCACAGCTCCCAACCAAACCCCCAACCTTAACGAGGCGCTATATGGCATCAAATGAACACGTGCATATGCCAACAGAAAAAGAGATAGATCTGGCAAAAGCATCGAGTCGAACACTTTCAAAATATAGCTTTAAGGACGAAGTCCATTTTTCTGTTGAGAACGCCTCCGGGAAGCCAGACCACTTTTCTCTCACCGGTCACACTTTGCGTCTATTCCTCGATTCACTGTCTGAGATTTCACGTGGAAATGCCGTAAGTATCGCACCCCACCACCAAGAATTGAGCACCCAAGAGGCCGCTGAAATACTCAACGTAAGTCGCCCCTTCTTTGTAAAACTGCTGAAAGACAATGAGATTCCTTATAAGCGCGTCGGCTCTCACAGAAGAATATATTTGCGGGACATTCTTACCTATAAGCAGGATGTCGATCGACGGCGCCTGACCGTTCTTGATGAACTAACGCAACACTCACAACAAAATCAAATGGGGTACTAGGTGGCTAAGTTTTCTGTTGTATTTGACGCATGTGTCTTACAGCCCGCCCCATTACGTGATGCATTACTGCGGCTCGCACTGGCTGATTTATATAAGGCAAACTGGACACATATGATTCATGAAGACTGGATTAATGATGCGCTGATTTCGGACCGAGATTCGCTAGATGAAAGAATGTTACGAAAAGTGAGCCAACTTATGGACAGCGAAATTCGCGACTGCCTAGTCACTGGCTTTGAACATCTTATTGACGGGCTTAATCTGCCAAGCCTGCGCGAACGTCACGTACTGGCTGCCGCCATTCGCTGTAGTGCAGATGCTGTTATTACAAAAAATGCGGATAGGTTTCCCCAAGAAATTTTAGATATTTATGCGATAGAAACCATCCATCCAGACGATTTTATTTATCTACAAATAGATATGGAACCCGCAAGATGTTGCCATGTATTCAATCAACAAAGAACCGCACTAAAAGCTCCCGAACTAAATGCCGATAGTTTTCTTAACACGTTATTACAACAAGAACTGCCGCAGACGGTTTCTAAACTCAAAGAATATCAACAGCTATTATAATAACTTAAGTAATACTCCCTCATCCATGAGGGAGAACAAGCTCAATGGTTTTTAGTTTGTGAAGCTCGCCAATTAAAACGAAACCATGAGTTCACAAAACCCACCAAAAAGATAGAAAAACAGACCGCTAACATGACATAAAGCTGGAAATCGGAAGTGCTTGACTCATCGACCTTTTGCACTTGTTCCAATTTTTGGCCTTCAACCTGCTCAATGGGTTTTGTTCGAGAAGATATATCGGTTGCAGCAGCCTCAACCGCCGGCAAAGAAAATTCCAAACCGAAACCCAGCGCTTTTTGTTGGGCAAACTCGCGAAGTTTTTCATTGTCGACTTGCAAGTCGTAACGATTGACCAACTCCTGAAATCTCTCAACCATAGCTTGCAGGGTTTTCTCGTCAGCCGGCCAATATTCCTTGCGTGCTGCTTCTAACATACGTTCAAGCATTTGCGCCTGTGATTTGGGGTTTACCTCCTCAAACCACTCGTTTAACCCTAGTTTGTATTTGTCTTCTACATAGACCTCAAAGAACTCTTGCCACTGATCATTACGTACGACATTTGGATCAACGACCTGCCAACCCCAAAAATTCGCAAGATTACCGGACATGGTTACTGCGCCACTGTAACCTTCTTTTTGCATCTCACTAATCCAACGCTTATGAAAATTGCGAGTGCGCAACTCCTTCGCCAACAAATCAGCCGCCATTTCCATCTTTGCTTTTTTAACATTACGCAAATTACTAATCATCATTTCGGGACTCTTTCCGTCAATATTCCGCACGGCTAATGCAAGCGATCCAAAATACTCGAACGGATCATCCGAAGTAATCATGCCGTAAAGATTTGAAGATCGTGCAAACACAGCAACATCAGTGCCCGATAGCTGTTTAGCGTAGAGGTTTTCTATTTGTTTTCCCCAGCGTGTTTTATCTGCACCGAAGTAGTAACCCATCGTCGCCAAATAATTATCGGCTATTTTTTTATCCGTTTCCCAGGTGTCGCTTTGCATAATGGGTTCGTCGACACCAGAACCATAATCCCCAAACGTATTGGAGAATAGACGGACACTTGATAAGTATTCAGCCTCTTCGTCATCCACACCCTCAGCTTGTAACTGCGCTTTTACTTTTTGGCTATTCTCCCAAATTGAATTGCCATACTCTTTCAATTCAGAAAGCCCCTTAATCGCCTTAGCCAACATCTCCATCACATTGGGAAATGCATCTCGATAAAGACCCGTCGCAGATAACACGACATCAACACGTGGGCGTTTTAACTCTGATGCGGGAATGATCTCCGTATCGATTACACGACCATCCGAACTCCATATTGGGCGAACACCCATGGCATACATTGCTTGACTTTCCAATACGCCGTAGTGGCGCATGGCTTCAACGGACCACAAAGAAAATGCCAACTTGTCGGGATATTGGCCGTGCCTTTGGTAGTAGTTCGCAATAATTTCCTCGACCAATTCAACGCCCTGTTCATATGCAGCTTTAGTTGGCAAACGCGAAGGATCGAAACCGATGAGATTAAAACCCGTCGGCAAAGATTCAGGGTTTCGCACAGGGTCACCTCCATTTTTAGGAGGGATATACTGCCCGCTCAAACCTGCGACCAAGTTATCCAGCTCTTGAATACCACTGATATCCTTATAATACTTTTTGGCTTTCTCGACATAAGGTCTGATTTCACCACTAAGATCCAAGACCTCCCCGTTATTAACCACAAAATCTCGTAGTGTTTTAAACCCAGCTGTTTCTTCAAGATCTTCGTTGATAAAGTGCATTAACCCATCGGAAATTTCGTCATGCTCGCCTTCATGGCTGTCCTCGTGCTCGCCTTCCCCATGATGATCATGAGAATGATTATCTTCATGCTTGTAGTAATCTTTTTCAAATTCAGATGCCACTGCTAGAAAATCAGAACCGAGCATTTGTCCGAGAGTCGAAATAACAAGGCGTTGCTCTGCCAACTCGCCAAAGCTATGTAAGCCCAACGGCTGATTTTGCGCGGCTAGCTCTTCGAGGTAGTCGTGAAGTTTTTTCAGAAAATCATCAAAATCTTGATCGATTTCTTCGAAATCATAATTTAGATCCTTACACAGGTTTTCCTGTATACATAAATTAATAATATGTTTTTTTGTTTTTTCCTTTACGCCACCGGTATCGATATTGCGATATTGGTCAACCAAGGTGTGCATATCAGCAGTCACACCTTGTAACCCCGCCGCAGCAAAAGGCGGTGTCATATGGCTAATAATGACCGCATTTCCACGACGCTTAGCCTGAATAGCCTCACCCACATCATCAACAATGTAAGGGTAAACAACAGGTAAGGTACCCGTAGATAAATTCGCACCATCGTAACGAGACAACCCTCGATCTTTTCCTGGTAAATACTCGTGAGTACCGTGTGTTCCCAGATGAATAAACGCATCACTTTGCCAATACTCTCGCGCATAAAAATAAGCTGCCAAGTAATAATGATTCATGGGGATCTTGGTGTTGTGGTATAAGCCCTGTTCCGTATCGGCGCGGTCACCCCTTGGCGGCTGACGCAACACCAACATATTGCCGTTTCGAATA
Source organism: Agarilytica sp. (assembly GCA_045430345.1). GTDB lineage: Bacteria > Pseudomonadota > Gammaproteobacteria > Pseudomonadales > Cellvibrionaceae > Agarilytica. Next base: position 384,829 of record JAILXT010000002.1, on the reverse strand, counting down.
CGCGGGATGACAAAATATTTCTTATCATCGTGCTCTGTAATCATAAAATTGTCTTCGGGCTGCCCCCAATGTTCATTGATTTCGGAAACAATATCTTGAGGCACGGTCGCTAACCAACGACGATAGTCTTCAATCGGTAATAGCTCAGCCAAATCGTCCTTGAGTAAGGCTTCTAGTTCGTACTCCCGATAAAAAGGATTAAGGATGCGATCAACACGGCTAATAAAATATTCAGCATCAACTTTATCAATCTTATAGCCTTCATCGTTCAATCGGTGGCTTATCGCTTGCAGGCTCTCAGGCACATTCAAGAAAGAGGCCCCCATATCTCGATCACCCCAAAACATAGTGGTGATCTTCTTATCCGCATTAGCATCCTTAGCAAGCGCAGCATAATTCAATGCGCGCTCAATAAGAAAATCAAGCTGATAGTTAATCACTTCCTCTTCTTGAGTTTGACGATTCATTCCAGCAACGACGATGGGATCGATAATTCCGGCGGATTCGGGCAGCACCAAAGTGAAGGGCAACATGCCAGAAGATATGCCATCCTCGCTCTGCTCCCATGATTTTGCGTCACCCCCATAATGAGTAATTGCTTGCATTACAGGGATACCGAATTTCTCAAATTCTTTTTCCCGCTGATTTGCCCAATGAATATTCCGAAAATTAACAATTACATCTGCGACGGTGACCTTGCTTCCTTTTACATCCTTTTGAAGTAAGGCAGAGTAATCAGACACACGAGGGCTCAATTCAAAAAAGAAAGGCAATGCATAATGGCCGGCGTCCTCTATACGTTGTATCGCTTCGTCGATCAATGTCGTTTGATTAGATTCTATTGACGCCCGCTGAAAATTTAGCGCAATAACACGCTTGGCAGGATCAACTTCTCCGCGCCAGGTGCTATAACCCTCACGTGTAGGAAAAACCAAATTTTCGTATTTTGGGTGATACAAACCGGCGGCAGGATAGATTATCGGGACTCCAACATCCCGACTTGCAATATTGCTATGAACACGATATCGAATAAAATCGACTAATCGCCTAAAGTTCTCTTCGCCACCATTGCTATAGTACTGATGAATGGCTTCCGCGTTCTGTTCACTAATACCCGCACGTAAGGCGCTGTTCCCTGTAGCCTTCATGGCAAAAATGTTTGTGGGTAGGCCGCTTATTCTCCCTTGGTATTTGGCATAGGTCTTTTTCGCAGTGCGAGACGAGACAGAATCCAAGATCACCAAGTCGTACTGAGCAAACACTTTTAGGGCAGAAGGAACATCGCCAAGATCCTGGTCAGCTTTACTTTCGACGTCCAACCCTGAGAAATTATGGTTTTTCGCTATTTTTTTTAGCAAAGATATCTTTGCGCGATTACCATGGCGCCCTGTAACAAACAGAATTCGGTACTCTCCATTTTCATTCAAAGAACTGCTTGAATTTATACCCTCGTCCGCCCGCGCGGAAGACGCCAATATCATTACTCCACCGACAAAAAATAGAAGAGCTACCACAAATTGAATGCAAACACTATTAGCCACCAAACTCTGGTGGTTATGCTTATGAAAAATCATGAGAATTTTACTCTGGAATATAAACGATAGACCCATCGGCCATTTTGTAGGCCACACCGGCCTTGACTCCTTCTCCGGAGCCTATCTCGCCACTGCTTGAATACGTTTCAATAGTTTGTCCGTTTTTAATGGTCATTTCCATATTGGGCTCACCGGCATTTTTTATGACAGTAACGTTTTCATCTAAAAAAGGGTTCATTGGGTTTTGTGCAATGGCGATTAACAAAGCAGCCACCAACACTAGAAACACGTCCACCAAATTAACAACCGATAACGCAGGATTAATACCTTCATCTTCTTCAAGCAGGCGCATAATTATCTCCGCGCGCAATGCTTTGTTGAACATCGATTATTCTATTTTCAATCAAGGGCGTTAAAGCAATTATCTCGCTCACCAACCACCGCTTTTTTATGGTCGCTATATAGAATGTGATACTCGCAATCACCAAACCAAATATTACAGCAGAAAAAGCCACGATTAAGTTTTCGGAAATACCTTGCACATTACCATCCGCCAAGGATTTAAGTGCTGGCCCCATTGGGATCATCGTAGCAATCAATCCGAGCATTGGGGCCAAACGGCTCACCGCACGGACCGCCTCCAAACTTTTAAGCGCCTCCACATCAAGTTCTTCTCTACCGATACATGGCTTAAGGTGAGCCAATGTAGCCAGGGGATAGCCTTTTATTTTGGTTGCATGCTTTACTACTGGCGACCCTAGCTCGGTATTAGTCAGTAAAAGATAATTTTTCCTTTCTATTCGACGCTGTATGCTTTGGGAAAAAAACCCACCCAAAGCATACAAACTATAAATAAATAGTACAGCCAACAAAACCAGTACCGGTGCCATGAAAAAATCAGACAATTGATACATGGTTACTTCGATAGATTTAATCACGAAAACCTCAATATACATCTAGTAATTATTTAAGGGGGGGGGGTAACCCCCTGTTTTTGGGGAAATTTAATCAAAAAAATCAAACGACTCGGGAAGACGGTTCGCCAAGTGGTGAACCATTCCCCCCCAACCTCGAGCATTTGACCTAAAACGAAACGGCATTAGTCTCCCGCAACCAATTCCAAGGGTTCAAAACGAAAAGTATAAGTGCCTGAAGACTGTGTTTCCGAATGATAGTAATTCGTGATTTGAAACTTATAGTATGCCGTGGGTGTTCTGATTATATAAATTGCAAAGTTAGGCCATAAACCATGGCCACCGTTTACCCCGTAATCACCCCACCCATACCCTGAGTTTTTATCACCGTAGGTCGTCATCGCGTAGGTCACCTCAATACTCTCTAACCATGGGTAGTAACGTGCAGCATCTACATCGACCGAATCGGCTTCAGTATACGTGGGATCGTTAATTGCGCGATTATCGCTACTTACATTAATCTCATAGCTCATGGCGCCATCTGCACAAGGAATGGATAAATCCCATGCATCAGCAGATGTAACCTGCTGCAAACTAATGAGATCGATGTAGATATCTTCAGTGCAATCTGTGGAAATAAAAGATTCGCTCACTGCGGCACCAAATACGCTATCACTCTGCAACTGAACACTGCGCTCTATCGTTATGGATGTCATTCCGAATCCCACTTGCACAAGATCAGAGACACTGAACTTCGCATAGTCATCACCCGACTCAACGATAAAAAATGTTTGGCCGTCCGCGCTTACACTATGAGTGCTTGGGTCGTATGAATACCAACCATCAATGGCATGTGTGGACTCGTCTGCATGAAAATCGTCATCCGACGGAATTGCAATACTAGCCGCAACAAACGCGGCCTCTTCGGTCTCAGCTGTTGCGTTGATAAAACGCGTCACATTTGCATCACCCGCATCATCGTAAAATTCATCAGTATTTCCCGTAAAATACAAGCTCACTGGCGTACTTGTGTCTTGATTTAGATAGACCTTTGTGCGTCTAAACGCCACATCCCAATCCGTGTTTTCGTTCGCTTCAGATTCGGTTAGCGTTATTACTTGCTGCGCATCTAAGTCATAGTATGCGTAGGTAGGCTCCGAGCTGGTTCCGGTCGACAAATCCGATACCAAGGTAAAATCCGCGTCACTGGATTTATCGTTCGCAGCGTCTGCGCCCGAAGCGTCACCATTAGAATCACTTCCGCCACCACAGGCAGCCAAAGCCGCGCTAACAAATAGCATAACGGCACAACGAAATGGCTTATTCATGTTTCCTCCAAATTATCCTGTTAATTAAGTTGATATTTAAAACTGGCAAAAAAATAGCGACCGGTTGTTGTCCGCAAATCGAATTGTTCTCTTGTATCGATATCGTAATCTTGGTGCGTATTGAAAATATTTTTCACACCTAATTTCCACGTCAAACCAAAATTAAGCTTGTGGGACACGGTTAAATTTAAGGTCGCGAATTCATTATTGAGCACATCTTTATCTTGCGTTGCGTCACTGGCCTTTTTACTGACAGCTTCACCCTGCTTATAAAGGGAATACATCAAAAAATTAAAGTTACGCGGCAAATCAATTCGATAATTGACCTTAACTTGGTTGTAGGGTCGGCTTTGTAGCCGCCGATCCGTGGCCGCGTCACGTGCATCCAAATAGTTGTAATTAAGCTGAAGACTATGGTTACCCATAGACACTTTCCCGCTCACGTCGCCACCAACGATTTCTGTGGATTCAATATTTTGATATTGGCTGACGTCAACGTCATTCCTATCTCGCCAAGACAGCGCCGGGTCTTCAATTGAATCGATAAAATTTTTACCCTCTGAAGCATGAACGCTTACTTCAGCGTTCAGTAAATCGAAGTGACCAAAATGGCCGGAATATTCTAAGCTGGTGCTAAAACTTAAAACTTCCTCCGGCAATAACGCTTCGTTACCCAATACAACGTAACCCAGGTGACTATGGTCAAACTCGTAGTAACGCTCTTTAAGCGTCGGCACCCGATATCCATCACCAAGTGAAGCTCGCCAAACGAAACGTTTATCTGCCGCCAAGGGAATTTCGTATTTGCTACTGAATTTAATGGATTCATGCCGGTCATAGCCGCTGTCTTGTTGGACACGAACACCCGCGACAGCTTCCAGGCGCTCACTTAATTGCCAATCGCCGCTAACAAATAGCTCTACCCCGTCGGCGCTTTCATTGTCGACTTCTTTCGTCCCGTCGTCCTTCACTTGATTTAATCCATCCCTATAGAGGTGCAGACCACCCACCCATTCCGCGCCTAGATTTCCCCAAGTGTACTGACTATCAAATTCAAATAAATCGATTTCCGTATCACGCAGAGACCCCCGATCCCCACTGGTTTCTTGGTGAGAGATGAATTGGGTATTAAGTTCAATGTCGCCGTAAATTAATGAAAGCCCATGAGACTGCTTATCAACATTCGAACGATATTCGCCAAAACCGCCACCGGCTATCCGCTCTTCTACTCTGAGTTTATTCTCTTCGAAAAATTGATATTTATATCGACTTTCAAATTCGCCGTTTCCGTACGAAAATTGCAACAGTGCAAGTGTTTTATCTAAGCTGGCGTTTAACTGGGCGGGGTCACTGTCGTCTGGGTCAAATGCCGGCTTATCCACCAATTGAAGATAACCATTAATACCGAAATATTTGCCACCCCAATTACCAGACAAACTGATAAGTGCATCCAAGTAGTCAGAGTGATTGTCTTCAAGCGCGCCAGATTCCTGACTGAAGGTAAACTGATTTTTACCACGAGATTTGGTAATGATATTAATGACTCCGCCCATGGCCTCACTTCCATAGAGCGCAGACGAAGCGCCGCGAACGATCTCAATGCGGTCAATATCTAATGCGCTGATCTGTGCAAAATCTACCGACGCTCCCGTAGGCGCTAACAAACGCTGACCATCCACCAACACCAAAACACGGTCGCCATCAAAACCTCGTATCATGATGTTCGAACCCTCTTTTACAGACTCACTAAGGTAGACGCCCGGCAGATAATCGAGCACCTCATCCAATGTGCCCACCGACAGTGTTTCAATTTCTTCAACCGTGACCACGTCTATGCTCACAGGGGATTCTTCAAGCAGCTTTGGAGTCCTAGTTCCCGTAACAACGACTCGCTCCTCTACTAAATGCAATGGCAACGCTATCCCGCTCGTGCTTTTCGCCATAAGCGGAATGCTCAACATCACACCAATCAAGAAGGCGACCATGCACAAAATATGTCTATCGTTTTTCATAAGTTAGTTGGGTTGACGCTTATTAAGGAAAACGAGCTGCTTTTCACATTCGCATTATTGAGATTGATTCTCAACAACTCGTCGTATTGCGCGCAGTCTAAGTATTAATATTTGTAAATGCAAATCATTATCATTATCATATGTGCTTGACGCCAGCTCTGGAGCTAGGTCAGAGCTGTAACCCATTGAATTTTCAGAAAAAATAGGAAAGACCGTGAAAACAATATTTTTATCAGTAGCGATTGCTACTTACTTTGGCGTTTTGCCACATAACGCTTTTGCCAATGCCGGCTGCCCAAAAGCCGATAATTCGACCTGGCTAAGCAAACTGGATATGCAAAAGAAAATTGTGAATACCTACGGCTTTGCCATCAAACTCTTCAAAATTGACGGTAACTGCTATGAAATATATGGCTGGGAACGCGACAAAAACGGACAGGAACAGAAAATAGAAGCCTATTTCAATCCAGTAGACGGCGAGATTGTTAAGAAAAAGCTTAAATAATCGTTGCTAATGCGACATTGGGATCTATTCGTTCGTGTTAATCACTGGCTGGTCGCGTTACTGTTTTTCAGTAATTACTTTGTCATAGATAATGGTGAAGAAGTCCATGAGTGGGCAGGCTATTTTATCGCGGCGTTAGTCTTTGGGCGCTTAGCCTGGGCGTTTGTTGGACCAAAAAACGCCCGCCTGTCCCAGTTTTTTCCTACAACTCGGACCTTATTAAAACACATACAATTGCTTAAACAGAGCAAGTGGCAACAAGCAGAACGCCGCTACAAAAGTCACAACCCGCTTGGCGCCCTGATGGTGATATTTTTATGGATAATACTCTTATCATGTGTTGCAACCGGCTACATGCAAGAAATGGATGCTTTTTGGGGAGTAGAATGGCTGCAAGAATTACACGAAAACCTAGCCAACGTGGCCCTAACAGCCATAACCCTACATGTAAGTGCCGTAGTCGCCACACAAAAATTAAGCGGTGAAAAACAGATTCAAGCCATGCTATGGCGTAGATGAAGAGTGCAACGCTAACTTACTCTAACATTCCACCCTCCCGAAAATATTTTTACTCCACTGTAACCGACTTCGCTAAGTTACGTGGCTGATCTACATCTGTTCCACGCATTACTGCGACATGATAACTTAGCATTTGTAATGGCAAGGTATAGACAACCGCCTCTAAACTCGCAGGGACGTGAGGTAAATTAAATACGACTGTATTCTCGTCGGCGGTAAAGCCTGCTTTGCCATCCGCAAACACATAGAGCTTGCCGCCCCGCGCCTGTACTTCCTCAAGATTAGATTTGAGCTTTTCTAACAGTTCGTTATTCGGCGCTAAGGTAACAACCGGCATATCAGAATCAACTAAAGCCAAAGGGCCATGCTTAAGCTCGCCCGCAGGGTAGGCTTCTGCATGAATATAAGAAATTTCTTTTAATTTAAGCGCACCCTCTAAGGCAACAGGGTGCTGAACACCGCGACCAAGAAACAGCGCATGATTCTTTTCTACAAACTCTTCACTTATGTCTTCAATAGCTTTATCTAACGCTAGAACTTCTTCGCACAAACCAGGTAAAGTTTTTAGGTCTTGAATGAGTACTTTTTCTCTATCAGCAGAAAGATCTTGAGATTTTCCAATCATCAGCGCCATGATTTGCAACGCAACAATCTGCGTTGTAAATGCTTTTGTAGACGCTACACCGATTTCAGCTCCAGCCTTTGTCATCAACGCGAAATCAGATTCACGCACCAAGGAACTGTTATTTACGTTACAAATAGTTAGAGTTGAACGATAGCCACTTTCTTTTGCTTTTCTTAACGCAGCCAAGGTATCTGCCGTCTCTCCCGACTGGCTAATAGATACAAACAGCGCGCTTGGGGGGGTTATGACTTTGCGGTAACGATACTCGGAGGCAATATCAACAAAACACGGAACGTCTGCCCACTCTTCGATAAAGTGCTTTGCAATTAACCCCGCATGGTAGCTAGTACCACACGCAACAATTTGTACACATTCTATTTGTGAAAATTCTTCCTCGGCATTACTTCCGAAAATTTCTGAAATTACACCCACATCACTCAAGCGACCATCTAGCGTGTTCGCAATTGACTGTGGCTGTTCGTGAATCTCTTTCTGCATGTAATGACGATAATGGCCCTTATCACTAGGATCTGCGCTTTCAGTTATTGTTACCTGCTCTCGCTCAACCGGCGTAAAATACTCATCAAATATTTCGATAGTATTTTCTTGTATCCTTGCGACATCTCCTTCTTCTAGATAAATAAAATTATCCGTGACTTTTCGTAAAGCCAACTGGTCAGAAGCAAGAAAGTTTTCCTCTATCCCCAGACCAATAACCAGAGGGCTACCACTACGTGCACCTAGAATAACGCCAGGCTCTTCGCTAGACATTACGCATAAGCCGTAAGCACCTTCTAATCTTCTGATGGTGAGTTTCAACGCAGACAGCAAATCTTTTTCTTGCTTTTGTATCTGATGAAAAAGGTGGGCGATTGCTTCACTGTCAGTATCTGACTTAAAGGCATAGCCTTGCTCCTGCAGTTCTTCCCGCAAAACTTTGTAGTTTTCAATAATTCCGTTATGGACCACAGAGATATGTCCAGAAACGTGGGGGTGCGCATTACCTTGATTAGGCTCTCCATGAGTCGCCCATCGAGTATGTGCAATACCCATTTTTCCAGGCATGGGTGAAGCTTCTACCAAATTTGAGAGCTCTTGTACTTTACCCACCGCTTTAGCAACACGTAAATTTTTCTCGTCATCGATTACTGCCAAACCTGCAGAATCATAGCCGCGGTATTCAAGGCGCTGTAGGCCTTCTAATAAAATCTTGACAACATTGCGCTGACTCACACCAGCAACTATTCCGCACATATCTTCTACCTTTATTCTAATTCGTTAGTCAGCACTTTTACGCCCTGACGTTCTATATTCTGTTTGTCTGTTTGCTCTATGCCGTCGTCGGTCACAAGTACATCCACCATGGACCACGGCAGTTCCAAATTATGAATTTTGCGTTCTACTTTGTTTGACTCGGCTACAACAATAACTTCTCTTGCCACTTCTGCCATAACACGACTGAGATTAAATAATTCATTAAACGTCGTCGTGCCGCGATCTACGTCAATACCATCGGCACCAATAAATAATTGATCGAAGTCGTATTGTTTAAGCATTTGCTCGGCCAACTGCCCCTGAAAAGATTCCGATCGGGCATCCCAAGTACCTCCTGTCATCAGCAACGTGGGTTCATTTTCCAACTCGCGTAGCCTGTTCGCGACATCTAACGCGTTGGTCATCACAACCAAGCCAAACTTATTTTGCAATAGAGGAATAATCTCTGAAGTGGTATTTCCGCTATCAATAATGATGCGGTTGTGGTCTTTGATCAACGTCACAGCAACTTTTGCAATATCGCTTTTAGCTTGCTGGCTTTCCGAATCATTGCGCTCAGCAACCAACTCAGATGGCAAAGGAATTGCCCCACCATGACGACGAAGTAGCAGCCCATTTGCCTCTAACTCGGCCAAGTCCTTTCGAATCGTAACTTCAGATATTTCGAAATGACCCGCAAGAAAATCCACCGTAAGCTCACCCTGGGCGCCTAATAACGATACGATCTCGCCTCTTCGGCGTTGAGTGAAGTGTTTTGGCATGGGGCGTCCAGACGGCCATATCTTTCGAAACGAAACTTATTTTAAGTCATTTCCTGGCAAAACGAAAGATATACTGTGGCTGGTGGCTGGTTCAATTTCTTGGAGTGATGACCGCTGCGTCACGCACGACGCTAGACGCTATCGTGCGAAACGCATTCCAACCGCCTAAAAAAATACTATTTCTTAGTTGGTCGGACCCAGCCATCGATATTACGCTGACGGGAGCGGGCGACGGCTAGCGCATCTTCATTGACATCAATCGTGACCACTGAGCCTGCAGCAACCGTCACGTTTTCACCAAGTGACACTGGCGCTACCAGAGAGGTATTTGAGCCAACAAACACCCCATCACCCACGGTAGTCACGAACTTGTTTACCCCATCGTAATTACACGTAATGGTTCCAGCACCGATATTGACGTTGTCACCGACCTCAGCATCGCCGATGTAACTCAAATGACTTACCTTGCTATTTTCGCCAATATTGGACTTTTTGATTTCGACAAAATTACCCACTTTTGCGTGATCACCAAGCGCGGCCTTTGGCCGTAAACGTGCAAATGGCCCGACGGCGACATGGTTGCCGACCTTAGCACCTTCAAGAACGCTGTGGGATTTTATTTCGACATTGCTCGCTATCTCTGTATCTGTGATATGGCAATTCGGTCCGATACTAACACCATCCCCCAAAACCACGTCACCTTCGAACACACAGTTAACGTCGATGACACAGTCCTTTCCTGTTGTTAATGTTCCGCGGCAATCAAATCGCTGGGGGTCCATTAGTGTCACGCCTTTTTCAAGTAGGTTACTGGCGATTTTCCCTTGGTATATACGCTCCAATTCAGCCTGCTGCACACGGTTATTAACTCCGAGCACTTCATATTCCTCAGAAGGTTGCGCTGTAACAATGTCTTTCCCTTCGTTATTCGCCATTTCAATAATATCGGTAAGTAGATACTCTTTTTGAGCGTTATCATCACTCAAGGCGGGTAACCAACGCTGAAGATCTTTCACCTTCACTGCCATCACGCCGGTATTTACTTCCTTAATCTCGAGCTGTTCGTCGCTAGCAAGCTTTTGCTCAACGATTGCGACAACTTCACCCGCTTCATTTCGAACGATGCGGCCATAGCCTGTAGGCTCGTCTAGATTTACCGTTAATAAACCCAAAGTATTTTCGTTAACAACTTCAGTTAATCGCTGTAATGTTTCCGTAGCGATGAGCGGCACGTCCCCGTATAAAATCAAAACAATTGCATCGTCATGCAAGTGAGGAACTGCCTGCAACACTGCATGCCCGGTCCCTAATTGTTCCAGCTGTTCTACGAAATTAATATTCTCAGACTCAACCGCTTCTCTAACCGCTTCAGCGCCATGACCAACAATAACGGAAGTGCTTTTTGAGCCCAGCTCTTCTGCACGATCAAGTACATGCTGCAAAAAGGGCTTACCAGCGAGTGTATGTAACACTTTGGGTAAGTTTGAGCGCATACGCGTGCCTTTACCGGCGGCGAGAATAGTAATTTCCAACATAGTAAAACCTAGATTATGAGTTCGGTGTAGCGGCGTGAAAATAATACACGCGCCGATAACAGAATATAAACTGCACGCACAAAAAAGGGTAGCCTAGGCTACCCTCCGAGTTCGTTCGCACAAGGTATTGCTTACTTGCTAAGCTTTTTACGAATCGCACGCAAAGTGCGTAACTGCGCTGCCGCTTCAGCAAGCTGAGCCGCTGCACGCGAGTAATCCATACCTTCAGGCTGATCTTTAAGCGCTTGTTCCGCTTGCTGAACCGCTGCCTGTGCCGCTTCTTCGTCCATCTCGCCTTCACGTAATGCTGTGTCAGCAAGTACTGTGACGGAATGTGGCTGTACTTCTAAATAGCCTCCCGACACATAATAGACTTCTTCTTCGCCGTTTTGTTTTTTTACCCGAACTGGTCCAGGCTTCAAACCGGAAAGAAAAGGCGCGTGGCCGTACTCGATACCCACTTCACCCTCAGTCGCGTTAGCAACAATCAATTCGACTAAGCCGGAAAAGATTGCTTGCTCTGCGCTGACGATATCGCAATGTACTGTCATAGCCATAATTATCTCACCTATTTATTACGCGGTATTCTCACGTAATGTTCTTACCGAATGACTTACGCCGCTTTCTCAGCAATTTTCTTGGCTTTTTCGATCGCTTCTTCGATACCGCCAACCATGTAAAACGCTTGCTCAGGAAGGTGATCGTACTCACCCTCTAACAAACCTTTAAAGCTAGAGATGGTGTCTTTCAAAGGTACGATCTTACCGTCTTGGCCGGTAAATACTTTCGCAACGTTAAACGGCTGAGATAAGAAACGCTCAATTTTACGAGCACGGTTTACGGTTTGCTTATCTTCTTCAGAAAGCTCATCCATACCCAAGATCGCGATAATATCTTTCAATTCTTTATAGCGCTGAAGTACTGACTGAACACCACGCGCAACGTCATAATGCTCTTGACCAATAATAAGTGGGTCAAGCTGACGCGAAGTTGAATCAAGCGGATCAATCGCTGGGTAAATACCTTTTGCCGCGATATCACGCGAAAGTACAACGGTTGAATCCAAGTGAGCAAATGTTGTTGCTGGCGATGGATCGGTCAAGTCATCCGCAGGTACGTATACCGCTTGGATAGACGTAATTGAACCCGTCTTAGTTGACGTAATACGCTCCTGAAGCACACCCATTTCTTCTGCAAGTGTAGGCTGGTAACCCACCGCTGAAGGCATACGACCGAGAAGTGCCGATACTTCAGTACCCGCAAGCGTGTAACGATAAATGTTATCAACGAACAAAAGAACGTCCTTACCATCGTCACGGAATTTTTCAGCCATGGTTAAACCTGTCAACGCAACACGCAAACGGTTACCGGGGGGCTCATTCATCTGACCGTAAACCATGGCCACTTTAGACTCGTCGAATTTATCGACATTTACAACGCCCGCTTCCTGCATCTCATGATAGAAGTCATTACCCTCACGAGTACGCTCACCAACACCAGCGAATACAGACAAACCACTGTGAGCCGTTGCGATGTTGTTAATCAATTCCATCATGTTTACGGTTTTACCAACACCCGCACCACCGAATAGACCAACTTTACCGCCCTTAGCGAAAGGACACACCAAGTCGATTACTTTAATGCCGGTTGCAAGAAGATCGGTACTTGCAGATAACTCATCATAAGAAGGCGCTTTACGGTGAATAGAAGCACGCTCTTTTTCACCAATTGGGCCACACTCATCAATTGGGTTACCCAAAACGTCCATGATTCGACCGAGGGTTTCTGTACCAACAGGAACAGAAACAGGCGCTTTAGTGTTTTCCACTTCCAAGCCGCGGCTGATACCTTCTGAACCACCCATCGCAATCGCGCGGACAACACCGTCACCCAACTGTTGTTGCACTTCTAGGGTTAGCTCTTTACCAACCACTGTCAATGCGTCGTATACCTTGGGTACAGAGTCGCGTGGAAATTCCACGTCAATTACTCCGCCAATAATTTGTACGATACGTCCGCTACTCATGTTCGCTTCCTCGTAATCTCAATATTTAAAAATTCAAAATTTGCTTTATGCTGACTTAACAGCCGCTGCTATGCAGTTATACCGCTGCAGCACCACTTACGATCTCTGACAATTCTTGCGTAATAGCCGCTTGTCGCGCCTTGTTGTACGCCAATTGAAGATCGCCAATTAAATCGCCCGCGTTATCTGTTGCACTCTTCATCGCAATCATTCGAGCCGCTTGCTCACATGCACCATTTTCAACAACCGCTTGGTACACCTGAGACTCGATATATCGCATCATCAAACCATCTAGCAGCGACTGCGCATCTGGCTCGTAGATATAATCCCAAGAATGCTTCTGCAACTTCTCGTCGCTATCGGCTTCAAGTGGCAATAACTGCTGAACGCTTGGTGTTTGCGTCATCGTATTAACGAATTCGTTACTCACAAGGTAAAGATGATCGACCTTGCCGCTGACAAAACCGTCCAACATCACCTTAACGCTACCGATCAGGTCAGTTAAAACCGGTGCTTCACCGATATCACGAACGCTTGCAACAATGTTGCCGCCCATGCTGCCGAAGAAAGAAGCGCCTTTTGCACCAACCATGCAAAGATCAACTTCAACGTCTTTATCCGCCCAAGCTTTACTGTGTGTAATCGCTGCTTTAAAAGCATTGACGTTCAAACCGCCACATAAGCCACGGTCAGTAGAAACGATGATATAACCCACTCGTTTAACTTCGCGCTCTTCCAAGTACACATGCTTGTACTCGGGATTACCTGCAGCAATGTGCCCAACAACTGAACGAATGCGCTGTGCGTAAGGCTTACCCGTTTCCATGCGGTCCTGGGCTTTACGCATTTTACTCGCAGCAACCATTTCCATTGCGCTCGTAATTTTTTGCGTATTTTTAATGCTACCAATTTTGGTACGTATTTCTTTTCCGCTAGCCATAACTCTTGTCTGCTTGAGTTAGCCACTTGAAAGTGGCATGTGCCGAAAATGCCTAAGCAATTTTCGGCGCTCCAACAATGCTCTAGGGTTTATTCGAAACCCAGTGCAAGTTACCAAGTCTGCGTAGATTTAAACTCTTCTAGCGCAGCTTTGATACCGCTTGCGATATCGTCGTTGTAGTTACCCGTGCTGTTGATGTCGTTCATCAAATCAGACTTAACGCTGTTCATAAATGAAAGCAATGCGTCTTCGAAATCACCAATCTTAGATACGTCAACGTCATTCAAGAAGCCATTATCTGCCGCGTAAACAACAACTGCCATTTCAGCGATGCTTTGCGGAGAGTATTGCTTTTGCTTCATCAGTTCAGTAACACGAACACCGTGGTCTAGCTGAGCTTTTGTCGCTTCATCAAGATCAGACGCAAACTGAGAGAACGCCGCCAATTCACGATATTGAGCAAGTGCAGTACGAATACCACCAGATAATTTCTTGATCACTTTAGTCTGAGCAGAACCACCCACACGCGATACAGAAATACCGGCGTTCATTGCTGGGCGAATACCCGCGTTGAACAAGTCAGTCTCCAAAAAGATCTGACCATCAGTAATCGAAATTACGTTGGTTGGAACGAATGCAGAAACGTCACCCGCTTGTGTTTCAATAATTGGCAATGCCGTCAATGAACCCGTTTTGCCTTTTACTTCACCATTAGTGAATTGCTCAACGTAGTTCGCGTTTACACGAGATGCACGCTCTAACAGACGTGAATGCAAGTAGAAAACATCACCAGGGTAAGCTTCACGACCAGGAGGTCGACGAAGTAGCAATGAAATTTGACGGTAAGCCCAAGCTTGTTTAGTCAAATCATCATAAATAATTAGTGCATCTTCACCACGGTCGCGGAAATACTCGCCCATGGTACAGCCCGCAAACGGAGCCAAGAATTGCATAGATGCTGGATCAGAAGCCGTTGCAGCAACAACAATGGTGTGATCCATTGCGCCGTGCTCTTCAAGCTTGCGTACAACCGCTGCAACAGAAGATGCCTTCTGGCCAACTGCAACGTAGATACACTTAATGCCTGTACCTTTTTGGTTGATGATCGCATCAACAGCAACCGCTGTTTTACCTGTCTGACGGTCACCAATAATCAACTCACGCTGACCTCGGCCGATTGGCACCATGGTATCAACCGCTTTCAAACCAATTTGCACAGGCTGATCAACTGATTGACGAGCAATTACCCCTGGGGCAATCTTTTCAAGGGCGTCAGTCATTTTAGTTTCGATCGGGCCTTTACCATCAATAGGGTTACCCAACGCATCAACTACGCGACCTTGAAGTTCTGGACCAACAGGTACTTCCAAGATACGGCCAGTACACTTACACGTTTGTCCTTCAGCAACGCCTTGATAATCACCAAGGATTACCGCGCCCACTGAGTCACGCTCAAGGTTAAGAGCGATACCGTAAGTGCCGCCTTCAAATTCAATCATCTCACCGTACATTACGTCGGCAAGACCGTGGATACGAATAATACCGTCCGTCACAGAGACGACCGTACCTTCGTTTTGTGCTTCAGTGGAAATCGACAAGCTGTCGATCCGCTGCTTGATTACTTCACTTATTTCAGAAGGATTCAGTTGTTGCATACTGTAATTCCTTAAACTTTAAATTCGAGTTCTGATCAAATGCGTGCCTGGTATAAAACCAAAGCACATTCAAATTGCTTTATTTGCTAAGCCAGAAACGCACCTGAACGAGTCGCTGGTCTTACCTTACGAAGCAAGTTACGTGTTCATTGCTTCGGAAAGCTTTGCCAAACGACCCCGGGCCGATCCATCAATCACGGTATCGCCAGCGCGAATAAGTGCGCCGCCAATCAGTGATTTATCTACCACGGTGCTAAGCTCAACATCACGATCGAGCTTAGTTTTTAGCGTTGAAGCAAGTTTTTGCTCAAGCTCACCAGAGATTTCAAAGGCAGTTTGAATTTCCACGTCGACGGTTTTTTCTTGATTGGCTTTATAAAGCTCAAACAATTCACTGACTTGCGGTAACAAATCTAAACGATTATTTTCAGAGAGCGCATTAACGAAATTACGTTGCTTTTCGTTAAGTGAATCCCCACAAATTTCGCTAAATTTTTTGCCTTTATCAGCGGTAGTCAGACTTGGCGAATCCAGCAACGCTTCAACAGCAGGATCTGCTGAAACCGCCGCGGCTTGGGATAGCGCGTTCTGCCACCCAGCCAAGTCTTTGTCGTCGCGAGCAAATTCAAATGCTGCTTTAGCGTAAGGGCGCGCTAGCGTTATTAATTCTGCCATGTGGCCCTCGCCTATAGTTCCGCTGCAAGTTTTTCGAGCATTGCGTTATGCGCGCTAGCATCGATAGAAGAACCAAGGATCTTTTCTGCACCAGAAAGCGCAAGCGTAGACACCTTGCCACGCAATTCTTCGCGGGCTTGGCTTACTTGTCGCTCTACCTCTGCTTCTGCTTGCGCTTTTACACGGTCCGCTTCAACAGTTGCAGCTTCTTTAGCTTCTTCAACGATTTGGCTGGCTCGCTTATTCGCTTGCTCAACAATTGTCGCCGCTTGATCCTTCGCCTCTTTCATTTGCTCTACCGCATGTTGCTTGGCAAGCTCGAGGTCTTTATCTGCTTTGTCTGCATTTTCTAAACCTTGAGCGATACGCTGCTCACGCTCTTGCATAACACCAAGAAGCGCCGGCCATACGAATTTCATACAGAAGAAAACAAACACTAAAAAGGTCAATGATTGACCGATAAGCGTTAAATTAATATTCACACCAATACCTCACGAAGGTCTAGTTTCAAATGAGTTTAAGTGGTGCTTAAAGGCCAGGTGCAACAGCAAAGATCAAGTACATGCCGATACCAACACCGATCATTGGAACCGCATCCAAAAGACCAGCCATTAGGAACATTTTGCCCTGTAGTGCAGGCGCTTGCTCTGGCTGACGTGCAGATGCTTCAAGTAATTTACCACCAAGAGCTCCAAAACCTAATGCAGTACCAAGTGCTGCGATACCGATAAGAAGAGCTGCCGCCAAAAATACAATTGCTTGTTCCATTATTTACTCCTAATTGAGATGTCGTAATTAATAAATTGAAAATAAAAAAGTTAGTGTTGCTCATCATGGGAATCAAAAGCCATTCCCATATAAACAATCGTCAACACCATGAAAATAAACGCTTGTAACGGAATTACCAATACATGGAACGCCGCCCAAACCCATTGCAACACGCCGCCCATCAAACCAAACATTAAGCCAGCGCTGAACAATATTGCTATCAAGATGAAGATCACTTCTGCCGCGTAAAGGTTGCCGAATAATCGCAAACCTAATGATACGGGCTTAGACACCAATGCAATCGTCTCAAGGACAGTATTGATTGGGATAAGAATAAGATTTAAATACCACTTACTTTTTGGCGCAAAAAACGGGTGACACGTAAGCTCTTTAATAAAGCCCCATACACCTTTTTCACGACAGCTGAAAAAGATCATCATACCAAACACAGTAAATGACATACCCAAAGTTGCATTGGGATCGGTTGTCGGCACAACTTTAAAGTAGAAATGCGGATCGCCAGTAACGATTGTCGCTAAATGCGGCAGCCAATCTACAGGCACAATATCCATTAAGTTCATCATAAAGACCCAACAAAAAATCGTTAAAGCCAATGGCGCTACGAATTTGCTTTTATGATGAAAGAGTTCTGACACAAGATTGTCGATGAATTCAACAACCAATTCGATAAAACTTTGAAGACCCTTAGGCACTTCGTGGTTCGCTTTCTTCGCTGCACGAGCGAAAACAAAACAGAAGATCAAACCAAGTACGACACCCCAACCTAGCGTGTCTAAGTGAAACGCCATGAAGCCCATTTGCTTGGCTTCATTACCACAATGCGCCAACGCCCACTTTGCTTGCTCAATGACTGAACCATCACACGCTACCGCGCCTTCTTGTAACTTGCCATAAGTCATATTCTGAAGGTGGTGCTGGATATAACCAATTGTGGTTAACGCTTCGCCGCTGTCACTTGCCATAAGAATCAGTAAACCTGTGTCTAATTCGCATTAGTCTGCATTTGATTTATCGCGCGCACTTACGATGCGATAGGCGATAAACCACTGAAATATGATCATACTGAAAAAACCCGCAAATAAACTGGGATGGCTAATCGGCTCAACTAAGCGATATACCAAAACGAACCCTAGGCTCGCCAATGCGATTTTTCCAGACTCTCCCCAACTGAACGAACGAGCAATCAAAGGTACATTTTGTGTACCGGCAAAGCGAAATGCGTAATGAACAAAGTAGAGATTAGGCAGCACATACACTAGCGCCCCTAAACAATAGGAATATGCGGTTACTGCGTCTTCGGTAAGCAAAACGGATGTAATCAGCAGAACTACGCTCAACTGAGTTACAGCACTATATCTTACCGGGGATTTCACTATTAAAACGCTCTTAAATCGTATATTCGGGTAATGGCCTCACCTACATAAAAGAGAATGAGAACAGCACTTCAGAAACATCCCTAAGAGCTATGAAATTAGACGACTCCGCAGCGGTGCCGCTCGTATCAACCGACTTGATCAATTGATTGTTGCGACGCCAACTTTCTTTGCCCCAATTACGCCCACCTTACTGCGATTCCTAACCGCCAATTTGGGCGAGGCGGATTATAGGGAGTCTGTCGTCTATGATCAAGCAATAAGCGTCCTTTGTTGACCCTCAATTCATATTTTCACCCAACTTTTATAAGCGCCTCCTTCAACACCGCATATTTATCCCCGGTTTATGCCAAGTTCGCGAGACAGACGCTACCCTCAAGCGCACACAGACCTTACACTCCAGACTCTGCCAATCACGCATGCACAGGACATTTAATGCCAGCCAAAACAACCGCCCTATTCACAGCCGGAATTAGCGCTCTCCTCATCTCAGGATGTCATCATGACGACGACAGAAAGAATTGCGGACAAGGCGGGTTAGGCGACATCACCCTCTCCGGCGAAGTCACTTATGACTTTATCCCACATAGCGATAACGGCGCTCTACATTACGATAGCGCTGAACGCAGAGCCGTAAGGGGCGCCACAATAGAGCTATTGGGACGCAACGGAGACTTAATTAGTGCCACAACGACAAACGAAACCGGCGCCTATTCACTGACGGCGCCCGCAAACACCGAACTGCGCGTACAAGTGAAGGCGGCACTCACACAAACCGGCTCGCCCGCTTGGGATATTCGCATCACCGATAACACCGAAGGTAACGCACTCTACACCATGCAAGGCGACCTCGTATGTTCAACCACAAACGAACAGATCCGCGACCTTCATGCGAGCTCTGGCTGGACTGGCAACGCATATGGCAACGCCCGCGTCGCCGCACCGTTTGCCATTCTCGACTCGGTTTACCAAGCGCTTCAGTTACTCATTGAGTCAGATTCAGCCATACAACTCCCCGCCGTTGAGCTTCGCTGGAGCACGAATAATAGAGCGGTTAGCGGTAATGCAAGCCAAGGTAATATTGGCACATCCAGCTACAACGGTGAAAACATTCACATTCTGGGCGACGCTGACAACGACACTGATGAGTTCGACCGCTCCATCATTCAGCACGAATTTGCCCACTACCTAGAAGACACGATTTCTCGCTCCGACACCATCGGCGGACGCCACTCTCAAATATCTAAGACAGATATGCGGGTCTCATTTAGCGAAGGCCTTGCCAATGCCTTCACTGCAATTGCCTCGGGCTCAGGCATATATGAGGACTCACTTGGCTCAGAACAAAATAACGGTTTCAGAATTTCTCTGGAGAATAACAACTTTGAAAATTTCGGCTGGTACAGCGAAAACTCCACCGGCCTCATCGTCTATGATATATATGACGGCATCGACGATGGTGCTGATACGCTGAGCCTTGGCTTCACACCCATATACGAAGCGCTCACCTCTAACGACTATCGTACAGGCGCCGCCTTAACAAGCATCTACAGTTTTACCGCCGCCTTACGCGATAACATCAGCAGCAACGCGCAATCCGAACTGACAGCGCTGGTTGAAGCACAAGAGATTTACGGCAACGACGCATTGGGCACAAATGAAACGAACGATGGCGATCTCAGCTACACCCTACCCATCTACCACGAACTCATCGTCGGTGGCGACACGCTTAACCTGTGTAGCTCCGCAACTAATGAAAAACATAACGGTTTCGATGTGAGACGCTTCGCAACGCTGCACATCGATAACAGCGACACTTATACGCTGCGCGCAGAAAAAACGTCGGGAGCAGGGGATAGTGATCCTGACATCCTCGTACATCAAAGCGGCGATCTTATCGCCCAGCTAATCTCCGGCACCATCGACTCAGAAGAAGAGGATGTTTCACTCGCCCCGGGCAGCTATGTCGTTGAATTTTTCGATGCAGACAATGTCTCTTCTGGCACCACATCCGTTTTATCATGCTTCAACTTAAGTATTAATACGAGGAACAACTAAGGCCATGAAAGTACTCACCATCATATTATTTGCCATGCTGGCTTGCTCCTCCGCGATTGCCGAGAAAACAAAGCACACTCACAAATATCAAAAGCCTGGCGCACCCATTCGGCTGCTCGAGCCCAACTTTGTACAAATCAATCCAAACAGCACGCAACGCGTTTCCGTTAAATTTGAAACGCCTTCCAAAGGGCAGCTGACTATCACCACAAAACCCGATGACGGCCTGAACATACGCGATAACCAAGACACAGCCTTCGACCTAAGTAACGAAGCGCCAGAACTAGCGCTCGATATCACCACGGGCGATTCCGGGCAGTATCACGTGATGTTTCACGCAACGATCTCGGAACAAGGCTTCACCTCAACCCGCGTATTTGGTTTTGCTGTACAAGTGGGCGAAGCGGTGACAACAAAAACGCAGAAATCCAGTTCGCCTTTCGTCATTATGAAAGCAGAAGAAACCATCCGATAAGTAACATCAGCCCTTAGCAAGCAATTCAAACGCGACTCTTGCTTTCTCAACACCATTGATCTGAATGGCCAGCGCATGCAGGCCAAGATGGAATTTTCGCGTGCTAATCTTTTTAAACGATATGGCTTTTTCTAAGATGAGTTGCTCATCGCGATTTAGACTTACATTTTTTAGTTTAAACACTTTAGGCGCCAGCTGTCCGTTGGCTTTTTGGTAATAGACCACATAATCAACCACGCACTTTTGGCGGTTTTTTCTGCTCTTCAACCCTACAGAAAAAGTAAGTGAATCCCCCAACGACACCTTTTTTGCGTCCAGGGTAATCTTTTCGACATCAATCGCTGGCGACTTGCTATAACCAAGCAGCGCAAACACCCTGGGATGCCCCGCTTTTACCAAAGTCCGCGTTCCGTGAGAAATCACCCAGTCGCTCTTACCCTGATCCTCTTTTTGCCAGCGCTCACACATCTCCACCACGAGCTCAGGGTGATCTTTGGCAATATCATTGAGATGATTGGCCACAGAACGCTGAACGTACTGACTCTCATCCAGGCGCAACCGATCCAACAGAGGCAGGGATGGGCTCGGGTCATCCACAAAACCCCCAAGCCTTATCCCCCATGGTAAGCGCGGCCGAGTCCCCTCGGACACCAAGCGACGCACATGGTCATTTTTATGGCCCACCCATTTCTGCAAGTGAGTCATCACCAACTCGGGATGCTTTTCGATAAAGGGCCGGATCGCAAACTCCGCACTGAAAAAGGGGGTCAGTGCCTCCATCACTTTTAATGCTTTTTTGGGCGCACTCAACCCGTACACGGCGACATAATCCGTCAACGGCCAGATCGCGAAGCCTCTCAAAGGGTCATCAGGATCACCACCGTCCCAGACGGCTGGCAACTTAATAAGCACATCTGCGGCTTCGGAAAACTTACTGGGAAGGTAATCATTTAAGACCCGTATAACATGGTCAACACGCGCTTTAAGCTCCAAGCATTCAATGCCCGCCAAGGCATCGCGCCGAAACCCTGAGACATCAAAATCATCCAAGACTAACGCCAGTGCACGGGCAATCCGCTCGATCGCTGGCGCCGCCAGCCCCTCTTTCATCAACATAGACACTTCCCCCTGTAATAGCCCAAATACTTTACCTGAATATTCCCACCCCTAATGCCCAAATTTTATAAGAAAGACTCGCCAAGCTGTCCTATGCTTTTTGTACCCCTATTTGTAATTTCGGCTATGAATAACGACACTCAAGACAAAGTATTACTCGTCGAAGACAGCAAATCTTTCGCCGCCATCATTAAACAGCTAGTGCAAGACACGCACGGCTTCGACATTGATATTGCTGAAAGTCTCGCAGACCTCACGAAGATGCTCAAAAACAACCCCGAACAGTACTTCGCATCTATCGTGGACTTCCACCTGCCCGACGCCCCAGATGGCGAAGCAATCGACGTTGTCGTTGCAGCAAAGATCCCCACGATTGTGTTCACTGGAAAAAAAGGGAAGTCCATAGAAGAGGATCTATGGGCGAAAGGCATCGCGGATTACGCCAACAAATTCGGTACCTACAACCTCGAATACGTGACATGGATGGTTAACCGCATCAGATTAAATCGGGACGTTGAAATACTGGTCGTTGACGACAGCAGCGTCGCCCGGCTCTCCATCTCAAAATTACTCGGGCGCCAAAACTTTATCGTGCACACGGCCGAATCTGGCGACACCGCATTAAAATCGCTTGAAGAAAACCCAAACATTCGCATCGCCGTGATCGACTGCAATATGGAAGGCATGAGCGGTTTTGAACTCACGACAAAAATTCGGGAGATTCACACGCGCGCCAAACTTGAAATCATCGGAATATCGTCACAAGGCGGTCGTAGCATGGCCGCAGAATTCATTAAGTCTGGCGCCAGCGATTTTGTATTAAAGCCATTAATCCCTGAAGAATTTTTATGCAGAGTGAATAATGCAGTTGATCGTATCGAGGCATATTTTGAACTCGACAAATTAAACAAACTCAAAAATCAATTCCTAGGCACAGCCGCACATGACATTCGTGGCCCACTTGGCTCAATAAAAACGGCTTCTGACTTCTTATTAAAACGCTCACCCTCTCCCGAACGAACAGAAAAGCTGCTCAACATGATTCAAAGCAGTAGCGTGGATTTACTTGAGTTATTGGAAACCCTTTTAGATATTTCCGTTATCGAAAGCGGCATTCCAAAAATCAATAAAGAAACAGTGAATCTTTCTGAGGCGCTATTAGAAAGACTAGAACTCTACCAATCAGAAGCGAGCTCCAAAGACATCACCATTCGACAAAAAATTCCGGCCAACCTAAATGCGCCTGTAGACCCGCTTAAAATCAAACAAATATTCGACAACTTAATCACCAATGCGATTAAGTATTCAAAACAAGATTCCATGGTAAATATAAAGCTTGCGGAAACCGATGACTCAATCATCCTTTCCGTACAAGATGCCGGACCGGGTATTTCGGAAGATGAACAGTCTCACTTATTCAAAGCCTTCTCTGTACTCAGCACAAAAGCGACGGGCGGGGAAAAGAAAACCGGATTAGGATTGGCGATCACCAAAAGTATTGTCGACGCCCACGGCGGAAAAATATATTACACCCATAACGACGACACGCATTCAACATTTTACGTTGCTCTTCCCACAAAATAGCTATCTCTACGAATACCCATTCTGCGCTAGCGATCGACATCCGCTAGCCATACATCCTTACACCACATCCAGAAATCTTCCCACTCGATCGTAAGCGCCTGCCCATCCCAAAACATCACCTTGCCATCTTCTCCAATACACGCGTACCCACCGTTGTATTCGCACACGGGAATATATTCCCGAGGCAAGCCAATATCCCAAGCGCGCGCGGTCACTTCCGGCAAATACGTATGAGAGCGCGGATCCGCTGCGGTCACAGGCTCCAAATAGCCAATAATTGTGTCGCTGGCCTCCAGTAAATATTTGCGTAAATCGTGCGGTAGAGAGATTAAAATCTCTTCTTCAATACACACCAATTCATCTTCAGTGGGCAGTTCCAATGGCATGCTCACGCTCTGGCTATGCTCTTGTAAAAACTCAATTACTTCTTCCACACTCACCTTACCTTTGATTAACACTCATCAAATTTCTAAAAAATATGGGCACGCCGTACGCCACCCGTTACTAACGAAGATTCTGGTTTGAAGGCCCAAGAAAACGCCGCTTCGGAGTTGCTGCCACCTGCGTCTCCACCCAAGCTCAGAAAGTCTCACTACCTAACTGCGCGCAATCCGGCGGCATGCAGCCTGCCAGCGCTAGCACAGCCACCTTGGCATCTTCCCACCTCCATCCAGCCACTGCTCCGCTTCCTAGGAACGGTCACACCCCATTGGGCGCGCACAAAGTGTAAACGAAAACCAATTCGGATGACGCTCAATCACCCAGTTGCGGACGCCATGGTAACGCCCCTCGATGCCAAAATCTCCTGCCCCAGGCACCTTCACAAATCACCCTGCGGACAACAGAGCGATTTGTGATTGCCAACTACGTCACACTTTTCACCCATTCACTAATAATGAATTCATTTAAATAATCGCGATTTTTATTCTGGTTTTCCCAAAAATACGCAAAATAAACGATAGTATCGATACCAACCCGCCATGTGGTTTTAAGCACGAATACTTTTTATAAACCACAGTTACACATTACGAATCCGAATAAAAAACTTCAGGATGCAATCACTTGGAACTCGGCTACAATTAAGGAGCCTTCTAGATGAGCCCTTCATTTTCGGTGTCAGTCAGGGAGGTCATTTCGACGAAAAACTCAACGAAATGTAACAAGAATGACCATAGAGAAGACCGTTGTAGAGATGATTATGACAAACCAAGAACAAAGCCCTTTTGCAATAGAACAGCTCGAAGAAGCCCTGGAAGAGCGACAAACCCCTGATCGCCGTAAAGACCAGCAAGCTATCGATAGCCTAGAAGAAGATCGACGCAAGCAAGACCGACGCGATATGGCAGCAACCAAGCACTAAACCCCGCTTATGCCATAGGCGATTCTGCATGTCGCCTCACGCAGCACACATCATTACCCGCACACATACCGCAAGCCAACTCAGCTTGCGGTTTTGCGTTTTCTAGCCCCGAAAAAATTCAATTAACGAATCCAAACGCTGGGCCTGCTCAGACATACTCGCACTCGCGGACATTGCTTGCTCCACCATGGCGGCATTTTCTTGTGTCATTGTATCCATATTAGAAACCGCTTGCCCGACCTGCTCAATGCCACTGGATTGCTCACGTGCGCCTAGAAGAATATCTTCCATTTTGGTGCTGACTTGCTCAATTTCTGAAACGATCGATTTCAAGGTGCGATCTGAATGGCCGACCAACTTTGAGCCACCCTCAACCTTATCCACGGAATCGACAATCAACTCCTTGATCTCTTTTGCCGCTGTCGCTGAACGCTGGGCGAGGTTTCGGACCTCAGATGCGACAACCGCGAAGCCTCGTCCCTGCTCGCCAGCACGTGCCGCCTCCACCGCCGCATTCAGTGCTAACAGGTTTGTTTGAAATGCAATTTCATCAATCACGCCAATGATATTCGAGATTTTTTTACTGGCATCAGAAATTTCCAACATCGACGCCGCTGTCTGCTCGACGGAGTTATTGCCCTCGCGTGCAATCGACACGGATTTACCGGCCACTTCACTGGCCTCCCGCGCATTCGACTCACTTTGCCGCACGGTAGAGGTCATCTGCTCCATGCTCGCTGCCGTTTCTTCGAGTGACGCGGCTTGCTGCTCGGTACGCGTCCCCAGGTTTTGAATACCCTGACTAATCTCCAACGCGCCAGACGCGATCGTGCCCGATACCGTCGCAATATCGCCGATAATATCTCGCAACTTGTGCACAGTATTATTGGCATCCGTTTTTAGCTGAGCAAATTTGCCATCGTAGTCACGCTTCATGGTTTGACTGAGATCACCGCTTGCGAGAGAGGAAAACAAGCGCATCACATCATCCACCGCAACATCGGTGGTTTCTAACAAGCGATTTAACCCACTGCTCACCACCTTAAAGAAGCCCTCTTTGTCGCCTAGCGCTAAACGTACGTCAAAATCTCCGAGCGCGGCCTTTTCAATAACCTCATCAATTTCTTTTTCAATTTTTACTTCTGCGCTTCTATCTTGCCATTCGACCACGGTGCCCAGACGCTGATTATTCATACCCACAATGGGCGATGCCGTCACAACAAAGGTGCTGTTCTGGGCAGTAAATTCTGTGCGCGCGGCATCATTAAGCGATGCAATGGCACTGGAACTTAAAGCGTCTTCCGTGGCAAAAACGGACATGTTTGTCCCAACTAACTTATCGGGCTCGGATAACGAAAAGTGTGTAGATACATCGTCCCTACACGTCGCCATCATGCGCTTTAAGGCGCTATTCGCGTAAATAATTTTATGCTCAGGGTCCGCAATTAACGTCGAGGTCGAAGAATTATCAAGCGCCTGACGAATACGGGCATTCTCTTCAAATATTTTTCGCTCCTTCACTTCTTTAGCGAGCGAATCGGTTAGGTTAATCCACTCGACAACAGCCCCTAAAAAGTCATTCTGCTCATCACGAATTGGCGTCGCAGAAAGCTGAAACGTTAACCCAGCAACGCTAATTTGCGTTTTGTAGCTTTCCGTTAAACGAGAAAGCAGATTACGTTGATGTGCGGGTTCTGCATGAAACACATCGAAATTGGAACCCAAGACCTTGTCTGCTTTGAAATTCGGCAGCGCTTTTTGAAGCTCGGACTCCACATCCTGCATTAGACTTTCCGCCGCGTTATTTTCATAAATAATAGTGAAGTCCGCATCTGCGATCATCACCGAGGTGGCGGATACATCAAGAGCTTGTTTAATAATGAGCGTTTCTTGTGCTTGCGATTTTGCTTGAGCCGCCATTTTCTCAGCTGCAGCAGAATTCTCTTCTGCTATCTTTGCTTGCTCGCTCGCTTTATTCGTCGCGTCGCTGACACGCTCGACCGCCGTATTGACGCCCCGCGCAAGCTCACCAAGCTGCCCCGCGTAAGTCACATCAACTTTTTCATCAAACCTTCCACTCCCCAACTCAGCGAGCACAAAATTTGTTTTGGCGACTGCGGTATTCATATTATCGAGCAATGAATTAAAGGCACGGCTTGTTTCGCCCACCTCGTCATGGTTTTGATTATCCAAACGCAACGCGAAATTTCCGTGCTGCTGCACGTTTTGAATCGTATCCCCCAAACTCAATATCGGCGCAGAGATCAAGCGCGCAACATAAATGGCAAACACCACGATAAGCGCAACGAAGACAAGGCCAAGAAGCACAATCATTGTGATAAGTTCCGACACCGACGCGAAGGCTTCAGACTCATCAATCTCCGCCATAATGGCCCAATTAATCCCACCAAGCCTCAGCGGCGCATAAGAAGAAAGCACCGGGTTGCCATTGTAATCAGTGACAATCTCACTGCCCGATTCACCCGACAAAGCTTTACGGGAGGCCTCCGTATCCACCTTGCCTTTATCTTGATGCCTAAAGGAGCCGGCGACTGTGTGGTATACCGGATCCAGGTAAGAGTCAGAGCGCATGAGCATATCCTGCCCCACCAAATAGGTTTCGCCCGACTCACCCATGCCTGAACGCTCTGTCATCACCTCGTTAATCGGCTCAAGGGGCATTTGAAAAATGAGCACGCCGATTTTTTTATCCTGATTAAACACCGGTGTCGCGATAAAACTCGCGGGCGCTTCGTAAGAAGGCGTGTAGGGGAGATAATCTTTTAACGTAGACTCACCACTGTTTAACTCAGCAGCTTCAATAAACGCTTCTGCAAAATTTGTATTCGCATAGGGGCCATCCCGTAACGATGTGCCGTAATCCAATTCTTTAAATACGGAATACACAATATCGCCGGTCTCAATGTCCACCAGGAATATATCGTAGTAACCAAACTTTTCGAGAAATGTGCGAATACCGTGATGATATTCACCGTGAGAACGATGATACGCGCTAGCGCCGGCGGCAGCATCAAGTAAGTGCTTGTCTCCCAAGGGGTTCGCATTCGTTTGAATATAAAAATACTGCGCCACTACGGCTTCTGCATCCAGTGTGTCCAATAACGCAGGAATATCCGCTGCCTTTCCGTCATTTTCTTCGCTGTATTTTTTACCGTAATGATTACTGTAGTAATCCCGCAACGCTTCTCGCATGCGCTTAATATCGCGCTCGCTCGCGCCCTCGGCACTTGGCATACTTTGAAACGACTGAGAAAAAGTCCCCATTGCAGCCACAACCGATGGCATTTGCGCCATGGTCAACACTTGATTTTCGACCCGTGTAAAATAACGCTTAACCGCAGCAGACTTAATATCCCTTACCGCTTCAAGTTGATCAAAGGCTTTTACCTCCAAATCTTCCTTGGCGATCTGTAACGCCACTAACGCGACAAAGAACATCGGCACAAGGCCAACCAACGCCAATACAAATAACTGTTTACGCACTAAAGGGAGGTTCAAAAACCAAGATTTCATAGTTCACCGAATGAGAGAATATTTTTAGATAAAGCATTTCTAAATATAGGAAATATCAGCGAAGTTACGAGTCACAATACGGGTGTTGTGCGAACGCCCTTTTTGGGGAAGCAAGGGAGAATTCACGCGAGAGAAAGAACCCAGAGATGAGCTTGCGTGTTTTTGCTTTATTTTGGGGCAAATAACTCAAAACGATTACATTAAGGTATAAATAAAGGTTTTATTTATAAGAAGAGATTGTAAATGTGCCTCCAAGCGGAAAAGACTTATAACCAAAAACGGCGATAAACACCCCACCAATATAAAAGTATTCTAAATTCCTTTCCCAGAACGGGCCAGTTAGCTAAAACCAGGCCACACAAAGAGAAAGGAAATTACCTTAACTGGCGATTTAGCGTTTATTCTTTTGTTTTGCTTGTTCAAATAGCGCCGCCATTGTACCCGTCGGCGTAGACTTTGACTGGCGATTCTCCTGCCGGCCACCCTGACTATAACCACCACCGGACCTTCCGCTGCGAGCAGGACGAGAAGACGCGTCTTTTGATCCACTGGCCTCTGGCGAATCCTCAAGCCGCATAGACAAAGCAATACGCTTGCGCTGAGGGTCGATCTCCATCACCTTCACCTTGACGATATCACCGGCTTTCACCACCTCACGAGGGTCTTTAACAAAGCGATTTGCCAAAGCTGAAATATGGACCAGACCATCTTGATGAACACCCACATCCACAAAAGCGCCAAAGTTAGTCACATTGGTGATCGCACCCTCTAAAATCATACCGGGCTTGAGGTCGGATATTTTTTCTACGCCATCTTGGAATTGCGCCGTCTTAAATTCTGGTCGTGGGTCACGCCCCGGCTTTTCCAATTCCTGCAAGATGTCTTTTACGGTAGGCAGACCAAAGGTATCGTCGGTATATTCACTTGCGGTTAATGCACGTAAAAACTTTGAATCACCCACCAAGCTGGTGACCGGTTTTTTGTTCTTCTCTGCAATGCGCTCAACTAATTTATACGATTCTGGGTGAACCGCCGATGCATCCAAGGGGTTTTCCCCTTTTGCAATTCGCAAAAACCCCGCCGCCTGCTCAAATGCTTTTGCGCCCAAACGCGGTACTTCTTTTAACTGCTTACGATTTTTAATTTGGCCAACAGTATTTCGAAATTCAACAATGTTATTCGCAATACTTTGATTTAACCCTGACACCCGCGCCAACAAAGGCGCAGACGCCGTATTAATTTCCACCCCCACACCATTTACACAATCTTCAACAACCGCATCCAAGGATTTGGCGAGACGAGACTGAGAAACATCATGCTGATACTGACCCACACCGATCGACTTGGGATCGATCTTTACTAATTCGGCAAGCGGATCTTGTAGGCGCCGTGCGATTGAAATTGCGCCTCTTATGGTCACATCGTAGTCGGGGAATTCTTTTGCTGCGAATTCTGACGCCGAATAAACGGAAGCTCCGGACTCATTTACCATCACTTTTTGTACATTAAGATCTTTATGCGTTTTTAACACATCACCGACAAACTTTTCTGTTTCCCGGCTAGCCGTGCCATTACCAATCGCAATCAAGCTCACATTATATTTTTTACACATTGCCACAATCGTTAATTCGGCTTCATGAATTTTATTTTGCGGCGGCGTCGGGAAAATTGCGCCATGATCTAACACTTGGCCAGTCGCATCAACGACCGCGACTTTTACACCCGTTCTTAATCCAGGGTCTAGACCGATGGTTGCTTTTTGCCCGGCAGGCGCTGCCAACAACAAATCTTTTAAATTTTTGGCAAACACATCGATCGCATCCGCTTCTGATCGCTCGCGCAAATCACCCAGCAGATCCGTCTCTAAGTGCGTTGCTAATTTTACTCGCCACGCCCAACGGACACATTCTTGTAACCACGCATCTGCCGGCCGACCCTGGTCTTCAATATCCCAAAACTCTGCCACAATGGTTTCACTTGGGTGTTTTTGCCCCGGCTCAAGATCATTCTCTAACGTGAAGACAACGTTGAGTATGCCTTCATTTCGCCCGCGAAACATCGCAAGCGCCCGATGCGAAGGCACACCAGAAAACGCTTCTTTATGCTCAAAATAATCCCGAAATTTTTCGCCTTCGTTTTCTTTCCCAGGAATAACTTCAGACTTTAAGTAAGCATCATTACGTAAAAATGTGCGAAGTTTTTCAAGCAACTGCGCATTTTCACTAAAGCGCTCCATTAATATTTGCTTGGCGCCATCTAGTGCGGCTTTCACATCTTCGATTTTATGGTCGGGATTAAAATACTTTTCGGCTTCTTTTTCGGGCGTAAGGGTCCGATCTTCAAATAAAGCATCAGCCAAAGGCTCCAAACCCGCTTCGCGCGCTATCTGCGCTTTCGTACGACGCTTAGGCTTATAAGGCAAATACAAATCTTCTAGTTGCGTTTTTGTTTCCGCTTGATTGATTTGCTTTTCGAGCGCGGGCGTTAGCTTTTCCTGCTCTTGTATCGATTTCAAGATTGCCAGTTTTCTATCGTCCATTTCCCTTAAGTAATTCAAACGCTCATCGAGCTTGCGCAGCTGAGTATCGTCGAGACCGCCCGTCACCTCTTTCCGGTAACGCGCGATAAAAGGTACCGTAGCACCATCATCAATTAGGGCAACAGCGGCGATCACTTGCTGTTCATTGACGCTCAATTCCTGAGCAATACGAGATTGAATACTAGTCATATAAGGGATTAAAACCGTGGAAAATTAGAACCAAAAAGGAAAGGCGATTATGCGAACTAAATCTCGCGCGCACAATCTTGTATTTCGTGAATTTTTATGGGCAAGAACTCGTTAAACCCTCGGTTGGAGCTGGCCCACAACACGTTTTTCCTTGCACCAATCTACACGTCGGAAATACCAAAGCCCTGCCTAGCACAGGCGCCACGATATATGCCCATAGGTATTGCAGCTCGCCGGAGAGGAGCGCGGGGCCGAGTGATCTTGCAGGATTCATCGACGCGCCCGTAATCGGGCCGCCAATCAGTGCCACCCACGGCAACACCCGCCAACACCAGGAAAAATGCACCCATAAACAATGATTGGGAGAAGAAAGATCCAGAGGGGAAGATATATCAGCGCACTCGAAGGGTGAAGCGCGCATTTTTGGGCATTCAGCCGAGGGCTTAATATGTAATGCGGGGGCCTAGCCGAACAAACAGCTACTCAGGAAATTTTTCCGAGACGTGAATCAATAGATCATGTAAGCGAGAAAGCTTTTCATTGCCCACAGACTTCACCATGGCTTTGTGCTGCTTTTCGATTTTCGGAAATATTTTATCGTGTAAGCGCTTTCCCTTTGCACTTAAACGAATACTTTGCGCACGCTGATCTTCTTTATCCACCTTACGGACAACGACACCAACATCCGTAAATCTCGCCAGTATGCGCGATAAGCTTGGACTTAAAATGCCACTCTCTCGAGCAAGCTTTTGGGCATTCAAGTCACCGTGCTTTTTAAGCTCACGAATGACCCGCCACTGCTGCTCAGTCAGGTCATGCTGAGTAAGTACCGGTTTAATACAGGAGACGGCACCTTCGCGCGCCTTAAGCAGTAAGCTAGTTACAGATTCAATATCAACGGGCATTCCAGATTCCCATGCTTGCCTATTCACATACTAGTAATGATAGACAAAGGTATGAGACTTTACTTAGAAATTCATCAAATCGATATTTTGGTGCTCAAAAACAAAAAAAGGGCGCAAAAAACTTTGCGCCCTGCAAACTCCTTTGGAAGAGTGGTGAAACTGGTTATGCGTCTCTATTTTCGACGGTTGTCCCGTCGCCAAGTGCGTTAAGCTTTTCAAAGGCGATGTAGTTATCTAACTGACTACCAGAACCCAAGCTTTGAACTAAGCCCGCCCCAGCATACAAATCGGCAAATTCGCCCTGCTGCCCATGGAGCGCCATGTAATTCAATACCAAACAATCCGCCGTCGTTTTCGGACTATTGGCCATAGGGCTACTGCCGGTATTCACATTGCCGTCCATATTCATATACCCGAGCTGCTGGTTATCACCTCGGATCGTCGGACGACCAGTAGGGTCATACACCAAACAAAACTGACTACGGGTATTTGAGTTATCTGATTGCCACATAAACTTACCGCGACCAGCGCCACCCTCTGTGGTGGTATTCGCAGATAATGAGCCATCACTATACACCGCGATCATGACCGGCACTTGTTGACGGTGTGCATATTCAAGCACCGCCCCCATGCAACGACCCGCGCGAAGATCACGCGTTTCGCCTGTGCCCCGACCCTGGCCGTGATAATCATAACCACCCATAGAAATATGGCCGGCACCCGCGTAGGAACTCGCAGAACCTGCGGCACCGCCAACGGCAAGCTTCATAACAGATGCCGTTTTTTGGAATTCACGATCACCCAATTGATCTCCCGGCGTCGCCCCCACATCTGTACTGGTGAAGATATCCAAAATATCGGCATCTGTATCAATGTCGAGCACATCCGGATTGGGGTAAGCATTTGCGAGGCCAGCACTTTCCACGTATACGCACTTAAGCTTTTCACGCAGAGCATTATCCAAGCCGGCCAAACCAGCGGCATCCATTTTGTTTTCACTTACACGTGAAACGGTTTCCATAACGGCAACCACTTCGTCTGACGTTAAACCATCAAATTCACCAACCTTCACCAACCCCAAGGCATCGGTGCGACGGTCCACTTTAGTCGGCCTAAAATCAGCAAAGGCATCGCCCATATACTGCGTAGGAATCCGCGAGTTTCCTCCACCGCTATCGTTGTTACGAGAGGCAACGGAGTACACCAAGTCACCTTTCGCGCCAAAAAGATTCAGCCCAGGAATCGGGTTATGAGGATTATTTCCCGTATCATTATCGGAACGTGCTGCCATAACAAAGCCATTCACGTTCGCACGGCAATCGACAGAAGTTTTCTCTAATATACCTCGCAGAAAAGCGCTATCGGAATGGAAGGCCAAACCTAAGGTCGTGTCAGTATGATCGCCGTTACTCGTACCAGACTCACTGCTGCCAGCACCACCTGGTTCAAGCGCCCCCGGCACCATATCGCCAGGCAAACCCTGACGGGCGTATCCGCCAGTACTTAAAAAATCCATTTGACCGCCAGGACCGCCCACTAAAACATTGGAACCGGAAGAGTTGCACCCTCCCGCAAGGTCAAATGCAACAAATGGAATTTTACCGTTACCGCCCGTGATACCACACTCATTGAGGCGATCCGCAATATCGGCAGAGAGTGCGCCATGCGCCGACATTGATGCTGCCAAGGAGCCAAATAATGAACCACCCACCAGCGTTCCCATTCCCGTTGTAAAACCCTGGGCCAGGAATTCACGACGACTTTTAGGCCGCGCGTGATCTGCTTGAAACAAGGGCTCGTCTAGACCTTTTAATAAACTTTTCTTCGCCATAATCGTTACACCCTTATTGCATTAACATGGCTGCGCTAGCAAGCACAGACGTACATACTGCGGTAGCTTTCGCATTTGCCGTGTTCGATGACATTATCTGAAGCAGGCCATCAAATTCTTCTGGATTGTTCGTACCAGGATCTCCATCACTCACCCCCACGTTATCGAGGCGCATACGCACCGCATCAACGTCAGGACTAGTGGTCAACCCATTACCGGTGGCTATCAACATTTTATCTAGGAGTGGATTAACCAATGCGTCCCGCTCCGACTGATCACTTAGATCACCGTAATCGCCGAAATAATTGCCTCTCAACGTTGCGTCTTCCACCAATTCCGTACAGTAAGCCAATGACAGCTGCGTCACGGCGGACTGTTGAGATGCTAAGAAGCCAGCGGCAGCGGCAGCGCCTGGCAATGACCGACGAATTTCATTCGCATAAAACTCGTAAACACGCGCCGAAGGCACTGATGTAATCGCGGACATATTTTGGAAAATTTCATCGAACAAACGGATACCCATCTCTGGCTGGGGATCTGCAGCGACAGCGTCTGGCACATCAGGAGAATCATCCGCTGGGCGATCAAAGGTACTTCCCCCAACCTCCTCGAAAGTAAGGAAGAACAGATCATCAATTAAACCATTCTCCAAACCAATGATCGTTCCCGTAGGCGCCACCAGAGGATCAGCTAATGAAATACCCGTATCAACGTTATACGTGGTGCTATTTACCGCCACATTAATGTTCGCGAAAGCCTGTCCAATAGGCGCTTCTTTTCCGTTAATACCAATACGCATGCCGCTAATAAAGAACTCGGTAGTCGGCACCGTGTCATTGCCATCTAATATGATGAAGAACGGGTTCTGGAAGAGATAACTGCTGTCATCATACTGCTCAACCTCGAAGACAACGAAGGCGTCTTCATATCCAACATAATCAGCAACACTGAAGAATAAATAGTATTTTTGACCTACGCCGGCTTCGAAATTCGCCATAATCTGCTCATCGGTCAGCACACGATTATGAATAGCCAACAAGCGCATTGTGCCCTCCCAATCGTTAGCGCTATCTACCTCATTGCCGATTGCCAAGACAAAGCCATCATCCCAGTCATTTAGATTGCCTGCGTTGGACCCATCAGCATCCTCAACGATCAGCTCACCATTGACGTAAACCCGCCGACCCTCGATCGGATCATAAGTAGCTACCACGTGCTGCAACGTCGCCTGAAGCACCTCGTCCGCAGAAGGCGTATTCAGCAAAGGCATGCCATTCCCATCGGAATTCTCGGTACGGGTTAGAAACTCGTAATCGTACAAAGTTTGCATAAGCGCAAAGTTACGTGATTCGTTATTACCGGAGTAAGTTACGATACGAGACTCTTCTTGCGTCACGTTGCCAGGCACAACCCATGATTCTATCGAGTACTCACCGGTAAGCTTAATTAGGTCATGTAGTTTTGTACTTGAGTTTGTATCACCTTGAGCTTTACCGTTATCAGAAAATCTTAGCCCCCAAGAGCCAACCCAATCAACGCCAGTAGGTGACAGCGATAAGTTCAGCTGCGGCTCTACGGTACTAATATCAAAAGCTGTAGACCCGGAACCCTGCTTAAACTGATAAAGCGCAATAACGTCGGTTTCAATGCGACCGCCCGCACTCGCCACCTGCCCATCTTCAGCGATATTAGAGGCGCTACTCACAAGCCATGTTTCTGGCAGAGGCTCTGAAACCAAGCCCTCACCGCCGTTATCCAAAAATGCATTCACCGCCGCCAGCATTTCCTGAACACTGTATGCCTGCGGGGTCATAACGCCGTCTGGATCAGCCCATACGTTATGGCTTTCTTGCATACGCTGAACAAAGCGAGAATTCGCTGCTGTATCTAAATCGATCAGTGTCCGTGCGGCAGAATAAGCCGCATCCACGTTCGAACTCGCGAAAAATGGCTGCTGTCGCTGAGCTGTATCTTCAGCATGACATGACAAACAGTTTGCTGATCCACCATCTCTCACCAAGGCGTAGATAGTGCTCTCAAACAATGCACTATCCAACGGAAACTGGGCTGTTTCACCCACAACTCGCAGCTCGCCCGGAGGCGTTAGTACAATCTCATTGGCACTCGCACCTGTAGCCGTTGCCCAATTTTGAATCAGATTATTAATAATATCTGGCGCTGAAGGGTTCCAAGCATTGTGCCCTTCGTCAGCTCGCTCGACCAAGCGAGAAAGAATTGGAGCGCTCTTATCCACCAACGGCAAAGTCGCCTCGTAGGCTAAGTTAATGTCATCTCGGCGCATAAAGAGCGGCTCTTGAGCAACTTCTTCATTGTGACAACCACCACAACGATCATCGGCCGCTAGCACATCCCACACATTTAGCTTGAAC
Source organism: Agarilytica sp. (assembly GCA_045430345.1). GTDB lineage: Bacteria > Pseudomonadota > Gammaproteobacteria > Pseudomonadales > Cellvibrionaceae > Agarilytica. Next base: position 348,381 of record JAILXT010000002.1, on the reverse strand, counting down.
TGCAAAACGTCGTCTGTCCCCGCAACCGGTCCGTTATACACAATCGTGTCATCACCATCTTCAACGGGGGGAGCCGTATTTTCCTGGTTTTCCTGGCCTGTATCCGTACCACCACAACCCACCAACAAAGCTAATGCACCACAAAGCGCAAACGAGGGAACCAATTTATTCATAGTTAATTTCATCTCTCTACTCCCCCGCACACATAACAGCTGAAGAAGCGAACACATGTTTCATGTCGCCCGCCTTCTCACCGGTCATAAAGCCATCTATCATCGCCTCAACCGGCGCCAAATCACCTGACTCCGCATCTCTCAAACAGACAGTTTTAAAGACGCGGTTAACGTGGCATTGCGCAAATGCACGGGTATGAGCCAACTCTTCAAACATTGAGCTTGCACCGACCCCACGGCCAACACCATCACCATCACCATCGATCGACGACCAACCCAACACGGTGTTTTGCCCTTCACGCCAGTAATTGGCCCATGAATCATTCGGGGTCACATACCCCTGAGGAAAAGTCGCGTCGTTGTTAAAGTATTTGGATTGCACTACGCCAGGCGTGTATTCAACTTCGCCATCCTCACCCGTAGGATCGTTCTCTCGGTCAGGCACCGCAAAATTGTGATAAGCAAGCGCTTGCGCTAAAGGATCCATGCCGCTGTGACAGCCTATACACGAATTTAGAAACACGGTGGAGTCGCCACCAGGACTGCGAGAAACATCCTGGCGAATACGATCGGGAACACGCGTCACGTCGTGCACCTGCTCCATATCCAAACAAAGGTGATTCAGCATTGCAAAACGGAAAGCTGCACGGTTAGTCCCGGCGATGAGAAACGCCTTCGCTCCGGCACGACTGGTAATTACCCCTGACGCTCCGCCATTTGCAAAAGCATCAACCTGAACAGATTGCGCCACACGACTAAGATCCGTCTTTAAGCTGTATCCAGGATCGCCATCCAAATCAAGACCCTCTTCCAGCTCTACATAGTGGTCGTTATTATCCACTTCATACCCGCTCGACAACGAACCTGGGCCCACATAGAGCGCATCTGCATATAACACACTGCGAAAGTCGACCAAGCCATCATGCGTGACAGAGGGGTCATCGTCTGACGACACCGGTGCTGTGTCACTATCACGCACAAAACCAATTACCGTAGCGGTATAGTCATTCAAATCGGCAAAGGCATCAAAATCGCGATTCGTCCATGGGGACGCCCAATTTTTTAAGGTCACATTATAAAAACTGTGATCCACAGGATTATCGATTGCTACTCGCGCTGCGCCATAGACATCGCCAGCATCAATAAGCGTGACCATATCGTCCAAAACACTCTGACTGGGCAAATTCCCTGTAAGCCGGTCATGTATTCTTTTCGCCTGATCCTCGGAAGTAGCAAACACCGACGACGCAATCACCGCTGCTGCCACACCAACAACCAGAGAAGAGGACTTAAGCCTTGCAAATAGACTTCTCTGTTCAACCTTATGTATTGTCATCTCACCGCTGCCTTTAACTGTAAACCTAGTTACAACTCAATTATCACTCAGAGTGACAATTTTTGTTTTTTAGGTGACTATTTTTGTCATTTTTCCTCTCTGAAATATGACGTTTTTTGTCACACGATTTTCGTCGTTTCTTATCAAGCCCTTTAGTTCCGGGGCCTGCATCTAATATTAACTGTAAAAAACTTTTGATTTTGGCTATATGAAAACGCAGGAAATATACCGAAACTGAAGACATTACTCTTCGGCGCCGAAACAAACCAAAAAAATGAGACGCCGTTCAAACTTTTAAAATTAAAAATGCGAAAGAGTTTCACATAACCTAAAAACTATGATGAGAGAAACCCAAAACATATCCTCGACATTCGCACTCTTAGTATAGAGTTTGATCAACTCTTTTCACCATTGATCCGGATAACCTCTCATTTCAACAGATTGCTCTTCCTTAACGGTATGTCGGCACAACTCTTGAAAGACAAAACCTCTTAAAAGTTGAAATATTTGGCCCTGGGCGGATAACATTTCCTAACACTTGGCAAACAACACCCATGTTAGGCTTCCAAACCCAATAGATAGAAAAACCAAAATTGAACTCACATTCACGACTGCTGAATTAGAGCGTTCCCATGAACATGAACATACGTAAGACACTTAAGCACTCAGCCCTATACCTCGCACTGCTAGCCATCATTGGCGGATGCGATGTAACCGATGACGAAATAGACGGAGAAGGCGGATCCACCCAAGACGGCGACGCAGTCGTTGTCGATTTCCCTATCGCCTACATCCAGCGCCCCGTCCCAATAGGCTTGGCTGACGAGGATGATGTGCAAGTGAGCATCCTCACTGAAAACGTGCTTGAGCCATCAGAGTCCCGCGCCGGCGCGGTACTCATCATGAAAGATCGCGCGGCCGTATCTGCCGCTACGCGTATTATTACGGAAGGTGTGTTTCCCTCAGTGATGGATGCTAATGGGGATCCCCAAGAACCGCTTTACGACGTACGAGATCTCAATGTGAATGCTGAAGGTACGAAGCTTGTATTTTCGATGCGCGCGCCGCTCGACGAAAACCTAGATGACGACGACCCCGATCAGCCAACATGGAATATTTGGGAATACGATACCGAAGATGACACGCTAACAAGGGCTATTCTATCCGATACCAACGCAGAGAAAGGGCACGACAGATTCCCCTCCTACTTGCCTGATGACAGCATCGTTTTTTCATCTACGCGTCAGCGTAATTCTAAGCGCTTATTGCTAGATCTTAATGGGTCAGGCTTCACCTACGTAACTGAGGCCGATGATGAATCAAGAGCATTCACTCTTCATCGCATAGATTCAGAACGAGAAAGTATTTCCCAAATTTCATATGGCAAAGGACATGATATCTACCCAACCGTACTGGATGATGGCCGTATTTTATTTTTACGCGGGGACGATACCTCTAACGCCAACCGTGATCGTCTCAGCTTTTACACCATGCACCCCGACGGTACTAATCTGAGTATTCATTATGGTTTTCACAGCCCTTCGGGAAGTGACCAAGACGGTATGGGCGCCCTCATTCAACCTCGGCAAGTCCCTGATTCAGACGATATTCTCGTCACCTACAAACCACGAGAAACCACCATTTTTGGCGGGGATATTTATATCGTTGATACAGAAAACTATATCGACAATACCCAACCCACAGCAGCCAACATTGGCGCTACAGGCCCCGCAGAAGAATCGATATCTGTCGGTGAAGTCGTACTCGAAGCACAGTCTCCTCACGGCTATTTCAACTCTGCATACCCCATGGATGACGGTACCGGACGGCTACTTGTTAGTTGGATGCCTTGCCTCGTACAAGGTTACCGGCTCAATATATATGTAGAGCGCATCGATACCGATATTACCGACGAGGACGATGTCGTCATTGGGGTTAACTCCACCTATCAACTCATCAACGTTGACGGGGAACTCGTAGACGAAGACGGAGACCTTCTCGCAGAAGGCGCAGACCCTGTTATCATCCCCTTCGCAGATATCACCTCTCTGCCCTGTACATCCGATACCTTCGAAAACGAAAATATACTGCCGTCCGAACCTCAGTTTGGTGTGTGGGTATATGACCCCGCCACAGAAACACAGGACCCAGTCGTACTCGCCAACGACGTGGGCACAATATACACCGAAGCCGTAGTCCTAGCGCCTCTTCAAGACACCCCAACATTCATCCCCGACGCTACGAATACTGACGTCGGTTTTATGGAACGGCTCACGACAAACAATATCGCCGAGTTCACAGGCGCCTTAATGGACGAGCAAGTCGGCGTTATCAATATCAAAAGTATTTACGATATCGATGGCGTAGATGCGAGCGGGCCTGGCATCACTGCAATGGCAAACCCGCTGATCACACCTGCAGACTCACGCGCAATACGCTTTGTTCGCTTTCTATCTGAAGCCAATCTCCCGCATGAAGACGAGCTTGAGATCGATGAAGACCTTATAGAAGGTAGAGGCAACAGCCCCAGCCGCAGTATCATCGGCTACTCACAGGTGCACCCCGACGGTTCAGTCATGGCCAAACTGCCTGCAGATACCGCATTTACCATGGAATTTGTCGATGCAAACGGCCGAAGAGTGAACAGTAACGTAAGCCGCCCCCACAGAAACTGGATAAATGTACGCCCCGGGGAAGTCCGTACCTGTAACGGCTGCCACGCGGCAGGAAGCACCGCGCCCCACGGGCGACCAGACGCAGAACCGGAACCCGCTAACGAAGGCGCCCTCGCAGAAGTTGCATTTGCAAACACCTCTCTCAACGACCGCTTCGGAACACCATACCCCGCGCCGCAAATTAGCGAGACCATGGCCGAATACTACGTCAGAACAAAACTGCAGGACTCTGAAGAGCCAGACCCGCTCAAACTATCCCTTGACCTAAAGTATGAAGACGAATGGAGCGACGCTGCCGTTACCGGTATCCAAGTCGGAACCCCTATTGATATCGCTTTTGGCGACCCAGAAGCATTAGGCCCCAATAACTTGTTAACTGTCGCACCCGTTTTCCTTTCAAGCTGTTTGATTGACTGGGAATATCGCTGCCGCACGGTGATCGATTACCCCGATCACATCCAACCGATCTTTGAAGTCCCTCGCACCACCACTGACAGCGACGGCGCAGACATAGATATCACCTGCCTTAGCTGCCACGCGCCTTTAGATGCAGACGGCCTAGCCCAAGTACCTGCACCCGACGCAGACGGATTCCAGTTGGACTTTACACCTATCATATCTCCGCTTGATGACGACATGGTGTTCCTAAAAGGCTACGACGAATTATTTGAAGACGGCGATTTACAGGTGGAGCTAAATGAAGACGGCTTACTCGTCGTTCGCCAAATACCTCAGGTAATCAACGGTGAAATTCAATACCAAACCACCGCAATACGAGACATTGACGGTAACGCAACCTTCGAATACTTAGACCTTGCTGGCGACACGGTCTGCGCCGCCGACGGCTCAACGGACCCGGACTTAACCCAAGTCCTAGACGCCAACGACGCCATCGTGCCCTGTATACGGTTCGTTTGTACGGTGGACGATGCTGGCGACGAAGTATTTAACGACGTAAATGCTAATGGTAATTTTGATAGGGAAGATAGCTGTGTAGAACGCCAACCCATTTTGGTCCCGGACGAGCAGCCACAATACCTAACGCCTAACGGTGCAAATGCAGCACGTAATCAACGGTTTTTCGATGCATTTGCCAGCGGTGGCGCCCATGAAGGCTACCTAACCCCAGCTGAGATCAAACTATTCTCCGAATGGTTAGATGTCGGCGGGCAGTACTACAACGATATATTCAAAGCTATCGACGACTAAGCATCCCTAGGTTTAGGGCAGCCTAGCTGCCCTAAACCCAAAACGCATCACATGGAACTCCGCAGACTATATGGCAGATATGTCTCAGCCCAACCCGGAGCACATAGATATTCCCGCTTTAGCGCTAGCACTTATCATTATTTTCGATTTATGCGTAAGATTGGGGTTATTAATTACGTGCAGCTCAACTAAAATGGCATATGAACCTATAATCCATATGTCTTTTTTACCCAACCTCACTCCGCCCGAGCTTACTGGATGACAAAAACAATAACGTGGGTCTTTGCTCTATTTCTGAGTGTATGCACACACACTGCGCACGCTGGGATATTCGATTTCCTAAAATCGCCTGGCGTAGAGCTTGTTGTTATCGACCCTTTTGTCGAGATGCGTACCGGGCCAGGTCGTGGACACCCCATATTCCACTCCATTGAAAAGGGCGAACACCTTCATATTTTTAAAAAGCGTACAGACTGGTTTAAAGTGACTACGAAGAGCGGCGTCAGCGGCTGGGTAAAGCGTTCGGACCTTAAAAAAACACTCGGCTTGGCTGGACAGACAGTTGATTTTGCATCTTTGGGCCAAAAAGACTTCACAGACAGGCGCTGGGAGTTTGGTATGCTTGGCGGCACATTCGAAGGCGCCGACTCACTTACCACTTACGGTGCATTTCACCTAACACAAAATATTTCAGCAGAACTGAAATATACACAAACGTTTAGCCCCATTGCTAACAATAAACTCGTATCGGTAAATGCGGTTCACAAGCCTTTTCCTCGCTGGCGAATTTCACCATTTTTCACCCTAGGCACTGGCGAAATAGCCATCTCACCTAGCTCAACTTTGGTGCAATCTGAGGATAGAGAAAACCCTGTTTATACCGTCGGTGGCGGCACATTTATTTATATTTCCCGGCGTTTCTTAATGCGCATTGAATACAACAATCATACCCTCCTGACAAAGCGAGCGGAGAACGAAGAGGTCGAAGAATGGAAAGCCGGATTCAGCGTATTTTTCTAGCCCGCATTATCATAGCAGCCACATTGACGTTAACTACGTCACTGGCCACTGCTCAAAATGACGGTACAGATCCCGAAGAAAAAACGGTCCTTGATGCGGTCATTGAGCCCGATTTGGACCGTAGAGAGATAAAAGAAAGCCGTATAGACTCAGAAAACTTTTCTATTGGCATATTCTCAGGCGTGATGAGTGTAGAAGACTTTGGCTCTAATAATGTTTTTGGCGCTCGCGCGGCTTATCATATTTCTGAAGATTGGTTTATCGAAGCCACAAGAGGCGAAACAACTATAGGAGAAACCACCGCAGAATCTTTATTCGGGATTGATATCATCGGCAATGACCGAGACCTTGAGTATTACAATGTATCTCTTGGTGTGAACTTATTTCCTGGCGAAATATATCTAGGACGAAACTACGCGTTCAATAGTAATGTTTTTCTTATCCTTGGCGCAGGAAATACATCTTTCGCAGGAGATGAATTTTTTACCTACAACTTCGGTGGGGGCTTCCGCCTATTCATCACTGACATGCTCGCCTTTCGGCTCGATTTTAGAAATCACATATTCACCCATAGCGTCCTAGGGGAAGAAAAATCGATCCAAAACCTTGAAACGCATTTCGGGCTTTCACTTTATTTCTAACTGGAGATTCCTACATGAAAAAATATGCATTTCTTCTGATTATTGCTGCTCTTGCAAGTGGAGCTATTGCAAAATCTAGCAAACATGAAGAACTAAAAGGCCCGGCAAAAGATTTTACATTGAAATCTCGCAGCGGAAAAAATGTTCGCCTATCCGATTTACGCGGACGCGTCGTCATGCTTAATTTTTGGGCTTCATGGTGTGGTCCTTGCCGTCAAGAAATGCCTTTACTAGACAAACTTGCCCAAAGATATGAGCCTGCAGGGTTTAGCCTTTTGGGTGTCAATGTAGACGCAGATAAAAAGCTCGCAGATAAGGTCCTTAGGGAAATTCCCGTAAACTTTGACATTCTTTATGACCCGACCAGCAAGGTTAGCGAAGCGTATAAAGTAGATGTTATGCCAAGCTCCATCATGGTCGACTGTGACGGCAACCTTAACTATTTACATCGCGGCTATGTCTCTGGTGATGAACAAGTGTATAAAAAACTGATTAAAAAATTACTACGTAGCTGTAACTAAACACATTACCAAGCCGTTCGTGGAATATGACTATGTATAAAGCTATCGCTACATTGATACTCTTAAATGTAATCACTGGCTGCACTCCATGGGTAAAACCCTACGAACGAGATAACTTGGCGGACCCGGTTATGGCTTTTGACCGCAACGGCATTGATGGGAAATTTATGACACACGGTTTTGGCAACCGTGAAGCGGCTATTGGAGCCGAAGGCTCAGGAGGCGGCGGCTGTGGCTGTAACTAAAAAATTAGTGCGGGTACTTGCCGCTATAACCGCGATTTCTGTTTGCCACCTAGCGCAATCCGCCGTTTTACCAGAAGACAGGACTGACTTGCTGTATCACAACTACGAGGGGGACAACTCTACATTCAAAGGCCCTTCGTTGCTTATCCGAAAACAATACAAAGAAACTGTTTCCGCCTGGGCGAATTATTACATTGATTTAAACTCCGCCGCTTCCGTGGATGTCGTCACTCAAGGGAGCAAATACGAAGAGCAAAGAGATGAAACGAGCTTCGGCCTCGATTATTTACACAATAAGACTGTCCTCAGTGCGAGCGTCACAAATAGCAGCGAAAACGATTATGAAGCGGATAGTTTTTCTCTTGGGTTAAGCCAGGACTTTTTTGGCGATATGTCCACGCTCACAATGGGGTACTCTCAAGGCAAGGATGACGTATATCAAAACCTTCGCTCAGGACCAGGAAAAGGGGATATAGACGGAAGGGTACTCCAAGGAAACGCCCAACATCAAAGATTCGCCATCGGCTGGACTCAAATATTCACAAAAGACTGGATCGTCGCATTTAATGCAGAAGCATCCGTCGACGAAGGTTTTTTGCGCAACCCCTATCGTAGCGTTCGCTTTATCAGCGCCGTCGATGGTGACCAGGTCTCAGAAGGAAGAGAACCCGAAAACTATCCAACAACAAGAACAGGTCAAGCCTACGCGATCAAGAGCATGTATTATTTACCATGGCGAGCAGCGCTCAAACTAGAATATCGAACGTTTAGTGACAGCTGGCAAATCAATGCTTTTAATTACGAAACAAAGTACATTCATCCATTTAAAGAAGATTGGACATTCGAATTTCGCTATCGCTATTACGAACAAACGAAAGCGAGCTTTTATTCAGAAATCTTTGATTTTCAGAATCAGTTTGAATTTAAAGCCAGTGATAAAGAAATGAGCGATTTCCACAACACGACGATCGGTTTCGGGATTACATGGGAGTTCAATAAACGATGGATTCCAGGGGTAGATAAAATGACGGTTAACCTATTTTCTGATTTCGTTAGCTACGAATACGAAAACTATCTCGATAAACGACAATCAGCACCTGGCAGCGGCCCCGATGGCGGTAGGTTATTTAACCCTGGTGACGAACCTGCATTCGCGTTTGACGCACAAATCACACGCTTTTTCATCTCCATCTGGTATTAAGATAACGCCAAACAAAATGATCGCTTGAACATTGTCACAAACACAATATTCAGGCGTAAATACCCTCAATCCAAATATTCAGCATCCCCCCGCTAAGTGTTACAATCCCGCCACACTTGGCAGGGATAATCATCAGCATGAAAAACTTATTAGCAATTGCATCAATCTTCGGAATTTCCTTGGCGTCGAACACGTTCGCCTCTTCTCTCGATGTCGACATTAATAACGACACCTTGCGCGGTCAATTTAACCTTAGTGATACAAACGCGAAACTTGGCTTGTCCGGCGCAGTAATGCTCACCGATGATAACGGCGAAGTGCTCTCCGTCACGGCTCGAACTCAAGGCGTTTTAGCCAACCAAAAAGCCATAAAAGGCGGCTTCGGTGGGCGAGGGTATTATGCTGATCCAGAAAACGGAGACAGCTTTTCCTCTTTGGCCATCGGCGGCTTTATTGAAGTAACACCGCCACAAGTTTCTGACCTGACCGTTGGTGTAGACTTTTACTATGCACCCAGTATCACAACGACCGACGACTTAGACAACCTAAAAGAGCTAACCTTTAAAGCCTCTTACCAACTTTTTGAAAACGCTTCCGCATATGTAGGCCTGCGATATCTAGAAGTTGAAAATGAGGGCTTCGATTATGAATTTGAAGACGGCGCCCATATCGGATTCTCGATTCAGTTCTAATCCATTCTCACTCGGGTAAGAGCTTTTCATTAGAGCTCTTGCCTATTCGACCGCTCACGCACCACCCCTCCCCCTCATGTAAAAAATATTCTGTAAGACGGCCACTTTGCGGCCTGCAGGAGTAATTATTTGTCCCAACCCCTTGATACTGTCCAAACATACATGTACTGTATATATATACACAAACAAAGAGGAGGCCACTATTATGGCTGTAGTAGCCGTTTGGAAATGCGATCGAGATGGCAGTATGTTCGATAACAAAAAAGAAGCTGAAGAACACGACAAAATGCTAGAACTGGCAGCAAATATCACCTGCCTAATTGAACAACATGTGGGTATCAGCGAGCAGGATAGCGAAGCCATCGGGCTTTTACTCGCTAAACGCCGAGACAAACTCGCGATTGCCTGTAAAGGTAAGCCCGAAGTATTGCTTGTAGAAAAAGAAGAAACGACACCGAAAGAAACAGTATCTGAAAAGGTTACCCCACTAAGCGCAAGCGCTTAGTTTTTAGCTGCTGTCTCAATAAACGCTTTACACCAGCCCAAACCACCACACGACCACTTGGGCTACATCACCTTGGCCGCCTTTCGGCGGCCTTTTCTTATTCATCCCCCCGTGATACCAAACAACAAACAGGCTCTGCAGAATGCTAGGGGCGATACTCAATATAGTTAATCAATAATTTAAATGGTGTTTTTTCACCCAGGTGAACCACTATGCCGCTGCGCCCATTCTCATAATCCCGTATGACTTCCACAGGCTGGTCCAGCTTTATCGTGTAATCAACTCCGCCTCGGCGCCCAATCACCAAAACCTCTTCAATTTCTCTTTCTTCATATTTTGGCAGTGCGACTTTAACCGTATTGAGCGCGGACTCATTATCCGTCGATACAGAAACGACCTCCAAGCCTAGCTTGCCGCCTTTGAAGCCTCTTGCCATGTCTAACCAGTCACTCTCGACACGCAATTGCGGTGCATTCGATTCTTCAGCCAACGCAGCACTCATAAATGGAAAGCAAATAAATATATAAATTACTAAAACCGCACATTTCATAGCTGAGCCTTTGGAACAGTTAAAAGAGAATGATCGTATGTATTGTATCTTTCGTGTCATGCCAGGTCACCGTCTCCGTTACCTATAAAGGCTCTCACGATACAAACATGATCCATCCATCAGGTTATGGCATATAAAACCGTATTTTATTATCTCTAGATCTTTGCATCCCAAGATAAAGGATCTAGCCTTAACTTATAGATAGCTTAATTGAATAAAGGGGGTTACCGGCCATACCCCACAATAACTGCTGCTTACGAATATCGTTTTCATCTCAAAGGATAACCCATGCTGAGCATTATCGGCCTTATTGGTGGCCTAGCGCTTCTTATGTACCTTTCCCTTAAGGGGATGAACTTATTTTTCGCTGCACCGATTTGTGCATTTCTTGTTGCGATCTTAGGGGATATTACGGTTTTCTCTACCGTCGGTGCAGACAGCTATATGCGCGGGTACATGGACGGCTTCGGCAATTTTATTCAGGCTTGGTTTTTTGTATTTTTACTCGGTAGCCTTTTTGGAAAACTCATGGAGGGCTCTGGTGCTGCCGATAGTTTGGCTCACTGGATTATGGCGAGATTTGGCCGTAAACACGCGGTATTTTCGGTTGTAGGTGCCTGCGTATTACTAACGTACGGTGGTGTTAGCTTGTTTGTTGTAGCGTTCTCCGTATACCCCATGGCAATGAGTCTTTTTCGCGATGCGAATATTCCTCATCGTCTCATTCCTGCGACACTGGGTTTCGGGTCGGTGACCTTCACCATGACTTCCGCCGGCTCACCCGAAATACAAAACTGGATCCCGATCAAATACCTCGGCACTACCCCTTTTGCCGCCTGGGAGGTGAGCGCAATAGTCGCTTTGTTTATGGCTGTCGTCGGCTTTCTTTGGCTCTATTACATGGTAAAGAGCGCTGAAACACGAGGGGAAGGTTTCGGTAGGGACAGAGGCTGCCTCCCCGAGCTAACAGAGGCCGAAATCGCCAAACTGCCTCACCCCATCAGCGGTTTTCTGCCGCTGATCGTAGTCCTAGGCACCGCGTATGTCGCTCACGAACACCTCGCCGAAAATGGCTTAATTGTTGCGCTGCTCGCTGGCTGTATAGCGCTCGGGCTCCTTAACTTCCGGTATATCAAAGATGCAGCGAGCTTACTGAGCGATGGTACATACGGCGCCTTGATGGCGATCGGCAATACATCTGCGGTCGTGGGTTTCGGGGCGGTGGCAAAGCTTTCACCTGCGTTTACAACGATCGTTACAGCCATGACTAGCATGGATGGTAACGGCCTTATAGGCGCCGCTGTTGCCATCACAACGATCGCGGGGCTCACCGGCTCTGCCTCAGGAGGGCAAACGATCGCGCTTCCTGAGCTTGCACCTCACTACTTGGAAAACGGCGTGGACCCCGAACACTTGCATCGCATTACTGCGATCTCGTCTGGGGCCTTGGATACGCTGCCACACAATGGATACGTTGTCACAACCATTCGCGTCATTTGCAATGAAACACACAAAGCAGCCTATGCCAGCATGGCTGCACTCACAGTTGTCGTCCCCCTTGCAGGGTTGGCTCTGGCCATCGGTTTAATCAACCTAGGATTGTAGTACCAATGATAAAGGGTCTTTTATGTTGAGTTTGATCGGACTGATCGCGGCAATCACATTGTTGATTTACTTTTCACTGCGCGGTTTAAGTCTGTTTTTAACAACCCCGCTCTGTGCAATTATTATCGCAGTGACCGGCGATATCACCCTTATTTCCGCTGACGGGAGCGAAGACCTTGTAAAGGCATACACCGCCGGTTTCGCGACATTTTTTCGCAACTGGTTTTTCATGTTTTTGCTTGGCAGTCTATTCGGTAAATTAATGGAAACTTCCGGTGCGGCACACAGCTTGTCTCACTGGATAGTATCGAAATTCGGCCACAAATACGCAGTGTTCTCCGTCGTTGCAATGTGCGCGATTCTAACTTACGGCGGTGTTAGCGTATTTATTGTCGCCTTTTCCGTATACCCAATGGCTGCTAGCCTGTTTCGAGACGCAAAAATACCCCACCGTTTTTTACCTGCAACACTCGCATTTGGGTCGGTTACATTCACGATGACCTCCGCAGGATCCCCTGAGATTCAGAACTGGATACCCATAAAATATTTGGGAACGAGCCCATTCGCCGCCTGGGAGGTGAGTCTTATTGTCGCAATATTTATGGCTGTGACGGGTTTTTTGTGGCTTCAATACATGATCAAAAAAGCACGGTTAAGGAACGAAGATTTAGGCCTTATAAGTAACGAAGAGCAGCTTTTTTCTCAGCAGGATCATGAGAAGTTGCCACACCCATTTATTGGTTTTATTCCTCTTGTTATCGTTTTGCTCACTTCTGTACTCACTCACGCAACATTAAGGGAAAACGCGCTTAGCGTCGCACTGCTGGCCGGGTGCGCAACACTCGGAATCACCAATTTCCAAAGAATAAAACAGACACAATCGATTCTGGACCAAAGCGCTTACGGAGCGTTGATGGCGATAGGCAATACTTCAGCCGTCGTGGGTTTTGGCGCAGTAGCTATTCTATCCCCAGCCTTTGAAGGAATCGTCGCAATATTAACAAATATGGATGGTAACCAGCTGATTGGCGCCGCGCTTGCGATCACAACCGTCGCTGGTATCACTGGTTCAGCGTCCGGGGGACAAACCATCGCGCTACCGGAATTAGCGCCACATTATTTAGAAGCCGGAACCAATCCGGAACACCTCCATCGAATCACCGCTATCTCATCCGGCATGCTCGACTCTCTTCCGCATAGCGGCTATGTGGTTACGACAATTCGGGAAATATGTAAGGAGACGCATAAGAGCGCCTACCTACCGCTGGGCGCAGTTACGGCGGTCATTCCTATGCTGGGCTTGATACTCGCCATTGCATTGATTCAATTAGGGTTGTGAATTAACTAAGCGGCCTATCGCTTAAACGGCAACGTCAGGCACCACCAGAGTTTTATTGGCTGAGTATCTTGGTATGCAGACAAACCTAACACCATATTATTTTTATCTCCTCTCGGGCTTTGCTGATAAGAGCGAAACACCTTGTCCCATAAAGATAAACAAAATCCGAAATTATTATTCATTTCAGCCTCTGATACGGAATGGTGAATTCTATGCATATCCGGGGTTACAAAAAGCGTCCGAATCATTGGCTCTAGCCTCGGTGAAATACGGATATTCGAATGGCTAAACATCGCGCTTAAATTCAGTACGATTTCAAACAACAACACCGCTTCTGGGCTTGCCCCAAGCAGCAGTACCAAAGCTAATTTAAATAACACCGACAGGACCATCTCTATGGGGTGAAAGCGAACCCCAGTTGTTACGTCAACACCTCGATCCGCATGATGCACTCTATGAAATGCCCATAAAAACGGAACTAGGTGAAAAACCCTATGCTGCCAGTAAATACCTACATCAAAAAATACAACAGACAAAATTAACGCAACAAGAAAATCGATTTTCAGATAATTCAGTAAGCCCCAACCATTATCCCTCGCCACAACAGCCATCGCCAACACAGTAATAGGAAGTACAAGCCGCACCAATAGCGAGCTCAAAAAGACCAAGATCAGATTAGTTATTCTGCGTTGAAGTTGAGGAGTATGTACTTTCTGAAAAGGACAAACATTTTCAAAAACCAAAAAGAAAACAAACACAACCAAAAATGCACCAAGACGAAATGTCGATGCGTTTTCAAGAAATATATTTACGTTTTCAGACATAAGGTTTTAATTAACCTGAAAGGGTGCCCCATCTGCGATGGGGACATAGGGCCTGACAGAGAACAAAGCACGCAAAAAAATGGGAAAAACAAAAGAAACACGGCCTAAGTCCACAACACGCCTCTCTATATGAAACGCTGCCGCTAATAGGTAAACAACAGCTAATACGGTAAGAAGTCCATATCGTAATTTAAGACTGTTTTTAGCACCTCTTTCGAACCAAAGTTGATAAGCCGAATTCGTGACATCAACTTCCGCTCTAAAGCAGGGTCATTTAAATCACTGGAAACGATTGAGACATTAAGTACTCGGCCCGTACTGTCGATTTCGATTTTGAACTGGACCTTGCCTTCGAGTGCGGGGTTTTTCCTAAGTGCGCGGTTGTAGATGGCATAAATCGCGCCCTTATTTTTATCCATAACCTTACGAATCTCTTCTTGGCTACGTGAGGAGCGGTCTGCCGATGTTTGAACAACGGCGGGCGCTTTGCCGTCGCCAGTTTTTAACTTGCTTTGGACGGCCGCGGCTGTTTTCTTCGCGGAGACGGCAACGCCACCCGTATCACGGCTAAGGTTGGACGTATTAATGCCTCCACTGCCTTTCTTCGCACCGCTCGAAATAATATCGCGATTAAGCTCTGCAGCTTCGCCAGTGCCTTGTGTAAGCTCTGCGTTCACCTCTGAAAGGTCAAAAGAATCTCTAAGATCGGAGAGCTGATCAGCGAACTGATTAATTTCATCTTGCGCCTGCTCTCTCGCCTTCTCTACCAATTTTGCTGGGGGAGGCGTGGGCTTGGGCTTATCTTCTTTTTTAGGCTCTTCCTTTTTCTCTTCTTTCTTTTTTTCTTTCTTCTCTTCTTTTTTAGGCTTGGGCGTTGGTTTCGGGGTTGGCTTTGGCAGCTCCTTTTTCTCAAGCACGACTTTAGCTAGTTGCGGAGGCAATTTCTCTTTCTCTTCCCGTGATTGCTCCGGCACATCGATCAACGGTATCGCAACACTGAAAATCAAAAACGGGATAAGCAGAATAACAAAAACATTCCAATACCGTTTATCGTCTTGAACCATCGAGCTCCAAGGGAGCTGTAAGTTAGGGGCTGCTATGTTTCTCGCCATCTTAGCCCTCCACCCCTGGCACCGGCATGGCGTCGTCTGGCACTTGGCTTACCGCTAGCGAAATATTGCGATAATCTGACTTTGCACAAGTCGTCATGATTTTTTTCAGCAGGGCATACGGGATTTTTTCGTCGCCCATAATCGTCACATCACGGCCTTTTTCCTGCTCTTTAACGTCACGGTATGGTTTTCTCGACGCTAGGTACTTAAGTTCTTTTGATAACAACGTTATTTCGTTACCTTCGGACTTCATCGCCTGTTTAACGCTTGTAACTTTGCGCCCACCCACCAAAATCTCTTCAGAACTAACCATCACCACGAGATTCGTCTCGGGTTTTTTTTCGGCAACTGATGCGGGTAATTTAATATCTTTATTGCTCTGAAGCACTTCCACTTCAGAAGAGTTCACCAATAGGAAAAACACCAAGATCGTGAAGATATCCATAAGGGATACGAGATTTAGCTTCGATTGATTATTGGTGCGGCGATGATGCCGTTCCATGCGTTTGGCACGTATTGACTGCTTCATGAGGAAATGTTCTCCTCTTTTTCAGTCGTCAAGTTATTTGCCGGTGCATCTCCGAGCGAGATCACGGGGAATAATTCGGCATCCACAACCGACGCAGCTTGCACAGCTTTAAAGCTACGGACCGTATCCATTGCCTTCACTATCGTTTGATAATCCGTCGTCGGTTGAGACAAAATCAAAATATCGTCTTTATCGACATCTTTATTCGCCAACATCCGTTTCACTTCTTGCAGCGTATCTGAAAGTAATTTGAAGTCGTAAACAAGTTCACCTGTTGCTTCGTCTTCTATTTTTGAAAGACGTTTTAAAGGTACCCCTGCAGGAAAATTCACTAACAACTCATCTGGAAAAATAATGAGCTCTAACGTTTCATCTTTTAGATCCTGCTTAGCCTGTTCTGGGTCGGAGGATAGATCAGGCAGCTTAAGGTCCAATACGGTGACATGCGAGAACACCATGCTCATAAGGAGCACGGGCACCAAGATGATCATCAAATTCATAAAAGAAGTGATATCTAAATCAGCTTCTTGAGTTCTGAAACGTCTTTTTCGCATAGCAATCGCCGAGCAGAGAATTATTCCGGTAAAGTGAATCCCTAACTTATTTCACCGCGTCGGTTT
Organism: Agarilytica sp.; assembly: GCA_045430345.1. Classification (GTDB taxonomy): domain Bacteria; phylum Pseudomonadota; class Gammaproteobacteria; order Pseudomonadales; family Cellvibrionaceae; genus Agarilytica. The sequence continues at coordinate 331,584 of JAILXT010000002.1, read as the reverse complement.
GACGCGTACGTGAACTAAAGGTAGTGGCCGTTGACATAATATTGAGGCACTTCACGCCTGCCATTTCGAGGCTGTCAACAATCTCTGTGGTTTTGCTTTGTAAAGTGGAATGTAAAAGTAAAAGTGGAATTGCCGCCATCAACCCGAAGGCCGTTGTGTTCATCGCCACGGAAATACTGTTTGAAAGCAGGGTCGCCTTTTCTGAAGGGTCGGCATTTGCCACAGCGGTAAACGCCGCAATAAGCCCCATGATCGTTCCTAGCAGACCAAGCAATGTTGAAATATTCGCTAGCGTCGCTAAATACTGTGTGCGTTTTTCCAAACGGGGCACAGCCTCCATAACACCCTCTTCCATCGCGTATTCAATTTCGTCACGACGTGGTGTTTGCTGCATACGCGCGACACCAGAAGCGACGATACGACCGATGGGCGCTTTTGAACTTCTCGCCAACTCAATAACGGCACCGTAATCCTTTTTGCGCAGCATGGGCAACATGCGGTCAAAGGCACGTCGGTTAGACCCTTTGGCGGCGGTCAAAAATACCCAACGCTCAATGGCCAAGGCTAAACCTATTACCAGTACCAGAGCGATCGGGTACATGAACGGTCCACCTTGTTGAAAAAATGTGATCACTGAATTCATAAAGCAATGCCTCCGAAAAATTGCTTTGTTTACTTAACGTAAATGCTTAAGAAAGTATATTCACGATTACCTGAACTGTCATGGTAAACATGAAAACTGATTACTGCTTATCCAACTGGTCGATATACTGTACTTGTCGTTGGTGCTCAACGCGCTCAACATGCCCAAAGATATGCTCCATCGCTTTAGAACTCAAAGGCAAATACAGTATGGTGGTATCTTCCGCAGGTTTCCACGGCACAATGTAAAGAACTGTTGGTTGCTCTTGGTTACCGACGATAGTGGCACTTAAATTCACCACCTCGCTACCACGTTTTGCGGTTTGCGCTGGGTGCTGCTCATACTCCACTTCTGGCATCACCTCAGAAGCCGCGGGAATGTCTTCTACGGTCGTAAGCGCTTTTTCTTCAACGCGGTTATCCACCTCATTTTCTATTTCACCCGCTACTGTGGGTACCGCCACCTGCTCTGCAACTGGCTCATCGAATGACTCTTCGTTCGTGTCGAATTTTATCGAAGCGTCATCTTTTATTTGATCATCAGTACCTTGTAACACAACACCGTCGTCTGCACTGAATTCTTCCGAGCTTGCAACCGTGGGTTCCGCCACTAAATCCTGGATATTTTCTTGAGCAAACACAGCGCTGCTAATCAACAGCGATAACATTAAGACGAACTTCATGGCGTTTTCATCCTGCGTTGCAAATCAACAATCCATCCCTTTAACTCTCTATCTTCCCCGCCTGCAATTTTTTGGCTGAGCTGATAATACACTAACGCTTCGTCAAAACGCCCCATATACAAATCATACAAAATACCCAGGTTGCGTGCAGAGGCTAAGTGGTGTGGCCATATCGCGAGCGCTTTTAGGTAGATTGCTTCTGCGTCGGAAAAACGCCCCAGTTCACGATACAAAAATCCCAAACGCGCATAGGCATCGAGATTATTAGGGTTGGTTTCTATCGCAAATTTCAGCGCTTTTTCTGCCTGCTCATACTCACCCAAAATATGATGCACAATCCCAAGGTTAATATAGGGGCCTGAAAGACTTGGATATGTTTCAACCATTAAATTTAATAGGCCTTTTGCTTGTGCCCATTTTTTTTCATTCATCAACCCTTTGATGCTCGTGTATTCACGCTTTGCGGGTTCCGGCACGACACCTGGCAAGTAGGGATTGGGGATAAGCACAAACGGAACTTCTACCCCGTCGTCTTGCGCTTCATCTGCTTTATCTTTGGGTTTTTTGCCGCCCACATTGGCACAGCCCGCCACTACAAACAGCAACAAGATCACGACGGACTGACGCAAAGCGTTAGAATATCGCATCACTAAACTCCACTTTCGCTTCTTTTTTCCCATAGCGTGCTGGCAATATTTTTGCCAAAGCATCAAAGCTTTCTTTCACCCAATCATCATACAAGCCGCCCCACGAACGCTCTGCGTTGGACGCTAAAATACCGATTGCTTTTTCCTCGAAAGGCAACGCCTGCTCTTCCAAAAGAATTTCATATTGTTCGAGGGCTAAATCATCCAAGCCTTTAGGGCGTTGAGAATTCATTAAATCTTTAGACAATTGAATATAGATATTGCCAATACGGTGATTCGCTTGCGTCGCAAATTCTGCAACGCCGTATTTCAGTACTTTACGATAACTTTTCAGTGTTACATCCAATGCTTTACGCTTTTTCTTTAAACTCTTCTTCAATGGCAAGCTCAGTTTTATACGCTCATAGCGCGCAAATTCATCGTCTGCAAATTTTGCTGTGGCGAAGGCCGCTAAGAATTTAGAACGCCCAGTGCGGGAACTTCCGGCTTTCGCATCTTCTTCAATCAGTTTCTTCAACCAATAATTACGCTTACTCTCTTGTTTGGTTTTACCGTAGAGTTCTACCAAATGAAAACGCGCTTCCGTCGCGATATCAAAGGGCTGTGGATATTTATTGGCATAATCGCGATATCGATCCAACGCAGTAGCGAGGTTGCCCGACTTTTCATATAGCTCTGCAGATAGATAAAGGGCCTGACGTCGCTCCTCGTCCGTTGTCGCATTTTTTGCCATATCGCTTAACGCATTCGCGGCCTTACCCCACTGCTTAGACTCTTGATAAATAAATGCAAACTTCGGCGCGAGGGTCGCGATTAATGCGTGGGCCGGATAACGAACTTTAAAATCTAGCAACACTTTTTCTGCGCGTGCCCAATCCTTTAATTCAATCAAATGATTCGCCGCATCATATTGTGCGGTTGTCGCTATTTCGCTGCCTGGCGCCAATTGACGAATACTCAATAAACGGTCTACTGCCGGCGCAAGCTCACCCGCAACCACTTGCACTTCAGTTTGCTTGTATATGGCAGCGGCTACGCGCTCAATAATTTGAGGGCGGTCTGTATCTGTTTTCGGTAAGAAATCTAGCAGCTGCTTATAGCCAAATTCTGCTTCAGCGTATTGCTCCAAATCGAAATTACTATGCGCCACAATTAACCATGCCGACTTTATTAGCTTATCTGCAGGGCGGGGCTGCCATTGCGCAATCCGCGTTGCGATTTCAGCGGCGCGCTGAAATTCACCTTTCTCGAATATGGCTTGTGCTGAAGCGGTCAAGATTTCTACGGCACGCTTATCGTTAGGGTAATAATCTGCAAAACTGATAGCACTTTCTATTTTATGATCTCGCCATGTTGCGTGTTGCGTTGCCAAGTTCGGATCATTCGCCGTTTTATCCATTAGCTCTTGTAAAGTGATCACGGCAGAGAAACCGGCTTCGGCACCACGTTTAGGATCTAGGTAGTTGTATGCAACTGTTTCATATGCCGTAACCGCTTTAGCAAGCTCACCAGCAGAATAAAACGATTCACCCATGAGATATGACATCTCTGGAGTACGAGAATCTTTTGGAAACGTAAATACAAACTCTTCATATAACGCTGCTGCTTTCAAAAATTCAGGCCGCGCCGGTGCGGGCTTATCTTTTCGTTTTACTTTCTTACCCGCTGCTTTTTTTGCTTGGTATTTTTTATCTAGCTTCACAAGCGCCAGTGCACGGGCATGGTAGTAACTGGACAATTCATCGAGATATACGGCTAGCTTGGGTGTAATAATCGCGCGCTTCTCATCGTCTCGGTCGGCCCAAAATTGGCTATAAGCACCGTAGTTTTTCACGTACTCTTCTTTCGCCGGCAAAATCATGCTCGGAAAGCCTCCCAACCCATAAACCTCGATCGCCTTCACACTAAAGGCGGGTGCTGGATCGGTATTCGGGAAATGCTGTACGTAATGACGGTATGTATCTGCACTATCACGATAACGACGTTTTTCTAGATACAAGTTGCCCAATGCCATATAAAGACGATATTGATAATGACGCGGCCCTAGCTTTTCATACACATCCGTAATCGTCTGGGCACCATCTATATACGAAAATGCAATACTTAATACACGCAAAGTGTCATTCGACATATTTCGCTGTGTATTGGTTAATTCACTTTCAGGTTTCCCTTCTTCGAGACTACGATCTAACACTTCCGTAAATGATTTTATTGAAGCGCGATATCGGTTACGTTTAAATTGCGACCAACCATGCTTGTATACCGCATTTAAATAAAAGGGGGTTTCTGTACCGGCAGAAACAACCGTCGCATATAGCGTTTCCGCCGCTTTATAATCACCGTCACTGAACGCTTTTTCTGCACGCCGGAAATCGGCTTCTGCGGCAAACGGTGATTCGGGAAATTCCGTCACCAATGAGGCAAGAATTTCGTTTGACTCTTCCATACGACCATCAAGAGCATAAGCCTTTGACAGTTGATAAAGCAAACGCTCATTCGTCGGCGTACCTGGCTCGCCTTGACGCTCGGTATTCAAAACTAACAGTTCCGAATACATATCAATCGCGCTATTAAAATAATTTTGTTGGTCTACAAGATTAAGCTGACGCTGCTCGCTGCGCGCCATTTCAAGGTCAGCCAGACGCGTTAAAATTCGGTGCCGAACGCTCGGATCTTTCGCCACGGTCAATGCCGCGCGATAGCTTTCTTCGATACGATCAATGGTGGTGACCGGTACTGGGTCTAATTCGTCTGGAACGTCCACAGCATCCAAATCCGCTAAGGTTTTTCCGTAATTGGGGCCCGTATCTTCTTTTTCGGTAATCGACTGAAGTACGGTGCAATTGACAAGCCACACACACGACAACACAACCAAGCCCCGACGCAACAACATATTATTGCGCCTCCGGCTCTATTAGAGCCTCATCATTAGACGATTGATCTTCCGATTCATCGGTCTCTTTCGTCTCGGTTACGTCTGACTCATTGTCCATTGCCACTGGCTCCGGATCTGCGCTATCGGAAGACTTTGCCCCCTCCACTTCTGCATCAGTGTCACTATTCGCTTCAGCCTCGTCTGCTTCTTCTAGCGTTTTCGCGCGCTCGGCTTCGTATTCATTTACATTTTTAACCGCCTGCTCTAGATCTGCCTGAAGCGATTTATCGTACAAGCGCGCCATAGAGAGTCGACTTTGAGCAATGTAATGATTCAAACGCTTCCGTTGCTCATGAAGCACCTCCGTCGTTTGACGGCGTAAATCATCTTGCGTTTTCGCGATGATGACATCGGTGCGTGCTGACATAGTATCGAGGCGCACCTGCGCATCCGTCATGCGGTTTCTAATGGGCAATAGATCCTGAGGGTTATCGATAAGAAACTGCACTTTTTCGTGGTTTCTCGTCACGGTCGCTAATGTTTTGTCTAGCAGGTTGAGCGTCTTTACTGCCCGCCATAGACGATCCGAATATTGTTCACTGGCATCCCACAGCAATACACCATGGTAACGACGCACGGCTTCTTCACTCTCATCAATAAATGGGTCTGTTGCACGTACACGTTCAATATTTTTTTGCGACCGCTTAACACGATTAATGAGATCTTTCTCATCCGCATTTGCGAGCGCGAAATAATCTTTAGTTGCGGCAATCTCTTCAATTCTTCTCGCCAATCGTGCGCGCTTGGCTTTCATGCGTTTAATACTGTCCGTCAGCTCACGTGCAGCAAGCTCTTCTGCTTTTTTATTACGGCCCGTTTCACGCTCATGCATGAGGTTGCCATAAAACTGCAGTTTTTCTTGCCAGAGGATGAAATCTTCGCGGATACCCACGAGATCGCGAAGCTCTTGCACCAAACCCTGAAAATCTTCCCGAGAAAATAAATCAGCTAAGTAGCCTAATTGGGGGGAGACTTGGTTATCCCGGACATTCTTAAGCCAGTCCATTCCACTACTGCGCTCAATTTTTAATGCATTAAGCAATTGATCACCTTGAAGCCCTTCGATCACACCTTCAAGACGTTTCATTTCCTCAAGAAAGTTTTGTTCTGCTAGCTCAAAGTGAGCCAAGGCCAAACCAGAGGATCCCAGCTTTTCATAGGCGTAAGGCACCGCGATCAAGGCTTCTTGGCTGTTTTCATCTGCTAATGAGCTTTTCGCTAAATAATTCCATGGCTTAAGCGCTTCTTCAAACTGCCCAAGCTCCGCAGCGGCCCACCCATAACCTAACAAAGCTCTATTTGAATGCGCACTGGTTAAACGGACTAATGAAAATTGAGAGATCGCTTTTTCATATTGCTTTGTAACAAGATAAGCATAACCTGCAGATGTCATGGCTTTATCGTACAGTGCACGTAGCTCATCCGTAGGATATTGCTCGAAGGTGAGGTTTTCGAAATTTTTTATCGCTTGGTCGAAATTACCGCGCCTTGCGTAAGCCGCCCCAAGGTTGTAATAGATATAGGGCAACCAATCTTGATTAGGGCGTTTCTTTTTGAAAAGTTTTTCCGCAAGGTCTAAGTTGTCTTGCTGAATGGCGAGATTGATTTGGTGCGCATAAACCTCGGAGCGAATCTCGCCACTGGGTCTTGCCCTGACCTTACTTAGCGCGGCTTCCGCACCCTCCCAATCATTACGCAGGTAACGTAATTTGGACAAGAAAAACCAGGCGGCATCCCGAGAACGCTTTGAACGGTTTTCCTGTAAGAGGCGTTCAAAAATTTCACTCGCATGGCGTTCCAAACCAAAACCGAGGGAAAACCCCCCTTCCATAATCTCTGGGTTATCGCCATGCCCTTGGATACCCCCACGCTCTTTAGCGACCAACAATTCTGTGAGCGCCGAAAGATAGTCGCCCTGATAATAATAGTAGAGCGCCACGCCATACCGCATGTCTTCGACAGCCCGTAACTTTTTCTTAGCGCTAACGTCCGCCGCGCAAAGAAAAACTATAAGGGGAATTAATAGGAGTCTTAGCGTCACAGCTGCCATTCTTCAAATTCGAATTCCGGCTGCATGTTCGCAGAAGAATCTCGAACTTTCAGTTCAAGTAATTTGGGGTCGTCATCTTTATCAATAATGATAGTGGCACCACGCTTGTACTCACGGTTATCTGGGCCCATACCCACAAAAAATGCCGTAACTTCATGTTCACCCGATTTTAAGTTGCCGAGATATAAGCGCTGAATACCGCCGAGCGTTAAGGCAGCGTTTTGTCGACGGGTATATAAATGACTAGCGATCAACTTGTCATCGATCAGTAGCTTCACCGAATCTAGCGCAAAGTATTTACCCACATCCAAGGAAACGAACACCACAATCTGAGAATTCGCAGGGAAAAGCAATTCTTCTTCAAGGATCAACAAATCACGATTAAGCTCTAGCGCGGCTTTCTTGAGGTCTTCCACTTCTTCACTTAAGGGCGTTGCCGTTTCAGTCTGCTCTTCCTCTTTCGCATCCTGACCTTCATCTTGATAGGTCACATCGGCTTCGTCGATTTCTTCCAGTTTATTTTCGTTATCTGGCGTATCAGCAGAAGCCTCGTCGCCCAGATCAGCCTGCAACTGTTCATCTTCCAGGGTCTCTTCTAAGGCCGCATCAAGGTCTGCGCCCTCGCTTGCCGTCTCTACTGATTCTGCGTCCCCCGCGTCAAAACCTTCTTCATCCTGTGCATATACGGACGTAGCAAATAAGCACATCAGCACAATCAATACGCGACAACTTACATGTTTTGTCAGTCTGTTTGTCAAAATTTGATACATAGTGGCACTCGGCGTCACATCTGTTTATTTGTTAGAGGGTCGTGGTCGATGGCCTACGCGCTTAGGCGCCCCCAGGAACTGCCATCGTTAGTGTCGTACTTCGTTATTCTTGTAGCTTTTAGTATCTTTTTTTACTGAGATTACCCGCTTTCGTTTCCATTCCTCGTATTTCGGCGATGATCCACGCGTTTTCGGTATATTTATTAGGTTTTTTAAACGTGTATCCCACTAAAACTGTAAAAAAACCGGCCGCTATAATCAGCTGAGTTATTAAACCATCAGGTTTTATGCCAAATTCGACATATCTTACCTGTTTTGCGCCCTAGTTCACATTTGGGGTGGATAAGCCGTCGCTGTAATGGGTATTGCCGAAGCTATCAATAATGACACAGTCAAAACCCTTTAAGCTATTGACCAAGGCCAAACCTTTTTCTACACCCAGTACAAACACTGTAGTCGATAGAGGGTCGGTATCCACGCCCAGATCACCTAATATTGTCACGCTTACCACGCCTTTCGCTGAGCTACCTGTACGAGGGTTCAAGATATGGTGAATTCGTTCACCTGACGCCGCCTCAATAAAGAAACGCTCATAATCACCAGAGGTCGATACGGCAACGTTTTCCAGCGGCATTCGAATCACGGTTTCTGATTCCCCCGCTTTTTGCCGTGGGTTCTTGATGCCGATAATCCACGGCCGCCCCATTTTGTCGCCAATAACGCGGCTATCGCCGCCAGCACTGACGGTTGCATTAACAACGCCTGCAGCCTTTAAAACCTCAGCAGCACGGTCAACCGCATAACCTTTCGCCATGCCACCTAGGTCAATATAAACATGAGGGTTGGTAAAAAATAAAGTCTGTTTTTGTTTATTTAATTTAACGTGTTGATAATCGATCGCAGACAAAAGCGCTTGTCGCTTTGTATCTTCTGGTACCTGCTTATTCCGATAATCGTAATATCGGCCTACCGACGCAAAAGTGATATCAAACGCGCCATGACTAAGGCGGCCAAAATACAAAGACTTATCAATGAGAAAGGCTAGCTCATCAGAAACGGCGAAAGGTGCGACAACGGCATTACGATTAGCAAGTGAGAGTTCACTTTCGGGCTTATAGGGTGACAGGGATGAATCAATACGACGCATTTCATCCATAACGTCACTGAGCGCTTGCGCTAACACCGCTTCCTTTTTATGCCATGCGGTCACGGTAACTTCCGTTCCCATAATCGATTGAGTATCGCTCAGCCAGGCGCCGTGAACTTGGCCAGTAATTGCAATGGCCACCGCGGCTATTCCGAGTGCTATGGTTTTAGCACTGACCATTACATTACCTCGTTGTGAACTTATTAAACTAAGGCCACATAACCTTATATGTACCCGGCTCGGTCTCCTCGCCGATGACCTGCAGCGCCTGAACTAACTGTTCTGGAGTGCCCTCACCCGGCTTAACCGTCCCTTCAGCTGTCCACACCTCGCTTCCAATGACGAAATTCGCAAGAACATCCACACCCAGAGGACCACTTATATCCATAACCTGAGCCGTAATACCGCCATTTTCACTCTCACGAGCCTGACCGCCGAAAGCCCCTAAAGACCACCATATTTCACCGTTATATACGCTCGCATTTTGCCAGCTATATCGCGCATCTAACGCATCAACACGTTTTCCGCGTAAATCTGCATTAATAATTTGCACCGAAAATTGACCCGAACCGTGGACCGGCACAATACTACTCAACATTGAAACGGGAAAATCTAAAGAAAAATCTTTTATTTTGGTGCCACCAAAAGGACTCTGACAAATATTGCCAGAAAGGACTTGAGCACCGGACTCCGTTTCAAACTGAATACAGGGTTTGAGTGTTAATAGCGTCCAAGGATTTAGTGACCAACGTACCTGGCCCAAAGATATCGATGTATCACCAAGATCTACCTGCCCACCGCCGGCAAGGCCATCCCACAATGTGCCGCGAACACTCGTCAGCCAAACATTGGGCGCGGCAGAATGAATTGCCCAGGCGGCGTAACGTGCTGGCGCCATGGAAACGATTAAATATAAAAAGTACACCACGAGTCCCGCGATCAACGCCGGCTTAAGTGCTCTAGATTGCAGCAGCGCTGGCAGTTGATCTTGCGTCGCTAGCGTATTGGCATCACTCATATTTAACTCAAATCTAATAGGGTTTTAGTTTTTGTGTATACGTAAATTTATCGTCACCATACCTGGGTTTGACGCTGACGCTACCGACAAATCTTTTATACGAAAATTATGGGTCACTTCCATTTCAAAAAGCCATTGCAATACTTTCTCGAAATTAGCTTCATCAAAACGTAAACGCACGCCGTCTTTTCCGCTGGCTGCCATAGACGCCACTTGCAAGCCTTTAGCTGCGACGCTTTGCTGCACAATATTTTCAATCGATCCTCGACTATTCTCTTTACCGCCGGTCGCCTTTTGCGCCATCACTTGTGCCGCTAAACTACGGACATTTTCAAGGGAGTTTCGCAAGGCGTTATTTTTCGTTTCTTCTTTTTCTCGCATATTTTGCACGGGGCTGAGCACCACCATAAAAAGAAGATACAACGACAAAAAACCACCGCCGATCACCAAGGCAAGCTGATCGCGAGAAGATGCTTGAGACCACCACTCTTTAAGCGCGTCCATTAGTTCTTCTCCGTTAACTTGATATTGGCTTGATAAATATCACCCTGGCGACTGGTACGAGGTGAACCAGACTTTAAACCGTTATTCGCCAGTAATTCTCTAAAGCTACCTAACTCGCCAAGCCCTTTGACTTCAATATTCAACTGCAATTCTTTTTGTTCACCGTTGTAACGAAAATTCGACATCTGGATATCTTTTCGTTGAGACATGGCTGTAGATAAGCCGCCTAACATCACCACAAGATTCGTAGGTTCGTTACTGCTCGACTCTCCGCCCTTACCACGTAACAAACTTTTTAATCGATTTTCTTCATCGCCTTTACGCCCCTTGGGGACAGCTTTCAAATACACCTCCTGGATTTGACTTCGAATAGCTTTGCCTTCATTTTTCGCTGACAAATAAGCGGAAAAATTGACGATAAAAGATAAGGCAAACGCAGCAGCCGCCACATACACCGGCATTTGCCACATCTTCCACCAACGATCGATGGGGAGTTTCCGCGCGAAGTCACCAGAACGGATATTAAGTGGGTTGACAATAAGATCATCGTCGAGACAATCCCAAAAACACCCTTCCTGCTCGGCTATATCTATCGATTCACTTTGTAACCACGCCTCAGGCAAACACGTTTTTAACAACGATAAACCTTCCGCGGAGTCAGCCACCAAATGAATCGAGGCCTCATTTAGTTCAAGATCGGCACTTAAACTTTCCAATACCATGGGAGCAACATTAATTTCAATCGCGAAGCCTGTACCTGCCGAAAATTTTGCAATAACGGTTTCGCCGTCCAGCACTAAGGTCGCCGCAGCACCTGCCAAGTTAAGTAATAAATATTCGGGAAAGACGTGCTGCACTTCACTGCTAACAAGCTCAATCTCTTTAAGGCTTTCTTCAACGTCCGCGCGATTAAGGTAAACTAAATTAACCTGATCATCTTCAACATCACCAAAGCAAAAATGCAAATCCTCAACGGGATCAATAAGCTCTTCTTCCATATCGTATGGAACAAGCTTGGCTAAATGTTTTTTCTCTGCGCCGTCGACAGGCACGGTTCGCACGATCGCTTTCGATCCTGGCATCAACATGCAGACCATGGTGCCTAGATGAGGAATCGACTCCGCCATCAGCTCTAAGGTACCCGCGTGCAAAGCGTCGTCCCACGAACCATCAGCGAACTGCATTCGCCACTGCCAGTGATTCTCGGTTATCTGTCGAACATATAGTCGTTCTGTCACAATATTTCTCTTTTTGATTTTTTAAGACGGGTGATTAATTCGTCTTCTTTATTTCTCAAAATGTATAACACATAAAGTTTTAAAAATTTGCGTCTGTACGGCGGACGACATTAATCTTTACATCGTTCTCATTTTCACCACCAGATTCTCGCTTAATCAAGCTTAATCCCCGACGCACATAATCCTCTCCGATAAACACTGTACTATTCAAAATAAAGTACTTACTTTGCTTCACCGCAAACAAGCCGCCATCAGCAAGAATATCGCCATACCCGCCGTTCTCGCCCCACTCCGGAGGTAAATCGGGAGACGATTTCAGTTTTCCAATGTCTTTAAAGCCTTCGTCTTCAGCATTACTTTGTATAAAAGACAAAAAACTAGAACCGACCTCCTCCTCAAACGGCAACAAATCACACGCTTTCGGGTTTTCCGCATCCTTTGCTTTTATCGAACGCAAAACGTTTTGCGTGGCTGTCTGTATATTGATTTTGGGCACCTCCTCATATGGCAATGCAATCACATGAGGCACAAGCTGCTTATATAACTTTGGCGGCATATTATTCAGCACTTGCAGCTCACTGACGCTCACCATTTCATTATTCGCTATGGCTTGCGGTGGCTCTAGCGATTCATAATGATCTGACTCCGCACCACCGAAACCTGTAATTGTTGAATCTTCATCAAGCCAATCAATCACTGCTTCCGTAATCCCTTCAGATTGTTCTTGCGTTAAAGTCACAATCTCTTCTTCACTATCACTTACGTTAAACGTTTGCAGTAATCGAATAAAAACATGCTGTTGCTCTGTAAACCTTATACACGCATCCCCTCCAGAACAATTAGCCACACCCTCCGGCGGACTTGGTTGATTACATGGCGGCTTATCTCGCAACATATTGAGATTAAATCGCCCTTCTGCATCTGATAACGCTATTTCCAACGCCACCGCACCTTCTTGGTATGGAATAGGACTTGCCCAGTCCTCACCTACATGATCAGATTCTTTGGTAGCATTGTCGTCGATATCCCTACGCAGAATCGCTTTCGCCCCTTCTTCTGCGCCATCCAAATATGCTTTCGCATCCATACCGGCCCATCGGTTACCACTGCGCGAAACACTTAACTCAAAGCGCCACGAAAGCTCCGTCGCAACAACCGTGATTAACGCCACGATCATCATTGCCATAATCAAGGCAACGCCACGCTGCTTAGCCGCCAAGCTCTTCGTCATTTTCCATTCACCAGGGAAAACAAACGCGATATTTCTTCATCATCTTTTAAACGTAAAATAACTTCTACTGCGAATGGCATTTCTTCGGGCCGCGCACCTTGCGGTGGCCACTTATCCACCCACGGCCCACCATCAAAACTCGTTGCGGTGGGAGAAAGTATTTTCACCTCAACTGTCTCAACGTTATCCAACACCTTTTGATTACGCGCTTGATCCACATCTACCGAAGCCACGTTGTACCAGACATCACGCCAAAGAACGGAATCTTGTACGCGGTAGCCAACACGAATCAATTCACTGCGAATGAAATTCAAAGGGTTCGCGTGACCACCTCTAAGTACGACTAACCAATATTCTTCATCTGAATTATCTAAAAACAATGAAGGTAAATCTTCACCACCACCCGGCCCAAAAGATTGTGAAACACTGTTGTTCAATATATTTTTGAGATCTCCCTCGATTAGCAACCACGCCCGGTCAACTTTGGACAACTCCTTAAGATGCTCCTCTACGACTTCTTTCGAACGAATAGTCGTGTCCAACGATTGATATGAGATAGTGCCAATCAAGGCCATGATAATGACCGCAATCAGAACCTCTATCAGCGTCAACCCATTCTGCTTACTGCTCATATATAAAGCCTGAAAGGGTGGCTAGTATCTCATCCTGATCCACCCCAACCGATATATCCATTTGATACATGCCGGGAATATCCCCAACCTCCTTCATCTCCATTTTCCAGTGCCACTCTTGCCCAGCAAACTCTTCCGTATCTTGTTTTTTCTTCGTCTTAGCGACATTACCTTGTAGCTTTTGCGTCAACAGCATTTCTTGACGAATATTTTCCGCAAACCAGTATGCGTAGGTTTTTCGCGTCATATGAGAGGAATGATCAATCACACTTTGCATTCTTAACAACATCGCCGGTAACGCAATACCCACGATGACTAAGGCCACCATCACCTCGATTAGAGTGAATCCATATTGACGAGAATGGCTCGTAACCTTCTTCATCGCGTAATCACTCGAACCCATTACCAAAAGCTTCCTCTTCTTGCTCCTGGCGTTGTACCCATACGACTTCTCCCCACAAATTTACTTTCACATTTTGAGTATCACCGGTTAACTCTTCGTGCATAAACTCAATCTCAAACGGCGTCACTTCACCACTGGGATAAAAAGCCAAAATTGGAATTAGTTCTTTCGGCGCATCTTCATATTTCCATTCTTGCTCATCAATAAAGACATTGAGCTCCATAGCATTGGGGATTTCCACAGGCAGTACATCCTCTAACTCCTGCCAGCCCTCTGGCGTCATACGCTGCCAACTATAACGCCAGCCTTCGTCCAAAGGATTTTCTCTCCACTCAGGGGGCTCCAGTAACATCCCAATGGGCTCGCCACCTAACACCGCTAACTCAGAGATGTGATCCCCAATAACCACAAAGCGCTCTATAGTTTTTTTTAAATCTTCATCAGGACCATCTTGTGTAAAAAAAACAGAAACACCGCCTACAGCGATCCCAATGATCATTAGGACCACAAGTACTTCTATAAGCGTAAAGCCGCTACTGTGTTTTATGTCACCCCGATTATTTATCACCACGTTTACTCACACCAAATAAACTCGCCTTAATCTTTATCCCCAGGCTTATCCCAATTGGTAATATCGGCATATTCATCCGCACCACCACGAACACCATCTGCACCCAAGGTATAAATAGTGTAAGGCTTACCATCACCCGGACTTTCGTATAAGTAATCACTGCCCCATGGGTCTACGGCTAGTTCTGGAAGGTAGCCGTCTTTTCGCCAGTTTTTAGGTACTGGATCAGATTCAGGGGGCGAAACCAATGCTTCCAAACCCTGGTCTGTTGAGGGGTATACAAAGTTATCCAGCTTGTACATTTTCAACGCGGTTTCAATCGCTTTAAAATCATTTTGCACCACTTTATCTTGGGCCTGCCCAAGTGCACCGATAACTTGCGGCCCGATCGCAGCGGCTAGTAACCCGATAATGACAACAACGACCATAATTTCGATCAATGTCATACCTTTTTGTTTTCCCATGTTCATAGTTCACTCTCTCAATATGTAATAGTTATATTTTTTGATATCTATCCGACCAAAGAACTCATGTTGAAAATAGGCAGCAATATCGCCATTACGATCGTCGTAACGGTGCCCCCCATAAACAAAATCATCGCTGGCTCTAACAAGCTCATCATTGTATTTAGTGAAAACTCTAACTCTCGCTCTTGGTTACGCGCGGCGTGCAACAACTGCTCAGAAAGTTTTCCGTTTGCCTCACCGGAGGCAACCATTTGCACCAACAATGGTGGAAACACCTGGGCCTGATCCAAGGCTTTTGCAAAACTACTGCCTTCCTGCACGGCAACAGCGACTTCCTTCGATGCACTTTGTAATTCCAAATTCTCTAATACTTGCGAGGCAATTTTAATTCCCTCTAACAAGGGCACACCACTATTAGACAATAAGCCCAAGGTACTGGCATAACGAGATGCTTCTGACTGTAAAATCAAATTGCCAATTAGCGGAAACTTCAGTGTTAATTTATGCCATTGGCGCTTGCGCTTTGGCTCACTGATCGTCCATTTAAATAGGACCGCCAAACCTATTAGTGCAATTAAAAGGAATACACCGTAATCCACCAAAAAATTACTGCTGGCAATCAACGCTTTAGTCAGCGTGGGCAACTCCATATCATTCCGCTCGAACATGCTGATAAGGTTTGGCACAACCTTTACCATCATCACCACAACCACCGTAACACAGACAAACAGCATCACAAGCGGATAGATCATCGCAGACTTTAGTTTTTGTTTTGTCTCTTGGGCGCGCTCTGTGTAGTCCGCCAAACGATCTAATACAGGCCCTAAAAAACCAGAGGTTTCACCTGCACGAATCATCGCTTGATATAACTTATCAAATACGCGCGGCAATTCGCTCATCGCTTGGGCAAGACTTAATCCTTCCAGCACTCTTGAGCGAATCTGCAAAATAATGGTTTTAATCGCCGGCTTACGACTTTGTTTCGCTGCCGCCTGTAGCACTTCGTCTAAAGGTAAACCTGATTGAACGAGAGATGCGAGCTGTCGAGTGACTAACGAAACATCGCGATGGCCCATCGTCGGCCCACCGAAACTAAAGCTAAAACCGCCGCCGTCTTTCGATCCCGATTTGCTGCCGCTTTTTTCATTAAAGGGCTTACGAGACGATTTAACTTCTAACGGTTTTAGTTGGCGCCCACGAAGCTGGCCACGCACGTGCCGTTCGGAATCGCCTTCTAGAACGCCTTTAACTTTCTTGCCTTTGGCGTCTAGCGCTGTGTAAGTAAATGCCGCCATGTCAGAGCCTAGGTCGTTGCCGTTACCCGCAACACCTCTTCCACGCTGGTGATGCCCTGGAGTACTTTATCGCGGCCATCCTGATCGATGGAGGTACAAGCTTTACGTACATGCTCTAACATTTTTTGTTCGCCAGCCCCTTCATGGATAAGTAGCCGTAAGCCATCATCCACAGGAATAAGCTCGTAAATACCGGTACGGCCTCTATAGCCATTGTCGTTACATTCGGCACAACCCACCGGCGCAAAGACTTCGGCGCCTTCAGGAATTTTAAGACGGGATGCCTCTGACTCAGTGGCTTTATGAGGCTTTTTACATGCCGGACATAAAACACGCACCAGACGCTGCGCCATTAAGGCTTCAAGGCTGGACGATAATAAGAAGGGCTCTACACCCATATCGTGCAAACGCGTCACCGCACCGATCGCGGTATTGGTATGCAGGGTGGATAACACCAAGTGACCCGTCAAACTCGCCTGCACCGCAATACTTGCGGTCTCTTGGTCACGAATCTCACCGATCATGACGACATCCGGATCTTGCCGAAGAATCGCCCGTAGACCTTTTGCAAAGGTCATTTCGACTTTACTGTTAACCTGGGTCTGACCAATACCCGGCAAGAGATATTCTATTGGGTCTTCGACGGTCATGATGTTGCGCGCACGGGTATTCAAAAAACTTAAACCCGCATAAAGGCTGGTTGTTTTACCGGAGCCTGTGGGACCCGTCACCAAAATAATACCGTGGGGCTTTCGTAAGCCCGTTTCGTAGTGCTCTTGCACAAACTTAGGCATGTTGAGCTGAGCTAATGTCAGCTGACCAGCGGCCTGATCAAGAATCCGCAGTACGACACGTTCACCATGAGCAGATGGTAATGTCGACACACGAATATCCACCGCGTGCCCAGCAATTTTCACCGAGATACGACCATCTTGAGGCACACGCTTTTCGGCAATATCCATTTTCGCCATCACTTTAAGACGCGAGACCAATACCGGAGCCAAAACAGGTTTGGGTGAAAGCACTTCCGTTAATACACCATCACGGCGAAAACGAATGGAGACGCGGTCTTCATAAGGCTCGACGTGGATATCAGAGGCTTTTTCTTGGATCGCTTGGGAGATAACAGCGTTAATTAGACGAATAACCGGTGCATCACCTTCGCCGGCGAGCAATTCACCATCATCTATATCTTCCGCTAACTGACCGAGATCCATCTCTGCGCCCATATCATCCACTGCTTGCTGGGCTTCACCGTCATTACTTTGATACACCTGAGTAAGACGCGCTTTAAACTCTTCATCTTCCAACTTAACAAGCTGTAAGGGCTGCCCAACGTAGCGGCGTAATTCCAACAATGTTTGCGCGGTAACGGAAGCCGTATGGATCACCATACCGCCATCCAGCATCACGCCATAATCAGAGGCGAAGGAAAACGGCAGGCGTGCTATTTTTGCAGGCTCAGCTTGCGGCTCTAGGGAGCCATCATCTTCTGACAAGATGTCGAGCATTACTCTTCGACCTCTTCTACTTCGTCGTCACTTTCACCATTTTCGTAAGCGCTAACGGGTACTCCACTCGAATGCAGCTCAGGGAAGTCTTTCAGTACGGGGATATACTCGTCACTTAATAGGTTCAAGCCCTCGTCCCTAAACTCATTATGAATATCCTGGATAAGACGATACTTTTCTGCGGTTGCGCCATAAAGCGATTCATCATCACGAATAATTTTCGCCCGCAAGAACACCATCAAGTTGGATTTTTTATAGTTGGTCGACTGGAAGCGGAAAAAGTGGCCCAAAACCGGGATAGATCCTAGGACGGGCACTTTCTGCTCACCGTCTTGAATATCTTCACGAATCAAACCACCCAGCACGATGGTCTGCCCATCATTCGCCAGTACCTGAGTGCTAATAGTGCTTTGATTGGTAATCAAATCGGCAGAGCCCGCAACACCGTCTGACAAGCTGGACACTTCCTGAGAAATATTGAGCAATACTTTATTACCCTCATTAACCTGAGGCGTAACGGTTAAGCTAATACCTACGTTTTCACGCTGAATAGTGGTGAAAGGATTGGATGGGTTACTACTATTACCCGTAGAAGAATATGACCCCGTTCTGAAGGGCACGTTCTGGCCGACAGAGATTGTCGCTTCTTGGTTATCCATCGTCAGCAAAGAAGGTGTGGATAGGATATTTGCCTTACTGTTACCGCGAAGGGCCGTCAAAATTGCCGTAAAGGCATCTCGCCCGTCACTCGCCACGCCCAAAGTCTGGCCGGTTGCACCAATTATGCTATTTGCCAAACTCGCAAGACCAGAACTATCGTCATCGTCAGTATTGGGGTCTAGCAACTGAGCCGGACCACCCAATGCAGACCCAGGACCCCGTGATGAACCACCGAACACACCGTCTTCCTGATTCGCGAATAGCCATTCAACGCCCACCTGGGAGCCATCGCTCACATTAATATCGACAATAATCGCTTCTACTAATACTTGTGCACGACGAATATCTAAACGCGCGACAACCGCCAACAACGAATCCAAAGTGTCTTTTGGAGCGGTGATCAAAAGGGCATTCGTCGCCTCATCCGCTTCAACCGTGGCCTGCGATTTAGTTGCGCCCTTGCCCTTACCACCCGGCGCAGCTTTAGACATATTCTGTACGACCTTGGTCAATACTGTCGCCACGTCTTTTGCATCTGCATATTCAAGATATACAACGCGCACATTACCCGTCTGCTGTTGTGGCTGATCCAACTGCCAAATCAAACGCTTCGTCTTTGAACGCTGCATATCTTCACCAGTAATCAAAATGGCGTTATTTCGTGCATCCGGCACTAGAATCATGCGATTTGACTGAGGCCCTTGCTTGGCCTCCTTACCTTGCAGTTTTTCTAAAATCGTCACCATGACTTCGGCGTCGGCATATTTCAGCTTAACGATTTCCGTCGTGGGCAGCGCCGCTTTATCAATCTTATCGATCACTTCCTTCATGCGCTCAATATTGGCGTTGGTGTCAGTAATGACGATGGCGTTACTGGGGTCGTAAGCGGCTAAATGTGAATTCTGAGGAACAAGCGGACGCAATACCGGGATCACTTTTGCTGCCGCGATATTTTTAAGCTGAATAACCTGGGTAATAAACTCGCTGTCATCGGCGGGGCCGGTTTTGTTGACTGAAGTAGGGGAGGTTCGGGCATCCTTAATCGGCACGATACGGACGATATCACCCACTTCGACCACGGTGAAATCGCTGATTTCCAACACAGAACGAAACAGCGCATACAGCTCCTTCTTGGTCAGCGAATCATTGGACATAATCTTGATACGGCCTTTCACTCGCGGGTCAATTACCATGGTTTTACCGGTAATCTCTGCGACGAATTTAATGACCTCAAGAATATCCGAGTCGTTAAACTGTACGGTGTACGTTGGCTCTACAGCGGCCTTGTTACTCTGCGCCCAAGCGACAGAGCCCGTGGTCATAATGCCTGCCACCAATACGGAGGCCAAAAGTTGCTTTAACACGTTTTATGCACCTGAATCCAAGCTAATCGTTATTGAATGTGTGTCACCATCACGAAGCACGTTTAGCTGTGCTTCGGTCGCGGTTTTCATAGATTTATAAACACTGCGAATTTGTTTCGGGTCGTTAACTTCAATGCCATTCACTGACGTCACGATATCGTTAGCCTTTAGGCCAACTTGGGTAAAGAGTTCACGGTCACGGCCCGGGCGGATGCGGTAGCCCACCATTTTTCCACCCTCTCGATGCACACTAAAGCGCACAACATCCCCAATATTTTTGGGGATCTGATCGGGCCGTGCTGAGGTTCGAATATTGTTGTTCTTCGGCTTGGACGGCGATTCAGACTTCGCTTTCGGCTTGGCCCGCGCACTTACAGAAAAATCCTCTTCAGAGAAAAGCCACAACGATTCCATACTGCCTTTATTGTTAAGGATCACGCGCTTTTCAAGAACACGTGCCAACTTAACGCCACGATTTCCATTGATCTCATCACCAACAGAATAAAGCGCCTGCTTATTACCGCCAGCGATAATTGCACTCCCTTCTTTCGGGTCACTGCTTGAAAACAGGCCATGCAATTTCAGGCTTAAACGTGTGGTTTTGTTGGCCTGAATATCATCAGAAGGCTTCGCCACTGGCTTTTTCACCACCACATTAGCAGCAGACGCATTGCCAAATATCTTGCCCAAAGACGCTATCGAGTCGAAGCTGACTGACTGTGAGCTCGATTGTCCACCCGCGCTTTGCTCCACCGGCATGGCCAATTTATTAGGCAGCCCAATCTCAGGCTGGGGTAATAAGACCCAAAATAGGCTCGCTACACTATGAACCATCCATGCAGCCGCCAAAAACAGGACAACGCCGCGCCAGCCCGCCACAGGGAAACGAAGCAAAACGCCCACAACCCTCTGTAGCTTTTCGCTCATCAATGTCACAAATGCGCCTTGGGTCAACTGCTGCGACAAACCACTCTCCACACGTTAAATGTTAATTCTTCGTAATCATCGGCCCACTCAGGCCCACTTCCCCAAATTTCAGGGGATAATCAGTGTACCCAGGGTGTATAAGGATTGATATGCCTTCGCCCCAGGCTCCATAGTTGTTTCACATTTTTGCTTGCTACTTCGCGAAATTTGAGGCGATGAACACAAACTGGAATCATTTCATTTAAGCTGGCAGCAGGGCGACTTGTGGTCACTCAGCCGCCTCGGTATTCTATGCACCTCATACAAATCAGGCCCACACCAGCGGAGCGCAGCCCCTTTCATGAGCATAGTCTATCTCCTTCAAAATCAGCACGACCAGTACTTAAGCAAAGCCGGAGAATGGCTAGAGGGCGATGCCGCCAACACGCTCTACCGCACAGAACACAAAGACGAAGCCATTAACCGCAAAGTAGAATTTACGGTGAAGAATGTAGAGCTAAGAATCGCCATTGTGAAAGCCAGTTTGCGGGAAAATGGCACCCCCGAGCTCAGCAGCATTCCCAAAAACACGGAAGAAAAAACGCAGACCAGCGACAACCATGGCCCACTGTTTGATAGCAGCTCTCCAGAAGACGCTCAGACAACTTCGCTCCAGCCCCCAGAAACGACGGAGATAACCACCGAGAACACTGAAACCGTCGACACTGAAGCCCAGGAAAACTCGGCGAACATTAGCAGCGACTCAGAGCACCTCCATACGGATGAGCATGCGGAACCAAACACAGAGGAAAACATCGACACAGGCGAAGCTCAAACCGACAGCCCCATCCAGGGCAATGAAGAAAACCCTGCGCCCAACGCCGACGAAGCACGAGAAGCTATTTAATGTTTGAAATCGAATCATTCCCGAAAGCCCTTTTCGACAAAAAGAATGCGGCTTTGCTGGGCGGCATATTGCGTGGAGTAGAACGCGAGTCACTAAGAACAGACCTCTCAGGAACCCTTTCGCAAAAACCCCACCCTAACGGCCTCGGTTCCGCACTCGCTCACCCGCAAATAACCACCGATTTCAGCGAAGCGCTTCTGGAATTTATCACCCCTCCGACACATCAGGTCGATGACTTATTTGCTCACTTAGAAGCTATCCATAAATACTCGGCAAGCCAGCTGGATGATGAAATTCTATGGGCGACCAGCATGCCCTGCACACTGGGAAGCGACTCAGAGATACCCGTCGCCCGCTACGGTGCATCCAACAACGGCCAGATGAAAACAACCTACCGGGTAGGCCTAGGGCACCGCTATGGGCGATCCATGCAAACCGTTGCGGGCGTGCACTACAACTTTTCCCTGCCCAATGCGTTCTGGGCCTTCTTACATCAAGAGCAGAATCGCCTTGATGACTTGCAAGCCTTTAAAAACGAATCCTATTTCAAGCTCATTCGAAATTTTCGCCGTCATTATTGGCTGCTGATATACCTCTTTGGCGCTTCTCCTGCACTCTGCAAAAGTTTTGTCGCCAACAAGCAGCACTTACTCGATGAACTACCGGACGGGCACACCTTGTACTTGCCCCACGCAACATCACTGAGAATGGGCGACCTTGGCTATCAGAGCAAAGTCCAGGAATCACTCTACGTCTGTTACAACAACAGTGAGAGCTATATCAAAACACTGTGCCGAGCGATCACACGCTCCCACCCCGAGTACGAAGCAATCGGCCTAAAAACACCCAGCGGCGACTTCAAACAGCTCAACACGAGTATTCTACAAATCGAAAACGAGTTTTATAGCGCCATTCGGCCGAAGCGCACAGCGCGCCCAGGCGAAACCGCCCTCGCAGCGCTGCAGGATCGCGGGGTCGAATATATTGAAGTACGCTGTCTCGACGTTGACCCCATCACGCCGCTCGGCTTAACACGGGAACAAGTCTACTTTCTGGATACCTTTTTACTCTATTGCGCTCTAAAAGACAGTCCCGACACCAACCCCGACGAGTCAGCCGTCATACTCAACAACCAAAAAGCCGTCGTATCGCGGGGACGTGAACCTGGCCTATTGTTGGAAAATTACGGAAACGGAAAAATCAGCGCGACAGACTGGGCCAACAACCTCATCAAGAACATGCAACCCGTGGCCGAACTACTAGACGCCAACCAGAATACTCAAGCACACCAACGCGCACTGGAAAGCCAAGGCGAGAAAGTAAGTAATAGCGCGCTCACACCCTCAGCTAAAATGCTACACACCCTAGAAAGCGATCAACAGAGCTTTGCTGAATACGCGCTCGCGCTCGCAAAGCAACATCATCAGGCGCTTTCTTATCCTGAGCTAAGCGATGTCACCAGTAATCGTATGGCACAAATGGCCGAAGAATCTCTCGCAGAGCAACGCGCAACTGAAGAAGGTTGCGACGAGAGTTTTGAGGTATTTTTAGCGAACTACTATAAGCAATACACTAGCTGCTCGTGCGGCTAGCGCTTAAAACGCTGAGCAGGTAAAGCCTGAAGCCCTATTTTTGGACAATGAAATTATTGAAAAACACCTCGACGATATCTTCGCGAGGCGTTTGCTCCTCCCGCTCAACAATATCACGTATCGCCTCCAAGGCATCCACACGGATTTGTTGCTTCCCTTCCTGAGAACCTACCGTCTGGTTCGTCTGCGAGGCAAACAGCATTAAAAGGTTATTACGCACAAAAGGCATATGAGAACGAACCGCATTCGCTGCATCAATGGTGGTAACCCGGACAGAAACCTCTGTCTTTAAGAAACGTAAACGACCGGCGCCGCCATAATTAATCACGAACGGCGGCTTCAGCGGCAGGTAAATCGCCTGAGCTTCTGCAACAGCCTCACCTTCGCCCCCTTCACCTTCTGCAGCCGCCTCTTCTTCCTCTTCGGAAAAGACCGCATGAGACAAAACTAAGGCACACACCAACAAAGCTCGCTTGAGGAAAATCAAAAAACGGAATTTTTGCATGCACTAAATCCTTACAATGGGGAATGCCAGACAAAATATGATGTCTACAACACTTAATATATTAGAGAATAGACCAACTCGGGAGATAGAATCCCTCAAAGCGTTCGCCACATGGCTTAGATGCTGGAAATAGAAATACGCTCAGTTGAGTTTTAGATGCTTTTTTAATACCTTGCCAAACACTTAGAATAAAAACATTAGGATACCCCCATGACACTGCCCACCATTAGACAAAGTTACTTTCTGATTGCGGCCGCCTGCCTAAGCATGATGATAGCGGCGCTTATCATGCAGCACTTTCTCGACATGGAGCCCTGCCCACTTTGTATTACACAGCGGGTATTCGTCATTCTTGCTGGGCTTGTCGCTCTGATCGCCGGCATACACAACACGCCAAACCTCGGCCGAAAGCTATATAGCTCGCTTGGCATTTTGGTGAGTCTTATTGGCGGCGGCGTATCAGCTCGACACGTTTGGTTACAGAATCTTCCAGAAGACCAAGTACCCACATGCGGCCCAGGTATTGGCTACATGTTTGATGCGCTCCCATTTACCGAAGCCTTGTCACTGCTATTCGCTGGAGACGGAAACTGTGCCGAAGAATCATGGCGCTTTTTAGGGCTCACCATTCCGGGCTGGACCCTGCTCTGCTTCCTCGGCCTCGCTGCCGTTTTCGTCTGGCAGCTATTTCGCAAACCAGATGCCGTTTAAGCCATACCCCCCTGCAACAGGCATACGCTAACAATTCCTTATGGCGCGTGCCTCGCGGCAAACGATTTTGATTTAACCCAAAACATTGCCCCTCCTAGCGCGCCGCCCGTCATTCCTCACCCTCGACACTTGCTCTCCCAGCCGAGATATCCTATCTTGGCAGTCGTACGCATAAAAACTGGTATGCGACCCGAATTCAATACACACAATAAAAGTACTAAGGGCAACAACCGAATGTTAGATAACTGCACATCCGCACAAGAACGCTGGGGCGGCGTAAGTGAAATTATTGATCGATGGCTAGAAGAACGAAAACTCCTCCTTGTTCAGTACTGTAAACTTTCCGAGTTTGTAGAAGAAGCCGCCAACGACTCCGTTGCGCCGCTTGTCCAAGCACTTTGTCAAATTATGGTTGACTACACCTCTGCCGGACACTTTGAAGTGTACGACCAGCTCGTTAAAGAAGGCCAAGAATTTGATGATAAAGAAGGCCTAAAATCTGCGGGCGAATCCTTTAAGGTTGTCGACGCAACCACAGAAGAAATCCTCGATTTCAACGATAAATATCAAGAAACAGATGACCTCGACGCCATCCTTGGCGATCTATCAAAACTTGGCGAAACACTGGCTAGCCGCTTCGAAGCCGAAGACAGCATGATTGAAGTATTACATGTTGCTCACAAACACCAAGTCACCGAATAATTTCTTAAGACGTTTTCACGCTGGGGGAGCTTGACCGCAAGACCCCCAGCCTTTTCCACCCATTCCCTTGAAGTGCTATGCTTTCAATATTCCAGATTGAGGCAATGCATCGCATGAAACGCGTCATCACGCTCCCCCTTTTACTCGCATTACTAAGCAGCTGCGACCGCACCGCACCGCCCTCGTCTTCAATAGAAGTCGCAGTAAAAGGTATTCACGGTGCAGCAATCAGCGACAATGGCGAGTACTCCGTTATCGGCTCCATTCATCACGGCGGGAGTTTTTGGCAGCATGATTCTCAAGAGCGTTTATATAACTGGAACCATAAAGAAAACGAACTCTCCACAATCGTCGCCGCAGATTTTTCGCACCAAGGAAAATGGGTATTAACAGCCAACCCCTTCAACTTAGTTTTATGGGACACCGATTCAGGAAAAGGCGAACGCTTTTGGACTGCACCCGGGGAAATACTGGATGCTGAACTTGGCCCCAATGGCAACATGGCACTACTGGGCTTAAGTGATCACACCGCCGTTATATTTAACGTGAAACGCGGCGGCATATTACGCACACTCCAACACAGCAACCGTGTCCGCAGTGTCGACCTAAGCCGTGACGGAAAGCTCGCGCTTACCGGGTCAGAAGACTTCACCGCCGTATTGTGGGATGTCACCTCAGGGGAAAAACTTAAAACGATCAAACATGAAGACGATGTTCAGCTCGTAAAAATATCACCGGATGGCACCCTGGCGCTGTCCGTCAGTAAATACGACAAAGCCCTTTTATGGGATACCTTAAGCGGCAAGAGCATCGGCGAAGTTCCACTCGCAAGCGAACGTTTAAAGCGTGGAGTTCGTTTCACCAGCGCCCGTTTTAGCGACGACGCGTCACTACTCATTACCGGTCGCCCGGATCAAATCATTGAATTATGGGATACCGCAACACTAAGTATCATTAATCGCTGGAAGGCACCCAAAAGAAGCGCGTGGAAACCTACCAGCGCAGCCATTGTTGATGTCGGGTTCACAAAAGACCAGCAAGGTTTTTGGGCCATTGCCTCCAACGGCTACATACACAAACTCGCCCTTTAATAATCACCCAATAAAAAAGGCGCTCACCGGATTAGGGTGAAGCGCCTTTTCGTGAAGCAAAAGAATAAAACGATTTATTCTGCCGCTTCAGGCTCCGCAATAGACAACAGTTCCATTTCGAATATTAACGCAGCGTTAGGACCAATATTTCCCGTTCCGCCAGGACCATAGGCTAGATCAGCCGGAATATACAAATTCCACTTCGCCCCCACTTTCATCAACGGGAGCGCTTCAACCCAACCAGGAATGAGCTGATTCACCTGAAAGCTCACACCTTCACCTTGATCAAAGACCTCACCCGTCATCAACTTACCTTTGTAGTTCACACTGACATTATCCGTTGGCTGTGGCGCACTGCCAGTACCTGCCTGAACAACTTCATATTGCAAACCGCTTTCTGTCGTGACGATACCTTCTCGCTTTGCGTTCTCGGCAAGGAATTCTTGGCTACGCTTCAAATTCTCATCCGCTTGCTGACTAAACGCCGCTTGCTGCTTTTCTTGAAGCTGCGTTTGGAATGCTGTCATCGCCGCATTGATCTCCTCATCAGACAATTCAGAATCATTGCCAGCATTATGATGATCAATCGCGTATTTCAGTACCGCAGCATCTAAATCAAACCCATCAGCTTTCATGCGACGGGCCATGTTGTAACCCACGGCATAGCTAACTTTTTGCTCCAGAGTATCAAGCGTCACTGCTGTAGGCGCTTCTTGGGCTTCTTCTTTGTTGCACCCGGACAACGTCGCCGCGACGGCCAGGGCTATTATTATGTGCTTTTTCATAAGAAAACCTGTTGTGCAAAATAAATATTGAGTGCGCAGTATATAGAACCAAAACTCAGCGGAACAGAAAAAACCGCTTAGACGCAAGCTATACGGTCGATACAGGCGATATAACACAATAAATTTATAGGAAGAGCTCTCAATCAGCCTCACAAGGGACAACAATGTATTTTTTTATTTTTATTATGTCGCTATAATGAATTGGGGAAAAAGCATACGCCTTTTCTTAACTCAGCATTACCCGTTTCACATACTTCCCACACAACGCATCGACTTAATCACAACAGGGTTTCGACATGGCCGCAAAAAAGACTAAAACCGTTTCGGTAGAAGGAATCGAGAAGCAGATCGCTAAACTGGAAGCCCAGTTGCAAGCAGCTCGCACCAAAAAACAAGCTTCTGCCGAGAAAGCAGCAAAAAGTGCCTCTGCACAACTTGCCAAAGCTAAACAAAAACTAAGCACCCTGAGCAGCAAGCTCAAAGCTGCTGTAGAAGCTGGCAAAAAGTCTAAAACTGCCGCCGCGAAAACCCGAGTCGAAAAAGCACGCGCTAACGTTGCAGCGCAAAAAAAGGTTGTTGCCGAGCTTTCCAATACATCGAAGCAAGCCTCTGCTGCATTAAAAGCCGTTAAAGACGCGAACAAATTCGCGAAAGACATCGCCGCTATCGCCAACAAAGCGACAAAAGCCGCTCAAGCAAAAACCAAGAAAAAGGCACCCGCAAAACGCAAAGCGTCTGCAAAAACAAGCACTAAAAAAGCGCCCGCAAAAGCCGCAGCTAAACCAGCCGCAAAAGCAACAAAGAAAGCTGCTGCTAAAAAGCCCACAAAGAAAACAACAACCGCGAAGAAAGCCTCTCCAAAACCAGCACCAGTGAAAAAAACATCGGCCAAACCCGCAACTAAAAAACCAACAGCCAAAAAAGAGGCCAAAGCCCCCAAACCGAAAGCTGCCGCACCGGCAAGCAAGCCAGCGCCAGTTGAGGCAAAACCTGCTCCGGCTGCCGCCGCCCCAGCGCCAACCACACCGCCAGTAACTGAAGCACCAAAACCAGCACCCGTCATCGCGGAAGCTCCCAAGCCTACACCACCTGCAGCAGTTGAGCCGAAAGTAGAAGCGCCTGCACAGCAAGCGAATGATACCAGCACGCCTACTGAATCAAACAAGCCAAGCAGTGGTAGCTTATTCGATAATCTATAAGCTAAAAGCACGCACAAAAAAGCCCGCAATTGCGGGCTTTTTTGTGCGTGCTATATAACGGCGACGAATTAACCTGCACTCTGCAAGGTATATCGTCGGCATGAATTCTTCATTAGGCCCGCATTTTTTCGTGCATCGGGAACACTGATAAAATTCAAATAGTACTCAAGAGAAAGCACGTCATCCCCGGCAGACAAATCTTTATATTCCTTCGACTCAACAAAGCGACAAGTCAAATCCTGTAAGCGATGAAGTAGCACCTTTTCAATCATCAATTCAGCATTAAGAATATGCTTTTTAACCGACTGTGCCTGAACTTTAGTAAACGCTCCCGACTCAAGCAACACCCTTCGCACATCGCGCAACTTCGCCACAGTTTGTAAGCTAACTGCGTCGATCGTAATTAAAACTTCATCAAGTAAATTAACCGACAGCTGGATGCCTTCTGCCTCTAACCAGCAACACCAAAGAATGATATTGATATTCGCGTGATACTCATCCTGCAATTGCAGGCTTTGCTGCTCGACCTCTTCCGTAGAATAGACCTGTAATGCGAAGTCCCAAAGGGAATTTGTGAGAGGAATCGTGGAGCACAACGTGCTATGTTTTTCCATGACCGTACTAACCTTTCATTATTTTTTTATTGTGTCACTAACGTCCGACTACACCCTGACCGTTTACGCCTTGTCCATTTGCCATCCACTGGGCTTTCTTGAAGCTTTGAACCCAGCTCGCCAGATTAAGGGCGGTACCCCCACATCTACAAACTAGAGCGCCAAGTCTACTCCGCCGCACACGCTGTGCAACGAGATGTGATTAGAAATGAGACAGAATGCAACTTTAGAACACAGGAAAACGACAATAGCGGCCAGCTTTATCCCACCTTACGAAAAACAAGATCCCAAACGCCGTGCCCCAAACGCTCACCACGACGCTCAAATTTTGTTTCCGGGCGGTATTCAGGCTTTTCGCAGAAGTGATATTCATCCGAGGTATTTTCATAAGCCTCAGACAGGCTCATGACCTCCATCATATGATCCGCGTAATTCTCCCAATCCGTCGCAAGGTGAGCATGTGCGCCCTCTGCTAACTTTTCCGCGATAAGCGCCATAAACTCTAACTGTACAATACGCCGCTTATTGTGCTTTTTCTTATGCCATGGATCGGGGAAATATAACTGAAAACGAGAAATCGTATTAGCCGGAATACAGTCTTCCATCACGTCTTTTGCATCCGCCATGTAGACCTTTAAGTTTTTTAGATTAGATTGGCCGGCCTGGTTAATAAGCCTGCCGACGCCTGGGGGGTGGACCTCGATACCAATAAAGTCTTTATCCGGCTCAGCTTCCGCCATTTGCAGTAGAGAATCGCCCATACCAAACCCGATCTCGACAACCAGGGGCGCAACCCGACCAAATACTGCCACCGGATCGATCTCACCATCAGCCAAGCGTAAGCCGTACTCCGGCCACCAGCGATCAAAGGCGTTCTTTTGCCCTTCCGTCATACGACCAGCACGAATCACATAACTGCGAATCGGCTTTTTTTTGTATTCAACTTTGATTTCACTCACGATGCTTCACCATGGCTAACCACATAAAAAACCACGCCACGATAAACAGCAGGCCACCAAGGGGCGTCACCATACCGAAAACCCTTATGCCGCTCAATGCGAGGATGTACAGACTGCCTGAAAACAATAAAATCCCTAGGGCAAAACAAACACCACTCCACCTAAGCAGCCGTAAAGCGCCTTTCCGTTCAAGTAACATCCCCACGGCAAGCAACGCAAAGGTATGAAAGAACTGATAGTGCACACCCGTCTGATAGGCCTGCATCAGGGAAGGGGAAAGCTGCTCTTTTAACGCATGCGCGCCAAATGCTCCTAAAATTACGGCAGCCATACCACTAAGTGCCGCACACTGGAGAAAAAACCGATCGTTGAACCTGAGCATAATGAGAAAGGAAAACCGTGAGTGTTGAGGGGTGAGCATCGGAAATATTACTGCGTTAGCTACAAAGATCTCGACAGCCAGTGCAAAAAGCAAAAAAGCCGCAAATTGCGGCTTTTAAAGTGCGGCTCAAAATAGCAAAGCGGCCTATTATATTAGGCCTCCATATGCACTCGAACTTTCTTCATTGCATTCTTTTCAAGCTGACGGATACGCTCTGCAGAAATACCATAAACCGCAGCAAGCTCATGCAAGGTAGACTTTTCTTCGTTCAACCAACGCTGCTGCAAAATATCTCGGCTACGATCATCTAGCTCACTAAGCGCTGCTTCAAGACTATTTACGCTGTTTTCGGTCCAATCCGCCTGCTCTAGCATGACGGAAGGGTCGAAACGCTTATCTTCTAAATAATTTGCCGGCGCTTGATACGCTGAATCGTCATCATCATCGGCACCTGCATCAAAGGCCGCATCAACCGCAGACAGTCGACCCTCCATTTGACGCACGTGCTTCACTTCAACATTCAGGTCATTTGCTACCGCTTCGGCTTCGCTATTTGTTAACCATGCCAAACGCTTCTTTTTACCACGCAAGTTAAAAAATAATTTACGCTGTGCCTTAGTGGTCGCCACTTTCACAATACGCCAGTTGCGTAAAATGAACTCGTGCATTTCAGCCTTAATCCAGTGCACAGCGAAAGACACCAAACGTACGCCTTTTTCTGGGTTGAAGCGTTTAACCGCCTTCATCAAACCAACATTGCCTTCTTGAACTAAATCGCCTTCCGCCAAGCCATAGCCGGAATAGCTTTTCGCAATGTGCACAACAAAACGAAGATGTGCCATAACCAGCTTACGAGCGGCCTCTAGGTTTTCTTCGTAGTACAATTCTTCTGCAAGTTTCTGCTCTTCCTCAGCAGACAATACCGGGAAGGTATTTACGGCCTGAATATACGCACCCAGGTTCTGACCTGGCGATAGGATATTCAATGGCTGTAGAGTGGTTCCCATAGTGGGTCCTCCGTTAAGTTAGAGATGGATTCTAGCACTAGAAACAGTGCTTATCCACCCAACTAAAATTTCTTTAAGTGGGTTTGTTTTCGCTACTTTCACAAGCTATTTACGATAGATCGCGAAAGAAAGATCAATCACTTAAGTCTTTGCTTTATATGGAGTTCCGACTGCGAGGAGAGAAAAAAGTTCCCTTTTAGGACTAATTTAACCATTAGATATAGGCATATCGACGGTCCAGAGGGTCGCATTTTGGTTGAATTTTGAGCGCTTATTTCGGCTCGATATGTGATAGATGTCTGCCAACCGCAAACCAAGAGCCTAACCACCCTAGGACCGTGCTCAATGCCAGCAACTGAAACCCCGTGGTGAAGCCCAAGCCCCGCAAGGCGAATTCGCTTTGATACAGCGATGCCAAACGCACAACGGAGGGCTCAATAACTGAATACCCAACCACCACGATGATGCACGCCATTACACCACCAAATAGACCATACCACCCCCCAGAATAGAGGAAGGGACGCCGCACAAAACCATCGGTCCCACCGACAAGCTTCGCAACGAGTATTTCGTCTCGCCGACTTTCAATGGCCAGACGAATGGTATTCCCTATCGCCAATAAGACCCCCACACCCAGTAACGTGGCCAAAGCCAGCACCACTTTTTGGCCGAGAATCATTATTTCTTGCAGACGACGGACCCAATCCATATCCAAACTGACGTCTTCAACAATGGCTTCTCCTTTTATCCGCTCCGCGAGCGTTTCCAAGTGATTGGGATCAATAGTATTCATATTCGGGCTAATGACGACTGTCGGTGGCAGAGGGTTTTGCTCTAGAGCATCCAATGCGGCACCGAAGCCAGAAAACGTCTGAAAATCACTCAGGGCATCATCCGGTGAAAAGTAGTCCACCGCCTCTACTTCAGGGTAGCCCTCCACCGTCACCAATAATTGATCAATCGCTTTTTGCTTAGCGCGAACATTGAGATACACCGAAATTTTAGGATTAGAGTCCCAGGTCGCACCAAGTGTGTTGATGTTATCCATCGCCAACAACAAGGTAACGGGCAACGCCAAGGCAATCGCTACAACCAAAGCCGTCATCATCGTCTGGACCGGGGTCGATATCAGCCGAAAAAAGCTCTCGATTAAAGAAGTACGATGGTGAAGCCTGTAACTGCGAAACCGGTCCGAAATACTGGTTTTACTTTGGACGGCGCCTTTTGACGGCACAACGGAAGCAGCACTTGGCGACTTATTTCCCGATAGGCGTGTATTCATTGCCACAACCCATCATGTGCGATTTGCCCGTGATCGAGGCTCAACACTCTGCGATTCAGCTGCTTCACTAGGTTCAAGTCATGACTCGCAATTAAGGTCGTCACACCAACGGCATTAAATTGCAGGAACAAATCCATAATTTCTTTTGATAGCTCAGGATCAAGGTTACCTGTTGGCTCATCCGCCAATAACACCGGCGGCTTATTCACGACCGCGCGCGCAATGCCCACGCGCTGCTGCTCACCACCTGATAAGGTAATGGGGTTATGCTTTTCTTTGTTGAGCAAACCCACCTTGTCCAGTGCGGCCCGCACACGTCGACCCACCTCGCGCGATTGATAGCCCGCAATCTGTAATGGCAACGCCACGTTTTCGAATACACTTCGATCAAACAGCAACTGGTGATTCTGGAAAACCACCCCCACTTGGCGCCGGTGAAACGGCACTTGGCGGCGAGACATGCGATTTAAATTTCGACCACCCACAACCACCTGGCCGGTAGTTGCGCGCTCCATCAACATAATGAGTTTCATCAAAGTACTTTTACCAGCACCCGAATGGCCGGTAAGAAAGACCATCTCTGCGGGCTCTATTTCAAACGACACCGCGAGCAGCGCTTCCTGGCCGCTTTCATAACGTTTGCTGACGTGGCTAAAACTGATCATGCACGATTACTGTGTTGGTCGTTAATAGGATTAAAATGAGCGCGACGATTTTCTGAATCGAAACATTGGCGTCATTAAGCGACTGAGGCTGAAATACCCCCGCTGAGCGCGCTTCTCATATTATTATGATGCTCTAGGCTGCCATTTAAGCGTTAAAAAGCGCCTGAGTAAATTTTTCTGCGTCAAAAGGCTGTAAATCTTCCACACTTTCACCAACACCGATAAAGCGGACCGGTATACCAAGGGTTTTACTCAACGCAAAAATAACGCCCCCCTTGGCCGTGCCATCGAGCTTGGTAAGCACCAAGCCACTCACACCAGCGGTATCTTTAAACTGTTTTGCTTGGCTGACCGCATTTTGACCCGTGCCCGCATCCAAGACTAACAGCACTTCATGGGGTGCTGAGACATCGAGTTTACCCATAACCCGCTTAACTTTAGATAATTCTTCCATCAAATTACTTTTGTTATGTAAACGGCCCGCAGTATCCGCAATGATGACATCCACATGCCGCGATTGCGCAGACTCGATCGCATCATAGATCACCGAAGCGCTATCAGCACCAGAGTGCTGGGCAACAACCGGCACTTGGTTCCGCTCACCCCACACCTGCAATTGTTCAACGGCCGCCGCACGGAAAGTATCCCCCGCTGCCAACATGACGGATAAGCCCTGATTTTGAAACCGTTTTGCCAGCTTGCCTATCGTTGTCGTTTTCCCTACACCGTTTACACCCACCACCAAGATTACGTAGGGCTTCTTACTCGTATCAATTTCTAGGGGCGCCTCAACAGCGGACAGCATATCCTTCATCAACGATTTTAATTTTTCATACAAAGCATCCGAATCCGCCAACTGCTTGCGTGCAAGACTATCGGTCAAGGCATCAATAATTTCCTGGGTCGCGTCCATCCCCACATCAGCCATCAATAACTGCGTTTCGATTTCTTCTAATAATTCGTCGTCGAGGGCTTTTTTCCCTAGAAACAAATTCCCTAAACCTGAGCCCAGCTGCTTGCTTGTACGCGATAAGCCCCGCTTAATTCGCGCGAAGACACCAAGGGGCTCACTCACTTGCGAATCCGGCGTGTCTGCTACACTGTCGGGCGTCGCTTGTTGAGCGCTTTCTTGCTCGCCTTCTGGCGTCAGTGCTTGAGCTGCTTCTGGGGGTGTTTCTGGTTTATTTTTCTTGCGTTTAAAAAACATAGGGATGGGAACCGCGGGCATAATGGCCAAAGAAGATCATTTTACCAAAATCGAGTTAAAAACATTGGCTTCTAAAAAGAAAAATCCAATAAAAACACAGAAATCGACGATTCGCATTATCGGCGGTCAATGGCGCGGGCGAAAATTAGCGGTCGGCGAAGAAGACGGACTGCGCCCAACCTCCGATCGCTTGAGAGAAACATTATTTAACTGGCTCACGCCTTATATTCATGGCACTCACTGCCTAGACGCCTTTGCAGGCACCGGCTCACTGGGGTTCGAAGCGCTGTCACGGGGCGCAGCATCGGTACAATTTATCGAACTAAACCCCCGCTCTGCCGAACAGATCAGAGCAAATATCAACCAATTAGATGCAGCTGCATCACTTTCACAATGCAGCTTTGATGAATGGCAGCCCGATACAACGAAGGTCTTTGATTTAGTCTTCCTAGACCCACCCTTCCACGAAAACCTGTGGCAGCAAGCCCTCACCCACTTGAACAACTCCGTGACACTCGCAGAAGAATCCCTCATTTACATTGAGCGGCCCACTCAAACCACCTCCGGTGACCAATTTAAAGTGCCCAATAATTGGGCACCGATAAAAGAAAAAACCTTTGGTCAAGTTCACGCCACCGTATACAAGACAAACCCGGTCGAACCAAGCTAGAATGGCGCGAGTAGCTGCTATCAACGAGATCAACTATGGCTAAAAATAAAAGAGTGGTTTACCCGGGCACATTCGACCCCGTCACAAACGGGCATATCGACCTGGTCCAACGCGCGGCAAATTTATTTGATTCCGTCGTCGTTGCGGTAGCCGCAAGCAGAAAGAAAAACCCTCTGTTCACACTTGAAGAGCGGGTCGACCTCGCCAAACAAGCCCTCGGCAATGTGGACAACATCGAGGTATGCGGCTTTGACTGTTTACTAAAAGACTTGGTTGAACAGCAAGATGCCTACGGCGTCGTGCGTGGTCTACGTGCCGTATCGGATTTTGAATACGAATTTCAGCTTGCCAACATGAACCGCGCACTTGCCCCCTCCATGGAAAGCTTGTTTTTAACACCCGCGGAACACCTCTCGTATATTTCATCTACCTTAGTGAGAGAAATTGCTTCTCTCGGCGGCGACGTATCCAAATTCGTACCAGACTTTGTAGAATCTGCGTTAAAAGAAAAATTCCGCTCGCTCGGGAAAAATATTTAAAGCGCTCCTGAGCGCTTTATTTCCAAGTAGCTATTCGCAACATTGACGGCTAACTCCTTCGCCACGCAGTCGATCGAAAATACACCCTGATTTTTTATTTTTTGATGCACCTCTTGTCGTTGCTGAATGTAGCGATTTACCCCCGCGTATAGCAACGCGTCATCCATGTCTTCAACTTCTTTTTGCTGTAGCTCATCGACAAATAGCTCTCGAATATTGGCCAGTAAAAACAAATGTCGCTGCTTAATCAGGTGAGAAGCCATTAACAGTTCGTCAACTTCTTCATCCCGAGAATTCGTCACCAAAATAACCAGCGAACGTTTACGCTGCAAGCGCATAAGCTTCTCTGCGGCGGTCACATAATCTGTAGCTGTATTTTCTGCCTCCAAATCATACATCGCATTCAGTATGGTTTTCATAGCTGCCATGCCTTTTTGACCTGCCACCCAACGCTGAGACGCGCCGAGATTCATCACGCTAACACTATCTCCCTGCCTCAGCGCAAGATAACTGACCAATAACATCGCATTCAGCGAGTGATCAAAATGACTGAGGTTGTCGTCCTTAGAGCGCATGCGTCGTCCGCTATCAATCAGCAACACAATATTTTGATCACGCTCGTCTTGGTACTCTTTAGATATTAGATTCTGGCGCCGTGACGTTGCCTTCCAATCAATTTTCCGCAGAGAATCTCCGTTACGATAATTACGTAACTGCAAGAACTCCAACCCTTCTCCACGCCGAGGCTTCCGTTTAATCCCAATTTGGCTTTCATGATTATCCGTCGCCAACAAGGTGTAATGTGTAATCGCCGAGAAATCGGGATACACTTTCACGAGTGATGGCTCCCCCGCACGATAACTCGTATTCCACATACGCAAAGGACTAGGCACCTGTAAATGACACAGGCCCATATTAAAAGGGCCACGCCGGTTTATTTTTAGACGATAGCTAACGATTGAAACCTTCCCAGGCATCAACGCCACTGTTATAGGCTGATCCTCGAATTCCGCGTGGCAACCAATATCATCAAACAAAGTGCACACGTTTGTATGACGAAAAGAATGGTGAAGCCGCAAACTAACATCCATCCAGCGTTCAACAGCAACACTGCCCAATACTTTTCTTTCAACACCTAAGCGCGGCTGTCTTATTACTGCAGCGGCATCCAAAACCAACACGACGACGAAAAAGAGTGATACGGCAATTGCAATATTTTCTAGAATAGGAATCAACGCCTCCTGCTTAGCCAAGCCCGCCGCGATGGCCACAACAAAGTACACAGACAATACGGTCGCCAGAACGACGATCATATGCTTCGACGGCGCTAGTTTTTGACCAGAGAGCCCAAACATCAAATTAATTCCACGGTGTGATGACTAAGATCTTGGTGCATCAATGCTTTTGAGCACATCGACAAGCACTTCGTCGACACTTAAGCCCTCGATTTCTAATTCTGCCGCCAAAAGAATTCTATGTCGTAGCGCAGGAATAAACATTTCCTGCACGTCGTCTGGCGTAACGTACCGACTTCCACGAACTAAGGCCAAAGCACGAGACGCCGCAAGTAAGGCAATAGAAGCTCTGGGACCTGCTCCGCGCGCTAATCCACTCCATTCACGCGTCGCTCTCACCAACGATACCATGTAATTTAGCACTTGCTCATCCACCGTGATTTTTTGAACAATTTTCCGCAAGCTAATTAGATGTTCCGCCTTCATTAGAGTACGCACCGCACTTAAATCAAAACCAGTCGGTGATTTCCCTTCAGATATCGCCGAAAGAATTTTAGATTCTTCATCCAGGGTAGGATAATCGATCAACACTTTTAGCATAAAACGATCGAGTTCGGCTTCTGGAAGAGGATAAGTCCCCTCTTGCTCGATCGGGTTTTGTGTCGCCAACACCATAAAAGGATCTTCCGTTTTATAGGATTCCCCCTCAATAGTAATTTGTGATTCCTGCATCACCTCTAACAATGCCGCCTGGGTTTTTGCTGGCGCCCGGTTAATCTCATCCGCCAACAAAAGATGGGTAAATACTGGCCCTTTACGGATCTCGAATTCTTGCGCTTTCATATTAAACATCGCATGGCCCGTCACATCACTCGGCATCAAGTCTGGCGTAAATTGAACACGAGAAAAATCCCCACCAAAACATTTAGCAAGCGCCCGCACCAATAATGTTTTCCCTAGACCTGGCACACCTTCGATCAACACATGCCCGCTTCCGATCAGCGCAACCAAGACCTGATCGACAATCACATCTTGACCGATAAGCACCTTACCAATTTCACCCTTGAT
This sequence comes from Agarilytica sp., assembly GCA_045430345.1. Lineage (GTDB taxonomy): Bacteria > Pseudomonadota > Gammaproteobacteria > Pseudomonadales > Cellvibrionaceae > Agarilytica. Next base: position 293,790 of record JAILXT010000002.1, on the reverse strand, counting down.
CGCAGTCACTAGGTTAGACGCCTGATCTATTGCGTCTTCTCGCTGCTCTTCACTCATAACTCACCCTTTAATCTTTGTAAGACTTTTACACACTCGACAAATTCTTTTGTACTTTCAACATCAGGTTTAAACAAAGTAGTCCACAGTGTTTTCTCATCAAATTCAACCAGCTTTTGAATACAACGAACTTTTTCAGCATCGGTTTTTTCCTCGTACTGAAACACTTTTTTCTTCATTCTCGCTTCAATCATATTCCTTAAAACAGCTAAGAGCGCGGCATAGCCTTTATGACGCAATATGAAGGCCGAATCTGCACGAATATGTTCCGAGAATTGCCGTCGTGAATATATACGAGAAGAAAACTGAGGACCGAATCGAAAAAATGCAAACCACAGTAAAAAAACAAGTAATGCAAAAAGCAATGCGACACCCATAGGAAGGTAGCTAAGCAACAACGCTATCAACGAAGGAGAATGACGGTTTTCGATAAACCATGCTTTTCCTTCTGAGTTAACGACCTTCGAAAGGAATAAAGCGTTATCTGCACATTGAATAGTGGCATTTTGCCAAAGCTTGGTGCTTCTTAGTACATAGATGAACCCATCGCCGACACTAAATTTTCCTACCGCTTTCCCTCTGTATTCGATATTTTCAACACCTGAATCATCAGGCAAAGTGCGCGCTTCAGCGGTCCAGTTGGGAGATAGTCCCCCAAGGAGAAAATCATCGCCCAATTCAAATCGTATTTCAGGTGCCCATGAACCAACCGGCAATATAACAAGATCTCCCCCGTCACAACGATGCTGATCACTATATTCTCTCGGAGCTGTTCCTTCTTTCGCCTCACCTGCTTTCGCCTCACCTGCTTTCGCGTCATTTTGTAATGACTTACTAGATTCCTCTAGCTTTTTAACCGTTTCATTTATAAAGGACCCAGGATCATTGCCGTTAAGTGTACGTTTACGCGGGGGGCTTATCACTAGATCTAAGGCTTCAGTAAATCCATCATATCTCTCGTCTCCCATATATGGATTTTCGAAAGACGTTACCAAAGTACCTCCGGAATTCACCCATTCCCACAAGACATCCACATCCCCCTCGGAGATACTGCCATGCGCATTTATCAAAATGAGCGTGTCATCTCTCGTTAAGACGTCACTATTGCGCTCACCCCCACCATCAAAATACGCATCAACGTTGTTAAACAACGCGTAATTTAGGCGATATTCACTCGGAATATTTTTTTTATCCAAATACATTTCCGCAGCAAGGTATTTATACCGCTTCGCCTTCTTTTCATATCCTAGATGAACTTCTTCCTCAACCACGTCAAAAACGAAGTAGTAGGCATAAAACCAACCTGCAAATAAGATCACACAAATTGATAAAATAATGTGCTTCGCTTTAAAACGATCAAAACTCATTGAGCTACACCATCCGAATCATTATGGCACCACACCGACTCCCAGTTTCGACACAAAGCCAAAACCTGATCCGATTCTAATACCAAATGACCGTATGCTAAACGCTGCCAAAACCGCGTTAGCCCTTCAAAGTATTCCACCGCATGCAAAGGTAAGCGTTGATCTTGATAGATACGTTTTGCTTTTTTCACACAAAAACGTTCGGTGTCACCGTCATTGAGGTCTGCGCCGCGAATGATAAGCTGCGCCAAACAAGCCCGATAAAGTAATGACAAAGCGTCCCGATGACGGTTCTCTCCCCACAACGACTCTGCGCTTTCGCCCACATTACTTGGCAATGATTCTTCAGTAACGTCCATCCCAAAGAGGACCGTAGGTACACGCCGCGACCGAGGCTGAGGAATTGCAATATAAAAGCGTTGCAGCCAATGACGGTATTTAAATACAACGTATAAAACCAAACAAATTACGGCAACCCATAATATCCATTCGGAAAATTGTACAATGAGCGCAATCGCCGTCTTTAACCATTCAAGGTTTGGCGGAGGTTTTTCCGTGTCTGCATTAAACTCAGGAATCAACCAATCTAAATCCCAAGGGATTGTTCTACTCTTGCGGATCTCACGTACATTAAACACCTCATCATGTTTGATATTGACAATGAGGTCTTTTTCTCGATCTGCCGCATGATTACTCGTATCATAATCATGGGATTGATCGAAGGCATCTTGAGCGATAACGTGAGATGGAAAGGATAGGGTTACGACAGATAACAAACCGACAAACGTAACAGCAGCCACACCACCGAGCACCTTACGCTGCTTTTGCGCTCCTTGTTTCGACTCTTCTCGCTTACGTACTATTTTTCGGAAAGCGATTTCTATGTCCCACCCCTCAAGATTTACGCGCCGGTTTAGGTAGAGTGAAAATCCAGATGCCACATAGAACGGTGCAACAAACGTTGCCGCAATGACTGATAGGGAGTTAATGATCAACATTATCCCCCGGGAGTTTTGCTCTAGGTACAACTCACTCCAGGGAATATCAAATTCGTTGGGCACAAACATAAATACCAGCCCCACCACAGCAAGACTGAGGCACACTTCGATAGAAGCGCCATACATTGTCAGAGAATTTGCCTGTGAAGTCCCTTCACGATGCAACACCGCCATGCGAGATGAGCGATCACTTCCTGCTAAACCTTCCAGCTGCAATACCGGTAAATCAAATGAACGACTTGGACTTAAGCGACGCCAAAGGACACTTGCAAAAAACTGACGAAACGCCACACGACTAAAGTTATTGAATACTCGCCGAGTAGACGGCTCATCACCAAATACAGACAAGCTCATAAAATCCAAAAGCGCCCGCTCAAAGATGGGCTTCAACCACCAAATAATAGCGTATTGCAACCACAACCACTCTAGCGGTAAAAACGATAGCAGGAGAAAAAGCGGCACCACCATAACCAACCAAATTTTGGTAAGTGGCCACCACCAGCGTTTTGCCATTAGCAATCCCAGGTCGGCCGCCTCCCATGGGGTCCGAGGACGAATTTCTACTGCAAGCTTATCAAGATCCAATACGACGCCCACCTAAAATAAGATACGCAGCAACCAAACTCCATAAAGCCGCGCCAACGAGGTATTTTTGCCAGGGCATAAAAATATTGTTGGACGACCAAAATGCTTCCAAAAATGCCGCAACAATTAACATCATGATCACGCCATACACTAACTTTATGGCAATATGTGCGGCACCAACTAACGACTCTTTACGACTTAACTGACCGGGAAACAGCAAACTAAAACCAAGTTTTATTCCTGCTGCACCAGAAATCACAATTGCGGTTAATTCAAAACTGCCATGTCCGATAACAAATGTAAAAAACGTGTCTTCAAAATTAATATTTGCCATATGTGCAGACACCGCACCCAACACAACCCCGTTGTAGATTAAAAAGAATAACGATCCTATGCCCCACAACAGACCCGAAGCAAAGGTCCGAAATGAAACACCAATATTGTTATTGATGTAATAACCAAACATATGCCAATTCGTTTCCGCGTCACGCGCACTGCCTAATATTTTGTTTTCTGGATCGTACATCTCTTCCATATTTGCGACTTGGGCAGGGTCCATCACGGTATAAATGAGGTCCGGTTGAAATACGATCGCTATCACAATCAACAACGCAGGCAGATAAAAAATTGCAGAGGCCCACCAAAAATATTTTTGCTCTTGGCGGACAAGGCGGGGAAACTCCACCACAAAAAATCTAAGAAAATCTGCGGCAAAATGTGTACGGCGTTGATAAAAATGTTGATGACCACGGACGACAAGGTCACTTAGATGATCCACTAAAAAACTGCTGTAATTTCGCTCTTTGGCAATGGCATGGAAATGACAAATACGTCGATACATTTGCCCGTAGTGTTCACTGCCTTCAATGTCACGACGAAAACGACTCGCCTCTAACGCCGTTAAAACATCGTCAAAACGTTTCCATGTATCAGCATAAAGATGTTCAAACTGGCCCTGCTTCATCGCTCACCCACCAAACCACCTGCCATTTGCTTAATGGCCTTCACCGGATTTTTAGACCCGATCACGGGCGATAAAATACTGGCCAACTCTTCCTGCCGCTGAACAGACAACTGAGACGCCCGTTCTGCAAAGTCCAACAATACTCTTTGCTCCTCTGTGGTGAAGTCGTTGGGCACTGGCCTTACCCCCTCTACATTAATCGCGGGAATACTGCGTTTTTCATACACATGGACAACGACCGTGCCTGCGGCTAGATCACCGATACGTTTAAACTGGCTGTTAATCACACTTGAGCAAAGCGCGGCGATATAGGCGAAGGGCATAAAATCCACAACCCTTAACAGGTTACGAATCAAGGATGCAGCGAAAGTAACTGGCGTACCGTCATCATTCACCACTGCAAGCTTAAGCCGCATCTTGCCCGGCGTTTGGCCATGCCACCAAACCTCGAAGACAACAGGGTAAAACCATTCGATCAGAAAATAGAAAATGAGAAAGATGCCCATCCCCGCGCGACCGAAAAAACCCAGCACAACAGAAAAGGCGATGCTAATCCCAAGCTTGATGAAGAAATCAATAACGAATGCCGATATACGCGCTCCCACTCCTGCAGGCACCAAGGGCAGTTCGGCCCCCTCTGGCGTTTCAATGGTTCGGCGAGTTTCTGTAATCAACGCGTGGAAATCCGTTTGGTATTGATTGAATAGGCTTTGCATCCTAAGCAACATTGAATACAGGTTCAAGCGCCACAAACCACCGCCACACTGGGATCTACCCCATTCACCGTAGAACACTATGGGCTAAAGGCACCGCCAATCATTCCCGTTCCGCCGTTTTTAGTGCCAGATTTACAATTATTTGTTGTCGATTCAATGGAGAGGAACGATTTCGATGACTAAACTTATAGGCATCCGCAACCATTCAGGTAGTCACTCATGACCGACCAACAGGAAAGAAGAAGGTATACGCGCGTCAATTTCGACTGTGATGCCGCTATCACGCAAGATGATAAGCATTACGATGTGCACCTGGTCGATATCTCCTTGAAAGGTGCGCTGATTGAAACCCCTGAAGACTATGAATTAAAAGCCGACCAACCAGTAACGGTCGAAATCAAGCTCTCCGATGACGCCACCATCTCCCTTTGCACCCACTTTGCTCACAGCAGCACCCAAGTACTTGGCTTCCAATGTGACAGCATCGATATGGAGAGCATGACGCATCTAAGGCGGCTCATTGAGCTGAATATGGAAGATCCTAACGCGCCTGAACGTGTGCTTGATGAACTCCTCCTCCCCCATTAACGAAGCGCTTATGTCTGACGAGTCGAATCGACGTAGTGAAGAACGCATACCGCACCGCGCGTACGCCACGCTGATTACGGCAAATAATCAGTATGCGGCTCATTTACTCAATATATCGCGCAACGGCGCTTTAATCGCCGTTATTCAAGAACATGATTTAAAGAGCGCAGATGAGATTTCACTGCGCATCGAAACGGAAACGCTCCAGTTTGAATTAAACGGTTGGGTCGCCCACGTGCGCGATCATTACCTCGGTATGACGGGGCGCCCATCAAATGAAAAAAACCGCGCAGACTTAGAGGCTTTCATTAGCGAGGCCGAGGATGCGACAAAGCCTGAGCAGCCCTAAACAAAACCTCTAGATCGCCTCCAAAGCCTCGCTCAACTTTTTGACCCCGACCCACTCGAAACCGTCAATGGACTCCCTCGGCACATTGCCCGCGGGCACGATAGCGCGCTTGAACCCATGCTTCGCGGCTTCTCTCAAACGTTCTTGACCGTTTGGCACAGGGCGAATCTCACCCGCCAAGCCCACTTCGCCAAAGACGATCAGGTCACGGGGTAAAGCGGTATCTCGAAAGCTCGACACCAGAGCCAGCAACAAGGCCAAATCCGCACTTGTTTCAACGATTTTCACCCCACCCACCACATTCACGAACACATCCTGATCCCCAACCATTACCCCGCCATGGCGATGCAATACCGCCAGTAACATCGACAATCGGTTCTGCTCAAGGCCCACGGCCACCCGGCGTGGATTCCCCATACTGGAGTCATCGACCAAGCCTTGAATCTCCACCAGCAAGGGCCGCGTACCTTCCCAGGTCACCATCACCACGGACCCGCTCGCCACTTCGTCGGAGCGCTGTAAAAATATCGCGGAAGGATTTGAGACCTCTTTAAGGCCTTGCTCGGTCATTGCAAAAACGCCCAATTCGTTAATGGCGCCAAAGCGATTTTTATTGCCCCGCAGCGTGCGGAAGCGGGAGTCATGTGAGCCTTCCAACATAATGGAGCAATCAATCATGTGCTCCAGCACCTTGGGGCCAGCCAAGCTGCCGTCCTTCGTAACGTGACCCACCAATATGAGTACCGTTGAGCTTTGCTTCGCGTAACGCGTTAATAGCGCTGCAGATTCACGCACCTGAGAAACACTCCCTGGCGCAGACTGGACATCGCTGTGATGCATTACCTGAATGGAATCCACCACCAAGAGGCGGGGCTTTACACGCTCCGCACCCGTGATCACCATATCCACATCGGTCGCCGAAAGCATTTGCAACTTGTCCGCAGGCAGTCCTAAACGCTGAGCACGCATTGCGACTTGCTGAAGTGACTCCTCACCCGTCACATAAAGCGCATCACATTGCTGCGCGAGGTGACATAGGGTCTGAAGGAGAAGTGTGGACTTACCAGCACCAGGATGGCCGCCGATCAAGACCACTGAGCCGGGCACAAAACCACCCCCGAGCACACGATCAAACTCTTCCATACCCGAAGAGAAACGGGGTAATTCTTGAAGGTTGATTTCAGAGAGCGGCGTAATCGTTGTTTGCTCGCCGCCAGAGTAACCACGAAAACTGGCAGCAGCGCCTTTGCTTTTGCCTAAGCGCACTTCCTGCATGGTATTCCAGGCATTACATGCGGCACACTGGCCCTGCCATTTTGTATAGTCTGCGCCACAGTCCTGGCAGACGTAGGCCGATGTTGCTTTTGCCACATTAATCCTCTAATTCATCTGGAGATTCCGCTAATTCACGGAGTTTTTTCCGCACATCCATCCACGTGCGGCCTGCCATATTCTCGCCACGCCAATCACGGCCCACCCCCCAATAGTGATCATACAGAGAAGTTTCTGAAAGCTTCTGCTCCCCTGTCTCCATAAGATAGGCCTTAATGTCAGGATACATTTGCACAAGGGTGTAGAGTGCACGGGTCATCAACACACGGCGCAACCCTTTCCAGCCGCGTTTTTTTGCTCTGTACCACGGCTTGTTCAGATCATATGCCTGCTGAGCACTGCCTGCATTTTTAATCCGGTCCGCAAGGCTCGCGTTCGCCGCCAACATGGCATGTACATAATGCTCCGCGCTCGCCCACTCTTGGCCTTCTAGCTCAATCTTACGCGCTGCCGTAGACAACAAATGGTCTGTATCGAAGCGTGAAAATTGAAGGGATTCTTCATTATCTAAACTGGGTGCAAACATAGGGTTTCCTCGCGAGGGAATAAATTTACGCGGAATACTGGCGCTTGTCGAATGGCTCAACCACTTTGATATACGCTATCACACATTCTTTTTTTATGAGCTGAACCCGGTTCACAAACACTCGGAACTGCGGCCACTGATTGAACAATTTACCGCCAATGCAACGTCGCCCACCCCTGCGTTTCATGGTAAAGTGACGCGCAAATGAAAAGCTCCTTAATCCCCGAGAAACCCATACTCGTTTACCCCTCCCTCGCGGCTACTGTCGGCCTAGATGAGTCGATTTTACTCGCCTGCCTCGCGGACTTAAGCGCAAACCTCGAATCGGTCCAGAACAACGGCTATCTCTGGTTTTCTCTCTCGAGTGAAAAGCTTCAACAAGCGCTACCCTTTTGGGATCTGCGAGACCTGCAGAGAGTAAGCACCAACCTACGAGAAAAAGGCATCATCCTTATCGCCTCGGCACCGCTCACCCAGGATGACAAATTTAAGTTTGCTTTTAACGAAAGCGCAACACCCCCGACCTCAACATCAGCGCCACAACAACAGCGACAAAGCCCACCGCAAGTACAGCAAAATCCGCGTGGCAAAAACTTCATCGCCGCGAACTGGCAACCCAATGACACGACCTTAGCTCAGCTAGGGCAACTCGCCATCCCTAGCGCCTTCGCTATGCAGCAAGTGCCAGAGTTTGTCGCCTACTGGCGCGAGCGCAATGAAACACAACGCTCCTGGGATCAGAAATTTATTAGCTGGACGATTCCACGCTGGCGCAGCTTTGAAGAACAAGAACAACGCCGACAAAAAGCCACACCCATTCCATCGAATTGGCAACCCAACACGCAGAGTGTTGAAGACCTGACCGGCCGCCGTATTCCCAAGCAATTTATTTTGGACCAGATACGCGAATTTATTAGTTACTGGCAAGCCACCGGCGAACAACATCTTTCCTGGGATTCAAAATTTATTCAACGCGTGCAGTCACACTGGTCTGACATGGAAAGTAAACGCAACGTATCTCACGAACAAATCGCCATGCTCGATAGCTGGCAGCCTTCTCAGGACGCGGTTGAAGTGATGACAACTAAATCTGAAATCCCCCTGTCTTTTATTGATGATGCCATCCCAGAATTTCGTATTTACTGGCAAGAAAAAGGCATGCGCTCCAATACCTGGAACAGCCTTTTTATAAAACATGTTCGGCTGCAATGGCACCGATTCCAGCATGCGCTTGATAGCAGCACAGAAGCCACCTTAATTCCGCAGAATTGGCAACCTTCTGCGGATGTGTACGACATTCTAAAGCTCGCCAATATCGACGGTAATTTTGCGCACGAACTTGTGCCCGAATTTATTTTGTACTGGCGGGAACGCAACGAATTACATCGGTCGTGGAACAGTAAATTTTTACAACATGTAAAACGCACTTGGGCAGCTCGTCATCAACAAACGATTGATACGACAGCAAACAACTTACGCTCTACTCGGAATACTAGCATTGAAGAAGAACTTAGCGACACCAGCTGGGCAAACTGAAACCAGCGATAGCGGGGAACGCGCAAACGCGATAAACCAAGTATTTGCCATTCTTAAACGCAATTATCACAACCAGTACTATAAAGCCTTTCCGAGTGAGCAAGATGTCTCTATCGCAAAACGCTTATGGCTGGACTCCCTTTCACGATTCTCTGCCGACATCGTGTTAAAAGGCACGAAATCGGTAATCGAAACCAGTGAGTTTTTGCCCACGCTCGCCACGATGATCAAGCACTGTGAAAAGCAATTAAATCCAGACTTACCGGAAGCACACGCCGCCTATATTGAAGCCTGCCGTGCGCCCTCGCCAAAGACCAATGTTAAATGGAGTCACCCGGCGGTGTACCATGCCGGAAAGAACAGCGATTGGTATTTTTTACAAAACAACAATGAATCCGTTGCTTTCCCGATATTCAAAAAGAATTATGAGGAGATATGTCACAACATATTGCTCGGTCACCGCTATGAATCACCATCAAAATTAGCGCTTCCCGAGAAAACAGAAAAAAGATTAGATAAAGAAAGCAACCTTGAGCATTTGAAATCGCTCAAAGAAAAACTTAATTTTTAAATATAAATATGTTCATATCTGGACACACACCAGATCAGTAGTGACAGAAATTATTCGGCAGGAACGCGCTTGTGAAAACCACCCTTGGCATCTTTTTAAATATTTATCTTTTTGCACTTCTTGCATTAACCCTCGTCATTAGTCACGACCCCACACACCGAACGCCCGTCGTGGCCGAGAAACGCTACGGACCCACTCCAGACTTTTCGGTAATCAAGAATGTTAAAGAAAAAAAACAACGTTTCTTTAATTATTTCGCACCTATTGTCGCAGATGAAAACCAGCGCATCTTGCAACATCGTGAAACACTCAAACCAATTTATTCCAAACTACTGCGCAATCGAAAACTTAGCATGAATGAAATTCGTCTTGTCGATGAATATGCAGAGAGTTATAAGATAAAACCCCAGGACGACAAAGCCCAACAGCTCGCAAAGACTCTTGATCGCGCCAATGCAGTTCCCGTTTCCCTCGCGCTGGCGCAAGCTGCAAATGAATCGGCGTGGGGCACCTCGCGCTTCGCGACACAAGGCAACAATTTTTTTGGGCAATGGTGTTTCAATAAAGGCTGTGGCTTAGTACCCCGTCAACGCGGCGCTCATTCCAGCCACGAAGTTCGAGTATTCAACAACGCCGCGGAATCGGTAAAAGCCTATATCCGTAATATCAACACACACGCCGCATACGAAGGTCTCAGACAGCTACGCGCTCAAGCAGAAAAAGAGGGGATGCTCGCTAGCGGCAGCTTGCTCGCGGAGGGTTTACTCAGCTATTCCGAGCGTGGCCACGCATACGTCGATGAAATTCAATCAATGATCGAAATAAACCAGCTAGATTCGCTCGACCCTAATGGACAAATAGGCACAAGGTAACGCAAACCAAGCGTCACGGAAGAAAAAGGAGCATATTAAAAATAAATAGTAAAACGCCAGAATGAATGCCCGGCACACATAATCAAATACAAACGGGAAGGGTCTTAAGTCGGCGCTTTAGTGAGAGGTTTTAGCTAGAGGTTAATGCAGCACCATCGTCAGTAAGACGAGCCACCTTGAATTCTGAAGGAGGCGTACATTCAGCGTTACGGCACACTTTTGCTTTAAGCGCTTGGCCAACAGCAAGCTTGCCCACTAAATCTTTACACTTCACTAATATGCCCGTCTCAGACACATCTTTCGCTTCGGCAACGACTTCGCCAATTGCATCATGTTCTAAGGTTACTTCACACTGAAGGGCCGTTCTACCGTGCCGCCTGTAACTCATATCGCTCATCATAGTCGCTCATTTATTATGCTACTGCTTTGTTATACATAACCATGGAGTACTGGATGATTCTGTCATTTCAGAATTGTTGATTCAAGTTTTCTCGCCAAAAAAACGTCGAACTATGAACCAAATTCCACTTTTTATCGCTTATATCTATTTTTTGGCGATTATCAAACGAGCGTTTCAATAAAAACAGTGCTATTTTTAAGAGTTCGCACCGTATTTTGGCAACAAGCACACGGTGCGTTTTTTAGCTAAATCAGCTAATTTCTACACGATCTACTTTTTGAAATCCCCTTGGCAGCTTATTTCCTCGGCGACCGCGCTCACCCATATAGTGCTCAAGTTCTTTAAACTTCAAGGATAAATGACGCTTACCGGAAAGCACTTTTAGCACTTGCCCTTCAGAAATCACACTGATCGCCACCACAAATTCTTCTCGTGAAAGCACACGTGCAGATGGGATATTAATAATCTTATTGCCCTTCCCTCTTGCGAGTTCGGGTAGTTCACTAATAGGAAAAACCAACATACGCCCTTCGTTACTGACGGCTGCCAACCACTTCTGGTCGTCATGTATCAATACCGGATTTAGTACACGACCACCTTTTGGTAAATTAAGCGCTGTTTTTCCTGCTTTATTTTTTGATGACAAGTCAGATAACTTCGCAACGAACCCGTAACCTGCATCCGAGGCCAACAACACTCGCTGGGTATCATCCCCCATAAGCAAACCTTCAAACGTCGCACCACTTGGCGGGTTCAATTTACCGGTTACCGGTTCGCCCTGCCCCCGTGCCGAGGGCAAGTTATGGGCGGGCATGGAATAACTGCGCCCGGTAGAATCAATTAATATGGCATTTTGATTTGTGCGACCACGGGCAGAAAAACGATAACCATCACCCGACTTATAATTCAAACCTTCGGCATCTATATCATGCCCTTTCGCTGCTCGGATCCATCCTTTTTCGGAAAGCACGACAGTAACAGGATCCACAGACAACAAATCCTGCTCACTAAATGCTTGAGCTTCACCGCGAATCACTATCGGTGACCGACGTTCATCACCAAAATCTTTTACGGCTTCGTTAAGTTCTTTTTTGATTAAGGTTTTTAAACGACGTGCAGACCCCAAGGTCAATTCAAGATTTTCTTTTTCTTTATTTAACTTGTCTTGCTCTTCCTTGATTTTCATTTCTTCGAGACGCGCTAACTGACGCAAGCGTGTATCGAGAATAAAATTAGCTTGGCGCTCACTCAGCTGGAAGCGCTCCATTAGTTTCTCTTTGGGATGCTCTTCGGTCCGAATAATATGAATCACTTCATCGATATTCAAAAACGCGATCATTTGCCCATCTAAGACGTGTAAACGATCCAGCACCCAATCAAGGCGATACTGCAAGCGACGACGGACCGTCACCATACGGAAACTCAACCACTCACTGAGAATCTGCAATAGGGATTTCACGGCGGGCTTACCATCAATACCAATCATGTTCATATTGATGCGGTAATTTCTTTCTAAGTCAGTAGACGCAAATAAGTGCCCCATCAACTCTTCAAGGTCAACACGATTTGATCTCGGCACGATCACCAAGCGGGTCGGATTTTCATGATCAGATTCATCACGAAGGTCGGCCACCATTGGTAATTTTTTCGCCTGCAATTGCGCAGCGATTTGTTCTAAAATTTTCGCGCCGCTAACCTGGTGAGGCAATGCAGAGATGATGATATCGCCATCTTCTGTTCGCCACACGGCGCGCATTTTCATACTGCCACGACCACTTTTATAGATGTTTTGCAGTTCTGCCTTGGGCGTAATAATTTCCGCTTCGGTTGGCATATCGGGGCCGTGAACAAATTCACACAGATCTTCAACCGTTGCCTGCGGGTTATCCAATAAGTGAATCGTCGCATCGACGACTTCTTTTAAATTATGCGAAGGCACATCTGTCGCCATACCGACCGCAATACCGGTGGTACCGTTAAGTAAAACGGTGGGCACGCGAGCAGGCAACACTTGCGGCTCTTCCATGGTGCCATCAAAATTTGGTTGCCACTCAACAGTGCCTTGCGCAAGTTCCGTGAGTAATAGCTCTGTAAATCGGCTGAGGCGCGATTCGGTATAACGCATCGCGGCGAAGGATTTAGGGTCATCCTGGGAACCCCAGTTACCCTGACCATCCACCAAGGGGTATCGGTACGAAAAGGGCTGCGCCATTAACACCATGGCTTCATAGGCTGCTCCATCACCATGGGGATGAAACTTACCAATAACGTCGCCGACGGTACGTGCTGACTTTTTATACTTGGCAGACGCTTTTAACCCGAGCTCACTCATCGCATAAATAATGCGGCGTTGCACCGGCTTTAGCCCGTCACCCACGTTGGGCAGCGCACGATCCAAGATCACATACATGGAATATTCCAGGTATGCCTTCTCGGTAAATTCTTTGAGCGGCATTTGCTCGTCGGCGTCTTGCGAATAAATCGTTGTCATAAAAGCGTTCGCTAAAGGTAATTTCGGCGGTGTTATATCAAATGAGGTTTCAGGCAGCAACCAAAGTTATGTTTTGGTGCATTTGCGCTAGAGTAACAGGGAACCCTCACGCTCGCCCGCGATCTACAGTTTTATAGCGTTAATATTCCCGTTGGCCCCCAGAAAAACCCAACAATACACGGTAACAATCAGTGACAACGACTCCTACTCTGCGCGGCTTCGCCCCGGCGAAGGCAATAACACTCCAGAGACAAACTCGCCCAAGCGCTTTATCTGCCGTCAGGCACATAGGGCTTGTGCTCGTATTTATTTTCGCCTCGCTCTCATCCCATACAATTTTTGCGAGCGCCCCCAACTGGGTGGCCTCAACCATCGACGGTAAAACCATCTCTTTGGATGACGAGCTGGATAAGGGGAATCGCGTCGTAATGATTTTCTGGGCCACGTGGTGCGGGCACTGTAAAGCCTTACTACCATTACTAGATGAACTTCAGACAAACCTGAGGAACACCACGAAACCAGAAAGCGCCAATTCACCTGGCGTCACTTTTGTGGCATTCAATATATGGGAGGACAGCGACCCGATAACATACGTAAAACAACGCGCACTCTCATTACCCATTTCAGTGAAAGCCGAGTCCATCGCTCGTAAATATGGCGTGAAGGGCACTGCCGCTGTATTCGTTATCGGAGGCGAAAATGAGATTTTGTATCGCCGCAAAAATGGAGAGCGACCTAAAAAGGTAATGGCGGCTATCAAGCAGAGCTTAATGCCCCCCCAAACCACATCGAACTAATGCTCGAAGCCAAACAAGGCCGCGTGCTAGGAAGCGCTCATCGCCGCCGCCATTTTATCAATATCTTCAAGCAGGTCCAAAGGCTCAACCTCCTCGCCTTCGAGGTCTTCATTCCAATCAATGCCCACTAACAGCACGTCTTCATGCATACCGGGCAGCCATTCATCTAACAGCTCTTCCAGCGAAATCGGCACCGCCTTGTAGTGGCTCCACTCATCTCGACATTTTGCATTGGCCGCATCCGGGTCAGACCAAAACGGCATCGTGTCGATCGCATCATTATTGGAAGACGGGCACAAGGCCCAGCCCTCTTCGCCTTCTAAGCCCCAAACACAGCCCACTTCGATCGCCTGTACAATAAAGCTTTCGTAGATTGCATCTAACTCATCACCAACGGAATCACCAACAGTCTCGCTCATCACAGCCTCTCAAATTCATTTGTGCTCACCCACTTATGAGCTGCGCTCTCTACGTTCAAAATTCGCTAACCAAATCGCTTATCAGCGACAAAGGCGTTGTCACGGCGCTCTTCGCCAAACGTCGACGTTGGCCCGTGCCCAGGAATGAAGGTCACGTTATCCCCCAAAGGCCAAAGCTTGGTGCGAATCGAAGTGACAAGCTGGTCATAGTCACCGCGCGGAAAATCGGTTCGTCCAATCGAGCCCTTAAAGAGCACATCACCCACAAAGGCGACGGCGACATCTTTTTGGTAGAACACGACGTGCCCCGGGGTATGCCCTGGACAATGATGCACCGTCAATGTGGCCTCACCAACGGTGACGGTATCACCGTCATTTAACCACTGATCCGGCTCGAATACTTCAGACGGCGGAAAACCCATCATCTGCGCCTGCCCCTTCAAATCATTGATCCAAAACGCATCATCACGATGGGGGCCTATAACTGGCACCGAAAGCCGCTTACTAAGCTCGGCTGTCCCACCGACGTGATCCATATGACCATGGGTGAGCAAAATCTTGGTTACGGTCACGCCGTATTGCTCGACAGCGGCCATCAAACGGTCAATATCCCCTCCCGGATCCACAAATGCCGCCTCGTTAGTTTTCTCGCACCACAACAAAGAACAGTTTTGCTGGTAGTGGGTAACTGGGATAGTGCAAATTTTCATCATCAAAACCTTACATTGGGCACAAAAACGATACTTTCCGCGCTAATCAGGTCACCGAATGTGCAAGAAGGAATCAAAATGGAGAGATTTATAAAATTTTCCGGCATTTTATCCTCAGCTAGCTAGAATAGTTAATACACCACGCTAAAAATTAACGAAAATGTCACTACTCAAGATTAGCGAAGAGCATCGAGACGCCTTGCAAGAGATCACCAACGTCGCCATGGGGCAGGCGGGTGACAAACTCGCACGCCTATTAGACACCTTCGTTATTCTCTCAATCCCTCATATTGAGGTGATGCGGCCTGCAGATATTGCCATGGCATTACATGCAATCGACGCAAACGAGGCGGTATCCGGCGTCTGCCAAGGTTTCATTGGCGGCGGCATCGCAGGAGAGGCCATGCTGCTGTTTAACGACACCAGCTTCGTGGATCTCGCCAAACTTCTAAATTACGATGAAAAGCTAGACGACCAAGCCGAGCGCGAGCTATTGATGGATACCACCAATGTGCTCTTTGGCGCGTGCCTAAAGGGCATTGCTGAACAAATCGATATGGATTTCAGCTTTGGCTCACCAACGGTACTCGGACAACACAGAAAAGTATCTGAGATTTTCCAGATGGAGAATGCGCAATGGGAGAGCGCCCTAGTAACCGAAATCTCCTATGAATTAGAAGGCTATAATGTTCAGTGCGATCTCCTTATCATCATGACCGGTGACTCGCTTGACCTATTAGCCAAAAAGCTCGATTACTTGCTCGCCTAGAGATACAGAGCACACAGACGCCGTAACCGGCGAGATAACGACTTAAATGACCGAAGCCAACAAATTTTTAGACGACTTTCACTGGTTAATGGATGTGCTCCAGCATATCGATGTCGGCTTGGTTGTTCTCGATGCCAACTTCAACGTTCAGCTGTGGAACGCTTTTATGCAAAACCACAGTGCGAAAGGCGCCGATGTCGTATTAGGCGAGAATATTTTCACGTCGTTCCCCGAACTCCCAGAAACCTGGTTTCGCCGCAAGGTACAAACCGTATTCGAACTCCACAACCAAGCTTTCACCACCTGGGAGCAACGCCCTTACCTTTTCAAGTTTAAAAACTATCGTCCGATTACCAGTATCGCGGAATTCATGTACCAAAACAGTACGATCATTCCGTTAAAAGACGCACGTGGGCAAGTAGAACATATCTGTCTCATCGTATATGACGTAACGGAAGTGGCGGTTAACCGTATACAAAGCCAAAAAGCGAACGAAAAACTGCGCCAACTTAGCAGAACCGATGGACTCACCGGCTTGCTCAACCGCAAGACCTGGGAAGGCGAACTGGAAACTGAGTTTCAGCGTTTTTCGCGGCATCGTCACAAAACCTCTTTGGTCATGTTTGATATCGACCACTTTAAAAAGATCAACGATGGTTACGGTCATCCGGCGGGTGACGAAGCGATTCGAGAAGCCTCACGCATACTCAAAGAATGCTTACGTAATATCGATATCGCTGGTCGCTACGGAGGAGAAGAATTTACTGTTATTCTGGTGGATACCGATGCCGCCGGCGCGCTGATTGTCGCGGAACGTATCCGCGAAGCTATTCAGGCCAACGTGGTGAAATATGAAGACCTCACCTTTCAATATACCGTTAGCCTTGGAATCTGCGAATTAAGCGATCGCATCACAGATAGAACCAATTGGATCGACTGTTCGGATAAAGGCTTGTATCAAGCGAAAAATAACGGCCGTAATAACTCTGTCATTTACACCGGCGAATAACCCCATGGGTATTTGTCGAACATAATTCGACGCTGTTTTACGGTGTACCTGCACAGAAGTCCATTTACTCCTCTCGCTTACCTTATTTCCTCATCCGTTCTAATTGCACAATAAAGCGCACAAATGTGACTGCGTATCGTATAGATCAATCAACATGATTCGCATTCTGAAAAACTTCGCTTTCGAAAAGTAAATTCGGCTGCAAAAAGACAACGATAAAGGTTCAGGCACAATGAATACCCTTTCAAGTAAATTAATTGCATTTGTTAGCGCAACGCTCATCGTACTCGCATGCATCGCCTACTTGATACACAACATCATGACATCCGGATGGCAACGCGAAAAGTTTGATGCCGCGATCCAAGTTAAAATGAGCACCATAAATGTCGCCTTAAGTGAACCAGTATTTACCTACGATGCCCCTCACGTCGCGAATATTGCAACATCACTCGCGGCGACGGATTTAATCAACACGATCGAAATTACCGACCACCGCGGCAAACGATTAGGCAAGGCAACGCAAAGCAATAGTTCGGCAAACACGATCGAAAAAAACAAAGTGAAAATTACGCGCGAAGGAAAAACCGTTGGTCATTACAGCATCGTTTTTTCAGAACAACCTTTAGAACAGCAACTTACTCGCCAATCACACTCTGCATTGGTGTCGCTATTTATTATGCTAGCAGGAAGCATTGCCTGCGTTTTTGTCGCCAGCCGGCTCATGCTGATTTCCCCCTTAAAAGCAGTCTCCGAATCCCTTGCTGATTTAGCAGAAGGCGGCGGCAATCTAACTAAACGACTTTCTTCAGGTGGCAGCGGCGAAATCGGCCACTTAAGTGACAATTTTAATCGCGTAATCAGTCACATTCACGACATTGTCACTCATGTGGTTGATGCATCCGGCCATGTCTCTGAAAATGTGCGTGCGATGTCCGCAGCGACAGATCACACCGTCGATTCAACCAATCAACAACTTAAAGAGATAGAGCAAGTCGCCACTGCTCTCAACCAATTATCAGCGTCCGCCGAAGAAGTGGCTCGCTCCGCAGGTGAAACCGCAAAACGCACAAAAGAAGCCAGTACCGCAGCGGAAGAAGGCTCGCGTGTGATGACATCATCACAACAAACCGTTCATCGCTTAACCGGACAAATAGAAGCGACGGCAAATAAAATCCAAGTATTAAAACAAAGCAGCGAAAATATCGGCTCAGTGATGGAAGTGATTCGTTCTATTGCAGAACAAACAAACCTACTCGCACTGAATGCCGCCATTGAAGCTGCACGTGCCGGAGAGCAAGGACGAGGGTTCGCGGTAGTCGCCGATGAGGTTCGCTCCCTCGCACAAAAAACACAAAATTCCACTGAAGAAATAGAATCGATTATTACGCAGCTCCAAAAAGCCGCAGACGAAGCTCACATATCCATGAACACGAGCATCGAATCCGTACAAGAAACTATCGATGCCTCTGGCCATATGGAAAATACGCTTTCATCGATTACGGAGAACGTAACCACTATCAACGATATGAGCCATCAAATCGCCACCGCATCCAACGAACAGAGTTCTGTGGCAAACGAAGTGAGTCGTATTATTTCCGCTATCTACTCCCTTTCAGAAACAGTTGCAGGGGATACAGCAATCATTGCGAAAAACTCTGCAGAAATCGCGGATGAGAGCCGAACGTTAAAAGAAAAAATGGCACAGTTTACAGGGCACTAAATCCCTTCGCATAGTATTCTGGGAGATGGAACATTACGTGTTAGAATCGGTAAATAACCTCATCCTCTTACACAAATAAGCACACGCCTAAGCCCCTATGAACGCAGAATTTACTTGGCAAATCCCAAGCGACCTCGAACACACATACCTTTCACTGCGTGAGAAGCTAACACAGGAAGAGTCCTCGACTGTTGAATGCTATTTCGCGAATAACCCAGAACGCATAGAGCACTTTCACTTCACCTTACGCAGCAGTGCCTTTGTCAGTACCGAAATATCACAACGTCCCTCAGTGTTTGCCAAACTCCTTGCTAGCGAGTCACTCGACGCAACACTTAACTACCATGACTTTGAAAAACTCGTCGATGTAGAAAACATAGCTGACGAAAAAGACCTCGATCGAATGCTCCGCCAAGCCCGCGCAGGCGCCATGATCCGCATTATCTGGCGTGACTTTAACCGTCTCGCATCGTTTAATGAAACCACTGACGATTTATCCCATTTGGCGAAAGCCTGCATAAATGCCGCACTCAGCTTTCACTATCAGGTATTAGAAAGTAAACACGGCACCCCCCGCTGTAAAAATGGCGATAAACAGCCGTTTTTGATTCTCGGCATGGGGAAACTTGGCGCCAATGAACTGAACTTATCTTCAGATATCGATTTAATTTTCACCTTCCCTGAAAACGGGGTAACGGATGGAAAGCGCGATTTAAGTAATCACGAATTTTTCTCACGCTTAGGGAAAAAAGTTATTCAGAGTCTCGACGCAATTACCGCTGACGGCATGGTATTTCGTGTTGATATGCGTTTGCGCCCCTACGGTCAAAGCGGCTCACTGGTCTATTGCTTCGATGCACTTGAAGAGTATTACCACACGCAAGGGCGAGAGTGGGAACGCTACGCAATGGTAAAAGCCAGTGTCGTCGCGAACAATGGCGAACACGTCTACACCCAAAGATTGACTGACATGCTGCGTGAATTTACTTTTCGTAAATACATCGACTTTTCTGTTATCGATGCCTTGCGCGGCCTTAAAAAAATGATCACCCAAGAGGTCAAGCGTCGACGCCTTGAAGAAGATGTCAAACTCGGTGCGGGCGGTATTCGTGAAATTGAATTTACCGCACAGGTATTTCAATTAATTCGTGGCGGGCGCGAAACCAGCCTGCAAGACAATCGCATATTGGCGATATTACCCGTGCTTGGTTCTCTAAGATGCCTACCCCCCGAAACAGTGGAGGCCTTAACCGAAGCCTACATATTCCTCCGCAATACGGAACATGGTATACAAGGCTACAACGACGAACAAACCCAAAAGCTGCCCGACAAACCAGAGGCTCAGACCGCCCTTGCCGCCGTCATGGGGTTTGAAAACTGGGACGCATTTTACAGCGCCCTGGAACAACATCGCGCGCGTGTAAAAGAGGTATTTGCAGATCTCATTGCAGAACCGGAAGAGCAAACCCCCAACGGCGACACAGAAAACCCCTGCATCTCATTGTGGCACCAACGCCTCGATAAAGACGCCGCCATCATCCAGCTCGGTGAATACGGCCACGAAGATGCAGACCTTAGCTACAAGCTACTCAGCGAACTTGAAACCTGGGCATCCAATAGCGCCATGCACAGCAGCAGTCGCGAACGCCTCGATGCCTTCATACCCGCACTGCTGGTAAAACTTGCCGATCGCGATCAACCCACCGAAACACTGCGCAGATTTATTCAATTGATCAAAGCAACCGCGCGACGCAGTGCATACATATTACTGCTACTGGAAAACCCCAGTGCACTTTCGCGGCTCATCGATCTTTGCGAAGCCAGCCCCTGGATCGCCGACACCATGGCGGAACACCCCGCCCTGCTCGACGAGCTTCTTGATCCCGAACAGCTCTACCACCCCCCACTTAAAGACGAGCTAGAATCCGAATTACAACGCTCGACTTTACGTATCGCAGAAGATGATCTTGAAACCCAAATGGATAACCTGCGCTATTTCCGCTCTTCACACGCACTGCGTGTTGCCGCGAGTGAGACCACCGGCGTACTACCGCTCATGAAAGTGAGCGACTACCTGACATGGATTGCGGAGGTCATTCTCGAATACATTCTGATTCTGTCGTGGCGTAACCTCGTCGAAAAACACGGCTACCCAGATGGAGAAGCACGCGATATCCCCAACTTTGTGATCGCCGGCTACGGCAAACTTGGCGGCATAGAACTTGGCCATGGTTCCGACCTCGACCTGGTTTTTATTCACGGGGCACAACCGAATGGTGTCACTGACGGCGAGCGCAGTATCGACAACCAAACCTTTTACATGCGCTTGGGCCAAAAGATCATTCACTTCATCACCACCACCATGCCTTCGGGCACACTCTACGAAGTGGATATGCGACTCAGGCCTTCGGGAAATTCCGGCATGCTGGTCACGGGAATCGCCGCCTTCGAGAAATACCAACACAACGCCGCCTGGACCTGGGAGCACCAAGCCTTAGTACGCGCCCGCATCGTCGCAGGAGACCCAGTACTCGCTCAGGAATTTAACCGCATACGTGCCGATATATGCTGCAACGAACGAGAAAGCGACACATTACGCGACGAAGTGATCGATATGCGTAAAAAGATGCGCGAACACCTCGGTAGCAAGAACAGCGGCGACGAAAACCAGAACGAAAAATTTCATATAAAGCACGATGCCGGCGGTATCGTCGACATTGAATTTATGGTTCAATATGGGGTTCTCGCCTGGGGTCACTCCCACCCGGCGTTGGTAGAGTACACGGACAACATCCGAATATTGGAGTCATTTGCGAATTCCAAATTGCTGGAGGCTCAAGAGGTCGACCAGCTCACTGAAGCCTATAAAGCCTTTCGCACAGCAGGACATCGTTTGACACTTCAGCAACAACCCAGCCTAATCGGCTCGGATCAACTGAAGCAAGAACGCCAGAATGTCTCAGCGATTTGGCAGCGATTAATGCAAGACGCACCAGCGCATTAACCATCCATGCAAAATATTGAGTGATTGCAGGCGCATGTTATTGCCTCTGCAAATAGAGTGATTAACCATAATTGAAGTCGAGTCGCGAAACAGAATAGGCGAGTCGATAGTTTTTTGGAGAGTATTATGTCTTTCGCAGATCGCGATGGGGTTATTTGGTTTGATGGTGAACTCGTACAATGGCGCGATGCCAAGGTACATGTTCTGACACACACACTGCACTATGGCATGGGTGTATTTGAGGGCGTCCGCGCGTACAACACCGCAAACAATGGCACCTGCATTTTTCGCTTACAAGCCCACACAGATCGCTTGTTCCGCTCCGCCCATATCATGAACATGAAAATGTCATGGGATAAAGAAGAGCTTAACGAAGCACAAAAACTGGTCGTCCGCGAAAATAATCTTAAAGAAGCCTACTTACGCCCCATGGTCTTTTTGGGTTCCGAAGGCATGGGCTTACGTGCTGACAACTTAAAAACCCACGCCATTGTGGCGGCCTGGGAATGGCCAAGCTACATGTCGCCCGAAGCCATCACAAAAGGCATTAAAGTACGCACCTCCAGCTATACACGCCATCACGTGAATATCTCCATGTGTAAAGCCAAGGCAAACGGCCACTACATTAATTCCATGCTGGCCTTGAGAGAAGCGCTGGACAGTGGCTGCGAAGAAGCATTACTGCTCGACAACGAAGGCTATGTTGCCGAAGGCAGCGGTGAAAATGTCTTTATCGTCCGCGATGGCGAATTGCTCACACCCGAACTAACCTCATGCCTAGACGGCATTACGCGCGGCACCATCTTCACTTTCGCAGAGTCTCTTGGCCTTAAAATCAAAGAGAAACGAATCACCCGCGATGAAGTCTACGTAGCCGACGAAGCCTTTTTTACCGGCACAGCAGCTGAAGTACTGCCCATTCGCGAGCTAGACGGTCGCGCGATCGGTAACGGCGAACGCGGTCCCATCACGGAACAACTTCAGTCCATGTACTTCAAAACCGTTCGTGGCGAGCAAGATGAGTACAATAGCTGGTTAAACCCAGTCACCTCATAAGTTCTGGACTCGTCACAACGCACGTTATTTTATATATAGCGAATACTGCTTGGCATTGCAGATAAACCACTTGTAATGCCAAGCTCTGATCGAGACCTTTTAATGACGGCACCTCCGCAAAACAGCCTATATCGGCGCCTTTTAAGCTACGCATTTCAATACAAGTTTTTCTTATTGGTTAGCGTGTTGGGCTTTGCACTTTTCGCCGGCATGGAAGCGGCCCTCGTCGCCACTATGGAATACTTTATCGATCGCTTAGAAGGTCGACCATCAGACCCGCTATTTAACCTTTCTGCAGAAGTCACCAGCTCCTTATATTTTGTTCCCGCCGCCGTAATCGCGCTTTCTTTGCTTCGCGGTATTGGCTCCTATCTCGGCAACTACTTTATGAGCCGGGTGGGCCTCAATGTTGTCAATGTTTTGAGAAAAACTGTTTTCTCTCACATGCTCTATCTACCGCAGAATTTTTTTGATCAACGCAATAGCGGCGAGCTCGTCTCCCTCATCATATACAACATCGAACAAGTTACTGGCTCAGTTACTAACGCCCTTAAAATTTTATTTCGCGACGGCTTTTCCGTAATATTTTTTCTCACCGCGATGATCATCATCAACTGGAAATTGACACTCATATTTTTTGTGATTGCCCCCATACTTGGCGGCGTTATTTATGTTGCCTCAAATTATTTCCGCAAAAAAAGTCGACGTATTCAAAATGCGGTCGGCCAAGTCACCCACATCTCAACAGAAGCACTACAGGGCATTAAACTAGTTAAAAGTTATTTAGGCGAAGATTACGAAAGGACGCGATTTAACGACGCAACAGATAACAACTTAACCCTTTCTACAAAATTCGAACGAGTCAAAGCCTTACAGACCCCTGTTCTGCATATCATTATCGCTATCGCTTTAGCCTGTATTTTTTATTTGGTAATGACGATATGGACAGGAGATTCTTCCAGCGCCGTTGTTTACGTGAGCTTTGCTGGGATGATCGCAAAGCCCTTTCGTCAACTTTCGACCATCAACTCGGTTATTCAAAAAGGCATCGCCGCCGCTGAAACCATTTTCTTTGTCATCGATAGCCATGCCGAAGTTGATACCGGCAACAAACAACTCGACAACATCACCGGCAGAATCGAATTTAAAAACGTATCGTTCGCCTATAACGAAGAGAATACGGCACTCGACAACATTAGTTTAAACATCGCACCAGGTGAAACCGTCGCACTTGTTGGCGCATCCGGCAGCGGCAAAACCACCATCGCAAGTTTGCTGTTACGCTTTTACAATCCTACAGCCGGTGATATTTGTATTGATGGCACACCACTCGATCATATAGCGCTCGAAAGCTTACGAAACAACATTGCCTTAGTGAACCAACAAACGATTCTGTTTAACGACTCTGTGCGCGCCAATATCGCCTACGGCAAAAAATTACAACATATCGGTGAAGACGATATTCAAACCGCCGCAAAAGATGCATACGCCCATGGTTTTATCGAATCACTTGAAGAAGGTTTTAATACAGAAGTCGGCGAAGACGGCGCATTACTTTCTGGCGGCCAACGTCAACGCCTCGCGATTGCTCGCGGTCTATTAAAAAACGCGCCCATCTTAATTTTGGATGAGGCAACCTCTGCACTCGATAACGAATCTGAAAAGCAAATCCAAAACGCCCTCGAAAAACTCAAACAGGGCCGCACCACGTTAATCATCGCGCACCGCCTTTCCACCATCGAAAACGCAGACCGTATTGTTGTGCTCGAACACGGCAAGATCGTTGAAGAAGGTAACCACGCGACCCTACTTGCCAAAGGCGGCTATTACGCGAATCTGCACAATACTCAGAGCGAAAGCTAGTCAACGCCTCACCACAAATAAAGAGGCTGATAGTCTCTTAGAAATTCCGACTACATCCCATCTAGTAATATGTGAGTTTAGCGTTAGGGGGGTAGCTTCAAAAATCGTCGATTCAGGATAAATCGCCGAAGCTCCAGGGATGGATTCATGTGTTTTTTGAAGCTACCCCCTAATGATAAACACCTCAAAGCCCCCATCTAAAACCTACACGAGAAAAGTATTAACACATCAGCTGTAAACCAATAAACCCAGCCTTTCACCCCAGCCCCTATTTTTTCACGCCTCTTCACATAGTTAGACTTTATATTGAACAGCTAAACGCAGAATAAATGTTCTAAGCGGACCCCCTACATATTACTTTTTGCACTGCTAAACTTAAAACAGTGACAGAGCTATCAAAAAAAACGCGACGGGCATCACAAATGTTCGCGTAACCCTCCCAAGGAAAGGCATAAACCAAAGCGAGATATCGCCGATATACTAAAAAGTGAACAAGCCACTTTTATCACCCAAGGTCATAGAGGATGGTCTCGATCGCCAAAATATTGCGTTACTAAACAAGCGCTTTCTGGCGGTTAACGACGATCGACTCGAACGTATGCGCGGCGCGTTAAGCGACCGTCAGCAGCTTTTTATGGACGTTCTTCCGCTGCTTTTTCACTCCAACCATCCAATGATGCCCGGCTTTGTATCACGCCAAACCCCGTCCCGCGTATCCCATTACAAACCCTCAAAACGAGATGTACTGGTCGGGAAGATGGTGGCCAAGAGCTTCACGCTCACCTTCGACCCCAGTGCAGAGGACGAGATATTCGGTATCTACATAATGGGAAGCGTCGGTACGATCGCCCAAAGTGAACGCAGCGACCTGGATATATGGATATGCCACCGACCCGGCATCGAGAAAAAACGCTTAGCCGAACTCCAAACCAAATGCGATAAAATTACCGCTTGGGCGATGGGACTGCGCCTAGAGGCGCATTTCTTTCTGATGGATCACGAAGCCTTTAAAGAACATAAATTTTCTGCGCTTGATACGGAATCCAGCGGCAGTGCACAGCAACTCCTATTACTCGACGAGTTTTACCGCAGTGCGATTTTTGTCGCCGGCAGAACGCCCATATGGTGGTACGTACCCAATCACGAAGAGCCAGTCTTTCGTGAATATACGAACACGCTTTTGTATAAACGTTTTATCCCCAATGACTCCTCAATCGATTTTGGCGGCATTGCCGAAATTCCCGCTGGGGAATTCTTAGGGGCCGGGGTATGGCAACTCTACAAAGCCATTGAATCCCCCTATAAATCCGTTTTAAAACTGCTGCTTTTAGAAGCCTATGTGTCGGACTACGCCAGTATCGAACCGCTGTCACTCACCTTCAAAGGCGCTATTTACGCCGGCGAGACCGATATTAACGTGCTCGATAGCTACGTAATGATTTACCGTCGTATTGAGCACTATTTGATAGAAAGGAAACAGTTTAAGCGGCTTGAGTTGGCACGGCGCTGTTTCTATTTCAAAGTAAATAAACCCCTCTCTCGCCCGCCCTCACGCAAAGCCAAATCATGGCAGCGGCTATTGTTGGAGAAAATGACGCGATCTTGGGAGTGGGACAGCGCCCATATCCAGTTCCTAGACAGCCGCAGCAATTGGAAGGCCGCTGACGTTAGCGACGAACACAACTTACTCGTCACCGAACTCAATCACAGCTACCGCTTCCTCCTTGAATTTGCGAACTCTACAAGTAAAAGCGAGCGTGTAATCTCTTCATCTGAACTGATGATCCTGGGCCGTAAGCTTCAAGCGGCATTTGAACGTCGGCCCGGCAAGATTGATATGGTAAACCCCGGCATTTCCGACGATATATCAGAAAGCGTCCTGCATATCTCCTGTGTAAACCCAGAGAACAAGCGCGAGCCGATCTGGACGGCCTTTTCACATGAAGCGGGTGAAGCCATCTCAGACGGCGGCTCCCCAGTGAAGTCATCCACCAACCCCATCGAATTAATTCTGTGGAGCCACCTCAACGGTGTGATTAACCGAGACACCCAAGCCGAACTCGATGACGAATCCACGCTCAGCGGCCTCGAATTGCGTCGCTTACTCACCACATTTCAAGAATGGCTACCGTTGCCATTCGAAGCGATTCCTCAAAAAAACTTCCAGCGCTCGGCCACCCCCGACAGCGTACTGTTTTTGCTCAATGCCGGAAAATCTCACGAAAAAGACCTTTATCAACAAGGTTATCAGCGTATGAGTGATAAATCTGATGCCCTATGTTACGGCGGCTTTGAAGAGAACCTCGTCACCTCCGTCGATGTCATTATTAAAAACAGCTGGAATGAAGTCAGCGTTCGCCGCTTCGAAAACGACAACGCCCTCCTTGATGCCATTCAAGATTACTTGCAGCTCACATTGCCCGACACACACCAACGTCCGCCAAAAATGAAAGTCGCCTGTATTGGTAACGCCCACGCCAACACCATTACTGCACGCGTAGAGCGTTGGTTGGATGAGATTGTTCGCTGTTTTTTTTCCGGAAAAGGCGCCAAGCACAAACGCTTTATTTTTCAGATGGGCGATGCCTACCACTGCTTGCAGTTCAAAAGCATGAAGCCGCAAATAGCGACCTTCCATACTGAATCCTTACTGATTGACCACCTAGAGCAAGAGCAACGGCATTACAGTGCAATCGTATTAGACAGCCATGTACTCAGGGGGCACCCCCTTCGGGTTATCTGTGGCAACGCACGGCCGGGCGCCATCAATATATTTTACCGGCGTTTTGATATTGGGATCGAAATGTACCTCGTCGATGAACGAGGTTCTATTCTTCACAGCGTGTTCAGAGGTCGCCGCAAGTACAACCCACTTAAACCCCTGCACCTGTTCCTAAGAGCCATTTTGTACCGCCAAGCCCAAGTCAATAATGAGCTTAACGGGGACTTTGGCGTCTTCCCCATTCAAGTGCACGAAATTCTCAAAAACGGCCACGGCAACTTTATTACTCAAGCCCGAAAGGTCGTGCCCGATACGACAGACCACGCCAAATTTGAAGTAAAGGCCAGCGCGCATATCGGACCAAACAGAGAGCTGAGCTACAATTTTTATTGTGACGATCAAGAATTTTCCAGCCAGAACTTCGATCAGCAATTGGAAATCGTCGTAAGCCAATATATTCTGGCGCGACGCAACGGCTCGGAGCATTACCCCGTCTATATCACTGACCTCGATTTAAGCCAAGTCGCCGAAATTATTTCCCAAAACGGCCAACTCCAAACCGTGCATTATCTACGCATCAAAAATCGTCTGGAATCAAAACTCAACCAAGCGATTGGTATCTTGTTAGACGCCTAAGCCTCCCCAACCCGCAACACAAGAACCGCCGATTCCCGCATTGGCCCGCGGGCCTTACGCAAACGCTGCCGAGTGTTATACTCCCTCCTTTTGGGTTTTGGCGTTTACCAAATATGTATAGAAGATGTATGTCAGCCGTATCTATTAGCCTTGTGCTAGTGCTCACCGCCTGCGGCCAAACGGGGGAATTGCGCCTTCCCGATGCGGCAACAAAACCACCCACGAAGGCAGCACCAAACGTGGAAAAATCAGCCCCCACGACTGACAGTGAATCGACAAACGACGGCGCCGTACCAGTAAACAAAACAAGTGAAACAGAAGTAAATTGAAGGAATAAAATGTCCGCAACACGCCTAACATTCGAGCAAGTCTCACTGGAATCCGTCGCAGACGCGCACGGCACGCCCTGTTACGTCTACAGTAAAGCCGCAATCGTCGACGCTTACCGTGCCTATACGAATGCCCTGGGCGATCACCCTGGTAAAGTCTGCTACGCGGTTAAAGCCAATTCGAACCTTGCCATATTGCAGGTACTTGCGTCTCTGGGTGCGCATTTTGATATTGTTTCTGCCGGCGAAATGGAACGGGTAATCCGTGCTGGCGGACAAGCCGACCGCATCATATTTTCAGGCGTAGGGAAAACCCCCGCCGAGATGGCCCAGGCCCTCGAACGAGGCATAGCCTGCTTCAATATTGAATCAGAAGCCGAGCTATACGTGTTGTCTCGCGTCGCAGACGAAATGGGGAAAACGGCCAATATTTCCTTACGTGTTAATCCAGACGTGGACGCCAAAACGCACCCTTATATTTCAACCGGGCTAAAAGAAAACAAATTCGGCGTGGCAATAGAAGAAGCGCCCGGTATTTACCAAAAAGCCAGCGCCCTGCCCGGCATTAATGTTGTCGGTGTCGATTGCCACATCGGTTCACAGCTCACCGAAACCGCGCCGTTTTTGGACGCACTCGATCGCCTGCTCGCCCTGATCGATGAACTAAGTGAAAACGGTATTAGCATTCAACACTTAGATCTCGGCGGTGGCCTGGGGGTCGTCTATAACGATGAAACACCCCCTGCTGTTTCGGACTATATTGGTCAGATTAAAACCCGCCTTGGTGACCGAAAAATTCCGCTAATGTTCGAACCTGGCCGCTCTATTGTGGCCAACGCCGGTGCGATGATCACCGAGGTGTTATATCTCAAGCCCGGTGAGCACAAAAACTTCGCCATTGTCGACGCGGCCATGAACGATAATATTCGTCCCTCCCTCTATCAAGCATGGCAGCGCATATTACCGCTTAGCCCAGCGGCTAGCGGCGTCGAAACAAAAGCCTGGGATGTGGTTGGCCCCGTGTGTGAGACCGGTGACTTCTTTGGTAAAAATCGCGAACTCGCGTTGTCCGCAGGCGACCGACTCGCGCTCATGTCGAGTGGCGCCTACGGCTTTACCATGTCATCCAATTACAATACGCGCTGCCGTGCCGCCGAGGTGCTCATCGATGGCGATGCCTTTCATCTAATTCGTGAACGCGAAACCTTTGAAGATTTGATTCGCGGGGAAAAATTGCTTCCCACTGAAGGGAGCAACTGATCCGTGCGACTGCGCTTCACTAAGATGCACGGCGCCGGAAATGATTTCGTGATGCTCGACGGCATTTCGCAAAAACTCCCGCACCTCTCTTCTGAAAAGATTCGCAAACTTGCCGACCGCAATTTTGGCGTCGGCTGCGATCAAGTATTGATAGTTGAGCCACCGCGCACAAAAGACGCCGATTTTCGCTACCGCATATTTAACCAAGACGGCGGTGAAGTAGAAAACTGCGGCAATGGCGCACGCTGTTTTGCGCTCTTTGTTCGCCAAAGGGGCCTTACTAATAAGGCATGTATCCGCGTCGAAACCGCTAACGGCCCGCTCACCTTGCACGTCAACAATAACGATAGTGTCACCGTGGATATGGGCGTTCCCGTACTCACGCCGAGCGACATTCCATTTAGCGCGGAAGTCCAAAATATTAGCTACGCCATACAGGTCGACAACCAAGCCCTGGATATCTCGGCCGTTTCTATGGGCAACCCTCACGCAGTGACGCTTGTCGACGACACACTAGAGATTCCCATAGAAACCATTGGCCCACTTATCGAAGGCCACGAACGCTTTCCCAAACGCGTCAACGCGGGATTTATGCAAATACTCTCTCGCCAAGAAGCCAATTTACGTGTGTATGAGCGCGGCGTTGGTGAAACTCTCGCGTGCGGAACAGGCGCATGCGCTGCGATGGTGGCCGGGCGATTACGCGATGAATTCGACGAACAGGTAGATATCCACTTACCTGGCGGCACCTTAACGCTCACGTGGGCGGGCGAAGGCAAGCCTGTTATGATGACGGGACCCGCGACAACGGTTTTTCAAGGCCATATAAAACTATGACAGATTCGTTTTCCAAAAATAACGCCGCGATTTCGGATGAACAAGTCGCTGCCTATCTGCGTGAGCATCAGGACTTTTTCTCCCAACACCCCGAATTACTCGCGGAAATCGAACTCCCTCACAACAGTGGTTCTGCCGTTTCATTAGTTGAAAAACAAGTTTCCGTATTGCGTGATCGCAATATGGACATGCGCCATCGGCTCAACCACTTATTGGAAAACGCGCGCGAAAATGACCTGATTTTTGATAAGACAAAACGTCTGGTCTTAGCCCTACTTCAATGCAATGATCTAGCAAGCTTAGTTGACGCGCTTTACCACAGCTTCGACAAAGATTTTGGCATTCACTACACGCGCCTCATTTTATTCGGCACAAATGGTGTGAACGCTGGCCCCGCACGTATTGAATCAATCAACACCGCGAAAACAGCCATTGGCAAACATATGAAAGCCATCAAAGCGGTCAGTGGCGGAATCGACGTAAAAGAAATTGAATTTTTATTTGATGAAGATTCAGCGAACGTTGGCTCTTCGGCACTTACCGTACTCACTCACGGTAATTTACTGGGCGTGCTTGCCGTGGGCAATCAAGACCCAACGTATTACCAATCCAGCATGGGCACAATATTTCTCGCCTACATTGGCGAAGTACTCAATCGTTTGCTGCCCAAGTTTTTATAAGCCGCGTATATAAACAACCTTGTTGCAACAGCCAGCCTCAGCTAAATAGGCTGGCCACCATAATTAGATGCAGGCGCCTTCGGCGGATCCGACATCGCCTCAGTATCCACGCAGGTAATGCGCCCACCGCTATTTAAAAAAGCGGCGACTTCTGCCTGGATTCTTTCTCGCTCGGCTTCTTTTGCCGACACAGCGGAAACACTGTCCATAATATCCACCACGCCCTCATCGGGGTCAGTGTTTTGGCTTTCAGTAGGATTTTTGACGGAGCTATCGATCAATTGCTCATCATCACTCATGACTCAACCTCACAAAGCGTTACAGGTACGATGACGTTTTCGATACAGTTATAGCCCAGACTGAATGACTCTTCACGAGACTCAGGCGTTTTGAAGGGAATTTTTTAGTTTATTTCGTAATAAAAGTTTTTGCGGTTTAGATATGAGCCCGCAAGAAATGAGATTTAACGCATTAAGGTGTCGCCGATCGCCACTGCCCTTAATGCGCTAAATTAAACGCTGCGTTATACCGCGTCGGAACCGGTTTCACCTGTGCGAATTCGAATCACTTCATCACAAGGGGTGATGAATATTTTACCATCGCCAATTTTGCCTGTTTGTGCCGCCTTGGTGATTGCGTCTACCGCAGAATCCACCACATCATCATCGAGCACTAATTCAAGCTTCACTTTCGGTAAAAAATCTACCACGTATTCAGCGCCACGATATAACTCGGTGTGGCCTTTCTGACGACCAAAACCTTTCACTTCGGTAACGGTCATGCCCTGTACGCCTATCTCCGATAGCGCACTGCGTACGTCATCTAACTTGAATGGTTTAACAATCGCGGTAATCAATTTCATATTTTTTGCACCTTAAAAACGACAGAGGTCTAATCACGCTCCGTCCAGACAGTTTTTCTATCTTATTATCGGTATCTTCCTCAACTCTCACTCAACAAAATCGAACAAAGAAAGCACCTATTTTGGGACATCGACGTAAATTTTCGCGCTTTTTTAGGCTAAAAAACGAGCAAACTTACATTTCAACGCATCAATAGGCCGTAATTTACACCCTAAATACGAGAAACACAAAGTAGCCCGAACAAATATTGATATGCGATAAGCTTTCACATCCCGCCGTTAAAACAAAGGCGCCACAGGCAAAACAAGCGGGCATAAAAAAACCGGGGCCAAGCCCCGGTTTTTCGTATTCAGCCTTCGGAAAAACTTACTTTCCTGAAGTGAACTCTGGGTATGCTTCCATTCCACATTCTGAAATATCCACACCGTCGAACTCTTCTTCTTCGCTAACGCGAACACCCATGATGGCTTTCAAGGCGAGCCATACGATAAGGCTAGTAACGAAGACCCAAACGAAGATGGTTAATAAACCAACTAGCTGACCACCGACACTTGCGCCACCGGTAACAATCACAGCAAGTACACCAAAGATACCTACAACACCGTGGACCGAAATCGCACCAACGGGATCATCAATCTTAAGCTTGTCCAAACCGATGATACTGAATACAACAATCACACCACCGATAAAGCCAACGATCGTTGCAGCAAGTGGGCTGGGAGAAGCAGGGTCAGCAGTAATCGCCACAAGGCCAGCAAGCGCGCCATTAAGTGCCATGGTTAAATCCGCTTTACCGAACAACAAGCGAGCAATAAGAAGCGCACCAATCAAACCACCCGATGCCGCAGCGTTAGTATTCAAGAATACGTTAGCAACTTCGTTTGAAACCGCAATCCCACCAAGCTTTAAGGTAGAACCACCGTTGAAGCCAAACCACCCCATCCAAAGGATGAACGTACCTAATGTCGCCAAAGGAAGGTTTGCACCAGGAATCGCGTTCACTTCACCATTCGGGCCATACTTGCCCTTACGAGGACCAAGTACAAGAACGCCTGCTAGTGCAGCGGCAGCACCGGCCATATGAACAATACCGGAACCTGCGTAATCGCTGTAATCCAGAGTGAACATACCGAATACTGAGTTACCGCCCCAGGTCCAGCCGCCTTCCATTGGGTAAATAAGGCCGGTCATAACAACAGCAAATGCCAAGAACGCCCAAAGCTTCATCCGCTCAGCAACGGCACCAGAAACTATCGACATTGCGGTTGCAACGAATACAACCTGGAAGAAAAAGTCTGAAGCGCCAGAGTAAACTGAATCGCCATCAAAACCATTTTCAGCAGAAGCGGCCAATGCGCCTTCTACATCAATACCACCAGTCGTTTCTACTCCAGAAAGGAACAGACCGCCGCCGTACATTAATTCATAACCACATACCAAATACATGGTACAAGCAATCGCAAACAACGCGACATTTTTAGTCAGGATTTCAGTCGTGTTTTTTGCACGAACTAAACCCGACTCTAGCATGGCGAAACCCGCCGCCATCCACATAACCAGTGCGCCACAGATAAGAAAATAAAATGTATCCATTGCGTACTGCAATTCAAAAATTTGGTTCTGCATAGCAGTTCTCCGAATTACTCTACCTAAAGTGTTTTAAATACTAAATTAAAGGGCTTCTTCGCCAGACTCACCCGTACGAATACGAATAACCTGCTCTAATGAAGAAACAAATATTTTGCCATCGCCGATTTTTCCGCTGTGTGCTGCTTTACTGACGGCTTCTACAACTGACTCAACTTGGTCATCTGCAACAGCAACTTCCAATTTTGTTTTAGGAAGAAAATCAACAACATATTCCGCGCCTCGGTAAAGCTCGGTATGGCCTTTCTGGCGACCAAATCCTTTTACTTCTGTAACAGTAATACCTTGTACGCCTATTTCAGAAAGTGACTCGCGAACGGCGTCTAATTTAAAGGGCTTAATTACGGCAGTAACTAATTTCATGGTTATGCTCCTCTATGTTTAATTTCGCGGCCACTAAATGCTTGGAGTGACAACGCTGCATAAAAAAAAGCCGTCGGACAGGTGTGTGAACCGACGGCGTTGAGCGATTTAGAAAGTGAAAAGTGCTTCTAAAGCGATTGCTGTAGAATCTTCGTCATCAGTCTCATCTAAACGTATTTCTGCAACCAACAAAAGGTTGTCACTAACAGCATAGCTAGGTGCAAGCGTAATAGCACTGTTCTCATGGTTAGTCGCACCAGCTGTATCTTCTGTGGACCAATCATGGTAACGAGCAGTGATACCAAAATCACTCCAAGCGTAATTTGCCATTAACAAGTACCCATCACCTTCTTCAACAAGAGATCCAAAGTCCATATCAACGCCAGCTGAACCGTAGTCACCCATGTTGTATTCAGCTGCTAAAGTCCAACCAGAAACTTCGTAAGAAGCCCACACGTTAATTAGGTCAATTTCATCATCACTTACATAAAATAGCTTCGCAGTAAGACCTTCTACTGGAGACAAAGCAACACCCGCTTCGAATGCCAATTTTTCGTTATCGCTTTCGTTAGGATCAAACGCATCGTTTACAACAGAAAACATGAAATCAACAGACTCGGTGTCGTAATACGCTGAAACACCTTGTTGATAACCACCGTAAAAAGCACCGCCATAACCCGTGCCGCTGTACTGATATAAACCTGTAGGCTCTTCTGTTTCCCAACCTGTGTAGCTAAGGAAACGACCTGCTGTAACACTTAAACCGCCGCCAAAATCCTTAGTAATGAACGCTTGCTCAACAAAAGTCGTCTCATCACCGTTCTCATCTTGGCTGTATTCGATGTCAACTTGGGCGGTAATACCATCTTTACCCGTGTATAAAAAATCTGTCTCAACTTGGTCGATTCCAAAGTCATGACTTGTTTCGTCAGTGGCATCGTCATCTACGCTGTAGAAAGACATATCGATAAAACCAGTAACGGATAGTCCTTCACCAAGCTCGATGTCCGCGTGAGCAGGTACAGTCATTGCCCCAACCAAAGACGCTGCAACAGCACTTGCTAATAATTTTTTAGTTGTTTTCATGTGTTTCCTCCAAGAAAATCTATTGTATTTTTTGTTAATAAAACTAAATTTAATAACGTTGTAATTCAGCACTCGAGGAATAGCAGAAATTAAGCCAACTCTGAAAACTACTTTGTTTACAATCACTTACGAACAATGAAGTACAAAACACCGTAATTTTCTCGAATGCAGGCACCATAATAGTGCGGATGCACCCTATTCAGACACCTTCCGGCACCAATTACGGTCACTTTAATAATGTGCTGTAGATCTCATGATCAACATTGCCGCTGACATAGCGGCGAGAACATAAAAAAGCTTGGAAAAAATCTCGGAAGCAAAGTTTTAAGCGTACATATCAGCCTAAAGTCTTATGCAACGCTCATATTATCAACGCTAAAAACCCTTCATTTTTAAGGGACATAAGGTCATAGCAATGCCCTCTTGCACCAAATAAGGTAGACTTAACGCCTTACCTAATTGAATAACGCACCGCACCATGATCGAACATTTCGCCAATCAAGTTTTTGAAGATATTCGCTCGAAACTAAGCACGCTGGACGCCACTAGCGATAATTCCGCGTCAGCACTTAAGGCTATTTTGGAATCCCGCCTCAAACAGCTTAAGCTTGTTACTCGCGAGGAATTTGATGCACAGTCGGCAGTGCTCGAAAGAACACGAGCAAAGTTAGAAGCCTTGGAAGTAACCGTTAAAGAACTAGAAGAACGCGTAAAATCGTAGCGCACAACATACACACAAGAGTTCGTTGATTGCTTTTTAACAAGCTCGAGCCAACCATTACGATTTACCATGCTCTATTACAAAAGGAATTTGCGAGCCCGATGAATTAGCTTTTTTGATTCGCTCGCCATATAACGTCAAGGAAAAGACATGTCACTCGCTATCGTCCACACCCGCGCCCTTATGGGTATTTCCGCTCCAGCCGTTTCGGTTGAGGTCCATTTATCCAACGGACTGCCCGCGTTTACTATTGTTGGGCTCCCCG
Source organism: Agarilytica sp. (assembly GCA_045430345.1). Lineage (GTDB taxonomy): Bacteria > Pseudomonadota > Gammaproteobacteria > Pseudomonadales > Cellvibrionaceae > Agarilytica. Next base: position 257,682 of record JAILXT010000002.1, on the reverse strand, counting down.
AAACAGCCGTAAGAGAAAGTAAAGACCGAGTCCGCAGCGCACTGCTTAACAGCCATTTCGAATTCCCTCAGCGGCGCATCACCGTCAACCTTGCGCCTGCAGACCTTCCCAAAGAGGGTGGGCGCTTTGACCTTGCCATTGCTCTGGGGATTTTAGCCGCATCGGAACAGGTGCCATCAGACAAACTAGATGACCACGAATTTGTCGGTGAACTCGCATTATCCGGGGACATCCGCGCTGTTCGCGGTGCCATCCCCACGGCGATCGCTAGCAGCAGCGTAAACCATTCTCTGGTACTGCCCTGCGCAAACAACAACGAGGCTTCCCTCTGCCAATCCACGAATATCCTATTGGCAGATAACCTCCTTAAGGTATGCGCCTACCTACACCAACGCGCGGATTTAGACCCGCCAAGTAAACCTAATATCGTAGAAACACACTACCCAAAAGACCTATCCGAAGTAAAAGGGCAACTCCATGCCCGCAGAGCACTCGAAATTGCCGCAACGGGCGGACACAATATCCTGCTCTATGGCCCACCCGGGACCGGTAAATCAATGCTCGCAAGCCGGCTACCCAGCGTACTCCCCACGATGGAAGAGCACGAAGCCCTCGATGTCGCGTCCATTCGCTCCTTAACGCGAGAGACAACTGCGGCTCACTGGCATATTCGGCCCTACCGTTCCCCACATCATTCCAGTTCAGCTGCGGCGTTGGTTGGCGGAGGGTCAAGACCCAGCCCCGGTGAAATATCTCTGGCTCACAAAGGGGTATTATTTCTAGACGAACTCCCGGAGTTCCCCCGACATGTACTCGAAGTGCTGCGCGAGCCCATGGAGAGCGGGCATATCTGTATTAGCCGCGCTGCGGCCCAGGTAGAATACCCCGCAGACTTTCAACTGGTCGCGGCAATGAACCCCTGCCCGTGTGGCTTCCACGGCGATGCTTCTGGAAAATGTTTATGCACGCCACCCCAAGTAAAACGCTATCGGGACAAAATCTCCGGCCCTCTGCTCGATCGAATTGACCTTCATGTCCACGTTAAATCGCTGCCCATCGCAGAGTTACAACAATCACCAGAAGGTGAAAGCAGTGCGACAGTACGCGAGCGTGTTTGCGTTAACCGCGCCAGCCAAATTCAACGCCAGGGGGTAACAAACGCAGCTTTGGACGGGAAAGGACTGCAGGCACACTGTGCCCTGAACGAAGGCGAGAAATCACTACTGGCCACCGCCATTGATCGCCTCAAACTATCTGCGCGGGCATACGATAGAATTTTACGGGTAGCACGTACCATCGCCGACATGTCCGATAGTGCGAACATTCAAAAGCACCACCTTAACGAAGCGCTCAGCTACCGAAACCTAGATCGGAGAACCCCGGTGTAAACCTCAACCAGCGATCATCGTGAAACAAATTAAGCTAATCCACCGGCAAACTCTGTTAGTATAAGCCGCCTCAGCGGTAACCCGATTTAGCACTACGCACCTGGCAATTCGTGACAACTCTCAATCCCCGACAAAAAGAAGCCGTACTTTATATTGACGGTCCATGCCTCGTATTGGCCGGCGCAGGCAGCGGCAAGACGAGCGTTATCACCCGCAAGATCGCCTACCTTATTGAAGAGTGCGGTGTATCCGCCCGGCATATCGCGGCCGTCACTTTTACCAACAAAGCCGCACGCGAAATGAAAGAGCGTGTTAGCAAACTCGTCAACGGAAAAAAAGCACGCGGCCTAACGGTATCCACCTTTCATAATCTCGGCCTCAATATCATTCGCCGCGAACATAAACACCTCGGGTATAAATCCGGCTTTACCATCTTTGATTCTGAAGATGCCCGCGCATTGATCAAAGAGATCATGATCAAAGACGGCGATTTAAATAGCGACCTGCTCGATGGGGTACAAAATCAAATCTCCAATTGGAAAAGCGGGCTTATAGAGCCTCAGCAAGCTCTTGAGCAAGCGGAAAGCAGCGGCGAACAAACATGGGCCCTTGTATACGAACGATACGATAAAGCATTGCGCGCATACAACGCCGTCGATTTTGACGATTTAATCCGTCTGCCTTCACTTTTGTTTTCTAGTAACCCAGAAGTCTTAGAACACTGGCAGCAACGCATTCGTTATTTATTGGTCGACGAATATCAAGATACAAATTCAAGCCAATACGAAGTGGTAAAACAATTGATTGGCGGACGCGGATCACTCACGGTAGTGGGCGATGACGACCAATCGATTTACGCCTGGCGTGGCGCTCGCCCAGAAAATTTATCCCTACTCAAACAAGATTTCCCTAATCTGCACGTCATTAAGTTGGAACAAAATTATCGCTCCACGGCGCGTATTCTAAAAGTCGCCAATGAACTCATTGCCAATAACCCCCATGACTTTGATAAAACATTATGGAGTGATTTTGGGCTAGGCGAACATATACGCCTCATTAAATGTAAAACGGAAGATAGCGAAGCGGAGCGCGTCGCCACAGAAATCTTAACCCAAAATATTAAACGGCAAAGTAAATTCCGTGATTTTGCCGTGCTATATCGTGGCAACCACCAAGCCAAACTGATTGAATTAAAACTTCAACACCACCAAATTCCGTATAACATTAGCGGCGGCACCAGCTTCTTTGCCCGCGCTGAAATCAAAGACATCATGGGTTACTTACGGTTAATTGCGAACCCAGATGACGACAACGCCTTTTTACGTATTATCAATACACCTCGCCGACAAATCGGTACGGGTACGCTTGAGGCCTTAGGACGATACTCTACCGATCGAGAGATCAGTTTATTGACTGCCTGTGATGAAGTCGGCTTGCAAATGGTCGTCCCCAAAAAAGGGCTTGAGCGCTTACGAGAATTTTCTGACTGGCTAAACAACGTCAGACAAAACTGTCACAACAACGACCCCATCGTCGGCATACGCGAAATGATTGAGGATATTAACTACGAAGGCTGGCTACATCAAAATGCCAGCGCGCCACAGGTCGCCGAAAGACGTTTTGAAAATGTATTAACCCTTGTGGATTCCATTCGCTCATCACTCAACAACGACGACGATGAAGAAAAAGATGGCGAAGAAAAAATTAACGACGCGATTGCGCGGCTGTTGCTGCAAGACTTACTCGATCGACAAGAGGAAGAAGACCTGACCGACCGCGTTCAATTAATGACGCTACACGCATCAAAAGGGCTGGAATTTCCTCACGTTTTCTTAATCGGCATGGAAGAAGAATTACTGCCCCATCGCAACAGTATTGAAGAAAACAATATCGAAGAAGAACGTCGCCTTGCTTACGTAGGCATCACCCGCGCACAAAAAACACTTTCGATTACCTTGGCCAGCACACGCAAACAATTTGGCGAGAAGCAAGTCACAACCCCCTCCCGCTTTATTGAAGAGCTGCCAGAAGAAGATGTAGAGAAAGAAGGCTTTGGTGATGCGACACCAGAACAGATCGAAAAGAAGGGAGAAGAAACGCTGTCGTCCCTTAAAGGTATGTTTGATTAGGGTCGAGATCTAAGCTTTCTTATCCTACCGCTAGCTTATTCACGATAAAGGTTTCCAACGCATCAATTGGAATGGGGCGACTATATAAATACCCTTGCATAATATCGCAGCCTTGCTCCGCCAGGAACGCTCGCTCTTTTTCACCTTCCACACCTTCCGCCACAGCACTCAAACCAAATTGATGCGCGATACTGACAATCGTCTTGACGAGCTGAGCATCCTGCGGGTCATCCAAGACATCAAACACAAAGCCTTTATCAATTTTTAGTTCGTCTAACGGAAGACGCTTTAAATGACTTAACGATGAGTAGCCCGTACCAAAATCATCCAAAGATAAACGAACGCCCAAATGACGTAGCTCTTCAAAACGCTCAACCGTCGTGTTGAGGTTATTAATTGCAAGCCCTTCTGTCACCTCCAAAGTAAGCAGGTGCTTGTCCAACTGATAATTTTCTACGTAGTATTTGATTTCGCTAAGAAAATCGTCTTTATCAAATTGTTTTTGGCTTATATTGATTGCGACACCGATCTTGGTATCCAATTTTTTATTTAGCCCGACAATATCAGATATCGCCTGCTTTAATACAAATTCACCCAGGTCGAAAATTATTCCCGTCTCTTCCGCGATGGGGATAAATTCTTCCGGGCTAATAAAACCCATTTCCGGGTGCTTCCACCTTACTAAGGCTTCAACCGCAACCACATCGCCGTGCAGATTTAGTTGAGGCTGGTAATACACTTCCAGTTTTTTCGCTTTAACCGTTTTCCTAAGCTCACGCTCCAAGGTTAAACGATGCATGACCTTCTCATGCATATCGGCCAAGTAAAAAGCGATGCGATTTCGGCCCGCCTCTTTTGCACTATACATCGCTGTATCCGCGTGTTTAATAATATCGTCAACACTTTGTTCTCGGCTAGGAAATAGTGCAATCCCAACGCTCACCGTGATATGGAATTCCTGCTCCTGAAGATACAATGGTACAGAAAGCGCCTTCATAATACGTGACGCCATTTTCTCAGCGTTAAAACTGCCCGTTTCTTTATTTTCACCGACATGACGAAGCAGGATCACAAACTCATCGCCGCCAAACCTCGACGCCGTATCTTCTCGCGTCAAGCATTCTTGAATACGATTCGCTGATTCAATAAGCAGTGCGTCGCCCACCGAATGCCCTAGCGTATCATTAATTGTTTTGAACCGATCAATGTCAACAAACAACAAAGCATTAACATAATTATGTTCGCGCGCAGCGACAAGCGATTGATTGAGCCGGTCAAACAGCAAACGTCGATTAGGCAAGCTCGTCAAAGAATCATATAAAGCCTGAAACTCAATTTCTTCCGCCGCTTTTTTTCGATCTGAAATATCACGCCAAACAACGTGAAGAAGTTGTTTATCTTGATAGGGTATTGCCGTTAACAGCACCTCGACCGGGAATACTTCTCCGTTCTTTCGTTTATGATCCCACTCAAATCGATGACTCCCATTTTGCAATGCGGTTTTCATCATAAGATCGGCTTTTTCTGTGGAGAGCTGACCATCCGGTTGAACATCCGGAGACAACACAGAGGGATGCGCCTGATATAATTCTTCTTTTGAATGAAAACCGAGCATATCCAACGTAGCTTGATTGCAATCCACAAACTCGTTGCCTTCGATAATCAAGAGCGCATCGGCCGTTTTATCGAAAAGGGCTTTATAACGTCGTCGACTTTCGTCAAGATTATCATCCCGCTCTTTCACCATATCCTCTAAGAGCGATTTATTTTCCATTAAGCTTTTTTCTGCCTTTTTTCGATCAGATATCTCGACCTGCAAACGGCTAAACACATCAATCAAATATTCTCGTAAAAACCCGCTATATACGAAATAGAATGCGCATATTAGTAAACCAAAGCCACACACTAAAACACCAAGATCACGCACAATATTGTTTTGTTGATCCATCATCTCAGTTTCGTCAACGACATATGACAAACTACCGACAAGCTCCCCTCCAACATCTGCAATAGGGACTTGTGAGAAAATAAAGGTGCGGTCGCCATCCAACACAAACCGTGGCCCTATCTCAGAAAAGTTCGACACCGCCTCCCGCAATTCGCGAGAAATTGACTTAATGGTTCGATATACCAGTAGCTCAGTATCTCCCTGATTAAAGTCCACCTTCCTAATTTTGAAATAGTCGCTCTCAAGTAAACCATGGTTAACAATAAATTCTTTATCAACCGCTAACACCAGGCCGAAATTATTGTTGTAAGCCAAAGCATCCAAGATGTGATCAATCTCTTCACCCAGTTCAATATATCCAATAATCTGACCATCCACCTTCCACGGCAATACGACTCGCAGTACAAACTGCCCCAAGGTGCCGAATTCAATACCCGAGGCAATCTCACCCGTTCTCTTCGCCTCAACGAAGGTCTTTCGTTTTATCTGATCTCCGTACTTTTGTGGCGAATGCACCCGCAGAAACACCTCACCATCGGTATCCATAAAGTAGAAGTGAGTAACACGGTGCTCACGCTTTAAGTCCGAAAACAATTTAGTTGTTTCGTTGACTAGCGCGCCACGATCTTGCTTTAGAAATAACGCATCAAGCGCGGGGTTCTTCTGGATTAAATAGATGAAGGCTTCCAAGTGTTTCGCCTCTACCTTCAAGGCATCAGCGAAACTCTTACTTAGCTGGCTGTCATAGGAATGTGCCAAGGCCGACACTTCCGTCGAGTATTGTCGATTCATACCCCAGTAGATAACCGCAAGAAATACCAAGATAGACGCCACAAACGGCGCCACCAAAAATACTCTTACATGTTTAAGGGGATCAAGCTTCATCTAAAGGCTCAAAACGGTTAAATTTCACTCAGCGCTAATACTGCATTGGGACCTACGCTAACACTAGTATAGGACGTGAAAGACCTAGTAAATTGGAAATATTCCTGATGGGGCTCAGTCTCAAACGAAGCCTGATCTTGGCCCCAAACTCTCGAGCCCGACGGACACCTAGACTATTGAATATCGTAAGGGTATTATTGCCGCCCTCGCTACGCACCCGTAGCTCAGCTGGATAGAGTAGGTGGCTTCGAACCACTTGGTCGGGGGTTCGAATCCCTCCGGGTGCGCCATATTTCATAGATAGCGGTGATCAAAGCCTTGCCACGCAGCAGGGCTTTTTTATACCTGCCATATTGCCCTCAATTCCCTGCAGTAATGAGATCAATTCAAATTGTCAGCATTATAGAAGCTGTTGCTTTAACGCTTCTTTATAGCGGCGGGATAAGTTGAGCGCTTTTCCCGATTTAAGCTGTACCTCGCCATCGCCACTTGGCATTGGGCTTATCGACGCAACAAAATTCAGATTAATCATATGAGAACGGTGAATTCGACAAAAGCCTTTATCTGACACCTCATCAGCAAATGCTGACAGTGTTTTTCTGATCGGGTAAATCCGCTCTTGTATATGTAAGTTTATATAGTTACCAGACGCCTCCATCCACTCTACCTCTTTCAAATTTACGATGAACTCTTTGCCCAGCTTTTTGACAAGCAATCGCTCCGGTGAATTTTCCGTATTTGGATCATTGCCTTCACCCTCCGTCACCATACTGGCCTCACCGATAATACGGCTGGCAATAAAACGATACCCTTGCGCAACAACGATTAGCATGAGAAAGGTCAACAAGTCTTTGCGTAGCTCATAGAAAAACTCAAAAGGAAGAGGACCAAACTCGTAACGTATACTTTGGGTGAAATACGCCGCTTTTCGCATAGCCACCATCAGGCTCACGTGTGCAGTCGAAAAAAACATCGCAGCAATAAAATAGGGAACGAAACGCTGATGGATATTCAAAAACGTTAAGGGGTACCTTTCCAATAAGCCATGCAAAAAGGGAAGTAGCAGCAACACAGCAAGGCCACTGGAATATTCCCAGACAAACGGTTCCCACGTATAAAAAGGCACATCGCTCCCCCCTCTACTCGCCTCCATAATATGGGAAGTCGCTAACACTGTGGCATTCAAACCCAAAAATATTCCGATCAAAACCAAACCGATCCAATGCTGATATCGTTGAAAAAACTGTATCCGATTCATTCGCTTAATAACCCGCCCCTATATTCCACCGCTTATCCCAAGTCATTGTTCGTTAAGCACTTTTTTAAAATACCATTACTGAAAAACATTACGCTGTCGCTATTAATTTTGAACACTGATTTAACATCATGAACAATCACGCAGAGAAAATTAGCATAGACACTTTACCCAGTACCAGCATCACTGGTTCGCTTTTTCACCCACCGAAAAAAAACGAACATCACGAAATAAGCACAAGACGTTACGATATCGATTGGCTCAGGTCCATTGCCTTTATCTTGCTGATCTTTTACCACATTGGCATGTATTACGTGGCAGACTGGCAATGGCATGTAAAGAGCGCGTTTCAAAGCGACGCCTTAAAACACCTTATGCTAATCGTGAACCCTTGGCGCATGCCGTTGATATTTCTGCTCTCTGGCATGGCCCTATCCCTGGTAGAGCCCAAGATGTCATGGCGCCGGCTATTTAAAATGCGGCTTTTGCGTGTTTTTTTCCCACTACTCATCGGCATGTACCTCATCGTGCCGCCACAACTCTATATTGAATTGATGAGTAAGGAAGGACTGTCAGCGAGTTACCTTGAATTCATGAGGTTTTACGTCACGATTACGACAGAACGATATACGAACCACCAACATGGAAGCCTTGGTCTACTCACATGGAATCATCTATGGTATCTAGCCTACCTATGGTGCTACACCTTGGTCTACCTCGGGCTTAAACCCGCGCTCACCCACATACACTGGGGTAAGCGTCCAGGCAAATATTCACCTGCGCTATTATTTTTCATCCTGGTATGCGCGCTGGCCGTTTATAAGGTTCTATTAGCGCCCAACTACCCACAAAACTACGCCGTAGCCGGAGACTGGTATAGCCATGCCTTATATTTCACCATATTTTTGGCTGGTTACACCCTGGCAAAACAGAAGAGTACATGGGATAAAATTATTCGATATCGCAGCGGCTTTGCAGCGCTCGCTATAACACATGCTCTGCCATTCTTAGCACTCGCTAACGGCAGCGTGGAAAACTGGTTGAGACATAGTGGCATGAACAACGAACGGACCATGACACTCATAGCGCACCATCTGTTTATGCCCTGGGTTTCATCCGTGTACACGCTTGCTTGTATAATGACTGCTGTGGCGTACGCCGGTGCGTATTTGAACAAACCCAACAAGAGTCTACGTTATATGAACGAGGCAATTTTACCTTGCTACATTCTTCACCAGACGGTAATTATTATACTCACCGCTGCGCTTTCCTGTTTATCGCTCGGCCCTATTATGGAGCCACTTATAATGATTGCGCTCACCTTTGCGATATGCGCCACGCTTTACCCGCTAATAAAACGCAATAACATCACTCGTTTTATTTTTGGCATGAAACTAAAAGCCGTTTCAACCTAAGCGAAAAATTTACCAATACACTATTTCCCATCCGCTCTTGGTTTTAGCAATACATCCGCAAAAACAATAATAAAACACGCAAATGCCAGGACCCATAAAAAAGCACTGATATTCCATGCAATAAATGGCAAGCCTAGCCACATACACACAAAACGTAGAAGTGCAGCAAGGAATACGCCGATAAACGCAGCACTCATTAATGGCGAAGCTTTTAGCGCACGCCCTGTATGCCCAAGGGATACTCTTACAATCATCGGTAAAATCATGCCACCGATTGCACCAACAGTAATAAGATGCAATGCCGTACTAAAGTTAATTCGATCAATAAACGTGCTTAAACCCAGCACCACAAACCCAAGCGATAAAAACAAATACGACACGTGGAGCGTCCATACTAACGGCGTATTTCTTGTCTCCCAGGAATTCCAATGTAACAATCTATAGCCATGTAGTGCCCCCGTTACAATACAAAGGACGGAAAAGGCTGTATCCAATAATGAAACGGTACTTAGTATTCGTGCAACAAATACGATAAACAACAGAGAAGAAACCAGGGGAAGGCATCGATCTAATAATGGCGTTTCCGTAACCGAAGCCGTCGCAACACCTCTCCTTGTGAAAAAGGGAATAACACGCCCCGCAATAACACTTATCAGCACACCAAATAAAATGATCGCCCCACGCAACAGCTCTAGCGCAATATGGTCTGCCTTACTCAAAGCGGCATACAACACGCCAAAGTTAAGCGCCATCAATACACTAGTCATCGGTATAAATAGATAGTTGCGTTTATTTTTCGCTACGATAAGCACTCGCGCTAAGGAAAGGATACACATCCCCCACCACAACATCTGAAACCCGAACCCTAGCCATTGTAAAAGCGCATCACCACGCCACAACAATACTCTTGCAGATAACCAAACAAGTGTTAGGAAAAAAAGTAGCCCGCCATGAAGACTACGCTCCCCCGTCCATGTTTGTACTGCCGTCAGCAAAAAACCTAGTGCAATTGTGCAGGCAAAACCAAATACCATCTCGTGACCGTGCCAGACCAACAGCGACAATCCTAGGTTGCCGACGCCAATAGCCCAACCATTTAATGACAAAGCCCATAAGGCCATTGAGATAACTGCGCTTAGGCTTGCTAATAAAAACCAGGGTCTAAAGGCGAGATGCCATACGGGATGGGCAACGATATTATTTATCAGCATTTATTCACTCTCTGGAAACTAACGTCATTTGAATCACACGCAGTTTACACCCCACTGATCAGGCCCACTTGATCGAGCACATAAAATCTACGAAGAACTAGTTCATGATACAAAGACTCAAAAAACCAAACTAAATTTCGCGCCACCCAACTCAGAAGTTCCCACAGACACATGCCCCCCATGGGCCAGCATTATTTGGCGTGTTAACGCTAAACCGACGCCAGAGCCCTGCCGCTTGCTCGTATAAAACGGTAAAAATATTTCGCTTTGCATATTGTCAGGAACACCCGGCCCACTGTCAGACACTTCTATCAGTACGTGGCCACGAGGTGTTAATTTTCCCCTCAACATAACGCGCCTATCTGTAATACTTACTTCTCTTTCACACAACGCTTGTTCAGCGTTACGCAGTAGGTTAATCAATATTTGCTCGAGCAAATCTGGATCGGCATTTAATCGGCGATGTTCCGAATCCAGATCAATCGTGAGTGCTATTGCAAGCGCTTTCCATTGCGCTGTAAATAGTTCGCTTACCGCTGTGAATATTTTCGCTACTGAAATTTCTCGCTTTTTTGGCTCAGGCAATTGCGTAAGGCTTCTGTAGCCTTGCACAAAGTGCATAAGACTGTCTGAACGCCTTGCAACCGTATCAACTGCGTTGCGCACATCATCTAACTCACCCGCGAACTCGGGTTGGGGCTTCAGTTTATACGCAGCATCATCCACAAGGTCTGTTGCGGTTTTTGCTAGTGACGCTATCGGTGTAATGCTGTTCATCATTTCGTGGGTGAGCACTCTCACTAGATCCTGCCACGCTTGCAGCTGCACTTCATCTAGCTCACTTTGAATGTCTTGCATGCTCAGTAATTTTTCATTCGCCGTGCCGGTCACAATATCTGTCGCTACAATCGTTAACTGTCGCTCTATGTCGTCAATCAGGAACTGGACTAAACTGCGTTCCCCCGGCACGATATTTCGCAGTGCCTCGGCCAAGTTTTCGCTCAGCTCACCTATGTCTTCAATACGGCTCACTTTTCTATCCACAAAGCTGCCGCCCAATAAACGGCGTGCCGCATTATTATGCAATTGAATTCTGCCATCGGAAAATAGGGATATGAGGGGGACGGGAATGTGTTCCGTTAGGGCTTTAAGGTGGCGAAGCTTTTCTTCTTGATCATGCCGGGATTGTTTAATCTCATCCATGATGTCATTGAATGTTTGGCTTAGTTGATCAAACCCTGCGCCCTTATCGTGCTCATCAAAGCGCTGGCTAAAATCATCATAACGTATCGCGCCTAAAAATCGGTTTAGTTCACTATTGGTTCGCGTTGCGTAACGACACACCTCTATAAAGAGCGCGATAGATACAATGGCTAACAATACCTTTACCGCGTATAGGCCTGAGTATTGCCATATAAATACCTCGGCCAGTAGTGCCGTTGTTAATAGAAACACACGTAGAAACATCCTTAGCGCAAAATGTTTATAGATCATATTTTTCCATCCGCCGATATAGCGATGCACGCGTTAAGCCAAGCTCTTTCGATGCCTTACTAATATTGTAATGGTGCCGCTTTAACGCGGTTTCTATCATATGTTTTTCCATGCGTTCTAAATCCAGATTCTCAGGCATCGGAAAAGACCCTGTTGATGCTTCACCTATATTCTCCGTCACGGGTGTCAACTGAAGATCCTCCGCTTCTATCATCGCGCCTTCCGATAAAATCACTGCACGTTCAATCGCGTGTCGTAATGCCCTAACGTTGCCCGGCCACGGATATGCCTTGGTGATGGCTAGGGCTTTTTCTGATAAAGGTTTTTCCGGCTTTCTATATTTTTTGGCGTAGTGACGAATGTAGTGCTCGGTAATTTCCGGAATATCGTCTACTCGTTCACGCAGGGGCTGCAATATAATTTCCACGGTATTTAAACGAAATAAAAGATCCTGCCGAAATGTTTTTTCGTTGCACAATTTTTCCCCCGGGAGGTTGGTTGCAGCAATCACACGCACATCAATCGGGATCACTTGATTACTCCCCAAAGGGGTTACAGTACGCTGTTCCAACACGGTCAATAGTTTGGCTTGCAAATGTAGGGGGATATTGCCAATTTCATCGAGGAAGAGGGTCCCGCCGTTGGCGGCCACTAGGCGGCCGGTGCGCTCTTTATTCGCACCGGTAAAAGCACCTTTTTTATGACCAAATAATTCTGATTCGAACAAAGTTTCTGATACCGCGCCCAAGTCGACCGACATAAAAACGTTGTCCGCGCGCAGGCTATGCTGATGCAGTGCTGCCGCCACCAATTCTTTACCAGTGCCATTTTCACCAAGGATTAATACGTTGGCATCGGTGGGTGCTGCACGCCGAATCACACTGTGAACCGCAGCCATTGCAGATGAATTGCCGAGGATCGTTTGCTTGGCAATACCTGTCGCTTCTACCAAGGCTTGGTTACTGCGTTTTAATCGTGTTGCTTCGGTGCGGCTTTCATGAAGTTGCACCGCCGCCGACAAGGTCGCCACCACTTTTTCATTTTGCCAAGGCTTCGCTATAAAATCGGTGGCGCCGTGCTTCATCGCCTCCACCGCGACATCGACGCCGCCATGGGCCGTGATCATCACCACCACCGCATCAGGGTCGATTTCCAATATTCGTTTTAACCAAATAAAACCTTGCTCGCCGCTACTTTCCCCTGGGGAAAAATTCATATCCAGCAATACCGCATCAAAGGATTGCGCCGACATCGTGCTGGGTACATCTTCAGGCCGGTTACAGGTATGCACTTCAGCAAAGTGGCGCTTTAGTAATAGCTTGCCGGCAGTCAGGATGTCTTCATCGTCATCAACGATCAGTATTCGCTTTTCATTCGTCACTCAGCGCTTTCTCCTCTCTCTGGACTATCGCCACCATTACTACCCAACATTTCGATATGTTCGTTATCGTACACCCAGTGTTCGATAGCGACCACCAAAACATGTTCAGAATCGAACACCTCTTAATAATACCCATATAAATCAAAGCCTTACTGTGTTGGCTTAGCGCTTGCAATAACGCTTACCGTGTACATTGCAAAAAGCGTACACGCCACCCACACGCAATAACAGGGAGATACAGATGACAAATAGCGCCCCGCAAGCATACAACGTAGGACCTATGCCTTTGTCTTCGACATTGAGCACTTACGCCAAAACCGCGCTCACCAAAAGCGCCCAAACCTGGATGGTCGTCGCCATCTTCGGCCAATGGATTTTCCTGGCATACATACTATCGCTCTACGGTGGTTCTGCCATTTCGGGTAACTTCGACGGGTGGAATAATGTGATTCCCGAAGGCTTCGTCCCAGGGCGGACTGCAGGAAATATCGCTGTGGGAATACATGTAGGCTTAGCGGTGCTTATTTTTATGGCGGGCACACTCCAATTTATTCCTTACATCCGAACCCATTTCCCCACATTTCATCGATGGACGGGGCGAAGCTATGTCATGACCGCAATATTCACGAGTCTGGCCGGCTTGTTTATGATCGCAACCCGCGAAACATCCGGCGGAGGGTTACAGCGCTTAGGTATATCCTTGGATGCGGCGTTGATTTTTATTTTTTCTATTCTTGCATGGCACTTTGCGATCATTCGTAAATTCGAACAACACAAACGCTGGGTTATTCGTTTATTTATCGTTGTCAGTGCCGTATGGTTTTTCCGCATCGGTATCATGGCGTGGGTCATCATCCACAAGGCCCCAGTAGGGTTCGACCCGGAGAGCTTTACAGGGCCATTCTTAAATTTCCTTTCATTCGCACAATACATAATACCCCTCGCGTTTGTTGAGCTGTATTTCTGGGCTCATCGTCAAAACAATACCGTTATCACTATTGCCGTCACGGCTGCCATTGTATGTGCAACCTTACTAACAGCCTTGGGAATTTTTGCCGCAACCATGGGCATGTGGTTACCCAAAATGTAGATCGAAATTACATTTGTACACTGATCAAAAACCGATTTATTAAAAGAGAAAAATGGTATTCATACGATGAAAAATTTTATGTTGGGCCTGCTCATATCTCGAAGCGGCTTCAATCATGGTGTTCCAAAACTCAACATCTACATTTTGCGGACGCTGTTTTTTTTAATTGTTCTAAATGTAGGAAGTGCTTCTTGGACTTACCTACTGACCTTCAAAGGACCGTGGGACCCTGTCATAACAGCGTATTGGTGTATGTGGACTGCATTTTCCACCCTGTCGTTTTTCGGCATATTCCAACCACTGAAAATGCTGCCTCTAATACTATTTGAAATAATATTCAAATTACTATGGCTAATTATTGTCGCCTTTCCTTTATGGAAAAGCGGGCAATTAAACGGTTCTCCCGCCGAGGAGCTCGCCAACGCATTTATTTGGGTCATTTTGGCGATAGTTGCAACGCCATGGAGATACGTATATGACACATACTTTTCACAATTCTGGTTGTTTTCAAATACCCTTACTGACAAAAAGTCGTGAGCCCATAAAATAATTATGTTGAGTGTTTTTTCATGATCTATCTAATCGTTCTATATATTCACATTATCTCTGGGAGTATCGCGTTACTCTCAGGGGTATTGGCCTTCGCCTCACCGAAAGGATTTTTTCTACATCGAATGTCAGGCAAGGTGTTCACCATTTTTATGATCTTTATGGGGCTTAGCGGTGCCACCGTTGCTTACTTACTTCAGCGACCTGACTCGATTATTTCGGGCTTTATTGTTTGTTACTTAGTTTCCACGTCTTGGGCAACCATATTGCGTCAACCTGGGCATACGGGGATATTTGAAAAACTCGCACTTACGAGTGCGCTGTTAATCGCCGCAACCGCCTGTTATTTCGGCATGATGATGCTAAACGGTGCGACCTTCCCCAATAGTCCGTTTTCCGCTGGGTTTTACTTTTTTCAGATGAGCCTCGCGCTATTTTTCGCGGCCTTGGATGTTCGCGTTATTCTGCGCGGCGGGATTTCAGGTACCCCACGAATTGCTCGACATATATGGCGTATGTGCTTTGCGCTATTTATGTCTACAACCTCGATATTTTTGGGCAACCCCCAGGTATTTCCAGAATTCATACGCGATTCATTTATCCTCGCCATACCCGTTTTATCGGTAATTGCGCTATGGATTTTCTGGATGATACACGTGCGATTTAGCCCTCAATATAAACGTATATAAGATCATCGAACGTTCCTTTATATGAGTCAGATCAGCCAGGCCAATACGACACCCTTTCCTTCCGGCATTCGCTCGGGAATGGACCGTCGTATCGAGAAAAATAAATTCCCAAAAAAGCTGTGGGCAACGCTCGGTGGCATATGTGTACTCGTGGTATTGGGCTTTTATCTTAAAAACAGGTTCGTCCCTGGCCAATCCTACACCATCGATAAAAATAGGCTCGCTATATCGGCCACAACACGAGGGGCATTTGAGGATTTTATTCCGATCACAGCCTATGTAGTTCCACTTAAAACGGTATACCTCGACGCAGTCCAGGGAGGGCGCGTCGAGGAGATACTCACCGAAGATGGCGCGTTAGTCGAGGCACACCAAGCCATCATTCGACTTTCAAATTCCGATCTTCAGCTTAATGTGATGAATACGGAATCGCGCCTTATGGAGCAACTTAACTATATGCGTGACCAGAAACTTCGTTTTGAACAAAACCGTCTTAAACACAAGCGAGATATCGTCGATCTGGATTTTGAGATAAAAAATTTAACACGTACTATTGATAGGAAAGGCGTTTTATTTTCACAAGGGCATATTTCGCAATCGGAAAATGAAGATCTTCAAAATCGGCTTAGCTATCTAAATAAGCGACGCGCCGTCTCAATCGAAAGCCAACAATCAGATGAACAATTGATCGGCACCCAGTTAGCATTTTTTAAACGCAAAAGTCGTCACCTTGAAGAGAACTTATTACTGGCAAGAAGAAGTTTAGAAGCGCTTGTTGTTCGGTCCCCGGTTTCGGGTCGTCTTTCTGGCTTTGATATGGAAATCGGCCAGAACGTCTCACGAGGATTACGCGTCGGCCAGGTCAGTGCCCCCAATACTTTTAAGCTTATTAGTCATATCGATGAATACTATCTCAACCGCGTTCGTCCTCAACAACACGCCACCTTCGAACGAAACGGCGTAAGCTATACCGCGAAGATCAGCAAAATATACCCCAGCGTGAAAGATGGCCGTTTTCAAATAGAGCTGGGCATTATCGGAACCCCACCTAACGATTTCAAGCCAGGGCAAAGCCTACAAGCTAAACTCGTACTTGGTGATGTCTCCGATGCATTACTGATTCCAAACGGACCATTTTTTGTTGATACTGGCGGTAAGTGGGTCTTTGTCGTTAACAAAGCGGGAACACGCGCGGAGAAAGTGAATGTCACACTTGGCCGGCGCAATAGCCGTTTTATAGAGGTGCTATCAGGCCTGTCCCTAGGGGATCGCGTGGTCACTTCCGGCTACGACAATTTTAAACACGTAAATTATTTAGTTTTACAGAAAGAATGATTCACTAAAAACTAAACAACGAGATGCGTGGCTTTTTATATTTTGTGTGATTCTGTCACCTTAACGCAACACTAAACATCGCATTAACCAAGGAAATAGCATGCTGAAGCTTAACGATTTATCTAAAAGCTATCGTACCGAAGAAATCGAAACGGTCGCACTAAACACTATTACTATCGACATTCAGCAGGGCGAGTTTGTATCCATTATGGGGCCTTCTGGCTGCGGGAAATCCACACTCCTCAATATTATTGGTTTACTCGATTCACCCACTCAAGGCCGCTATCAGTTTATGGAGCACGATGTGACCCATATGAACGAGCGACAACTCAGTGACATTAGAAAACGTAACATTGGCTTTATATTTCAGAATTTTAATCTTATCGATGAACTGTCTGTGGAAGAGAACATTGAACTCGCATTGTTGTATCACGACATTAATAGCCGTGAACGTCGGTCCCGCGTCGCAGAAGTTATGGATAAAGTCAGCATTGCTCACCGTGCCAAACATTTACCCGGTCAGCTATCTGGCGGGCAACAACAACGGGTTGCCGTTGCACGTGCAATTGTCGGTAATCAACAACTTATTCTCGCAGATGAACCCACCGGCAATTTAGACAGTGCTCACGGACAAGAGGTGATGGAGATTCTGCAACACCTAAACGATGAGGGCACCACCGTTATTATGGTGACGCACTCCCCCTCACATGCGGACTATGCCCGTAGGACAATCAATCTCTTTGACGGCCATATCGTGACACAAAGCGTGCGTGCATGCGTCTAAAAATCGCGTAGAAACTTTACTTGGAACACTATCATAATGTTTGTTAACTATTTAAAGCTTGCCTTCAGAAATTTGGCTAAGTATCGACGCTACGCGGCAATCAATATCCTAGGATTGGCGATCGGGCTTTGCGTATTTAGCTTCAGCAAAATTTTTATCACTTACGAGACGCATCACGATAGTGTGTTTAAAAACCACGAACGTACTTACGTTATCGGCAGCGTATTTTCGCCCACAGCTGGGGAAACGATTCGCTCTATTCCAAGTATAAAAGCGATATACGGCCCCTTGTTTAAGGCCGAGATTGAAGATGCTGACCAGGTGGTCCGAAGCCAACTCCGATATAAAATGGTCTCGCTCGCGGATAACACAAAGTTTAACCTGAGTATTCGCTTTACGGACCCAGGGATGACGGAAATTTTCGATTTTACGTATCTTCACGGGAACGCCCATGCCCTGGATGATCCGAAGGGATTAATGCTCACCGCATCAACCGCAGAGATGTTGTTTGGTCGTCGCGATGTTATTGGGGAAACCTTAACAATCGATAACACTTATGAAGTGCGAGTTTCAGCCATCATTGACAATGTACCGGCCAATACACATTTTAATTCAGGGCAATTGCCTAACAGTCAACTATCCGCCATCGGCACTATGGAAGCACTCAGCGTTATTGATCAGAAAAATATAGCGGGGGAGTGGGACGACTTTTCCATGTACGACACCACGTATATTTTGCTCAAAGAAGGAAGAGAGCAATCTTGGCTATATGAGCAAGTTAACGCTGTTGCGAACCGACATGCTCCCCCGGAGGAGTTCGACTATATCAGCTCACTCAGCGTCCGCACCCTTGCAGGACAAACCACTGCCATCTGGGACAGCTTCGGATTCCCTGTTATTGAATCCATTAGTATTCTTGGCATGCTTATATTGCTGATTGCCTGTGTGAATTATACCAACCTCGCCACGGCTCAAAACTTTAATCGCACGCGGGAGGTTGGCTTACGTAAAACCTTAGGTGCCACCCCCACGCAGCTTTTTATTCAGTTTTTGGTCGAAAGTATTTTTACCGCGCTATGCGCCTTGCTGCTTGCCATTGCCGCTCTGGAAATCTTAATTCCCATATTCAATCAATGGAGTGGCAAAGTACTCTCACTCGATTATCTTCACGTTTTGCCCTGGTTAATTCAAATTGCCGTCGGTGTTGGCATCGTATCGGGTGCCTACCCCGCCTATATAATTTCACGTACTAACCCGATTAACAGCCTTAATCGTACGATTCAGACGGGCCGTATCGGCATACTGTTTCGTAACGGCATGATATTTTTGCAATTCTCCATTTCTATTTTTATTTTGGCGATGGTGTTTGTTTTTTACTTCCAGAATAAAAAAGTGGAAGATGCCTCCTATAGTTTCCCTAAAGATCATATCGTGGTGCTGGATAATATTAAGATAAAGGAACTTGAAGGAAAGTTTGAGTTACTTAAAAACGAGTTAAAATTGTTTCCCAATATTTCTCAAGTGAGCTATTCAAGCGATTTCCCTTTCCGACAAAGAAACCCATCCAGGTCCGTCACTGCTAGCCTAGAGACAGATCATATTAATATTAATGTGAATGTATATTCCGTCGACGAAGACTTTATGGATGCTTATGATATATCCCTTAAGCACGGCCGTGCTTTTGATCATAATCGCTCACAAGATACCCACACCGCCAACTCAAACACCATCCACGTAATTATCGATCAGCTAACTGCAGAAAAACTCGGGTATTCCATCGCTAGCGATGCGGTGGGCACTACGTTTTATTCTTCACCTGACGAAAGTGAGTCGCCGCTTTATCACTATCGTGTTATTGGCGTCATGGAAGATGTCGACTTCAATGGTTTGTTTAACGGGAATAAACCCACCGTATTTTATATCGGCCCTGAAAATTATAGCTACGCTTCCGTGCGAATTTCACCTAACAATATCGAGGACTCGCTGAAACAAATCGACACGGTGTGGGCAAGGATCACCGACAATCACCCCATACAACGCACATTTTTAGATGACAAATTTAATATGGTATTTCGATTCTTTCGTGGCGCTAATAATGCACTTACAGGCTTTGCAGCAATCGCACTATCCCTGGCGCTCATCGGCTTATATGGGTTGGCGACCTTTATGACACAGCGACGCACGAAAGAAATCGGCATACGAAAAGTCATGGGGGCCAGTGTTTTCCAGATTGCTCGTTTGCTCATCTGGCAGTTTTCATTTCCTGTGCTTTGGTCTTTACTTGTTGCTATTCCTTTGACCTATCTAGTATCAGATAAGTACCTGTCTTTCTTTTCTGACAAAATAGGTTTTGTAACGCCTATCATTATATTTGCCGCGCTCCTTGGATTAATGACAGCGTGGGCTATTGTTGCCGGGCACGCCCTGCGTATCGCAGGTATAAAACCTAGTTTATCTTTGCGTTACGAGTAGCCCTTTTCACTGGTTAGCACGATTGCCACATTCACAAGCACAATACCGACTAAAGAAACCGTATACGCGATGCGGCTTATCACCATTACGGTCCGCCCAAGGCCTTAGCGCTCGAAAACGAGCTCCAACCGATATCCAACGGCAATGAAGTACTGATCAACGTAAAGCCGACTTAATCCCACACCACATCTACCACGGCGACGGGCGATTTCTCTTTTTTCACCAGGTGATCTACGCTAATAAAATACCCTCACTATTTTTAAGAGTACCTCGTGCCCACTCAGGACGAACCGGAAACTATCGACACAGAAGCACACGATTATACGTCTGCACGTTCCGAGATCCGTGCAGCGATATATCTCGTGGCTATATTGACGCTCGCAATACTCGTGGTCGAAATTGGGCTTATGTTAGTGATTGGGCATTATTCGACATTCTCCCCCCTCGAAAACGGCTTCATCGACGGCTTAGCGCTGATCTCAATACTGTTCCCAATGCTGTACTTTGGGGTTATTAAGCCCATGGCACGGCAGATAAAAAAACGCGCTAGAGCCGAGGCCAGCCTAACAAAAGCGCTCCACTATGATTTGTTAACCGGCCTGCCAAATCGTGCGCTCATAAAGGATCGCCTGGACTATTCCATCGAGATCGCGAAACGCGAATCACACGATATCGTGCTGATTCTGCTCGATATAAACCAGCTGCAGGAAGTGAATGATACGTTGGGACACGAGAGCGGGGATCAGATCATCAAGGGCCTGGCAAAACGTTTGAGAAGCACAATACGCCGGTCAGACAGTATCGCCCGAGTCGCCAGTGACGAATTCCTAATTATTTTGCCAAAGGCTTCTGTGGAATATGCCTTAGAAGTCGCCAGGAAACTTCGCCTGGAGGTGCAAGACCCTCTCCCGGTCAATAATACGTTTATCAGTATTGAGATCACGATAGGAGTTGCCGTATATCCCAATCACGGCACCGAGTCAGATATCTTGATTCAGCGTGCCGACGTTGCCCTGCGCCTTGCCAAGCAACAGAAAGATGAAGTCTCGGTATATAAGGAGAGTAACGACAAACACACGCTAAGCCGCCTAACCCTGGTCAACGATATACGCACGTCTTTGACCAAAGATGAGTTCTTTTTACACTACCAACCCAAAGTGGATCTCCGGTCGGAAAACATATGCGGCGTCGAGGCGCTAGTACGCTGGCACCAAACGGCGCGAGGCCTCGTGTACCCCGATGCATTCATCCCTTGTGTTGAAAAGACGGGCCTAATCCGACCTTTTACCGATATGACCCTGGAAAAAGCCTTTGCTCAAACCAAACAATGGGAAACCGCGCAAACGCCCCTAAACGTCGCCGTGAATATCTCGGCGCGCTTATTACACGACGCAGCATTTACTTCACGCATCATCGCCTTGATTGAGCAAGCAGAATTAGCGCCCGAATTGATCGAACTTGAAGTGACAGAAAGCGCTGTGATCGCCAACCCAGACCTCGCAGAGAAGATATTGAATGATCTTCACGCGGCGGGCTTTCGCATCTCAATCGACGATTTCGGGACCGGCTATACCTCGCTTTCTTATCTGAGCCGATTACCCGTCAGTTTTCTAAAAATCGATCGCTGCTTTATCGCCGATATGCTTTCCAATGAACGGCACGCGGTTATTACAAATTCCATCATCGAACTTGGGCATAATCTGGGCATGCAGGTGATTGCCGAAGGAGTTGAGGATGAAGCCACCTGTACAGAATTAAAGATACTTGGGTGCGACATAATACAAGGTTATTATTACAGTAAACCTTTACCGCCTCAGGAGTTACCCCACCTGCTAAAAAAATGGGATCACGACAATACTTCATCGTTCGGAAATAAAGACACGTGAGCATAGAAAAACTCATTACGAAACCTGTCGTCACAATTGAGATGGACGAAACCCTCGCACGGGTTAAAGAGCTCTTCGAAACAAACAGTTTTCATCACCTGCTTGTGGTGAACGCAGGCCGCTTACATGGCGTTATTTCAGACCGCGATTTGCTCAAAGCCTTAAGCCCCCACATAGGCACAGACGCGGAAACAACCCATGATGCGGCCACGCTCAATAAAAAGGCCCATCAAATAATGACAAGACACCCCATCACGATTACTGAAGAAGGAGGATTCTACGACGTCATCGAAATATTTAATCAATACAGCGTTTCATGTATTCCAGTCGTAAATGCTGAAAATAAGCCGATTGGAATTATTAGTTGGCGAGATATCTTTAAAGCTATAAAACGACCTTAATATTTCTTCTTTTGGCACACACAAACCTATCCCCAGTCAAGAAAGATAAATTAGTATTTATATTCCAACCCTACCCCATATGAATCAACATGTGAATCATTAGAAACCGTCATATCGACAACCTCTCCAGAGGAATCAATGACCGCGGGCAAATCACCGGCATTAGTCATATTAAAGTAACGGTGCCAATAGAAATTGACACTCCACTTTTCTGATCTATGAAGCTTCATATGCATACCCACTACGGGGCTCATTTCAATCTCTACGTTTGATTTTGATATACCAATGGGCGACTCTCCATCTGGCTCAGATAGCGACGGACCAACAAACCCGGTCATAGAATATTCAACTTTTGACCTAGCTATAACCAATCCGACATTCCCTCCAATTGATATTGCTTTCCTAATAGGCAGTTCAACATGAATATTACTTGCTATACCACTCATGCGAAGTTTTATTTTTTCAGATGTATTTATTCTTCTGATCAACTCACCGCGATCGTCGTAAGCCAGATGTGTTAATTGCGACTCAATCAAAAAATCCGATTTCCCCAAATAACTTGCTCTATAAAATAGGAAGCGATTTTTTCTATATAAAAATGAAATCTGATAGCTGTCGTTGGCTTTATCAATATTTTGTTCAATGTCTGTTTCTACAGAAGGAAAACCAATGCGGTATAAGAAATCTCTTTGCGATTTCAGCGTTTCAAAAAAATCACTCTTGTAACGAACGCCTGACAACTCTACTCCGTACTTATTCGTCGCGAAAGTGTTCCCAGATATTAATAGAAGTATAATACTCACGGTCTTACAGAAGGCCTGACTAAAATGGATTTTTAATCCCATACTCTTATAGCTATTCAACATCTTTTATACTCGTAATCTTGACTCATATAGATTCCTCTTTCCCTGGACCGTATAAATACATTAATCAACCAACTGAGCCTTTAATCTTCGAAATAAAAAATAGTCGCTATCGCATTAAAAATGCTTTTCAATTGCATGGTATCCCCCATTTTGACAATGGTTTCGTAAGCGGTAATTTGCTCAGAATACCGGCTCGGCATTTCTTCTGCCACGGTTCGCCAAAACCCTTCGAGCCGTAACAACATCGTCCCATCAAAGCCCGGCAATCGGACCTGCATATATTGAAGCCACTCATCTCCTAAACCGGAACAGCTATATACGGGCTCAGAATTTTCACCGGCTCCGGCATAGATATTTAACTCAAAAGAGGCGATCTTCTTGCTCATTGGGGTGGCCATGAAATAGTGATGGGAGAAAATGGTGTTTCGCAAGTCGTATTGTTATCGGGAACACACGGCCTATCGTAGGTAATCCATAGTGTATCGCGCTTTAGCGCCCACTCAACGTAATAACTCCCCACAACAGAAAACACTTCCTCATTCATGCGCTCTGCTGGGTTAATAATACTGAGCATTTCAGAGTGCGCACCAACGTAACAGGTGGTGATTAATAGCCCGCCAGGGAAATCACGCGTGTTTATTCGATGAATGCTGGCGAATTCTGCATGTTCTGTGGTTTTGGCCTCAGAAGCCACTTGGTTATAAGTGCTTAGATCACAGTTCAGTACAACACGGCCTTCAATTTTTTTACTCGTATCGTCCTTAGTCTCCGTCGTGATCTTAACAACACTTTCCATAAACCCTGAAGAGTGCAGCATCCAATCCCACGGTAAGGTTTTTTTATTTTCATTACCCAATAAAAAACCGTGATGCGTTAACATTAAGAGCGTTATTGTCAATACAATCCATTTCATTAGTTTTTTGGCGTAAATATGTAGTCACCGACACGAATGGGGTTTTTCGGTGTCTTGTACACAATAGGCAGTCGCACCTCCCCACACCGTTCAGTCTGTTCTTTTTTATACCGCTCTTTTTCTTTCTGACTGCGCGAGTGATCTGCAAACCAATACAGTTCATCTGCCGTTTTTTCGGTATAGATATCTAAGCCCTCACAAATATCTCTGTTATGCCAATATTCCCAGGTAAACGGCGGCATTTTGGAGCGAACACAACAATTTTCATCCAACGCTTTGCTTCGTGTGATTAATTCATCAATTACAGGCTTCGACTCTTTAGCATTTTCAGGTGAATTCAAGCCAAAACGAAAACGGCTTGTTTTTGGCTTAGTCGTCCAAAAACTCACGCTTAACTCTGAGCCACCGCGCAATAACTCGACGCCACGAAAATCTATTTTTCCAACGGCACGGTAACCACCTGGCACCGCCTGCGTCGACATTTCCGTAAACGTTATATCTTCATCGGTATTGCTGATGTGCATGGAATAGAAATCACCACTATAATCAGACGAAATATTTTTTATAGACGCGATATTACTGCTGCCGCGATAGTCGAAATCCACAAACCATGTCGAAGTCTGTTCAGATTTATTAAACGCATGCCACAATACAAACACCGTTGAACCGACGTTTGTGTACGCCCCGTTATACGCAGTACCGTTACGCTCAATGATCTTAGGTAATAGTCGCCAATCATGTACATCACCCGCATCCACACTGGGCGGTAATACCTCACCCCAGATGGGCTGCAACTGCTCTATTTTTTTATTTATTCTAGCTAGGCTTTTAGCGCCGTCGATCCTGGTGTAGTAATCGCCTTTATATACCGACTCATGCGCCCTTCGTAAATAGGATTCCTTCTCGCTAGATTCATCCTTCATCAAAGCGGCCAGATCTTCAAGCACAAGACCCAAGGTATAATGCCCTTCTTTACTGCCTTGTTCGATCGCTTTTTTGGCCCAAAAATGCGCCGAGGTTAAATCTTTGGTGACACCCAAGCCTTTACGCAGATTTTCTGCATAGGCCCTCGAGCCAAACGCTGCGTTTTTTTCTCCCGCTTTTTTATACCAATTATTGGCTTCACTTTCGTTTTTAACAACGCCATCACCATAGGTGTAGTGAATCCCCATCCAATAGTACGCAAAGGGGTAATCATTTTTAACCGCGATCTCAACATGTTTAAACGAATCTTCGTATTCTTCTAGTTTATTAAAGGCTCTCGATAAAGAAACATTCACCAACCCGCTTGCCGGATACTTGGCAAACGCCTGTAAACAGACTGACTTTGCTAGTGCGCCATTTATTTTTTTATATTCAACACCCTTGCCCCACCAATCTGAGTCTCCTGGGTGGGCGGCAAGTTGCGCACATTCGTGAGCAATATCTGCATGAGCAGAAAAGCTCGCTAACGATATCGTCAAGAATCCGAGAGCAGTAATGTTTCTAACGCGCGATAACAAAGCCATAAAACAACCCCATCAACAATGGAAAAAACACCCGTTACTTACAATAGATCGTTTGCTGTTCCGCTGCGCCCGTCAATAAATTCACGGCACCCTCTTCTTGGCAAGCGCGCATCGCCATACCGAGCGTCAGCAACTGATCTTTTAGCGCAACTAAATCACTGGCACCCACGCTTTCAGCAAACCCACCTAAGGATTCATCGCCCTTCGCTTCATAACGGGCCAACTCAGCATCCAAGGGTTCGGGATAAGGGAAGCTGCCACCAGGTGTAGTGTCACAAATAATATAACTGCGGAGGTAAAAGTCTTCCGGCGTCGCCGCAGTTTCTTTATCTACCATTGGGAAAGTAAAGAATTTTTGTGATCCACAAGCCGAAACAATCGCCTCACCACCCTGATAGTAGTCGATAGTAGATAGGTCATGAGCGCTGGCATCATCTGCCGATTTCGCCGGATTATAGTTTTTAAACTCCATCACGATGCTAGAGACCGGGTTCGGATGCGTTGCTGGTACAAACGCCATAATAATTAGCATAAAAATTAGAAGCGCAATGCCGGAGAGTAGAATTTTCACAAGGATACCTTTACTTATAGTTATTCTGGATGAGATGAGAATAAACACCCAGTTTTTGGACGTCAACACACTAAAACCTGCGCTGTCGGACGGCAGACCAAACGCCCATACCCCAACCATAGTGCAACTATCTCTTTATCCACTCCCGTAAATCTCTATAGTTTCACCTCCGCCCTGGCTAATATTTACACTAAACCCACTGTAAGCGCGGATAATTTGCAGCTATAATGCCCCGGCAAATTTTTACTGGATGCCTATGCCTCAATTGGCACTGGCCTCTGAACAGAGACGATAAGTAACAACAAGGTGCGATTAATGAAAAGCATAAAATTTTTGGTAGCGGCGATCTTAGCGGTCTCAGCATTTCACGTAGCAGCAGATACTCTGGAAGATCGCATTAAGCCAACAGGCTCCTTATGTATGGCGGGTGACGATTGTGCTTCAGCTGTACAGGTAGCCGCCGCAAGTGGCCCGCGTTCTGGCCAAGACGTTTACGATTCAAAATGTGCTACGTGCCACGCCACCGGCGCAGCGGGTGCACCAAAACTTGGCGATGCCGCAGCATGGGCGCCACGCTCAGCTAAAGGTATCGATGCGCTATACACAAGTGCGATTAGCGGTTTCAAAGGAATGCCAGCTAAAGGGCTATGCTTTGATTGCTCTGACGATGAGCTAAAAGCAAGCGTTGATTACTTGGTAGATAACTCCAAGTAAGCGACCAGTAAGCATTAAAAAGCCGCTATATGCGGCTTTTTTTATGCCTATTACACGATCCTTACTTGCAAGATGCAGCATCTGACGGCAAAATCCCCGCGCGCTCAACCGAGCCGCTCTCTATCAATACCAAATACATGAGGAAAGGTATGAAAATCGTAAAGCAAACTACCGAGTACACCATATTCATCCGTAACGACAAGCGCTACGCTGTCCGCAGTGCTGCTAAAGCATGGATCAATGGTGAAGAGAAAGTTGCGATCCTTCAAAAAGAAGCATTGCTAAAAGCCCCAGAACCTAAAGCAGAAGCGCCTGCAGCAGAAGAAACTGCTGAAGCTGAAGCACCTGCTGCCGAATAAGGCAGGGTTTAGAGAAAGAAAAGGCCGCTTATTTGCGGCCTTTTTTATGTCGGTTGTATTATCTGGTATACCGGGTTTACGCTGAAATCGAGCGCCAGCTCGTATAGAAACGGTCAAACAAGGCTTTATATTCGTCCTCAGATACCGGGCCGACGCAGCACCACTCTTTCGCGATCGACACGCTGGAGTTCTCCTCCATACGCTGTGCACCCAGGCCTTTTTGTAGCAACTGCACCTGATATTCCATGCGCAATTGCTTATCGGTTTCCGGGGTTTCTTGATCTGCAAGGATTTCCGAACGAATACACAATAGCTTAAGGGCTTTCAAATTCTCTGCTGTATCTGCGTGAGGCTCAGAAGCCACTTGTAGCAACTTTTGCTTCACGAAATTCTGGCCGCCTTCTGGCCATTGATTTACGCCTTCGATAAAGCTTTCCACATCGTTCCTAAGCGTATCGTTACCACCCTCTTCTGCCAACACCGTATTATGGTAATGATTGATCTTCTCGCACGCGGCAAAAAAATCATTCCACGCGTGGGATTGTGTTTCGCGCAGGCATTTAGCCACTTTTTTATCAAAGGCGTCTAAGCCTTTATTAAAGTCTCGTTCGATGGCTTTGTGTACTTTCTCAGGAATATCTTCTAACACTGCAAAATCAGTTTGCAATTGGTCTCGCTCGGCTCTCGCCGCTAATAACGCATCATCGGTTTTATCAACGAGAGATTGAATCGAGGTAACAAAGCCTCGCGCGTTATTGATAACTTCATCTACTGCAGCGCGACGAGCGCCTTCTTTCTGTGTTTTCTCTTCAAATATCTTGTCGCAAAATACGCGAAAGCTTTTCCATAGCGCGTCATTATCTTTATGGTGACAGCGCCCGATAGACTTCCACTGAGCCTGTAAACGTTTTACACCGTCGATCGCTTGATCGGTATCGGCAAGCTCTGCTAGCTTTTCGGCCTGTCCAATGAGGATCTCTTTTGCCGATTTATTCTTTGCATATTCCGCATCAAGCTTATCTTGTAATTTTTGAAACGCTTCATCAAACGCTGTCGACACGGTTTTATTCGCCGCGCGCTCTACCGGTGAATAGCCATGAAACTCTTTTCGCGCACCGCGAATAATTTGCTCTACGTATTTCCAATCCGCACTATCCCACTGATATTGAGAATAAAAATCTTGTAAATTTTTCACGAGTTCCTGACGTTTAAGCAGGTTGTTTTTTCGTGTTTCACTTAACTCGTCATAATATTTTTTACAGGGCTCATAAGCCTTATCTGCAAAAGCACTGAACTGTTCCCATAGCTGCTCCTGCCGATCTTTACCGCTCTGGCTCAGGCCCTTCCACTCGCTTTGCAGCTTTTTAATTTTTGTCGCTAGCGCTTCTGCAGGCAAGTCACTGTCGACCAGCTTTTCCATAGCATCCACCAAGGCTTGCTTCTTGGGTACAACTGCGTACGACTGCCAATCAACTAATTTTTGAATCGCTTCATCAAGCTCTTCTATTTTCTTTGGCAAGAACGAGGGAACGCTTTCAATTAACGCGAGTTTTTCATCTATAGAATGACGTACACCGATCGCTTGTTTAATACGGCCTTGCTCTACCGCTTGGCTCGCTTTGCGTATCAGCGCTGATACACCACGCGTCGCTTTTTCTTTCTCTTCTTTACGGGCGACGAAATCTGCGTCAACCTTGCCTAACAGTTGGCTTACTTGCGAGGCAGTCTCACTCATCGGGTAACTTTGCAACGCACCTGTCACACTGAGTAATTTTCGAAGATATTTAATATCGGCTTTTTGTGGCTCACCGTCTTCAGCGTTTTCAACACGGCGATAACATTCAAGCATGCAACCGTGTGCTTCATATTCGCCCAAGAGCACATCGATACTTTCACAGATATTCGTGTAATCGCGGACGTGATGTTTTACAGGTTTGTCGAGTTGCTTAAGGGTATCCCATTCAGCTTTCTTTTCATCCGCTTGTTGGCGAATACTCGTTAACACCGCTTCGTCCGCTGACGTCAGTCCGTATACCTGAGAAACTAAGCCCCATAGATCTGAAATGATGGCCGTACGATTATCGCCGGCTTTCTGAATTTGTTCCTGCAGGGCATTTTCTTCAGCGATAATCGCCAAAAACTGGTCAAATGCTTTTTTACACGCTTCCGCCGACTCACTGAAGGCCTGAATATTATCGGCATCAAGCCCATCACCTAATTCCGCCCAGCGACGCTGTAATCGTTCATAGCGCGGCTGCGTCTCTTTATCCACAGCACGCTGCGCCAAGTATTGCATTTCTTCTATAAGCTGCTGAGCGCTGTTTTGAAGCGTTTGGTGCTGCACTTCTATTTCACGTAAAACATCAAGCTTAGCCTTGATGATCTTATAAGCACTTTTATCTTTGGTCTTTAAGGTTTTCGCTAAGGCTTTTAATTCATTCTCGTCCTCAACTTTAGACGCTAATAGCTGACGTACTTTTGAGGAACTGGCCGTTCCACACAATTTTCCAATGAGGGCTTGGTCTTCAATGCCGTTTAATACTTGAGTATGAAAATCATCGGTCGCTGAGAATGCGGCAATCGTCAGCAGTTCTTCAGTATCACTTATGGCGCTGATCAATGCAGTGGTTGGGATTTCCTGACTATCCACCATTGCGGCTAAACGCTGTCGTGCAGCCTTAACGATGGAAGCATGCTGTGACTGTGCACCCGCAATTTGCACCAGTACGGACTGGGAGGCTTTATCCAAAAGAGCGAGACGTAATGCCAAATCCTCTGAATCACCAGGCGCCCCCAGAACAATAGCATCAAGCTCTGAAGGGCTTTTGTCTTTAAGTTGCTGCAGCCGGCTTTCAAGCGTTTGGGGCTCGGTTTTACCGCTGAATATATTACGAAAAAATTTCATTATTATTACCTTTAATGCATACCAAGGCTGCTACTGCAAATCCGGGGCGACGATCATACAAAGACTCGTATACTTTTTGAACCACTTAGGACAAACTGTGTCGCCGAAATCGCGACAAGTCAAACTCGATTCGATATGTTCGATACGTCCTTGACTGTTTTCTCAATACCCTATCTGATATATCGATTTTTCCCGTGAGCAGCTTTTAGTTTATGACGCCTTTTATCACGAGAATTTTCACCAAAAGCCATGCCGTGCTAGAGATCAAAACGCTCGTCTCTCTCGCTATGCCCGTTTTGCTTTCCCATTTGTTACAAACCTTTATGGTCGTCGTTGACACGATGATGTCCGGCCACTACAGCGCAACTGATTTATCAGCCGTTGCCATCGGTGGCAGTATTTGGTTTCCAATATATTTGATTGCTATCGGGGTGATTTCTGCACTGACGCCAGTGGTAGCGCATCTTCATGGTGCCAAACAATTCCGAGATATCGCGAAGAATACGTATCAGGCCCTTTATATCGCGATTCTGCTTTGCCCACTGTTAATTAGTACCGTTTTCTTTATCGAACCCTTGTTGCGTTTCATAAATGCGGACCCCGACGTACAGCCCATTGCCGCGGCCTACCTGAAAGCCTTATTTCTCGGCTTTCCGCCATTAGTCTTATTCACCGTCTTACGCAGCTACAGCGACGGTGTCTCGATCACAAAGCCGGCGGTCATTACGAGCTTACTTGCCCTCATCATAAACGTGCCGCTTAATTACGCTTTGATCTATGGCAAGTTCGGGCTGCCAGAGCTCGGCGGCGAAGGCTGTGGCTGGGCAACCGCTGCTTCTTTATACGTCATGTTTTTTACAATGGTGTTTATCGTACTAAAAAAGGAATACCGAGCCTTCTCTCTATTTGATCAGTTTTACCCGTGGCACTGGCCAAGCGTGCGCCACCTTCTGGCAATCGGTACACCTATCGGTCTCACTTTTTTTGTGGAAGCCAGCATGTTTGGTGTCGTCGCATTGTTTCTTGCGTCACTTGGCCCTATCGTCGTCGCAGCGCATCAAATCGCACTGAATGTCGCCACAACCACGTTTATGATTCCGTTGAGCCTCAGCATCGCCCTAACGATTCGTGTCGGATTCTTATTGGGAAGCCAAGAATACGAACGCGCCAAATTCATTATTAAGCTGGGCTTAGCGCTCGCAATTGTATATGCATGCTTCAGTGCTATCGCACTATTTTTGTTGCGAAACAACATTCCAAAACTGTATACCAATGAAGTCGATGTGATTCTACTGGGCGGTACATTACTTATGTACGCCGCGATTTTTCAACTCGCTGATGGTATTCAAGTTTCTTGCGCAGGTGCATTACGCGGCTACAAGGACACACGCTCGCCGTTGATCATTATGATGTTAACGTTCTGGTGCTTTGGTTTACCTCTAGGTTATACCCTAGGGCTGACTGATTATCTCGGCCCAGCGCGGCAGGCCGTTGGTTTTTGGTTGGGATTAGTTGCCGGGTTATTTACGGCGAGCTTACTGCTCGCAATTCGCTTAAGGTTTGTTACACGAAAACCGAAACTCTATTAAAAGAACTCCGCCTAACTCACGTCGAAGTTAATCGTTAAGTAATGTTTTATGTCCGCGGCATGCTGATTAGCGTCTAACCACTCTTTGAACGCTCTCACTTTTTCAAAGTCATGCTCCCCCATCACATCCTCAAAGTGCGCGTTGAGCTTGCTCTTTTCCCTATCCACCCGAAGCTTGCGTTGCCAGCTTTCAGTAAACACATTGGGAAGATCATCGTGTAGTTCCAAGCTTTTTAGTAATTGCCATTCACCTGAATCCAACCACGCTTCGTCGCAATGCGCACACAACTCAATACGATTATCATGATCTAAACCAATTCGGTACTTGCTCATTAGCTTACTGCACTTAGGGCATATTTTAGCCGATTTACTATCATCGGCTTCCACATGTTGATCCATGTTGTCGTTTTGAATCGAGGCGCCGACGGTTTCTAACCAATAGCGGTAATTAATCAACGGCAACAACACCCCTTCACAAGAATTACACCCCGCACCAACGAGGCCTTTTTCTATTTCTGTGGGTACTAAATCAGGAGTCTTACAACTAGGGCATTTCATAGATTTACCTCATATTATATTTTCTTGATGATTGAAAAGACTAAGGGCTAGTAAGCTTCTTTCTCTTTCTCGTCATTAGGTACGCTGCCACAACACCAGCGACAGCGCCAAATAAATGTGATTCAAATGAAACGTGGGGATTAGACGGTAATACACCCCAAATCATCCCCCCGTAAAAAACAGCAACGAATACTGCGATAACGACATTTAAAAAACTGCGCTGAAACCAAGCAATGGCGATCGATAAACTCCACAATCCAAATATCCAACCACTCGCACCGATATGCGTTGCTCCAGACCGTGCGAACAACCAGACCAAAGCTCCCGTAATTACAACAATTATGAAACTCGCGTTAGCAAAAAACTTTACCCCACGAATCAAACTTAATGCGCTGAATATTGCCAAGCCTGCAAGATTATTCATCAAATGCCCCCAACTGCCATGTAACCATGGTGCAGTTAGGATATACGGCAAGGTATCCAGCTCACCTGGGCGAATACCAAAATGGGATAGATTATGGTTCAGTAATATATTCACTGCGTGAACCCCTACCATGATTAGACAAATCGTCAAAATCAGGCGGACTTTTTTGTCGACCAATTAGACACCATTAATTAGATTAATATAATTTATTCTATTGGAACGGCCCACAAATTCCTGTCTTACGAGCCTTCTACACTTACGCTTTTTTTATAACTTTAACTGCAGTTCCATATGCCAGTAACTCCGCCGCCCCCTGCATCATTGGCGAGGTAGTAAAGCGCACGCAGACGATTGCATCTGCACCAATGGATCTCGCATCCGCAATCATTCGATCAGTTGCTTGTTCTCGCGACTCAGCGATCATCTTTGTGTATTCGGTAATCTCGCCACCAACTATCGTCCTTAAACTCGCAATAATATCCTTGCCCACATGCCGAGCACGTATAGTGTTTCCTTTCACCATGCCCAACGTTTCAACGACTTCATATTCTTTGAAATTATCTTGTGTTGTAATTAGCATTATTTATCTACCTTTTTCGAATAATAGTCATCTTCTTTGTTGCTTATTCGCTCTTTAAACACTTTCAGAAGTAAAGCCCCCACCGCTATCAATAACGCTAAGCCAACCAACCCATAGGGAAGTATGGCGAAAAATCCTGCCACCATCGCGATTAAATACATAAACGCGATAACACCAAGTATTGTGTAACCCACCCCTTCATATTTATCCATGACCAAACCTCATTTCAGATATTCTGCGCTACCCGTATAGGGTAAAATACACCAACCGCTAAACCTTACCCCAAAAACATATCTATGGGACTAACTCAACCGAATAAAGTACTCCTCTAAGTGACCAATTTCACATAAACTTCATCCACTAGAAGCTGCACCGCGTAGAAAACGCGCAACCCTCCAAAAGGCCCCGCACGTGACATTCAAAGATTCCTCTCATTTCAACCATGCCCAACCCGACAAGATAGGGGTGTTGATCACCAACCTCGGAACCCCAGATGCTGCAACACCCAAGGCTCTGAGAGCATATTTGAAGGAGTTTTTAGCGGATCCCCGTGTGGTTGAATTCCCCAAGCTCCTTTGGTGGATTGTGCTTAATGTCATTATTCTTAATATTCGTCCGCGCCGCTCCGCCGCGTCTTACAAAAAAGTCTGGACAGATGAAGGCTCACCACTCGCCGTCTATACAGCCAAACAAACAGACATGCTACGCGAACGCCTGCAAAAATCATTCGGGGAAAACCTGGTGGTGGAATGGGGTATGCGTTACGGGAACCCTTCTATAGACAATGCATTAGATAATTTACTGGCTCAAGGGGCCCGAAAGCTTCTGGTTTTGCCGCTATATCCGCAATATTCAGGCTCTACCTCCGCTTCTACGTTTGACGCTGTCGCCAAGGACTTCACCCAACGTCGCTGGATACCCGAACTACGCTTCGTCACCAGCTATCAAGATTACATACCCTACATTGAGGCCCTTGCTACATCCATCCGCCAACACTGGAATGACAACGGCCGAGCACAAAAAATCATTTTTTCTTACCACGGCATCCCTAAGCGCTATTTACATAACGGCGATCCGTATCATTGCCAGTGTCACAAGACCTCTCGTTTACTTGCCTCCGCGCTCGATCTTGAGAGTGGCCAATATGAAACAACCTTTCAATCACGCTTTGGTCGAGAACCTTGGCTCCAACCCTATACCGATGACACCATGCGAAAACTGCCTGGCAAGGGCGTGACCTCGGTGCAAGTCGTTTGCCCTGGGTTCTCATCAGATTGCTTAGAAACAATCGAGGAAATCGCCATTGAAAACCGTGAATATTTTATGGAAGCCGGCGGCGAAGACTTTCAATATATCCCTGCGCTGAATGATCGGCCAGAGCATATTGATGCGCTGAGCCAGCTCATTGAAAAGAATTTGGCTGGGTGGCTAGATGATGATGGTTGGACGGCGTTGCGGGATTCGCTTTATAAGGATGCTAAATATAATCAAAGAAAAGTTAAGTAGCGCTACGCTACAAGTCTGATCAAAACCGATATACGAGGTATATCCCTATCTCTTATTTGACCATGCATAAGAATTACCATGAAAAAACTCATCTGTAATTCATATATCGGTATTTTTGAATACAATGCTGACACATTGAAACTCGCTGCTTCATATAATGATCCACTCGACGCTCTTTCATCGGCATAATGACCGGTGAAATAGAAAACTCGCTATAATTCGATACGCTCGTGTTTATATTTCCCTTAGCCAGGTTAAATTTTGCCAAAAAAGAAACCCCATAAACACCGGTTTTTGCGCTTTTCATGCCGAGCCTTCTTTCTTATATGCCTGGGCTTTTGCTTGCCGCTTGTGGCATACCTCGGCTATTTAGATCGTGTGGTGGTGTCTCAGTTCGAAGGGAAACGTTTTTCATTGCCTGCACGTGTATACGCTCGGCCGCTGGAGTTACATGCAGACAAGGTCATTACACCCCAGCAACTGAGTTTTGAGCTTAAGCAGTTGAACTATGTGCGCTCAGCAGGTGTGACCGGCCCAGGGGAATTTAAATCTTCTTCCAGTCATTTTTCTATTTTTGTACGGCCTTTTAGTTTTTGGGACAGTGAGCAGCGTGCTCGACATATTCATGTTGCACTTCGCGGCAATCGTATTGTAAATGTGTCCGATGCTGAAACGGGTGCGAACGTTGATTTGGTTCGCCTCGACCCTATTCGTATCGGCGGCATTTACCCAAACCAGGGGGAAGACCGGACACTCGTCCGTTTGGAGCAAGTGCCTAGCTTTTTGGTGAATGCCCTCGTTGCTACCGAAGACAAACGTTTTTACCAACATCACGGCGTCGACCCTAAAGCGGTATTGCGTGCTTTCACTACGCTTTTTACTGGTCAACGTGTGCAAGGTGGCAGCACGCTCACACAACAACTGGTTAAAAATTTTTATCTGACGCAAGAACGGACGATTCGTCGTAAGCTTAAAGAGATGATGATGGCGGTACTTCTCGAACTGCATTACGACAAAGAAGAGATTCTGGAGACTTATCTAAACGAAGTGTATTTCGGACAGGATCGGAATCGGGCAATTCACGGATTTGCATTAGCCAGTCAATTTTATTTTTCCCGTAATATTGAGCATATTGAATTAGCGCAAGCTGCGCTTTTGGTTGGGCTGCTTAAAGGCCCCACTTATTACAACCCGCGCAAGCACCCTAAACGCGCAAAGAAGCGACGTAATATTGTATTACGTGCACTACGCGACCAAAACTATATCGATAAAGCGACCTATACTGCGGCTACAAACGCGACGATTTCGGTAAGTCAGCTCCCCGACCGAGGGCAATCTCGTTACCCCGCTTTTATGGATTTGGTTATACGGCAATTAAAACGCGATTACCGAGAATCCGATTTACGTTCAGAAGGTTTACGGATTTTTACAAGCCTTGATCCATTCACACAACATATCGCGGAAAAATCCTTAACGAGCAAGTTATCCCGCCTAGAAAAAGATCGTGGGCTAAGTGCAGGGCATTTACAGGGCAGCGTGGTTATCGCAAAAATACCTGATGGGGAAGTGTCCGCCGTGGTGGGCAATCGCGATCCGCGTTACCAGGGTTTTAATCGCGCACTGGATGCATCCCGCCAGATTGGCTCGTTAATTAAGCCGGCGATTTATTTAACAGCGCTTTCGCAACCGAAAAATTATCACTTAGCCACGCCATTAAACGACGATGCTTTTACGTGGCAGGAGGATGGCATTGAAGATTGGCAACCGCAGAACTACGATAAAAAGTTTCATGGTGAAGTGCCCTTATGGTTAGCATTAGCAAAGTCTTATAACATTTCCGCTGCTCGCTTAGGTACGGAACTTGGCGTTAATAATGTGATGAACACTGTTCACCGATTGGGTATTGAAAAGTCGCTACCTCACTATGCCTCTGGTCTTTTAGGAACGGTACACTTAAGCCCGTACCAAGTGACACAGATGTACCACACCATCGCCAACGGTGGCTTTCATACCCCCTTTCGCGCTATTCGTGATGTCACCACAAAAGAAGGCACCCCCCTCAATCGCTATAATTTAAATGTAACACCGGCGGTTGCGGCAGAACCCAATTATTTAATCGTGAAGGGCTTACAGCAAGTTGTAGAACGAGGTACAGCGGCAGGCTTAAAACGCTTAATCCCCTCGGACTTAAAAGCCGCAGGAAAGACGGGCACCACGGATAATTTACGCGATAGTTGGTTTGCTGGATTTACGAGCGATAAAGTCGCTGTGGTATGGATCGGAAACGATAACAATAAAAGCGTTAAACTGACCGGCGCGAGTGGCGCACTCAAAATCTGGGGCGAGATCATTCGTCAGTTGCCGTCACAAACTGTTAATATGCCCACACCGGAAGCGATTGAATATTTAGGTGTGGATAATACGAGTGGTTTATTGTCTTCTCAGAATTGTCATAACACCCATACCTTACCTTTTCATCAAGATTCCGTCACTGAGCGCAGTAATTACTGTGGTAGAAAAAGTACTAACCGGATTAAGTCATGGTTCAAGGGGATATTCAGTCGGTGACCGATACAGTCTTATCAAAAGTTACGCTAATGATTAAATACAGTTTCGTTGCCGTGTTATTTTTCTTGTTAAGTGCTTGCGCAAACGTCGTACCGTTAAGCACTCATACCGTATCGGATAATCCCGCCGTCATCACCCTTGTTGACGATGCGCAATTGCTGAGCGATGAAGGAGAATACGAGCGAGCGAAGTCAAAACTGGAACGGGCACTTCGTTTGGAATCCAATAACGCAGCTTTATGGTTTGAGCTTGCCTTTACCAATAAAGAACAGGGAAATATTGCCAACGCGCGGAGTTTGGCTGTACGCGCACAACGCCTTTCGCGAAACCGTGTGTTGTCACAAAATATTGATGCGTTTATTGCGGAACTAGACGCATATAAATAGCGCCCCGAATAATTACCACCACGGCTCGTACACTTGAATAGAAAAGGGCGCCCTTTTCGATACCATTCGAATCCACCCTACCAGGTATTACTTCCTCAACCATACCAAGGTTTCAATATGGGGCGTTTGCGGAAACATATCCAGCGGCTGAATTTCTTTCACTCTAAATTTGTGCTCTTTAAAATATGCGATATCTCGTACTAAGGTGGCTAAATCACAAGAAATATAGAAAATATCTTTTATCTTCGATTTTTTACCACAAAGATTTCCCGTTGTTTTTAACCCTTCACGCGGCGGATCTAACACCAAGACATCCGCCGTCTTTGCATTAAAAACCGCTTTCTCAATGCCCTGATCAGAAAACAAGTTCGCTTGTAGTGCGGTCACATTATTTAGGGATTTATTTTCTAAGCCTTTAAGGGATTCTTCTACCGCCTCGACCGCTGTGATGTTTTCAAACGGAAACTTACTGATGGTTTCTGTTAAATTACCCGAGCCACAAAACAACTCCAGCACATGCTTACGGCCACTTAAATTTTCCAGTTTTTCACTTAACCATGCCAACATCTTTTTGTTTTGTTCTGCATTCGCTTGCTGAAACGGTAAACGTTGATTAATACGTACGGATGACGCTTCGGTTGTTTCATCAATATCGATAGAGGTGAGTTCGTGGCGTTTTGCCGGGCGCCATGCTTTATTTGGTAACGTTGCCTGCAAAGCGCTTAAGGTCTGTGCATTTTTTTCAGTAAGAATCTGGCAACCCGTAATCGGTGCTAAGGTATTGGACTGTGCTGATACGTATCCCAACTGTTTACCATCCGTTTTTAACTGCGCACGTGTGCGATATCCCAACGGGGATGGCGCTGGCCATATGGGCTTAACTTTGTCTTCACAGTCGATCCGTGCAAAGCTACTGTCGATACGCGCCTGTTTTGCTTTTAGTTGAGCATCGTAACGTGCAATCATCCAGGGGCAGCCGCCGCATTCCCCCTTCGCCGCGCCATGATGCGCACATGGCACATCAACGCGATCCGGGCTTGCCTCTAATAACTCAATACATTCCGCAAAGCCCATGCGGCCCTTTAACTGGGTGATACGTGCAACGATACGTTCACCCATCCACACACCGGGCACAAAAAACGTGCGACCATTTGGGTGGCTAACAACACCCCGGCCATCACTGGCGAAGCCCCTTACCTGTGCTTCGAATTTTTGTCCGATTGATTCCGCCACGCTAATGCTCTCCTGATCCGCCTGATTCTATTAAGGCCAGTTTCTGTGTTCGTGTGAGTTTTTTGATCGCTATTTCTTGTTTGGTCGCCGCCGAACGGTCCTCGGCATCTTCGGTATACACCAAAGCCACAGGACGCTTTGCCCGTGTGTAGCGCGCACCTTGTTTGGCGTGGTTATGCTCCCCTACACGGCGTTCCACGTCGGTGGTAATACCGGTATAAAAACTCCCGTCTGCGCACTTCACAATGTAAACCGTCCACGCCATAACTGTTTCTTTGGATCAAAATTATCGCGGGATTCTACGCGCTTTCCGTGATGAGGCCGAATTTTGTTCGCATTTCAGCAAAAGAGGGGGGAGTGCTAGACTTAACAAATCCCTTGAAAGAAACGGCTGGCCACTTTGACCACTCTTCGCCTCGTGATCTTTTGCCTCATCGGGAGCTTCGCATCTCTCGCTAACGCGATAGATATGAAAGTCGACCGTATAACGATTAATGCCCCCGCAGGCGGCAGCTCTGTGTCCTGGGCAACCGTTACCTTTCAACAAAGTTTTGGCTCTATCCCCGTGGTGATCGTCACACCAACCAACAGCAATAGCCAACCGGCCACCGTGCGGATACGTAATGTCACCACAACCGGCTTTGAAGTGGGCGTTGTCGAATCACCCGGTGCTGATGGCCAAACGGCCGAAATGACGGTGGATTACTTTGCCGCTGAAACCGGCACTTATACCTTTCCCGGCGCTATTCGCATGGTGGTCGGCGCCTACACCACTAGCTCTTACGTGGGCCGCTACAATGCCGGCCAAAGCTGGGACGACGTGAACTTTCCCACCACCTTTGGTAGCGCTCCCGCGGTCGTTGCCCAAGTGCAAACGATTAATAGCCAACCAACGCTCGATGCGGGCGACCTGGGCATCCCATTTTTCGACGTCGCCATTCGCAATGTGCGTACGGTGGATATGGACGTAGCGCTAGAACGTGCTGAAACCAGTACCGGGACCGTCGTTGCAGAAACCATCGGGTATATTGCCATGGAATCCGGTGATGAGGTTTCCGTGTCGGGGATCGATATTAAAGCCGTGCTCACCCCCGATAACGTCGGCGGTTGGGATAACGGCTGCTACGTTCGCAACTATTCCAGTAGCTTTAGCGGTATCACCCCCTTAGTTGTCGCGAGCCAAAACTCACGAGATGGCGGGGATGGGGGCTGGGTAAGGATTTGCTCGGTTTCTGATATCGGTGTCGGGCTGCAAGTAGATGAAGACCAAGCCGCAAATAGTGAGCGCTCACATACAACTGAGGAAATCGGCGTATTCGCCATTGAAGGGGCGTTTCACGGGACGCGTAATGGCCGCGATATCGAAGCGGATAGCGTCACGATTCCCGGAACAGCAGCCCCTACCGCGTGGACGTCCGTCACCTTCCCCAACCCTTTCGACTTTGTTCCACTCGTCTTTGCACTACCCACCACACAAGGGTCCACACCCGCCGCGATTCGGCTTCGCAATGTCACCAATTTAGGCTTTGATATTGCCGCCTTTCAGCCCACCGGGGGCACCGGCGCTCACCCGGAAATGGAAATCGATTATGTGGCAATCATCGAAGGTGAACATACGCTACCGAATGGCGATATTTTCGAAGCCGGGTATCGAATACGGGACGAATATCTCGCAGGAACGGGTGGCTCCACGGGTACCTTTGATATCAATTTTAGTGCCAGCTTTAGCGGTGGCGCAGCGATGCTGCTCGGTATTCAAGGGAATAATAACGAACCCGCGCTAGACCCAAATAACGTGTCCGAACCTTGGATGGTCACGGCAACCACGGTGCTTAATTCTGGCCTCGCCCGCGTGGCCATCGAACGCGCTGAGGCCATAAACGGCAGCATCTCTGCCAATGAAGTCATCGCCTATTTCGCCGTAGAAGATGGGCTGAACAATACCTTAGATGCAACCGATGGCGGCACCGTTGATTATGAAATGTTTGTCACGCCAGATAATATTCTCGGCTTCGACAATGGCTGTTATAACAACAATTACACCGACACCTACGCGTCCCCTTACGCCATCGCCACACAAAGCTCTCGTGATGGTGGCAACGGCGGCTGGGTAAGGCGCTGCAATTTGGAATCTACGCGCATTGGCTTAACCATCGATGAAGACCAAGCCCGCGATAGTGAGCGCGCACATACGACTGAAGAAGCCAGCGTATTCGTTTTTTCGCGCGCGTTCGAAGCCGAATTTAACACCATTGATCACTATGCAATTTTTCACAGCGGCGCAGGGGTTACCTGCGAAGCGGAGACGATTACCATCGCAGCCCACGATGGATCAGAACTCGGCGTAGAAGCGGGCAGTAGGACGATTACGGTTACTGCAACCTCTTCCACTCCTGGCTGGCTGGCCACAGACGTTACTTGGACACAAGCGAGCGGTACCGGCACCTTTAGCACCCCCGCTGCCGGACAAGCACAATACACCTTTGATACCGGTGAATCCTCGGTACAACTGCAATTAGCGAATACCTCCGAAGCCGATATCGACATCGACGTGACCGATACGTTAATCACCGACCAAGATGGGGTCGCAGAAGATCCTTTGTTGAGCTTTGCCGCCACTGGCCTGCGTTTTTACAATACCGACGGGACGAGCCCCATTCAAAGCCCACTGACCTCTGGCGTCATCAGTAACCAGCTTATCGTTCGGGGTATCGTGACGAACAGTTCCACCGGTGCCTGTGATTCCCGCGTCAGTGGCCAAACACTTACCGTCAATATGGGCTATGAATGTGTAAATCCGATTTTTTGTCACGATAACGCTGATATGGAGATCAACGGAACCGCTATAGAAGAAAATGATGCCGGAAATATTGTCGATTTCGCCCCCGTCAGCCTGAGCTTCGATGCCATAAGTGGCGAGGCGGCGTTTACGATGGAATATTACGATGTCGGTATCGTAACCCTCCATGCCAATGTCTTTGTCGCGGCAGACGGTACAAACCCGGCTGTAACGCTAAGCGGCAGTAGCGATTCTACCGTGGTGCGTCCCGCAGACATCCTCGTTACGCGCGTGGAAACACCAAGCGCTGTACTCAATACAGGTACGGATAGTTTTGTGCCCAGTAACACCCCCTTTACGGTTGTCGTTCAGGCCCTAAATGCCGATGGCGGCACCACACCCAATTTTGGGGCGGAAATCGCCCAAGAAGGTATTGTGTTAAGCGCCCAAACCCTGGAATTACCAAGCGCTGGGGATCTGCCCGCGCTTACTTCGGCAAGCACCTTCACTAAGAATGTGACCCCCGGCGAATTCCAAAACACCCTAGTGCGTTGGCCCGAAGCCGGGTCGATTCGCATCAACGCGCAGATTGGTGATGGTGATTATTTGGGGACCGGTGATGTAGTGGGCAGCAATTCCGAGATCATCGGGCGCTTCTACCCAGACCACTTACGCATCACGTCACAATCCTTAGTAAATGGTTGTGCATCAGGCGGGTTTACCTACATGTCCGGCCAAGCCTTTAACTACACCCCGGCCGATATTAATTTCACTGTTGAAGCCGTTACCGCTGGGCTCACCCGCCTGCAAAATTATGATGATACCTACCCAACCGCGACCCTGGTCTACGACGCCGAAAACGCAAACGACGGGAACAACATCATTAGCCGGCGTGCAGCGCCGCTCCCTGTGGAGGCCCCTGGCGGCACGTGGGCAAACGGTGAGTACGTGATTAGTGGTACCGATAACTTTGGGATTGTTAGAGCCCTTAGCGGGGCAAACGAAGTCCCTGACGGCCCCTATGCCAGCCTAGAAATCAGTGTACGTACGGATGGTACTCAGGTGGATCCCACAGACTTTCAAAGCGCGGCCCTCACCGCAAATGCCATTACCAGTGATGACTGCGTAGCACTTGGTACCTGCACTGCTATTTCCCTAGGAAACATAGATGCCCGCTTCGGCCGCCTGTTTACACGCGACGCGCATGGCCCGGAAACAGCGCCACTGGCCGTCCCTTTCGAAATACACCAGTGGGAACCGGGTAACGGTTTTGTCAGAAACACGGCCGACAATTGCACCATCATCCCCATGAGCACCGTCTCTTTTGACGGCGCCGCCTTATCGGTCGACGCCAATCGCACCGTTACCGTTGGCGGCGGCACCACAACCGGTACATTCTTTTCCTTTTCCCCTGGGGTTAGCTTGGCTTTTGGCAGCGGCGACGCTGGGCTCGACTTTAGCGCCCCCGGTGTGGGCAACGACGGTTCCTTCAATGTTGATATCAATCTCAGCAACGATGCCTGGCTCCGCAGCGATTGGAATAACAACGGGAATTCCAGTGATGACCTCTTCGTTCCTCCTGCTGAAATCAGTTTCGGCCGCTACCGCGGGCACGATCGCATCATCTATTGGCAGGAAGTCCTCAATTAGCCCCGTAAATATTGACTAAACTTTATTCATCGGCTGGCCAATCGGGCCAACGATTTTGACATGACGATGAATGAAGCTCACAACGCCCAAATATAGCTGTATTTCCCCCTCTCGAAAGTGGCTTGGCCTCTTGGCTTTGGTGTCCTGCGCGGCGTTTTCCGCGCCTGGCGACATCTTGTTTGAAGAGGAATTTAATAACAACGGCGACTTCAACAGTGATTGGACCGACACTGGCAGCGGCATAGCAACGGTGAGTGGGCTTGCTGTCAGCTCCTCCCCCAATAGTCTACAAATCGGGGAAAATACGCACACCGTCACTTCTCGCTCAGGCCGTATGGATACGTCCGGCATCGATGGCGCAGACGTCAGCGTGTGGATTCGCCGCGGCGACGATGGCTTCAGTGAAGACCCTGACCCGGGGGAAGATCTCGTCTTCGAATACCTTAACAGCAGCAGTGCTTGGGTCGAACTTGCCACATATGACGGTGGCGGCACCGATGGCGAGATACTCACCCCCACGTTTAGCCTGCCCTCCG
This sequence comes from Agarilytica sp., assembly GCA_045430345.1. Classification (GTDB taxonomy): domain Bacteria; phylum Pseudomonadota; class Gammaproteobacteria; order Pseudomonadales; family Cellvibrionaceae; genus Agarilytica. The sequence goes on along the minus strand of JAILXT010000002.1, from coordinate 213,726 downwards.
ATGGTCTACACGCAAATTTACAACTACGATTTCGCTTTCTGACAGGTAGCGGCGCCACCTGGGACTACTGGCATATTGACGATGTTGTTGTTACCGAGACAGGTACTTTAGGGCTCACCTGCGACAGCTACGCCGATGCCTTCGGCAGCTCAAGCTATACCAACAGCGACGGCACAGCTGACTGGAGCGGCAACAGCTGGACGGAAACCAATGATGATAACAGCGCAAGCACTGGGCTCATTGAGATCTCTGGCGGCCAACTCGAACTCTCAGGTAACAACACAACCAGCAATACCGCCATCACCCGACAAGCCGATACCAGCGGCGCTACACAACTGAGCTTGGCATTCGATTTCTCCATGCTAGGGGGCATTGAAGCGGTCGACTCGGCGCTTCTAGAAATATCCTTAAACGGCGGCAGTACATGGACTACCCTGGAAACCTTCGTCGGCTTTAGCGATGGAGATACAGGCACGCGTAATTACGATATCGCCGCTTACGCATCCAGTAATATGCAAATCCGTTTTGGCATTTCCCCGGATGATAACAGCACGACATGCTGTTTTGGCGGCGGCGGGGAACGCATGGAAATCGACAACCTCGTCATCGAATCCTGCAGTGTGGACATCCCCATTCCTATTGCTGATTACCGGCTGGATGAAAGCACCTGGGCCGGCAGCCCAAATGAAGTGTTAGACAACAGCGGCAACGGACTGCACGGCCGGGCAATCAATTTAGGTGACTTACCCACCAGCGATGATAGTAACCCCGCAATCGCGGGTAACCCCGGCACCTGTGGATATGGCGAATTCGACGGCACCTCCGACGGCTATCTACAAATCGATGACCCCGGCAGTGGCTCCATTTTCGATCTTGACGCGAACTTTTCTGTCGCCGTGTGGATTTACCCCACGGCACTGCCCTCCGGCGGTGGCCTCGCAACCATCGTCTCAAAAGATGAGAATTTTGAATTTCACCTTAACAGTTCTGGCCGCGTTTTTTGGTGGTGGGGCGGCGGCGCTCGTCAGCTCACGTCCAGCGCATCTGTTGCGCTTAACACCTGGAATCATATTGCCATTACCTTCGAATCCGGCTCGCAAGTAATCTACATCAACGGCGTCTCGCAAGGTACAACCAACTCCTCCGCTGCAATCACCCTAAATAACGACCCTATTCTGATTGGCACCGACTTAAACTTTCACTCCCGTCGTTTTACCGGGTTAATAGACGAAGTAAAAATTTACGATATCACCTTGCTCCCGCTGCAAGTCGACTATGTCATGAACGAGGCTCACCCCTGTTCGGTCAGCACACTGGATCACTTCTCGGTGCAACATAGCGGTACCGGCATTACCTGCGAATCGGTAAACGTAACCTTTGTCGCCCACGACGCAACCGACACCCCCGTCAACGTCGGTGGTAATACCATTGAGATCACGCCCTCCTCCTCAACGCCCGGTTGGAGTATCGCCGATGTCGATTGGACACTCTTTACTGACGTTAACAGCGGCAATGGCACATTCACCTCCCCCTCACCGGGCGTTGCGCGTTATATCTTCGCCACGAACGAGACCTATGTACAATTTGCTTTTTCGAATACCTCTGAAGCCGACATCGATTTCGACGTGGTAGACCTTGGCGACCCAACATTGACCGATGTCGATGGTGGTGTCGAAGACCCGGTACTGAGTTTCACCAGTGCAGGCTTACGCTTTTACAACGACGCTGATGGTAATGGCGATCACGACGGCACGCCCATAGCCTCGCCGCTTACCTCCGGCATCACCAGTGACCAACTTATCGTCCGTGCCGTACAAACCAATACCGACACAGGGCTATGCGAAGCCCGTGTAAGCGGCGCTCAAACCGTCAATATGGGTTACGAGTGCGTTAATCCGACGAGCTGCGTTCGCAGTGATGATGCCGACATCAGCGGTACAGCTATCGGCGAAAACGATTTAGGGAATAGCGCGAATCTGAACGCCGTAAACCTCGTCTTCGACGCAGACGGTGAAGCGCCATTTAATCTGGAATACTACGATGCCGGCAGTATTCGTCTCCATGCCTCTCTACCGATTCCTGCCAGTGGCACCGACCCCGCGGTTACACTTTCCGGCACCAGCGATGCCACGATCGTCCGGCCTGCTGATCTTGTTGTCACGGCAGTATCAGACAACGGCGGAAACCCTAACCCGGGTACCACAAGCACTGGCTCGGGTTTTATTACCAGCGGCTCCCCCTTTACGGTTGTGGTTCAAGCACGCAATAACGATGGCGGGATCACACCTAACTTCGGTTCAGAAATCGTGACCGAGAGCATAACCCTAGTGGCCAATAGCCTGGTCATGCCCGCAGGAGGCAACCTCACAGCATTAACCTCCCCTTCCACATTTACCGCAACGGCAACGGCCGGCGAATTTCAAAATACCGCGCTGCGCTGGAATGAAGCGGGCACGCTAACAGTGAGAGCGGAAGGGGACGGGGATTACTTAGGCACCGGTAATATCGTGGGTGGCGCCAGTGGCAATATCGGAAGATTCTATCCGGATCATTTTGATCTCACCGCTGGCACCGTGGCTAATGGATGCGTCGCTGGCGCGTTCACCTACATGTCTGATCAGGCTTTTCTACACCGTCCTTTGGATGTGGCCTATTCCGTCAGTGCCAGAAGTATTTTAAACACAGCACTTAGCAACTATGACGATGGTTTTGGCTACCCAACGCGAGGCTTCAACACCGTCGCCGAGGACAGTAATAACGGTATATCTCTGACCAGCCGTACCTCCGTACTCAGCGGCATATGGAGCAATGGCGTATATACGCTTGGTGGGGTCGATAACGGTGGCTTTGCCCGAGCCCTCTCCGGCCTCAACGAAATTGTGGACGGACCGTACGCGAATATTCAACTCGGCATTACCCCCAATAGTAACGGCCCGGACAACATCGCGTTTCTCAGTGCCGATCTCACTATGCACCCAACACAGGCGAATGACTGCGTTACCGACGGCGACTGCAGTGCCGCGGCAATCGGCTCGCCCTTTAATGCATATTTCGGTCGGTTATTCGGCCAAAATGCTCATGGCCCAGAAACGGCCGCACTAGCGGTTCCCCTGCAAACCGAGTTTTGGAATGGCGCCGAGTTTGTCCTAAACGCCACCGATAGCTGTACCGTCATTTCAGCAACTGACATTCTTTTTGATGGCAGTGATTTAACTCTCAACAGTAATCGCACCGTCACCGTAGGCGGCGGCACCAGCACAGGGAATTTTAGTATGTACAATGTCGGCGCATCGGTTGACATACAAAACGGCAGTGCGGGCTTAGTGTTTACGCCCCCAGGCGCCACCAACCTCGGCAACTTTGATGTCAATATAAACCTCGCGAGTTATCCCTGGCTACGACATGATTGGGACAATGACGGTAATTTTTCTGACGATACAACCTTGCCCACACTAGACATAAACTTTGGCCGCTACCGTGGGCACGATCGCATTATTTTCTGGCAGGAAGTATTGAACTAGTGCACTTCTGAATTACCAAGAGTCAAAATTAATCATCTTAAATCGTTTTGGAATCACGGCAGTGACTTCGATTTCGATCACGTGATCGGCCAATTGCAGGCGCTCCACTTCAACCCATGTCGACACCGGATAGAGACGCCCATAATACGCCGCGCGGATCGCTTTATTCGCCAAAAATCCATCTAGGTCTTCCGTGTAAATGCGTTCGCTCACCACGTTATCAAAACTCAAACCATGTATTGCCAAGGTTCGCCGTAATTCCCCATAGGCTTCCTTAATCGCCTCGTCCGTTTTGCCCGACCCCGCAATGCCAGACACATACAACATATTCCCTACCCGCACCGCTTTACAAACACTTAGCTCTCGTTCCAAGCGCGCATTATCGTGATAACAACTGCGCGACATGGATTGAGTATTCGAACACGAGGCTAATACCACGACAGCAAATAAAATAAAAATGGGTTTCATAAGTACTCCGTCAACACAGGATTTAACCGGGTACATCTAGGCTATATAAAAATTGTATGCAAGGTTTCTACTATTTTCCTCTTTTACATGTATAACGCGTTTTTATCTCACCTTTCATAACCCTCACCCATCTTCTTGACTCCCTCATCACCATACGATAATTTCAACGCACGAACCGCGTGAAAACGAGTCTTTATGCGCCACAAACAGCCTGACAAAAATCCGCTATTGGACAAACGAACATTATGAGCGAAGCAACACTTGCAGACTTTCCGATTAGTTTTTACGACAAAGTCCGTTTTTCTGATACCGACAAACAGGGGCATGTAAATAACGCCGTGTTTGCGACGTACTTAGAAACGGGCCGAGCAGAATTCTTGTATCACCACGAACCACCGTTTAATAAACCCGGCACAAATTTTGTTATCGCTTCACTCAACATAGCGCTCAAAGCGGAGATTCATTGGCCAGGAAAGGTGGATATTGGCACCTGTATTTCACGTGTTGGAAATAGTTCTTTTTCGTTGTCGCAAGCGATATTTCAAAATGATCTGTGTGTGGCTACGGCGGATACTGTGATTGTACAAGTAGATGAGGTTACCAAAAAATCTTCTCCGTTAAGTGAACAGAGTATTGAGCTACTGAAAAAATATATAGGCTCATAATAGAGCGACACTAGGCAATATGTAAACTTTCTTTAAACCGAATAAACTCGTATTGTGCAACATCATTTTCGTACGGGGAGTCATATAAATGGATAGAATATATTTTATTTCGATAGTGAACTAACATAAACTCATCATCCACCATCACCGGATCCATATTTTCACACTCAAATAAAAATTTTGATTTAGCTCTCACTGCTTCAAAATTTATACCTTGTATCTTTTGGGGATTATAAAAACACTGATAATCGTTTAACAAAGACCCAAAACCTTCTATAGATTGCTCACATAGCGCTTGCAATGATTCAAAATTCTTCAACTCGGCATCGTCTTCCATAAAAAATGTGACAGACGGACTAAATATATATTTTTCTCCTAATCGAGAAAACCCAATAGGATATTTACTGACAACTACCGACAAGCCTTTCCCTGAAGACATTTCTTCTATAATCTCTAACTCTTCCTTTGTGCGGTCTTTAGTATCAACAATTTGTTTTCCTGACACACTTTCGAATCCAGAAAAAGCTTCTACCTCCCAACCTTTGGGCGCAATAAAACCAAACCCTAGCCGATTGTCGATAAAATAGTTTTGTTGACGAATAATTGGATCGAAGCGACTAACAGTAGTTCCCGCTATTGCAACTCCAATAAATTTTAGGAAGCTTCTTCTACCAAAATTCATAACTTATAACGCTATACCCTGAGCACTATTTGGTTGATATATTTTTCACATTTAAAACTCTCTACCCAGTTTTAAGAAGCAGTCCTTTCTTATAAAACCCAGCACTTTTATCTGTCTCCCCCAATTGCTCCATAAGTGCGCCAAGCTCTGCATATACTTCAGGTCGCTCCAATAGCTTCAAGCTCGATTCGAAATAATCTTTCGCTTTACCCCATAACGCGCTTCTGGCAGATAATTTACCCAACACAAACAACAACCGTGCATCGTTAGGATGATCCGCCAACCACTTTTCAGCGGTCGCAAGCTGCGCATCTTTGTCCTGAACCGCGAGCTTGCCATACAATTCCACAAGGCCGCCGTGCCATTGGGTTTTGAGTGTTTTTTTAATCAAACCCAGGGCTTGCTCGTCCTCAGCTAGCCGGTGTAAGCGCGTACAATACAACCCCATTATGTTCGGCTTTTTACGAACATGTTTTGGCATGCCATTCCAAAGCGCATCTAAACTGCTTTTATCCGCGGACTTTTTACCGGCGTGTTTATCGAGCAAGGAAAGATAGGCATTTTCTTCTAACTGAACAAAATCACTTTCAGCAAATATGCCACTGCTTTTTAAGCGCGGCAACATCGCCACTAAGGCATCCCAATTATGCAAACATATATGTGACTGTTGCTGAAGGTCTAGCACAGCAGGATTGTTTTTCTCACTATCGGACAACTTATTAAGCACAGCTAAACACTGACCGTAGTGTTGCTCCGCCAAATGTAAGCGTGCCTGACTGATCACAACCGATAGCTCATTTTCAGAAGAGGCCTTTTTGGCTTGCTCAAGTAAAAATACAGACTCTTCTCGGCTGCCTAACTCAAAAGCGCTTTTTGCTGCCGCTAGGTAATGCATTAAAGGTTTGTCCGTATCTTTCGCTGCGCTTAATAGATCTTTTTTCGCGGTTTGCCAATTACCCTCCATAAAATGTAATAGACCACTGCGGGTGCGCTTTTCCGCGCGCTTATCTCGGCTTTCTTGAATCCAGGAAACACTGCTCGCCAAGGAGCGCCAACACAATGTTAATAGCTTCCAGCTCACATAAAGCGCGACAGCCAAACAAATCACCATCATCACGCCAAACCAAAAGCTAAACTCAATGGTAGTACTGCCCACGCTAATCAATATTAAGCCGGGGTAATTCGCCAATGAGTGCATAAAGAAAGATCCGGCCAACAAACCAACAAGGCCTAGCAATATTGTGATGTAAAGCTTCACAATGCTTTCTCCACGCGTTTTCCGGCAGTTGAGGATGCTGGTTTTTTCACACCCTCCAATTGATGAAGTTCTCCAATATACTCATGGAGTAAATGTAGCGAATGACTAATGTCTGGCAGCGTTTGCACAACCTTATTTTGGCTAAGGACGCTTAACTCATCACGAAACTTAACCAACACGTCACTTTCGTTATAATACGTAGCCAGCCATTTATCCGCTTGCCCCAAACTCTGTTCAAATATATCTTGCTGTTCCCGTAACAATGCCAATTGAGCTCGCTCCAGCATTAACCGCAGATTTTGTTGTAAATACATTTCATCTTGTATCGGTAACAAAGGCTTTGGTTTCTTATCATGCTGCACAACACGAACGTAGCTATCAAATGAACTCGTAAAGCGCGACCAGCTGCCTCCTACCACCTGCCAAAATGTTTTGTTCTTCTGATCGGCTGTTTCTTGCGCTGCAGCGAGTGTTTGATCTTCTACTCGCGGCGTTAACACAACGGGGATATTTTTTATTTCGTCAGTCAACGCAACCAGAGATAGGTAAATACCTTCCGTATCAATTTTTTTGAGCAGTTTTAGCGCCGTCAGGTCCTTCGCGATGGCGCGACGGAGGGGGTGCATGTTGGGGTCATCTAGATCCCGTAGAATACCGTCCGCCTCTTCTAACAAGGCTTCGGCACCTTCGGGGCTTCGTTCAATACGAATACGCTGATTCGCCAACTTTAATAAATATTCCGCTTCTGCCAACAACCAATCATCACGGGAAGTATCCGACATCGCGCGCAAACGTTTACCCTGCGCAGTGATGCGTTGTACGCTATCGTTAAGCAGTGTTTGCGTGTCTTGCAATTGTTTAAGCAGCTTCTTCTGTTCCGCCTGCTGAGCCTGGGCCATATTATTGAACGTTTGGGTTTGCATACGTTCTAGTTCTTGCAAATTTTTCCCAACGTTTTGACCCGCAACCTGCTGTTGCTCAAGCCTGACTTGGCCCTCGTAGACGATATATGCCAAAGCCCCGGCCAAACATAGAATCAAAATAAAATTGAAAATCGCTCCCCAAGAGCGGGCAGGCTTTTTCTCTACGACCTGCGAATCTACGCGAGTCGTTACTCTGGGTTCAGAAGCTGCGGTAGATGTCTCGCGAGCGGCTTCCTGCACATCTTCTTTCTTTGCTTCGCTCGCTACTACAGCTGGCGCCTCAGCCTCCGGTGGATTTTTTTGTTCTGGCTGCGAATTATTATCCGAATCGCTATCTGACGCAGATTCTTTCGAGCCAGAAGCCTTTTCTGTATTTCCCTCTGAAGCGTCATCCGCTTTACCGTTAAGATCTTCGGGCTTTTCTACTTCACGATTTTCGCTATCACTCATAGTGTGCTCATTACGATTAAAAACTGTGGGAATAAATATTTTGTTTGTGCTTCTCTTATCATGTAGATCATGATTATTTAGGCGTTATTCTTTCTTTTTGTATCCCTTCCTTAAGGAAAGTAAAGCTGCCTTCTTCTACGTTGCGTCCGTAGGCGATATCGTTCTTCGCATTTACCGCTTGCGTAAATTCTTCTTGTACTTTTTCTTTCTCTTCTTTGCTCATGGACGCCCATTGTTGGTCTGTGTATCCGTAATTCTCCATTGCACAAGCGGAAATAAAGGCGATGGATGTCGCCAGCAGCACATAGTGAATCATTGCTTTATACATATGGTATTCCCTTAATGGCTTGAAGCATTTCATCTTCCGTCGCATTTTCTGCACGTGTAACGTTTCGATAACCCATGGCAATTGCCATATTCGCTACGCGCTGGCTTGGCACCACTATGGCTAACTCTTCCCATGCTTCAATAAGTATTTTGCCTAACAGCGCATCAAAATTTTGCAACGACTCACCACTGAACAAGGTCACGATATCTTGCCCTGGCTTTAGGTGAATATCCCTTAGCTGCTGCTCAGCTGTACGGGGCACCAAACGCCGATACAGTTCGCAGTGCTTTACCTTAGCCCCACGCGCTTGCAAGCTTTCGTATAACTTTGTGCGTCCACCCACACCGCGAAAAATGAGTACCTTGGTGTCACTCACATGTTGTAAGCAAGGCAAAGCCAATAGCGCTTCACTGTCCATGCGGCTATTGGCTTCCTTCATATTTTGGGCAGGAATGCCCAACTTTGCCAGCCGCTGGGCCATTGCCTGCTCGGTCTTCGCACCTACCGCAAGGCAGGTGAGGCCCGTTGGGAATTGTGGCCAATAGTCTTCGATCCAATTAAACCCGAATTCAACCGCATTCTGGCTAACAAAAATAAGAACGGCGTAATCATCTAAGGCGAGAACACTGTCCTTCAGCGCTTGGATCTGAGCGTCATCTTCAACCGGTGCGATTTCCAGCACAGGCACCGCAACAGTCTCGTAGCCTTTTGCCTGAAGCTGTTGAGACCAAGGCCCCGATTGGGCTTCCGGTCGTGTAATGACAACGCGCTTAAAGGTCACGCCCGTACACTTTGCTTAAGATCTCCTTTGCGCCTGCCGCAAGCAGCCGTTCCGCAAGCGCGTGGCCCATGGCTTCACCGTCTTTTGCTTCGCCGGTGATTTCGTCGGTTAACATTGTTTCACCATCAGGGTCCGCCACTAAACCACGTAGCCACAACTGACCGTCTTTATGAATAGCGTAACACCCGATGGGCACCTGGCAGCCCCCTTCCAATCGGCGATTCATCGCGCGCTCCGCTAAGACTGCCTCCGCAGTCACGCGATGATGTAACGGCGCTAATAAGGCTTGAGCCTGCTCATCATCCAAGCGGCATTCAATACCCACCGCACCTTGGCCCCCCGCGGGCAGTAGCTGCTCCGGCGCAAAGTAACTGGCAATACGGTCTTTCATCTCTAATCGCTTCAGCCCCGCAGCCGCAAGGACGATCGCGTCATACTCGCCCGCATCAAGCTTCGCCAAGCGTGTATTCACGTTCCCGCGTAGGAAAGTCACCTCCAAATCTGGGCGTAAATTAAGTAACTGACTCTGGCGACGTAAACTTGAGGTTCCCACCACGGCGCCTTGGGGCAAGCTTTCTAGGGTGGAGTATTGATTCGATACCCAGGCGTCCCTTGGGTCTTCACGGTCACAGATGGTCACGAGGCCAAGGCCTTCGGGAAATTCCATTGGTACGTCTTTCATGGAATGAACCGCGATATCCGCCTCGTTCGCCAATAGGGCCTGCTCCAGCTCTTTTACGAAGAGACCTTTCCCGCCCACTTTTGCCAATGGGACGTCGAGGATTTTATCTCCGCGTGAGCTCATGGGCACCAGCTCTACCCCTAGGTCTGAATGGTGTTTTTCCAGTTCTGCTTTGACAAATTCAGCCTGCCATAGGGCGAGCTGACTTTTACGTGTGGCGATGCGCAATATTCTCATTATTCCCCCAAAGATTGTTGGGGGCATGATAGCAAACATCGGATAAGACCGGGCACAACATCAGCATTCAGGGGATTCACAGAAACGTTCTACAGAAGCCCCCACAATTCGCGCTAATGTCACCTATTATTTACTAGGTTAGGCGTAACTCAATTTTCAAACACTGAACAATAAACAAACACATGAATCTTTGCATACTCGACGACGATCCCCAATACGGTCACCTTCTTTCCCTTGTCGCAGAAAAAAACGGCTGGCACCCCGTCCACTTCTGCCAACCCGACGAATTTTTCTCACGTTCACCTGGCTCTGTAAAGGTCCTGGTGTTAGACCTAATCATGCCGAACTTTGATGGCATCGAAGTCATTCGACGACTAGCAGCAATGGATATCAAACCCAACTTAATCCTCATCAGTGGCTTTGACACTCGCGTACTGCACTCTGCCCAGCAGTTCGCGACAGCACATCATTTTAATGTCTTAGCCTCGATGACAAAGCCACTTAAAATCGAAGCATTTGAATCTACCCTTCAGAAAGTACAACTTGACCAACACGATATACAAGCGACATCACGTGTTGAAAAAACCTACGCTGCGGAAGAACTTAGCGTCGCCATAGATAAGCAGCAATTAGTTGCTTTTTTACAACCTCAAGTAGACGTAAAAACCGGCGAACTGCGCAGTGCAGAAGTCCTCGCTCGCTGGCAACACCCGGAAGATGGCATTGTCTATCCCGACAGTTTTATTCCCTTGGCAGAAAGTTCGTCTCTCATTCAACCCCTCACCAATGAAATTCTGAGACTTTCAATCCAGGCACTAAAACACCTTTCGGCGTCAGGAATCAATGTACCGCTATCGGTTAACTTAACCGCCAGCGATGTGAAAGATCTGAGCTTTCCCGAACGACTCAAAAACTTATGTGAAGAACACCAGGTTCAACCAGAACAACTGGTATTGGAACTCACCGAAAGTGCGGTAATGGGAGAACTCACCTCATCCCTAGATGTGCTGAATAGATTGCGAATGAAAGGTTTTAAACTATCCATTGATGATTTCGGTACAGGCTACTCCTCATTTTCCCACTTATATCAGGCGCCTTTTTCTGAACTTAAAATCGATCATAGTTTTGTCATACCCATGCTTGAAGACAATGAAGCGATGGTCATCGTTAAAATCTGCGTAAGCCTCGGTCATATGCTGGGAATGAAGATTGTCGCTGAGGGCGTTGAAAACGATGACATTCGACATGCCTTAGAGGAGCTTGGATGTGATATCGCTCAGGGATACGAGTACGCAAAACCGCTACCTTTCGCGGAGTTCGTCAATTGGCACAATAAGCGTAGTAAGGGAAGGCCATGAAACACTACCACCTATTTATAAAGGGCCTGCTTTTAATCTTAGGGCTGCTCGCTCACACGTTTACCTACGCTCACTCGAGCGATACCCTGGTCTTGCAAGAGGGAACCGAACAATATCGGCTATTCGATCATATAGAGTTACTGGAAAACCCGCAAAACAAAATATCTATCCAAGAGCTCATTAACGCGCCATCGAAATATGTGTTCACACCAGCACACAAAGACACACCCGACTTAGAAAAGGCCAACACAAACTACTGGTTCAAATTTACAGTCACCAATGAAACACTCCTCGACGAATGGATTCTCGATCACCGCTTTGCCAACATACACCACTTAGATCTGTATTTACTTAATGCACAACAGGAAATAGTCGTATCGAAAAAGTCCGGCAACCTTTATCCATTTTCCCAACGAGATATACCCCACCGACGCATATTATTTGATTTAGACCTAACAAAGGGCGAAGTATTCACCTTCTACCTGCACTACAAAAGCGCGACTGCTGTAAACATCAACATGGAGCTAGTGCATAAATCGCATTTCATCGTCAATGACCATAGAGAGTCCACTGCCTACGGAATATTTTATGGCTTTCTTATTTTATTTTTAGTCACCACCTTCATTCTCACTTTTCTGCACAAGAAAAGGGAACATGCATACTCCTTTTCATTTATCTTATTTATCGGGCTGGCCCTCAGCTTCTTCGACGGCAACGCACACACTTTTTTTGGCGATTCATATACTCACCTCAGTATCTATGGCTTACAAACCACCTTCGATATCGCCATCATTTTCTTAATTTTGTATTGGAAAGAAACGCTGCTCAGCGCTGAACGAAAAACCTCTCATATCTACTGTTACGGATTAGCGTCTTTATGGGCGATACACGGGGTGTTATCGCTATTTTTACCTTATCGTGAATCAGTGATGTTGATGATCAATACGTTTTTTTTGACCACACCATTTTTGTTTTACCTCGGCATCATCAATTGGAGAAAAAAGAACATACAAGCCAAGCTATTGCTATTTGGTTCCCCCTTATTTTACATCGGTACCATCGCGGGTGTTGCCTATTCCAGGAACGTCGCCCCCCATTACTGGCTACTGGAATACGCGATACAAATAGGACTCACGCTTTTCATCATCAGTGTTGTCATAAGCTCCATACTAAAATTTCGCTTGGTCCAAATCTCCCATGACCAGAGTGAACATATGCTTGACGTCACGGAAACGCGGTTACGCGCTTTTCTTGATCAAACGTCTCACTTTACGGCGATATTAGCGCCCGACGGGAGACTCTTAGAGTCAAACCGCGCCGGATTAAAGTTCGAAGGCACCAGCCTGGATAAGATACAGAATAAACCGCTATGGGAAGTATCGCGATTCTCACAGATTTCTGAAAATAAGATTAAGCTACAAAATGCCATCGCGGCGGCAGGTAAAGGTGAATCTTCCCGCATAGAGATACGATCTCCCGACGAAAAAGAATTTTTATTGGAAGTGTTAACCTGGCCTTACTACGATGAAGCCGGTGAAATCTCCCTCATCGTCGCAGAGGGAAGAGATGTCACACAAATAGTACAATCCCAGCGCAGAATAAGTGATATCGCGTTTGCCGTGTCTGAGAAAGTAGGCGATAAATTTTTTGAACAGCTGGTCATTCAACTTGCCAACTTAATTGATGCTAAATGTGTGCTTATTGGATCAGCGTCAGACGATCTTCCCGAACAAGTCGATATCATCGCTCAAAACATAAAGGGGAAAATCAAAAAAGATTTTTCTTACGCGCTAGAAGACTCGCCCTTTAAACACATCCTCAAAAAACAACCCCGACTCGAAAGCAACGATATCGGGATTCAGTACCCTAAGTTCGATATCTTTCGCGAAATGACGGGAGAAGGTTATTTGGGGATTCCGCTCGTTAGTTCAAAAAATACATTGATAGGCTTGCTCGCTATTTTCGATGACAAGCCCATTGACAGTCTCGATGATATCAATGAAATTTTGCGCATCTTTATTTCCCGTGCTGAGACCGAAATAGAGCGTAAGCTAGCGGATATCGAAGTTGAAAAATATAAGGCAAAACTCTCTTTACATACGCAGAATACACCCCTAGCCGTTATTGAACTCGACAATCAATTATGCATTACCAACTGGAACACTTCTGCAACACTGACCTTTGGTCACGATCATCATGAGGCCATAGGAAAACAAGCGATCGAACTCCTGACTCGCTCAGAAAATACCGATTACGATGATGTGTGGCTTTCAATGATGAGTAATCGGAATGGCCACTATAGCCGTATCCGAAATACCACTAAAGACGGCAATGATATTGTCTGTGATTGGTACAACACGCTACTCATCGATGATGCCGGTGAAATGCACGGCGTCGCCGCGCTTATCGTTAATGTGACCGCCGAACAGAAAGCGGTCAACGCATTAAAAGATAAAGAGCGTGAACAAAGTGAGATACTCGATTTCATGGTGGACGCCGTCATCACCATAAACGATGCAGGCATTGTTTTTACATATAACAAAGCGGCAGCTTTGCTCTTTGGTTATGACGAGGCCGAAATTCTTGGCCAAAATGTCTCTAAGATAATGCCCGCGGAAACCGCTCATCACCACGACGGCTATTTAAAGCATTTTGTCGAAACCGGCGAGGCCAAAATTATCGGCATTGGTAGAGAAGTTGTCGCCAAGAAAAAGAACGATAGTTTATTTCCAATACGGCTTTCGGTCGCAGAGCTACCCCCGGTGGGACAACACAGACGTTTTATCGCAACCTGCCAAGACCTTACCGCCCTCAAGCAGCAAGAGGAGCAACTCCGACGCTCCCAAAAGATGGATGCGCTCGGAAAACTTACTGGCGGCGTCGCTCACGACTTTAATAACCTACTCGGTGTAGTAATGGGCTACGCCGACCTTTTGAAATCCATGCTGTACGACCAACCTAAGCTTGAAAAATACAGCGACGAAATTCATCGCGCATGTGAACGCGGTGCAGGCCTGACAAAAAAATTACTTTCATTTTCACGCCAGCAACTCCCCGATGCGAAACCAACGGCCGTTAATACGCTCTTGGAGGAAGGTCGTGGCATGCTAGAGCGCGTACTTACCTCTCAGATTCGCGTGCACTATCAGCTTTCTGAAGACCTATACACGGTATTTCTCGATAAAGGCGACCTAGAAGACGCCGTGCTCAACCTATGTATTAATGCGATGCACGCCATGAATGAACAAGGCGAGCTCACCATCCAAACAGAAAACCGATTGTTAGATCAACCGACATCCACCACTCTTGGGCTGGAGCCTGGCGAATATATCGCTATCAGTGTTTCCGACACCGGGCATGGCATGGAAGAAGAAACCCTAGCGAAAATATTTGATCCTTTTTTCTCGACAAAAGGCGAAGGCGGCACCGGCTTAGGCTTAAGCCAGGTATATGGTTTCGTGGATCGTAGTGGAGGAAAAATACACGTTCGCTCTAAAATCGATGAAGGCACATCATTCACAATGTACTTCCCTCGCTACGAAAATAGCAATGCCTTAGACGCCCCAACTACACCCAATAACGTACCTGCACTCGGCGGATCCGAATCATTGCTTTTAGTCGATGATGAGTTAGCGTTGCTTAATGTTTCCAAGCAAATCCTTCTTCAGCATGGTTATGATGTTAAGACGGCGACAAATGGCGAAGACGCACTCAAAGTACTTGCATCCGAAACCATCGACATCATGATATCCGATGTGATCATGCCAAACATGGATGGCTATGAACTTGCTTCTATCGTTTGCGAGAAATATCCCAACACCAAAATACTACTCGCAAGTGGTTACACCAAAAACCGCCAGTTGATCGAAAAATACGAGACGCTGAACTTCCCACTGCTACGTAAACCCTACAACCCTTCTAATTTATTACAACAAATACGCACGCTATTAAATAGTGAGATTAAGGACGCTTGATGACAAACCAAGTCGCATTCGAAAACCCCATTAATGAGCAGGATATACACTCCGCTTTCGAAGACGGCCACTTTACGGTGGTATATCAACCCCAGGTTTCTTTGGATGATGTTAAAAAAGTATTTGGGCTAGAGGCATTTGTTCGATTAGATCACCCAAAACACGGAGTACTTGGCCCCCAATCTTTTATTCCACTCGTTGAAAAAATGGATCTTTCATTAAAGCTTGCAGAAACCACCCTTTCGCTGGTGGCGGCGCATTGGGCCAAACTCTATGCAGAAGGGTATGACCTCCTTTTTTCGGTCAATATCGAAACGTCCCTTTTAGCCAACCGCGCATTTATTAAATCCATCGAAGATAATTTGGGTGCACACAATATGCCACTAGAGGCACTCAAAATCGAACTCTGTGAGTGTGATTTTGGTGAACTTGAAAATGGACTGCGACAACAATTACTTAATCTTCATATGAAGGGGATCGGTTTATCCCTCAACGATTTTGAAGACGCCACCAATGCTATTGCCGCTCTTAAAGAACTGCCCATTAACGAAATAAAAGTTAAAACAAACGTCGTTACTCAGATACGCACCCACGCCCACGCACAAACGATGTTTCGTAAAGCACTCTACCTTTCCCAGCAATATGGCTTACGTATTGTCGCCGTTGGGATTGAACATAAACCCGAAGTTGAATGGCTGCATAAACAAGGGTGTAATCGGGGGCAAGGGTATCTTTTTGGCCAACCCATGCCTATCAAAAAACTCGTCAAATATTTATCTGGGGATGCAGAAGGACAAACAAGACAAAAAGACTCGCTCAAACTGTTGATAGTCGAAGATGATATCCAATACCGCGTATTGCTCGAAGAATCACTAAATGAACTCTACCAAGTCTTCACAGCAGGCTCCACCGACGAGGCCCTGAAAGTCTTTTCAGCCGAGCAACCCGAACTGGTCATACTCGACGTACACTTGCCAGACGGGACCGGCATCGATCTTTGTCGTGATTTAAAAGCGCAATCTAAATCGCCATTCAGTGCTGTATTCGTTTCCGGCAGCGAAGATTCACTTCACAAACTCCAAGCCTATGATGTCGGTGCCATCGATTTTTTGCAAAAGCCCTGCCCGTTTAATGTACTTGTCGCAAAAATGGGACACGTCGCCGCGTTTCATAAAAAACGCCAGGAACTGGAAACCAGTAGCCACGAAGCTCAAGCCGTCGCGGTGCACTCGCTTAGAGAAGCTGCATATTACGGCGATATCATTCAATTTTTTAAGAATTTGTTAAGTTGCCGTGACGAGCAAGGCATGGCGCAAGAAGTTTTTTCTTTTATGCGTCAAAAGGATTTAAGTTGCTCCGTGCAATTTAGAAATCACGACGCGACATGTAGCTTTACACAACACGAGGTGTCCTGCAGCCCAATTGAAATGGATGTCTTTAAATTACTTCATGAAAAGGGACGTATTTATGAATTTGGCGATCGTACGATATTTAACGACCATCTAATATCCATTCTTATTAAAAAAATGCCGGACGATGACGATGAACGCGGCCGCGTACGTGATTACGCGGCCGTTATCTTGGAGGGGATCGAGGCACGGTATAAGGATATTCTTCGTCACCGCCTACTACAAACGGTATTCCAGCAGCTCCAGGGCCTAGCCGAAGATCTTGTTGGCATGGTTAAAAATGAAATGGGGGCGAAACACGCCTTGGTCGATAAGTTTTCCGTTGAACTCGGCATGAGCTTTCATGTGCTCGAACTTACGATTGACCAAGAAGAATATATTACAAAGATCATTGAGAAGATGGTGAACGAGAAAGAAAGCACTGAAATCAGCGCTAACGATATCCACGAGCGAATCTCAGATATTATGTCGGTAGTCTCTAACGCGATTAACGAGCTCGATGATGACACATCCAAAAACACACTGGATAATGAAAATACAATCGAGCTCTTTTAGTTACACTATTTTAGCTACGAATATTTGGCTCAAGAATACTTATAGTGACGAAACCAGGGACTTGATTGTAGAGAGGTGGCGCCGGCTAATCATCGGCCTATTCTCCGTGTTTTTCAATTCCACCTCATAATGCCCACCGTCGGAACGCCTTAAACCGACGATTTCTTTGCGCGCGACAAGCGCGTTTCTATGCACACGAATAAATTCGGGCGCTAGCTCTTCTTCTAACTCTTTTAGTGTTTCATCAATAAGGGTCTCACCTTTTTCATGCACCACGGTGACATATTTTTGGTCTGCCACTAAGCAACTGATCGTTTCGATGGGTATTAATTCTATTCCAAGGCGGGTTTTGGCGGATATATGCTGGCGCTTCGCGCTGGCGTCTTTCTCTTGTATTGACGCTCGCTGTAATTTATTAACTTTTTGCGCTTTTTCCAACGCGTGTTTAAGTTGTTCGTCGTGCACTGGCTTGACAATATAACCAACGGCTTGCGCGTCGAATGCCTCAATAGCATACTGGTCATAAGCCGTACAGAAAATAATCGCCGGGGGCTCGTCTAGCTCGGCGATTTCGCGTGCAGCTTCTAAACCATCTTTTCCTGGCATTTTAACGTCCATCAAAACGAGGTCTGGATCCAGCGCCTCTACCGCACTGATGGCTTTATCGCCGTTGTCGGCCTCACCAATAACGGTATACCCTTCCATCGCCGTCACAAGCTTAATTAATCGTTGCCGAGCCAATAATTCATCGTCTACCACTAAGATGTGCATTGCTACCCCTCCTTTTTTCGCTTCAGTGGATATTCTATTCTCACAAAAAACACGGTTTCTTTTTGGGTACAGCTTAAGCTCGCTTCGTCGCCATAATGGGCTTCCAAACGATAGCGGATGTTATCCAAGGCAATACCATTGTGAGATTCTCGATTTTTCATATGGGTTTTAGAGTACGGATTTTTGACTTGTATTCTTACCTTTTCATTTTCTGTATGAATATCGACGCTGACCGTGCCACCATCGGGTAAAGGTTGAACCCCATGGTAAATCCCATTTTCTATTAAGGGCTGTAAAAGTAAACTGGGCAGCTGTACCCCATCAGGCACATCAACATCCCACTCAACTTTAAGCCTATCCCCCAAGCGCGTTTGCTCTATTGAAATAAATTGTTTACACAAGGCAATCTCGTCTTCTAACGGTACAAAAACAGAATCGCTCAGACTTGCTCTAAATAACTGACTTAAATCCACGACCATTTTTTCGGCCGATTTCGGGTCAATATCGATCAGGCTCGCGATGCTATTCATGCTGTTGAATAAAAAATGAGGGCGAATCCGCGATTGCAGGGCCTGTATTCGGGATTTAAGTTCCGCCTGCTCTCGATTATGCAGCTGCTGCTGCAAATAGAAGTAGCGCAGCACCACCCCCGCAAAGATTGCGGAGATCATTAAATTTTCTAACACGGTCATTTTATTTTCAAATACCGCTTGGGCGCTCGCCCACTGCCCTAACAGCGTAAACCCCGCCGTTAGCGCCAGTACAATACTGTAACAAACAGTCCCAGCGACCACGCCGTTTTGGTGCTTCAACCAAGGGCGCAGCGGACACAGGCACGCAGCACTCGCCAATATGATCCACTGAACGAGAAAAGAGACTGCGCCAAAGTGAGACCATTGAAATTGTGCAAAACCCAGATCGATCACCACAAACGAAAACGACAGTAACTCGCCCACCAAGATCAGCGAAAACACCGCTTGATGGCTACAGAGGTCGGGTAAAAAATCGCCTTCTGCGCTTTTGTGGCCACTAAATCTTATGATGCTTCTCTCCTCTACCCTAGCCATCAATACCAGGCTACGGTGATGCTTTGCTATGCGCCAAATAAAACACGCTTTCTTAATTGTTCAGGAAATACGATGGAAACCTATCGCGCGAGACCCAGCACTCATTGCCGATGAGGAAGGCGGCACAATTTAACTTCTCACACTGGGACCTGTTAACTCGCTTAACTTCGTAGGATAATGCTCGCCTTTTTCCACCAAAGCTTCACTTATACAGTAGCACTTAACCTAGAGCCGTACTTTACCATGAGCCAAAACGAGAACTCTTCCAAACCCTGGGGTGGCCGCTTCACCGAAGCCACTGATGCCTTTGTCGAACGCTTTACCGCTTCCGTAGATTTCGACCAACGCATGTTTAACCAAGACATCAACGGCTCTATCGCACATGCCACCATGCTAGCGGAAGTTGGCGTGCTAACGGGTGAAGAGAAGCAAGCCATCATCGACGGACTAGAAGCCATTAGCCGCGACATAGAGCAAGGCAAATTTGATTGGTCCGTAAGCCTCGAAGATGTGCATATGAACATCGAGGCCGAACTCACCAAGCGCATTGGTATTACCGGTAAGAAACTTCATACCGGACGCTCTCGCAACGACCAAGTGGCCACCGATATACGGTTATACCTGCGCGATGAAATCGACAGAATTGCCGCGGAATTGACACGCCTTCAAGAAGGCATGCTCAACCTCGCTGAACGTAATGTTGATACCATTCTGCCCGGCTTTACCCACCTTCAAACAGCGCAACCGGTCACATTCGGTCACCACATACTCGCATGGTACGAGATGCTTGATCGTGACTTTGGCCGCCTGATGGACTGCCGTAAACGCTTAAATATGAGTCCGCTGGGTGCTGCCGCCCTGGCAGGTACCACCTACCCGATCAATCGTGAACTCACGGCTTCTCTACTCGGTTTTGAAGGACCTACACGAAACTCGTTGGACTCGGTCAGTGACCGCGATTTTGCCATTGAATTCAGCAGTTTTGCCGCACTATTAATGACGCACCTCTCCCGCGCCAGTGAAGAGCTCGTCCTCTGGGCCTCCGCTCAGTTTCAGTTTATTGATCTGCCCGACCGCTTCTGTACGGGCTCTTCGATTATGCCGCAAAAGAAAAATCCTGACGTGCCAGAACTTGTTCGCGGTAAAACAGGGCGAGTAAACGGGCACTTGATCAGCCTTCTTACACTTATGAAGTCTCAACCATTGGCGTACAACAAAGACAACCAAGAAGATAAAGAGCCTTTGTTCGATACGGCGGATACCATCAAAGACTGTTTGCGTGCGTTTGCCGACATGGTGCCAGCAATCGAAGCACGCCCTGCAGAAATGCGCGAGGCCGCGATGCGGGGCTTTTCTACCGCGACAGATCTCGCCGACTACCTGGTAAGAAAAGGCATCGCCTTCCGTGATTCCCACGAAATCGTGGGGCAGTCCGTCGCTTACGGTATTGAACAGAACAAAGATCTATCAGAAATGAGCCTGCAAGAGCTACAACAGTTCAGCACAGAGATTACAGAAGATGTATTTGATGTATTGACGCTAGAAGGGTCTGTTGCTGCAAGGGACCATATCGGCGGAACAGCGCCGGCTCAGGTGACAAAAGCGATTGCCGCAGCAAAAGAGACATTAAATAAAAGGGCTGCCTCATAGAAATGCTAGCCCATTCGCTGACACGGAGGTCAGCGGAACGCTTTCTTAATTAGCTGAGGGACAGAGAAGAAAGCACCAAAGGCTCTGGCAAATAAAAACTACAAACTTTCTATATCGTAATCAACAATTACCGGTAAATGACTCGAAAATGCCTTCGTTTTGTACATTGCAGCATTTTCGATACGCTTCTTTATTCCCTCAGATACGACTTGGTAATCGACACGAATGCCATTTCCTTCACCCACTTCGCCAGAAGGCCACCACGAGTATTCACCGCCATCAGACACGGCATAACGGAACGCATCAACGTAACCAAGCTGTTGAAATAATTGGTTCATCCACTGCTGTTCGTGCCCGAGAAAACCGGATTGACTATGTGTGTCCTGCCAGTTTTGAACATCGGCCTTGGTGTGGGCCATTGCCCAGTTACCGCAAAAGATAAAAGAACGCCTTTTGCGCGTAATTTTATGCAAAAGAGCCTGAAAATCGTCGAAAAACTTGATTTTTACTTCTTGAGACTCAGCTTCAGAGAAAGCCGTAGGCGCTAGAAGGGAACCAATGGAGTATTGGTCAAAATCGATCTGCAGGTAACGGCCTTCCATATCGACGCCATTTGAAAAGCCAAGACCATAAATAAGCGCCTTAGGCTGATGACGGGTATAGATCGCCACACCGTTATAGTGTTTAACGCCAGAATCAAAGAAGTACGCGAAATACCCTTCCGGGTGGAAGATTTCGTGATCAAGCTCGTATTCAAGCGCTCGCAAATCTTGCAAGCAAATGACATCTGCGTCTTGTTCCGCCAACCAGTCGTACAATCCTCGTTGTGCTGCTTGGTGAATACCATCAACGCAGAGACTTATTATTCTCATATCAGCCCCTGTTGCTGCGTTATGCCATGATACTCATTGAGTAGTTAAGCCCACTCAATATATATTACCGCGCCATCTTATCAGCACAGTTTATGCCGCACCACAGCAAAAAACACTTTTCCTACGATTTTATAGCGAATCCTAGGGGGTTTTTTTTATAATAGACCTATTTCACGTCTTAAATCGTTTAATTTGCATGATTTACATGCTTTTAGGAACCTAAATGGAAGACTACCAATCTGAGTTTATTCAGTTAGCCATAGATGTCGAAGCCCTAAGCTTTGGTCAATTCACTCTCAAGTCCGGCCGGACCAGTCCCTACTTTTTCAACGCAGGAAAGTTCCAAACTGGTGCATCCGTCGCAAAACTGGGTCGTTTTTATGCCAAAGCGCTCATGGCATCGGACGTAAAATTTGATATGCTATTTGGTCCTGCATATAAAGGCATACCGCTAGCAGCGGTTACCGTGGCGTCTCTCGCTGAAAACCATCAACGTGATGTGCCTTTTTGTTATAACCGCAAAGAAGCGAAAGACCACGGGGAGGGCGGTAGCCTGGTTGGCGCACCGCTCGTAGGTAGGGTCGCGATTATCGATGACGTTATCACAGCAGGAACTGCAGTTCGTGAAGTGTTGTCCATAATAGAAGCGCAAGGTGCCAAGCCCGCGGCTATAGTTGTAGGGCTTAATCGACAAGAAAAAGGGCAGGGCGAACGCTCAGCCATTGAAGAGCTGGAACAAGAAACGGGCATACCCGTCATCAGCATTGTCAACTTGGCGCATATAATGCATTTTTTGGAAGAAAGTGGCGATGAAAAAACGTTGGAAGACGTTCGTTTATATCGTCAGCAGTATGGAACGTAGTAGGTAAGCGTACTTATGACGCATGTAACACAAATTTCGCGTTTACTTTGGGGCTCGTCATCCCAAGTAGGGCGTACAACCAAGCAGTGCCTATTCGGCCTAATATTTACGGCAGGTGCTGCTGCGCCCCTAAGCTATGCCGAAGACTACCTTTATCGTTACGAAAACGATAAAGGCGTAAAAGTCCTAAACCACACGATCCCCCCTGAATACGCACAAAAAGGCTACGACGTACTCAGTACGAGCGGCCAACTCATCCGTAGAGTAACCGCAGCACCGACCGACGGCGCCATAGCCAAAGAGAACTCGGAGAGGATGTTGCGTGAAAAATTCGCGGTTTTGCAACGTCGTTTTAGCTCGCCGAGAGATATAGAAGATGCCAAACGCCGGCGACTCGCAAACATCAACACAAATATCTCAATCGTTCGCGGTAATTTAGGCGGGATCAACACACGCATTGAAAACTTGATGCGCCAAGCCGCCGATGCAGAGCGGGCAGGGAAAGCGGTACCTCCGAGCCTACTTCAGCAATTGGGTGATGCCAGGGCAGAGCTAGAAGTCTCAGAAGCCTCTCTAAAGGCAAGACTGGAAGAATACCAAGTGGTTTCTGATCGTTACGACAGTGACTTAGCCACGTTTGCTCAGGGTAGCGCGCTCTTCGAGACCGAGAACTTTAATTAGGCTTGCGCCGGCTCCACAACCAACCCTTTAACCAAATAGGGCCACTGATCAGCCCAAGACTGCGTCGGTGGAAGACGAAATTCACTGCGTACAAACTGAGCAATTTTTCCTTCGGCAATCGACATTAACACGTTCACTGTTGCGCTAATCGATACACTAAAATGCAAACCTTCTCTAAGCTCCGCTTCACGCAGTATTTGTTTCAGCTGCGTTTCAATCCGATCAAATAACTGTACGACACGCTGGCGTAGACGATCGGTTTCTCCCGCAAGCGCATCACCGGTTAAAATCCGCGTAATCCCCGGATTCTTTTCTGCAAAGGCCAACAACAAGTGCAACATTCTCTCACAGCGGACAAAAGCGTCTGCTTCTTCCGACATGATTAATGAAATACGTGAAAAGAGCGACTCTTCGATAAACTCTATCAAACCCTCAAACATTTTGGATTTGCTAGGGAAATGACGATACAACGCAGCTTCTGACACGCCGACTTGTTTAGCCAGCGCGGCTGTCGTAATTCTTGCACCGGGACTTTCTTCAAGCATTGAGGCTAAAGCCTCGAGTATTTGTTGGCGTCGAGATTTTTTATTTTGTGTTGCCATGGAGAAACCCGCGTATCAGGATTGCTTTTATTTCAACCAAACCAATAAAACGACACGCTATTCGTTTCAATAATTATTGCTTGCTTGAAAATAAGACTTTTCACGCCACATCACGCATGTAGGAAGCACGTCTAGCGCGTAGGTTCTATCCTAACCACTACTTTACGTGCCATCAATGCTGATTTGAAAGTTTTTGTGTTTCCGAGAAAATTATTTCGGCTGAAGATCAGAAATTAAGGTGCCAACACCTGCATCAGTAAAAATTTCTAACAAAACCGCATGGGGAACCCGGCCATCAATAATATGCGAACTGGCTACACCCGACTTCACTGCGTCGAGGGCACACTGAATTTTTGGAAGCATACCCCCATAAATCGTTCCATCTGCGATCAATTCGTCTACTAATTGTGTCGTAAGGCCCGTTAACACTTCGCCTTTTTT
This sequence comes from Agarilytica sp., assembly GCA_045430345.1. Classification (GTDB taxonomy): domain Bacteria; phylum Pseudomonadota; class Gammaproteobacteria; order Pseudomonadales; family Cellvibrionaceae; genus Agarilytica. The sequence goes on along the minus strand of JAILXT010000002.1, from coordinate 189,489 downwards.
ATCTTGTAAACCCGCAACGTTGGTAAGCAGAATGAGCTTTTCAGCCTGTAGAATTTCCGCAACCTTACCTGCAACTAAATCAGCATTGATATTGTACGAAGTACCGTCGGGAGAAACCCCTATAGGCGCAATAACAGGAATAAAATCACTCGCGACCAGCACATCAATAACCGAGCGGTTAATCGACTTCACTTCACCAACATGGCCAATATCGATAATTTCTGGCGCGGTCATTTCAGGCAAATTACGAGTGACCGTTAACTTTCTCGCATGAATGAGGTTGCCGTCTTTACCGGTAATACCAATCGCTTGGCCACCATTTCGGTTGATTAGACTCACGATCTGCTTATTAACCGTCGCCCCAAGCACCATCTCGACAACATCCATAGTCTCGCTATCGGTAACACGCATCCCATCGACAAAACTCGACTCAATATTTAACTTGCTAAGTAAATTGCCAATTTGTGGGCCGCCACCGTGCACAACAATAGGGTTCATACCCACGGCTTTCATTAACACAATATCTCGTGCGAAATCGTTCTGTAAAGATTCATCTGTCATGGCGTTGCCGCCAAATTTAACAACCAGCGTTTTTCCTTGAAACCTCTGGATATAGGGAAGGGCTTCGGTCAGAACCTTGGCGACATTAAGGGCTTCTTCTTGTGACTGCATACTACGTGTTCCAATCTATGGTGATCGTGTTATCAACGATTTTTAATTCTTTGGCGATAACGGATTTTACACGATGTAGGGCTTCCTCATCATCCGCTTCAAATCTTAATGTAAGATTTGCTGATGTATTCGAAGCCCGCACAAGCCCCCAGCCATCAGGAAAATCTACGCGTACCCCATCTATTGTCGTCACACGACCTTCACCAAAGTTACCAATGGAAGCCAGCTGCTCAATAACCTCAAACTTTTTCTCTTCATCGATGGCGACACGAATTTCTGGCGTTGAGGGTGATTTCGGAAACTCATTAAACATCATGTCGAGCGTCTCACCTTGTAAGCTGAGAATTTCGATCAGTCTCGCCGCAGCATACATGCCATCATCAAAACCAAACCATCGATCCTTGATAAAAATATGGCCCGAGTATTCACCTCCAAGCAGGGCGCCGGTTTCTAGCATTTTATTTTTCATCGGCGCATGGCCCGTCTTCCACATGATCGGTCGACCGCCGTAACCGGTAATACAGCTTGCCAAGTGACGTGTACTTTTCACATCAAACACAACATCGGCGCCGGGGTTGCGAGACACGATGTCTTTCGCAAACATCATTAATAATTGATCCGGCCAAATAATTTGACCCGACGATGTCACAACGAGGAGTCGATCCCCGTCACCATCAAACGCAACGCCGATATCTGCACCGGTTTCTTTAACTTTGGCGATCAAGTCTTGTAAATTTGATTCAATAGAGGGATCTGGGTCATGATTTGGGAAATTACCATCCAAATCACAGTACAGAGGAATAACGTGGCAACCCAGCTCTTCAAATAGATTCGGGGCAACTTTACCCGTCACACCGTTTGCAGCATCGATAACAATGGTGACATCGCCAGCCAACGCAACATCAGAGAATATGGTATCGATATATTCCGGCACGACATCGTGACGCTTTTCTTCTCCATTGCCTTCATACACATCGTTTTTCAAAATTCGATGGCGAATAGCTTTAATATCATCGTCGCAGCGTGTTTTTCCATTCATCACCACTTTAAACCCATTGTATTTACCCGGATTGTGACTCGCCGTCACCATCACGCCACTTTGACTTTCCTTCAGTGTTGCAGTGGCAAAATACATTAACGGGGTGGGTACAGTGCCTATATTTAATACATGGCAACCCGTTGATAAGATCCCCCGAGTTAAAAACTCGGTGAGTTCAGGGCTCGTTAATCGCGCATCACGGGCAACAATAAGCGTGTCTTGCCCATTGTCGATAGCTTCACTGCCTAAGGCTTGGCCGACGCGCTTAGCAAAATCATTGGTAATTTGATCCTTCGCGATGCCTCGAATATCGTAGGCCCGAAAAACGACATCAGGCACGGAACCATCATCAACGATATCAAGCACATCTTCCTCTACGGCTTCTTCTACTTTTTGGGCTGGCTCGACTACCTCTTCTAAACCAAGTAAATCTTCGTCCTCTTTCGCTATATCCACATTTAATATATCTGTTTTCTGATAAAGCGGATTGACGAGATCCGATGATTTCACTCCGGCACCGCCTTGAGCAGCATGTGACAATAATGCTTTTTCGCGAAGTCGCTCCTCGACAATTTGCCCAATAACACGCCCAACAACAAAGCAAAGCCCGACAACAAAGATTGCCGACAACAGTATGATCCCCCAAGCGATGCTAGAATCAATCTTGGCGTTTTCATACATATAGAAAGAGGGCGTAAAACGTATCTGCCAATAAGACCCTTTCACTTTATGAGTTAACGGAGCCCCAACAGTCCCCTTCCCAGCAGTAAAAATATCGATTGGCTTATTTGCACCAAACTTCTGTTGCAGCACGACTTCCCCAAGGCTCACCTTATCATCAAGAATGAGGCGTTCTAGCTCGCCGAGTTCTAGCGATACCATAACCACAGCAACTGGCTCTTGATTGGCATCCAAAGGGATCGGGGCAACGAAATTAAGGATCCAACGGTCGTTGTACTTTGCGGCCTCGGGTAAAAGTGCTTCACGTTTTTGCGCACTTCGAATCATTTCCAGCTCAGTATATCGAATGGGCGGCCGCGCCTTACTGTCTAATTTTGCGCTTCCTTTGGCAATAAATTTGACTGCGAAAACGTTTTTAATCGACGCCAACATGAGCTTCTTTGTTTCACTTAAGCCTTTTTCACTATTCACCACCAAGTTAGCCGCCAGCGTCGGCTTTTTAGTAAAATAATGAATCTCGCTCCACACATTTTCAATATAGTTCTCAGCCGCTTCAGCCATTATTTCTGCGCGCTGCTTCGACAAGCGATTAACGTTGTCCGCCCAAACGTCTTGGATCTGGCTGCTATGTAAAAAAATAATAAGATTTAGGGCAAGAATAAGCCCTATACCCAAACCAATAATGGAGGCAATTCGCGGCGGACTCCGCTTCTTTTTCGGTTTCGCGGGGCTGCTTTTTTTGCTTTCTGCTTTTTCGAACGTTTTTTCTAAACTACTCTTCACTCGTGATCTTCCCCGGTCCGAGACATGTAATACTTAGCAACAATGAGACACCTTACGACGCATTATCTGCTTGCATGCGATCGGCAATTATAATTATCAAATCTCGCGCTATCTGCGCCTTACTTCTGGTGGTTAATGTTTGTTGGCTGTCGCGGCCAATCACGGTCACGGCGTTGTTGTCACTGTTGAACCCGATGGCGCTCTGGGCAACATCATTAGCAACGACGAGATCTAAATTTTTCTTAATAAGTTTTTGTTTTGCATAAGCCTCCACATTATGGGTTTCAGCCGCAAAGCCAACGGTAAAAGGCTTATTCTCTTGTTCAGCGACGCTAGCAACAATATCCGGGTTCTTCGCTAATGAGATAGACGCTAGGTCATTTTCACCCTTTTTCAATTTTTGTTGCGCTACCTCGGCCGGTCGATAATCTGCAACGGCTGCAGAGGCTATAAACACATCAACACTCGCTAACTCATCGTGGACGGCTTTATACATATCTCGAGCGCTTAGAACATCGACGCGCTTCACACGATCGGGACTCGGCAAATTAACCGGGCCGGTTATTAATACAACATTAGCACCTGATTCCACCGCTGCATCAGCAATTGCAAAACCCATTTTTCCAGAGCTATGGTTGCTTATATAACGCACGGGGTCGATCGCCTCGCGCGTCGGACCCGCTGTAATCATCACCGTTAACCCTGCTAAACGACCACTTTCAAATAAACCAGCAGACGCCTCAGCAATTTGTTCCGGCGCCAGCATTCGCCCGAGGCCTACGTCACCACATGCTTGACCGCCCACAGCGGGACCAAAAACCTCGATGTTCCGCTGCCTTAAGGTCGCTAGATTGGCCTGAGTGGCTTCGTTATGCCACATCCCTTGGTTCATCGCTGGCGCCACAGCCAACTTGGCATTTGTCGCGAGGCATAACGTCGACAGTAAATCCGACCCTTCTCCAGCCACTAACTTAGAGAGAAAGTTCGCTGACGCTGGCGCAATCAGCACAAGATCAGCCCAGCGCGACAGCTCAATGTGTCCCATTGCAGCTTCCGCTTGCGGGTCCAGTAAATCCGTATGAACAGGGTTCCCCGACAAGGCTTGCATCGTCAATGCAGTGATGAACTCTTGCGCACCTTTCGTCATCACAACACGTACTTCTGCACCAGCATCTTGCAGACGACGCACGATTTCCGCGCCCTTATAAGCCGCAATGCCGCCCGTGACGCCAAGTAAAATACGTTTGTTCACCAGTGAGCCCATCTACAGACCTTGTCAATTTTTAAATGGCGGTTAAGATACCATTATCACTCATGCTTATGAACAGATTTAGGCACCACAACACGCTGTATGCCGGTCAATTCACGCTAAGACATGATTCCCCTAATCTTAGGGGAAAACAGCGCACAGGACGTTACACACAAGGAAGGAGCTTTATGGCTATCACCGATTGGCCCACTCAAGACCGCCCACGCGAAAAACTATGTAATCAAGGCGCCCACACCCTTACGGATACCGAACTTCTTGCGATTTTTCTCCGCACCGGTTGCGCCGGAAAATCGGCTGTTGATCTAGCCCGTGAACTCATCCTCACGTTTGGCAACCTGCGCGGCCTTCTCGAGGCGAGCAAAGAGCAATTCTGCCAAGGGTACGGCTTAGGATCAGCGAAATATGCACAATTACAAGCAGTGCTAGAAATGGCCAAACGGCATTTAGCAGAAGACCTTAGAGAAAACGATACGCTAAATAGCAGCCACGCCGTTAAAACTTATGTAAAAGCCCGAATGCGCCACCTGCCCCACGAGACATTCGCGGTGTTATTCCTGGATAGCCAACACCAACTCATTACCTACGACGAACTGTTCAACGGCACCATTGACGCCGCAACCGTCTACCCACGCGAAGTCGCGGTGCAGGCGCTTCATCACAACGCGGCTGCGGTGATCTTTGCTCATAACCACCCATCGGGCAATTCACAGCCCAGTACGCAGGACGTCGAACTAACCCAGACACTCAAGGAAAGCTTGGACTTACTGGATATCCGAACCCTAGACCACTTAATCGTGGGGGAGGGCGAGGTATACTCCTTCGCTGAGCATGGAAAAATCTAACACTAGGGCACCCCAAAACCTGAAATGCCCCCATGACCGCCAAAAACCGCGGGGCGGAACGCCAAAACCAAAAATTCATTTGATATGCGCTATTGTTTCTGGTATAAATCGCGCCTCTTTTTGGTCGGCTAATGCACTCTCGCCTAGACCAAGCTGAATTTAAGTATGAATATCGCTTTCCTTCAGCACCAAACAGAATTCATAATTTATTAACATGTTTTGAAAGACCGCTGGCCATAAGACTTCCAGCCGTCGTAAGACTAAAGAGGCTTTATCATGGCTAAGGTATGTCAAGTTACCGGCAAGCGTCCGATGACAGGTAATAACGTATCTCATGCAAAAAACCACACCAAGCGTCGTTTTTTGCCTAATTTACACACACATCGTTTTTGGATAGAAAGTGAGAAGCGTTTTGTACGTTTACGCGTTTCTACTAAAGGCATGCGAATCATCGACAAGAACGGTATCGAGTCAGTATTGGCTGATATGCGCTCTCGTGGCGAAAAAGTATAACGCCGCCCTTATTTCTCAGGAGAAGCTATCATGCGAGAAAAAATTCGACTTAACTCATCCGCTGGCACTGGTCATTTTTATACCACAGACAAGAATAAGCGCAACATGCCTGGAAAAATGGAGATCAAAAAATATGATCCCGTTGTTCGCAAGCATGTAATGTACAAAGAAGGCAAAATTAAGTAAGCCTGATACGTATATACAAAAAAGCCGGCTTAACGCCGGCTTTTTTATGTCTGCTAATTAGGGGTTAACCCCAACTCACCACAAGCAATGTGAGTGCTTACTATTCGTCATCATCCTGAAGTAAGGCGATCAAGCGCGCAATATCCAAAGGCTTCTCTAAGCAAATCTCTGCACCCGCATGCTTAATCTTACGAACGTTCTCATCGCTCATAAACCCCGTCATCGCGATCACGCGCACATTTTTTGAATCGTCATTCTCTTTAATACGACGACACGCCTTAAACCCATCAACACCCGGCATTAATAGATCAAGCAACACCACGTGGGGCTTAAACGAAGCAACCTTTTGGCCCGCCTCAAAGCCGTCACGGGCCGTCTCAATAATAATCTCAGGTAAACGCTCTTGGAATACATCCGCGAGCAGCTCTAGGTGATCCAAATCATCATCAACGATTAAGGCGCGAACCTCACTGTCTTCGATGATCTCAATGCCTTTTTCCCGAGCAAAGCGCTCCACTTCATCACGCTCAAAACGCCGATGACCGCCAGCCGTAGTACTGGCTTTAAGAAGACCTTTTTGGGCCCACACACGCACGGTGATAGGCGATACGCGCAATACATCTGCCGTTTCTTTGGGGGTAAGATAGTCTTTCAATGCTTTATCCATTTATCTTTATGATTAGAATTAACGGCATCACTAACGTCATGCGCCTATTCAGCGCCTTATGACGTCACTGACCTTAAATATACAACAAACTGCTTATCTTGCATCAAAGATTCACATATATGGCCCGACTGGCTCTTGATCAACGCCTCAACCAAGGCGAAAGCCTCACTATCAGCTGTTCCTGAGCCATGAATGAGCAAGCCATCCACACACACTTTGAGCTGGATGCCACGTAAATCTTCACCGCATCCTTCACAGCTAAACTCTTCAACCACCTTCCCGTTACATGCCGCCGCGTTTCTCGAATACGACGAGAGTAAAAGGGAAAAAAGTAACTCTAACTGTTCCGCAGAATAATAAACGTTCTCGCTCTCTGGCAGATCACCGCCAATATCAGGAAACGCCGCTTTTACGACACTAGCCGGGCCCGCCTGAATTGAATCACGCGAAACCCGTCGAGAATCTAGGCTTTCTCGCACCAAATCTCGTGCACGAATACCTGCACGTTCAATATTATCGAGGTAGCGCACCAGCTTTTCGTCATCACTGGATTTCGCACGCTCTAGCGCCAAATTTGCGTAGCCCATTGAGGACGACAGGATGTTATTAAAATCGTGAAAAACTCGGCCTATTTTTTCATCTTCGATAATCTTGCCCAAACTAGCCGCAAGCAAGGTTTTCAATACCGTATTCTCGTGGATAAGTTGATCTTGAGCTTCACTATCCAACGATTTAGCATCTTGATCTTCGGGCATTTTTCTTCTTTCCTCTCATCACGTAAACATCATACGAACGTAGGATTGATCTTTAAGAAGCATTTAAAACGTTCTGCTCTTTCTTCATTATATGGCATCCGACTGCACATGAGACAACGAATAAGCGCCGTAATGTGAAGAAAGTTAACGAAACAGAATCTAATTTGAACAAGTTTTTACTATCTTCAGAGATATCGACGGTTTTTCCACCAAATATTATTTTTAACGCCAAATCTTCCAAATAAATTTACTCAAGTTTTCTATAATTACTGATTAGGCCATTTGGCCCAAGATTCCTCGTTAAGGACAAACATAGTGCACGACATAGAGTTGTACCACCAACCCGTCATAACGGTCGACGAAGCCAACAATACGGTTCGGCAAAACGCCGCGGCAAACGCCATTTTTGGCGATCTCTGTAGCGAGCTACCGCCCATGATCGAAAAGGGCGACGAAGCGCATTCTCGTCAAAGTAGCATTATCGGCGAACTCAGCTTCGAAGCCACCCGCTACCAAGTGTTATGTATTAGTGAGCAAGAACAGATGCGAGTGCTGATGTTCTGCGAGCTAAGTAATTCTAGCGACGGGCATTCCCTTCCTATGAATTTTATTGCTGGGGGCAAGCGACAAACCAGCCTGCTTTCTATGGCGGAAAAACTGGCCAAAATTGGGTTTTGGCATTTTGACACACTTAGCCACAAACTTTATTGGTCCGACGAAGTATTTATTATTCATGGAGAAAACAGCGACAGCTTTGAACCCACTATGGAGCGTTGGGCAGCCTTCCTTGAACAAAATGATGCAAAGAATGTCATCGAGATGTTCAACAACGCGCTAAAAAACAGAAATAGTTTTCAGTTTTCAGTTGCCATAAAACGAAAGAACGACAAGAAACGTCATGTTCGCATTCGCTCAAGCGTTGAAGTAGATGAAAATGACAAAGTCTTGTCGCTTTTTGGTATCGCCCAAGATTTGACCGAAGAAATCGAAAGTAAAGAACGGCTAGAACTCCTATCCCTTGTCGCCAGCCGTACCAACAACGGCGTACTCATTTGTGACAAAGATGGCCGTATCGAATGGGTCAATCAAGGTTTCGAGCGCATGACCGGTTACGAGCAAACGGAAATGCTGGGAAAAACCACAGCGGATTTTCTTCACGGGCCATTAACGGATCAAAAAACCCTGGAACAAATACGCGACGGGATTAATAACCACGAACCCGTGAACTGCGATCTCGTTCATTATCATAAAGACGGGGAACACTACTGGATTAATGTCGTGGTTACGCCCATCGTGCAAAATGGGAAGCTCGAAGGTTACATCGGCATACAAACGAATATTAATGACAGGAAAAAAGCCGATTCTTACATCGCACAGGCTCAACATATGGAGGCCATTGGTCAACTTGTTGGCGGCGTCGCCCATGACTTTAATAACATCCTCGGTATTTTACGCGGCAACCTAGAATTATTAGAACTCAAACTCAACCAATACGATAACAAGCATTTGGCCAAAGCATTCCACGCCTGTAATCGCGCCACCGGCCTCACCAAAAAATTGTTGCAGTTTTCACGCTTTAAAGTGACTGAGTCAAAACAGATCAACCCCAACAGCATCATCAATAACCTTGCAGACCTCCTAACGAAGTCCTTAACTCAAAATGTTAAGTTGGAGCTTTCCTTAGACCCAAACGCCTTTTCCGTGTGGGGCAGCAGCGGTGATTTAGAAGATGCCATATTGAACTTAGTCATCAACGCCCGAGACGCAATGGAAGGAAACGGAAAAGTTTCCATTCATACTGAAAACGTAAAACTCAAAGATGAGCTTGTGCATCGCTCACATCATGTATCAGTAACACCCGGCGACTACGTAAAACTCACGATCAAAGATACCGGCCCCGGCATCCCAGAACACATTCAGGCGCGAATATTCGAACCGTTTTTTACGACCAAAGAACAAGGCAGCGGGCTTGGCTTGAGTATGGTCTACGGTTTTGTTCAACGTGCAAACGGGTACATCCTTGTCGATAGCGGCGATACGATTGGAACCGAAATTTGCATTTGGTTGCCGCGATCCGACTTTGATGAATCATATAGTCCCATCGCAAAAACGCCCATGGAAACCACCATTGACCACCCAACAACAATTTTGGTCGTCGATGATGAACCCGATATATTGGAAATTGTAAGTGAATACCTCAGCCCCCTCGGCTGTGAAGTCGTGACAACATCCAGCCCCGTAGAAGCACAACGCATGTTACTCGAAGACAAAAATATTGACATGCTGATCACCGACGAGGTGATGCCTGGTGTTGTAAAAGGACATACACTAGTGAAAACGGCTATTCATGCGAACGATAACATCCGTTGCATCATTATGTCGGGATATAACTTAGATTTAGGGCAAATTGTCGGAAAGGCTGACGTGCTCGCCAAACCTTTTACGCGCGCAGAGCTTATCGACATGATTAACAAAAATTTAAAAGTTACCTAAAAACGTAACAAACACATAAACGGACCAGCATAATGAAAACCCGAATCGTGGTAATAGACGATGACCCAGATTTATGTGAGCTCATCCAAGATGCGCTTTCAAACGAGTATCAGGTGCAGACAACGACGCACGCCGATCAAGCCATTGCTTTGGTTAACGACTTAAAACCTTCAATCGTCATCCTGGACATTAATCTGCCTAACGGAAACGGTTTACAACTATGCGAAGAGATCAGTAAAGATAATTCGCCACTGGTGCTTTTAGTTTCCGGTGATAACACCTTAGATATGCGGCTTGAAGCATACCAACACGGCGGCGCAGATTTTCTGGCAAAGCCGTTTCGTATTCAAGAATTGCGGGCAAAAGTAGAAACCCTCAATAAACTTTATCAAGGCCAGGCACAATTACGACAGTCTTCTGAATACGCCACAAAAACCGCAATGAACGCGATGGCAGAAGCCTCTCAATATGGCGAGGTGCTGCGTTTTTATAATGACATGTATAAAGCCACATCGATTGAACAGGTTAAAACGAGTTTCTTTTCCTTAATGGAAACCTTTGGCCTGCAAAGCTCGATTCAATTTCGTCTTAAGGAAACACTTACCTTCGACTATCTCGATGATGAGTGTAACCCCATCGAAATTCAGATCTACGAAAATTTGACAGAGAACGACCGTATCATTCCATTTTCCAACCGCATGATGGTAAATGGTATGTTCGCTTCTTTTATTGTAAAAAATATGCCGACTCATGACGATGTGGAAAATGGCCGGCTGAGAGATATACTCGCGACCTTAATTGAAGGCCTTGACGCGAAACTATTAGATCTACAACGTTTGGGACTATTAAGGCAAACATCCCGTGAACTGGCAATGTCCAGCCAACGCTTAGCGACGGTCGTAAAAGATCATGAAGAACATCTGACCGGCGCCATGAACCATGTTGTCTCATCAATTAACGCGAGTTTTCACACATTGGAACTTACCGAGGCACAAGAAAGCTTTTTTACAAAGCTAACGGAGCGCGTGCTCAATAGTATGGAGGACAGTTTTGTCTGTATAGGGAACGAAACTGATGTACTTGACTGCTTACGCTTATCACTTTCCGTTGTTCTCAACGATAAAGAAAAGTAAGCATCCCAACCTCTCTATGCAAGTATGATAAAGTGCGCCTTTATCATACTTAAAACGACTGTCTATGCCCGAGCTTCCCGAAGTCGAAACCACCCGGCGAGGCATCTCGCCGTATATCGCGCAACAGAAAATTAAAAAAGTGACCGTTCGTAATGGCAGTTTACGCTGGCCTGTCGACACACAACTCCCCGATCTTTTAAAAAACAGAAAGCTGCTCGATATTTCACGACGCGGAAAATATTTGTTACTGAAGTTTACGCACGGCACGGTCCTCTGGCATCTGGGGATGTCAGGCAGCTTACGTATTGCGTCAAAACAAGAACCACTTAAACTTCACGACCATATCGACGTAGAGTTCACAAATAAACACATTCTGCGTTTTCATGACCCACGGCGTTTTGGTGCGGTTGTATGGACAGACGGCGACCCCAATGAACATAAACTTATCCATCACCTGGGCCCAGAGCCATTAACAGATGCCTTCGATGGCGATTACTGTTTTAAAAAATCCAGAAAAATAAAGCAGTCGATCAAGACGTGGATAATGGATAGTAAAGTGGTCGTGGGCGTCGGCAATATTTATGCGAATGAATCGCTCTTTAATGCGGGGATTCATCCGCTTAAGCCCGCCAGCAAAGTATCACAAGCCAATTACCAACTTTTATCGAATGAAATAAAAACGGTACTCAGCCAAGCAATAGAGCGCGGCGGCACTACCTTGCGGGATTTTGTCGGTGGTGACGGAAAACCTGGCTATTTTGCACAAGAACTTAATGTGTACGGTAGAGGAGGGGAAGCGTGTATCAATTGCGGAAAAGCTTTGCTTGAAAAACGCTTGGGGCAACGCTCTACGGTGTATTGCACGCAATGTCAGAAATAATCACGGAATGGGAGGCTAAAAACTTTGTTCTGTTTATTAAAAAGCTCAAAGCCTCGACTTCGAGTCGTTCATCATTGGGGTGATAATTCAAAAAACACATAAATCCATCCATGGAATTTCGGCGATTCATCCCCGAATCGACGATTTTTGAAATATCAGCCCAACGCTAAACTAAGATAGTGGCAAAACGACCTTATATTAGCGGCCTACCTATCCCAATGCATCCTTTTGCAAGGCAACCAAATCATCAATGCCCTTTTTAGCCAAACCAAACATCTGCGCAAACTCTTCCTGCGAAAAAGGGTCCTTCTCAGCGGTACCTTGAATCTCAATAACACCGCCATCAGAAGTCATCACGATATTCATGTCAGTATGAGCGTTAGAATCTTCTGGATAATCCAAATCTAACACTGGCTCGCCTTCGTAAATACCGACCGAAACAGCGGCAACCAAGCTATTTAGTGGATTCGTTTCAATCACACCTTTTTCGATCATCCCACTAAAAGCATCATGCATCGCAACACAGGCCCCTGTAATCGACGCCGTGCGCGTGCCACCATCAGCTTGAATCACGTCACAATCAACCCATACCGTGTTTTCACCTAAAGCTTCTAAATTCGTTGCTGCACGTAAAGAACGACCAATCAGACGCTGGATCTCAACGGTTCTACCGCCTTGTTTACCTCTAGCGGCTTCACGGCCCATACGAGAACCTGTAGACCGAGGTAACATGCCATATTCAGCTGTCACCCATCCACGGCCTTCACCTTTCATAAAACGTGGGACACCTGACTCAACGGTCGCGTTGCATATCACCTTGGTGTTACCAAACTCGATTAATACGGAGCCTTCCGCATGGCAGGTGAAATTTCGGGTGATACGTACATCGCGTAACTGATCGTTACTGCGTCCACTGGGTCTTTGCATAATGGCCTCTGAGCTAATCATCAATTAGCGGTAAATGGGTGTAAAGATGCGACATTATAGCCTCCGAACTTCCGCTATGCTTGTGTGATACCATGAGAATTTGCGATTGATTCGAGGAAGTATCCATGCCACGAAGTATGACGGGCTTTGCCCGCCAAGAAGCTCAGCATAGCTGGGGCTCATTGTCTTGCGAAGTACGTAGCGTCAACCATCGATACCTGGAGCCCTCCATACGGCTGCCTGAATCGCTGCGCAGTATCGAGCCCAACCTTCGTGAGCAACTGCGCAAAAAGCTAAGCCGCGGCAAAGTCGAAGCCACCATATACCTGAAGACGGAATCGCGGGAAGACGCACAACTCGGCCTAAACCAAGGCCTTACTAATAAGATCGTGGAGCTCGCTGAAGCGGTTCAAGGCCAACTGCAAAAACCAGCTGAACTAAACGCCATCGATATTCTCCGCTGGCCAGGCGTGATTCAAACCGCCGAGATCGACAGCGATGAATTAAATAAAGCCACCCTAGACCTGTTCAACCAAACCCTTAAACAACTCATTGCCAACCGCGAAAGGGAAGGGGAAGAACTTGCCCAACTCGTAGAAGCACGGTTGGTGGGCATTGGCGAAGCCGTGGTGAAAGTGCGGGAAAACATGCCTGCGCTCCTAGAACAACAACAACAGAAACTCCGCGCAAAACTGGACACTTTAAAAGTCGAAGTTGATGAGGAACGCTTTAGCCAAGAAGCCGTCTACATCGCACAAAAATCAGACGTGGCAGAAGAGCTCGACCGACTGGAAGCGCATATCGTCGAAGTGCGCCATACGGTAAAACAAGGCGGTCCAATCGGACGCCGACTCGATTTTCTTATGCAGGAACTCAACCGAGAAGCCAACACACTTTCATCAAAATCGCTTTCTAGTGATACCACCCAATCCGCAGTTGACGTAAAAGTGTTGATCGAGCAAATGCGTGAGCAAATTCAAAATATTGAATAAACAGCCTGTTTTCGCCTACTATTTAGGCATCGAATATTTCCGTCATTTTTCAGTAGAAACGTGCAACGGAATAGCTTAAAGATTCATACCTCCATTCACGACATAGCAAGGTAAAGCCTAGAAAACCAATGAGCAGTCAGGGCACTCTTTACACCGTATCCGCGCCTTCCGGCGCAGGTAAAACCAGCTTGGTGCAAGCCTTGGTGGAATCCACCGAGGGCATATGCGTTTCCGTCTCCCATACCACCCGCGATATGCGGCCCGGCGAGGAGGATGGCCTAAACTATCACTTCGTTGATCACGCCACCTTTGCAAGCATGGTAGAAACCAGCGCATTTTTGGAACACGCCCAAGTCTTTACCAATTTTTATGGGACCTCTCAGGCGTGGGTTACCGAGCAGTTGAACAGTGGGCGAGATGTTATTCTGGAGATTGACTGGCAAGGCGCCGCCCAAGTGAGAAAAATCATGCCCGAGGCGATCAGCATCTTTATCTTGCCACCCTCGCAAGCCTGCTTAAGGCAGCGCTTAAATGGCCGCGGCCAAGATGGGGAAGAGGTGATCGAAGCCCGTATGGCCGAGGCGAAAAGCGAAATGTCCCACTACGCAGAAGCGGATTACTTGGTCATTAACGATGATTTTGACCAAGCATTGATCGAATTTCGCTCCGTTATCGTCGGTGAGCGGCAAAAACTGCTCAGTCAAAGCAAGAAGCATCAGAGTTTGCTTCGCAACCTATTGTCGTAAATGGCGATAAGGCGTACACTGCCCGGCCGATTTTATCAACACTGATACCATTGAAAGCTTAAGCGGAAATACTCATGGCTCGAATTACTGTAGAAGACTGTTTAGATCACGTAGACAACCGATTTGAACTTGTTATGGTGGGCAGCAAACGCGCACGCCAAATCGCCATCCAAGGCAAAGACCCCATGGTCGCGCCAGAGAACGATAAGCCAACAGTTATCGCCTTGCGTGAAATTGAAGAAGGCTTCGTCGACGCATCGATCCTTACTGAAGAAGACGAAGAGGCGATCGAAGAAGTAGTTGCTGTAGAAGCACCAAGCTTGACTGATCTTCCACCGTCTATTGGGCTTTAAGTAAACAAAGCCTCGCTTCACCCCTGCATTATGTGAAAAGTTGTGTGTAAATGTACCGAACGTGGGACATTTCACGCGACTTCCCCCCTTTAGTTATACTATTATTGAGTAGCATTCATCGTTAGCTAGCGGTTTTCGCTATCTGCGCTTCACCTCGTTTGGCTTATTCGCACATTTCGAGGTCATCCAAAGCGGACTTACCCACCTTACCCTGGGGAGATAGGCTGCTTTGACGATGTGAACCAAGGCTTACCGCCTTAAATTGCCGTCTTCAGAGGACTACTTTGCTCACAATAGACACGCTTAGCCACAGGCTTTCTTCCTATCTCGACCCTCAACAGGTCAATTTGGTGAAACGTGCCTACTATTACGCTGAACAAGCGCATACAGGACAATATCGTCGTAGCGGTGAACCCTACATCACCCACCCCTTAGCCGTCGCTAATATCCTTGCGTCCATTCGCATGGATTACCAAAGCTTGGTTGTCGCCATGCTCCATGACGTAATCGAAGATACGGGTATCGGCAAAGATGCCATTACCGATCAGTTTGGTGAAACGGTCGCCGATATTGTGGATGGAGTCAGTAAACTCGCCAAAATCGGCCACGAGACACAAGCAGAAAAACAAGCCAAGAACTTCCAAAAAATGGCAATGGCGATGGCGCAGGACCTGCGCGTTATTATCGTTAAACTGTCTGACCGCTTGCACAATATGCGTACCCTAGGCGCGATGCCCCCCGATAAAAAGCGCCGTATTGCCAAGGAAACACTCGAAATATACGCACCGATCGCGCACCGCCTGGGTATCAATGATTGGCGAATTGAATTTGAAGATCGCTGCTTTGCGGCGATGTTTCCTTTACGCGCTTCACGCTTGCAGGCATCACTTCAGCAAGTCCGTGGTAACCGAAAAACCCTTGTCGAAAAAATCAAAGAAGCCATTGAATCCCGCTTACAACGCGAATCCATCAATAGCCTCGTTATCGGCCGAGAAAAACACCTCTACAGCATCTACAACAAGATGCGAAATAAGCATAAATCCTTCAAAGAAATCATGGACGTCTATGCCTTTCGTGTTGTCGTTGATGAAATCGATACCTGTTATCGCGTACTAGGGGTCGTTCATAACTTATTTAAACCGAAGCCCGGTGAGTTCAAAGACTACATCGCCATCCCAAAAGAGAATGGCTATCAGTCATTGCATACTATTGTAATAGGCACCCAGGGCGTGCCGATCGAAGTACAGATTCGTACCAAAGAGATGGACGAATTGGCTAACACGGGTATTGCTGCACACTGGCTCTATAAAAACGAAACCGACAACCCCATGAGCCCCACCTTTGACCGGGCGAATCGCTGGACAAAACGTTTGCTCGAAATTCAGCAACTTACGAACAGCTCTGTCGAGTTTATCGAACACGTTAAGATCGACCTGTTCCGCGACGAAGTGTACGTCTTCACCCCTAAAGGGGAAATTGTTGAACTCCCTGCAGGCTCTACGCCCGTGGATTTCGCTTATGCCGTGCATACACAAGTCGGTAATACTACCGTCGCATGTCGTGTTAATGATCGCCCCGCGCCTTTATCTCACGTACTTGAAAGCGGTCAGAAAATTAAGATCATTACATCCAAACAAACGCAGCCGAACCCAAACTGGCTAAATTTCGCAGTTACTGCGAAAGCACGCACCGCGATTCGTCACTACCTTAAAAATCAGCGGCATATGGAATCCGTTGAGCTCGGTAAACGGATGTTGGGTAGGGCACTTATGCAGCTCGATATCGACCTAAATGAACTCCCCGAATATCAGCTTACTCAACTGCAAGAATCCGGCAATGTCGACTCAATGGATGAGCTCTATGAAAGTATCGGTCTGGGCCAGCAACCCGCACTCTCTGTCGCAAAAACGTTACAGCCGAATGAGGAAATGGCTTGCCACGTTTCTCACACGCCCATCACAATTGATGCATCCGATGGTATTCTGATTAGTTTCGCCCGCTGCTGCCGCCCCATTCCCGGCGATCCTATCGTCGGCCATACCAGTACGGGCAAGGGGATTGTTGTTCACCGGGAAAACTGTAAAAACGTTAAAGATTTGCGCAGTAAAAAAGAAAATATTATCGCCACTAACTGGGCTGCGAATGCCGGTGGCGAATATCTCACTGAAATCCGTGTCGAAATTAAAACTGACCGCGGTATTATTGCCTCACTCGCGACCCGTATCGCCAATACCGGTACAAGTATCGAGGGCATTCAAGTCGATGAGCGCGACGCGGAACACAGCGTCATTAACCTCGTGATTGCGGTAAACAATCGTGTACACTTGGCCAATATTATGCGAAAAGTAAGAACGATGCGTTCGGTTGAGCGCGTCCTTCGGGCGAAGAACTAAGACGCTCACACAAACACAGGCCTCCCTGTAAAATTTATTCGATATTATTTATTAGAAGGACAGTAGCATGCCAAACAAAGCCGTTATTCACACCGACGAAGCGCCTGAGGCAATTGGCACCTATTCACAGGCCGTTAAAGTGGGCGACACCATTTACCTTTCCGGGCAAATCCCGCTAGATCCAAAGAGCATGACCTTAGTTGAGGGTGGCTTTCGTGAGCAGGCTCAACAGATGTTCACCAATTTAGCCGCGGTGTGCAAAGCCGCAAATGGCTCACTGAATAATATCGTCAAACTGAATATTTATTTAACCGACTTAAGCAATTTCGCCATTGTTAATGAAGTGATGACGGAGTTTTTTGAGGCGCCTTACCCCGCGCGCGCGGCCATCGGCATCAGTGAATTACCGAAGGGTGCGTTAGTGGAAGCTGATGGGGTTGCTGTCGTTTAAGTACAAATACAAGTACGAAACCTTTCTTAAACTTTAACTTCGCTTTGCCTTTCAACCCGGCGCACAATTCAGCTAACACGCACCGGGTGGCTACCAAAACCTAGCGCTCTAGACCCAAACATTCCTTCCTCAATCATTTCATATACCCAGCTTCTTGCAGACCCTTCATCGCCATAAATACCCCTATTTTGCGGTCAAAGCAGGCTCAATGATCCCTGCTATACTCAATTCATACTGACCGCATAGAACCTGGGGGAATGATGAAACTACGGCCCTATATTTTACCTATTACGTTATTGAGTTCGCTGCCAACAACTGGCCATACGCTGGAAAATGTTACCTTTATTCCTTCTCTAGCCTATCAAAACAAAAATTTATCGTTTGATCAGAGCTATTCTGGCGCGGCATCAAACAATGCCAAATTTTCTGTGAACCTTCCCGTCATCAATGCAGGCTTTACGATTGCGGCATGGAAATTTTTTGCGGCTTTGAAAATCGAGAAAAACTTTACGGATACATCAACAGGCACAGACGAAACCAATCGCTCTACGTCGTTAGAATCAAACCTCATCACCCATCCCGGTGGTACCGTTGATGTATCACGGCAAGATATCAGCCTGACCTTCGGATACAATTTTTGGAAAGGTGCGAATGTTTTTGGCGGGTACTTAAGTGGTAAAACAGAACTACGACCCGATCCTTTTTGCGCGAACCCATTTCCCAGCGGTTCTGGTGAGTTTTCACCAGGCGCCCCAGAACTCACAGCCTGCTCCCGATCAAATCGTGCATTCCAACAGTTTTTCATCGGCGATAACCCAGGCCAAGCGGTTCCTCCCGCTTATCATGTGGCAAATCAACCTTCTTACGAACAAGAATATACGGAAAAAGGTTTTTACATAGGAATGAGCTACGGGTTTAACATCAACGATGTCGGCACATTGTCCGTTAGCTTCGCGTACGCCGATATGGATGGAAAATATAAAGATAATGCGAATGACCCCAACAACGCTTTTGGCGGATCGTTCGTGGCATTTAATTACGAAGGGGATTCCACCGGCACAAGTACAGCAGTCACTTGGACAAGTCCACTTAGTGAATATGCGGCATACACTATCGACCTAAGACGACAAGCATATTCGATGGACGGTAAAGATAAGAGCGGTGCACTATCTGGTGTAACACTGGATACCGACGAAGAAATGGTTGGGCTAACTGCAGGTATTCAACTGTATTTTTAGTTAACCCTCTATAGAGCCTTGAAGATAAATTTCTCGGCTCTGAATAATATCAATTAACAAAACCCCATTAACCAAAAAATTTCTCTTTAAAACCCACCCGTAATCACGCGCTTGGGTTTTTTATCCGTCTTCTTCGCAAGCTGATACAACTCAAATATACGCTCAGTCGGCCATTCTTTCAGTCTTGTATCTTTCTGATATGCTTCCAATAGCGCCTTATCTTTACGTGAGATCAACTGCTTAATCTCCGATATATATACACTTTCCAAGGAGGATAGAGTGGCTGATATCTCTGGGTTTTTCTTATCTGCTGAACGAGCACGTTCAACACTCGCATAAGCCGAGGCCAAATCGCGACGTTTCGCATCGCCTTTTTTCGTTGTGTTTAAATATTGCTTTGCTTCTGCCAAGTAACGGCTTGATTCCTGAGACGACTTTTTAGCCGATTGAAGCGATTGCTTTAGACCTGAAAGCTGCGCATAACGTGGTGTTGTGCGTTGAATGACGTCGATTTGTTGTTGCGCACGACCAAAGTCTCTTTCTTCGATCGCCTGCTGCGCTACCTTCGCGTCATAATCACTGGTCTCAATGAGCCCCAATTTAGCGCTTTTATTTAACCGATCCGTTTTTTGTATCGCTAAATAAATATCCCTCAATTCATCATTCACAGACAAGCTACGTTTTTCACGTAGCAAACGCTTGGCGCGTTTTTCTAGATCAGAAATTTTGTTTTGTTTCGCTAGCCCTGCGCTACGGTTTTTAAGGGACGCGCTTAATTCAGCGACGCGAACCGGGTCTTCATAATACTTCTCGAGTATTTCTAGATCATTACGCGCGCTACTTAAACGACCGCGACCGATATCCTGTTCGGTCTTATTAAACAGTTTTTCCAGCATTGTGTTCGTAAGCTTAGCTGCCACTTGATTTTCTGGATCTATACGTAAGACTTGCTGTAATTTCGTATACGCTGAATCCGAAAACCCTTCACTCTTATCTATATCCGCTTTCGCTACAGCTAATAAGTTTTCTACTTCCTCTCGCACAAACTCACGGTCTAGCTCATCAGACCTTAAGGATTTAATGACATTACGTAAGCCTGGCAGCTCGGAACTGGTGGGCACCAATTGTTCGGCATAATCCCTATAAGTGATCGCCTTATTAATATCTCGACGACGCGCAGCGGTTTTTGCCATTTCAATATAGCGTTCGCCAAATTTTTCTAGCGTAAATTCAGCTTCATTGTTTTCTGGATCGAGTTTTAACACTTGCCGATATATGGCGATAATATTATCGACCTTATCCGTTTCTGTCGGAAGTAAGCCGGCTTTTGCCTGTTTGGCTTCGGCCAACAACGACGCGATCTTTCGCTGTGTTTTAAGTTCAGCTTCATGGATTTTCGCTTCAGCCGCAGCGCGCTCTTGGGGCACAATAACAAGTTGCTGGTAGCCCACATAACCTATGGCACAAATGGCCACTAGCGACATGCCACGGATCAGGTTCTTCGTTCGGCGTGCACGGCGTGCACGCGATTCAGCGGAAAAATCATTGATGGTCGCTTTCGCACTGCTGAGTACTTTTGTCAGCTCTTCTTCTGTCGTAATTTGTTGGGTGGCACCCGTATCATATTCACCACCACCATCAGTCATCACGACGGTCGCATCACCGTCATTTAAATCCTGAGGTTTTTTTACGTAGGTTTTATCACTCGCATTACCAACTTTAAGACGCTGTATCGTTGCCTTAATTTCCGGCTCGAGCTTTTGAATATGGTCGATCATTTCCCTTGCACGGGTATAACGGTGGAAGGGGTCTTTCGAAAGGGCTTTATTGATGATCGGTTGGAATACCGCAAGTTTTTCTGGCAAGTCAGGAATAGGGTCGTTGACGTGCATAAGCAAGGTCGCGACATCCGTCTCCCCTTTGTAGGGGGCTCTGCCAGTGAGCAATTCAAAGAACATTACCCCAAGCGCGTAAATATCAGAGCGTTGATCCAGTTCTCGACCCTGAGCTTGTTCCGGGCTCATGTAAGAGGTCGTACCGACAATGACGCCCGTTTGTGTCATGCCGCCTGCATCGTCCATCTGCTTAACAATACCAAAATCCAAAATAACGGGGGCGCCGTCACCACGGAACATAATGTTGTCGGGCTTAATATCTCGGTGAACAAAACCTTTTTCACCGGCGTAATCTAATCCTGCCGCAACGCCGGCAATAATTTTGAGTACCTCTGGAATGACGATACCCCGAGACATTTTTTCCTTCAGGCTGCCGCCGGCGAGGTACTCCATAGATATATAGAATTTGCCGGCATGAGTGCCAACATCATAAACCGGCACCACATTCGGGTGGGTCAATTGGGCGATCACTTGCGCCTCTTGGATAAACCGCTTGGCCCAAACACTGTCCTCCCCCAATTGGTTAGACATGATCTTAAGGGCAACCTTGCGATTTATCGGCTGCTGTATCGCTAGATGGACGGTGGCCATACCCCCGCGACCGAGGCGCTTGGTGATGGTGTAGCCGGGGATTTCCGATTCATCCACAGACATATCGATTCCGTATAGTTTCTAAATTGATCAATTTGTTGAAAGGTTCATACGCACTTCGCCATTATTGGTGGCGATACCCCAGCCCAATACTGCCCCAATCAAGAAATCCGGTGAAAAAACAACCATGTTCTGCAGAAAACAACGTCAAGCCAAGGTTGTCGGCGGTTGTTTTTTCGCCGTATTCAAGCGTATCTCGGGGATCAATTAAAGTATAGACCCTTAATCGCGATGACTCGCCAGACCGAGTAAGTGCTTTGCGTTTCATCTGGTTGATTTATAAGCGTTTGCTTGCAATAAACACCTTCAGAGGTTTCAATGTGCGCCCGCCAGGCCTTAACTCCACGATTACGCCCGGTGTTAAGGCCATTTTATCCGGATTTTTTTCGTTAATGATTGACCCGTTTTTTTTGCTTTCTCTTGTTACGCTTGGCGCGTTTGTTGGCTTTATGGCCGGCCTAATGGGCGTAGGCGGTGGCGGCATTATGGTGCCCATGTTAACCACCATCTTTCTTTGGCAGGGCATGCCGGTGGAGCAGGTCGTTCATTTGGCCTTAGGCACGTCTATGGCGTCTATTGTGATTACCTCATTCTCCAGCTTACGCGCACATCATAAAAAAGGCGGCGTACGCTGGCCTGTGGTCAAGTTGATGACCCCCGGGATTATCGTTGGGACGTTTTTATCCACGTTTCTAGTATCTCACCTAAACCCGATTTTTCTATCGGGTTTCTTCGCCTTCTTCATGTTGTGTATCGCCATACAGATGTTTATTGGCGCTACCCCCCCTGCACACAAAAGCCTGCCCGGTAAGCTTGGGCTTTCGTTCACTGGTTCAGTGATCGGCGGGATCTCCGCGCTCGTCTCTATTGGCGGCGGTGCGTTAAGCGTACCTTTTTTGGTGTGGCGTAATGTGGATGTAAAACAAGCCATCGGCACCTCAGCCGCATTGGGCTTCCCTATCGCGTTATCCGGCGCACTGGGATATATAATTAACGGCATCGGCGTGAACGAAGGCGACAATCTTACCCTTGGCTATATTTACCTGCCTGCGGTTATCGCTATTTCCGTGATCAGTGTTTTCTTTGCGCCGCTAGGAGTAAAAATGAATTACCGCTTGCCCGTAGGCTTGATTAAGAAGTTGTTCGCTATTTTGCTTTTCGGCTTGAGCGTAAAGATGTTTATCTCTGTTTTTACCGCATAAGTTACATTTTCTTTTAACTTATGCGGCATGACCATTTTAGGGGTCGCCCAAGGCTAAACACTGCTTATTTTCAAACAACGCCTGTTTAAGCCCTTTAACTAATATTGGGGACTCACTGGATGCTGCGATTAAGGCCTGCAATATCTCTCGGCTTTTTTCCGAGCATAAACCTAGAAACAAACGGCTAAACTGATTCGCAAATTGATCACTTTTATTGGGTAATGTGTCTTTCGCCAATTGTATCAATTGCGTTAAATATTGCTCTTGAATAGCCGCCTGTGAACTCGGAAATAAATTTTTCATCGCGCTACGTTCTTCACCGAATTTTAATCCCGAATTGTGTCTCCCGAGTATATCCAACCAACGCTGCTTGACGTTTCCGTCGGGGCGTATGACCTCGGCGGCGATTTCCATCAGCTTGCCAGCATTGCTTTCGTCTTTTTGTATCTCCTTTTCAGCCAAGCCAATGTAGTCCTTATACCCGTACTGGTTAAGGCGTAAAATCATTTGCCAGCGCATATCTTGGTCAAGGGCTAAACCCTCGATAGTATTTTCTCCTGAGAGCAGCCCTCTAAGTTCACCTAACGCTTTCTCTGAGTGTACAACCGCCAAATATTTATCGAAGTAATGTTTTTGTATATCCGATCCAGGCGACATTTTCGCCAGCTTTGCGTGAATAAGGCTTTCAATCTTTTGTCGCGCCAGAAGGTAGGATGGTTCACCTAACGCGAGCCTTGTCGCATAATCATAAGCGCGTATTAAATTAAAAATGATACGCTCAAGCGACTTTTCATTGTTTTCTCCAGTTAGATTAATTGATACAAAGTCTACGTATTCCGAGAGGGAGAGCTCTTTATCTTTTACCGCTTCCCACACACTCTCCCACAACATCAAACGCACCATTTCGTCTTTTATGCCGTGTAAATATTGGATAAGTGTCGCTTGGGATTTTTTATCAAGACTGACTTTTACGTAGGCCATATCTTCCGCATTTGGGAACACGAGTTCTGGGCAAGCCAACGGTTCAGCGAATTCTAGTGCCGTCTTTTCACCTGAATACTCGGCCATCAAAAATGCCTCTTTAAACGACCCATCCTCTTGAAGATCATACAGCGATATACCGACACGCTGCTGTCTTAACGTTGGATAGCCTTCCGGTGCCTCTTGAACGATAGACAACTTGCTCAGATGCTCGGCATCATCACATTCGAATTCTGCTTCAATCGTATTCAGCCCTGGCTTGTATAGCCAGTCCTCCGTCCAAGAGCTTAAATCAACCTGAGCGGCATGTTCAATTTCACTCATAAAGTCATTTAGCGCCGTATTTCCGTATGCGTGTTTTTTTATGTACTGAGCCACACCTTTCCGAAAATTTTCTTCACCGATGAAAAAAGGCAGTTGCTTGAGCACAGATGCGCCTTTACCGTAAGTAATACCATCAAAGTTCGTAAACGCCTCCGTCGTATTATGAATGGGGAGATCTATCGCGTGAGTGGTCGGTAGCTTGTCAGAATAGTAAGCCCATTGCTTCATCCCAATGTGAAAATTCAACCATACGTTTTTAAAGTCGCTCGATTGAGATACCGCAAGATTTCCCATATACGTCGCAAAACTCTCGTTTAACCACAAGCCACTCCACCAATCCATTGTCACCAAGTTGCCAAACCACATGTGCGCCATTTCATGAGCAATAATATTGGCTATGCGTAAGTTACCCTGCTCGGTTTTTTTACCCCGGCTCACCAGACGCTCTGCAAAGGTTACTGCGGCGAGGTTTTCCATCGCGCCGGCGTTAAAATCGGGTACGATAATTTGATCGTACTTTTTAAACGGATAGGGGTAATCATAGTACTGGTTAAAGAAACCAAAACTTTGCTCTGTATAGAGAAACCAATTTTCTGCCGCAACGTACTCCGCCATTTCTTGACGCGCAAATAAGCGCAAGGGCACTGCGCCCTCGGACTCCCACATATAGTAGGGACCAGCATGAAGCGGAAATATATAGGAAGGCATATTGGCTGACGTAGGAAACAACCAACGATTGTACTCGCCCTTATCTATAACCTCACTTTCCCGTGTCGATGTTATGACATGCCACTCGCTCGGTGCATTGACGCTTACATCGAAGGTGGCTCTTAGATTGGGCTGATCAAAATGCGGAAACAACTTGTTCGCATTATATGGTTCAAAATTGCTGTATAGATATCGGCGGCCGGTTTTTCCATCGACATATTGATAGAGGCCATTACCGGAATCGGAGTAGGGTCTTTCGTATTCGATAAAAAGCGTATTTTTACCCTGATTAAAGGTATCTGCGGGAAAACTGATAAACCATTGATCATAGGTCCACGTCACTTCTTTACCATTTACCAGAACGGAAGAAATCTCCCCCGCATCGAAATCCACCGTCACAGGCATATTGTTAACATTGGTGTAATCAAAGTGAATCCCAACGCGACCCATAAACGACTGTGCCCGAGTAACATCCACGTCTATTTCATAGTGAATATCCGCGATCTGCTTTTTACGAAATGCCGCATATGATTCGCTAAGTCCCGGCGAGTTTTCTCTACGACCAAAAGCGCTTTGACGCATATCGCTATGCTTGCCTTCGATGCTGTCCTGCGTATATTTTTCTGTCGAGCGATCACAGGCCGACAGAACACATATCACAAAGATGATGATGGAGTGAAAATAATGAGTGGTACGCATAACCATTCCTTTGATGCTTTTTAGACGAAGAGGGCACGCGAGATAATATCTCCCTTTAAACCCCTAAAAAATAAAATACAGTAATCGCAAGTAAACTATTTATCTCGATAGTCCCCATACTTTTATTTGGTGATGTTCTGAACATCATAAGCGGGATACCGGTCGTCAGAATATAGTGGCTACCGTCTTGATTCAACCGCCCGCGCATTTTTATCTGTATTTACATTCAGCTTATATTCAGATAGCCATCATTAGTATTCACATCACGCCGCAAGTAAAGGTTGTGCGAAATCTAAAATTTTATAAATGCGGTTTACCTTTTTACATAACAATAGGACGAAATATGAAAAAGTTACTTTTAGGCAGTGCGATGGTTTCGGCGTTATTTTCGCCGGTGGCGTTTGCCGAAACACCTTCATTTAACGTGGTCGAAGGCGGGTATAGCCGCTTATCTTCGATTGGGTCAGACGACAATGCAGACGGTCTCACGATAAGAGGCAGTACAGAGCTCACCGATATGATTTATATCAACGGCGAATATACAAGCCGAACCCTAGACGACGCGACTAACAATGTTTTGGCTAATGACGATATTGACCTCAACACCGCATCTATCGGCTTGGGTGTAAAGTTTCCTGTAGGGGAAAGCACCGCCGTCTACGGTGAAGCAAACTACGTTAATTTAAAATCAAAAAGCCTAGGCGAGTCCGATACAGAAATAGGCCACAATTTAGCTTTCGGGGTACGATCAATGATAAGCCCCTCCACCGAAGTGTATGGCGAACTCGCCAACACGGAAATGTTCGCGACGGCCACTGAAGTGACCGCAGGTATACGGCAGTACTTCAATGATAACTTAGGCGTATTTGCGGAGTATTCGCGGAACGATTTGGACAGCTACCATTATAACGTTGGCGTCAGCTACAAGTTTTAAGTTGTTCACCTTAGGCACTTATCATCACCGGCTTTTGCCGGTGATTTTTCGTTTTTCAATCGATATTTCACCCGTCAATTAATTACTTTATAGTGGCTGCCCCTTTATATAAAACCGTGGACCGCTATGAACACCGCAACTAAATACGACCTCGTAATATATGGCGCCTCCAGTTTCATAGGTCAGATCCTCGTTAAAGCCTTAGGCGACGCGGTAAAAAACAAACCGGAAGTCCGCTGGGCAATCGCCGGTCGCGATCATCAAAAACTCTCAACGATCCAACAATCCCTCTCTGATAGCCACAACATACACGTCGATATTGTGATTGCGGATGCAACAGACGATGAAGCTCTCAAGGGTTTATGTGTGTCAACCCGAGTCGTTATATCAACCGTAGGGCCGTTTGCCCTCTACGGTGAAGGCTTAGTTCGCGCTTGCTGCGAAACCGGAACCGACTACTGTGATATCACGGGCGAAGCCCATTGGATTTTGCAGATGATCAGCAAATACCAGGGCGCAGCAGCCGAAAGCGGCGCCAGATTTATCCATAGTTGTGCATTTGATTCCATTCCATCCGACCTGGGTGTACTTTTCACACAACAAAACGCAAGCGAACTTCTCGGACAACCTTGCCAAGAAATTCAAATGCGTGTAATGAAGATGAAGGGGCGATTTTCCGGGGGTACTTATGCCAGCGCATTAAATGTCGCGAAAGACCTTTCCGGAAACCCTGGTTTACGTAGGGCACTCAACAGCCCTTATTGCCTTTGCCCCAGCGAACACCCGTTCACACAGCGTCAAACGAAGCATCATCACGCTGAATATGAGACACAGAGCGGTGCTTGGATAGCCCCGTTTGTCATGGAAGGCATTAACACCCGCATCGTTCACCGCTCTAACGCCCTCCTAGACAACCGGTACGGCGAAGACTTCCGCTACGATGAGGCCATCGTGACCGGGACCGGTAGAAAAGGGCGAAAACGTGCGAGCCGCACGAGCTACGGGCTGTGGCTTTTTGGTTTTTTTGCCGCCATCCCCATGTTCAGCGCTGCCATGGCGCGGTGGCTACTTCCCAAGCCCGGTGAAGGCCCCAGCAAGGAAGAGCAGGAACAAGGATATTACGAACTACTGTTTCGCGGTAAAGCACCAGGCAAAGGCACTATTCAATGCCGTTTGAGGGGCAAAAAAGACCCGGGGTATGGCGCCTCCGCAATGATTGTGGCTCAAGTCGGCCTATGTCTCGCGTTTGATATAGAGAAGTCACAACCCAGCGGCGGCTTTTGGACGCCGGCCTCAATACTCGGTGATACCTTAATCGCCCGCTTAAACGATCATGCGTCGCTTACGTTCGAAATCGACACCGTAAATAAACGCTGACGGACCGCATAAATCACCGTTTCCCCGCTTGATGTGTCATGGGTAGCGTAGTATTTTTAAACATTACGATTTATCGCCCTGGAGGCACTCTTGAAAACCGCACTCATCGCCAGCTTAGTTTGTTTCCTCTGTGCCTGCGCCTCCATCGACGAACTCAAATCGACAAAAACTTACACCCCCAAAAAGCAACGTGAAGGCACCATTAACGTAGCCCCCCTCGCAACAGGTATTAAAAACAGTCTTATTGGCAAAACGACCGTAATCTTCATACCCGTGGGCAATATCAGAGCGCAAGGTGATACTAGTGCAAACATCATGAAAAGCGTCAGCCTGGCGCTGACCGCAGCGGGCTATAACAACAACGAAACCGCTTCTTATACCTCAGAAAACGCGTCCTATATTCGTGCCCATGTTGAAAGCATTGAACTCGGAAATTTTTTATTCTCAACCTGGGGAACCATTATTCTACAACTTCGCCTCGAAACACGTGACGGCGAAGTTCTATGGGAACGCAGAATTCGTTCATCCGTAAACGCGATTAACAACTATGAACGCACAGCGTCCGTTACGATGAACCGCCTCGTTAAAGATCTAGCCAAAAAATTTGTTTCTGAAGATTTTTATATCGCAACTCAGCGAGTGAAACGGCATAACGATTTTTTGAATGATGCTTCCTCTCAAGCAAAAGCCGATTGACGCTATTAGGCAACGTTTGACTGCTCACCTAATATTTTTTAGCGCATTATTTACATATTAGAGGTTAGAGCAGTTTTATTGGACTCGCTATACGTCTACATTCTTGTGACAACCACCAATAGTTTCGTATCCTCCCAACAGCAATGTTTATAGGTATAATAATGAATAACTATTTCAGCTTATCTTTTGCCATTTTACTTTCTCTATTATTCTCTGCCTCTCACAGCTACGCCCAAACATCTTCTAAGGAACGTTTTAAACCTTACATCGCCGCGACACCCATAGAAGGAGATCTACCGAGTATCACGCAACACCTAAAAGACACCTTGGTATCAGGCGGATTCACTATCGCCGGGGAATACTCACCGTTCGAGGGCGCTACGGTGATCGCCATTACAAACGATACACTTAAAACCATCGCCGCTAAAACCGCTTTTGGTGGCTATGGGGCAGTAATTCGCGTTGGCATACGTCAACTCAAAGACAATATACAAGTATCCTACGTAAACCCAGTTTACATGTCACACGTATACCGTATGGAAAGCCTTGAAGAAGTCAGTACACAACTCGCATCGCTTATCGGCAACACATCGCACTTTGGATCAAAAAAAGGGTTAAAAGCAAAGGCATTAAAAAAGTATCACTATATGGCGTTTATGCCGTACTTTAATGATCATGATAAATTGGCGAGCTTTGACTCTCACGACGCTGCATTAAAAATGATTAACGCCAACCTCGTCGACAATAGCAACGGTTTACAGAAGGTATTTCAAGTCGATTTAGGAGAAAAGGAGGAAGTGTTGTTTGGTGTCGGCATTTCGAATGGGGATGGATCGGATAAAACCATTATGGATAAAATTGATAAAAACACCCTTAAGCACACCGCACACCTTCCGTATGGATTATTGGTCTCGGGAAAAAATGTCTATAGCCTTCCTGGTAAATTTCGTATCGCCTTAGCTTTTCCAGATCTAGGCATGGGAGACTTTATGAAAATATCTTCAGCACCGAAAGCCATTAAAGCTTCATTAAAGACCCTCACAAAGCCTTCTAAATAAATCCCCTACGCGCTTCGCTATCTATTACATATAGCGGGGCGTGTCCTTATCTTGCTTTCCCCAAACAGCTAATTGGCGGCATCAATATCATCTCGTTTTGTTGGTTTTTTTCATGTTAACTCGACGATAAATGATAGCTTCATACTAAAAAACGATTTCTAATCGTAAAGTTTAGCGAATAAACATGAAATTTTGAGGTGTGAAGGGCATTGCCGCTAGAGAGTAGCGAGATAGAAAATGTAGATCAATCATAAAATGTTAAGGAATTTTATTTTGATTCCTTATATTTATTATTCTAGTCCAAAAACAAACCATTTGTATAGCCGAACAAAAAACCCCATATAATCAACTAATTAGCGTGTTTTTTAGAAGTAGAACATTACATGTTTTTCTTGCTTACTCCCTGATATCGTGAAATTTTTTTAAAAAATGCGGTTTACTTATTTTGATTAAGCTGCAATAGTTTTAGACATAAGTTACTTAAATTCACCATTCAAATACACAAGGAGGCATAAATATCTCACCACCTTTCATGGTTACCCGATGTAGCTGATTTTATGAATAAAGCGGAGAACATTATGGCAAGAAAGTCCCGTGCTAAGCAGAATAGTTATGCGTCGTCTGATTTCGATACGAAACAAAATCGGCGCAGCAATAGAAACAACCGAAATAATGCTTCAAAAAAACGCAGTAAAGAAAGTGCAGATATTGTAGAACTGAACGCCCACATTCAACACGTCGATACCGCTTATTCTCCTTGGCAGGATAAGTCGCCTCTCAAACCACGCAACGCAGCTCAAAAGCGTTATATTTCCGCGATTAAAAACAATATGCTTACCTTTGGTATTGGCCCTGCCGGTACGGGTAAGAGCTATTGTGCGGGTGCTTTAGCCGCCGATGCGCTCGAGAGCGGCACTATTGAACGTATCATCCTAACTCGGCCAGCAGTTGAAGCCGGGGAAAACCTGGGATTTTTACCGGGTGATCTTGATGAAAAGTTCGCAGCCTACATTGACGCCTTTCGAGATATCCTTAACGAACGATTAGGCGCCGGTACGGTGAATTACTGTCTCCGGCACGGACGTATCGTCGCTGCCCCATTAGCCTATATGCGTGGAAAGACCTTTAAAGAAGACACCTTCGTTATTCTCGATGAGGCTCAAAACACCTCCCCAGAACAAATGAAGATGTTTCTTACCCGCATAGGTGACGATTGTAAGGTGGTCGTCAATGGCGACATTAAACAAAGCGATATTCGTGGACCAAACGGACTGGCAGATGCGGTAGATCGCCTTACTGGCCTTCCTGGTGTGCATATTCACGAGTTTGATCGCCAAGACATCGTCCGCAGTGGTTTGGTACGGGATCTCATCGATCGTTACGAAGTCGAGTAGTTGTCTTAGAAAACTGGCTAGGCCCTAGATACCACAAGTAGTCTGGGCCTAGCTAAGGATCTTCCGACACGCTAGACTTAAGGGCAATACGCATAGATGATGGTGTTGTCTCCCTATGGACGACGATAAACAATTCGCTCTTCAAAAAGCGTCCGAAAACGGCGACCGTCACGCTATCGAATCTCACGTGCTGGCCACGAATTCATCTCTCACGACTCCCACAAGCGGATCAACACGTAATTCGTCTTCTCACAACGAACAAACACCCGCAAATAGTACAGATATCAACGATATATCAGATGCGCCCATTACTAAGATCGAGCGGATGGAGCGTACGCCCAGGCCTTTTTTTAATAGTGAACATCGCGAGATCGATGTGGGAAGCGTTATACGACGTAGGTTCGTCTTAAAAGAGGTGCTAGGGCAGGGCGGAATGGGTGCTGTGTACCGAGCAGTGGACCTGATCCGAGAAGCTGCGGAGGATGAGAACCCTTTTGTCGCAATCAAGCTATTAAGTGGTAGTTTTCGGGAACATCCACACGCTTTTTTAACACTCCAGCGAGAAGCAAAAAAAACACAAGAGCTGGCTCACCCCAATATTGTGACGGTATACGATTTTGATCGAGAGGATGATCTTGTGTACCTTACGATGGAACAATTATCCGGCGCGCCCTTGCTCGATGTAATTCAAGGGAAAACAAATCATGCACTTAGTTATAAACAAAAACTCAATACTATTCAGCAAATCGCGAGGGGCTTAGCCTATGCTCACTCGAAAGGTATCGTCCACTCCGACCTTAAGCCCGCTAATTTATTTTTGACTGATAACGGTAACGTTAAAATACTAGATTTTGGTATTTCTCGTGCAGTGAATACAGAGCTCTATCAAGATAACTTTGATGCTGGGCAACTGGGTGCACTCACCATGAGTTATGCAAGCCCGGAGATGATTCGCTTTGAGTCACCTCACCCGAGTGATGATATTTATGCTCTGGGTATTATTATGTGTGAGTTGCTGGGCAATCAGCACCCTTTTGATCGTAAAGATGCAAACACCGCATATAAAGCAGGTTTGTTGCCTTCGATTCCAAAATTGGCTAATCCACTTTTAACACGATGCATCACTCAAACACTTGCGTTAGAACGAGCAGATCGTATTGAAGATGCAAATGTATTTTTGGAAAAATTTAATACAGCCACAAAACTTTCACATCATCTCATCCTATTTTCGTGCCTTATAGCGATGACCATTGTGGGTACGTGGGCCTTTTTATAAAAACTTTTATCTCGCTATTTGTTATGTTCTAACCACGACACGTTTTGTTTCTGCCACTATTTTTCGCTTCGTATAGCGCTTTATCCGCATTTTTAATAATAGTTTCAGCCTGTCCGTTGTTTCGGGCCACGCCTACGCTCACCGTAACGACGTTATTTGGGCTTTCTTGATGCGGGATTTTTGCCTGCTCTATCGCGTGCCGTATTCGTTCAGCAACGATAAAACTTTGATCAAGATCCGTATTCGACATTAAAAGAAGAAACTCTTCTCCTCCATACCGATAAAGCCTATCAGAATCACGCATATGTTCTTTTATCGTATCTACTACAGCAATTAGTGCTTCATCACCTTTTTGGTGCCCATAAAAATCGTTGTAACGCTTAAAATAATCAATATCGATCATCGCGATAGAATAGGGTTTGTTATACCGTTTTGTAGAAGCATCCGTGTGTGCAAGGTCCACCTCCAACGCGCGGCGATTTCCTGCCCCGACCAGAGGGTCTTCAAGCGATAGCATCTTAAGCGTTTCAAACTCCTCGCTCAGCTTGGCATTAATCTCGATAGACTTTACAAATGCATTGATCGCATCTGTTTGTGTTACGACACCCACTAACTGCTGATTTACATTTATCACCGGTACGTGCCTTACATTTCTACTCCGTGCCAGGACAAGTGCATCGAGTATCGTTGTATGCTCCTCTATACATATCGGCTCCCGAGTCATCACCGACTGAACCGAAATTTCACGTAGCGAGGGGTCATCCAACATCCGAGCATACACTCGGACGATATCCCGCTCTGTCACAATCCCCACAGGTACATCCTGCTCACACACCAATACACACGACATACCATGTTCACTCATCAGCTTCACAGCCGGGACCAAGGCATCCTCAGGCGCGAGCAAACATGGGATCGGTGACATAATGTCTTTTACAGTATTCATTTGTAACGTAGACCCTCTGTAATCTGAATATAATTGAGTAAACCCTTACACAACCCATTCTTTGAGTATAAAAGACTCTCTGGAGGCTATCCATGCGCTATACCCTTATTTTGACGGCTTTATTTTGTATGTCTTGTGATCAGAACCAACCCGATTTACCGAAGCCCCCACCAAGTGCTTTAACATCCACTACACCAACACCTCTTATTCAAAAACCTCACGTCGCACCTCCCACACCATCGCTTTCGGCTATATTACTTGCACGAGACGAAGACGATCGATCAAGAGACACGGCTAGACACCCAAAAGAAACCTTGGATTTTTTTCGTATCAAGCCAGGTATGACCGTCGCTGAAGCACTTCCAGGTAAGGGCTGGTACAGCAAAATATTAATGTCTTACCTTGGGGAGAATGGTGTGTTGGTCGGCATAGACTACGAGTTTTCTATGTGGCCACATTTTCCTTTTGTAGATGACTCATTTATGACAAAAAGAAAACATTGGGCTCATGATTGGCCTATCGAGACCACGCTTTGGAATATAGATGAGCCTTCACAAGTAGAAGCCTATACCTTTGCTACCGTACCGGAAGCGCTCGACGCAAAATTCGATCGCGTTCTGTTTATCCGCGCACTCCATAATTTATCTCGATTCAATGATAAAGGGGCATTTATGGAAAATGCATTGAAGACCACTTTTCGTATGCTGAAACCCGGTGGGCTCGTCGGTGTTGTACAGCATCAATCCCCGGAAACGGCTGAGGATAGTTGGGCTGACGGCACGAATGGCTATTTAAAAAAGTCCGCCGTCATCAAGTTTTTTAGTACGTCCGGCTTTGAACTCATTTCCGAAAGTAGTATTAACGAAAATCCAAAAGACCAACCCACCAGTAAAGACGCCGTTTGGCGATTACCCCCAACGCTTCGTACAAATAAAGACAATGAAAAATATAAAGGCGATTACGAGGAAATAGGGGAGTCTAACCGAATGACACTCCTTTTCAAAAAGCCATATAACGAGTAAGCAAAAAAAAGCCCGGCTATTGCCGGGCTAAGCTCTATCAAGTGCTAAACCTTAAAATTGGTAACTTGCACGTGTGTAAAACATACGGCCACGTGGGTCATGATGTTTTGGATCATAGCTAAAGTTTGCTCCGTCAGCTACGAATGGTGCGTCACGATCGAAGAGATTCAAGATACCCAATGAAATAATAAACTCATTGTCGCCATGAACTTCTTGCGTATAGCGATACTGAAAATCAACAGTTTCAAAACTATCTATCGTATCGCCTTGACGATTATTTTCATAAGAAGATACGTAGTTAGCTTTCGCATAAAAACTATGGACATCATTTTTCCAATGAGCAGAAAAGGCCCCTTTAGTCTCAGGTAATGAGCGAACAAAGTTACCAAAGTTAAACTGACCAGCTACATCAGTTTTAACCCCATTGATAGGCACTTCGTATTCAAGATAACGAGATAAACCAAGGTTTAGTTTTAATCCACCGCCCAACAGATCTGTCATATAGGTTGTTTCTATATCTATACCACTAGCATCTATCGTTTGTGCATTGAAGTAGTCCGTAGAAATACCGGCTAAGTTACTCGTTGGATCATTCGGATCTTGACGAACAACAGTTGGTCCATTCGGATCCTCTGCCAACACACCTTGTGGAGATTCAATTGTAATTACATCTTCGTAATCAATTCTCCAATAGTCAGCTCGAACTTCCCACGAATCACTATCCCACACCATACCAAGGTTGTAGTTAGTGGCTTGCTCTGGGTCTAGATCTTCGTTACCCGTAGTAGTTTGGCGAATAAATATCGATGAACTTTCCAACTGGAGATTGCCATCAGAGTCTAGGGCGGGCGTACCATCGGGGTTCAATACATAATCAACAACGTTCGCGGTATTCACAACATCTGCATTAATCTGTGAAAGAGATGGCTCTCTAAACGATGTACTAGCAGACGCTCTGAACGCCAAACTGTCCGTAGCTGAAAACAACAATGACAATTTAGGGTCTGTACTTGTCGCTGTATCCAGTGATTCGTAACGAAGCGCTGCATTAACCGTCAAGAAGTCAACAATAGGGAGTTCCATTTCCACAAACAGCGCTTCAGTTGAACGAGATTCATCAACCTTATTTACTGTTCCTAAGAAAGTGAAATCACTCGCTAATGGGTTTCCATTCGCATCATAGTCAATTTGGCTATCCTGCAAAGGATTAGCTGCATCAACTTCTGGGGTTACTTCATAGCCTTCGGAACGAAGTTGCGCACCAACTGCAAGTTGCGCCGTACCCGCTGGGAGCTCGAATAACTCTCCATTAACAACTGTATCCCACACCATTAAACTGGTTGTTGTTTCAGATTTAAAATCGGTTTTTAGCCACTCTAATAAAGTATCGGAATTGTTACGAAAATCGAAATGATCGAATGTTTCCGTGCCACTCGGTCCACCATTGCCCGCAAGTGCAGCGTTTAGGCGAGCTTGCGACATTTCTGGTTGAGAGATTTCGTAAGTGTTTGTGCTATACGCTAATGACGTTGACCAATCCCAGCCATTTCCGAAAGTACCATCCAATTCACCTTCCAAGCGGAATGTTTTATTGTCCCTAGGTGCAGCACGTGATTCATCAAAATCTAACGTTGGGTTATGTCGACCAAGAATAACGACATCGACCCCAAAAGGGTTAGCTGCTTGATCAGCGGCAATTGTTGGAAAGTTCAGGTTTGGTAACGAAGGTACAGAATAGTTATCAACAATTTCATAATCGGTATAAAACGCTTTTACGCTCAACTCCATGTCATTGGAAAACTCTTGCGTAAAGCTCGCGTAATATTGATCTCTATTTTCTTCATTAATAATATTATAGTGGCGACCATAACGGAAACCACAGCGATCTATAGTGCCAGGGTCACCAGCTCGATCTATAGGCACACCGTCCACAGCATCACAATCTGGGTTACCTACGTTTTCCCCAGCGACATAACTTCCTGCCCAAGGACCACTAGCAACTGTTGTGTCTGCGCTCATGATAAAGGCTGTTCCCAAACTACTATTAGCAGCCTGAATTAGTTCTTCTCTCTCATGGCCACGCAAATTATCTCTGCGAAGGAACGACGCAGCTAAAACAACATTTGCGCTGTCACCAATAGTGAAACCGCCTATAGCACTGAGATTTCTGTCTCTCTGACCAAACTCTTCAGTTTTTTGCCACGAGCCTTCAACTTTGAAACCTTCGAAATCATCTTTGGTTACAAAATTCACAACACCCGCTACCGCATCAGAACCGTACGCTGACGCTGCGCCTTCTTTCAGTACTTCTAATCGCTCAAGCGCAATAGCGGGTACTGAGCCAGTATCAACAAATACACTACCATCTTGTGCTTTAGCACCGCTGTAGGTATGACGTTTTCCATTAATCAGAACCAAAGTAGAAGATAAACCAAGGCCTCGTAGGTTAACGTTTGACGTACCTTGGCTATAAAAACTTGTAAACGTGTCTGGTCGGTTTTCAGCACCACTGCTGACCGCCATCGTATTCATAATATCGGTGATATCACTTGCACCTGTATATTGAACATCCTCAGATGTCACAACAGATACCGGGTTTGCTGCGGCAGTATCTGTACTAGAAAGATAACTACCTAGCACTTCAACAACTTCTTCTTCTTTTTCAATTTTATCTTGTGCAATGGAATTCGCAGATATACACGCTGCAGTTATACAAGCAATTGCAGCAGCTAATTTATTATTTTTTCTCATGGAGTCAATCTCCCCTAAAGACTGATCGATCATTAAAGTGAGCTGACCATCGGCACCAATTTCAACCTTTAAGAGGGTATTCGCAATGAGGATTTTGACACCTTCCTCAACACGGTACTTTCCAACTAACGTGTTCGTTGTAATTTCCATCGCATCTTCAAATGGAAAAATTAACGTGATGTTAGCTTGTCGGGCAAATTCGGTGAGCGATTGATCCGCTCGCTGCTGAGGAATATCGAAATTTATTATATTTTTTAATTGAGAGGGAGCAGCAATAGAAAGGGATGATAAACACAACCACAGTACAAAGGCTAACCATCTTATTAAAAACGTATATGTCCTTTCCTCAGTTGTGAACAGTGTGTTCACGTAAAGGTTAGACGACACTTTAGTTTTTTTCCGCCACTTTGATAGAAACATTTTTGTTACTTGTGAACGAACTGGGTTAGCACTTACGTATGGCGCACGCTAAGAGCGAAGCTGACGCGTAATTATTCTTATTGTCCAAAGAACCAGTTTAAATAGAAAGTTTCTAGCCAACAAGACAATATTTAGAGACAGGCAAGAATAACATGCCTAGGGGCAAAGAAAAGAAGGTTGAGCAATAAATGTTGTGCGCAGAAATGCGTAATCCTACCTAGGTAGGATCAAAAACTAAACGTTGCCGTCACTAGAATCCATTATCCCAGGTAGGCTAGTTACTGGATAATGTGAAACTGCTACTTTTGACAGCGTCGCTCCAAATCAAATCGACGTCAGAGTGACTTTATTGTTATCAAGCTTTTGGTGATCAATATGAAAGTTTTGGCGCAATGTCGCCAATAACCCCTTAATGTCACCAGCTTTAAATAAACCAGCAATGCGGACCGAGCGTACAGAATCGTCCCTAATCTCAAACTCGACATCGGTATATCGCGTAATCTCTGCCAAAGCCTCTTCAAGAGTTTCGCCTCGAAACACCAAATTGCCTTGGCGCCAGGATAGACTGGCTTCAATATCGGTATCTTGGATCTTATCGACGTGCTCTTCTTTAGAGCCCAGTACGATTTTTTCCCCTTGGGAAACCGCAAGGGATGACACAGGCAAAGATGCTTGCTCTATCTCTTCAAAAACCTCATTTGAATTGTGCTCAGCAACCAAAACCTTTCCATCGGTAACAATAAGCTCGACTTCTCTATCATTGAAGATCTGTACATTAAATGCGGTACCAACCGCTTGCACGACCTTGTCGCCCGCGATAACAGAAAGCGGGCGTGATTTGTCATGTGCGACATCTATATGTATTTCACCACGCTCCAAGAAAAATAGCCGTGCATCGTCCGTGTATTTCACCTGTATACGGCTGTTAGTGTTCAATACTAACTCACTGCCATCGGGGAGGTTCACGCGAGAATGCTCACCCACACTAGTGTCATAGACACCATCTATATTTTTATTAATTTGAAATACAGCTAACCATGCCGGCGCTTGGGAGGGGACGTAGCTCATCACACTAAGAACGCCCACCATCGCAACGACTAATATCGAAGCCGCCGCTGCGAAATAGAAACGCTGATGAAAACCTTTTGGGGCAGCAGATTTTGTTGGCGGAGAAAACAAACTCGATAAACGAGAAAGACTATCCATTGAATCCCAAACAGACGCCATCTCAAACAAAATGTCCCGATGAGCCTCATTCGACTCCAACCAAGAGACGAGCTCTTGTTCTTCAGATTCACTTAAATCGCGATCAAGTTTCGCGATCCACTCGCTGGCCTGATCATACGCTGCCTCGTTGGAAGGCAATTCGTAAACATTACTCATGGACGATCTCCACTTTGGCGCTTGCTACCCAATATTCCTAGCTTCGCCGCTTTCTTGGCTGAAGCCGAATCACTGATATCAGTATGCGATGCCATATAATACGTACATCGTTTTATGCCATTGGCAATATGTTTTTCCACGGTACTCTCACTAATCTCCAACTGGTTGGCTATTTCTCTCTGGGAATAGCCATACACTTTCTTCAATACAAACACCTTCCGACACTGTAGGGGAAGATGACGCACAGCCTCACAAAAATGTGCGAACTCTTGATTTGCCGCAACTTTGTCATAGGTGTCGTCACGACGTGCTTTTTGTTCCGTCCATTCAGCTTCTAGCTCTTCATCCATACTTTGCGCGAGTCGAGTCTCGGCGCGTTTGATGTGGTCAAAAGCTAGGTTTTTAGCCGTTTTTAACAAAAAC
Source organism: Agarilytica sp. (assembly GCA_045430345.1). Lineage (GTDB taxonomy): Bacteria > Pseudomonadota > Gammaproteobacteria > Pseudomonadales > Cellvibrionaceae > Agarilytica. The sequence goes on along the minus strand of JAILXT010000002.1, from coordinate 150,335 downwards.
GACCTTGGGTGGCGTATTTCTTCCGGATTCTCGATTTGGCAGACCCTGACATAGGTTTCCTGCACAATATCTTCAATCTCTTTTGGCGGTACGATATGCGATACAGCACGCGCCAAAGTGGTCCGGAGGGACAAATACACCTTACTTATATGGTCTTTATTATTATGCATACATCAGCCCGAATAGAATTTGTTCTATTTGTCTAGGTGAGTAGACGAGGCTAATGGACTTTTCCCCCATGGGAAAAGTGAATAAAAATGAATCAAACGACTGTTGATCAATGCACCACATTGGTCAAAGTATAGACGAGACTAACACTGAATTTCCGCAGTGCGGAAACTAGATATTATTCCGCAGAGAAGCCTAGGTGATTTAAAATTCCGTCTAGTTCATCTAAGTTGTTGTACTTAAAGACTAATTTTCCTTTTCCTTTCGCGCTATGCTGCACCATAACGGGCACACCGACATGGTCAGCAAGGCCTTCTTCCAAATGTTTGAGGTCTGGCGGGGTCGCTTTTTCCGGTTTCTGCTCGCTTTTGGCCTCTTCTTGAATTTTTCTCACAAGAGATTCAGCTTGGCGAACCGATAAGCCTTTCGCAACGATAATCCGTGCAATATCCCGTTGACCCACTTCATCGAGTGTCAAAAGACAGCGTGCATGCCCCATCTCGATATCCCCATGCTCCAAGAGTGTTTTCACCTCTTGAGTCAGGTTGAGTAAACGAAGTAGGTTTGTGACCGCTGTTCGAGATTTGCCTACCGTCTCCGCCACTTCCTGCTGCGTTAAGTCAAACTCTTCTTGTAGGCGTTTCAAGGCAAAGGCTTCTTCAACAGGGTTGAGATCTTCCCGCTGAATATTCTCAATAAGCGCCATCGCGATAGCGGTTTCGTCCGGAACTTCGCGAATAACGGCGGGAATTGTATCCAACTCCGCCAACTGGGTCGCACGCCAACGGCGCTCACCCGCGATAATTTCATATTTATCTTCACCTGGCTCACCCACAGGTCGAACCACGATCGGCTGCATAACCCCTTGAGCTTTGATCGACTGCGCGAGTTCTTCAAGAGCTTCCGGCGACATATCCCGACGAGGCTGGTACTTACCTCGTTGAAGAAACTCAACAGGCAAATGCTTTAACATGCCATCGAGTTGCTGCGTCTCTTCATTCACTTTTAGTGCTTCCGTGGCTGAACGTATTGCATCAGCACTCGCGACACCTGTCGCGCCAGAAATAAGTGAATCTAAGCCTCTGCCGAGTCCTTTACGCTTTGCCATAAATCAGCCTTAAATGAATCTTTATACGGGGGTCTATTTTTGGACCTGGGGTTTAGCTTGCGGTCGCTAGTGTTTCCGGGCTTGGAGTATCGTTGCGGCGGATGATTTCACCGGCCAATGCGATATATGCCAGGGCACCCTTGGATTGCTTGTCGTAGGAAATAACCGGCATGCCAAAACTAGGCGCTTCGGCGAGCCGGACATTACGGGGGACACATGTACGATACACTCGATCCCCAAAGTGGGTGGCTAACTGTGCCGACACATCGCCGGTTAAACTGTTACGGGGATCGTACATCGTGCGGAGAATACCTTCGATCTTAAGATCGGGATTAAGCACACTCTGAATTTTGTTAATGGTATCGATAAGCGCTGATAACCCTTCCAACGCATAGTATTCACACTGCATAGGGATAATCACCCCGTCACATGCCGCCAACGCGTTTACCGTCAGCATGTTCAATGAAGGCGGGCAATCAATCAGGATGTAATCAAATTGGTGTTTAATACTGGCTAAGGCGTTTTTGAGTCGAAGTTCTTTATCTTCGAGGTTGAGCATTTCTACTTCGGCTGCGGTTAGATCGCCGTTTGAAGGAAGCACCAGAAAGTGGCCTTCCGGAGAACGTTGAAATACATTCTCACAACGGGTGAGCCCCATTAATACGTCGTAAACGTTCTTCTCAACACCATTTTTATCGATGCCGCTGCCCATGGTGGCATTGCCCTGGGGATCTAGGTCGATAAGCAATACTTTACGCTTTGTCGCAGCTAATGAGGCTGCCAAATTAACGCTGCTTGTCGTTTTTCCGACACCGCCTTTTTGGTTTGTGATTGCGTATATTTTTCCCACGAGACTTTTAACCTAGTAATTAACTTATCAAACAACCAAATAACATCTACGTGGCACGAATCACCACCAGACAACGTTCACCAATATCACCGGGAACTTGGAACGTCGAGCAGGAGTCGACCTTATAGCAAGAACCCAATTCAGACAACTCATCTTGAGGAAAAACCCCCTTCATTGCCCAAAACTCACCACCATTAAAAAGTAAGTGCTTACACCCGCTCAACATATCGCCAACTGAGGCAAACGCACGACTTACAACAATATTAAAAAGTTCATCTGGGCGAAATTTTTCAACGCGCGTATTTTCGACATTGACGTTTTTTAAGCCCAAAGTGTGGAGTATTTGCAGTAAAAAGCGTGTTTTCTTACCCGCTGAATCCAACAGGGTGAAATGCTTATCAGGGCAACATATTGCCAAAGGAATCCCCGGTAACCCACCGCCAGTACCAACATCGATGATTTTAGCAGCAGGGTGCGCCTGTAACTGTGGCACAATCGTCAGACTATCCAGTAGATGTTTGCGAAGCATTTCTTCCGGATCTCGTATCGCTGAAAGGTTATAAGCCTGATTCCATTTGATGAACAACTGGAGGTAGTGTAATAACTGACGACGCGTGTGGTCGTCGAGGACTACCCCAAGTTCAGCGCCACCTTCAGACAATAACTTATCAAACTGTATCTCGTTAAAATCTGGCATTAACTGGCCAATACTGATTTGGCGAGCTGACCACGCTTTTTCAAGGTAATCAACAACAGGCTGATCGCAGCAGGAGTAACCCCTGGAATACGCGTTGCTCTAGCGATGGTATCTGGCCGGGCATCACTCAACTTCTGTTTTAGCTCGTTTGATAGGCCTTCGATATTGTCGTAGTCAAAAGTGTCCGGGATGGGGGTATTTTCATTCCTACGCATCCGATCGATATCTTCTTGCTGGCGATCTATATAACCCGAGTATTTCGCCGCGATCTCCACCTGTTCGGCAACCTCCTCAGTCACCTTAAACTCGCCAGTTCTTTTCAAGTCAGCCACATCGCGATAGGATAATTCGGGGCGTTTAAGCAAATCCATGAGCGCGTATTCCCGCGTTAGCGGCGATTTTATTTTGGTGTTTAATACATCCGCTTCTTCACTTTTTGCCTGGACCCAGGTCGTTCGTAAACGTTGACTTTCTAGCTCAATAGCGGCTTTTTTCTCGCGGAACATATGCCAACGAGATTCGCTCACCAAACCTAGTTCGTAACCCTTTTCGGTTAAACGAAGATCCGCATTATCTTCTCTCAACAACAAGCGGTATTCCGCCCGGCTGGTAAACATACGATAAGGTTCTTTCGTCCCCATCGTAATCAAATCGTCGACAAGTACGCCGATGTACCCTTGATCCCGAGCTGGGCACCAAGACTCTTTGCCCTGGGCCCTTAGGGCACCATTTGCACCGGCCAACAAGCCTTGCGCGCCGGCTTCTTCATAGCCTGTCGTTCCGTTGATTTGGCCCGCAAAAAATAGCCCTTCAATCACTTTGGTTTCTAAACTGGGTTTTAAATCGCGAGGGTCGAAAAAATCGTACTCAATCGCATATCCAGGGCGAACAATATGCGCATTCTCAAAACCTTTGATCGAACGCACAAACTGCATCTGAATATCAAAAGGTAGACTGGTCGAAATCCCATTCGGGTATAATTCGGTGGTTCTTAATCCCTCGGGCTCGACAAAAATTTGATGACTATCTTTATCAGCGAAGCGATTCACTTTGTCTTCAATGGAGGGACAGTAACGCGGCCCAATGCCCTCTATCACCCCGGTAAACATGGGAGAACGTTCGAAACCACTGCGAATAATGTCGTGGGTTTGCTGACTTGTATGGGTAATCCAACAGCACGTTTGCTCAGGATGATCCTCCAGGGAACCGATGTAAGACATCACCGGTTCTGGTTTATCACCCCATTGCTCTTCCAATCCCGAGAAATCCACAGTTCGCGCATCAATACGTGGCGGCGTACCCGTTTTTAAGCGATCAACGCGCAAAGGTAACTCCCGTAATCTATCGGCAAGGGCGATAGAAGGGGGATCACCGGCACGACCACCGCTATGATTCTCTAAACCAATATGAATTTTCCCGCCGAGGAAGGTACCCGCTGTCAGCACTACGCTTGGCGCATAGAACTTTAGACCCATTTGGGTAATAACACCGTCAACTTTGCTTCCGTTAACGATCAGATCGTCCACGGCTTGCTGAAATATGGCGAGATTTGGCTGACTTTCGAGAATTTCCCGGATGGCGGCTTTGTATAACACTCGATCAGCTTGTGCCCTTGTGGCTCTTACGGCAGGGCCTTTGCGGCTGTTCAGTACACGAAATTGTATGCCGCCCTTGTCCGTCGCCCTTGCCATAGCGCCATCGAGGGCGTCTATTTCTTTGACGAGGTGGCTTTTCCCAATGCCGCCTATCGCTGGGTTACAGCTCATTTGCCCCAAGGTTTCCACATTATGGGTTAACAGTAATGTTTTGCAGCCCATACGAGCAGACGCAAGGCATGCTTCTGTGCCAGCGTGGCCACCGCCGATAACGATGACATCAAATCGATTGGGGTAATCCATCAGTTAACCAAATAGGTTGTTTACAAGGGGCGGCCATTATAGGGGCTGTTGTTTAAAAAAAGAACTTATCTTTTTGAGAAGTTAGATGTGTTTTGTATATAAGTTTTTTAATAGGTTTATAAATAATTAAGTTAAATAAATATATAAAGAAAGAATGTATATATAGATGTTTTTTTTATATTAGTAGTTACTATTAGGGAGTACATTTTACGTGGATAAGGTTAATATTATTATATATTTCAATCAGTTAGGGAGGTAATAACTTTTGTAGGCGTGCCATAAAAGGCTGCTTATATCGGTTATTTTATCTGTGTGTAAAAGTGCTACTTATCCAAGGATGATATCGATGTTCGATTTTGCTTGTTTTCATTAACACAAATACAGCTGGGTAAATCATGGCTTTTCCTCAGGGTTACTCACAGACAGCCTTATGATTTTTGTTCGTTGGGGGTTTTATGTGGATAGCTTGGATGTTTGTTTTGGCTAAGTTATTTGCAAGGGATAGGTTGGGGGTAAGTTATGTGTATTTTGGTTATAAGAGGTTAGTTTTTTGTGTGTAACAGAGCTGATTGGGTTTAGTGTTTGGGGATTCTAGTCGCGTAATTTTTTTCTCTTTATTAAAAAACACGTAAATATGTCCCTATAGTTTCGTCGATTCATCCTTGAATCGACGATTTTTAATAAAGAGAAAAAATATCACACTAGATTTTTGTTTTTCGAGAGGGAGGTGGTTTCTATTAAAAGCGTTTAGATTAACGCTGTCGTAACGGTAGAGAGAGGTTTTTTTGACTAGTGGGAAAACAGAGGAGGCTTGAACACCGTATATAGTGAGTATGATGTTTCGATCTTTGGTCAAAAACCGTCTATTCAGGGATGAATAGGCGGAACTACACGGACGTATTTATGTGTTTTTTGACCAAAGATCGAAATATTGTACGTATCGGAGCCCATTATTTTGGAGCAGCAATGAACCCCTCTATCAAATTATAGAGTTATTACTTCCCAATACAAAAACTAGAAAAGATCTGCCCAAGTAAATCATCGGCAGTAAAAGCACCGGTAATTTCAGATAAATAGTTTTGCGCTACCTTCAAATCTTCTGCCAAAAGTTCACCTGCAGATACTGAGAGTTGAGCTTCGCCACTGTCGATATAAGAAAGGGCTTGTTCCAATGCAGCGATATGACGTCGTCTAGCGCTAAACCCACCTTCTACCGTTCCTTGATATCCCACAGCTGTTTTTAAGTGATCTTTGAGATCATCAATGCCGGAACCTTCCAGAGCAGAAATAGCTATTTCGTGGTAGTTAGTGTTGTTTTTACTTATTTTAAAGGATGATTCGTCGATTTTGTTGTAGATGACTGTCAGTTTTTTATTGTATTCATCGCTACTGACAAACTCCTCCCAATGGGAGTCGACATCCAATTGATCCTCATCGGTACTGTCGATCATGAGTAATATCTGGTCGGCTTCTTCAATCTCTTTCCAAGCTCGCTCAATTCCAATTTTTTCTACTTGGTCAGGACTGTCTCGCAAGCCAGCTGTATCAACGATATGTAACGGAAGGCCGTCGATATTGATATCTTCGCGCAGTACATCCCGTGTGGTGCCTGCGATATCGGTAACAATGGCGAGGTCTCTGCCGGCCAGTTGATTGAGAAGGCTGGATTTTCCGGCGTTTGGACGCCCTGCAATCACAATCTTCATCCCATCCCTTAAAAGAACGCCTTGTTGAGCTTGAGAAAGCGTTGTTTCTGTTAAGGATTTAAGGTCTTCGAGCATGGATGCGACTTTACCATCGCTAAGGAAATCGATTTCTTCTTCAGGAAAATCGATTGAAGATTCCACGTAAAGCCTAAGATGAGTTATCTTGTCGACAATTGTATTGATCTTCTTAGAAAAATCGCCTTTTAGTGTATTTAACGCCTGTTTGGTCGCTTGTTGGGAGCTTGCATCAATAAGGTCGGCGATCGCTTCTGCTTGTGTCAGGTCGAGCTTGTCGTTTAAAAAGGCGCGTTGGGAAAATTCTCCTGGTTCGGCTAAACGAGCACCGTGCTTTAGAAGTTCGTTGACGAGGAGGTCGAGAATTATAGGGCCGCCGTGGCCTTGGAGTTCAAGGACTTCTTCACCGGTAAAGGAATGCGGCCCAGCAAAATATAAGGCAATCCCCTGATCGAGGATGTCGCTACCTGAATAGAAATTACCGTAATGCGCGTAACGCACTTTAGGCGTAATTTTGAGTATTTTGGAAGCTATTTCGAGGCATTTAGGCCCTGATACTCGTACTATACCGACACCGCCTCGTCCGGGGGGCGTCGCAACAGAACAAATAGTATCAGGGTGGTAAGCGCTCACAGTTCTTTGAAACGATTAGTCGGCTTTTTCAATTTGTTTCGTAATGATATATTGCTGCATAAAGGATAGGGCGGTGTTCACCGCCATATATAAAGTCAGTGCAGCAGGTAAGAACATCAAAATAAAGGTGAAGCCAATAGGCATCATTTGGAAAATCTTCGCTTGCATGGGATCTTGCGGCGGTGGATTTAGTTTTTGTTGCACAAACATAATCACACCCATGATCACAGGCAATATAAAGAAGGGGTCTTGCACACTTAAGTCACTTACCCAAAACATGAAGGGTGAATGGCGAAGCTCGACACTTTCCATGATCATCCAATATAAGGCCATAAATACGGGCATCTGCATAAGCATGGGCAAACAGCCACCGAGGGGGTTAACCCCTTCTTTCTTATACAGTTTCATGGTTTCCGTACCCATGCGCTGACGATCGTCCCCGTAGCGTTCTTTCAGATCTTGCATCAATGGCATGAGCTTACGCATCTTAGCCATTGATCGATAGCTGATCGCTGAAGGGTAGAAGAACACCAGTTTGATCAGAAAGGTTAATAAAATGATGGCAAAGCCCCAATTGCCTACAACACTATGAATTGTGTCTAACCCGAGGAATAAGGGCTTAGCAATAAACCACAAAACACCAAAATCTACGGTGAGGTCCAAGCCCGGCGCCACTTTTTCCAAATTCCGGATGATTTTAGGACCTGCATAAAACGACGATGAAATCGTATGCTGAGTACCCGGTGCAACGACATGTTGTGGGGTGGTGAATTGCAACATGAAGTGTTTTTTATCGGAGCTTTGAAAAATTTTAAATTTGTTCAGCGTATTGTTGTCCGGTACCCAGGCGCTGACGTAGTAATGCTGAACGAGGGCGACCCAACCACCTTGATAGTCAAAGGCTTTTGTTTCTTTGCGGATGTCATCGAAATCCAGTTTTTCAAATTTATCTTCGTTGGTGGTTGTTGCCGCACCTAGGAAGGGCTGAAGTTGGAACATACCACCAGCTTCAGGTTTGTAGTCGTCCCGTTTTATTCGGCCGTACATTGCGGCTTTCCAGGGTGAGACGCCTTTGTTATCGATGATGTAATCGATATCGATTTCGTACGAGCCACGTTCAAAACTAAAACGTTTTGTTATTTCTGTACCATCTTGTTGGGTATGCGTTAGATCAACACTGAGTGAGTTTTCGCCTTCATTGAGTTCATATTTTGATTGAGCACTAGCGTATAGAGAGCGAGTCGGGATGCCAGCACTATTGCGTGTGTGTGTGCCGTTAGTGCCAATCAAGTCAGATTGAGCGATATAGGTGTGGCCTGAGGAGTTACCCAAAAGAAGGAACTCACTGTCTTTTTTATCCAGGTCGGCAAGATGTTTAGGAAGCGTGACTTGCACGATATCACCTCCCTCTGGGTTAATAAGAAGGTTAAGTGTGTCGGTTTTCACGTGAATCAATTTTCGTGAAATAAGTGTACTTGGTAGGGCACTCTCAATATTGACGCTTGTTTCTGTTGGCGCGACGGGAAGATCATCGGTGGATGATGTGAATTGCTGAGAAGTGCTTGAATCACTATCGGGGGCGATAATCTCTGATTCGTAAGTAACTGGGGTGTCAGTTGAGACCTGAACAGGGCTACTCGCAGCCACTTGGCGCTCTTGGAATTCGTTCCACTGTATAAATAGAAGGAAGACGACGACTAGGATTCCGCCAATTAGCCCGTTACGTAGTAAATTCATGTAAATCACAAACCTTAATAATGTTGAATCAATTAGTGTTGACGTTTTTCTGGGACGGGATCAAGACCACCTGAATGCCAGGGGTGACACTTCAACAACCGTCTGAGCGCGAGGGTACAACCGTAAATAGCGCCATGTGTTCGAATGGCTTCTTCGGCGTAGTGAGAACAGCTAGGGTAGAAACGACATTTTGGCCCTAAAAAGGGACTAATAAAGTATCGATAGAAGGCGATTGGCAACAAACAAAGCCGGGCTAACCAGCTGAGTTTTGGCTGTCGTTTTTCTGCGTTTTCGATTTTTTTGCAGCACGATTCCATAAGCTATCTAGAATCTCTCGAACCTGTTCTTTGGCGAGTTGTTCACTCCCTCGGCGGGCCAGAACTATAGCATCTATTGCGGGAAGATTGTGCTGTTTGTGCCGGAAACTCTCGCGAATAGCCCGCTTAGCCTGGTTTCTTTGCACGGCGCGACGGATATTCTTTTTGGCGACGATTATCCCTAAGCGCGGGTGGCCAAGGTCATTATACTTCGTCAGTATCAGAAAGTTGGAATGGTGGATCTTGAAAGAGGGGGCGTCAAAAACGGGCGTAAAGTCGCTGGAGTTTAGCAATCTATGCGATTTGGGAAAATCTAATGTCTTTATTATGCTAGACAATAGATGCAAGAGCTCCAGCGCTTAGTAAAAATTAGGCAGAAAGGACTTTACGGCCTTTTGCACGACGACGAGCTAATACTTGTCGGCCGTTTTTTGTTGCCATGCGAGCACGGAAACCGTGGCTGCGTTTACGCTTTAAGTTGCTTGGTTGAAATGTTCTTTTCACTTCATATCACCCGATAAGTACGAATATTTTCTGCTTTCGTTAACATTAAGCTGTGTGCTTCATGTAACGCTGTAAAGGACGCGCGATAATATAGAACTCGGGCGCTAAAATCAATGAGAAAATTTGCTTAGCTTGCGCGCTTCTTCTTGCTTCTATTTATGAGCTTCTTGGTTTGTCTGTTTTGGCAAAAACTCACTAGATACATACAATTTTTCAATAACATACTCACAGAGTTATCCACAAAATACCGGTATTTTTAAGGGTGTGAATAAAATGTTTGACTCTCAATTATTTATCCACTATGTAGTTGGTTTTATAGGGTTTTTTCACTAAAGACGCGGGAATCCATGTCAATTTAAGCTATAGATCTGTGGATAAAGTGGGGTGACAGGAGTATGATTGCGTCTCTTCAGAAAATTGATTGGCGTAATTAACAACAACGCCGCCAGTCGTTTCATATTTTCGTCTAAGCTACAAAAACTTGTTTTTATTTCGAGGTTTTAACCGTTGCCTAATTCCGTTTGGGACTATTGTATTTCGCATTTGCAGAGTGAATTACCTGCACAGCAATTCAATACATGGATACGTCCTTTGCAAGCCGAGTCTGTAAGTGAAAGTGTTTTGCGCCTCGTGGCGCCAAACAGGTTTGTACTGGATTGGGTGAATGATAAATACAAAGATCGCATTCGTGATCTTCTCAACGAGAACGCGGATGTTCAAAACCAGGATGTCGAACTGGTTGTGGCTAAAAAGGTCGCGTCCTTTGAGACCAACCGCCGATTTTCAAGCGAAGGCGACGATAAGCAAACCCATTCCAATGAGGTAGCATCAGTACCGGTATTGGAATCTGCAGGAGCGCCCGTAATAGAGGTGGCACGAAATGGAAATGGTTTCGATAATAATTTTACCGATGTTAAGACGCCGGTGGAAAACACGGCCTTTGCTAACTCACTAAATGTGCCAGATTCTCAGCGCTATTCTTCAAACAATAGTCAGCCCGTTAGGCAATCATTTATAGAATCCCCTCAGGAAGCGCGTTTAAACAAAAACGATGTCGAGGGTGGGCTTGGTCACAAATCTAACCTCAACACCAATTTTGTGTTCGATAACTTTGTTGTAGGTAAATCAAACCAACTTGGTTTGGCTGCGGCAACTCAGGTATCGGAGAATCCCGGTGGTGCCTACAACCCGCTATTTATATACGGGGGCGTTGGTCTAGGTAAAACCCATTTAATGCATGCCGTTGGTAATGCGCTTTGTGTGAATAAACCGGGTGCGAAGGTCGTATATTTACACTCTGAACGCTTCGTGGCGGATATGGTAAAAGCGCTTCAGCTCAACGCCATTAATGACTTCAAGCGTTACTATCGCTCGGTCGATGCTTTGCTTATCGATGATATCCAGTTTTTTGCGGGTAAAGAGCGCTCCCAGGAAGAGTTCTTTCACACCTTTAATGCGCTATTAGAAGGCGGTCAACAAATTATCGTTACTTGTGATCGTTACCCTAAAGAAATAGACGGCTTAGAAGAAAGACTCAAATCTCGTTTTGGTTGGGGTTTAACGGTCGCTATTGAACCGCCGGAATTAGAAACCCGTGTCGCTATCTTGAAAAGGAAGGCTGACCAAGTCCAAATGGACTTACCCAATGATGCCGCATTCTTTATTGCGCAACGTATACGCTCTAATGTTCGTGAACTTGAAGGTGCATTAAAGCGTGTGATTGCGAACGCACATTTCACGGGTCGGGAAATCTCTGTCGACCTTGTAAGAGAAGCGCTAAAAGACCTTTTAGCGCTGCAAGATCGCTTAGTAAGTATCGATAATATACAGCGCGTTGTGGCTGAATATTATAAAATAAAGGTCTCGGACCTCCATTCAAAACGTCGTAGTCGTTCGGTCGCAAGGCCTAGGCAAGTTGCGATGTATTTAGCGAAGGATTTGACCCATCATAGTCTGCCAGAAATTGGTGAGGTGTTTGGTGGGCGAGATCATACGACCGTGCTTCATGCCTGCCGTAAGATTAAAGAATTATTAGAGTCCGATGCTGATATAAAAGAAGACATTAAAAACCTTCTGCGTATACTTACAACGTAATTTTTCGTTCGTTTCCTTCGCGTGTAACAACGAACGGCAAAACTACCTATAACAACTGTAGACTTAAAATAACCAAGAGATCCACTGATGAGATTTACCGTTTCCCGTGAAGCTTTGTTAAAACCTCTTCAACTTGTTACTGGCGTTGTCGAACGACGTCAAACGCTTCCTGTTCTTGCTAATGTGTTGTTGGTTCTAGAAAAAAACCAACTCTCACTCACCGGCACAGACTTAGAGGTGGAAATAGTTGGTCGATTGGCGCTAGAAGGTGATGTTACTGAAGGCGAGATTACTGTCCCAGCGAAAAAATTCCTCGATATATGCAAGGCCCTACCCGACGGTTCGATGATCGAGTTTTCCCAGGACGAACAAAAAGTCATGGTTAAAAGCGGCCGCAGTCGCTTCAGTCTATCAACACTTCCCGCGAATGATTTCCCGGCTGTGGAAGAGGGGGCTCGTGACCTTTCTTTTACCTGCCCACAAGTGGCTATAAAAGAGCTGATAGAAAAGACCGGTTTCGCGATGGCCCAACAAGATGTGCGCTACTACCTAAATGGCATGTTGTGGGAGATACGTCCTCAACAGATTCGCGTGGTAACGACAGATGGCCACCGATTAGCGATGTGCACTAAGGATGTAAATGTTGATGTTTCCGACGTCCGACAGTCTATTTTGCCTAGAAAAGGGGTGATTGAACTCTCTCGTTTGTTGGATGACAAGGACGATACCGTCGAAGTTATTATGGGGTCGAATCATATTCGCGCTATTACCGATGCTTACACCTTTACGTCAAAGCTTGTTGACGGGAAATTCCCGGATTATGAGCGTGTATTACCGAAAGGTGGCGATAAGATCGTGATAGGTAATCGCGCAGAATTGAAGAATGCTTTTGCGAGAACCTCTATTTTATCCAATGAAAAGTATCGTGGTGTTCGTTTACTATTGGAAACAGGCAAGCTCACCGTTGTGGCAAACAACCCAGAACAGGAAGAAGCAGAGGATCAAGTTGCCGTAGATTACACCGGTGACTCATTGGAAGTAGGTTTCAACGTAAGTTACTTACAAGATGTCGCCAATGTTATCAGCACAGAAAACCTCAAAATCACCCTTTTAGACTCAAATAGCAGTGCTTTAATAGAGACGCCGGACGGCTCAGAAGCCTTATATGTTGTGATGCCGATGCGTCTTTAACACAAGATATATGTAATTCTAAGAATTACAGGCAACTATGCCGTCTATCTCTCAGCTCAATATTCAACACTTCCGAAACCTGGGTTCTGTCTCCATGGAGCCCAGCAAAAAAATCAATATCATCTTAGGTCAAAACGGCGCGGGTAAATCCAGCATATTGGAAAGTATCAGTATGCTCGCCCATGGCCGATCTTTTAGAACGCATAAGTATCGTAGTCTCATACAGGATGATATGAGTGAATTTGTCGTGCATGGAAAGGTTAATAATGACGACGGTGCTGAACACCAGCTTGGATTATTAAGAAAGCGTAAAGGGGATTTTACTATTAAGTTGGATGGCAAAGCGGTCGCTAGCGCTTCGTCATTAGCTAAGCATATCCCTTTACTTGTTATTAATTCGGGTTCTTTCTCCTTGTTAGAAGGCTCTTCTAAGGACCGTAGGAAATTCTTTGATTGGTTAGTGTTTCACGTGAAACATCAGTTTTCCGGGGAATGGAACCAAGTCATTAGGTGCTACAAACAACGGAATAGTCTGCTCCGACGTGATAAAATATGCTATTCGGACGTAGAACCTTGGGATATTGAGATCGCTAAGCTAAGTGAGCTTATTGCGAATGACCGTGAGTCGAGTTTCAACTTGCTGAACGATCACTTCAAGACTATCTTGGCGCCGCTTCTAGACCGCTTACCAGGGGATATATCCCTAGAGCTAAAGCAGGGGTGGAAGTTGGGGGAATGCAGTTTTTCAGAACAACTGAAAAACGTTTTCGACAGAGATAGATCTTACGGGTACTCCACCCTTGGGCCTCATAAGTCTGATTTTATAGTGAAAACGAATACGGGTAACGCAGTAGATATACTGTCCAGAGGCCAACAAAAGTTGTTGATCGCCGCCCTATATATCGCCCAAGCAGCGGTATTAAAAGAAACAAACGCACAAACGCCCATATTTGCGGTAGATGATCTGCCTTCTGAGTTAGATCAGCTTAACCAAAAGCTAATGGGGGATTGGCTTAGTGATCTTGGTTCACAGGTGTTTATTACTGGGATCGAGGCATCTTGCCGTAATTCCATATGGCCCGACTATGAAACATATGCCGAGCCATTAAAGATGTTTCACGTGAAACATGGTGAACTAGCCTAGCTAGTGAATGAAATTTAACAATAAAGAGTAAACGCTTCCATGTCAGAAGAAGAAAATATTGACTACGATTCCTCTAGTATCAAGGTACTTAAAGGCCTAGATGCTGTTCGTAAACGTCCTGGAATGTACATTGGCGACACCGATGACGGCACAGGCTTACACCACATGGTGTTTGAAATTGTCGATAACTCAATAGACGAAGCGTTGGCGGGCCACTGTTCTGAGATCAAAATCGTTATCCACCCCAATGAATCCATTACCGTTAAAGATAATGGGCGGGGTATACCAACGGAAATGCATGCGGAAGGTGTGTCTGCCGCAGAAGTTATCATGACGGTACTGCATGCTGGCGGTAAGTTTGATGACAATACCTACAAAGTCAGTGGCGGTTTGCATGGTGTAGGTGTCTCGGTTGTAAATGCATTGTCTTCCACGCTTAAGCTTACTATCCGCCGAAAAGGCCAAGTATTCGAGCAGGTATATCATGATGGTGTGCCGGAAAAGCCCCTCACTGTCATCGGTGAAACGGAAGAGCAGGGGACGGAGGTCCACTTTGTACCCTCACCTGAAACGTTTAACAACATAGAATTCCATTTTGAACAACTTTCTAAGCGTTTAAGAGAGTTGAGTTTCCTTAACTCTGGAGTTCGGATCGTTCTTAAAGATGAAAAAAGTGGACGGGAAGAGGTCTATGAATACGAAGGTGGCCTAAAAGCCTTCGTTGAATATCTAAACCAGAATAAAAACCCCATCAACAAAGTGATGCACTTCAATACACAACGTGAAGACGGTGTGGGTGTAGAGGTAGCATTACAGTGGAATGATGGCTTCCAAGAGAATATATTTTGTTACACGAACAACATCCCTCAGCGTGATGGCGGTACCCACTTAGCGGGTTTCCGTGGTGCACTTACCCGAGGATTGAATACCTATATTGAGAAAGAAGGTCTCGCAAAAAAAGAAAAGATCTCTACGACAGGGGATGATGCTAGAGAAGGGCTTACCGGAATTGTTTCGGTGAAGGTGCCAGACCCCAAATTCTCTTCTCAAACTAAAGATAAGCTCGTATCTTCAGAAGTAAAATCTGCTGTAGAACAAGAGATGGGTGCATCGTTTACCGATTTCCTATTGGAGAACCCGCAAGAAGCCAAGTCTATCGTTATGAAAATGATAGAAGCCGCCAAAGCGCGTGAAGCTGCTCGTAAAGCACGGGAAATGACACGACGTAAAGGCGCGCTAGATATCGCGGGCCTTCCCGGTAAGCTAGCGGATTGCCAAGAGAAAGACCCGGCACTTTCTGAAATCTACCTAGTGGAGGGTGATTCTGCGGGTGGATCAGCCAAACAAGGCCGCGACCGACGCACACAAGCAATTTTGCCGCTTAAGGGTAAAATCCTAAACGTTGAAAAAGCACGCTTCGATAAAATGCTTTCCAGTGCTGAGGTTGGTACGTTAATTACCGCTTTAGGTTGTGGTATTGGTGCTTCAGAATTCAACCCGGATAAACTGCGCTATCACAGCATCGTTATCATGACGGATGCGGACGTGGATGGATCTCACATTCGTACCTTGTTATTAACCTTCTTCTTTAGACAAATGAGAGAGTTGGTAGAGCGCGGCCATATCTTCATCGCTCAGCCACCACTTTATAAAATCGCAAAAGGTAAACAAGAACAATACCTAAAAGATGACGATGAGCTAAACGAGTTCTTAACGAATGCAGCGATTGAATCTTCTCGTTTACATGTTTCTGCGGATGCGCCGGCGCTCTCCGGTGAGCAATTAGAAAAATTGGTTATCGATTTCCGTCGTGTAGAAGGCATCGTAACTAAACTTTCCCGTGTATACCCGGCGACGATTCTAGAGTCGCTTATCTATCTCCCTACTGTCAGCCCAGAAGACCTATTAGATCAAACTGTCATGCAACAATGGGTCGATGTTTTGGAAGAAAAAGCAAAAGAACTGAACGAAAGTTCTAAAACGCATCAGTTCAGTATCTCGCTTTACGAAAACAAAGAAAGGCATCACTTTGTGCCTAAGCTCACCATCATCGCTCACGGTGTTGAATCGTATGTACTTCTCAATGCAGATCTATTTGAGTCAGAAGAGTACAAAAAAATGCGTACGTTGGGGGAGCAAGTTGGTGACCTAATTGAAGAAGGTGCATATGTTGCGAAAGGTGAGCGTACCTACGAAGTGGCTAACTTTAAAGAAGCGTTCGATTGGGTTATTGCGGAATCGAAAAAAGGTTACAACATTCAGCGTTATAAAGGTTTGGGCGAGATGAACCCGGAGCAATTGTGGGAAACTACGATGGATGCCGGTAACCGACGTATGCTTAAAGTCACTGTAGAAGACGCTATTGCGGCGGACCAAATATTTACCTGTTTGATGGGTGATAACGTTGAGCCGCGACGAGAATTTATTGAAACAAATGCGCTGTCTGTATCAAATCTTGATGTGTAAATAAGCACACTGCACACCTGTATATAAAAACAGGTGTGCAGTGTTTTTTGTTAAGGAAATCAATCAGTGATATGGACGTTATCTTCTGCCCGTTTTGTTGCAGTGCTTTTCCCTGCAACGTCTCTTCCTAAACAAATATGATTCATTGGCATTTAAGAGATGTTACGGAGGTAGAGAGTGATGCCTACCTAACCCTTTCTCGTGAAAACATGATGCCATATTTTGAGGCGCTCAATATCCCATGGGATCAAGAGGAGAGGCGCTACTTCCGAGAACAAGCTCTTCTACAAAAAATAATAGATACTGCTTCTGACACCACGTTAGGTTATCTACTTCTATTTTCCGAAATGGATAGGCTTTATATATACGATCTTCAACTCCATAAGAAAGCCCGTAAACAAAAGCTGGGCTCAGAGGTATTAAAACACCTTATTAATAAAGCCAAAGCAGAAAATAAAAACCTTCGTTTAGGGACCTTTAAAATAAATCCAGCGACGAACCTCTATCTGCGTTTAGGATTCAAAATTATCAAAACAAATGAAATATTTAACTGGTTTCAATTTGATGTGAACGGATTCAAATAACCAAATAAAAAGACAACTGGAAATAAAAGGAAATATGAAAGCAATCATTATTGGTGCGACATCAGGGATCGGTAGAGAACTCGCAAAACAAATGTCTTCCGAAGGTGTGATTCTTGGTGTAACGGGGCATCGTGTAGAATTGTTGACTTCGCTTCAAAAGTATTTAGCGAGCCCATCGTTTATAAAGGAAATGGATCTTAATGATCCGGTCAAATCAGCGGGTACGTTAAAAGAATTGTTCAGCGAGATGGGGGAGGTCGATCTCATTATCATCTCTGCAGGGGTAGGAAACGTCGATAGAAAATTCTTACTAGAAGATGAATTGGCAACAGTATCAACCAACGTTGTGGGATTTACCGCCATGGCGAACACGGCCTACCATTATCTTAGCGAGCGGGGTTGTGGCCATATTGTGGGGATATCGTCAGTTGCTGCAGTGAGAGGTGGTCCGTTTGCATCTTATAATGCGTCAAAAGCATATGTATCCTCTTTCCTTGAGGGGCTCATTTGTCGAGCGAAACTACAAAATATTCATATTGATGTTACAGATATTCGACCTGGGTTCGTTGATACGGATATGGCAAAAGGCGTAGCGCCTTCAATGTGTGCGCCAGTGGAAAAGGCCGCTAGGCAGATACACCAAGCGATTAAGAAAAGAAAGCGCATCGCTTACATTACGAAACGTTGGCGTGTTATCGCTGCAATATTGTCATCGTTGCCGTTTACCCTTTATAAAACGCTTATCTCAAAATAGCAGAGCTTTAAACGAGCCAACCCAAAAAGGAAAAATGATGGCCGAAGTTTTTGTTCGATATATTCATTTTCTTGCTTTTATGACATTGGCATCGGTGACTGTAGTTCAATACTATTTGGTTTCACGTGAACTTGATTCAGACACAGTCCGAAAACTACGCGTTATAGATACAGTAGCTGGGGCAAGCGCAATAATAGTATTCTTTGCCGGCGTAATGCTTTGGTCTGTAGTTGGAAAGCCCGCTTCCATATACAATCAAAATTGGATTCTTCACCTTAAGATTGCGCTGTTTGTTACAGCAGCTCTTATCTCCATAATTCCAACACGCTATTACCGAAATTTTGAGGCGATGGGTGATCCGGCTATAAGTGCGCCCGGCAGCGTAAAAATTGCTATTCGGGTGCAATTATCAATATTGGGTTTGTTGCCTCTGTTGGCAGCCTTAATGGCAAGAGGATATGGAGGTTAAGGAATAAATGATTTTGTTGGTTGTATTGAAACGACATGGTAATTAATAGAAATAGTAGAAGGAATAGAAATTTTGTTTAGAACACGTCAACTTCTAGCGGCAATGGGCACACTCATACTTATGGGACCACTTTGTAGTATCGCTGAAGAAACAAAAAGGGATGAGACTGGGTTGGATAAAACAGACCCACTTATTGAGGAAACAGAAGTTATTGGTAGCCGACGAGGTAACTTCACCCAAATCACCGAAGATGCCCAAAAGCTGGTGGATATGCCTGGAGCGATTGGTGATCCGATCGCCGCAGTATTTAGTTTACCGGGAGTTATCTATAGTGAGGGAGATGGCGGTACGCCAGCGGTGCGGGGCTCCTCTCCTGAAGATAATCGTTTTTATGCTGATTTTATGCAGACAGGTTATGTCTTTCATACATTCACAAACTCCATATACAGTGAATATATCCTGCGTAATTTTCAGATGTACTCAGCGGGATTTGGTCCAGAGTATGGAAATGTGACGGGCGCGGTATTTGACATAGAGTTGAGAGACCCAAAGAATCAAGACCTAGAAACTACATTAGATCTAAGTATGTTGCGTTCAGGAATATTTATGGAGAGCGCTATTTCGGAGAACAGCGCATTTTATCTTTCTTACCGTAAAAGCCTCATTCATCTATTTATTCCGACTGGGGAAGAGGAGGATGGAATAGTCATTGAAGAAGTACCCCAAGACAGTGATTATCAATTTAAAACCCAATGGGATATCAGCAGCGAACACAGTATAGAACTATTGTTAAATGGTGCCGATGATCTAGCAGAAGCAGCATTTACCCGCGAATCCGATTTCGTACGCAGTAACCCTGATTTTGAGGGCGACGCAAAAATTGAAAACAATTACGACGGTCAAAATATTGTCTGGGAATATAATGGCGACAGCGATGAGTCAAAAATAGGCATAGGAAATTATAAAGGTTCATACCGTGTGAACTGGGGTGATGACTTTTTCTTTAACTACACACTTAATCAAAAATCTGCCAGAGCACATTACAGTCGTAGTTTAGGTAAGCAACATAAGCTGGGTGTGGGTGCGAGTGGGACGAAGCAACACTATGATATCAGCTACGATCAGATACTTTTTATCTGTACTGAGTTCGAAACGGATTGTTTATTAAATAGAGTGGAACGAGTTTCCGATGAAATACCGTTAGATGTGAGTGACAAGCTAGCGTATATAAATGAAACCTGGGCGGTTAATGACAAGCTGACCATGGATATCGGGATACAGTGGCAAAGCAATGATTACACAGATGAAGATTTCACACATCCACGATATTCCGTGGACTATCAGGCCAATTCAAATTGGCGACTATTTTCAAAATATGGGAAATACAATCGCTTCCCGGATGTCTCATTAGTCTTACCCACAATCGGCAATCCGGACCTAAAATCCCCTACCGCTAGCCACACAACCTTTGGGATTGAAAACACGTTGGATGACGGTTGGAGTTGGTCCGTAGAGCTATATCACAAAAAACTTAAAAACTTACCTTTGGGCTTAAGTCAGGAAGAACCCGATTTTGAACAGCTCTATAGCAATGACGTTAAAGGCGAAGCGAATGGTGTTGAACTGTTTGTGAATAAAACGCTGACCGATAAGTGGTACGGCTGGGTAGCGTTAAGTTACGCGGAAAGTAAAAGAACGAATGAACGAACAGGCGAAGATGTAGATTATTATCTGGATACGCCTATCGTTTTTAATTGGGTAACGAATTATCGTTTTACTTCGTGGTTTGACGTGGGTTGGCGTTGGAGCGTTCGTTCGGGTGCCGCATATACGCCAGTTATAGGCGTACAGGATAATCCATATTTTGAAGATGCAGTATTACCGGAATACGATGAACCTTATTCTGACCGACTACCAATATATAGTCGGTTGGATATTAGGTTTAAGTGGGACTTCAATATGGGTTCAATCCCTGCCTCTGTTATTTTTGATGTAGTAAATGCGCTTAATCGTAAAAATGTCACCGATCGCTCCTTGGATTACGAAGAAGTACAAAGTACTGAAGACCCGGTCGTAACGACTGATACGGTATCAAACGGGATTATTCCGGCGCTTTCTTTCCGAATGACGTTTTGATGGTTTAGTTGAGCGAAACGGTATGCATAACACGGTAAATTAGATTCGGTTAGAACGAGAGAAAGCTTTGAAAAATACGCTTTAATATTAAAACGTCGGGTATATCCAAAAACAGGCGGCAGAAATGGTTGACTTGCAAATGATAATCATTATCATTTGGTGTGTTGCTAGGGCCGTCTTGTTTTGTGGAAACATAGACAAAAGATACGTGCCTAGCTGTATTCAGCCAAACCGCTAGGGGTGTATGTCCATGAACTCGAGATACTTTTGTCCGGCCCACATTGAAAAACTAACCAACTCAGAGCAACAAGCATTCTCGTCGTGGAACGAACTGATGCAGCGAGCTATTGTTGCGCATATACATTGTCGTATTGAATCTGCGGATATCTATTTTAGAAGCGCGTTAGAAATTGCGTTGCTGCGGCTACGATGTCATCGACGGCAGCTCTTTTCTGATATACATCTGATAAAGCCATTAGAATTTTTAATCGATGTTCAGCTAGCTGAAAACAACTACCCGGCTGCGGTTAGGTTGTTATCAAGGGTATCCAGTGGTGTAGCTGATGGTGTGAAACTCCCAACAAATGCGTTATTAGCCGATTTACAGTATTACTATGAACGTGTTGAAAGAGAAGAGAAAATAGCCATGTTTGAAGGGCGTAAAGAGGCTGAGATAAGAAAACTATTTTCAAAGGCAAAGCACTGCGAACAATCGAAAGAAAAAGGTAACGAAAAGACACCGGTGTCGTTGAGGAACATCCGCATAAAGCCTAATAAGCAACCGCATTATATTCATTAAGCGAAAACGTACATGCTTACTGGTAAAGCGATTGTAAATTGAAATGGGAACGGTCTATAATCGATGAAAAGCGAACCTGATCAGAGAATACTCGTGAAAAAACACTTTATGTTAAATACACAACGCGATATTAGCCTAGCGCCGTCATGCGCATGGGTGATTCGCTACATTGAGTTGGTTGCTGACTAGATCGTATATCTGGTTGGCGAAAAGCCTTCCAGATTTCTCTTCAAAAAAGAAACCCGGAAGGCCTTAACCTTCCGGGTTTTTTTATACCTATGAAAAGTTAATTCGTTAGAGGAAAGTTATTTGTTAAAAAACACTAGACCATTTCGTTATAAATAATGACGTTAAATTTTATTGGTAAAGATAAGTTGGTGGTTCTCAACTTTTCAAAAATCCCCCTGTCTGAGATATTACAAAATTCCGTGATAGGACCACCCGCGTAGAAGGAAAAACACCGGCATCAAAATATATATAACCTATTGATATATATGGGTTTTTTGATTCTTATTTCTATTTGATAAACAAAAAATATATCGCTAACCTGTACGCAGTTTCACTAAACCAGAGAATATTATGAATAACCATATTGCCACCGCAGAACAGTTTTCTTTGATGCCGTCTTGGCTTCGCCGTAAGGTGTGTTTATATCGCGATATTAAAAATATGGTGAATACTGCACCTACATAACTAGGCTTTCCGAATTAGGAAGGCGAGTGCCTTCCGGAAATAAAAAGCCCCGGTTGGCATTGCTAACTGGGGCTTTTTATTTTTCGAAAAAAGGTTTTGTTTCCTGCGCATTGAAGCGCAACGGAGTACAGGGAAGTAAGGAAACATCGAATGCAAAACAATAGCGTAAAAGGAGGTAAAAATGAGATTAGCAGTAAGTAGACGAGGTAGCTATAGCGCAGATTTTTACTGTGCGGATTCTTACGCGGCCAAGAAAATATTAAATGAACACATGATCTCCATTGTGGCGGTGGACTACTATTTAAATGGTCGAGAAAACGGACAAAGCGTTTTATCTTGGGCAATCAAAAAAAATGTGTTGCCCGAGTTTGTGGTCATTACGGAAAAGGATCGTACTAAACGTATGGTTTTGATGACAGCGCTCGTTGATGGTGGGTATGCATCACCAGATGGTACGACCTTTATTAAACACTAACGATCCAAGCCATTTTGCGAGCCATAAATTCCGCGGGCTCGCTTTTTTTGTGCTGATGTCTAAGCATAGCGACGGGTTTACGCGCCACTGATCTCCCTCCTTCTATATACCCATTCACCTTCATATATTCATAGACACAAAACAACGAAAGCTTTGACTATGCGCGATTGTGTGATAGTGTACTAGTACATGAGTACATCAGCTTCACATCACTATGATTCATTTATCCAAGAGCTCATGGAGCACTTGTTGTCGGCGAAGGCGCCCGACGACCTGGAGCTAATATTGAGAGATTTGCTCACGGATACCGAGATAGATGAAATCAGTAAGCGATTACAAATCTTCAAATTATTGAAGTCTGGGATGCCACAGCGGCAGATCGCGGAATCTTTGGGTGTGGGTATCGCCACAGTAACCCGAGGTTCACGCGCATTAAAGTCTAAATCTTAACGAATATGAGCCAACCAACCATGAAAAAGAAACCGGCAAAAATTGAGCTGCCGCGTAAACCGACCTACATTGCGATTACTGCAGAATGTGATTTTTTTGGCCTGTTTAAAAAAATAGAGCGTCAGTTTACAAATTGCTTCTATTTAGAATCTCTTGGTGAAGATAGCCATATCGCTCGCCACTCCATTATTGGTTTCGACCCAGAAAAAGTGTTGTATGCCAATGGCAATACGCTTTCGATTGAAGACCGAGAGGGAAATGTCGAAAAATATGAAAGCGAGAATCCCTACTACTTATTACGCGATATTGTTCCGCAGAATATAATTTCACGTAAATATGCTGGCGGCTTAACCGGTTACTTGGGTTACGACGCGATGAATTATTTTGAACCTTCGCTTAGCCTACAGAAAAGTGAGATGTTTGACGCCTTTCGTTTTGGTTTATTTAAAGATGGTTTAATCCTCGACAAGATGACCGGTGAGATATTCTATTTTCATTACGACGATAATCGATTGCCTTTAGTGGAGTCATTGATCAGTGAAGAAAATGTGGTAAGTGGTGAGTTAAGTGTAATCCCCATTGGCGAGACGATGAGTAAAGATCAGCATCGCGCCGCAGTATTAAAAGTCAAACAGGATATTGTCGACGGTAAGATATTCCAAACAGAGGTGGGCTTTAAAAAATATTTTCGAATTGAAGGTGATGCAATACGTATTTATGAATCGCTGCGCGATGTTAACCCATCACCGCAAATGTACTATGTAAAATTTGGCGAACAAAAGCTTATTGGGGCTAGTCCGGAATTATTATTCCGTTTACGTCAAGGCGAAATGGAAACATTCCCTTTGGCAGGAACAACAAAACGGGGTGTGGATGAAAAAGAAGATACGGCACTTGCACGTGTGTTACTCAATGATCCCAAAGAAATTGCAGAACACAATATGATTGTTGATCTGCATCGGAATGATATCGGCCGAGTTGCACAATTTGGCACCGTTAAAGTGCGCAGTCTGATGGATATAAAACGGTTCAGTCACGTGCAACATATTGCGAGCGAGATCGTGGGTATTATCTCAGATAAAGAAGACATGTTTTCGGCCTTAGCCAGCAATTTTCCCGCGGGTACCCTTACCGGCGCCCCTAAAATAGAGGCGATGAAAATTATCGATGACTTGGAAGGAGAAGGGCGTGGGCCATACGGCGGTGCGGTGGGGCATTTTGCCTTTAATGGTGACTGTACCTTCGCTATCCCCATTCGCAGTGTCTTTGCCAACGGTGAAAAAGCGTATGTGCAAACCTGTGGCGGCAATGTATTTGATTCGAACCCAGAAGATGAATACGAAGAAATAAAACGTAAATTCGCGGGTACCAAAAAAGTGCTCGATAAATTTTTACCAAAAGAAGGGGAGACGTAAGCATGAAAGTATTTATTATTGATAACTACGATTCCTTTACTTATAACTTGTATCAATTTATCGGAGAAATTTTAACGGCAGAAAAAAGCCAAGGTACGATAGCCGATTTTCAAATTGTCGTTAAACGAAATGACGAAGTAAGTCTTGAAGAAATTAGGCAAATACAACCTGACCGCATCATTATTTCCCCTGGGCCAGGTTCTCCGGATGACGAACGATATTTTGGCGTATGTGCCAGCGTCATAAACGAGTTTGGCCCGACAGTTCCGTTACTCGGTGTGTGTTTGGGTATGCAAGGTATTGTGCATGTTTTTGGCGGCAAGGTTGTTAAAGCGCGCGTGCCCATGCATGGAAAAATTAGTCCTATTTCCCACGATGGCAAAGGCATGTTTCGTAATATTCCAGATCAGTTAGAAGTCATGCGTTATCACTCATTAAAAGCGGAATCAGTAACACTGCCAGAAAGCTTAATGCTAACTGCGGTTGTCGGTGACTTGTGTAGCGATGAATTTATGGACATAAATAAAATTAGAAGTCGTGAAGGTTTTGAGATTATGGGAGTTCAGCATAAAGACTACCCCATATACGGCATCCAGTTTCACCCAGAATCTTTTGCGACCGAAGGCGGTAAAGAGCTTATCAAAAACTTCCTGTTTTCTTAGTTTTCAGTTTCGGTTGTTGCGACACAAAATGTGACAGCTGCTTCATAATGAGGACCGTATTTTTAACGATTGCACGCGTTCCTACGGGGCAAAAAGTTGAGTCACGCGCCGTTATAACGGCGCGTTTATTTTCGTTTGCAAAAAATTGACAACTTCTCTAAAGGGCGTATAGTCGCGGTAGCTTGAAGGTGTATTTTATCTTATTGTCTATTTCGAATTTACATCCTGTTAAATCGTCCTGTAGTTTATAAGTAATCGCTCGCTTCCAGCCATACGGTCCAATTTATGGCCGTTATTACTCTCAAATTACTAGGAAATTTTTTATGTCAGACAAAGTAACCGGAACCGTTAAGTGGTTCAACGAAACTAAAGGTTTTGGATTTATTGAGCAAGCTTCTGGTCCAGACGTTTTTGCTCACTTTAGCGCTATTTCAGGCGACGGTTTTAAGACTCTTGCTGAAGGCCAAAAAGTAGAATTTAATGTTACAGATGGTAAGAAAGGCCCACAGGCTGAGAACATCGTTGCCCTGTAACGACTGAATCCAGGGTAGCTAGTAGCGCTGCCCTTTATTTAGCAACACGGACTTTGTGCCGCGTTTTGACCTGGTGCCGTCATTGAGATTTCCGTTCTCACCCGAGCACCAGCGTTTGTCTATTTTCTCTTAAAAATATCCAGCTAGTTTTCTCTCTCCATTTTCTGTGCAGTCGGATGCCGTTCTCCTACCCGTCTTGATCATTTTTACGGCTGAGGAATGAGATACGCGACACATGGCACTGTCAGCATTCCTTACAAAGTGTTTGTTTTTCAACCAAGATTGAATAAAAAATACATATAAATCAATGGTTTAACATGGCTTTGCCTCGCGGCATAATTTTTGCTTTGATGGTAGCAAAATTAGTTATTTTTATGTCAAAAGGTTCGGGAGTTGTGATGACGCTAATCGGAAAAGTTTATAAGAAGTCTTGGAGTCTTCAAGGAAGCATAGTCGCGTTGACGATGATGCTAATGGCAAATACCGCAACCGCGGCACCTACAGATGGCATTATATTTTGGAGTGATACAGATAAGCATGCTGATATTGCGCTCTCCGGTGACCAGCTAACAGTCACTTCGACGGCCGGTCAATATCAAGAGATCGCTGTTCGCGGAAACCGCCCCATCAACCCAGGCGAAGGGTTTTACTACTTTGAAATTAGCAGCCCTTTAGCGAGTTGGTATGGCGCAGGCGTGGCTACTGCCGTTGCATCCCTTAGTGATTTGGGGGGCTTCACGCCAAACACTGCGGCTTATAACCAAGAAGGTCGTATTGCCCATAACGGGTCATTTACATCAGGGCTTATCAATCCTGCTGATACCGTTGGTATTGCAGTGGATTATCGTGGTAGCTCGCCTCTTATTCATTTTATTGGTGCCGAAGAGGGTGGCGCTGCGCAATATATTGGCAATGCCGATATGTCAGGTATTTCAGACCCAATCTATTTTTTCCTATCGATTGCAGACCATGTTGGCGCGGGCGTAGAGCACGTTATCAACTTGGGCGGGTCAGCATTCGTTTATGACCCAGCACCCGTAATCGACAGCGGTGTATTTCGCGGTTCCGTTGGTTTGAAAATGGGATGGCCCATCGACAACGAAGCGCCTGTCGTGACAGTAGTTGAAGGCGACGCTGTAAGCCTTGAAGGAAATAACACCGTATTCACTGCATCGGCAAGTGATGCGGAATCGGGTGACCTTACGGCGAACATTCAATGGTTTCTGGGTGAAACCCTTGTAGGAACCGGCGCAACTGTGAGCGTTTCACCTATTGCAGGTACGTATGAACTAACGGCACATGTTGAAGATGGCGCACAATTACAAGCGTCGCAAAGCGTTGCGCTTACTGTGACGAGTGATGACAGTGAAGATCATGACTTCGATGGCATGACCTTAGCCCAAGAAATTTTGGCGGGTTCAAATCCGGCGCGCTGGGATACGGACCAAGATGGCTTAAATGACGCAGATGAAGTGAATGCATCGACGAACCCTCTGTTGGCCGATACCGATTTAGACGGTATGAGTGACAAATATGAAATCGATAACGGTTTGGACCCGCTCGTTAATGATGCTGCGGGCGATCTTGATGGCGACAGCTTCGATAACATCACGGAAGCCTTGGCTTTACGTAGCGCAAACGATGTAAATGATTTTCCTGGTCACGGCAGAGTAGAGTTAAACGTACTTGATGCAGCCGCGAACGTTATTGTGGAAGCTGATGCGCTAAGCTTTTCAGTTAATGCGGCTTCAGGCGTTGGGGCTGTTCGCAGTGATATTGCAATTCTTCCCGGTTCAGGTTGGCATTATTTTGAAGGGCTTCGTTTAAGCGATATTGGTAATTTTGGTTTTGGTATCGCGACAGCATCAGCATCACTTACACAAGTGGCAGGAGTTGATGTTGCTAGTGTAGGTGTCAGTGCTCAAGGTGATGTGACTTACGATGCAACGATCATTGATAGTGTAGACACGCCTAGCCTTGTGACTACTTACGGGATTGCTGTTGATTACACGACCGCAACACCCGTTGTACACGTGATGGCGAAAGGCCATTTACAAGATTATGAAATGCTTACGCCAGTCACCATGACGGGTGTGAGTGAAGCGCTTTATATCTTTGCTTACGCTGAGTCAGCCGACGGAAGTGTTCAGCAACGCATCAATGCGGGCGAAGACAAAGCCGCAGCACCTTTCGATTATTCTGCACGTTACTTGTTATACCGCGACGGTTATCCCACGGCGGAATTTATGCGTAACGGTTGGGGAACAGCTCACACATACCAGCCACTCACTTCTGTACCCCTAGAAGAAAGAGTGTTCTTTGTAAAAGATGAAAATGTGAATGAAGGGCTTACACTCACAGAAGATGGTTTAGGTGCAGCATATTCTGACCCTCATAAATCGGCGACCTTAGCTAACCAGGGGATGATTGGTGAATTCAGGTATTACGAAGCGCAACGTCATATTGAAGTACAGAGTATAGGGTTTGGGCTTAACAATCAGTACTCATACTTAGACCCCTATTGTTGTATTAACCTCGGTTTAACTGGGGCGCCACCTTCTATGTCGTTAAATGCTGTGGGTGGTGTGTGGCGTAACCTGCAATACCAATACGGTTATCCAGATACAGCGGACACATACTACTATGGCTTTGCAGTAGATTATCGCAGTGATCGCCCCACGGTATATGTGATTACCCAAGCGGGTGTTGTTGGCACATTAATTTTGGATGACTTTATCACTGAAATTTATCCAATGATTTATGCCGATGGTCAGGGACCACGTTTAACTAACAGCGCGAACTTCGGAGCGACGCCGTTTTTCTATAACCCAGGCCAAGCCTTGATAGATTATGGCGTGGACACCACCGATTTTGTACCGGGTTGGGGCATCTACAACCAAACAGAAACATTTGGAAATGTTGGGCCACGTATAGATTCTGTCGCACCGACATCTGTGGACGAAGGCGCAACATACACCTACGCCTTAGCGGTTGTTGATCCCGATGATTTAGATATTGAAACAGAACTTACGTTCGCGTTAGAAAATGCCCCAGCAGGTATGGCCGTCTCATCTACTGGTGTAATTTCGTGGACACCAGGCATTGGCATTCTTACTTCTGGTGCCGTTACCGTCTCGGTTACGGATGGTGGTGAATTTGGAGCGTTACCTGCGACAGAAACATTTACCGTTACTGTTATTCCGGCGCCGACTCCAACGCCAACACCAGAACCAACGCCGACTCCAGCGCCGACCCCGACCCCCACGGCTACGCCAGTGCCTACTGTGACGCCAACCCCGACGCCAACTGTTGTGCCCGAGCCAACACCCACAGCCACCCCGACGGCTACACCCATTCCAACGCCGATCCCAACACCAACGTTAGCACCAACCCCTACGCCAACGCCGCCTCCATCAGGAAGCTACCCGGTAGTACTTGCTGGGACTCCTGGCGTTGACGGTGTATATGCCTATAACAATGAAAATACTCAACTAGAAGGTTTAGGTGATGATGATCATATGGTTGGCCAAGGCGGTGACGATCTATTAATCGGTGGTGAAGGTAATGACCAATTAGAGGGTGGTGAAGGTGCAGACATTTATTACTACAACCTCGGCGATGGCAGTGATTATATTGCTAACTACGACGAATCTGGTTCTCAGTTAGATGGCATTGTATTTGGTCCAGACATTGACCCCAACTTTATCGATATATCCATTTCAGGAAATGACCTCGTATTTACCGTTGAGCCAACCGGCGACACGATAACCGTAGGTTTTCATTTCTATAGTTGGAGCGGAAACTATTTTGCTGAGTTAGGTTATATCGAATATCAAAATGGTTTGCGTCTATCTGCCGATATTATTCGCACAATCCTTGTGAGTGGCACCTCCGGTGACGACGTGATAACCGGATTTGATCGACCCGACATAATTGAAGGCGCCGAAGGAGATGACACCTTATATGGTATGGAAGGAAACGATTTTGTATTCGGTAATGAAGGCAACGATAACGTATATGGTGATAGCGGTAACGACTATCTCGGTGGTGGCACCGGTGAAGATTTCCTTCAAGGGGGTTTAGGGGACGACACCTACCTTTATGAGTTGAACGATGGCAATGACACCATCAACAACTTTGAAGAAGACCTGTTTGGCCCAGACCGAAACGACGTACTTTCTTTTGGTGCGGGTATTGCCTCAAGCGACGTTGCATTGAGCCAAGAAGGTGGCGACCTATTAATAGAAATATTGCCTAGTGGTGACATTATTCGTGTGCTTTTCCACTTCACTGAAATTGAAGGTGGTTTGAAAGCAGCGCTAAGCGGCATCCGATTCGAGGATGGTGTTTCGTGGAGTACGGCTGATATTCAGGACATCATTACAAATGGTGTCGCAGGGAGCATTAACAATATTGTCGGTACAGACGACGATGATTTTCTCTTCGGCACCGAAGAAGATAACGTGCTTGTGGGTGGCCTAGGTGACGACTGGATATTTGGTGGTGAAGGTAACGACGAGTATATGTTTAGCGCTGGCGACGGTAGTGATACCTTAGTGAATACCTTTGCATTATCAACCGATAACGACGTATTGATCATTGAGGGCTATACACCAGAAGAAGTGTGGTTCTCGATGAATGACGTAAATCTACAAATAGGCTTCGTTGGTAGTGACGACACGATAGACGTGTACGCATGGACACAAAGCGACGACAATAAAATTGATAGCATCGTGATGGGTGGTGTTAGTGTTACACAAGTAGAAATTAGCGAGTTGACGGCACTAATGGCAACTTTACCTTCGCCTACTGGTTTTGGTAACAGCATGCCGCAAGCAACCGCTGACGTGATACTTCCAGAGATCAGTGCTCGTTGGGACTAGCCTGCACTAGATAAATCCAAAAATAGAAATCCGGCATTCATTTTTTGAGGCCGGATTTTTTTTGCGTTCAACCCCCAATAATAAATATTCAAGACTGAAATTTTCTTCTCGCCTACCCTTGTTCGCCCAAATTACCGCTATTGAATGGAATGAATCTGGTTTGTAGACACCAATATAGAGTTGGTGCACTATGATGCTGGGACATTTTCAGAAGGTATGGCATGGTTAGAAACTAAATTGTCAGAAGAGTACGTGCAATCTACATGGGCAGAGATTGAATAATAAGGACCGTGTAGTCTGACTAAGATCTTTAATGTACAACAGGGCCAATCGAAATACATTTCGTCTCTTCAGAACAAAATGAAAGCATCAAAGAAAAGTGCGATATTCTGTCAACCGATAACCTATTACGTTGAATAAATGCATGAAAAAAATAGCCGTATTCGGAAAGCCCGGTGGAGGTAAGTCAACCTTAAGTAAAAACTTGGCGAAAGCAACCGGTATTGCGCTACACCCCTTAGATTCTATTGAATACACTGAAAACGGTGAGCGAGTTCCTCTCTCAGAATATACGAATGCCCATGAATTTCTGATAAATTCAGACAGTTGGATTATTGATGGTCTTGGCAGTTTGGATTCGTTTTGGCGTCGTATAGGTGCCGCAGATACAATTGTCTATATTGATTTACCTTACTGGGTTCATTACTGGTGGGTTACGAAAAGACTAATAAAGGGGGTTATCGTCAAGCCAGAAGGTTGGCCGGATGGCAGCTCAGTTTTACACGGTACGCTTGCAAGTTGGAAGTACTTGCGGTTGTCTCCCAAATTTTGGACGCCCGAGCTATATAAAAAACTGCAAGAATCCTCAACAAACAAAACGCTGTATAGAATAAATACAGTATCTGAGTTAAATGCATTTATCAAACAACAAGTAAGCTAGGGATGTATACAAAGGGGTGGTGAGCGAACTGTACTGCCGTGCTTTCTCTACGCCAAAAGTGCCTCTCAGCCCAACCACGTATAAGAATTAGCAACCGGTTGATAGTCGTTTTCTTAGAGCCTTCATGTAAATCGCAATACCAAGATTTTGGTATTCCCCTCACTACCCACGGCCTCTACTATTGATACGAACTTAAAGATTTTGATCAATAAGGAGTGGATATGAAAAAGTACGCTAGCATACTATCCGGTACAGTTATCTTAGTGTCACTAAGCGGTTTTAGCACAGCCAGCGATGTGAGTTATGGGGTAGGCGTAACGTGGATGCCGAAAAATGGGTTTTCTGTCGGTGCCCGGATTTTTTCGGACGATGAACAAGATAGCGTGGTAGCTTCGGTTGGCTTGGATTACGCTTTCAAGAGCAAGGGCTTAAGGCCAGCTGCGGGTGTTGCGTATCTTGGCGATAATTCTTATGGTGAAATTAGCCTAGGTTATGACCTTACGGAAAAAGGGATAAACTACGGTTTCGGTGTCGGGTATGCGGATACTGAGGAAGAGGCGCCAGATACAGATCCAGAGGATACACCCGATATAGACCTGCCGCAGTAAAACAAAATAGTGGGCAGGGAAACCTGCACACTAAACGCATTCGTGAGCCTGTTTCATTCTAAAGCCGATAGGGCTACCTTCTACTAGCCAAAGAATAAGCGTAATAAACACCCTCCTATTCTTGGTATTTATAAATAGATACATTCTCAATACCAAAGGCCATCGTCTAGACACCCAAGTCGCTGGGGGTATAATAAGAACAAAAGGGTGCTACACGGATCTGCAGGAAGCAAAACACCTTCCTTATCTCGTCTTCGCTTTTCCCTAACTAAACTCATTTCAATTTCGTATGTATGAATATGCATGACCGTTCTGTGCAACGGTATCCTATGGGGGAATCAAACATGAAAATAAGATGTGTGGAGCTGGGCGATGCGGAAAGGCTAAGCGCCTACTACGTGGTAAATAAGGAACATTTTCGTGCGTGGGAGCCAAAACGGGCGCGTGAATTTTACACACGTTCTTATTGGCAAGATCGTGTCTATGAAATGCTAGCGGAACAAAACAAAGGTGAGGCGGCCTACTTCCTACTTGTCGAAAGTGGGGAGAGTGATATTGTTGCCCATTGCACCTTATCTCAAATAGTTCGTGGCGTATTTCAGGCCTGTTATATGGGTTATGGTATATCGGCGCATTCTCAGGGAAAGGGCTTAATGCCGCAGTTGTGTCGCACGGTGATTGCGCATGGATTTTCTGAGTTGGGATTACATCGTATTATGGCAAACTATATGCCGCATAATAATCGTTCCGCCCAACTGCTCAATCAGTTGGGCTTTCGTCGAGAGGGTTATGCAAAAGATTACCTAAAAATAAATGGGCATTGGGAAGATCATGTCATGATGGCATTAGTTCGCAAAGTATAATTTTTGATCGAAACCGTTTATAAGGATAAATATGAAAAAGTTACTATTAACGTTATCGCTATTTATTTCATCTCAATGTTTTTCCCACGAAACGCCCCCCGAGCTATGGTCGTGGATAAAAGACCTGGATAAATCAAAGGCGGCATGTGAAATTCAAAGCGCGTTTGTCCTTAAAGGTCTTAAACTCGATAGCCAAAAAGAAAATAAATATGGCATTTACAGTACATACAAGAACAATCGAATTGTGATTAAGTGCATCGAGGTTGCGACATCCAAAAGTAAACTGATCGTAGCCGTGGCAGGAAATGATCGGGATGCCGTGGCGTTGTTACGTAACAAAATTGTGACATCCATTAACTAAGTACAAAAGCACCGCATAACGAACAGGGAAAGGGCATGAAAAAGATAGGGTTAATTTTGGGTCTAGGTATTCTAGTGCTGGCCCAAGTTTCAATTGCATCTAAAGGTAGTATCAAGGTTGGCGTAGAAAAGCTATCGCTTTCAGACCCGGAAAGGCGTTCGTGGGATGGAAAGTCAGCACGGCCGATAACGACACACATATTTTATCCGACATTGGAAAGTCGTGAAGAACCGTTACTCATTGGACCGCCTAAACACCCAATGTTTAAGGCAGGGCATGTCGTTTGGAGTGGCGTCCCAGTAACGGAAAGAAAGCTTCCCCTTATTGTTATGAGTCACGGCACAGGTGGTTCCGCACTAACGCTGCTATGGCTAGCGGAAGCCTTTGTTAAACAAGGCTATATCGTTGTGGGTGTAAATCATCATGGCAATACGGCTTTAGAAAAGAAGAAGTATGCGCAAGGTTATACGTTGTGGTGGGAGCAAGCCCGGGACCTCGCTATCGTTACAGAAAATATCCTTGAGTCAAAAGCATGGTCAAAAAAGATAGATCATTCGAAAATAGGTGTGATGGGTTTTTCTCTAGGCGGTTACACGACGATAGCGACGCTAGGTGGTCACACAGATAGAAAGCGCTTTGAAGGATTCTGCAATAGTAAGGAGAAAGACTTTACCTGCGAACCACAAAAAGAATTCCCGAATATGTACGTGGAGTTTGAAGCGGTGAAAAATACGCCGCAAGTCAAATTGTCGCTTTCCCGAGAAAAAAATGACTACAGTATCAACCAGTTTAAGGCGGGGTATGTCATCGCACCCGCTGTGGTGCAAGTGTTTACGCCTGAAAGTTTAGCGAATATTAACCATCCTGTTTCGATTGCAGTGGGAGCCAATGATAGAACGACCCCGGCCGGCACAAACGCCAAATGGTTGCATAAAAACATACCAGAGAGCCGATATAAAGAAATAGAAAACGTGAGCCACTATACCTTCCTACCGGAGTGCGGATCGGGTGGGAAAAAGATATTGCCTCATTTATGCAATGACCACGAGACGGTGAACCGACGAAGTATCCATAATGAGGTGGCAGGTGACGCTGTGGCCTTCTTTAACGAGGTGTTTGGCCTGTAATTCCGTACATAAATAACGCGTTAAGGAGGTGATAATGAGCAATAACTTCGAAGCTTTAAAATCAGCGTTCGTGTATGACGGTAGCCGTTGTTCTTCCTGCAGCGAACCCAACTTACTAAATTAGCGATATCGGATGAGCTACGACCAAATCGATACAATTGCGGATGCCTATATCCCAGCGTTAGTGATTGTATCAATTGTTATTCTTGTACGAGACACCCTTAAGGGAGGCCTTAGTAAAACGCGCAGGAAGTTTACAATACTAATATCCTGTAGTGCATTCGCATATGGTGTGATGTTTTTGGATAAGTGGTTTAGCCTGTGGCCTGCAGTTGGCTTGGATTACAGCACGCATACTGCAGTAGCATGGGTATTTGTCGTCTTTATATTTAATCAAACGACAACAGAAAAGAAGATTAACCTTAGACAAACTGCCATTGTATTATCGATGGGCGTCTATGCTGTGTTGATGTTGTACCAAGGTTATCATACAGGTTTAGATGTTTTCTCAACCTCCTTAGTGGTGATACCCGCGTTTGTATTTCTTCACCATGCTAACCGCCGGTTAATCTGACGGCTTTTCCTAGTTAGATCCCCTAAAGCGGGATGTTTCACAATTACAGACAAATCCATGTGATGATTATATGAAGTGGCAACATCACCTTATGGCATTGGCCGTAGTGACGATTTGGGGCGTTAACTTTTCAGTAGTAAAAGTCGGGCTCCAAGATTACCCGCCAATACTATTTTCAGGTGTACGTTTCCTGCTTGTGGCCATACCTGCAGTATTCTTTGTTCCTTTTCCAAAAACATCGGTATGGAATGTTGTCGCAGTCGGCGTATTTTTAGGGATCTTCAAATTTAGCCTATTGTTTTTTGCAATGAGAGCAGATATCTCTGCAGGACTTGCTTCTCTGGTTCTGCAAGTACAAGTATTTTTCACAATTGGTTTAAGCATTGTGTTTTTTAAAGAATATATTTCACAGATACAAATAGCAGGAATATGCATCGCCTTAGTGGGGTTTATGGTGTTTTTTGGATACGCCGGCTCTAACGTAACAGTAAATGGCTTAGTCATGGTGATCGGCGCAGCCATATTTTGGGCGCTATCGAATGTGATAATGAAAAAGATGGCCGGCGTAAATCTACTGCATTTTTTTGTGTGGCTAAGTGTTATACCGCCGATACCTTTATTTGTTTTGTCATATTTCTTTGAGACAAATGACCCATTATCGCGGATAACTGAAACAACATTTACATCGTGGGTTGCGGCCTTATACGTAAGCTATATGTCGACCTTACTTGCTTTTGCGCTATGGGGGTATCTATTGCGAGCCTATTCTGCAGCAATGGTGACGCCATTTGCACTCTTAATACCGGTGGTGGGTATGGTGACGTCGTGGTTCCTGCTGGGTGAAACGATCAGTCCATATGAAATGGCGGGCGCCGCTTGCATATTGACGGGCCTGGTATGGTGCGTACTGGGCAACAAAATTTTGATGAAAGTAAGGGGCTAAAACGTTTTCAATACGAGCACTAAAAAGGAGTGTGTATGCGTACCTATATTGTCGATTCATTTACCTCGGAGCCTTTTAAGGGAAACCCAGCGGGTGTTTGCATCGTAGGCGACGATAGCTTATCGGAAGCGAAGATGCTGTCGATTGCAAAAGAGATAAATCTTTCGGAAACAGCCTTCGTGACCGTAGCGCGTGGTGATGATTGTTATGGTATTCGTTATTTTTCGCCGAAGAAGGAAATACAGTTATGTGGTCATGCGACTTTGGCCGCGGCAAAGGTCCTATTGAGTGCGCGAGAAAATGGCATTGAAAAGCAGACGATACAATTTTCTACGTGTCGACATATTGTGTTAGGGGTTAAGAGAAACGGCGATAACTTACAGATGACCTTTCCCGCGTACGGGCTTAGCAAAGCGACAGCGCCAGATAATTTGATTGCGGCACTCGGGGTAAGCGATATTCTGGCGGTGTTATATAATCAAGAAACTAATATATTAATGATCGAAATAGAGAGCGCTGTACAGCTTAAGGCATTAGTCCCTGATTTCGAAGCCTTGGTTCGGTCACATGATAAAATCAACGGCGTACTTGTGACTGCACGAGGCCTAGACGGGTTCGATTTTTATTCGCGGTATTTTTGGCCGTGGAGCGGGACAAATGAAGACCCTGTTACGGGGGCGACACATACTTTTATGGCACCGTATTGGGCGAAAACATTGGGTAAGAACACACTAAAGTCTTTTCAGTGTTCGGAACGTACCGGATGCATGACACTTGATGTGCTTGATGACAAATTGTCGATTCAGGGGCAGGCGGTGATTGTGCTTGAAGGTAAGTTGAATGTGTAATCGTAAAATATCTGAAATATAAGGTAAGCCCGAGCGATGGTTAGAATGTCTATTATTGTCATTATTATTATCTCAGTGCTATTGGCTGTGGCGCTGAATGTTGATGATGATATTGATCCGAGAGTGTCGGAGTTTGTTTCTTCGTTGGGCCGCAGTGCAGAAGAAAACGAGGGATATTTTTATCTCATGGGGATTTCGGCTCCCGAGGGTGAACCCCCAAGTGCGTTGGGCCGAAAACATTATGAAACCGTATCTGAAATCACCCCGAGCGAATTACTTTTTAGTACCCCAGATCTAGACGGTGAAGTGTTACCGTTGTTAGAAAACGATCTGTTTTGTAACTTCTTATCACAAGGGTGTTTTGAACAGGTCTTTCATTCAAAGGAAAACTTGCAAGGGATCATTGACGAGCACGCCGTATTGCTCGCACGTTGGAAACATTATGTTGCGATTAATGATTTCGAAACGATTACATCCCCAAGTATGTTCGAGGTATTTCCCCCTTATATCTATGTAACGCGCGCAAATCGTGTGCTGATAATAGAGAGCATCAACGACTTAAGGGAAAATCGATCGGCTTCCGCAATAAAGCGAATCACACGCAACATTCGTGATCTAAGAAGGCAGCTTGTTCTACAGGATAACCTGCTGGGAAAACTTGTTATTGGACAACTCGTCTCGGAACACTTGGATGTACTGTTCCTTCTCATTAAAAAAAGTAAGGGCGTACCCCCGCTAAAAATTGCGCTTTTGAGTGATAATGAAAAATCGTTGCGAAATGCGATTGTAAGAGAGCTCGCAATGGCCTTAGAAACATATAGGATTATCGGCAATCACCCTGAACTATGGACAGAAGATAAAAACCTACCGAGCTGGATGGGCCAATACATTTTTAAGCCGAATATGAGTATCAACGCGGTATTTCCTCTCTACCATCAAGCTGCTGAGTATGCTGGCCTCGATCCCATCGCTTTTGAAAAGGCAATGTCGACAGGGCCCGATATTGAGCCAAGAAGCTCAGTAGTAAGAAATTTTTTTGGTGCTGAAACGATTCAATTTGCGTCGGTAAATTTCCATTCTTACCTGGGCGAATTTAACGACCTGAATATTAAGATAAAGCTCTTTAATCGTCTTATCGATCAGGAAATAACGGAGGCTCTGCTTCAGACAGTATACAGCCCGTATTACGAAACAAATCGATCCGCTACTTTTTCGAAAGAGGGTGATAGAGTGTGCGTAGACGGCCCTTTGCGGGATGATAAAAATATGCGCTGCCTAAAAGTTAAGATACTAGCAGCCGAGCCGAGCTAACAGTCAAGGTTAGTATAATGAGGATCCAGAAATGTACCGCGTATATGGTGATACCCAATCGGGTAATTGTTACAAAATAAAACTGCTCATGGAATTCTTAGCGATCAGCTATGAATGGATTCATGTCGATATACTGGCCGGGGAAACACAGACTGGCGAGTTTTCTGCAATGAATGGGAATAAAAAGATCCCGGTGCTCCAAATTGGCGATGATGAATTTTTATGTGAATCGAATGCCATTCTCAATTACTTGGCGGAGGGGTCTCATTTTCTGCCAACTTCCGGCCTTGAACATGCGAAGGTATTGCAATGGCAATTCTTTGAGCAGTACAGCCACGAGCCCTATATCGCGGTTGCGCGGTACATTAACAAGTATTTGGGTTTGCCAGACGATAAAAAAGCGCTCTACGCATCGAAGCAGGAAGGCGGAAATAAAGCGCTAGCGGTTATGGAAGAGCAGTTAGCACGGTCAAGATTTTTGGTGGGGGACCATCCAACGATTGCTGATATCAGCCTTTACGCTTATACCCATGTTGCTCATGAGGGCGGCTTTGACTTAGCGAACTACCCACATATCCAAAAGTGGATGACACGGATTGAAGTACTTCCTAACTATGTCCCAATGGGGTAAATACCCCCTGAGATATTACGTGACGGCTCAGTGGCGTAGGCGTGTCATGGTGCTGGCGTATACGTTGCTACTGAACATAGCGTACACTTTTGCGATCAATGGCTATTAACACGATGTCACAATGGAGTAAGTAAATGGACACAACAATAAATGGGGTTTTGCTGAAAACCCTTCGTGAAAAAAATGCGTGGTCTCAAGATCAGCTAGCACAAGCGGCGGGTTTGAGCCTTCGTACCATTCAACGCATTGAAAAGAGCGGTGCGGCGTCTATGGATTCCCGAGCGGCTATTGCGGTGGTCTTCAATATGGAAGCGGAGCATTTATGTGAAGCGCTTGTATCGCCGACCGATAAGCGTTTCGTAAAAGGGCTGGCTTGGGGTGTTGGTGGTCATATCGTTGGCTTAGTTTGCGCCTACGTAGGCATTACTTTCGCATTGTTAGAAGGGGATATCCTACCGAGCGAGGCGGGTATTTACTATGGCAGTATAGGGGCATTCTGTGGTGCGGGCTGTGCAATCTTAGGCGTATGGTCTGAGAAGTTAAAAATGAACAGCGGTGTTCGTATTAAGTAAGGCATAACGCTATATACCTAATACGCTAAGTGTTAGGTGTATCAATTTTCTCCATTTCTGTCTCGATCCAGTCTTCAACTTCTTTCATCACTTCCTTGCTGCGTTTCCCTTCGGTAGAAATCTTTGGTCCGATACTGACGGTGACCAAGCCTGGTTTCTTCAAAAATTGATTCGAAGGCCAGCAGTGTGCCGCGTTTAGCGCAATCGGTAAGATACTCACCCCGGCAGAAATGGCGATATCGGCACCGCTGCGTGCGTACGTGCCTCTTTCCCCGGGTGCCATGCGTGTGCCTTCTGGGAATAAGATGATATTCAAACCTGAGGCTAATCGGTTTAGGCCTTTCTGCTTTACTTGGCGTAGGGCTTCCCTTGGGTTGCTGCGATCGATGGCGATAGGTCGCAGCGCGATTAAACCCCAGCCAAAAAACGGAATTCGTAACAATTCTTTTTTAAGCACAGTTGCGGCGGGCCAAAATAAGCTTTGTAGGAACAACGTTTCCCAGGCACTTTGGTGTTTGGATAAAACAACGTGGGCAACGTCCTTTGCATCTTTAGGCGAAAGGTTTTCCTTACCCAGTACCTGGTAACGCACACCGCATGAAATGCATAGCCAGTGAATCACGACGGTTGTCCATGAGGCGATAATTCTGTGGCGTAACAGTGAAGGCAAGACCCATGTTAAAACGGATAATGTGCCGTAACTGACGGTGAGAATAAAATACCCCACTGAAAATATTGACGAGCGAATATATGCGAGTGCATTCATGCTTGTGTATCCAGCACTGACTTAGCAAACGCGGCCAAGTCATCAAAAACCGGCACGTCTTTATACACGGGATTCGTGGCGACGACTTCGCTTGTGCGTTGGCCTTTTCCTGTGCGCACAACAATGGGTGAGCAGCCCTTAGCTAAGGCTGCTTGCACGTCTTTTTCGGAATCACCGACAAAAGGCACGCTGTTTATATCAATATCAAATTGAGATGCGATTTCGTCCAACAAGCCTGTGGCAGGTTTACGGCAGTTACAGCCAGCATCTGGGAGATGGGGGCAATAAAATATCCCGGCAATACTGCCGCCAGCGTCTTCGACTAAGCGATTCAACTTAGCGTGCATGGCTTCCAAATCGTCAAGATCAAATAGCTCGCGTGAGATACCCGATTGGTTGGTGGCGACGGCGATCTGGTAGCCCGCTTTACTCAGCTGAGCAATCGCGTTGATACTGCCAGGAATGGCTTGCCATGCGTCCGCGCTTTTTACGTAATCGTCGGAGTCGACGTTAATCACGCCGTCGCGATCTAAAATTATCCAATTACTCATCGTTTAGTTTTTTACCACCAACAACGAAATATCGGCAACTTCGAGGAAAACACTGCGCAAGGTATTGAGCAGAGCCAAGCGATTATCTCGCAGCGCCGTATCGTCGCACATGACCATAACGTTATCGAAAAAGTCACCGACGGGTTGCTTAAGTGATGCGAGTGAGCACAGGGCCTTTTCGTAATCTTGGTTTTCTAATAACGGGCGTACGGCAATAAGTGCTTTTTCCAGCGCATCCGCGAGGGCTTTTTCCGAAGCCTCGGAAAGCAAGGCTGTGTTGACGTCTTGGGGAATAGTACCTTCGTGTTTATTTAAAATGTTGGAAACACGTTTGTTGGCTTCCGCTA
This sequence comes from Agarilytica sp., assembly GCA_045430345.1. GTDB lineage: Bacteria > Pseudomonadota > Gammaproteobacteria > Pseudomonadales > Cellvibrionaceae > Agarilytica. Next base: position 109,512 of record JAILXT010000002.1, on the reverse strand, counting down.
ATGAAGGCGCTTCGCTGAGTTGGGTAAAGGCTTCAACCGCGTGTACACGTTGGTCGATATCAACAGGCACCGTTAATTGTTTTGCGTGAACCGATTGGAAAATTTCGGCGGTGAGTTTGGCTTCTTGATACCACGATCTAAAACGTTCCAGGCAGTAGGAAACAACGTCATCAACAACCGTTTTCGATTCAGGCAGTGAAGTAAAGCCTTCCGCCGCAAAAGAAACGAGGCTTTGAAGGTCGAGCGCGAATGATTTATCGACCAATATACGCAATATGCCAAGGCTGGATCGACGCAGCGCAAAGGGGTCTTTTGATCCCGTGGGTTTTTGGCCGATACCAAAAATGCCGGTGACGGTATCAATACGATCCGCTAGCGCGATGATTGCTCCCGTTGTGGAGGCCGGTACATCATCGCCTGCAAATTTCGGCATATATTGTTCGGTCATCGCTTGAGCGACTTCATCTTGCTCGCCATCATTGCGTGCGTAATGACTACCGGCGATCCCTTGCATATCGGGGAACTCATAGACCATTGCAGAGACAAGGTCTGATTTACAGAGTTCTGCCGCGCGTTCAGCGAGGGTTACGTCGGCATTCAATGCTTTTGCAATAAACCCAGAGAGGCGTTTTATGCGTTCTGTCTTTTCGTAAACACTGCCAAGCTGGGCCTGGAAGGTCACGGTTTTGAGTTTCTCTCGGCGGGCTTCAAGGCTAGACTTTTTATCGGTCTCGAAGAAAAACGCTGCATCAGCCAAGCGAGGACGAATAACACGTTCGTTGCCATCGATCACTTGTGCGGGGTCGTGACTCTCGATATTAGATACCGTAATGAATTTTGCGAGCAGTTGTTGTTTATCATCGACTAAGTGAAAGTATTTTTGATGTTCCGTCATGGAAGAGACTAACGCTTCAGCGGGAATACTCAAAAAGCTCTCGTCAAATTTACCCGCGAGTGCCACGGGCCATTCAACCAGTGCAGTTACTTCGTCCAGCAAATCCTCTTCGATAACGGCGGTACCGTTAATGGAAGCGGCAAGCGCTTCTACTTGAGATTTAATCATTGTTTTACGTCGATCAAAGTCAGCAATTACTTTTGCGTCTTTTTCGAGTAGTTCGGCATAGTCTGCGATGGATTCAATGGCGAAGGTACGGTTTGCATGGAAGCGGTGGCCGCGTGTTGTGTTGGAAGCACTGACGCCAAGAATATCTTCTTCCAGTACTTTGTCATCCAACAACAGGACTAACCATTGTACGGGCCTTACGAATTCTACGCGGCTAGCACCCCAGCGCATGCGTTTTTTTATCGGCAAACTACTGAGCGCTTCACGGACGATATCACCGAGCAGTGCGCTAGTGGATTCGCCGCCGCTTTTGCTTAAACAAAAAAGCTTGTCTTGTTTGCCGTCGTTTGCCGTTTCGAGCGCGGAAACAGCAATGCCATTTTTTTTGGCGAAAGCTTCTGCCGCCTTAGACGGTTTTCCTTCTTTATCGAAAGCGATTTTTGCGGGTGGGCCCCATACTTTGTTTTCAACTTCCGGCGTGGATTCGGCTAAACCGGTAAGGCTAAGCGCAAGACGACGTGGCGTGGCGTAGGCTGTTGCGGTATCAAAGGCCAAGCCTTTTTTATTCAGCGCAGTAGTAATGTAATTACTAAAGGCGTCGGACAAGTCTTTTAATGAGGTAGGCGGTAATTCTTCAGTACCGAGTTCAACTAAAAAGGAATGGCTCATCTTATTTCTCCTCCGCTGATTGGATGCGGCTTTTCACTTCTTCTTTTAAAGCCTCTGGCGCTAAAGGGAAATCTAATTTTAAGCGTGAATCAAAATACGCTTTGGCAACGCTGCGTGCGAGATTACGTACACGCAAAATATAGCGTTGGCGTTCAGTGACGGAAATCGCAGAGCGTGCATCGAGTAAGTTAAAGGCGTGAGACGCCTTCATCACCATTTCATAAGCGGGTAAGGGTAAGCCTGCCTCAATTAATGCGGTCGATTCTTTTTCGCAAACATCAAAGGTCTGGAATAAAAAATCGACATTGGCGTGCGAGAAATTGAAGTGCGACATTTCCACTTCGTTCTGATGGAAGACATCGCCATAGGTGACCGGCGTGCCATCGGGGCCAACCGTCCACACCAAATCAAAGATAGAACTCTTGTTCTGTAAGTACATGGCCAAGCGTTCAAGGCCGTAAGTAATTTCGCCCGTTACTGGAAAGCACTCTAATCCGCCAACCTGTTGGAAGTAGGTAAATTGGGTGACTTCCATGCCGTTCAACCAGACTTCCCAGCCCAAGCCCCAGGCGCCCAACGTAGGGGATTCCCAGTTATCTTCCACAAAACGCACATCGTGAACTTGCGTATCAAAGCCGAGGTATTCCAATGAGCCAAGATACAGCTCCTGAATATTGGAAGGCGAGGGTTTCAGTACCACCTGAAATTGGTAGTAATGCTGCAAGCGGTTGGGGTTTTCACCGTAGCGGCCATCGGTTGGGCGGCGGCAAGGTTGTACATATGCGCTGTTCCACGTTTCGGGGCCGATTGCGCGTAAAAACGTGGCGGGGTGAAAGGTGCCAGCGCCCACTTCTAGGTCAAGTGGTTGCAAAATGACACAGCCTTGGTCGGCCCAATATGCCTGTAATGCGTGGATTAAGCCTTGAAAGGTCGAAACGTCAGGGGTAAATGACGAAGTTTTTGGAGCCGCTGATGGGGTTCCCGCTGGTTTGGACACGTAATGTACTCTTTTTGGCGAAATAGCTGGAAAATTGAGGGCGCAATTATCCTAGATTACGCTGCTGGGCGCATCTTTATTTGGGTAGCGCATATCTGGCAGAGCGATAGGATGCGAAGGCGGTCATAACGAGGCTAAGAATGCGCTCTATACAGACAAAAACTGCTCATAAAATAAACTTCCAATCATTCATAGACCCACGTCGGCGCTTTTGGCAAAATTGCACAAATTTTATTGGCGCCGCTAATGTCATCCTCCGAATCTTCTGAGTACTCCCCTGGCCTAAAGGGCCGTATAACCATTGCATTGATTAAGATGATTGGACGTTTGCCTTTGGGGGTAGCGAGGGCATTGGGTGCAATGTTTGGCCGGATCAGCTGGGCTTTACAAGACCGGTCCAGCAAGGTGACGTTAGAGAATTTGGCCATAGCCTACCCTGAGCTAAGTGATAGTGAGCGCCGCCATCTTGCCCGTGAAAGCTTGATTGAAACGGGTCGCTTAGCGGCTGAGATTTGTGTTATTCAAAACCGTAGTTTTGAATGGCTACAAGCACGTATCTTTTCCACTCAAGGTGAAGAGTTGATTAAAAACGAAATTGCCAAGGGCAAAGGCATCATTTTTCTCGCGCCTCACCTTGGGAACTGGGAGGTATTGAGCTTAACCCTTCCCACATATGGAAAACTCACTGCCTTATACCAACCGCCCAAACAACTTTACCTAGAGCCATTGATCAAAAGTTCACGAGAAAAAACAGGAGCGCAATTGGTGCCAACCAACCGCAAAGGTGTCGCTCAATTATTACGGTCACTGCGCAGCGGGGGGATTACGGCCGTGTTGCCGGATCAGAACCCCAATAAAGGATTTGGTGAATTTAGTCCGTTTTATGGTGTCCCAGCCTATACCATGACCACAGTACATGGCTTTTCTCAGAGGGCGGATTGCGCGGTGATGATGGGGTTCGTGAAGCGTGTGCCAAAGGGCTTTGAAACCGTATTTCTAGAAGCCCCCAAGGAGATCTATTCTGAAGACTTGGCCGAAAGCTTGGCCGCGTTAAATAAAGGCGTAGAGGAATGTATCTCCTATTGCCCCCCGCAGTATCAGTGGGAGTATAAACGCTTTAAGAAATCGCCGGATGGGACGCGACGATATCAATTTTAAAAGATGAAGTTCAATGTGAAATTGGTATGTGCGTCGACTTCGAAATAAAAAACCGTGAAAAATATTATGACGAATAGCGCGATTACCGAACAAAATGATCGTATGTTTTTGGAAATGAAAAAATGCTCCGAAAATGCTGCCTCTATTTCTTGGTTGCCTACGCTTCTTCAGATGTATGACCAGGACTTTAATGGCGGGATACTTATCTTGCTCAGTGGCATACCCAACCCTCTCGGGCATTTATGGTATGGCACATGGTTGGCCAATGATAAAACGTTTTACGAATTTGTGGTGGCGACAACGCGCGAAGAAGGCCGCATTGTTGATGTGGAGTCTTGGGTTGCGTCGGCGCCGGAAGTTTCTGTGAATAAAGACGGGGTTGGTAAAACACCGGCTTATATCGCGCTTGAATTACTCTCTAAGACCAAACATTAACGTATCCGCGTTACCCAAAGTCGGTTAGTGAGTCATAGTAGGTGGCCCTATAATCGGACGTAAAGTTGGTTTATAGTCGTACTTAGTGAAATATAAATGCATCAAGGAAAGAGCATATCTCAATAATATTCTTTCCCTCCCTGCATAAACTAAAACTTAGATTAGCCTATCCTCTACCTGGGGAATACACTTAAGCCTTTAATCGGGCTGCCATATTCTAAATAACCGAGAGTCATAGATGTACACAAACGAAGATCTTAACTATGCGATCGACCAAGGCATATTCTCAAAAGAATCGGTTGATGAGTTTAGAGAAACATTGGAATCCGCAAAAAGAACGCACTTTGTGGATGAAGAAAACTTTAAGCTCGTTAATAGCTTTAACGATATCTTTGTTGTCATTGCGTGCGGACTGCTATTGTTTTCTGCACTATGGGCGGTGAAAACAATCAATGAAGACCTTGGGTTGCTTGTTTTTACCGTGCTTTCTTGGGGCTTGGCAGAATTCTTTATTTTAAAACGAAAAATGGCCTTGCCCGCAATCGCATTGCTTTTATCGTTCGTCGGAGGAACCTTCTTCTTCGTTTTAAAACTATTTGGCGACACGTCGGAAATGGCTTTTGTTTCAGCTGCTGGGGCTGCCGCGGTGGTCGCTTATGGGCATTGGTGGCGATTTTCCGTCCCAATTACCATGGCCGCGGGCGCTGCTGCTTTGGTGGGACTCGTTGTTTCGGTCATTCTTTCCATTAACCCAGATGCAAAAGTGTATTTATCGCCCGCATTATTCGTTTGTGGCGTGATGGTGTTTATATGTGCGATGTACTGGGACGCTTCAGACCGGTTGCGAACGACGAGAAATTCAGACGTGGCGTTTTGGCTGCATCTATTGTCAGCCCCTCTTATTATTCACCCGATATTTTCGAGTCTCGGGATATTCGATGGAAGCGAAACAATGATCGGGATGAGTGTTGTTATTATCCTCTATGTGTTGATGACGCTAATATCTTTAGTTGTCGATCGAAGGGCTTTTATGGTCTCGTCGTTGGCGTATGTGATCTTTGCGATTTCCAACATACTGAAAGAGCTTGGCGGTCTAAGTTATAGCTTCGCGTTGACAGGTATTGTTATTGGTTCAGCACTACTGATACTTTCGGCGTATTGGCATATTGTGCGCGTGATGTTGGTTAACAACCTTCCACTTGCTATTCAAAGGTATGTGCCGTCTGTGAATAAAAAGGCAATAGCACCTGATGCTAAGCGTTGAGTGGAGCAAAAAATGCGTTCTTTTTTAACGCGTATCATTGCCTATATTTTTGGTCGTTCTGAAGGTACAGCTCCGAAACATAGTGAGGTGTGGCAGTCAGAATGGTCCGTCTTTTTAGAAAAGACAGTGAGTTTCTATCAGAATTTAACCGTTTCTGATCGCACATTGTTTGAGCGAAGAGCACTCCTTTTTCTCCACTCCACGGCTGTAGAGGGTTGTGTTGCCGTTGAGGTAACCGATGAAGATCGTTTGTTAGTGGCGGCCAGCGCAATTATCCCAGTGTGGACCTTTCCTAAATGGCATTATTTTAATTTAAACGCGGTGTATCTATTACCCGCGGCCTTCGATGAAAACTTCGTGTGCAGTGGTGCGGCGCGTATTACCGGGATGGTGGGAACTGGCCCCATGGCGGGGAATATGGCCCTAAGCAAGCCGCACTTGCATCAAGGGTTTTTGAATAGCCGAGATAAACGAAATGTGGGGATTCACGAGTTTGTTCACCTTATTGATATGGCCGATGGTGAATGCGATGGCTTCCCTGAGCGGTTAAAGGCGTATGCCTATGCAATTCCGTGGTTTGAGTTTGCACGGCAAAAAATGAATGAGATTGTCGACAACGACAGTAATATTCGTGACTATGGCGCGACGAATACCGCGGAGTTTTTTAGCGTCGCATCTGAATATTTCTTTGAGCGACCACAGATGTTGAGGAAAAAGCACCCAGAGCTGTGTTATGCGCTAGAGCAGTTTTACCAACAAAATGTTGATGAAATTAAAAACGACCGTAAATTTAGAAAAAATTCGCCTTGCCCTTGTGGAAGCGGAAAAAAATACAAACGATGTTGTTTCGTTGAAAGCTAGCTAACGATTCGATAACGGAATTTTAAAACCAGATGAATAATGGTTATTAGCAAGGATTAGGTGTTCTATGAAAGAAGAATATGAGTATCAGGAACGAGACGTTGTATTGGATCCCGATAGAGAGTTCCGTCTTGGTGAAGGAAAGATTAGCGGGTATTGCTCTGTTTTTCTGGGCGTTTTAAGCCTTTTGGCGGTGCTGGCCTATCTATTTCCTGCGTATCTCACCACATATGAGTTGCGCCAGGTATACGACGCGGGCGCGCTGCAGAAGATACTAAAATACGGTATGTATTTTTCGTTATTTTTCGGCGTGCTTACCTTCGCGTTGGGGAAATATCGGGTAATGGGGAGCATAGGGATCGCCTCGACCTTAATCGCCTTTGTTTTGGGTGGTTACTCAATTCCTACTGGGCCGGTTGAGCCCATACGCCTTTCATTGGGTGTTGATTGGTTAATCCAGGCATTTTTAGCATCGGCATTTATTTTTATGACGTTGGAGAAAATGTTCCCGAAATATAAAAATCAGGTGATTCTACGAAAAGAGTGGGGCTTGGACCTATTTTATTTCTGCCTAAATCATTTAGCGATCTCGGCGATTATTATTTACGGAAACTACCATGCGAGCCATTTCGATTGGGCGGTAAGTGAGTCACTGCAGGCACTTATTCGTTCAACGCCACTCGTTTTTCAAGTCATTGCCGTTATTATCTGTGCGGATTTTGTATTGTATTGGGAGCATCGTATTTACCATGAGGTTAATTCACTCTGGCCTATACATGCGGTGCATCATTCGGTGGAGAATTTAGATTGGTTGGCGGGCTCTCGCGGACATTTTCTACAAGTCTTCTCGGAACGCGCGATGGTCATGGTGCCGTTGTATCTCTTGGGGGTCGATGAAATGGCGCTCAATATCTATGTCGCGTTCGCCGCGCTGCAAGCCGTGCTCATTCATAGTAACTTAAGTTTTTCGTTTGGTTTTCTGAAGTACATTATCGTTACGCCGCAATTTCATCATTGGCACCACAGTTCAGAAAAACCGGCGATCGACACCAACTATTCAGCACACACACCTCTATTCGATCGTTTATTTAAAACCTACCACCTTCCGGAGGAGCATTGGCCCGCTGAATTTGGCACAACTAAGCCTTTGCCCTCATCTTTTATCGGGCAGACGCTTTTCCCTATGCGAGAGATAATGAAGAAGCTGGGTATGGGGAAGTAAGCGACGTTTTAGGTGTCGAAAGTGACTAAGGTCCGATCGGTGAAATTGTATCCATATCATGTATAATTCAGCTATGAGTGTTTCAGCCCACGCCATCGCAAACAAATTTTTAGCGCTTGCCGACGAAGCCGGTAAGCCGCTGACGAATATGCAATTGCAAAAACTGGTATTCCTGTCTCAGGGCTATACGCTCGCGCTTTTGGGTCGCCAGCTTTATTACCACAACACTCATGCATGGCAGTTTGGCCCAGTGATACCAAAGCTTTACAAAACGCTTCAGAAGTATGGGCGTAATTTTGTAACGGAGTCGCTGCCCGCCAAAGACACGCTTCCTGATGATGCTAAAGAGATGGATATTATTAGAGGCGTATGGGAATCTTATGGCCATATGTCGGGGAGTGAACTTTCTGCGCTGACGCATCAACCGGAAACACCCTGGAGTGTTACCTGGGCGTCTGACCAGTTTGGTGTAATTCCCGAAAATGTTATCTCTGAGCACTACAAAAGCGTAGTGGAAGCCTCTTGAGCTCCGAGATATCGTTTACGCATGTCATTCAAAAGGCGGCTTCAAAAGAAGCAGCTTCCGTCAGTGCCTCTCCGAAAGAGTTAGAACCAGATCTGTCTATTGATTTAGAAGAGCACCAACTTTTCTATCAAGTCGAATCGTTAAAGCAAGAGTTAAAAGAAGCTCAAGATACGCATACGCTGCGTCTCGGTTATGCCGGCCGTATCTTTTGGTTGGTGTGTGCGTGGCTGGTGTGCGTTGCTATCGCCGTGTTCATGTCGGGTTTTAACGTCAGTGGTTTCTCTTTGTCAGACAAGGTGCTCATCACCTTTATTACGTCCACCACGGTGAATGTAGTAGGGCTATTTGTTGTCGTTGCTAAGTGGATGTTTCCGAACGGAAATAACAAAAGCGATTCGTAGTCGAATTACTTAAATATCATGATATCCCTCGCACAGTAATCAGCCTGCGGGGTCCGGACGCGTATCGAACTATAGGAAGTATTATGGAACTCGTAGTGGGAACGGATTCAACCTGGTCCTTAAGAGTATGGCTGTGCGCAAAGCTTTCGGGTATCGCGATCAATGAGCGCGTGATTGACCTACGTGCTGATGATTACAAATCCGAAATTTTGAAGTACTCGGCGGCGGGTCTGGTTCCTGTATTAACAAATGAAGGGGTCGTAATTCACGATTCTTTAGCAATTGTGGAATATTTGAATGAGTGTTCAAGTGGACGCTTATTTCCCAAGAGCCAGGAAAAGCGGGCGCTTGCTCGTAGTCTATGTGCTGAAATGCACGCGGGTTTTGCTGGGCTTAGGGCGCGCTGCCCGTTTTCTTTGAGTGCGGTTGAAGCGTTAGTTGAGCCTGATAACGCGCTTAAAATCGAGATAGCTCGAATCAATGCGATATTCGAACAAGCGACACAGCCCTATATGTTTGATGACATGGGTGCAGTCGATGCGTTTTATGCGATCCTGGCATTTCGCCTTAATAGCTATGGGGTAAGGTTTCAGGGAATGGCTGGGTTATATCAGCAAGCTTTACTGGACTGGAACGTGTTACATGACGCACTTAAACAGGCTGGTAGTTGGGCACAATGAAAAATATGAGTAATCTCAATGATGATAAGCGTTTCTTTCTGTTGAGCTGAAAAGGCCTAAGATCAGTCTTCTTCGCTAAGGTTTTCAACTCGTTCTTTCAGAAGATTGAGCGTTTCACTGATGAATATTTCAATGGGCCCATGTGATGTCATGGAGACAGTTAATCCATCTGAAAAACTATTTGAGACGGCAAAATAAGCCGTATTTTCTGTCCCGTCGATTTCTAAATGCGCGAACCACCGTCCATTTGTTCCTGCATGATAGATTCGATTGTTGTTTCGTACCCAGCCCAGTGCGTAATCACCTCCGAGTCTTGATGGTATTCGAGGTTGATAGAGCTTTTCGTAAGAGTCTCTAGACAGCATAGAGCCTTCACCCCTTAGCCCTTGAAGGTGGAAATTTGCATAAATGGCCATTGAATCAAGTGAAAAATGCATAGAGCCTGCAGGTCCAACAGCTGCGTGAATAGGTGCGTCCCCAGGAATATTAAAAAAATGGCCAGTGGGTTGGTCTAGGGTGCCGGGTTCACCGGGTAAGCCAAACCCAAATTCGTAAATCCCTAGAGGGTGAAATACATATTCGGTGATCAGGTCTCGCCAATTTCGGCCAGAAACCTTTTCCAGCATTGCGGCAGCGAGGACATAGTTAAGGTTCGCGTAGCGAAAAACCTCTTTGTTGTAATTATGGTCGTAACTTAAGGCGATCTGGGAACCTAAGTAGCGGACTTCTGGACCTGAGAGGTCACTTTCGAGCAGATCGTATACGGCGGTCGGAAATTCATCTTCGAGTCCGCTGGTATGAGATAGCAGCTCTTGTATTTGTAGGCTTCCATACTTACTAATAGTGGTGTCAGACCACTCGGGAAAGGCCTCATTGACGGACGTCTCCCAAGTAAGAAAACCCGCGTCGACCATAAATGCAACGAGTGTTGCGGTCATAGATTTACCGATAGAGCCAACGTGCCAGAGGTCCTCCGACGTGACTGGGATGTTTGAGTCGGCGGAGCGAAGACCGACCGCTTCCATTTCAATGACTTGTCCTTCCGATAAACTAAATGCAGCAATGGCTGGCCTGTGTTCTCGGGAGATTATGGTGTTAAGTTTTTCGGCAAGCGCGTCATCTCCAGCGGTGCCTCCGTGGGAGGTTTGGGGGGGAGGAGTTGAGGTGTTTGTCGGTGCTTTGTTGCCATTACCCCCGCACTGACTCAATGTCAGGACGAAGAGCATGATGTAGGGAAGTGCAGTTAGAGTTTGTGTCATTGGCTGAGAGTTTTATTTATAGATGTTAAAAAAGGGTTCAATATGTCTATTAACTCCTGAACGTAACCTACCCTCCAAAAAAGAGGAGAAAGGTTAGTTTCTGCCGATGGGAAGCGAGTATTTTGCGGGTCAGCAGGCGATTAAGTCGTTTATGAATTAGGTGCTAGTTGTTTTGATGTCGGTTATCTAACCGTCTGATTAGTAGGTCTAGCGCTTGGCCGATAAATATTTCTATTTGCCCATGGCTGGTTAATCCTACTGTCCAGCCTTCCGAGTAACTATTGGAGACAGCAAAATACGCGGTATTATGTTCGGCATTAATCTCTAAAAGCGCGTACCACCTTGTATTTGTACCACCGTGAAATATGCGATTACCATTTCGGAACCAACCTAGTGCGTAATCTCCGCCACCGTATAATGAAGGGATCTTGGGTTGGTAGAGTTTTTCATATGAGGCTCTTGAAAGCATTGAGCCTTCGCCTCTTAACCCTTGAAGGTGGAAGTTTGCGTAGATTGCCATGGATGAAAGAGAGAAATGGATAGATCCAGCAGGCCCTATAGCTGGGTGAAAAGGAGAGTCCCCTGGGGTGTTAAAGAGATGGCCTACGGGTTGGTCCAGAGTGCCAGGGACCCCCGGTAGACCAAATCCGAATTGGTTGATACCCAAGGGGTGGAACACTCGTTCGTCAATTAATTCACGCCAAGTTTGTCCGGAGAGCTTTTCTAGCATCGCACCTGCGATGCCATAGTTAATATTCGCATACTGAAAAGAGTTTTCTGGGTACCCGTGATCGTAGCTGAGTGCTATGCGGGATACGATGTATCGTACTTCTGGGCCTGAACGATCACTATCCAAAAAATTCCAAATAGAGTCGGGGAACTCATCTTCCAAACCGCTAGTGTGGGAGAGTAGTTGTTGAATCTGGATGTTACGATATTTTGCCAGAGTGGAATCAGACCATTCCGGAAAAACGTCGTTTATGCTTGTTTCCCAGGTAAGAAAACCAGCATCGACCATAAAGGCGACGAGTGTGGCAGTCATAGACTTTCCAATTGAACCTACAAACCATAAGTCATTGTCAGTCACGGCTACAGTTGAGTCTGCGGAGCGAAGTCCAGTGGAGGCCATCTCAATTACCTGACCTTCGGAGATACTAAACGCGGCAATGGCAGGCCGTTGAGCTGCAGTGATTATAGTGTCAAGTTTTTCGGAGAGGGTGCCATCTCCCGCAATTCCGGTAATAGGTGTTTCGGGCGTAGTACCTGTTGTCGATGTGTCAGGTACGGCGGTTGAATTATTGCCCCCGCAATGGCTGAGTGATAATACGAAGGCAAGGGCGGTAGGTATTAGAACTAGGAGTCGTTTCATAGAGGATAAAAAATCGCAGTTTGTGTATTAAATACGGGGCCTAAGTTCCTTAACACCTGAGAAAGATATTTCCTCATAGATACTTAACTGAGATCGCTGTATAGGTTAATAGCAAATTTTATTACTAGGGACGGGATGTTTCGATTGGGATGAGATAAATAAGAAGTTGTATTCGGGTGTAAAGATTTATGCCTTGTTCAAAGCTTATTTTGACATGGGTAGAAAATTAACGTCGCCAAAAAACGGGCGTAAATAGCACCAGTAAAGTAAATACCTCCAAGCGCCCGAGCAGCATGGCAAAGCAAAGAATCCATTTTGCGCTGGTACTAATATCTCCGTAGTGGGCCGCAACTGAACCCAAGCCTGGCCCAAGGTTATTCAAGCAGGCACCTACAGCGGTAAATGCAGTGAGAAAGTCTAGGCCTGTGGCGAGTAGCATGATGCACATGATTAAAAACGCCATGATATACACCGCCAAAAAGCCCCATACCGCTTCGACGACGCGATCTGAAACCGTTTTCTTTCCCACTTTAATATGGATAACGGCATTGGGGTGGACGAGGCGATGGAGTTCTCGAAATCCTTGTTTGATGATTAACAGCACGCGTATGACTTTTAAGCCACCGCCGGTAGATCCCGCACAGCCGCCGATAAAGGCGAACATAAAGATCAAGAATGGAAGAAAGGTGGGCCAGACGGAAAAGTCGGCAACACCAAAACCCGTCGTGGTAAAAATTGAGACCAGTTCGAAGGCGCCGTTAATCAAACTCAGGTTAAGGCCGTATGTACCCGAATAAGCGAGGTAGGCTGTCACTATCACGATGCCCAATAGCATCATCGAGATATAAAACTGAAACTCAGGATCTTGAATATAGTGGCTTATGCCCTTGGCCCGCCAAGCGAAAAAATGAAGCGCAAAATTAATCCCAGAAAGCACCATAAACACCATGCAGATAATCATGATCGCAGGGCTTTGGAAGTGGCCGATGCTGGCGTCGTAGGTTGAAAACCCGCCGATGGCGACGGTGGAAAATGCATGGCTAATCGCATCGAAGAAGTTCATATCCGTTACCCAGTAAGCGAGGGTGCAGGCAATGGTTAGGCTGAGGTAGATAAAGAACAGCGCTTTTGCGGTTTCCGTGATTCTGGGTGTGAGTTTGCTGTCTTTAACGGGGCCGGGAGTTTCGGCGCGATATAGCTGCATGCCACCAATGCCAAGCATGGGCAAAATAGCCACGGCGATGACGATAATACCGATGCCACCGAGCCACTGCAGTTGTTGCCGATAAAACAAAATGGATTTGGGTAGGTGTTCCAGCCCGGTCATTACCGTGGCGCCCGTTGTTGTTAATCCCGAGAGGGATTCAAATACGGCGTCGACAAAGGATAATTGAGAGGCATCGGCAATCAGGAAGGGCAGTGAACCAAATAGTGCGAGTACACACCAAAACAATGAGGTAATGAGGAAGCCGTCTTTGGTGCGTAAATCCTGTTTAACTTGATGCACCGGGAACCAGGCCATAAGCCCTGTAAAAAAAGTGATGACGAAGGCTAGGATAAACGCGGCGGCAGTGCCGTCATGGTATATGTAGGACACGGCAATGGGAGGCGCCATCGTCAGGCTAAAGAGCATGAGCAAAATGCCAAGGACTTTGAAAATGATGGCGTAATGCATAGTGGTTCAGTGCACCTAGAAGAAGGTAAAACCGACTTGGAAAAGCCGTTCTACATCGCGTGTATGACGCTTATCAATTAAGAAGAGAATCACATGGTCGCCAGACTCGATGATGAGATCGTCGCTGGCGATAATCACGTCATGGGTTTTTGCATTAGTGACGGAAGCGCTTTTGGGGAGATCACGGGTGATATCTGCCTCCGGCTCCGGTGCGATTTCACGGACGATTGCGCCAATGGTGGTGCCTTCTGGGAGGTCGATATCCTCAATTGCGCGGCCCACAACTTTGGAGTTGTTTTCATCGCCATGAGCAATCACTTCGATGGCTTCGGCGGCGCCACGACGTAGTGAGTGAACATTTACTATATCGCCGCGCCTTACGTGTGTGAGCAGGCTGCCGATGGTCGCTTGTTGTGGCGAAATGGCGATATCAATTTCACCTCCTTGAACCAGGTCGACATAGGCCGGGTTACTGATAAGGGTCAGTACCTTACGTGCGCCCATTCGCTTGGCTAACAAGGAGGACATGATGTTGGCTTCATCCGAATTGGTGACGGCAAGAAATACATCGGTGTCTTCGATATTTTCTTCCATCAACAAATCTTGATCGGATGAGCTGCCGTGTAAAACGATGGTGTGGTTGAGGTGTTCTGATAAAAATGCCGCGCGCTGAGTATTGAACTCAATAATTTTGACGGAATACTGTTTTTCGAGTTTGGTGGCTAAGCGCAAACCAATATTGCCGCCACCCGCGATGATGACGCGTTTATAGGGGCGGTCTAAGCGTCTCAACTCACTCATTACGGCACGAATATCAGATTTCGCAGCAATAAAGAACACTTCGTCATCTGCTTCGATCACCGTCGAACCGGTCGGCATCAAGGCGCGATTGCGTCGGTAAATAGCTGCAACTCGGGTTTCCACATTGGGCATATGCTTGCGAATAAAGCGCAGCTCTTGGCCGACAAGGGGGCCGCCATAAAAGGCTTTTACGGCGACGAGTTGCGCAATGCCATTTGCGAAATCCAGTACCTGAAGGGCGCCGGGTTGTTCTACTAGGCGGTAGATATAGTCAGAAACCAGTTGCTCAGGGCTGATAATGACATCAATGGGGACGGCAGCATTACGAAAAAGCCCTTCATGGGTCGCATATTCTTGAGAGCGGATACGGGCGATTTTGGTGGGGGTGCGAAAGAGGCTGTAGGCAATTTGGCAAGCCACCATATTAATTTCGTCGACCCCCGTAACGGCGATCAGCATATCGGCATCTTCAATGCCGGCTTGTAGCAATATTTCGGGGTGAGATGCATGGCCTGCAACAACGCCAATATCGAGCCGGTCTTGCAGGTCGCGCAAGAAATCCACATTACTGTCGACCACCGTAATGTCATTCGCTTCGCTCGAGAGGTTTGATGCCAGCGTACCGCCCACTCGGCCGGCACCGAGAATAATAATTTTCATAAGTTTTTGGCTTTAGCTGTGCTGGGAGATCGTGCTCGCAGCCTAATTTTGTGCCTTCTTAATACGAGCATAGTAGAAACCATCATGCCCGTTTATCTGAGGAAAGAGTTGTCGACCGTATGGCCGTTGTTCGCCCCAAGTGGCGTCGATGGCTAAGTGTAGCGCGTCGTCTTGCTGTTCGACAAAGGTCTTGATCAAGTTTTCATTTTCTTCGGGCAAAATGGAACAGGTGGCGTAAAGCAAAATGCCGCCGGAACTTAGGGTCTGCCATAGCTCTTGCAAGATTGTGAGTTGTAGTTTGCTTAGCTCGGCGATGTCGCTTTCGCGGCGTAGCAGCTTTATGTCGGGGTGGCGACGAATGACGCCGGTTGCTGAGCAAGGCGCGTCGAGCAATATACGGTCGAATGTGTTGCCATCCCACCACGTTTTTGAGTCAGCGGCATCGGCGGTAATTATTGATGCGGGTAACGCTAAGCGCGTTAAGTTATCTTGCACTTTTTTCAGGCGTGACGCATCGACGTCCAGGGCAACCAGTTCTTTCAGTGCTGGTTGCAGTTCGGCGATATGGCAGGTTTTCCCGCCAGGGGCACAACAAGCATCCAACACGCGTTGTTGTGGTTGCAGGTCGAGTAGCTTGGCGGATAGTTGTGCGGCTTCGTCTTGCACGCTGCAAGTGCCTTCAGCAAACCCTGGAAGTTGCATGACATCGATGGGCTCGATCAGGGTGAGGCCGTGGTCTGAAAATTCACAGAGGGAATGAGCAATCTCTTGTTGTGTGAGCACTTCACTGTAGCGCGCGCGATCATTTTTACGTGAGTTCACCCGCAAGGTAAAGGGCGCCTGGGTGTTGTTGGCTTGGGTTATACGCTCGACGGTATTTGGCCACGCACTTGAGATCTTTGTAAGTAACCATTTGGGGTGTTCGTGTTGATACTGATCGAAGGTCGACGTAATGGCCTCTTTTTCACGAAGAAAATTGCGTAACACCGCATTAATAAGATTTTTAGCCCACGGTTTTTTGAGCCGCTTAGTGGCATTGACGGTTTCGTTAATGGCCGCATGATCAGGTATCCGCATATACCAGAGTTGGTAAATGCCCACTAACAACAAGGCTTTCACATCGCTGTCTTTTGCTTTCAGTGGTTTAGTGAGTAGTTCCCCAAGTGCGGCATCAAGGGAAAAAAAGTGACGGCAGGTGCCGTAGCAGATCCCTTTATATAAGCTGCGATCTTGGGGCGAGAGCTCAGCTTGTTGACGGTCAAAAGTGGCGTCGAGTGCGCTTTTTTGCTGGAGTACTGACGCCAGTGAGCGAGCCGCAAGCGCGCGAATATTCATTTGCATCCCAAGGGTGTGCTGGTGTCGAGTAGGTGGGCAGAACCGTTTAGGAATTCTTTTATGCTAGCGGCTTTTTTGCCGGGTAGCTGCAGGGTGTCGATTGATAGTGCGCCTTCCCCACATTGCACAATCAGCTCGTCGTTACTGATGGTGATGGTCCCAGGGTGTGCGCTACTTTTGCCGTCGATGGGGTGTGCTTTGTGTATACGCAGCCGATCGCCTTTCAGTGTCGTAAAGCAGATAGGGAAGGGGTTAAAGGCGCGGATTTTACGGTCGATGGTTTCGGCTGATTCTGACCATTGAATTTCTGCTTCAGGTTTTTCTATTTTGCGCGCGTAGTTACTGAGTGCATCATCTTGCTTTTCAGGGGATGACGTTCCATTCGCAATGTTCTGGACGGTTTCCAATAGCGCGGGTGGTCCAATATTGCTCAGCCGGTCGTGTAGATCACTGCTTGAGTCGGTGCTGTGAATGGGGCACTCACGTATTAGCAGCATATCGCCGGTGTCCAAACCCACATCCATTTGCATGATCGTCACGCCGCTGGTCCTATCTCCTGCTTCAATTGCGCGTTGAATCGGCGCCGCGCCGCGCCAGCGAGGCAGAACCGAGCCGTGCACATTAATACAGCCGAATTTTGGAATATCTAAGACTGCTTTGGGGAGCAGTAATCCGTAGGCGACAACGACCATCAGGTCCGGCTTTAATGAGGCAAGCTCCGCTTGGGAGGTCTCGGACTTAAGGTTTTCAGGCTGGTAGATGGGCAGCTCATGTGCCAATGCCCGCTTTTTTACGGCGCTGGGTGTGAGCTTTTTCCCTCGGCCAGCAGGGCGGTCAGGTTGGGTATAGACCGCGACGATATTGTGTTCGCTGTTGATGAGGGCTTCTAAATGTCGCTCGGCGAAAACGGGCGTGCCCGCGAAGATAATATTTAATGGCGGCATTGTGGCCCTGGTCGTAAGGTGCGTGGAATGTAAGTGAAGTTGTACTGCTTCGGAGCGGATCAGGCTTGCTGTTTGTGCTGTTTCTCTAACTTCTTGCGAATACGTTGGCGCTTCATATTTGATATGTAGTCGACAAAAAGTTTGCCATCTAAGTGGTCCACTTCGTGTTGAATGCATACGGCGAGCAAACCGGTGGGCTTAAGTGTAAACGATTCGCCATCACGGTTTAGTGCGGTAACCTGAACGTGTTCCGGCCGCGTGACTGGCTCGTAAAATCCGGGTACGGATAGGCAGCCTTCTTCGTACTCGTAAAGTTCTTGGTCCAGTACTTCTATTTCAGGGTTGATGAAACAAAGCGGTTGGTTTTTTTCTTCTGAGACATCGATTACGACGACGCGCAAGTGCACATTAATTTGCGTGGCGGCAAGGCCAATACCTGGCACGTCATACATGGTGGCAAACATGTCGTCGACCAAATTGCGTATTTCATCATCAACCACATCGACAGATTTTGCGACGGTGCGTAAACGGGGGTCTGGAAACTCTAATATCGGTAATAGGGCCATTACGTGACAAACTTCTAGTAATTAGCTAAATTTCGTTGCTAACATTATGATCAATAAGGGTTTATACTACTTTATGGGTTGGCCTATTTGGCTGGATCATGCGGTAGTTCGGCTATTATAACGGCTAAGCACCGCTATCTGCTAATGGTGAATCTTTCTGCTAATACTTGGTTATTCGTTAGCGAGTTGTAGTCTGCTAGCGGCTATTTATCTGCGAAGGCACCTTTGCCTAATGCAACAGGATTAACGCAATGAAAAAATTTATTCTGGGGATCATCGCTGTCACGACACTCTCGGCATATATTGCCGCGTTTGCGAATTCAGACGGACCGATTCTGAGAGACGACGTACCCGATACGCATACCGTGGTGAAAGGGGATACGCTATGGGATATCTCTGGCAAATTTCTTAAAAACCCGTGGATGTGGCCAGAGATCTGGCATGTGAACGCGCAGATTGAAAACCCCCACCTTATTTACCCGGGTGATGTTATTCGCTTGGTTTACTTTAAAGGTAAGCCACGCCTGGAGGTAGATACCTCAGGCCGTATCTACAAAATGACGCCTAAAGCCCGAGTTTTGACGGCGGGTGAAGCGATTGACACGATTCCTCTCGATAAGATTAATAGCTTTTTGTCCCGTAGCCGTGTGGTGACCGAGGAAGAGTTGAAAATTGCTCCTTACGTTGTATCTGGCGGTGATGATCACTTGATTGTGGGTGCTGGCGACAAGGCCTATGTGCGTGGAAATCTGCAAGAAAAATATGCTGTATTCGGTGTTTACCGTAGAGGTGAGTTGTTTGTCGACCCCGACACGCGCGAGAAGCTAGGTGTTCAAGCCTTAGATATCGGTAGCGGTGAAGTGATATCGATCGATGATGAAATTTCTACACTGAAAATTTCACGTACCACTGAAGAAATTCGCGCGGGTGATCGTCTGCTTCGTCAGGAAGAGCGCTCGATTGATTCTACCTTCTATCCTTCACCTCCAAATGGGGTTATCGAAGGGCAGATTTTGGCTGTTGAAGGGGGGTTAAGTCAGGTCGGTAAATTTGATGTTGTGGTGATTAACCGTGGTCAACGTGAAGGCGTTACAGCGGGTAATGTACTTGCGGTGTACAAAAGAGGGAATCGTATCCGCGATCGTGTGAGTGGTTCTTCGGTCACCTTGCCTGATGAGCGTGCCGGTTTGATGATGATCTTCCGTGTTTTCGATAAAGTCAGCTTTGGTTTAGTCTTGGAAGCTGAGCGCGGCATCTCTGTGAAAGATAAGGTGAAAAATCCTTAATTTCGTAAAACAATAGATACGGTGGCCAGGAGGCCGCCGCCAACACAAGGAACGTGATATGCCCATTCAGGATACAGTGGCACCTTCTTCGCTACTTTCTACTCTCGAAAAAACCTTACTTATTCTTTCCGTTTCTGGTCTTGGGGTTGTTCGCTATTGGACCTTGGTAGACGCCCTAGGCGGTGTGGATAAGGTATTCGCCGCGCCTAGAGAACAGCTTAATATTCTGCTGCGTCCGGCACTTGTCGATCAGATTGATGATGTTCGCCAGCGAAGCGATCACCCGAGCTTGATCGAAGTCCGAAGAGCCTTGGAATGGTGTCGTGAAAATAATATTCATGTGCTTTCGCATATCGACCCCGCATATCCCTCGATGCTCTCAGAAATAGCGCAGGCGCCGCCGTATTTGTTTGTTAAAGGGGATCTTTCGGTGTTGGCGCGAGATCAGGTCGCCATTGTGGGGAGTCGTTCAGCCAGTAAAACAGGTTTAGCCAATGCGCATCACATGGCCGCAGAGTTGGTGGGCCGAGATTTTGTGGTGACCAGCGGCTTAGCTTTGGGCATTGATGGTCATGCACATTCAGGCGCACTGAGCGGTGGCGGTCAAACGGTTGCCGTGGTTGGTACGGGTATCGATACCGTGTACCCGAAGCGGCACGGCCAGTTGGCTCAGGATATTTTAGAAAACGGTGGTGCAATCGTCAGTGAGTTTCCCTTGGGGGCGGTGGCGAGCCCCCAGAACTTTCCTCGGCGCAATCGTATTATCAGTGGGCTAAGTTTAGGTACCTTAGTGATTGAGGCCGCGGTAAAAAGCGGGTCGTTGATTACGGCAAAATATGCTTTAGAGCAAAACCGAGAAGTGTTTGCAATGCCGGGTTCGGTGCATAGCCCTTTAAGTCGGGGGTGTCACACCTTAATTAAACAAGGCGGTATATTGGTTGAATGCGCGGAAGATATTTATGCTGAGTTAGAAGGGTTTGCCGCAAAAACATCTGCAGCGGGTGGGTATGATAGCGCGGTCGATGCGAACATTTCTGATGAGGAGCGCCATATTCTTGATCGGATAGAATATGACCCCATGTCGTTAGACGCCATTGCAAGCGTAACGGATTTAGGGGTAAACACCTTACTGTCTGGTCTTATGAGTCTGGAAATGAGCGGGCACATATATAATGAGAATGGTCATTATGTAAAAGCAGTAAAGCCTTAGCTTGTCTTAGCGGTGAAAGCACGGGATGGCCTTGCGAATCATTACTTCCTGAAGTAATGTCCATGCGGTTTTTTACCTTAGTATTAACAGGTCCGAGGGGTAACGTGTGTTCCACATCAAAATACAAAACTGCACCGATGCCCTTGCCCTAGGCGAGGTCATTGCGTATCCGACGGAAGCAGTGTGGGGGCTTGGCTGCGACCCTTTTAATCAGCATGCGGTGTCGAAGGTTCTGGCGTTAAAATCGCGCGCTGCCAGCAAAGGTTTGATCTTGGTGGGTGGAAACATAGCCCATTTTGAATTTCTGTTAGATGGGTTACAGGCTGATCGTCGTGAGATGCTTGAGATGTCTTGGCCTGGCCACACCACGTGGTTGGTGCCACATAAACAGCGCATCCCCCATATTGTGTCTGGCCAGCATGATACGATCGCTTTACGTGTCAGCAATCACCCGGTTGTTCAGGCTTTGTGTAATCGTTTTGGTGGACCAATCGTTTCGACTTCTGCTAATCCCCAAGGATTACCCCCTGCGATCAGCCAGTTTAAGGTGCGCCGTTATTTCGGTAAGAAGAATGTGCTATTTGCACCGGGTCAGATTGGAGCAGAGGCAAAGCCTTCCAAAATTGTGGATTTGGTTACAGGTACCGTAATCCGTTAACCCCCTATTTAAACGATGAAAATTAAGAGATGAGCGTGAGTGTAGATAAACAAGCCGTAAAAGAATACCTAATGCAGTTGCAAGAAAATATTTGTCTAAAGTTAGCTACAGCAGATGGCAGCGGGAAATTTGAAGAGGATTCATGGGAGCGTGAAGAGGGTGGGGGTGGCCGCTCTAGAGTGATGACCCACGGTGCTGTAATCGAAAAAGGCGGCGTCAATTTCTCTCATGTTATGGGGGCTTCTTTGCCTGCATCTGCAACCGCACATCGGCCAGAGTTAGCGGGTCGGAGTTTCGAAGCAATGGGAGTGTCATTGGTGATCCATCCCGACAATCCTCATGTCCCGACAAGTCACGCGAACGTACGGTTTTTTATCGCAGAAAAAGAAGGGGCGGAACCCGTATGGTGGTTTGGTGGAGGTTACGACCTCACGCCATATTACGGGAATGATGAAGACTGTATCCATTGGCATCAAACGGCCAAATCGGCGTGTGATCCCTTTGGTGAAAACGTGTATGACGAATATAAAAAATGGTGTGACGAGTATTTTTATTTAAAACACCGAGAAGAGCCGCGCGGCGTTGGCGGTTTGTTTTTTGATGATCTAAACGCATGGGGTTTTGAAAAATGTTTCGCTTTTTTGCAGTCCGTGGGTAACAGCTATTGCGAGGCCTATGTGCCAATCATTGAAAAGCGCCGTGATAATGCTTTTTCTGAAAAAGAAAAAGACTTCCAGCTCTATCGCCGTGGGCGTTACGTTGAGTTTAACTTGGTTTTTGACCGTGGCACTTTGTTTGGTCTGCAGACCGGTGGGCGGACAGAATCAATCTTGATGTCTTTACCTCCATTGGTTCGATGGGAATACGACTGGAGTCCACAAGCTGGAACAGCAGAAGAAAAGCTTTATACGCATTTCTTGACGGCCAAAGATTGGTTACAGAGGGGGCGTTGTTAAATGGATGAGCCCGATCGATATGCGGTATTTGGAAATCCGATAGCACACTCAAAGTCGCCTCAGATTCATCAGGCATTTGCGCTCCAAACAGGAGAGAGCATCCAGTATACGAAGCAGTGCGTAGACGAGGATAAATTTGCCCTAGAGGCCAAAGCCTTTTTTGACGGGGGTGGCTATGGTCTCAACGTGACGGTTCCGTTTAAGCAGGATGCATGCGCTTTTGCTGATGAACTGACGGATAGGGCGCAGGCCGCAGGAGCGGTTAATACCCTAGCAAAGCGAGTGGACGGCAGTATTTTGGGGGATAACACCGATGGCCTTGGCTTGGTATCCGATATTAAACGCTTGGGCTGGCAACTGGATGGCGCCAAGGTTCTTATCTTGGGCGCAGGGGGTGCGGTACGGGGCGTATTACAACCAATTTTGGCAGAAGGGCCTTCATCGATTGTGATCGCAAATCGTACTGCATCAAAGGCGGGTTTACTCGCTGATATGTTTTCATCTTATGGCCACATATGTGGTCTAGGTTTTGGTGAGCTAGAGGGCACTGCCTTTGACCTAATCATCAATGGCACGTCTGCAAGTCTGAGTGCTGACATCCCTGCAGTACCGCCTGCCTGCCTGTGTGAAAATACGAAAGTCTACGACATGGTTTATGGCGCGGAGCCGACCGCATTTATGGCGTGGGCAAAAAAACGTGGTACACGCCATGTCTCGGATGGCCTGGGAATGTTAGTGGGTCAGGCGGCGGAAAGCTTTCGGATGTGGCGTGGCGTTGAAGTCAGCCCCGATCCGGTGATCGAATTATTGAGGGGGTAACGCCATGCAAATAATGTCGTTTTTTTCAACTCCATGGCGGAAATAAATCGTGATATAGGTTGTCTAACTAGCACTAGTTGGCACCTGGATCAATAAAATGAAAAGTGTATGTTTTTCAGTTACTTATAATATTTTTTGAAAGGCTGGTTTTGGCCTTCAAATTATATTGATGCTAGTCACAAATTGTCTAAAGTAATGTGTATACTTTTCCGACTCATACTAAAATATGAGTAGAGCCTCATGCTTAAGTGCTAGCCTCGGTTGGAATCCCCAAATTTACACCCCCTATTTATTTTGCTTTTAGTGGTAGTTGTTTATGAATAAGCTTGTAAGGTTATTCAGTCAGAATGGAGGCTTGACCCTTTTTGGTAACAAAAATTGGGTTCCGCTGCCGCGTAGAATTTTTTTAGCTACGTTGACTGTTGGTATTGTTTCGTGCGGTGGTACTTCCGATACGGATTCTGAAAAAGGGTTGTTGGCGATACAACCAACGCCTTCAATGACACCCACACCTTCAGTAACGCCAACGTCGACACCTGTGCCAACTGCGACTCCTGCATCAACTGCGACACCTGTGCCCACTCCGACGCCAAGTATTGTGCCGACGCCGACTGCGACGCCTATTCCAGGAGCGCCGCCGGTAGTAACGCCCACCGCGACGCCGATGCCCACCGCGACTCCGGTGCCCACTGCAACGCCGACGCCCACCGCGACTCCGGTGCCCACTGCAACGCCGACGCCCACTGCGACTCCGGTGCCCACTGCGACGCCGACGCCCACCGCTACCCCTGATCCTGGCAGCACGCTAACTGTCCCAACCGTGGATACATCCGGAGCGGGAGGTACTTTGGCGCTAAATTGGAGTGATTCGAATGCGGTGAATTACCGTGTCCTCTATTGGTCCGTTGCTCAAGCTAACCCTGTTGAGACAATAGTCTCCGGTCAGAACTTTTCTCAGCCTGTAGATGCGGGTACATATACCATTGTTGTGGAAGCCTATGATGCGCTTGGGAATAGCCTGTTCAGCGCCCCAGTACTAGTGGAGGTATCACCATGAGCATACGGACATGTGTTTTTGCGAGTGTGTTAGCGTTTTCAGGGCCGGTGTTATCGGCATCGTATCCTCCCCAGGGTGAAGACTACGGGGATCAAGGTGATTTCATTATTAAGTTGGGCACAGAGTTTGGTCGTACCGCGGATCTCATGCCGATAGGCCCAATTTTGGCAAACTTCCCTGAAAATCCGGGCAGTACCACCGTTAATATTGATGAGTATCGCTTCGAAGATACGATATGGGACCTGTCTGATTTACGAAATCCAACGTTAATTGGTTCGCTGACTGAGCCCGGAGGCGTTGGTCGGCAACCTATCAACGCCCATGGCACAATCGTAGCGTTTGATGACACCTTAGGGCCATTGCTTTGGGCTGGCGATAACTGGTGGCGCTTTGATGGCGATGCGATTGAATCTATTGATCAGATTATCGTGGAGGAATCCGAAGCGTGGTCGCCGGTGCCGCTGTCTTATCCGATGATGTTTTCTCCGTACTACACGAGAATGTACTGGGATTATGGTTTTAGCAGCGATGGCTTATTCGCGATACGCGATACAACTAACTTTATTACAGATACGAGTGAAACCGAATGGCTGGGTGAAGACCAAAATCAGTATTGGTTAGGTGAGCCTTTTGTTGGCTGGGATCATTTGCAGGATACAGGTGTCACGGGCTTTGCCTCTTGGCTTGGTAATTTGTTGGTAGTGGCTTCTGATCAGCAATCTACAGGTATGGCCATATACGATGTGTCAGGCTTTAAAGAAGGTGGGGTGCCTGAGTTATTAAGTGTTTTTGACCCTAGCCTGGTTGAGCCTGAACACGAAGGTGTGATTAATACGGTTGGGATTGGCGGATATTGGATGGAGCCATATGGTACGAATAAAATGGTATGGGCTGCGCGAGAAAGGATCGAAGCAACACCATCTCGTCGCCATTCGGCCATGTTTATCGTCGATTTTACGGATCCGAGAAACCCCTTTTTATCCTGTGCGGTTTACTTTAATCAAGATCAAGGCCCTGGAAGCCCAGAAGACGGGGACGGATCCAGTGACCCAATGTACGTCAATTTTCAGGATAATTTCGCCTATGTAGATCACTTTAAGGTGGATATAGAGGCATGTGAAGCCGCATTTGCCGACGATAGTGAAATATCAGCAGAAGAGTTTAGCGATATCGTCTATCGCTTTGATGATATCGCCAACGAGTGTGATGGAAGCCAGTATTTTAGGCCGCTTGGACAAGTCGGTATTTTTGGTGGCTATGACTTTTGGGAAACAGAAGATGCCAACGAGCAAGGGATGTGTTTCTTCGTCACAAGCGATGAGCCAGATACGAATGCGCCTTATATTTCTGGGCACCGCCCGCTTGCAGGCCAAACTGATTATCCGATTGATGGGTTTATCCACCTTCATATTCCTGAAACATTACGTACAGAAACGGTTACTAACGCTATTACGGTGACTAATGTCGATGCCGATGAAGAAATAGGTTTTAGGCATATCCTTTCCCACACGGGAACAATATCAATTTGGCCCGATCAGGACTTTAATATCAATGCGACTTATCGCGTGGATGTCAGTGGAATACAAGATTATATGGGCAATACTATGGAGCCCTATAGCTTTTCCTTTTCCACAGGCGACGAAATTATTATTGTTGATCCACCGGAGCCTCCTCCGGAAGAAATAGTGCCTTCTTATTCTGGAGCACCCTACTACCCTATCAAATCGAGCCAGTTGGCCTGTGAACCGGAAGTTGATGATGGCAATGTTTGGGTAGTGAACCCAGATAACGACAGTATTACGATTATTGATCGATCAACGGATGATACAAGCTTCGAAACAACGCATAGCTTATATGCAGAAATCCGCCTAAATTACGAAACCCCCACTTCTGTTACAAAAATTGGCAGTGCCTTTGCCGTTACGCATCGGGATGACGACAAGGTGGTAATTTACAGTGAATTTGGCGCCCCGATTCGGGCAATTGACACGGGCTATGGTACGCAGCCGGTCGCTTCCGTTGCCTCTGATGGTGTTCTTTACGTCGCGCTGTATGGCAGCGGTGAAATCATCAGTATTGATAGCGGTGCATGGAATATTAGCAATCGTCTAACTGTTGGGCCGACGCCAAAAGCGATGGCGATGAGTGGTGATAGGCTGCTTGTGACACGGTTTATTTCGGGTGCTGAATATGGCGAAATCTATGATGTTGATGTCTCATCGGGTTTAACATTAACGCGCATTATTCAAGCGAATAAGGTGCTCGTACCAGACGATGACGATCACGGAGCAGGCGTTCCTAATTATTTGTCGAGTATTGTCATTTCGGAAGATGTCTCCACCGCTTATATCACGGCGAATAAAGTCAATATTGACCGAGGTTTACAGCGAAATGGTGAACCTTTGGATGGGGATAACACCGTTCGCCCAATGATCATTCGTCTTGATCTGGTAAATAATCGAGACGCAAATGAAGACCCCAATACACGCCAAGGGACGCTTGACCTAGATAATGGCGCCGACCCATCGGGCATTATCTTTTTGGCGAACCCGGATATTCGTATACACACCTTGAGAGGGAACGACGTGGCGGAGGCCAACGATTTAGCGGCCAATACGTCGGCACAATTTGATACGGGTGCCGCGCCAATGGAAATGTGCGCGACCTTGCGTACGCTGTATGTGAAAAACTTTGCGGACAGAACCGTTAGCGCGATAGACGTCGCACCGTTTATGCATGATGGTTCTCTCAATCCGGATATTGAAACTATTTCAACCGTCTCGCAAGAGGTGTTAACTGGTCAGGAGCTTCAGGGCTTGCAGTTGTTTTACGCCTCCCTTATCCCTGAGATGGGCCCAGAGGGCTACATGAGCTGTTCTACATGTCACTTTGGTGGTGGGGATGACGGTGTGGTGTGGGATATCAGTAATATGGGAGAAGGATTCCGTAACACCATTTCGCTCACCGGTGCGAGTGGCACACGATTTGGCAATCTGCATTGGTCTGCGAACTTTGACGAAGTGCAGGATTTTGAAATACAAATGGAGCAGTTGAACGAGGGAGAGGGGCTTTTACCGGGAATCACTTTCAATGGCGAAAGCCCGCTAGATGTACAAACTGGGAATCTAGGTGTCGAGAGTATCGCGCTGGATTCGCTTGCTGCGTATATAGGGTCGCTTGGCAAAGACTCGGTTAGACGTTCACCGCATCGCACTTATACCGGAGAGCTAACGGCCTCGGCGCAACGGGGTCGAGATATCTTCTACAACGATAATTGTGAGCAATGCCATGCGGGTAGTGCATTTCGAGACGGCGAAACGCATGATGTGGGGACAATACAAACGACTTCTGGTAGTCGGCTTGGTGGCGTGCTCAGTGAAATTAGGACACCCACTCTAATTGAACTTTGGGAAAGTGCACCATACTTTCATGATGGCAGCGCTGCCACATTAGCCGACGTTTTGACGGTTGGTGATCACCTCCGAACGATGTCAGCCCAGGACGAAACCGATTTAATCGCCTTTTTGAACTCAATCGATCGTGAAGACTTTATCGAAGATAATGAGCTTTTCGTCCCTGGAACACCGCCTGAAATGGCTGACTTGGTGGTAACAAGCGGTGATGGGTCTGGTCGGTATGCCGTTGGTAGTGAAATCGATATTGTCGCGGACTCTGCACCTGATGATGAGGTTTTCATTGTGTGGACCGGTGATGTTGATGGGGTAGCGGATGTCAACGACGCTTCTACGACCATTCTTTTGGCGAGCGGTGGCCAGAGCGTTGCGGCTTCGTTTGGCCCTGATTCGTTTGCACCGACGGCACCAGCAACGCTTGTTGCATCGGATATATCCACCACTAATGTATTGCTTTCGTGGGGAGCGTCGTCTGACAACGTCGGAGTGACTGAATATGCAGTTTTGGTGAATGGTTCAGAATTTGGTGATCGCACAGCATTAACCAGCCTACGTATTTTTGGTTTACAAGCGGGTACCACTTACGACATTAGTGTTGTTGCCTATGATGCGGTGGGGAATGTATCCGACGAATCGAATGTTGAAAGTGTTGAGACGTTAACGCCTTCGGGTATTGATGACGTAAGTGCGTACTTCTTTGGTCATAGCTTGATCTACCATACCTTTACGGACTATCCGAATAAAAATGAGGTTAGTACCCCGTGGTGGGCTGGCCAGTTTGCGGCAGCAAACGGACAGACTATGAGCGCGACAGGAGAATTTAGAACCTCCAACTACTTACTGCCACCGGTGGCGCAATGGTCGTTTGAAGGTATGCCTACAGGTTGGGATGATACCCAAGAGACATTTGCTGAAGCTGACTTCGACGCGGTGGTGTATACCGAGCTTAATTTTGTACAGGATGTGCCGCCAGATACGCTTTACTACGATGATTCTGGTACGCCTATTAGCTCAGTGGTTCGTGTCTTAGACCATGTGAGAGAGGCAGAGCCGGGTATTACCTTCTACATCTATGAAAACTGGGGTGATGCCGGGGTAATAATGCCGAATTATCATCCTGCGGAAGGCGGGAATGACTTGCCGACAACCGACCAAGTTGCGGCGTATCATGCCCAGGAGCTTGGGCCGAATAGCGCGCGGTGGATAGAGCTGCATGACGCAGTGGCTGCTACGCATAGCAACGTGAAGATGATACCCATTGGGCCAATTATTAGTGGCATACTCACAGAAATGCCCGCAATGGCGGCCATACCTTTTGAGGATATATATGAGGATAATGCACCTCATGGTCGTCCAACGATTTACTTTTTGGCTGGCATGATTCAGTACGCAGCCATGTATCAGCAGCGTCCACCTGCTGGGTTCAGCGTGTCGTCTGTCGTGAATGATGCGGTAGATGAGAATTATGAAACCATTGCGGATTATATTTGGGACGCACTTAACGATTTTAATTTCCCGGATGGCTCAAGCCGCGTTTGGTAGTTGATGGCTGTGTAGTAGCGAAAACGACGCTTTATTGCGTCGTTTTTTATGCGCGTTCTCAAATTTCAAATACCAAAGTGAAAACCAGTATTCCTAGTCGTGATGAATGCGTCATAATGCATAAACGTCCTGGTCACAGCGGAATATAACAATGAATAACAAACTGCTATCGCTACTCGTGCCGATGTATAACGAGTCAGAAGTGATTCCTGTATTTTTTGAACGAATCTTGGAGGTGTTATCTGGTCTCGAGATCAATTGGGAAATTGTCTGTGTTAACGACGGTTCCAATGACGATACCGAAGACCTTGTTCGTGGTTATGCGGAAAAAGATCCGAGAATAAAATTGGTGTCGTTCTCAAGAAATTTTGGTAAAGAACCCGCGATGACCGCGGCACTCGATTACGCGAGCGGTGATGCTGTGGTACCGATTGACGCAGACCTACAAGATCCGCCAGAAGTCATTGGTGAGATGTTGGCAAAATGGCATGAGGGTTACGACGTAGTATTTGCGAAGCGTGCCTCGCGCGATTCGGATACCGTTGTAAAACGCAGTACCGCTCATTGGTTTTACACGTTGTTTAATCGCCTGAGCGACATTCCTATACCTGAGAATGTTGGGGACTTTCGTTTAATGGATAAACGGGTTGCCGACGTAATCCGACAGATGCCAGAAAAAGACCGGTTTATGAAAGGCCTCTTTTCATGGCCAGGTTTCAAGACCGCGACCGTGGAGTTTGAACGACAAAATCGTGAGAGCGGGGATTCTAAATTTAATTATTGGAAACTATGGAATTTCGCTCTAAGCGGAATAACGTCGTTTAGCACAGCGCCGATACGTTTTGGCACTTATTTGGGGTTAGTGATTGCAGCACTTTCCTTTGTGTATGGAATTTATATTATTACAAAGACCATCTTTATGGGGGTGGATACGCCAGGTTATGCATCGCTTGTGGTGATTGTTCTGTTTTTAGGTGGCGTACAGCTCGTTTCGATTGGCTTGCTAGGAGAATATATTGGCCGGATCTACAAAGAAGTTAAAAACCGGCCATTGTATGTTGTCGATAAAACACTTGGATTAAAAGAGTAGTCTGGTTTTTATGGGAGACAGCGTGGCGACGATAAAACAAGCAATCTCAAGTGTGCAGATTGAGCAATGTTATCCACTAATGCAATTTTTGCGTCCTCACCTCGTGGCGAGGGAATTTCAAGAAAAAGTACAAAGACAACAAACGCAAGGTTATCAACTTGTGTTTGTTGCAGAGGGTGAGCAAGCTGTGGCCCTTGCCGGGTATCGTATTCAGAATTTCCTGGCCTGGGGAAAGGTCTTGTATATAGACGATTTAATTACGCATCCGAATCAATTAAAAAAAGGGTACGCGAGTCAGCTACTTGACTGGGTAATTGGGGAAGCTGAGCGCGAACAGTGTGCGCAAATACACCTCGATTCTGGTTATCAGCGTAATGACGCGCATCGTCTATATTTAAACAAAGGCTTTGATTTAGTTAGCCACCATTTTGCGAAAAGGTTAGTAAAAAACGATTAATTCGTTATTTGAAAGAAAGTTTGACCGTAGGTTTTTGATAATCTGAAAATAAAAGGAATAACGATATTGCGCGGTGGAATCTGCCTCTATCTCAGATGTAGTTGATACGTGATGGCAGAAGAAAATTATGGGCTTATTTGAATATTTCGATCGAACTAGGATCGTCAATTTGGCGTTTCGAGACGATAGAAGAGTTGAAACCGAAGAGGAGTTCGCGCGATACGGTTTTCCCATTCAGGCTAACGGTGTGCAGTTTTTTGAAGCGAGTTCACCAAATGAAGCGGCCGGCTTCCCAAGTCCCGGAGTGAGGGGATGTTTTTTAAGTCATCAGAGGATTATTGAAGAAGCGTTGGCCAGCGATGCGCCTAATATATTGATTCTTGAGGATGATATTTGCTTTTCTAGCCGAATAGCGGAGCTGGAAGCATCGATTGTTGATGAGTTGAAGAAGCTTGATTGGGATATCGTATATTTCGGCCATAGTCTCCCTATTGATTCTGGCGTTCCCCGGTGGGAGAAGCTCACAAAGCCGACAATTCAATCTCATTTCTATGCGATCAACGGTAAAACGTTAAAAGAATTCAGTGGGTTTCTAGAAAGGATGTCTTTACGGCCTGCGGGGCACCCCGATGGTGGACCCATGCATTATGATGGTGCTCTGAATACATTTCGCGAACAAAGTCCAGATATTAGTGTCTATTACTATACTTTGAATTTGGGTTATCAGCGCCCCTCTAAAACAGATTTACATCAAACGCCAATTTTCGATCGCTATAAGGTGTTTTTGCCATTTACGCGAATAGCAAGAAAGTTGAAAACGATGTTTATGCGTATGACGCGTTAATCTAATATATGCTTCAGTGGTAGAATCGTTGCTCCAAATTTTCTTATAATAGTCTCAACGCTATTTTCTTTCTCTAACCAAACGACAGTTGAAATGAGTATCTATGAGTGAGTTGCCTAGTTGTATATCTTGCGGTTCTGCCTATACCTATGAAGATAGAAGTATGTACGTTTGCCCTGAGTGTGGGCATGAGTGGAGCCAGCAAGAAATTGATGCTCAAAGCATAAATACCGGTATTCGAGATTCTAACGGGAACCCACTTAATGACGGTGACACAATTACCGTAATCAAAGATTTAAAAGTTAAAGGCAGTTCTTCGGTGGTGAAAGTGGGGACCAAAGTGAAAAATATTCGTTTAGTTGATGGTGATCATGATATAGATTGCAAAATAGACGGCATCGGCGCAATGAAGTTGAAATCCGAATTTGTTAAGAAAGTTTAATTAACCGTATATGAAAGAGTTATTTTTTAGGGTGAGCGTATGAAGTCTTTTAATAGAGTGTCATGTATCGTTTTAAGCTGTGCTGTTTTTATTTCATCAGTTGCGAAATCTGAAGAAAAGACAAGTAAAGATGTAAATGCTTATTTTTTTGGTCATAGTCTCGTTCACCATACCGAATACAAAATTCCAACACCAAAGGATCATACAAGCATTCCGCATTGGCTAAGCAGCTTAGCCAATGCAGCTGGCCATAAATTTACGGTGGATGGACAGTTTGGGTTTGTTAGAAATCATGCGCAATTCCCACCGAAGGCAAATTGGCATTTTGAAAGCGTAGGTTCAGGTTGGGGCGGGGCATTTGGGAAAAGCGATTATCACGCCGCAATTCTCACTGCGGCGAACTTCGTTCAGTATCAAGGTGTTGACGATGGTTATTACGACGATAAAAATGTCAGTCCTTTGAGCGCGAGTATAAAAATTCTGGATTACGTAAAACGAGAAACCCCAAATACAACATTTTACATCTATGAAAATTGGCCGGATCTTGGTGAGTATGCAAAAAACTTCCCACCTAAAGCGCCAAGTGAGCGAAAGTTAACACAGTATCATCGTTATACGCTTGGCGATTTTCATGAATGGTGGTTGGATTATCAAGATAAGTTAAATAAAGCACGCCCCCGTGCAGATGTAAAAATGATTCCTGTTGGGCCGTTATTAAGTAAGCTTATGACGGATACGCCTGTAAAGACCATCCCCTTTCAGGCGCTATTTGAAGACAATGCGCCCCACGGTCGCCCTACCACGTATTTTCTTGCCGCGTTGATACACTACATGGCGCTGTTCCAGGAAAAACCACCCAACGACTATAACTTCGATAAAAGTATTCACCCCGTTGTTCAGAAAAACTACGGCGTGATCGTTGATCGTATTTGGGCGGAACTGTTAGCGTTTAAAGATCGAAAGGGAGCAAGCCGCGTTTGGTAATTGTGCTTAGGTGTAAAGGTGAAGACTTTTCTATGGTTCTGAGGGTTGCCAAAAATCGGGCTTAGTTTTCGAGGGATCTTTTAACCAGTTATAAATATCGATTAACTTCTTGGCTTTACAATCCCAGGAATAATAATCGATGGCATGTTGATACGCTGCTTTGCCTAATGCTTCTATGCGTTCAGGGTCTTTAACAAGGGCCTCAAGCTCGGCACTAAACTGCTCGACTAAGAAATCAATGTCTCCCATGGGGACTTTAACCCCTCTATCCTCACCTATTAGTGTCGCGGGTCCGCCGTAATCGACGACCACACTGGTTAACCCGCAGGCCATAGCTTCTACAACAACCCCGGCGCCCAGTTCTCGAATGGAAGGGAAAGCAAAAATATCGGCAGTACGCATAACTTTCCCAACTTGCTCCTGGCTGATACGGCCTGCGAGTTCAACGCAGTCTTCCAGCTGATTGTCCTGGATAATCTTTTCAAGCCGTGGGCGTTCGGGCCCGTCGCCTACCATCAAAAGTTTATGCTTGCGTAAAGTGGGGGAGTTCGCAAACGCACGAACGACGACCTCGGGGCATTTGTATGGCACTAGACGGCCCGCATACAGTATCGTTTTTCGTTCGTGCTGCTCTCTAGGGGTGTAGGAAAATAGTTCTGGATCAATCCCCACTTCTGGATAATTGATAGTCTTATCCGAAATGTTTTTGGGGAGGTCTTCAATCGTGTGAGAAAACGCGGCTAAAATACAGCGGCTCTTTTTATACGTGGAACGATGATAAGGTAGGTATTTATAAAAGTGACGCAAGCGACTGAGGGTTTCACGTTCCCTTTTTTGCTCTTCCATGAATTCTTTCGGCCAGGGAAGATTGCCATTTAATGGGCCTAAAACGAAGGGCGTATCTTTGCACCGTTTTGCGATTAGGCTCGGCAATGTTGGGGTCATTGGGGTGATCCGATGTACGACATCAAACTCCCCGGCTTGGATTTCTGTGCCAAATCGCTTCCATACTTGCCATTCAAAGTAGAGGTAGCCTGGATAGCCCATGGCCATTTGAGTGGTCCAGCCGACTTCCTCGCCACCACGCATTCGGACGGAAAGTTTGAAAAGCGGCGCGGCAAGCTTTTCAGTATCGACGTAAACAACCTCGGCGTTGCCTAGGCCATCCCGGTCAATATAAGGTTGATTTCTCACGTGAGTGACCACTACCACTTCTGCGTGGTCTGCAATAGCTTTTGCGAACTTATAGCCTACAACCGGCAGCGAGGGCCAGTCGGGGTTACAGTCATCGGCTAAAATCAATATACGCATGAATGCTGGGGTCCTTGTTTCGTAATCAAACAGTGAGCTGTGGATTGCGGCGGTATTCTATAGCGTTGTCTCGTAATATGACAAACGATGCTTAAAGATTTATGATTCTTAGGCGGTATTGATTACCGAAAAACTGTTGTTTTGTTGGGGGTACCGCGATTGAGCGATCCATGACGTAAAAACATGAGAGAGCCGAGAGGGGTTGCTCAAAGCATATGGGCAGTGCGTTAAAAATCATTATTGTGTCGGGTATATGCCATTTTGCTGCATATTACGTACTCGCTCGCCTCACGCCTTATGGTGAGAAGCTCCGTCAATACTTTATGTTATCTGTCGCCATTATTGCGGTAGCCGTGATCTTGAGGAGTGCTCTGCTGGCATATGTGGCTACAGCGTTCTTTTGCTACAGCTATACTCGCGGTGAGGAGCCGAGCTCACGGATTGCCTTATTTTTCGGCTTAGCGTTTACGCTCAGCATGTTCGAAGGTTTTGCATTAAACCCTGGCATCAATTTGGGGGGGTTGTCTCACCCCAGAATGTTGTCGCTTTGTATCTTATTGCCCATGTATTTTTCGTTGAAGCCAGAGCCTGCAATGAAAAAATTTCATGCTATTGATTGGGCGGTAATTCTATTTTTTATATGGTCAGTGCTAGTGGACGCCCGAGCGTCGAATGTGACGAGTCTAGCGCGCACCGTGTTGTGGACCTTCTTTGACTACATTATTCCCTATATTGTTATCCGGCGTTTTATGTCGAATTACGGGTTGGTGTTCACCGCGATCACCTTTGCGTTACTGTCCCAAGCACTCGTAGGGGCGACAGAAGCGATCTTAAAATGGCATGTTCATACGGATATAGAACGCGTCGCAAATTTTGCCGATCAGTTAAATCCGATGTATAAATTTCGTTATGGACTTTTACGCGCACAAGCTTCGTATTTAAATCCTTTAATCTTCGCTTTATTTGCCAATATGTCGTTTTTGTGTGCGGTGATTTTCTATCTGAAGCCTGGGTTAAATGTACCAAAGACTTACACTAAGCTGATGGCCTACGCGGCAATTGGTTTTTCCGTCCTTGGAACACTTTCTTCCGGATCTCGTGCAGGCGTAGCGGGTAGTTTTTTGATTGTGGTGGTGATGTTAGCGGCGATGTGGGCGATACGGCGTAAATCCGATCCTAAGAAAATACTCGTCAGTGCTTTTGTTGTTGGTGTGATTTTGATCTTTTCCGTCGGGGGGGATTTCATCCGTGAGAATTTTGATTATCGGGCGCGTCTTTTTGATCTAGGCTCGCAGGTAATGATGGAAGAGCCCATCTTCGGGGTAACTAATCCTCAGCATGACCCAAGGATGGAAAGCCTTAAGCAGGGAGAGGGTATCGTAGATATCGTAAACACTTACTTACTGATTGGGCTTCAGTACGGTTTTCCTGGGTTGATCTTATTTGTATATGCGATTTTTGGTGGCTTGAATCGCCTCTATTTTTGTTTGCGACAATCATCCGATGAGAAGCTAACGATTGGGCTATTTGCCTTCGCATCTTTGTGTATTCTCGCCTTTAATTTGGCAACCACCAGTGCTTTTGGTTGGAGTTATTTATGGATTTGGCTATTGTTGGCCATCTCATCAAATATCGTCGCCAGGACGGCAGCGGAAAAAAAGCAAGATACCCCGTTATTAGGTGATTGAGTTGTTCTCTTTATATGAAGGCTAGCTGCTTCGGAACGTTGTCCACATATGGGTAACAGTATCGATAATTGGTGCATCAACTGCGAACCAGGCAAGACAGATTAGCGCACAGGCTAACAACGCGATGCCCATATCAGCCGCCATGCATTTATAGCCATGCTTGTGTGCGAAGAGCACCATGATAGGGTGCATCACAAAGCCGGATAGCGCGTAGCCAATAATCATTCCGTGGGGGCCGCCAAACCAGTGACCGATCGCAAAAAAAGCCACCAAAATAAATGCGCTAGCGGTACTCGTAACCATTTGGCTGAACGAATCGCCACAGGCGATGAGGAAGGGCCGTAAGGTACCAGTAAATACACGGCCAATCTGGCCAACAGCTAAAATCTGTAGCATCCATCCCGCGCCGAGATAGCGATCGTCGTACATAAATTGGATCAGCCAATCACCAATAAACGCGAGAGCAATACACACGAATGCGTACGCGGCATTTAGTTGAACGCGTGTTTTATGGATTTGAGTGAAGTCAGATCCGTTATCAAGTTTTTGACGGAAGTAGGGATGTAGTACACGGGTCGATAGATTAAAGGAAATTAGCGCAACAATTGCGGACCATGTGGATGCGATGGAGTAGAGTCCTAGTTGATCGATCGGCAACCATTTCCCCATAATCAACCGGTCGCCTTGGACAATAATGAAAGAAATTGTTGAAGATATAACGATCCATTTTCCGAAGGAAAAAAGCTCAATCAACGCTTTACGTTCCAGTTTGAGTTTACTGTGATGACCGTGAAACAGGCGGTAACTAAGATACACATCCAGTAGGGAGCTAACGATCTGGCCGCCCACGAGAGCCCATACACTTGGTGAAACCCACGCCCAAACCAGCATAACGATAAGTCCCGCAGCGAGCTGTATCACATCGACGATGGTTTGAGTTTTTAGGTCCAAGCGTTTGTCGTAAGCAAGCAGACCAATAGATTTAAACCCAGTGATGAACATCGAGAAGCCGACCATTGCCAAAACGGGGGCTAAAATGTCTTGGCCGTAAAAGTTTGCAAAGGGGTAAGCAACGGCAACGGCAACAAGCGCGATTATGGTTGAACGTAAAATCTGCAGTGTCCATGCCGTTTGCATAAATGAGGCGTCGTTTATGCGTTTACTATTGACCACGCCCTCCCGCAAACCAATATCGGAAACCTGGCCAAGAAACACAAGCACCGCATAGACGAGGGCCATTAGGCCGAAGACTTCAGGGAAGAGCAGTCGGGTTAGCAGCAAATTGCTCAGTAGACGGATGACCTGTGTTCCACCGGTACCCGCGACGACCCAGAACGTGGCTACGATAGCTTGCGATGAGCCGAATTTTTGCAGCAGCACATCGGATGTTGATCGCAGTTTGGACAGCACGGATTGGTCTTCCTTTTGAGGCGTTAGGTGATAAATCGCGCACATCATACCTGAATCCCTCTTGTACAGCGAAGGCTCGCGAGATGAATGGATATCACTCGCTATTATCTTGCGGTAACATTCATCGCGGCATGTAGGGCACCTTGAATTCATTTAGTGCTATTGCATTGGGGGCCGAATGTATGACGAATAATGAAACAGCGATGCAATTTTTTTCAAAGAGAGCTGAGGCGGTATTGGCAGTATTAGGCGTGCTTGGTGCACTAGTATTTCTGACGCTTTTCGGAATACTGGGGTTATTCCGCTCTGGCAGTTTAGGCTTTGACTTTGTGGTGTTTCACGATGCCGGAGTCCTTTTTCTCAAGGGGGTAAACCCCTGGTTAGCGTCGATTGATTCGGGTGCCCCGTTTTCGTATCCCCCCCATTTGGGTGGCTTTGTCGCCCTCTATGGTCTGCTATCGTTTAAGGCGGGTCTAGCGCTCCATACCATATTGAATCTTGTCTCTATTTTTAGCATCGCATATCTCGCGAATCGTTGGTTTATCGGTATTCGTTCATTGACAGAGATGAGTTTGGTGCAGGGGGTGTGTTTAGCGTTTATCGTCGGTAATCCTTTCGTTGCCCATAGTGTGTATGAGGGGCAGTGGTCCCTTCCGGCGGCGGCGGCATTGTTTTGGTCATGGCATTTTTTACATAACGAGCGCTGGGTGTTATCGGGACTCTTTTTGGGCTTGGCCACCATTAAACCTCAAGTATCTTTGTTATATATCGTTTGGCTTCTATTGACCCTAAATTTCCGGGTGTTATTTATTGGCGGGTTGTTAGCGTTGTTAATGCTGGTGCCCACCGTGTTACGTTTTGGTCTAATTGATATGATCGACGCCTGGTTTGCGTCGATGCGTTACTACGCCACACAATGGGCGAATATTCCGGGCTCTCCTCACGTGGTCGGGTTGGAAGGTGTTTTTGTCTCGCTTGGGTTGAACGGTTCGGGGGGAGCGCTAAAAACTGTAAGTGCCATAGCGATCGTGTTGTTGTATTTAATCCGGACGAGTTTATCTCCGCTTCTTCTCGTTCACCTTTTTTTAGTCATAGCTCTGACGTTTATCTACGGTCATGATACAGATTTCGTGATTCTCTCCGTTTTATGGAGCTATCTGTTCTGGTTGGCAGCGAATAGAAACTCGTATGTGTCTTTAGGGGTTGCCGTTGGGCTGTTGCTCTTTATGTTCTTTCCTCAACGTTTTATTCGAGCGTTTGATGTTCCGATTCTATTTCATACCCGTACATTTATTTTGCTAGGTTGTTGTTGGTGCGCGTATGTATGGGAACGACAGAAGTCGGATAGGATTAATCCATAGGAACGTATGATGAGAAAGCTAAGACAGCTGCTTGCTAAGTCAGCGTTTCGACGGGCTCAAGATATTCGACGACCTGAAGACGAGTTTATCTCAGAACGTCTTGGGCCAACCGATCGACAATCGATATATTGGGTTGGCCATAGTTTGATGCAGGAGCGTACCACCGTCGACGGCCAAGATGTTAGCTTATTTAATTTGATGAAGGTGTTTGCCGATAGCCGAACGTGTCGTTACGACATGTTTGACCACACATTGTATGGTGCGCCGCTATCGTTGCAGTGGCGGGGTTGCCCACATTCTTTTGTGCGGTTAGCGCCTGAAATGAAGGATAAGCGAGCGGCTTTTTCCCAAGAGGCTGCTCGATTTGACACTTTTGTCTTGACCGAAATCGTACCGGTAAAAAACGTGCTTCAGTTAGAGTTCAGTGCTTATTACTTACAGCGATTCTACGATACGATTATGTCAGTCAATCCGAAAGCGCGTGTCTATGTATACGAAAGTTGGGATTATCTACATGGCTCGGCCTCGCAATCAGAGGCGAAAGAATTTGATTGGCTGCGTGCTATGGATGAGCAGCGAGACCTTTGGGAAAAAATATCTGACCAAGCGAGTTGTGGCGTAGCACTTACACCCAGAATCCTAGATCAAGTAAAGGCGTTGATAAGGCCGAAAGCGGTACTTAAACGTCGCCCGCCGATATTCATTGTTCCGGTAGGGCAAGTGTTTAAGCGTTTATATAAAGCGCTTAAAAATTCGGATGAGGACAAAAAATTCATACTCCCCGGTGGGGAACAACTGAAATTTCATAATCTATTTTCAAACCCCTATACGAACTGGGACGAGGGTAGGAAAGAAATTAATCGCGATAAACGGCGCGAGGCACTTACATTAAAAGACCCGAACAAGGACTTAGATGATATTCATCCCAGTGCGATAGGGATATATATCGTGGCCTTGGTTCACTTTGCAACACTATATCGAACATCACCGGTTGGTTTGCCGGCGATAGCATGTGTGGGTGAGCCACTAGCGCAGCGATTACAGAAAATGGTGTGGAAAGCTGTATGTGCGGATACAAGAAGTGGCGTTGAAACGCCAGATCTGACGCATTAACAGAAAATAAAAAACGGTTTAATTTGAGAGAAATAATGTCAAAAATTGGATTTTTAATACCAGAATTCCCTATTCAAACCCATGCGTTCTTTATTCGAGAGCGAGAAGAATTGAAAAAACTTGGCGTAGATACCGTATTGATATCAACTCGCCGGCCAGATGGTCAAGCGGGGTTGGCGGCACACGCATGGGCGGCCGAAGCGGCGAAAGAAACGACTTATCTTTTCCCGCTAGGGTTTACCACATGGGTAAATGCCGTAATCACGATCATCCTTGCTGGGCCTTGTGCGTGGTGGAAGTGTGCGAAAGCAATATTTGGCTGTTCTGATATGACACTGGTTGAGCGTTTAAAAATGCCGGTAATGATGATGACCGGCGCGTACCTTAAACGGTTTTGCCAAGTGCAACAGCTATCGCATGTGCATGTTCACAGCTGCGCAAACGCGGCAAACGTTGCAATGTTTTCACGTATCCTTAATGGTCCGAGCTACAGCCTAACATTACACGGGCCAATGCAAGACTACGGCACTAATCAAGAAAATAAATGGAAGTATGCGGCGTATTGTATTGTTATAACACAAGATCTTATGGATGAAGTGAACACAAAGTTAGCAAATATCACTATTCCGCCAACATACTTGGCGCCGATGGGAGTCAATATTTCGGATTTTGAACGGTCCAATACATACCAAGTTGCTGAGAGAGGTGAAACGATAAAGCTAATTTCCTGCGGGCGCCTTAACTATGTTAAAGCCCATGACGATTTGATTCGTGTCGTGGCGAAGTTACAAGAACAGGGCATCGAAGCGGAACTAAAAATATGTGGTGCGATGGATGCGCCGAGCCAGGCAGTGAACTACGATCAAGAACTCATTTCGTTGGCGGACGAGCTAAAGGTGAAAGAACGTATTCATCTCCTCGGTTCTGTCTCTGAGTCTCGAGTAAAGGAAGAGCTTGAGTCTGCGCATTTCTTTTGTTTAGCAAGCCTTAAAGAGCCTTTGGGGGTGGCGACGATGGAAGCCATGGCTATGGAGATTCCGGCTATTGTTACACGAAGCCCTGGCGTTTCTGAAATGGTTGAAAGTAATGTCGATGGGGTATTAGTAGAACCTAGGTCGCCAGATGAATTTGTTGCGGCAATTATCAATCTGATAGAACAACCAAAGCTTGCTAATGCGATCGCGAAACAAGGGCGAGCAAAAATTGTATCCCGCTTCCACTCCGGTGTAAGTGCCGGGGAAATAGCGGAAGGCTTGAAAAAGTGTAAGTAACAAGAGCGGCTATTAAAAATTCATACGTGGGAGGCTGGGCTTATGCGTTTGCCCGTAACGCAGCCTCTATGGCGGATTTATGAAAATAAAAACGGCTGAATTCTATCTTGTTATTGTTTCCATTATCGCAGCGGCGGGTTGGTTGTTTTCCAAGAACGCACTTCAATATATTCCTCCCTATACTTTTATAGCGTTGCGCTTTTCGATAGCTGCAGTGGTTTTGATGATGTTTTGCTTGCCTCAGTTGCGTGGGTTAACAATTGGGCAATGCGTGAGAAGCATGTCGACAGGCATCGTGTTAGGTGTAACTCTGTCACTCTGGGTCGTGGGACTACAGCAAACAAAATCTATAGGCGAGAGCGCATTTATAGTGAGCTTAACAGTAGTTGTGGTGCCTGTAATTGGCCGTTTATTATTTAGTGAGTCAGTATCGCTATCGTTGTTTTTTGCACTATTTCCGGCGCTCATAGGTTTAGCGCTACTGACGGTAGATAATGGTTTTGTTATTGAAGCAGAACAATGGGTTTTTCTTTTGGTGACCATTGGTTTTGCCTTACATCTGAATCTCTCTAGGTATTTAGTGAGAGAGGTGCCGTCACTAGCAAACACATCTATTCAGCTCGTTATGGTGGCGCTTGTTAGTGCTGTGGCGGCTGCCTTATGGGAACAATGGACATTTCAGTTCAGTAAATTCGGGTGGGGTTGGTTATTGGTGAGCGCGGTGGTCGCAACCAGTTTTCGTTTTTCGTTACAAAACCATGCGTTACAAAAAATGATTCCAAGCCATGCGTCGATCATTTTGTTGATGGAGCCAGTATGGACGGCAGTTCTTGGTGTTGTTTTTCTCAACGAGTTTTTATCGGTCAATAGATTGCTTGGTTGTTTTTTGATATTTTTCGCACTTATCGTATATAAATGGAAAGCTATCAATGTTTGGATAAAGACGGTGCTGTAGACTTTAAGGTCAAATTTTTTGGGAGAAATTGAGAGGTCGTAGGATTCGTCAAAAAACACTGGTGAGCGCTACTTTGTATATGTCTTGGGTATGCGAATACATAAATATCAACTACTGGTTAAGGGTAGTGTGATCCGCGCTAGCGGAAATACTGAAGGGCGTTTATATTCTGGTAGCGTTAGAGTTAATTTGTTTTCGGATTTTTATGTTAGTATTTGCGACACTTTACTTGCGGTGCGATAGAACCCTCAAAAATTATGAGTATAGAATTGAACGACGGCGCTAGAGCTTTCTGGTAGAGAGATAAAGATGAAAGTAATCATTCTAATAAAAAAGGAAATCATATCATGAAGAAACTTATTCTAATTTCGACTATTTTATTCTTGCAGGCTTGTGGAACGATAATGTTTAACCCTCCTGTTTATGAGTTGGCAGAAACCACTATTCCAGATTTTAATGTGACGGGGAATGTAAAAATTGTCAATATTCAGGAGTCGTCTGAGCCGGCCATAATCCACTCTTATGGCGGGACCAAGTACGAATCAAATTATAAAACGATTACTGATACAATGGTCGCGCAAGCATATTTTGAATTGGAGCGCCATGGA
Organism: Agarilytica sp.; assembly: GCA_045430345.1. GTDB lineage: Bacteria > Pseudomonadota > Gammaproteobacteria > Pseudomonadales > Cellvibrionaceae > Agarilytica. The sequence continues at coordinate 67,152 of JAILXT010000002.1, read as the reverse complement.
AAAAATAGTGGCGGTGAAGACGAGAAAAAAATCAGCCTAAGTGTTACTCACTTACAAAGTAAATATATAGCGTTTTATTGGAAAGGCACGATGACCTTTAGTGTTTCTCTAGGAGATGCTGAAAAGTTTGAAATTACAGTGAAGCATGGTACGGGTGCTGGTGCAGCTCAAGATTTAAGTGGGTCAATCGCTGATGGTGTCGCAGCGTTATTTAAACATGAAGATGTTAAAGCGTATCTAGCTAAATAATCTAGCACTGGTTAATTCTGTTGCTGAAATAGGCGATGAGATCCTGGAAGGGGGAGAGGAATTAGTTTCTCTTCCCCTTTTATGTATTTGACCGTGGGAAGTGCCGATGTCTCAATATTTGATTGTATATATAGGGGGTAATCAACCCGCCACGACAGAATAAGGGAAACAACATTTCGCTAAGAATCTAGCGTGGTATCCTCATTGGGTGACGCGGTCGTAAGCCCGGCGAATCCGCTTAAACATATCAGTAGGGTGAACGTCGATGATTCGGTGAATACCGGCAGCACCTTAGAAGTTCAGGAATTAATGAAAACGCCGAGTTTCAAGTGAGTCTTTTGTCGACAGCCGCCGCCCTCCTGTCTATTTTCAGAAACAGAAACACAGCGAATCTACATTTCGAAGCAAATCGGTACGGTTGAAATTGAGCCGCTTGAAAGGATTTTAGGGCCTAAAATTAGGCCCCGAACCCGCTATAAAAACGCACCTACATACAGCTCAGTTGCACAACGGTGCGACGCATCATTCGCGGGTACCAGCTTTTCGGCTGGGAGGTGCGCAAAGGAATACAGCGAGCTAAGAAATTCGGTGGCGGTAATTTGTTTTACAAGTTGTGACATGATAGTGCACTCCAATTGAGAACCAGTTTCGCCCCATCCATAGCGACTTTACGCATCCCTTGGTAACCCATTTAGTGCTTTCGAAGCCAAGCGCCCTCACAAAAGGAATACCGCTCGGTTTGAAAGTATTTTAAGCATAGGAGCGGGGCGGTGTGACGTCAATCACGATTTTGTCACTTGAATCACTTAATCTAAGGTGCGGTAAAAGCCTACATGACAGTTATAAGACGTCACTGGGGAATGCTGAGCGTCGGGGCTTCGTTATTGAGAGGGTTTTGGGGTGTGATTTCGCCCCTATCGGATGCTGGAAAGGTGATATAGATCAAGGGTTTATCTCGCTTGGAAGTAAAGGGGGTGTGCCCCTTTAGGGCGTGAAATCTGAGGATTTTCTTAGGGGGCGCTGGGGCGTTTTGCTCGTGTGGAAGCGCCCGTTTTGATTGACGATCATATGGCCTTGCTGTAGTTTTCCAGTCTCTATAAGAGGGCCCCTTCCTCATACAATAAAAAATTCTTGGCGCTCAAGCATTGCCAAGTGCATTAGATGTAAACATTAGGACTTTAGAGGACACCACATGCTGATTCGGAACAAATATACGATCGAAACGATAGCTTTTATTAGCTACGTCCTATTCGCCATGGCCTGGGTTGGCGGAACCGCGAATATGGCGCAAATTATGGAAGCCATGAACGTAGAGTCATTGGCAAAAGCGAGTTTATTGAGCGGTACGGTTACCCTTGCGAAAATTGTGGGGACTTTTATCGCCGCAGGTATCGCCGTCAAACTGGGCGTTAAATACGCTTTCTTTGCCGCGGCGCTGATGATTGCCGTAGGGCTTGCTACACCATATTCCCCCAATTACGATATTTTGCTCGCTAGCCGTTTTGTTATGGGCTTAGGCGGCGCATTGATGATCGTGTATTTAAACCCAATAGTGTTGAAATACTTTGAGCCGAGTGAGCGCCCCATTGTTAACGGGATTAATGCAGTTGCATTTAATGTGGGGACAGCGATCGTTTTATGGTTTGTTTCAGATATTAATGCGCTCTTGGGCGGTTGGAAAAATGCATTGGCAGCCTTCTCTATTGCGAGCATTGTATTGGCAGTACTTTGGCTGTTGGTTGATTACAGCGAAGCGGAAAAGTCAGAAGGCGCCGCTGGCGGCGAAGCGCCTAAACAAGCGCACTACGGTTATATAGAGGGACTTAAAGACTCATTCAACTGGCGCTTCTCCCTTGCTTATGCGGGTATATTAGCGTTCTATATTTGTTTGTTTACCTTTTCTAGCAGTGCGGGCATTACGCAAACTAAATACGTGATGGGCTTCGGTATTTTAGGTACCTTAGCAGGCATGATTTATAGCCAACGTTTTCCTAAGCGTCTCCCTATATTACGTTGGTCGGGTTTCGGTGTTGTGGTATCGGCAGCGGGTTTATTCTTCTTCGAAAATGTCATGCTTAAAAACGCATGTGGTATGGCGACGGGTTTCTTTATCTTCTTGCCGGTGTCAGCATTGGTGACCTTACCTCAAGAACTTCCTGGCATGACGGGACAACGTATTACCGTTGTATTTAGTCTGTTCTACTCGATTAGTTATATGTTCTCTACATTGTGCTTATGGATTTTTGGCCAGTTGGTGGATATGAATAACGGCCAGTTTGAATCAGCCTTTATGTTTATTATCTTTATTAGCAGCACCTTCTTCTTTGGAAGTTTCTTCCTGCCGGAGACGGCCGCGGAGAGCGAGCCAAAGGAAGCTGAGGCTCCCGTAGCGGAGCCAGAAGAAGCGAGTTAAGGCAGTCTCTTCTTGGTAAAAAAGGCAAACTTCGGTTTGCCTTTTTTTATGTCTGTTAGTTTTCGTTGTTGGATTGGAAGACTGAAAATATATTTGTGCGGTACATATATCATTAGCGAGATAGAACGCTGGGGGGAAATGGCGATGCGCAATAGCTGTGTTTTACCGGAGTGGAATAGCCACTCCGGGCATTATCTTTCGTTTTTGTTGTGTGGGGTTTTAATGTTTAAAACGTGTGTCGGGGGTTATGCGTTTTTTGGTAAACGTCGGCCTAATAGAATTAAGCCGATAAGGATTCCAAATATACCGAAGCTTCCGCCGCCTGATTCTTCTTCGATGGATTGAGTTTCGCCGACGTTAAAAACGCGATCAACGTTCTCATCGCTAAGATCAATGGCGGTCAGTGTAACTTCAGTGCAACTTCGCTCCACACCATTGTTAGGACCAAAGCTAGAAACTGTGACGCCATTTCCAGTTTCACACGCTTGAAATTGTGGTGACGAGTTATTTTCCCCTGCGAGAAGCGTATTGTTTTCATCCCCAGTATCGATTAAGAGGAGTCCGTCTGGATTGTTAATACTGTCAACCGTAAATTCATCATCGCTATTGCCTCCATATAGGGTCTCCATATTTATGACGGCCAATGTATAGATCTTACCGGTGAGCTTGTTGCGATTAGTTTCGTCACTTATGATCCAAATGGTGGGGTCGTCCTGATTGTTTTGGCCTATGACTGAGTCCGTTCCTTCTGCCCCATTTAGGATGAGAGAATTCGTTAGAGGAGTTGTTCTTTGGCTAAAATCAAAAGTGTCGTCCGCACTGGTTCCATCTATCTCTAATATCCCTGTAACCGATATTCCTTCGCCATTCACGTGCATGCCTGTATCAGTAAATAAATATAAGCGCTCCTCTGAATCAAAGTCAGTTGAAAGGGCTTCTAGTGTTGTCTTCACCGAAAAGCCACTACCCTTCAGAATTAATTCCCCACCAAAATCATCGACAGAAAAACGATCATCAAAACCCGCCAAGCGAATAGCAACACTATGACTGCCAAGTGCGATGGAATATTCGTCACCGTAACTAACCGTATGAGTTTCAGATAAGGGGTTTAATGCTAGGTAGAGAGACAAGCCTTCGTTATTAGAAAGCTTTGCGCCGGCATAACCTGCGGTGAGTTCTCCTGTAAATGTGGCTAATTCGACGAGCGGGTTATCCGTACTCAATAAAGTCGCGCTAAGTGCAGTGAGAGTCTCGTAAGAGAAGCCTTCTGAATCTGCGGTGATAGCGGTGTTGATATTTTGCAGCAGCGTTAGCTCTTGTGTGACGACTTCGTCGGTTTGGGCGTAGCAAGGTGCGGAGCTTAAGCTCACTGAAAGAACGCAGGTCAATAGAGCAGAAAGCAGATACTTACGGAGGGGAAACAACATGGGAAAGTCCTTTTTGTCGACCGAGTAGTTGAGTCGAAACGATAATAACCGGGTGGGATTATACAAACGATATATTTAGAACGAAAGCGCTTTACTGAGCCAGTCCTTATCACAAATCATATATCTGGGGGTTTATGCCTCAAATATGTGGTTTGTGATGCGTGTCACGTTTATTTATCTTATATGGGGCAATAATCCCCATATAAAGAAAATTATAAAAATAGGGTTCGAGTCGGTGAATGGTTGGTTCTTCCAAGACATTTAGACACAAGGCGAAAAATATGAAGAAGATAGTAAGAAATAGCGTAATTCCCCTGGCATTTGCCGGCCTTATTGCCGGTTGTGGTGGATCGAATACAGAGGAAAGTCAGGTGACCACCAGCCCGGTGACCTCTATGGGCCAAATCGATGGCTTTGGTAGCGTCATTGTTAACGGTGTTCGTTACAACACTGATAATGCGGTAATTGTGGTAAACGGCGTCGAAGTTGAAGAAGCAGAGCTGAAAGTCGGCTATATCGTCACCGTTATCGGTGAAGTGAGTGAAGACGGCAGTGTCGCGGTGGCAACCCGTGTCGAATATTCGGCGGAATTGATTGGGCCTGTGGAAGCGATCGATCTCGTGCAAGGCACCATCACTGTGTTGGGTCAGACCGTGCGGCTTTCGGAAGACACTTTTTTTGATGAAATTGACGAAGAAAATATCGAAGCCTTGTTAAGCGATGCGGTAATTGAAGTCAGCGCCTTTCCTTCTGAGGATGGCACATTGCTGGCCGCCCATATTGAAATTGAACTAGAAGAAGATCGTTTTCGCCTATCGGGTGAGATTTCTAACATTAACTTAGAAGCGTTTACCCTCACCATCAATGGCCAGGTTGTGGACATCAGCGACGTTGATTTTGGTGATATTGACATAGAAGAACTTGAAGATGGTATGGACGTTGTCGTCACCGGCTCATTGGAAGATGACGTATTCGTCGCCGAAGACGAGCTTGAAGAATACGATGATATGCCCGATATCGACGCCAATGTCGAAGTTGAAATTGAAGGCCTCGTATCCGAGCTTAGCGATAACGGCATGTTTGAAATCAACGGTATGCGTATACGCTACGACGGCACGACCGAGTTTGAGCACGGGGATGAAGAACACCTACGTAATGGTGTATTGGTAGAAGTCGAAGGTGTGGTGAACGACGATGGCGTATTAGTGGCCGATGAAATTGAATTGCATCGTAATGCAGAAATGGAATTTGACGGTTTTATCGAAAGTATTGATCTGGAAAACAATAGCTTCACTATTCGTGATCTCACCATTAGCGTCACCGTAGATACTAGCTTTGACGATGACAGCGAAATGGACGAACGTCGTTTCTCGCTGGAAGATCTTTCTGTGGGTGACTTGTTAGAAGTGCTCGCCTTTACCGATTTTGAAGGCCAAGACCAATTGATCGCGAAGCGTATTCGTCGTCATGACCACGACGAAGAAGATGAGCAGGACGATTTTGAAGCCGAAGTTTTGGGCCGCATCGATGTTGTAGAAGGTAATCACCTACAACTTCACAATGGCATCACCATCGCGATTACTGAGCGAACCGAAATCGAAGGCGGTGAGTTGTTACTCGACATCCCCCGTGAAGTGCTTGGCGGTGTGATCGAAGTAGAAGGCGTCTTTGACGGCGATATCCTATATGCCAGAGAAGTTGAGATCCTTGCCTGGTGTGGCGACAACGGCACAATATACCCCACCCACGATGGTGAAATATCCATGTCGGTATTAGAAATCTGCGGTGATGACGCCGAAGAAGCGGCAGAGGAAGAACGGGAAGAGGAGCAAGAAGAGGAGCAAGAAGAACAAGAGGGCGCTAACGAAGAAGAGACAAACGACGCATCGGAAGAAGCCCCCGGTGAAGACGAAGAAAGTGCCGGTGAAAGTGAAGACGGAAACCGTGAAGAAGAATCTGAAGAGGAGCAAGAATCTCCTGCTAACGAAGAGGAAGAATCGGCCCCAGCAGAAGAAGAAAGCGATGAAGTCGTCGACGAAGAAGAACAAGAAGAGCAAGCACCAGAGGGCGAACCAGAAGAAGACATTGAGCCCGAAGAGCCCGGTGTTGAAGAGAATGATGGAGTGACAGACGCCCCAGGAGAAGAAGGCGACGAAAATACTGATACGCGCGATTAGCAAGCTTAGCCCCATGCTAGGGGAGCTGGGGCTAGCAAACACGCTAAGTTAGCTGAATCAGTCCATGCAGGCCAAGGACGGCCTTACGCAAGTGCGCACCTTGCACTTGCTAAAAACCAGAGTAGGGGGTACTTTCCCCAATTATGAGCAGTTCAATTAAAGATCACGTCGTTTCCGCCCTGCGAAAGTTGCTAGAGCCCATCATTATGATGATGTTGCGCAACAACGTGACCTACAAACAATTTAGCAGCCTTTGTAAAACCATCTTTGTCGAGGTTGCTGCTCGCGATTTTGGCCTTCGTGGCCGCCCCACCAATGTGTCCCGCATCGCCGTTCTGACAGGCTTAGACCGAAAAGAGGTCAAACGTGTAAAAGACATTATCCAAGATAACCAATTATCGAATGAGACGCAGCATAGCCAAGATCGGCTAACGCGCGTATTAAGTGCGTGGCACCTCGATATTGAATTTCTCGATGAGCGCGGTCAGCCACTTTTACTTGCCATCGACGGAGACGCGCCTAGTTTCACTGCGCTGGCAAAAAAATACGGGGGGGATATCCCCGTGAGCACCTTACTGAAAGAACTCCTAAGAGGGGAAGCCGTCGAAGAAAACGACGCGGGCATGTTACGCGTTGCCAAACGGTATTTTTTCCCACCCCAATCTGACCCCGAAGCGCTGATTCGTGCTGGCAGTGTTGTGCATGATCTTGGCGCAACCCTATTTCATAACCTGTATGAAGGGGGTGGCAGTGATAAACCGCTACGTTTTGAGCGTCGGGCAAGTAATCGTCGCGTAGACCCCAAAACAGCGAAAGCCTTTCGCGCGTTTATCGAGCGAGAAGGGCAAGCTTTTTTAGAGCGTGCGGACGAATGGCTAAGCGCGCACGAACTGCCAGAAGGGGAAGAAACAATAGAAGGCGTGCGTTTAGGTGTTGGCGCTTATCTTATTGAAGAAGATAAAAAACAAAACCCCCTTCTGAACGATAACCTGAAAAACAAAAATGATGACGATCAAAATGCAACCGAGGTATAGCTGCATGTCTTTAATTTTCAGAAAATTTTCGGATCGATTGATTCGTCGATCGGCGCACGCGTTTATAGTCGCTGTAAGCGTTTTAAGCGCAGCGTGCGATGTTAGTGATGATGGCGATATTGCTGGTATTGATGGCAGCGGTTCGCCCGTTGCAGCAGATAATGTATCCACCGGCACCATCGATGGCTTCGGTAGCGTTATCGTAAACGGCGTGCGCTACGACACCAGCCTGGCTGATATTAGTGTCAGTGGTGACGCCGCCACAGAAGACAACCTCGGCGTGGGTGCATACGTCACCGTTGTCGGCAGTATTAATCAAGATGGAATGTCGGGTTTTGCCAGCACTGTGGATTTTCAGCCCAACGTGATTGGTGACATTAGCGCGATTAATGCAAATCAAAATAATTTCACCGTCCTCGGTCAAACCGTCAGAGTAAATAACGATACAACATTTGGTGGCGGCCTCGCTGCAGACGGAATAGATGCGCTGAGCATTGGTCAACGTGTCCGTGTCAGTGGCCCAGCAAATTCTGCGGGGGACATCATTGCCTCCTTGGTGGATATCGTCAGTGGCAGCGCGTTAGAAGTCACCGGAGAAATTGCTAACCTAAATACCAGTGCGTCTACATTCACCCTCGCATCGCTAACTGTCAATTATGCCCAAGCACAGCTAGACGGTTTTTCTTCAAACGCCTTACAGAATGGTCTAGAAGTGATTGTTGAAGGGTCACAAATTACCGCTGGTGCACTTATCGCTGAAAGCATATCCGTGGAAGAAAATTATTTTGAATTGATCGATGAACTGAGCGAAATTGAAATAGAAGGATTCATCACTGAATTCGAATCCGCAGCACAATTTGTGTTGGGGAATACCACCATCATCACAAATAACGAAACGGAGGTATCCGGTGGCACACTGCAAACGCTCAATATCGACATGTATATCGAAGTAGAAGGTATGTTCGATACGTCGAACCGACTCATCGCAGAGGAAATCGAAATCCTCACCTTCGCAGACCAAGTTATTGCAGGAAGAGTCTCCGAAATAGAAATCAGTAATGAGGAGGACGACATCCCGACCGGCACCATAGTGCTTCAAGGAAATACTATTATCGCCAATGTAGAAACACGTTACGAAGACGAAAGCGAAGTGGATATAGAACGATTTAATTTGTTGAATATTAGCGTGGGGGATTACCTCTCGATCGCGGGTGAGGAATCGGACAATGGGTTTGTCGCCAGTACGATGACGCGCTTTGGCGAAGAAGACCTAGAGCAAATTGAACTGGAAGGGGTATTAATCACCGAGGGCGAAGTGACCACCCTATTTGGTTATGTCTTAACGTTCAATGAGCAAACGGAATATTACGTAGATGACGAAGAAGTAAGCGGCGAAGTGTTTTTTGATTTAGCCGAAGGCGCACTCGTTGAAATGGAAGGGCGCCTTGAAGGCGAGGGCATTATCGTGAGCGCAATTGAAGTGATAGATAATCGCTAGTGAATTGCCCGGTAAAATAAAAACGCGAATAGTTTATAACGTCTAGAGGGGCGTTCGCGGTGTGCCGTGGCCTAAAAGTGTGGCGCGGATTTAATGCGGGGTGAAAATAGAGGGATCAAACATACCCGGTATCATGCGCATTGCGTTATTGCACCTGCCACGCCATATCGAACTCGCTGAGCCCATCAAGGTACTCCGTTAACGAGATAAGATCGACACACGCCGTTGCCCCAGTGACGCCTACTTCGCTATTGGCAAGTTTTTTTGCTAATAAAATGGCAGGCATCGAGGGGATGTACAGTCCGTCGCCATGGCGGGCAACAAGATTAAAGGTTACCTCTTTCGTCCTGTCGTTTTGGTCTTTCCCTGATAGCGTCATATAAAACCCACTGTCATCTTTTCCGAAAAAATCAAAAAAGTACGATGCTTTTAATAGAAAAGATGCAAGTGGTTGTAGCGAGTTAAGCACCCGAATCTTCACCAATGACGACAGCATCACCAAAATTATATGCAGTATTTTGAGTTCTAGCCCGGCTTGAAATCGAAGTGTTTTAAGTGACGGGTAACGTTGAGGGAAAAGATCGAGGTCAGGAATGTCACAATACCCCATGGGGCGTAAATTCAATTTCCAAAACCGACGCCAACGCAGACCAAGCCAACCGTAAACGTTCTGCATTTTACCATCGATAAGTGTTGTAAAAGGTTTTCCTGCATAACTAAGAACGGCAGACGTGGTGGCGAACCCGCGATTTGTTAACTGCGCAGTGGCGATGCCATAGTCTACTTTTTCTAGCGTTTTAAACCCACCAATATATTCATCAATGATCGCGGCAGTAAGGCAAGGGACGGAGCTTGCGCCAGTACATATTAAAACGTCATTATCTTTTGCGTCTTCGTTAAGCTGAGTGATATTCGCCACGAACTCACGGGAGTCGGCTAAATCGATATAGTGACATTGGTGCGCGATACAGGTTTTGGCCACATCGTAGCCTTGCCCCTGAAAAGGGCCGGATGTATGAATCACGATATCGGGTTTTGTCTCTGCTAACGCAGTGGATAGGTTTTTATCGATATCAATATAAGTTGATTCTGGTGTGTTCTTAGCGGCCAGTTCGTGTGAAAGTACGCGTGCTTTATGTATATTGCGGCCCCCCAGGATCAACTGAATATTTGCTTCTCGTCCGAGTATGCGGGCAATGAACGATCCAAAATTACCGTAGCCACCGATGATGAGAATACGTGTTTTCATGAGCGTTCTACTAATGTGAATCGGCCGCTATACCCATATAGTTTCCCCCACCAAGGGTGGGTGATGCTGACCTGCATATCGAATGTATTTTCATCAACGGCAATTTCCTCAGCATTCCCCGCGCCCATCAATGGCGTTAACGGCAAGGGGATAAACGTTCCAAATATATAGAGGCCGTACCCTTTGTGTTTGAGTTTTACGCGGCTATCTTCCCATAGATAGCGCATTTTCCATGCGATACGAAAGGGCATCACTTCTATGACATTACATCCATCGACCTGGATCATTTTTGATTTGAAGTGATACGTTTTTCGCGTTCTAAAGTTAAAGGTTCTATTGAAGAGAAAAAAGGCGGTGTTGGGTTCACTTTCAAAAGATACCGTGACCGGAACATTATTTTCATTGTAGGGGGGTACGCCTTTGAGTAACCAAAACAACCAAGCGAATATCCGAATAGGGCCGGAGCACATTACGTCCAGGGTTCCATCTACAGCGTAAATATCATCGGAGTAAGGCCGGTTTGCATAATGTTTCCGTAGTACAGGGGGTAATTTATCCCAATCTCTGCCGAATATGCTTTTAAATATGGGGTCGTTATTCATGTTGGTTTCTTTACCATTAAAAAGAAAACAATCACAAGGCCAATAAAGGCCGGCCAACCGAGTAAAAACCACAATCTAAAAAGCCGATAATATCGTTCAGGGAGCTCGATATTTTTATCCAGACTGACGTGCACCATACTCTTGAGTTGTATTTGTATCCACACAACCGGCACCCAGCAAAGGCCGGCTATTAAGTAAATAACGTAGGTTGCCACCAACCATAAACTCATCCAATCAATACCGCTGATCCATACCAGCCAAGCGCCGGTTAACGGTTGCAGAATAGCCGCAGGAAACGTGAAAATATAGTCGGCCAACACGGTATTTTTCGATGCATAAAACTTTTCTTTAAGGTCGTTAGAAAAGTACGATCGCAGCATGAAAAACGCGATGCCTATCCCTGTGCCGAATAATATCGTAGCGCTCAGTATATGCAGTGTTTTGACGGTGAAATATGTGTTCATATGGATAAGCTAATTTTTTACTCGTGCTTTTTATTGTGCCTCTGAACAAAATAAAACACAGCAGCGCCCAGCAAGCCAGAATATAAGCAAAGCTTGTGTAATAACTCGATAGGAATTATAGCCAAAAGGGAATTGGATAAGGTAAACGGATAGAAAGGTTGAACGTCAGAATGCATAACACTATCCAAAACGACATGGCTATAGCTGCCGATAAATGCACTAATAAATACTACTAGCCAGGGGATATTGCAATGGATTGATTGCTCAATACGTAACACCCAAAGGCCGAACTGAGAGAGATGCTTTCCTGTTATTGCCGAGAAAATGGCTATTAATGTTGCACCAATATAAGTGTGGGAAAACCCGTGAATGTGTCCTTCACCCGATAGCATGACAATAAGAGGCTGTATGTCCATGATAATTTGAGACCAGCCGAAAATCATAAGGCTAAAACTGCCTTGCAATACGCCTTTGATTAGAATTCCTGGTCCCATGTGGATTGGTGTGAATGGCATTTTTCTTGATCACTCAATTGAAATATAAATTTCGATATCGTTTTGGGTTTTATAAAACTCAAAGTCAGTAGAAAATATTCGCTTGTGTTGGGGGTTGCCTTGAGAAAAATAGGCCCATATGTGGCCCCATGTTTCGATAACGATGTGAGGGACTTCGCCGCGTCCCCTAAAGACTATATATTTTCCGCCTGGGATCACCACGTGTTCGAGTTCGACGGTTGAAGACCCCGGGTTATCGGTCCCGGCCAATATGGCGTATTCGCCTGATGCATCCGATTCATAATCAGAATAAACGTTATACACCCGTGCACCGGCTGCGTAGTCAACCGTTACGCACTCATCGAACTTTTGCACTAGCGCACCAATTCGGGCTGTTTTGGGGTCCATTTCTCGTGCATTAGTGGTTCTGATACTAATGCCGTGTATACGTTTTTCTTTTACGTTCACTATTTCCATTGTGAAGCCTTTAGGGAGTAGGGTTTCAATGGTATTAGAAATGATTTGTTGTATTTACAGGTTTCTAGAATCGTAAGCCCAATGTAGCAGTGCTTGTCGTTGTTTCTTCCGACATTGATAGTCGTACGGTTCACAAAACTTCTTAACGGCCCCTGCATGGCGGCGGAAGGCCCGCCAGCGTTTAATTTGTCTAAGGTCTTCTTCTGGTGTTCGTCGCCCCATGAAATACCGACAATACCACTGAAACCAACCCCGAGGGTCTTGCGAATGAATCCAGCCTTTTTTACGCCATTCGCTTAAGGGTTGTGAGGCATCAACTGAAAAATAGTTTAACGATATATCTTTAACAAGGCTTAGTTTTGCACCTGAAAACCAATCCTTGGGGAATTCGTCTTTGCAATCGTTCAAATATTTTCCGCCAAATATGCCTAAGGTAAGCATTTCCTTGGGCGTCAGTTCAGGTATGAATAGTGGATCAAAGTTTTCGCCGGGCTGCTCAACCAGCTCGTAGGAATACCCTTTTTGCATTGTGTCGTTTACGTGTATGTGGGTCATTTCTTATTTAATACGGTTGTAGAAGAAGATTGTTGCTGTGTGCTATGTCCGTCACCAATAACGTTGATCGCTGAGTGCCGCGACACATTTTGTGGGGCCTTTCATCACGGTAATGGGTTTGTCATTTAGTGATTGCGCGAGCCACCCTTCCGGTTGGCTTAATTCAAAGGGCGCTTGAATCGTATTTTTACTGATGGAGTTAAATCCTGTCTTTGAATAATAGCGAGGATCGCCGTAGGTTAAAACCAACTCAGTACCTTGTGATTTTAAATGCTCAATGCCGTAAGTAATGAGTTGTTGTCCGATGCCAGTGCCTTGCTTATTCGTTGCAATAGCGACTGGCGACAAGATATAGGCTATTTGGTTGCTGGGGACAATAAAACGACTTAAGAAAATACACCCAACAATACGATCGCCAGAAGTCGCAATAAACCCCATGAGATCCGCGGAAGGGGTTGTAGTGATTAAGTTTGATACTAGGTCGCCAATGAGTTCACCTTCCGACGCACTTTCTGATGTAGAGAATACGTCAGTAAAAAGCGCAATGACCTCATGAGTGTGTGACGGGGTAAACAGTGACAATTTCATGTGATAATTCTTTCTCAGTATTCTATTTGTAGTGGGGCGCTATACTGCCCGTTCGTTACGACACTCATATGAACCCATTTCAAACTCGCGACAAATCAGCGGTCTATTTTCGTAAATAGAACACATAAAGGTTTCGCGGTTTAACGCTGAGCACCAACCGTCATCCAAACGTAGCATCGTTTCTGCGCCCCATTTATCATGAGCGATATGCTCTTGGGGAACTCCGGTATCGGTGATGATCATCACCTCTAAGCGGCAGCAGCAGGCCTGACAGTTCGAACAGGAGACTTCTGAATCGGATACATCTTTTATATCAATGCCCATAAATACCAACAGCTAGAAAGGGTATGTCGCTCACTTCACGCTAGTCATACGTGAAACTGGTATAGGCTCAATGCCCATTAAGACTACGCCTAGCGCGCCGCAGCTTGGCGCGCTAGGCGTAGGTGACTAGATAAAGCAGCTTTTGAAGAGTATACCGATTCCATAAACCCGGAAACATATGAATATATACGGCTGCCTGGCCAAATAGATCTATTTTTCGTCTTGATTGACGACAATCACTTTTCGGTGAGGGAATGGAATCTCGATGTTATTCTCGTCGAGTGCCTTCTTTATCTGTTCTGGCACCGAATACAGGATGTCAAAGTAATGTTCGCCCTTGCAGAAAGGTCTGACCAGAAAATCGACCGAGCTATCATTAAGTGTTTCCACTTCAATAAAAGGGGCGGGGTCCTTCAATACGTGAGGGTGGTTATTGATCACATTCTCAATCACTGATTTTGCTGTATCGATATCCTCATCGTAAGCAATGCCAAAACGCATATCCACACCACGAACAGGGTAATGGGAGTGATTAATAATTTGCTCGCCCCAGATTTGGCTATTGGGCACGATAATTTGTTGGTTATCGAATGTTTGCAAAATAGTCGTAAACATATCGACTTCAGTAACACAGCCAAAACGCCCAGCCGCATCGATAAAGTCGCCCACCTTGTAGGGGCGGAATATCAATAGCATCACGCCGGCTGCAAGGTTTGACATGGCACCTTGTAAAGCCAAGCCAACCGCAAGACTGGCCGCACCCAAGAGGGCAACGATAGAGGCCGTTTGTACGCCAAAACGATTGAGTACAGCAATGAAAACGAAAGCTAAAATCAGATAGCGCGCCATACTGCCGAGAAAGCGAAACAACGTGTCATCAAAGTGTTCATTCTTTTTGCTCACGCCGACGATCAGCTTATATATCCTGTTTGCAAACCAGAGACCCAGTAGCAAAATCACAATTGCCAGTAGAATATTGGTTGCCCAAGCGATTGCGGTTGGTAAGTATTGATTAATATCTAGGTTTGCCAGTAAGTCAGACATAGTGTTTCTATCTCTTATAATAACAGTGAAATAATGCCGTAAATCTCGTTTACGGCAGCCGTAATGATGGATTGTATCGGATAATAAATTGCAGTTTAGCCGTGCGCTAACGCTTTATCTAGCTTAGCGATTACCGAAAAATTGTCTTCATCCATACCTATATGAAATGCTTCATCATAGATAAGTAAAGATTATTAACGCATCTTAAATATTGGATAAGGTGGATGCGAATAAGTCGCCTGTTTCCGGCGCGTTGCTTTGCTGTAAGAAGCCTTGTACCGACTCGGTAAATTTGGGAATCATTTCTGTGCCCATACCTAATGATTTAAATTGCGACGCTAAATTTAGTCCTGCTTTCACGGTATCACTCTGTTCGCCGGCCATTTTCATCGCGGTATCCATTAATCCTCCCGAGCTTTTCTGAGGCTTTGGTGCCGCGCTTAGCAGTAAATTTGTATTGGGAATGGCGGCTGTAATCTTATCAAAATCAGTGCCGGGAATTAATATTTTAGCCGCTTGTAGTAAAGCGCCCATGCCGCCTTTCGCTTGTCCGTTGTTTACGCCAAGGGTCTGTGTGATAAGCGGTATTAACTTAAGCCCGGTCTCAATTTGACTGGGCGTGGCTTCGGCTGGCGCGTTATTATCTGTTCGGGGCGTTTCTGTTTCAGAACCGCCAAAAAATGCGGTAATCGACTCCCAGATTCCCGCTTGAACGTTTACGCTGGTAGTAGCGAGTACGGCGACGAAGAGTGTTGTTTGTATATGTTTCATGATTGCCCCTTTGGTTTATTGCGTACTTAATGGATAGGTACTGAGCGAGCGGACATGGTACTCGGTTTAGCGGGGTAAATTTCAGACTGTCGATATGTTTTTCAAAGTTTTACATTGTGTGGGATATTGGGTTGCGGTACAGAATGTGCCGCATTGAAAGCGCAATTAGGGAAAACGCCATCTGTAGATTTTATAGTGCAAGCAGAGTACTTAATGTGAATTCTGGGTGGCGCGAATACGCTAGCTTAGCTAATGGGATGAACTGTATTCACGAACAATCTCAACGACCTGAACGGTATAAGCACTATACCAGTTGTTCTGCCCTTTCCTCTGAGCGGCCATGTGCTCCGCATTTTGCTTCCATTCTTTTATCTGTTCTTCATTATCCCAGTATGAAATAGCAACTTCATAATCACCCTCTGTGACGGCTATAAACTCTTTGCACCCAAACTGATTAAGTGCGAGATCTCGCATTTTCTTAGCCATTTCATTATATTCGGCGTCGAGGTTTTTTATCTCTGCTCTGAAGATTACTGCAAACATCTGATGATAATCCCTTAAGGTTTAACGGTGCCGTAGAAGACGGCTTGGACGATTTGATTATGCATTATTATGTGTCGCTACCCCAATGCCAACCATAGTAAAGCGCCAAGCCAAAAATAGAGTGTATAGCGAAATTTTGAAGTCGCACCATATTTGGTTCCGGTGCCTTGGATGCCGCAATTCCCATCCCCAAGCATGGCTGCATTATGAACCATGGCGATAAAATTGTAATTAACCCGAAAACCCATGCGGATATAAGTGATGGGGCACCGTTCAAGCATAGTTGCACAACGGCGACATAAATAAATGTATAGAGCACACCAATAAAGTAGTGAAATACCCAGCCAATGGCATGCTCATACGGTATTTCACGAGTCGACCGAATAGAGCCATGGGTTAATTTTCCTTCGGGTATATGGCCAAGCCACCTTCCCACAATAGACCAATTGGTTCGCGGAAAATTGAAGACTTTATTTGAGAAAGTGGCCCATATATCTATGATCGCTGTTGCAAAAAATCCAAGGGCTACTATTTGTATTGTGGCTTCCATGTGTTACCTATGAAGTCTTCGATACTAGGACGAATAAAGTTTTTGAGTTGCTGACGCATTTCTCTCCGGCCTCCCTTGAGGGGGGCGAGATAACAGATTTGTTATACGCTCGCGCTTTGATGGTCAGTGTTTTCGGAATCGTAAAGCTCGACTGCTCGAAGCTGTTCTATGATGTTAGTTTTTTTTATTTCCTTGATCGCCTTTTTCAGCAGTTTTTGTAGATTTGGTTTCAAATAGTTTAATGCTTCGGTAATGCAGATATCTTTAAGTAGTATGAAGATTGCTAAAGCATATATATGTTCGGACTCAGCAAGATAGCCGCTGCCTGATGTTTGCCAACCCTGAGAGCCTGTGCTCGTATATTGGCTAAAATTGAAGGTTGAGTTGGCCATAAATATACCGAAGCCTAGAAAGGTTGACGCGATATCTGTCGCAAACTCCCAGTTATCCCAGCCACCGGGAGGCGGCTCAATTGCAGTGCCAGTGAGGTAATGAGAAAGCTCGTGTGCAAAGGTTGCCACTAACTGAGTGGGGTTTGAAAGAGAAGATGGATTATAGGTAATAACAACCTCTCCTTCGCCTTTATACTCAAAGGTACCTAATGCTGAGTTTGGGCCGTTTTGAACAAGAAGGGTTTCTCCTACGATTGGGTTAATATCTTCTTCTTGGGCCACGAGCTGGCACGGCCAGTCTTTCATGCCGGCGTGGTTTTTGACGGTTTCAAAAGTTTCAAGTGCCGCTTCTTCAGCACTTTCTAACGGTGATGGAAAATACTCTTTAGTGGGGAGTATTAGCCGAGCTTCGTCGTAGAAATTAATTCCACCAAAGTATTTAAGCAACCACTTAAACGTTTCAACCTGAAACGTAGCATCTTGTTCGGATAGAATGGGTTTTGGTTTGAAGAAATTAAACATAGTCCATCAGTTTACTTGATTATAGTTTAGTAGAGAGCCAAATAGCGCTTCTAGTTGAACCTTTAACTACCCAAGAAATGGGCTTGTATATAGGAGTGTTTATTCCACGGCTAGCCCCCAATATTTGGTGGGCTTCTTCGTCAGCCTTTATGCCAAAAACAGCATCGTGAACTTCAGAATCGAGCTCGTTAAGAAAGTCTAGTTGCCACTCTAAATGATGCAATACCGTTGTTTCAACTGCATTAGTACAAATCCATATTGCATTACGGCCTAAAAGGGCCGTTAAGATCCCCAACAAAAAACCGCTAAACGCCCAAAACCATAATGCGTAACAAGACCGAATAGATCGTTTTTTTAGTAGGCTATTGAATGTTTCGAAATGCTCTCTTTCGTGAGATAGCATTTCCTCAAGTTCAGAGACAATATCTTTATACAGTACCTTCGCAATTCCCAGCTGGGCTCTATAGATGTTTATAGCCCCGAGCTCCCCCGCATGATCTACGCGAATAATTCTATCGATTTCTTTTTTAAATACGATTTTCTAGTCCTTAGTACGTGTGACAATATAATTAGCTTATCCCAGGGGGGGGGTAGCTATGTAAAAATAATAGAATATAGGAATAATTGGCAGGATATTAAGTGGTATTTCAAGCCATCTTCGGTAGCCGGAGTTGAGCCATATAAGGCCTATTCCCAATATTTGAAGCACAGCGATACCCATCCATAGTTTTCCCAGTAAAAAAAACAGGTCTGTAAAATAAAGCGGAACATCTGACCCAGGGAATACAGCCAAGCAAATATAACCCCAGAACATACACAGAAATCCGATTCCTATTCTGTTGGTGATGTATGCAAATTTTTCCATATGTGACCATTCGTAAGCTAACGTTGTAATTACTGGCGGGCTAGGCAATACTTGGTGAGACCTTGCTGACAAAGCAAGCGCTTAGGTCGATTGCTTATTAGAGGTTTTCGCCATTCACTTGAGACCAATGGTGCGGAAGCAATTCCCGTAAGGGTTTAAATATTAGTGTATTTTCTGGGTTCGAAATAGCGACTTTTACATCCCCGCCCCAGTGAGCAAGTCTTTCTGAACAGATACCACAAGGGCTTAATACGATAATCTTATCATCCTCTCGACAAACGCATAGAGAGTGAGTAATTTTTTCGTTAAGTTTATGTGCCTCCAAGCTCGCACCAACTTCTGCACACAAAGATAGCGCGTCGTTTTTTGTGTCTGGAGAAACGCTGGTAAGAATATTTCCCTTGTCGGTTTTCATCGCTACAGCCACCCCATCACCGGAGGGGTATCTTTGCTCAATTAGTGCCACTACCGTTTTATAGAGTGTTTCTTCTATTTCCATAATTACTCTTAATTTAACGCGTTTATAGTGGGTGTCCCAGCAGCTTTAGCAGCGACTCGATACATTTTTTAGTGTGCCTAGCAAGGGAATACCGAAAATGCCGAACCCAAAGCATTAGCTATACCGTTTATTACCTCAGTTGTAACCCGCGCTTTATTTAGGGCGATATCTACCAATACGCCAAAGATAACAGAAAGGTAGGTTAAGTATCCAAACCCCATATAGTCATTGTATAAAACGGTATAGAACCAATCTTGGCCATATATGTATATTGCCGAGGATATCATGGTAGCTAAAACCAAAAGTAACCCAGGTAAGAATAAATGAGTCATTGCTTTCGGCTTTGCAAAGGATATGACCAAGAGTATAAGGAACATCGAAAAATTTGACCCTAGAAATATACGGAGATCTAATTTTAAATTACCAACTATTTCTACGTACTTGCCCTTGATTAGCTCGCCGAGCGTATCTTGAGCAATCCTGATGCGCTTAAGGCGATCCAGGTAACCTGAAGTAATTGAATTAGCTAATGCCTTTTTTCTTTCACAATCATAGCCGCACATAGAGGCAATAACGCTTGCAATTTTCTCAGGCAGGTTATTGTCTAAATTTTTCCGGATTTGTTCTGATTCTAATCCAAGATTTTTGGTAATACTCAGTGCTTTGCTTGCAACACTAGAGTCAGACAGGGTCTGCTGCCTTTCTCTGACCTCTTTCTCAATCTGATATTTCACGAAGCCTTTTGCAGATTCTTCGATAACTTTCGGTGATACAACGGTAATAGAGAGTAGGGCTCCAAACATTAGTATTCCGAATAATCCGGCTGATCTTAGTGTATTACTCATAGCGTCCTTAGCATTTAACCCCCGACTAAGTGGCGGTCGGATTGATCCGTTTTTTAAGTTTTTGGTCTGAACCACTCGGGATCATTTGAAATAGTTTCTTCAAATCCTGATTCGAATGCAACATTGAGCCAGTATTGAAATTTTGAATAGTCCGGCTTAACTCCAGGGGCGCCAGTTTGGTATAGCACGCCTAAATTATGAGCCGCATTCCCACTGCCCATTTCGCAAGCCTTCAAGTACAGCTCTTCGGCTTCCTTTCCGTTTCCCTCAAGAAGTTTTTGTGATGCTTTATTTAATAGCTCTTCAAGGCTCATAGAAACTTAACAATATTATTTCCTGGCGTGTGTTTAGATAACGCATTTCCAAATTAAGAATCTCATATCGTGAAAGAGGCGATGCCTACATAAATTGCCGGTTAGCTTAGCTTGTAGGTTAAACCTAAAGTCTTCGCTGAAACTCAAAGGAGATTTAGGCGCCAACTGCGCGCCTATGATGTTAACCCATCGCTTAATTTATCCATAGATTAACCTTAGATCTGCATATCCATCAAGCGGATAGTAAATATGCCTCTCTCGTTAAAAATGGCGCCAAACTATTTGTTTGCCCCCTGGAACTCTGATAGTTTGAGTCCGCTCATATTTTAGCCCTTAGAAATTGAAATTCGTTCACGTATTAAACGGAGACTAAACGCCATGTCTTTCCCTATTCCCGTCTTGTCGAGCCTGATCAGTAAAGGTATCGACGGTATTATCAAATGGAAGTCATCATCCGATAAGCGCGAGATCACGCGTATGGAATTTGATGCAATGAAGGAGCAATGGAAGCTCGAAATGAATAAGTATTTGCTCGATCAAGTGGGGCGCCCGGATCGGGAGTTTCGCCAGTTTGTATTGAGCTATGAAGGCAGTGGCGACAACGTGCATCCGGTCGTGCAGTTTATGAGGGGGGCGATTCGTCCTTTTATTACGGTATGGGTGATCGTGATTATTACCTTGTTTATGTTTAACGGTGAAATGGCCGCTGCAGTTGGCGAGAATATGAAATCGATACCGCCGGATTTATGGACGATCTTCCAATACGTGATCGGTTTCTGGTTCGGTGGTCGTGCAGTTCAGCATGCGATCGGCCAATACTCCAACGGCAAAGTTGAAGAGAGCAAGAAGCAAGCGCATGCGGATATGGAAGTTGAACGAGAGCGCACACGTCAGATGAAAATTGAAGCCGGTATGACAACAGATGATGAAGACGAGGAGAGTGACAGCGACTTCACTGAGAAAGAAAAGCGTCGTGCATTCCGTCATCGCAAAGGCGCGTTTAGACGCCGCTAACGCATTGTTTTATATCGGTAGGCACATCGTCTAGTGTTGGCGGTGTGCTCCTCTAATTTTACGTTGGTTAAACAGATGACCAACCGAAATGGATAAAAGGAAAGCCTGATGAGATTGTCAGACAATTTTTCGTTACAAGAATTTATTATTTCCCAAACCGCTGAGCGTCAGGGCGGGGAGATGCTAGAGCAGCAAAACGCACCCACCGAAGAGGTGATTTCTAACCTCGGTTATCTTGCTGAGACTTGTTTGCAGCCCTTGCGCACCTTGATGCAAACCCCGATGTCGATCACCAGCGGTTACCGCAGCCCTTTGTTGAATACGCATATTGGCAGCAAGCCAACCAGCCAACATGTCGCGGGCGAAGCGGCAGACGTTACGCTCTCCAATGCCATAAGAACGAGCCCGTCCTTGGGGCGCTATAAGCGTATCGTAGAAAACCAAGTCTATGAAAAGATCGGCCGTCCGATGCGCAGCCAGGTGAATTCTAACTTTTACCTATTTGCCGCTGCGGCAATCTATATGAACGAGCTGGACATTGATCAGTTGATTCATGAGTACGGGTCCGATGGCGAGCCTGCCTGGATTCATATGAGCAGCAGTCGCAGTAAGAATCGCCGCCAGATCTTAAAGATCAGTAAGTCAGGTGCGGAATCTCTGACCTTGGAAGAGGCATTATTGCTGGGAGCATAATGCCTGGGGGCATCGCTCTGGTTGAATATTCGTTTGGGCAGTCACCAGTGATGTTGTCTGCCCAGTTACTCCTCTGCCTAGTTTCTTTCCGCTTTTCCTCTCTTATTTGGCCCACTCGGGCTTTCTCTTTTCCAACGTTTCTTGCGACAAAAAGGCGCCTAGATAGGGGCTGATCGTGAGCTATACTCAAATCTAAACCTCTCCTTTCCGCTAATGCAGTAATACGGATTATGGCCGACAAGCCCCTAAAAATACTGGTTGTAGACGATAACACCGACAATCGTGAATTGTTGGAAGACATCTTTGAAGATGACTACGATGTGGTGAGTGCAGAAAGCGGTCAAAAGTGCTTGGATCTGTGCCCAGTCGAGCATCCGGATATTATTCTCCTAGACGTCAACATGCCCGAAATGGACGGTTATGAGGTGTGTCGGCAGTTAAAAGGCAGCCCAGAAACGGCCCTCATCCCAATCGTCTTCGTCACCGCTTTGGCCTCGCCGGAGGAGCGTTTGACGGGTTACGAGGCGGGGGCTGAAGATTACGTTACCAAGCCTTTTGTTGATGAGATCATCGAAGAGATCGTTCATAAAGTCCTTGAACGGCGTCAGCAGATGATTGAGTTTGAGGAACGCAATAAGGAGGCGATGAGCACAGCCTACCAGGCGATGACGAGCAGCGCCGAGCTTGGGCAAATTATTCAGTTTCTACAAGCCAGCTTTACCTTTAAATCTACGCAGTCTTTGGCGAAAGGTTTACTGGAGGTCTTGCAGAGTTTTGGTTTGAATTGTTGCGTGAATATCCGCTGTGGTTATCAGGATGAATATTTTGGCTGTGAGAAAGGCTCAATAGAGGCGCGTGTATTTGAAAATTTCCGTGACGGTGAGCGTGTGCTTGATTTCGGCGCACGTACGTTAGTGAATGGAAAAAATATTTCCTTACTTGTAAAAAATATGCCGCTAGATAAACCCGATGTTTATGGTCGTATTAAAGATCATCTAATCGTTCTGATCAGCGGGTCTGAGGCTTGTACTAAATCTTTAGAGATTGAGCTTCAGCTAGAAGAAGAACGCCGTGGCGGTCTTCAAACCGTTATTTTGAGCAGCCAGGATGAGCTTAAAGAAATTCGTGGGCTAATCGATCAGCAAGAAGCGGTAACCGCGCGGGTAATTGACACGCTCAGTAATAAATTCGAAGAGTTAATCTTTAGCCTTGGTTTAGAAGACGATCAAGAAAAAGCCATCATGGAAGTCTTGTATAAAAGTGGAGAAGAGATACGTAACTTATCCGATATGACCGCTAGTGTAGTGAAATCTTTTGACGGATTTGTTGCGGAGTTGGATAAGTTAGCCAAAGGTTAAGTCGCCCGTCAGTTCGTTCCTAGTTTTTCAGGTTAGAGAAAAGAGACGCTTCAGCTATGCAAACGGTTCATTTACTTGAAGGCAATGACCCAGCACTTAAAGCCGCAGTGCTAAAAAGCCTAGACGGTTTGTATGATGTGCATTGTTGTGATCGTTGGAAAGATATCCCTGGTTCAAATAATGACCCCAAGTTGCTGTTAAAGCCGACCACGCCAGTTATTGTCCCGGTGGATGATGTTGCGCAGGTATTGGAAGGGTTGAATGCGCTAAAAGTGAGTGGGCTTGCTATTGATAAGCGCCACCCGGTGTTATTGTTGTTGAATCAAGGGGTGACGAATGAGTTGGAGCCATTGATTCACGCGCATGATGATTTTCTCGACGTTCAATTTCCCCCTGAATCCCTCGCGATAAAACTAAATAGGATTATCGCTCGCACGGATTCGCATAAAAAACTTTCCCGTGATTTAAATGAAGCCAGCGAAATTGCATTGTTATCCATGGCACACAGCAGTGAGCTGGGTGAAATATCACGTTTTATCTTGAGATCTTATAAATGCAAAACCTATGATGAGTTGTTTTTTGCTCTGTTTGAAACAACAGAAAGCTTTTTGTTGGAGTGCAGTGCGCTCGTTATTGTGGATGATGAGGTTACTGTGCAGTCATCTTCGGGTGTTGTGTCACAAGAACTAAAAGACACTTTATTAAAGTACCATGATACAAAACGGGTCATTGACCTCGGAAAGGAAATGATTATTTCCTACGAGCATGGATCAATTATGATCCACAATATGCCGCAAGATGATCCCGCTCGGCATGGCCGCTTAACGGATAACCTTGCGGTATTGGGGAATTGTTTCGAGGCGCGTGTGAGAGGCATCGAAGCGGAACAAAAAGCCGAGGCGGCGAGCCGTGCAAAAACCATGTTTTTAGCCACGATGTCTCACGAACTGAGAACACCAATGAACTCGGTGATCGGTTACACTGGCCGTTTGATGAAAAAGCTCGATGGTCGACTTTCTGATAAAGAAGCCAAACAGCTCGATGCGATCCGGCGTAATGGCGATCACTTGTTAAAGCTCATTAATGATATTTTGGATATGTCTAAAATTGAAGTGGGCCAAATGGAAATATTCTTGGAGCCGGTGGATGTTGCTGTGTTACTTAGAAATGTATTTGACCAATTATTACCGATCGCCATGAACCATAATCTCGCGTTTGAATTTGAATCGGAATGCGATACGGTAAAAACAGAAGTTGACCCAAAACGTTTTACTCAGATCGTGATGAATTTGGTATCGAACGCGATTAAATACACCAAGGATGGTAGCGTGACGCTAAGTCTTTCCTTAACGCAAGATATTGAAGTGGGAGATGCGATTGCCATCGGTATTAAAGATACGGGTATCGGGATCAGTGAAGAAGATCAAGAGCGTTTGTTTGGCAACTTCGTGCAGATAGATTCAGCAACGTCGCGCACCGTCGAAGGCACGGGTTTAGGTTTGGCAATCAGCGCGTTTTTTGCGAAACGCCACGGTGGACGTATCGATGTCAAAAGCACCGTGGGCGAGGGCAGTTGTTTTACCTTATTAATCCCGATTGTGCCTTAGCATAATATATTTCTAAGAGAAAACATCTACGCTTTCTGCGGCACGACCGCGCTTACTGAAAATATAGCGAGCGCGCCTAATACCACCGCCGGACCGGCGGGAACATCCCAAATATACGATGCATATAATCCGATGCAAACGGAACTCATGCCGATAATCGACGCGAGAATAGCCATGGCTTCTGGCGAAGTAGAAAAACGTCTTGCCGTGGCGGCAGGAATAATGAGAAGTGCGGTGATTAACATCACACCCACAATCTTCATGGCTAGCGCGATAAGACACGCGATCATTAACATTAATATAATTTTTAAACGTGTAACATTTCTGCCTTCGACGGTGGCGAGGTCTTCATCTACGGCAAGCATTAATAAGGGTTTCCATAGCGCGATAAGTGCAATAGAAATAGCCGCAACCGCGACGACAATCGCCACGACTTCATTAACGGTCACCGTTAAAAAATCACCGAATAAATACCCGTATAAATTAATACGGGTGTCGGAATATAAACTGACGCAGATCAGACCAAGGGCCAAGGCGCCATGAGAAAGTACACCGAGTAACGTATCTGTCGAGAGCGTGTTCTTTTTTTCCAACAGCACAAGGAGTATGGCAACGATGCCGCTGGCGATGATGATGGAGAGCGTCACGTTAATTTCAAGAAATAAACCCAGGGCAACACCGATCAACGCTGAGTGGGCCAAGGTATCGCCAAAATACGACATGCGTCGCCACACGGCAAATGCGCCGAGCGGACCAGAAATAATGGCAATGCTAATACCGACAACAAGCGCGTAAAATAAAAAATCAGCCATGGTGACACCCGTCGTCGCAGCTCACGGCGTCGCCGTGTATATCATGATGATGATCATGGTGGTGTTGATATACCGCGATGTCTTCAACAGCGCGTTGCCCGAATAATTTTAAATATTCAGGATGCTGGGAAACATTTTCTGGCTGGCCATGGCAGCAGACGTGATGATTTAAACAAATCACGGAATCCGTTTGGGCCATTACTAAATGTAAATCGTGGGACACCATCACTATGGCACAGCCAAGCTGTTCACGCATAGACGCGATTAAACGGTAAAGCTCTATTTGCCCGGTAACGTCAACGCCTTGTAAGGGTTCATCTAGTACAAGAATATCGGGCGAGCGCGCGATTGCGCGAGCGAGCAGCACCCGTTGCAGTTCGCCGCCAGACAATTTATGAATCTGCCGTGCCGCTAAGTGACGAATATTTAAAAAGTCCAAGGCCTCGTAACGCTGTGCTTTATTCACTTGGGCGAGGCTTAAAAAACGCGACACTTTCATTGGGAGTGTTACGTCTAAAGACAGTTTTTGGGGTACATAGCCGATCGTTAGCTTAGTCTGCCGTTCGAACTGGCCCGATGTGGGTTTTATCAGCCCTAACAGCAGTTTTACCAAGGTGCTTTTACCTGCACCGTTAGGGCCGATGATGGTAACGATCTCTTTCGGCATTAAGCTCAAGCTCACCTTATCGAGAATGGTGCGGCCCTGGACCTCATAGCTTATAGAATTGAGCTGCATCAATGGCATGCTATCCATGAGCGCGCTCCTGTATACGGCATTCGTTACACTTGCCGCTGATTTCGATCACTTGTTTCTCCACCGAGAAGCGATTTTGCGAGGCACTTAAATTGATGGCCTGCTGGATGGTATTGTTGGGGACTTCTTCCGCAATCCCACAGCCTGCACAGATTAAGATCACCGAGCTGTCTTCGCGTTTTGGATTACTATTCACCACATAAGCATTGAGTGAATGAATTTTATGGACGAGCCGGTGTTTAAGTAAGAAGTCCAATGCGCGGTATATCGTCGGCGGTGCGACGCGCTCGCGATCGGAACTTTCTTCAAGTAGGTCCATCAGTGCGTACGCACCCATGGGTTTACCGTGAAGCATTAATAAAGTGAGTACTTGCTCACGAAGGTTGGTCAGCCGCACATTGTGCTTCTCGCATATTTCTTTCGCGCGGGTAATGATCTTCAGATTTGCTTCTTCTCGCATTTTTGTTTGTACTATTGTGCTTTAACGGTGCCGGAATGGGCTGAAACGCGCTGAAAATCATGCGGTCTTCAGCAAAAGTGTTATGTTATCATATAACAAATTTTTCAAAGCGCAAATGTGTGCGTTTTTTATACGAGCTTAATTACCTTGCCAAGTAACCATTTTTTACGTCATAACGTATTGTTTTTATTCACTATTTTTCTTTTTTCTCTGCCTGCATTTGGTCAGGAGGCGATCAAGAAACAATCAGCTCCCTTGAGTGTCGTTGCCAGTATTCGCCCGCTTGCTCTCATCGTGGATGAGATAGGGGGAGATCTCGTCGAGACGCGGATTTTGCTCGAAAGCGCGGCATCCCCTCACGATTTTTCACTGACAATCGGCCAAGCATTGATGCTCAATGATGCGGATCTGCTACTTTGGGTTGGGCCATCGTTTGAAACCTTTCTAAAGAAAGGCGTGAGCACGCCCACAAAATTAGCCATGTTAAATGATGGGGACGCGCATTCTGACCACGACCACCATCACGATGAAGTGGCTCAGCATCCTTGGTTAAGTAGCGCGGCGGTGTCGCATTATGCGGAGGCGATTGCGAAAACCCTTATTGAGCATCATCCGGAAGCAAGGCTTGCCCTCCAAAAGCGACTCACACATTTTCAAACGACGTTGGTGACAGGCCGCGCACGTGCACAAGCCTTGCTCGCACCTTATGCAACGCGATCCTTTGCGGTTTTTCACAACGCCTATTCTGAATTGGTGGAGGAGTTTTCGATACTCGCGCCGCTCGCCTTAACGCAGGTGCCTCACGAGCGGGTCAGTGCAAAACGCTTGACGCGCCTTGGCGCTGAGATGGGGGATGTGCAATGCATCTTGGCTGACCAAGCGGAATCTGCACAAGCACAGCGCTATGCCGCATTGTTTGAAAAAGACTTAGTGAAAGTCGACCTACTGGCCAAGAATAAGGATGTGAAGACCTACGATGAATACCTTGTTGCGATGAGCCGAGCCTTGCTCAGCTGTTTTCAGTCGAGCGCAAAATAAAAAGCCAGCTATCACGCAGGTGATAGCTGGCATCAAAGGCAGTGTTAGCTGCCCGAGGAGTCACTTAAAAGTGCCCGGTTGAGACAAGTAGCGGCTGATGGTAACCATCAAGTAAGTAATCTACTTTCTCCGAAATAATGACCTCTAGCTCTTGGCTCATACGAGCGTCCTGCTTAGAAATCTGTATCTCAAAATCTTGCAAATTTGCTTCTGTAACCATAGCGGGGCCCGCTGGTTGGGCGTTGTATGGTACTGCCGCCAAGCTTGTGCTGGCGCCTGTGTCCCCAGTGAGTGACTGAGGATTTTGGGCACCAACTTCACCGGCAACACCATGAAGCGAAACGGCAAGTAATAATAGCCATGCTTTGTTCATGATTAGTCTCCTAATAAAGTTAAAGTTGATACCGAATGACCAATTATTTGGTCTTCAGTGCAAAGCGTTACTTTGCGTTACGTAAGGTAACAATAAGATCTGTTTTGTGCAATGCAGAATGAGTTTTTTGGTTAAAAAATGTGAAATAAATATAGTTTTAGTATGTTTTGATCTAATTATGACGACATTTTGATATATATAATGCCTTTGGGTAATAACATGAGCGTCGTTGTCGCAACTAAAGAATATAAGAACGAATGAAGTGTTACCCGCCAATATTGCAGGTAACACTTTGTTCGGCTCATGAATGTCTCACGCTTAAAGAATAATTTCAGGTGGCTTTGCTGTATCCTAAGCGGCCTCCAAAATCACAGATAAAAGACAGCTAACATGACGAAGACCCCTGCTCTCGTGCTTGTAGATGGTTCCTCCTATCTCTATCGCGCATTTCACGCCCTGCCGCCACTTGTGAACTCGAAAGGACAGCCGACTGGGGCTGTTAAAGGCGTGGTGAATATGATTCGACGCCTTATTAAGGATTACCCAGAGAGCTGTATTACAGTCGTGTTCGATGCCAAGGGTAAGACCTTCCGCGATGATATGTATTCTGAATACAAAGCGAATCGTCCACCGATGCCAGACGATCTGAGAGAGCAGATAGCACCGCTCCACGAGATAATTCGTCACATGGGGCTGCCGATGCTGATCGTGCCCGGGGTTGAGGCGGATGATGTGATTGGCACCTTAGCGCGGGAGGCCGACGCAAAAGGCCAGAGCGTATTGATCTCAACAGGAGATAAAGATATTGCCCAGTTGGTGACAGATAACGTCACCCTGGTGAATACCATGGATAACACCACTTTGGATGTTGCCGGGGTGGAAGAAAAGTTCGGTATCCCCCCGAAATACATTATTGACTACTTAGCGCTGATGGGGGATTCCTCGGATAACATTCCCGGTGTGCCAGGTGTTGGTAAAAAGACCGCCCTGGCGTTGATTCAAGGCCTAGGGGGAATCGAAGAGATTTATCAAAAGCTCGATCAGGTCGCGACCTTAACCTTCCGTGGCGCAAAGACGATGGCGCCCAAGTTGGAAGCGAATAAAGAACTGGCCGATTTATCCTATACCTTGGCGACGATTAAAACTGACGTTGAGCTAGATGTAGCCTCCGACAAGCTCGCCCATGCTGATCCAGATGAAGAGCGTTTGCGTGAGCTGTATGGCGATATGGAGTTTAGAGGCTGGTTAGAAGATTTAGGCAGTGCCGCACCGATCGCGAAAGTAGACGCTGCACCGGTGGAAAAAGACTATGAGTGTGTGTTGGACGAGTCGGCGTTTAATGACTGGCTGACTGTGTTGGAGTCTGCAGAATTATTCGCATTCGATACCGAAACTACCAGCCTCAACTATATGGAAGCCCGCGTGGTAGGCGTGTCGTTTTGTGTTGAGCCAGGAAAAGCCGCGTATGTACCATTTGGGCACGACTATTTAGATGCGCCGGACCAACTTAGCGAAGCATTTGTTTTGGGCAAGCTTAAGCCGCTACTAGAAAGTGAGCGCCATTTAAAAGTAGGGCAAAATTTAAAATACGATGCCAATGTTTTAGTGAATCATGGCATCCAGTTACGCGGTATCGCCTTCGATACCATGTTGGAATCCTATGTTCATAATTCCACGGCCACCCGTCATGATATGGACAGCCTAGCGCTGGCTTATCTTGGTGAGAGCACGATTCATTTCGAAGATATCGCCGGCAAAGGCGCAAAACAATTAACCTTTAATCAAATTCGATTAGAAGAAGCCGCACCTTATGCTGCAGAAGATGCCGATATCACCCTGCGTTTACATCAGCGTTTAATTTCTGAATTCGAAGAAGCCGGTCCGAAAAAAATATTTGAAGATGTTGAAATGCCGTTGGTGCCCGTACTATCCAAAGTAGAGCGTAACGGCGCATTGCTAGATGCAAAAATACTGGGTGAGCAAAGCCACGAACATCAAACGCGCATTACGGAATTAGAACAAGAAGTTTACGGAATGGCGGGCGAAGAATTTAATTTAAGTTCGCCAAAACAACTCGGGAAAATTCTATTTGAAAAATTAGGCTTGCCCGTTATCAAGAAGACGAAATCAAAAACACCTTCCACCGCTGAAGAAGTGTTGCAAGAGCTTGCGCTGGATTACCCTTTGCCAAAACTGTTGCTAGAATATCGTGGTTTGGCAAAACTAAAATCGACTTATACGGATAAATTACCGACATTGGTTAACCCGGCAACAGGACGATTGCATACCTCCTATCATCAAGCAATTACCGCAACAGGTCGCCTCTCTTCAACCGATCCGAACTTACAAAACATCCCCATTAAAACAGAAGCAGGGCGTCGTGTGCGCCAAGCCTTTATCGCGCCTGACGGCTACAAAGTGTTAGCGGCGGATTATTCGCAGATTGAACTGCGTATTATGGCGCATCTTTCGGGCGACAAAAATTTGTGTGAAGCCTTTTCAAAAGGTTTGGATATTCACGCAGCAACGGCCGCAGAAGTATTTGAAGAGCCGTTGGATCGCGTCAGCCCTGAACAGCGTCGCAGCGCAAAAGCAATTAACTTTGGGCTCATTTATGGCATGTCGGCTTTTGGCCTGGCTAAGCAATTAAACATTGGCCGTAAAGACGCGCAGCGTTATATCGATACCTATTTTGAACGTTACCCTGGCGTTGCTGAATATATGGAAAATATTCGCAAAGAAGCCGCCGAGCAAGG
The DNA here is from genome assembly GCA_045430345.1 of Agarilytica sp. GTDB lineage: Bacteria > Pseudomonadota > Gammaproteobacteria > Pseudomonadales > Cellvibrionaceae > Agarilytica. The sequence continues at coordinate 36,391 of JAILXT010000002.1, read as the reverse complement.
CTATGTCGAAACGATCTTAGGCCGCCGTTTGTATTTGGCTGACATCAACTCAAGTAATTTTATGCGTAGGCAAGCCGCGGAGCGTACGGCGATTAATGCGCCGATGCAAGGCAGTGCCGCCGACATTATTAAGCGCGCGATGATTGACGTAGATAACTGGATGATGGCAGAAGATATCGACGGAAAAATGATTATGCAGGTGCACGATGAATTGGTATTTGAGCTTGCCGTCGATCAAGTGGAGACGCTACAGCCAAAAATCTGTGAACTCATGTCGTCTGCGGTTGAGCTGACTGTTCCATTGTTGGTAGAAGCGGGTATTGGTGATAACTGGGATGAGGCGCATTAGTGTTACGTGTTGAAGAGGCTTTTCGCGTCATTAGCGGGGGTTTTGATCCGTTTATGTGAGAATCTCGTGATTTTTTTAAAATCTATTGAACTCTCTCGTAGGAGCTGTGTCATAAGTAGCGTAACGAGAAACCTGCTGATGCACACCAGTTTTCTCCATATGAAATGTTAGTTGATGTTGTTTTCCCCCAAAGCAGATAACTTGCCCTGGTAGCGATTGCTAGCCAGGGCTTTTTTTTGTCTTTTCTAGGGTTTTACGGTTATTGAGTACGGGCAAGTTTGGAACGATTGTGTGTGAACTGTGTCATACCTTATGCCCTTTGATGTTCTTTAACGCTATGTAGAGAGCATCAGATTGAAGCCCGTAGGTTGCCCCAAGGCCTACGGGCTTTTTTTTATGGGAGTATGCGTATGGGGGGAATAGGGCTGAGTGTCCTATTTCTCGGTTTCGGTAATGATTTCGGGTTCTTCATCACTTCTCAACCAGTCGGTGAGCAGTGTTCTGAGCTCTCCTACGCCTTCATTTTTCAGAGAAGAGAAAAGCTGCGCAGAGACGAGGTCGTCTACTTCAGACTCTTGGATATGTTGGCGTAGCTTGAGTAGCGTACTTCTCGCTGCGCCGCGTTTTAGCTTATCGCATTTCGTCAGCAAGGCATGGACGGGCATCTCGGCTTCCACAGCCCAGTTGATCATCATGGTGTCGAACTCCTGCATCGGATGTCGGATATCCATCATGAGGATGAGGCCTTTGAGGGTCTTGCGATTGCGCAGGTACTCAGAAAGGTGCTTCTGCCATTCCTCTTTAACCTTGGGGGGGACTTTGGCGTAGCCGTAGCCGGGTAGATCCACTAAGCGAATATTGGCGTCGTTTTGAAGGTCGAAGTAGTTGATCAGCTGGGTGCGGCCAGGGGTTTTACTGGTTCTGGCGAGCTTTTTGTTGTTGGTCAGCGTGTTGATTGCGCTGGATTTTCCTGCGTTAGAGCGGCCAGCAAAGGCGACCTCTGCGCCGGTTTCCGCTGGGCATTGACGCAGTGTGGGGGCGGCGGTTAAAAATTTCGCGCTTTGAAAGTTAATTTCCTGCATAAAATATGAACAAGTCTTTGGGTGTGGTTGTAAGACAGGGCATTTAAAGAGGGACAGCCCCTATATGAGCCGTTATAATGCCGCTACTTTTTTGGGCGGCTTTTGCGGCTTTGCTACACTCTAGCTGCCAGCCTCTAATAAATCTGAACTGTATCAGCTGAAAAATAATACGGAAAAATCGATGAAGAACCTAGTTTTAAAATCTTTTCTTAGCGTGAGCCTTATCGGCTTGTCATTTGGAGCCACTGCTGGCGGAGACATCAGCAACGGCGAAAAGATCGCAAAAGCAGAGTGCGTGGCGTGTCACGGCGAAAACGGTAATAGCGCAACAGCTATGTTCCCTAAGATTGCTGGCTTGGGTGAGAAATACTTGTTGAAGCAGCTTCTCGATATCCAAAACGGCGATGGTAAAAACCCAAAAGCCCCTTCACGTAAAATTAACGAGATGGCTGGCCTACTTGATTCTAAGAGTGATCAAGAGTTATTGGATCTAGCCTCATATTACGCGGCTCAGTCATTACAGCTTTCTGGCGCGAAAGAAATTCAAGTTCAAGTCAACTCTGGTGCGAAGGTAGACGGCCTGAAGCTAGGCGCCCAAGTGTACCGGGCAGGTAACCTTGAGACCGGCGTAGCGGCATGTACTGGCTGCCACTCACCTCGTGGATTGGGTAATGCGCCTGCTGGCTTCCCGCGTATCGGCGGCCAACATGCTGACTACATCGAGAAGCAGCTACGCGCATTCCGTGCGGGCGACCGTACTAACGACGCAGATGGTTCAGTTATGCGTGATGTAGCGTCTAGAATGACGGATGCTGAAATCATCGCGGTATCTAACTTCATTTCTGGATTGAACTAGTTCCTCTATTCTTAGGTCGTAAGGCCTAGCCAAGGTTTTAGCGTCTCGCGATTGCGTGGGCTAAAACCTCTCTTCAGCAGAGGTTCATCAATACATTTGTATTCTGGGCCTCTCCAATAACGATAACACCTACACTAAGGAGTTGAAGATGCGAATACTTACCCTTGTACTTGGATTTGTTGTGGCCTTGGGCGCATGTGCTCAAGAAGCTGCACCGGCAAAATATACCGAAGGCAAAGAATATAAAGTCCTTCCTAAGCCAGTCCGCACCATAACGCCCGGTAAAATTGAAGTCACGGAAGCGTTCTCATACACCTGTGGTCACTGTTATAACTTTGAGCCGCGTATTCATGCCTGGGAAAAGGGCCTTCCTGAAGATGTCGCATTGGTGAAATTGCCTGTGATCTGGCGCCCTTCTATGCAGATGCTTGCGCGCATTATGTACACCGGCCAAGCACTGGGTATGCAGCACGAAGTGGATGCGCGAGTATTTGCCGCAATCCACAAAGAGAAGAACAAGTTAGCCTCGGAAGGTGCAGTTGCCGCTATTTTTGAAGAGCTTGGTGTCGAGAAAGAGAAGTTCAAAAAGACTTTCAACTCCTTTGGTGTGTCATCCAAGGTACAGCAAGCTGACGCACGAACGCGTAACATGAAAGTGACAGGCACTCCTCAAATGATCGTCGATGGTCGCTTCACGGTTGCAGCAACGAAACAGATGGGCCATGAAGGTATGCTGAAAGTGGTTGATTTCTTAGTTGCGAAGGTGCGTGCAGAGCGCGCAGCAAAATAAGCGATAAGACACATGTTGGTTCTAAAACGCGGCTATAGGCCGCGTTTTTTGTGCCCGACGTTTATGGCAGGTATTTGCTGTTAAAAAGTCTATACTTTTTGACATGAAAAACCCTCTTTATTCTTTATACGCTCTTTGCCCACTTTGACTCCTCAGGAGACGTCATGGTCGACTCTGGTAACTACCGAGAAAAATATCGCCGCGCGATAGCCGAGCAAGAACGACTCGAAAAACAGTTCAAATTTCAGTTAGATGCACTGAAAAAGACCATTACGCATTTAAGTTCAGCGGCCCAGGGCCTCGATAAGCAGTTGGATGCGTCGTTAATCCTATTGAAAGAGAAGATGCGCGGCGCCTCTGGTCAGCAGGTGTTTGAGCAAATGGAGCGGGTGCAGTCTGCGGCCACGAATTTTGAGCATAGCCGTCACGTCACCGCGATGAATGCGGCGAAACAAGTGGGCGCGATGACGGATCAGTTAGCTGAATTGAAAATCCCCCCTCAGCTCAAAACAAGCCTTGGGTCTTTTTCTAAGGGCCTTAAGAAGCGGCTCGATGCTTATCGAAATTACCCAGAAGTCATCCAAGAACTTAAAAAGCTTCAAGAGATTGCGTTAGAGGAGGCCGCTAACCCCCCCAGCTCATTTTGGCAGCGTATGAAGGGCGGAAAAACCCTCGCAACTCCCGAAGAGGAGGCGCCTGAGCCGGCCGAGCCCGAGGTAGACGAGCCGAATGAATCAGGCGAGCGGGAAGAGAAAGAAATTGGCGCGCTGGAGCCGCAATTTGAAGAGGTTGATACGGAAATAGCGCCGAAGGAAGGCGAATTGATCACCGCTCATGAGGACAGTTCAAGCAAAGCCATGTTTAACGCGGGGGATGAGGATAGCTACGAGCAAGTCTCCCAGCGTATCGCACGGACATTGGAAAACCTTGTCTCTCGTATAGAGCCCAATGATGTCGTGCGCCACAAGATTGATATTGTTCAGCTGCGTATTCAGCGCGGTATGGATTGGTACGTACTGGCGGTGACCTTAGAAGATATTCGCGATATTTTATTATTGCGTTACCTGCAAAACGATCAGGAGTTTAGCGAATACCTTAAACGCGTTAATGAAGAGCTTAAAGCAATCAGTGATGCGCTAGGCTTGGCTTCTGAAAGCGAAGAGATTAATCGGGCGAATTCAGAAAAATTCTCGGATACCGTATCGGACCAAGTCGATAAGATGCGGAATAACATGGAGAATACGACCAGTATCGACGATCTAAAAATGGCGGTGACGGATCACCTCACGGTTATTCAGGGAGCCCTAGGTGATTATCACTCGAATAAAAGCACGACGGCGTCGTTAACGGAGCAATTACGTTCTTTGGTGCAAAAAGTCGAATCCGTTGAAAACGAATCCGAAAAAACCAAAGAGCTATTAGAGGAAGAGCGCTATCGCGCGACGCATGACCCCTTAACGGAATTGCCTAATCGCGAAGCTTATAACGAGCGAGCCTTTCATGAGCTGCAACGTTTTAAACGATACTGTCGGCCGCTCACATTAGCGGTGTGTGATATCGATCGCTTTAAATCGATTAATGATACCTACGGTCACCAAGCGGGCGATAAAGTCTTAACGCTGATCGCAAAATTGATTTCAACCCGTTTACGCAAAGTGGATTTTGTGGCGCGATATGGCGGCGAAGAGTTTGTCATGTTGATGCCTGAAACTCCGAAGAGCCAGGCGCTCACCGTATTGGATAAGGTGCGAGCGGTTATTGGGAAAACACCCTTTAAATTTAAAGGTAGCCCGGTCAACATCACAATCTCATTTGGCTTGGCAAGCTTTAGCGCAGAAGATAGCGTAGAATCCGTTTTTGAACGCGCAGATAAAGCCTTGTATCAAGCGAAGGATGAAGGACGCAATCGTTGTATTATCGCTGAAGAAGATCACGATGAACCGGATGGGGAGGGCAGCGCATAATGATTATTATTTGGGGGGCAGCTCGTGTCATCAGTCGAGCTACATTACTTGCCGTTAGATCAGCACGGCTTCGATATAGATTTAGAGCAAGCCTTAGACTTTTTGGATGAAACGGAAAAGTCACGTTACCATCGTTTTAAAAACGAAAATGCACAGTCTTGTTTTTTGCAGGCGCGCCGGATCGCTAAAACTCAATTAGCAGAAAAGTTGCAATGCGCACCGGCAGAAGTCGTATTTGAATATTCGGACAACGATAAACCTTTTTTATCTACTGAAAAATATCCGCATACTTGCCACTTCAATATTTCTCATTCTAAAACGGCCATTGTGGTGGCACTCTCAAAAGATCCAGTGGGCGTTGATGTTGAAGATATCGCACGTTGTCTAAAAATATGGCCGCGCGCGGAAAGCTTTCTTAACCCCTATGTGAAAACGTGTGTGGAAAAAGGCAAAAGCGATCAAGAGCGGGCAGCAATATTTGCTGAGCACTGGGCGTGCACCGAAAGCTATATCAAGTTGAAAGGCAGCGCGATTTACCTTGAAATCAAACGCGTGCAAGCGCAAGCCCATTCGAATTTTGCAAACGGCCGTCGGAAAACCTTTGAAGACAGCTATTTTACGCTCCTAAATCTTTCTACTAGTGCCTGCATTAGTGTTGCCGTTGAAAAAGAATTTCCCGAGATAGAGGCGATTCATTGGCGCACGGGTGAGCGCCAGCGCTTATCTTAACATTCGTCGCCGGATTTCGGCGAGAGGTGTGTGTTTTGGTGGACGCGAGAGAAGGCTAAACCTTTACCAGGGAAGATAAGGTTTCAAGCAGGAGATCTTCGTCAATTGGCTTCGTCAGCACCAGAGTGGCGCCACAGGCTTTAAATTTTGCGTGATCTTCTTCCATCGTGTGGCCTGTTAACGCAATGATGGGGAGGTCGGTAAGACCGAGTTCCGTGCGAATCAGCTGGATTGCGCTATCGCCACTCATGCCGGGCAGGCTGATATCCATTAATACCACATCAACACTGTGGTCTTTTAGAATGGCAATGCCGTCTTCCGCGTTCTCCGCTTCGTCGGTTTCATAATGGGCGTCTTCCAATATCCAGGTAACCAACTGGCGGTTCTCTGAGCTATCTTCAACCAAAAGTGCGCGCGGCATTCATTTCCCCATAAATCGTTTAACTATTAATTAAAGCATAACCTAGGTACGGGAAAAGGCAAAAAACAGGGGGTGACAAAGCTTATCTTATGGTGCCGTTGTTGTTTTGCCATGGGTGTTTGTACCCATGTAGATGGTCTGAAAAATATTTGTATCAAGGGTAAAATGCCACGAAAAGGATATGGGTTTGGTGCTACCATCCGCTGAGGTAATTATCCTCCATTCTGAGAACTATAAAGGCGTAGATAATGGATAGACGAGACTTTTTCAAAGTGGCTGTTGCAGGTACGGCGGCAACGGTCGTTGGTGCACCCCAAATAGCGAATGCGGCTCACCCTAGAATGGTGGGAGGCGTTTATTACACAAAGGCGGTTCCAGGGCGATGGGCAAAAAAAGTAGGCGGACATATGCCTTTAATTGAAATAAGCCGCGCAGAGGGCGAAGTCAGCGTAAAAGTGACCACACCTCATGAAATGAAAGGCCATGAACATTACATCGTCAAACATGTGATTCTTAACGAGAATTTTGAATTTCTGGTCGAGAAGATGTTTGATCCGACAAAAGAATTTTCACCTGTATCGGAACATAAGTTGGGTGCATACGAGGGCAAACTGAACGTATTGAGTGTATGTAACAAGCACGATACTTGGTTAAATAGCGCGACCATTTAATCGGTTCTCGGGTTGCTCAGGCGTTAGCTGGTTTACCTTAGGAGGCGAGCTGAGTAAACTTCGGCTATTCGCTGCCCCTCGGCGGTGGCCATACTAATAATAAGTACCACTGGACGAGTTTTAATTATCTCATTCGGTATCGCTATTGCACTATATTCCTATTTTGTTTAGGTACTTCGGAGTTTTTTGATGCAGTCTTCCCCAGACTCGTATTCTCACACCACCGTCATCGCGTGTTTAACCGTACGGGATGCAACGTCCGCTTTTGAGTTTTATCAACAAGCCTTCGATGCAAAAGCGCACATTATGCTAAGAACGCCAGAGGGTAAACTTGCCCATGGTGAAATGCGTATAGGGGATGCACAGGTAATGCTGGTAGAAGAGTTTCCGGATGGCGATTTGGCCAGTCCTCAGACGCTAGGGGGTGCGGGTGTGAGCTTATTGGTTTATGTCGATGACATAGATAAAGTTTACGCCCATGCGATTGCTGCGGGTGCAGATATTATTCATCCGATCGAAAACCAATTTTATGGGGATCGCGCAGGTACAGTGCGGGACCCTTTTGGCCATGTCTGGACGATCGCCAGCAAAATCGAAGAATTATCAAAAGAAGAAATCCTGCGGCGAGCAGAAGTATTTTTTAAAGGCGCTTAATCATAAAAATTATTACGGCTAAATGGGCCTAGGGGAAACCACATGCAAGAACTTGTAAATACGATAAATGGGATCATTTGGAGCCCGGTCCTTATTTATTTGTGCCTTGCTGCGGGCTTGTTCTATTCCGTACTTACGCGTTTTGTTCAAGTACGACACTTTTCTTCTATGTGGCGATTAATGCTTTCGGGTAACAGTTCAGATGAAGGCGTCTCTTCCTTTCAGGCCCTAACTATTTCACTCTCTGGCCGTGTTGGCACTGGGAATATCGCGGGCGTTGCGGCCGCGATTGGTTTTGGTGGACCTGGCGCCGTGTTCTGGATGTGGGTGATGGCTTTCCTGGGTGCGGCGACGTCTTTTATTGAATGTACACTGGGGCAAATATACAAAGAAGAATATGAAGGCCAATACCGTGGTGGTCCTGCGTTTTATATTGAAAAGGCGTTAGGCCAAAAATGGTATGCCTGGATATTTGCGATTGCGACAATCATCGCGACGGGTTTGTTATTACCGGGCATTCAATCGAACAGTATTGGTAACGCAGTTGAAACGGCGTTTGGTGCTGGGCCTGCCGTTGATACCGCGATGGGAACATTAAGTTCTGCCAAAGTAATGACCGCAACGGCGATTGTACTGGTGTTAGGGTTTATTATCTTTGGTGGTGTAAAGCGTATTGCCAGTTTCACACAGGTGGTGGTGCCTTTTATGGCGTTAGCGTACATCATTATCGCGCTAGTGGTGGTTGCGCTAAATATTCAAACGCTGCCGGGAATTATCGCCACAATCGTAGGTGATGCATTCTCACCAATGGCGGGGGTGGGTGCAGCGATTGGCTGGGGCGTAAAGCGAGGTGTTTATTCAAACGAAGCTGGCCAAGGCAACGGCCCGCACTTTGCGGCAGCAGCAGAGGTGGACCACCCGGCTAAACAAGGGTTAGTCCAAGCATTTTCTGTTTATGTTGATACTTTGTTTATTTGCACGGCCACGGCATTTATGATTTTGGTGACGGGGGCTTACAATGTACACGGCGCTGAAGAGGGCGTTTTCTTAGTACAAAATATTGCGCCGGAAATAGCCGCAAACAGCCCTGCGTTTACCCAGTCCGCGATTGAGCATGTCTTTCCCGGTATTGGGAAAATATTTGTCGCTGTTGCATTAACCTTTTTCTCTTTTACTACCTTGCTTGCTTATTACTATATTGCCGAAACCAATGTGGCGTATTTGCGACGTTCCGCAAATCTACCTGGGTTAACGATGGCTTTAAAAATTGGCTTAATGGCATCCACCTTTTACGGCACGGTTAAAACCGCGAGCCTTGCGTGGGGGCTCGGTGATTTAGGTGTGGGGATAATGGCGTGGCTGAATATCGTCGGGATTGTGGTTATCTTTTTTGTCGGCCGCCCCGCAGTGAAAGCGCTATTGGATTACGAAGCGCAAAAACAACAGGGCGCGGAACGTTTTCGTTTTAATCCGGAAAAGTTGGGGATTAAAAATGCGGATTTTTGGATGAACAAGCTGAAATAAAAAGTGAAGCGTTTGATTGGCTTTTATCGATCAAACGCGGTACAGGAAACGGGTTAGCGATAAGTTTTTAGGTTTATGATTGGCCGTTTACGCTTGTTCGTAGTCTCTTACCAATGCGGACTCAACATTCTCCCGCTTTTCCTCACCTTCTAACAATGCGATTAGTTGTAGTGCAAAATCCATGGCGGTACCGGGGCCGCGTGACGTTATGATCGGCAAGTCGGTGCATACTGCGTTGCTGGTAATTTGTATATGTTCGGTATCAAGGTGGTCAAGGCTGCCGGGGTAGCAGCAAATCGTTTTATCTCGGCATAAGCCTGCTTTTACCAATACGCGTGGCGCTGCGCAAATCGCCGCGACAAGCTTGCCTTGATGGGCTTGGTGTTGAATCAGTTGAATAACTCGCTCGTCATTCGCTAAGTGATCGGCGCCGGGCAAGCCGCCGGGTAATACAATAAGGTCGAAGGCTGTATCCATGACCTCCGCAAGGCATGCATTTGGCACGACCACGGTTTGGCGTGCAGCCGTTACGGGACCTTCTTCCAGGCCAGCACTGGTCACCTCTATGTTCGCGCGGACCAGTAAATCCATCACGGTAATGGCTTCCAGCTCCTCAAATCCTTCAGCTAAAAGAATCAGCGCATTATGCATGGTGTGTTACCTGCCTGATGGTTGTCGGGTTATTTTTATTGGGTGCATACGTTTATTGTTGGGGACGAATTAAGCAGTTTCAAATCTAAACGATGATTTGGGTGACAGTCTGATAAAATTAAGCGGTGTTGTTGATGTATGACAGACGGGGTGTTTCCCTTAATTGTCTGCAATAATGATAATTGGACTTCAGTTTTTATTCATTCCGAGATGCGACGTGAGTGATTGTTGCCATAAAAAACCGACGCCGGATCCAAAATCAGCCAGCTCTGGTCAGTGCGGTGATCGTGCCACCGAGGCTCCTGTCTCCTTAGACGGAGGCACTTGCTGTGCTTCGCCTGCGCCCCCAGTTGGGGAAGAGGGTGAAGGAGGGTGTTGTGATACCAAGGCTCGATTCGATTATCTATTGTGGGGGCCGCTCACGGCCGTTGTGTTGTTGTATGTGGCCCACCTATCGGCGTTATCTTTGCCTTCGGTGCTTGGGCACTTAAGCTTATCAGTGTTCACCATGATGAATACTATGGCCTGGGGTTTAGTGATTGGCATATTCATGGTCGCAGTATTGAGCTACATACCGAGAGAATTAGTGGTTTGTGCCATGGGTGCGAAGGGCGGGGTTGGCGGTATATGCCGAGCCACCGCTGCGGGTGTGTTATTGGATTTGTGTAGTCACGGTATATTAATGGTGGGTGCCAAATTGTATGAGCGGGGCGTGTCCGTAGGCCAAGTGATGGCCTTTCTGATTGCGAGCCCTTGGAATTCTTTTTCATTAACGATCATTCTTATCGCCTTTATTGGCGTATCTTGGACCTTGTTGTTTATCGCTTTGTCGGTGGGTGTGGCGATTGTTACGGGGCTCCTGTTCGATCTATTGGTTAGACGCCAGGTCTTGCCTGCGAATCCAAACGCAGAAGCGTTACCTGAGGGCTTTAAATTCTGGCCCAATTTTAAAGCTGAATGCGCGGCGATTCGATTTTCGTGGAAGGGGTTAATCCATTTTATGCTCACTGGGCTCAGTGAATCCAAAATGGTGATTCGCTGGCTTTTGATCGGTGTTGTTTTGGCGGCGTTGATTCAAGTGTTTGTGAATGATGGTGTATTTGGCACGTATTTCGGCCCGACAATGCTAGGGTTAATGTTAACGATGGTCGCAGCAACTATTGTTGAAGTGTGTTCCGAAGGGGCAACCCCTATCGCGGCGGATTTATTTCACAGAGCTTCGGCACCGGGAAATAGTTTTGCCTTTCTCATGGCGGGGGTGTCGACGGACTACACGGAAATAGCGGTGCTTAAGCAGCGTACACGCTCATGGAAAATCGCCCTATTTCTGCCTTTACTGACGCTTCCACAAATCATGATGATTGCATACATCGTTAATGTGATGTCGAGGGGATAGCGGTGACTGTAAACGCGCTTAAAAAATATGGTGTTAGCCCTTTTTTGATCGGCGCGAGTTGTTTACTTGTTGCGTGTCAGTCACTTCCGACATCCGAAAAAAATGAGGCGCAATGCCTACCCGGGGAGCTTAAGCAAAAAGAAGGGTGTGTTGTTAGGAGAAATAAATCGTCATCGACTGACCAGATTAAAAAGAAACGTTACACCGCAACATTTAAAGTCGATCCTCATGCGCGGCATAAACAAGCTGCCCGTATCGTGATAAATGATTCTCCTGGATCGGGTAAATATTCGGGAGGAGATAAGCTTGGAGCCGAAGGTCGAGCAGAAGCAAAACTAGAAGGACAAAAGACGACAAAAGAATTCGATAATATCGCAGAAAAAGTTGCGACATTCTCAGTTAATAATTCCAATTACAAATTCCGAAATTACGCGCAGAGCATAGTATCACCTGATGAGCATGCGCCGCGATCTGTGCGATACCAAGAAAAAGAAGGCTACCCTCGTGTAAGGTCCGGTAATCTTCAATTCGATGGGCTGTTTGCGTTGGCAAATGAAGAAATGCGGACACGCTTTATTTCCCGCACGAGTGATAAGCATTATCAGAAAGCGAAGTCCTTTGCTTGTGAGTGTTATGGTGACCCGAAAAGCCCTCACTTTTTAGCGTCGAGTCATCTCGCCCTTGCAGGGCATCTCAGTTTGTCGATGCTGACACCGGAGCGGATGAAAAGCTCGCTTTTGTTTCAGTTGTCACCTTACCGCAATAATCTTATTAAACCCGTATCGGTACCCGGTGATAAAGCGGGCCTTCAAATACTGCAGAGAGCCAATCGCCACGGCGCTTGGCCGGTGTATAGCAGTCGCATATTGTGGAGCCTTGCTGCACACAGTGTGTTGACGAACTTACCCGATGATGAACGATCTGAATTTTCACGCACCGCGTACCGAGCGATGAAAAATACCATCGAAATTGATCGTGATTCGATTTTCGATGGGCGCGACGGGTTATATTTCGGTGGGCATGATTTACAACAATGGCCTCAGGATATTCAGGGTGTTGATTTGGCGACCGTAAAAAGCCTTACTGTTAATGCAATATATTTTCGAGCTTTGGTGTTTGCTTCCGATTTGGCTGCCTCTCAGAACGATGTCGCAACGAGCGTAAAATATCTAGATTGGGCGCTCGACCTAAAGAACGCCATCAATCAACATTTTTGGAATGCGAAGCTGGGTGTATATCGTTCGTTTCTGACGAATAAACTTGTTGTTTCATTAGATGCCAATGTAAACCACAGATCCCTTTGGTCTGGGCATTTTTTATGGGAACAATCGCTCGTATTGGAGTTAGGTATTGCTGATGCGTTACAACGCGCGCGTATTAGTGAGTATGCAAAAAACGGAAGCTCACCTTTTGGTGACGCGTTTAGTTTACGAGCGGCCGCAAGGCAAAAAAATATTACAGTAGCCAACCGTGTTTACGAAAGCTTGTTTCAGCGAGCCTCTCAAAAGTTAACGCATATGTCTGCTGGTGTTGAGGCGGGCGATCGGCGGGTGGATCAGGATCCTCTTGTATCGGTAAGCGCTTATTTCTCATCTGTGGTCGATGGGGTGTTTGGTGTGAAAACCTCAGATAAAGGGATTAGTTTTAATCCCTTTATTACGGCTAAGCTTCGTCGGGAGCAATTTGATTCACAGCGTGATATTGCGCTTTATGATGTGACTTTCCGTGGTAAACAATTCGATATTAAAATTATCCTCCCTAAGGCTTCTTCCTCTTCAGGTTATTACGATGTTGCGCATATAAAAGTAAACGGCAAGCAGTATGGCGTGAGCCGTACGCAAAACAAAGGAAACACCCGAGGAAGTAAGCGCCTTATGGATTCAACAAATAATGAAATTGAGTGGTCGGCGCTATCACAAGAAAACACCATCATTATATCTTTGGGGAAACTGAAGCCGGGCATTCAAACGGTGCGGGAATTTCCTCAACCCCCATCTGCATTTTCAACGAAAAACGCTTCGGCGCCGACGTCAGGTGTATTGGCAGTACCTGCAGCTAAAGGGCGTAAATATGTTGCCTCGTGGGGTGCAGAGGGTGAAAGCCTTAAGCTGAAAAATGTCTCGATCACGGTTGCCGGGCAATATGCGATTCAGTGGGAATATCGCATGGAGGGCAAGCACATACTGGGCATTCATAACGGAGTGAAGCGTTTGCGATTAATCGACGCGAATAGCAACGAGTTGGTGAATAAGGTTGTTCAGTTTCCGATTGTTAGCACGCGCAAGCGCGGGAATAAAAAACGTCAATCGGGTACGTGGTCACTTTCGAGCCCGGTCATCGTTACATTGTCGCCAGGCACTTACCGAGTGGACTTGGACGATTTTATGAACATGTCCTATCTCAAGGAGAATATGACCTACACTGGAATAGGAGGCCGTAATGGCGCGGCGAATCGTTTTGATATTAAAGGTTTGAGAATTACGCCTTTATAGATATATTTACAGCGACCCTGAACACGTCTTGCCCGTGTTTCAACCTCCGCGCTGATAGATATGCTGAATTGAGAAGAGCAATCAATATTTGTGAGGTGAACCATGCCAGAACGAACACGTTTAACCTTTGAAGGCCAGTTGGGCGATGAGTTAGCGGGATTGTTAGAAGTGCCCGACAACGAACCCAAAGCCTACGTGATGATTGCGCACTGTTTTACATGTGGTAAGGATATTCCGGCAGCGTCGCGCATAGCGCGCGCCCTAGTTGAAGCTGGTTATGCCGTACTGCGTTTCGATTTTACTGGCCTAGGTGGCAGTGACGGTGATTTCTCCAATACCAATTTTTCCTCTAATGTGGGGGACTTGGTCGCTGCAGCAAACTTTCTGCGGGAAAACTACAAAGCACCTGAATTATTGGTGGGCCACAGTTTGGGGGGAACAGCAGTACTTGTTGCCGCTCAACATATTCCCGAGACCCGCGGCGTGGCGACCATTGGGTCACCGGCGGACCCAGAACATGTGGCGGCACAGTTTATGTGCGATATTTCACTCATCGAAGAAAACGGTGAAGCCGAAGTCGAATTGGCAGGAAGAACCTTCACCATTAAAAAACAATTTTTAGATGATATCCGGACCTCAGTGGATGATAGTCATCTGGCGGCATTAAAAGTCCCATTATTGTTATTCCATTCCCCTCATGATGAAACCGTGCTTATCCGCGAGGCAGAAAAAATCTATAAAGCGGCCAAGCACCCCAAAAGTTTTGTCAGCCTAAGTGGTGCTGATCATCTACTGACGCGACGAGAAGATGCGGCATATGTTGCTAAAGTGATCGCTGCGTGGGCGACACGATATCTGCCTCAATAGCGGTATAATTCGCTAAATCAGCCCCAATAGCACTCACACTATGGAGACCCAACAATGGGAGACGACCAAGGATTGACGCTATACGCCTATAATTTCCGTTCGCGCGCAGAGCGCGTTATTTGGATGCTAAATGAATTGGAATTACCGTTTAAGCTTATACGCTTAGATCCCAGAAAGGGAGAAAGTCAGACGCCGGAATTTAAGGCCCTAACCCCCTTTAAAAAAGTCCCCGTACTGCAGCACGGCGCGCAGTGTTTTACGGAATCTCTGGCCATTATGGAATACGTGCATACACTAAACCCGAGTAAGAATTTAGTGCCGTCAGAAAAGGATCGTATTTATCCGTTTCGCCATATTATCTATTTTATGCAAGCCGAGTTGGAAAATTATTTATGGGTAGCGAATCAGTCTTCTATCTTGCACGGTTTATATTCATGGCCTGGCGGTACGCATGAAGAAAGTATAAAGCTGATCAATAAAAATATTCCCTACCTATTTGATCAGTTAAAAGGAAAAGAATTTCTTATCGGTGATCAGTTTAGTATGGCGGATATCTATGCCCACAGTATCCTTTCATGGGCTAAGGTTTGTGAGATTGAGATCCCTGAGTATGTGCAGGACTATTTAAACCGACTAATGGCTAGGCCTGCATATAGGGCGGAACCTTTGTGCTAACGCAATAATAATTCTAATTGTGGTGATGTCCGTTCTATAGCGGCATCACCTCGCTCCAATACTTTTGCAATTTTATGGAAATCAAACGCATCGATTTTTTTCGTATCGGGCCTAAAAACAAAATCCGGTGGGTGTTGCGAAAAACGTTGTTCCGTTGCTGCGCGCATCATAATGCTAAATGCACCGCTAACGACTTCGGTGGCTTTCGGTTTTTTGACTTCGGATAAGGATATGACGTCGCTGGCAATCGTGAGCCGCTCGGGCTGCGCGATATGGGAACAGGGTACATTGTTTACAACGCCGCCGTCGACCAATAAGCGATTGTTTAATATTACGGGCGAAAATACACCTGGTACCGCCATGCTGGCTTGTACAGCGGGTAATACTTGGCCACGGTTAAGTGTTACCTCTTCTGCGGTGTTAAAATCCGCCGCTACTGCGGTAAAAGGGATTTCTAACTCGCTGAAATCGCAATCCAAAAGCTCGCTAAAAAGGTGCTCAAATAATCCATCGGCAGTAATAAAGCCGCCGCGTTCTTTATCAAATTTAAAGACCTTTAGCCATTTGACTAAATGCTTCCGCCGACGATAGGTTTCTTTAATACTTTCCTTGCGGGAAAAAAGATGGGCGCGGACACGTTCTTCAATATCAGTGCCGGATAATCCGTGTGCGTAGAGGGCGCCAATAATTGCCCCCATACTGGTGCCCGAAATAGCTTCAGGTTTTGCACCTATCTCATCCAATTTTTTGAGTAGCGCTATGTGGGCTAAGCCTTTTACGCCCCCGCCCCCAAGTGCTAAACCAAATGCTTTCATATGCGAATGTTTTCCGTTTTATTTGTGACTATCGATTGAATGTGCGTACACTGACATATTACCTTGTTAGGGCAATAAATAGGAGGTCTCGCTATGGCTAAAAATATTGTAATTACGGGTGCCAATCGCGGCATTGGTTTGGCATTTACACAACACTACTTGGCGAAAGGTGACAATGTTTACGCCTTGTGCCGGCAGGCTTCTGAAGGTCTAGAAAAAAGTGGGGCGACCATTGTTGCAGGCATAGATGTGACAGACAGTGAAAGCTTGGCGAAAGCAAAAGAAGCGTTATTCTCGGTAAAGATTGATCTTCTCATTAACAATGCCGGTATTCTGCACGCTGAAGCGCTGGGTGCACTGAACTACGCTGAAATGCTGCAGCAGTTCGAAGTCAATGCGCTTGGGCCCTTAAAAGTGACCGAAGCTTTACAAGACTTAATTTCAGAGGGCGGAAAAGTAGCCCTCATTACCAGCCGCATGGGATCCGTGGCGGATAATGGTTCGGGCGGTTATTATGGTTATCGGATGTCCAAGGCGGCGTTAAACGCAGGCGGGAAGTCACTTGCGATTGATCTCCAACCAAAAAATATTGCCGTTGCAATATTGCATCCCGGTTTTGTGCAAACAGAAATGGTAGGTAACGCAGGTGATATTTCTGCGAGCACTGCTGCAGAGCGTTTAGCGCAACGGATCGAAGCGTTGACGATCGAAACTACCGGCACGTTTTGGCATTCAAATGGTGAAGTACTGCCTTGGTAGAATTAATATTCTACCAATATTCTAGTTGCGCCCTAATGATAACTCGGTCGAAGCCGTGAAGGGTGGATATCTAGAGTTAAGGCGCTATTCAGTCTGCAAAGCAAATGCAAATGTTGTCCCTTGATTTATTTGGCTGCTCACATTAATCGTCGACTGGTGTAACTCAAGTAAACGTTTAGTAATCGCCAAGCCTAAACCACCGTGTGCGGTATTGCCACGAACGCTATTCCCGGCTTTAAAGTGGGGATCAAAAATATGGGGGATATCTTCATTGGGGATGCCGATGCCCGTATCCGATACTTCAATAGCCACAAAGCTACCTTTGTTGTTTAGGCGAACGGTAATAGCATCGCCCTCTTTTGAGTGACGCAGTGCGTTCTCAATCAAGTTGGTAAAGACGCGTTCTAATTTTTCGATATCGCCCATCACCAATATGCTGGAATCTTGTGGTGAAACGCTCAGTTGAATATTTTTTTCTTTTGCAATAATAAAGAATTTTTGTAGTACATCTTGCACAAGTTCTGCGATAGAAAATGGCTCGCGGTTTACTTTTACGTTACCACTATCTAAGTGGGCCAGTTCAAAAAGTTGTTCGACTAGGGAGGATATGCGCTCCGCGCTTTTTTTTGCGGTCGCGATATATTGGCGGCCTTGTTCGGGTGTGATCGTATCTTGATTTAACTCCCAGGTTTCTAAGTACCCTAGCAGGGAGGCCAAGGGTGTACGAAGATCGTGGGAAACGTGTGAGAGTAATTCTTTTCGTAACTCATCAATAGTGACGATGTTTTGATATTGTTCGTGGATCTTTTCCAGGGCGTCTTTAAACGCATTGCCGAGGGTGGTAATTTCGTTAGGGTTCTTTCGAGTCCACTGTTCTAATTCACAAATCAGTTCATCATCTTTATACGGGTCGTTAGAAAATCCCGTGCTTTGAATTTTACGCACTTGCGCGGTGAGTTGGGTAAGAGGTCGGGTGATGAGCCCTGTGAGCCAAAGGGTGGCAACGAGTGCGAAGACAAGCCCTGAGGCAAACACCCACAAACCCCATTGAATAAATCGGCTGCCCCAAATGAGATCGGAGACATGGTCAAATATCTCGCTGCCAAGAATGACGTACAAGTAACCTTGTAGTTCGCCGTCACGAATAATGGGCGCGACAGAAAATATTTTCTCGCGATTTTCACCGCGAGGGTCATCGCCAAATATGGGTTCGTTAAGTTCTGTGACGTCTAAAAATTGTTTAATGGGGGATATGTTGACGCTGTCGCGTTTTAATTCCATTGGCGGCGCGGAGCAAGATAAGATTTCGCCCTTAGTATCCAGTAAATAAAACTCGAAATTGGGGCCGAGTATCATCAAATCGTGAAAGGTTTTTTTGGCCGCCTCAAGATCGGGTTGTCCGTTGTTAAATAATAAGTAATGGTTGGCGACGTGAGCGGCCAGGTTCTTATGCATCACCTGGGTCACTTCGCGTTGGTAACCACGGGAAGAACAAATTAAAAGAATCGCCGTGAATACCCCGATAGCGAGAAAACTCACAAACAGGGCTAAGGTTAAGCGGCCATGTAATGTGCTGATATGCTTGGACGAAAAAGCCGAAAGTTTTTTGATCGCGGTATTGTTCACGTGATTACTGTCCGTTAAATTTGTAGCCAATACCCCAAATGGTGAGGACGTAGTTGGGGTTTGATGGGTCGTCCTCTAATTTCGCGCGTAGGCGATTAATGTGAGAATTGACCGTGTGCTCGTATCCACTGTGTTGGTACCCCCAGACGGCGTTTAACAACTGTTCCCGACTGAATACTTGGCCGGGAAAGTTCGCGAGGTAGAGCAGTAGGTCGAATTCTTTTGCGGTGAGGCTAATGATTTTGTCACCGATTAATAAATCGCGACTTTCCTGGCGGATGGTAAGATCACCGAAGCGCATTTCATCGTTGTCTTCATCCTCCTCTTCTTCATGTGCTTGTTTTGAAAAGGCCACGCGTCGAAGCAGTGCTTTAACCCGCGCTTGCAGTTCGAGCACGCTGAAGGGTTTGGTAAGGTAATCATCGGCGCCGACTTCTAAGCCCATCACGCGGTCAGCTTCTGTTTTCTTGGCGGTCAGCATCAGGATAGGGGTGTAGTTGCCGTTATCACGCAGGGTCTGACATATTTTTAAGCCATCTAAGCCCGGCAGCATAATGTCTAGAACGATCGCGTCAAAATGCTTTTCGCTCGCTAACGCCAGGCCTTCTGAGCCGTCGCTGCAGCGGGTGACATTGAAGCCAAGGGATTCTAAGTTCAATGCGATAAGGGCATTAATATCTTCTTCGTCTTCGACAATCAGGATGTTTTCGTTCATGGCGGTATCAACACAACATAAGGGGATTTTCCGATCATAGCACTGAAGCTTGGGCGAAAAAGCCCTCGGAACTAGGCTTTGATACTTACGTGAGAATTAATGCGCCAAGCATGCAGTTTTAGGACTGCATTTAAGGCTGGCGGTTCATTCTGAGGAGGGGGCGTTGCCGGTGCCAATATCCCAGTCTGCCATAAACGCCGCGAGTTGTTGGGCGTCCAAGTGTTTATTGGTTTGTAAAGCGGTATAGACATGTCGCTGAGCGTCGGGTGATTTGTGTTGCCCCAGCTTTGCTTGGCCTTGCAGTGTGGTGATGTGGATTTTAATCGGGACAATGGCGGCACTGAGTGTATCTTGAAACGCTTGCGTGACGATGGCACGGTCTTTTAGCAAGCTCGGTTCATAGTGGGCGAGACTGCGGTTGAGAATGGTGTGGGCATCCAACGCCGGTAAAACAGAAAGTTGACCCTTAGCGTGAACGGCACTGTAGTTCCAAGTGGGAACGGCGGGGGCGGCGTTGTACCAGGTTGGCGAAATGTAGCTATGTGGGCCGGAGAAGATGACGAGGACTTCCTTGCCGTCGAGGGCTTCCCAGTGGTCATTGGCACGTGCAAAGTGACTGTATAGGGTGCCGTGCTCACCTTCGGAGGTGTCGAGTATAAAGGGAAGGTGAGTGGCTTCAAGGTCCGCACAGACAAGCACGCCAAAGCTGTGTGCTTGGATAAAACGAAATATATCGTCCTGATTTTTGATCTTAAAGCGCTCGGGTGTATACATGGTCGTATTGATCTATCCGGTTTCTAAGCAGTTTCGTGCTCGAACAGATCCGTCCCGGCAAGTGCTGCGGATCTAAATCGTGGGATGAGAACAGATGTTTTCCCCTTTACCGAGCGCACACTGAGTATGCCGGCATCCGCAAAGCGATCCGCGACGCTATCGCGCATGTAAATTTCAGCGCAGGCTTTGGCGATGGTGTCGCCGTTTTCTTGGTATACGTGGAAGGGTAGGTCTTCGACTTCGTTTACCTGCCCCGCTTTAAATGACCAGCCCGATTGGCTAAAGGCTTGGCCGATGAGCAGGGTGACTAAAGTGGCGCTATTGCCCCAGCAGTAAAAGTTGTGGGGGGCTTCTATGTCGAGCTCTTCGAAGGGAATGCTTTCAATAGGGGATGTTTTGTTGCCATAGGGAAGGCGCAATAAAAACTGCGGGGCTACCAAGGCTAAGTGGGCGCTGGATTGGCTCGCGCGAATGGCTTTCCAGGTGCCGTAAATCGCGTCGTCTACGTGGTAGTTCCAATCATCGACGTCTTCACCTTCCACGATATTTTCGCAGCCGGCGAGAGTTTCTGATGCGCCGGTAATCGCGACGCCGCCGCTTGCCTGGGCGATGTCGCCCATGGCGGAGGCAACGCAGAGGTCATCAATATCGTCTTGAATCTGGACGTTAAACTGCAAGACGGAATAGGGTGTCGCGCCAGGTATTTGTGTTTGCTCCACAAATAAACGATATAGCTGAGATGCCTCGACCTCTTCACAATTGATCAGGTCATCAACCATTTCTTCATGGCTGATATCAAAGAGAAACAGTTTTAAATTGCGATTGGTTTCCAGCCGGCGAACAAGCAGGTAAAGCGCACGCCAATTGGCTTCCAGTGCTTGGAATGCACTTGCATGCATAATTTTGCGTAGGGTTTGTGCGCAGGCATCGTCTACCGCTTGTTCCATTTCTGGGAGTCGTGGGTCAGCTTTAGCTTCCACGTAAGGTGCGACAATATCTTTGATCAGCTGATCGACGCTGCCAAAAGGGGTGTTAAGGGCAGCGTTTGCCGTCGCATCGGTGTGTTGTAGGCTTTGTGCGAGTACTGCATCGAGCATTGAATCCGGCATTGGGATGCCTTCTGGGCTTTCCTCTTCATTGTTAGCCCTTTCGTCGTTTGATTGCAGGGCGGGCTTGGTGCTTGCCCATTCCTGAATTTCACTGACGGCCTGTTCGAATAACTCCGGCTTTTTAAGGCGCCTTTTGAGTGTACGAAACTTCTCAAATAGCTCGACTTTGTCTAACAGAAAATCGGGGTGAAGATCATCGTACTCGCTGAAGACGATGAGGGTGTCGTTTGTCGGCAGTGAAAGGGATACCCGTAGACGAGAGAAGACCTCCTCAAAGTTATCGCGGTCCACTTCAATGGCTTTACGCTGTGTGAGTGATGTCGCGTCACACTCGCCTCGGCTGGCGCGGCCGCTGAAGTCCCCAATAATCGCGATATGCATGGGGCGATTATCGTCGAATTTAGGCGGCTTTTTAGCTGAGTCAGTGGTTTTTGATGTGTTCGTATCTAGGCGAATATTCCCTGTGGAGATGCTGGCGCGCGACATAATTACGTTTCCCGTTGTCCTGCTGATTATCAAAGATCGCGGGCAAGTCTAATTTAAATCCCCATTGCTCACCACCGAGAAAGGCTGCCGCCGTGATGGGCTTGGCGTTGCCCAGTTTTGGGCTGAGAATTGATCAGGCCCGCTAAGTCCCCTATACTTGCCGGTTTCCCGCTCCCTCCGTTGGATTTTGCTCAGTTTTTTGATTTACCCAGCGCCCATTTTGGGGGGTTCGTTTATTTTTTGAAGGTTGGCATTATGGCTAAAGCTCCGGTTCAGATCATTATGGGTTCCCGCTCAGATTGGCCTGTGATGAAGATGGCGATTACCCCGTTAGAAGAACTTCAAGTTCCTTATGAGACGCAAGTCGTCTCGGCTCACAGAACGCCTGGTCGTCTTGTGGAGTTTTGTAAGGCCTCTGAATCCAATGGGACTAAAGTGATTATTGCTGGGGCTGGCGGTGCCGCTCATCTGGCCGGTATGGCCGCTTCAATGACCTGGTTACCGGTAATTGCCGTGCCAGTGCCCAGTAAATACTTAAAAGGGGTGGATAGCTTACTTTCCATGGTGCAAATGCCAAAAGGCGTTGCGGTTGCCACCCAAGCGATTGGTGAGGCGGGCGCGTTTAATGCTGGCCTTATCGCAAGCCAAATGCTTGCGCTTTCTGACCCAGATTTACAAGCACGGCTTCAAACGTGGCGCGCTGCTCAAACGGATTCTGTCCCTGAGGATGTTGAATGAGCGCACACATTGCCATCATAGGCAGTGGCCAGCTTGCTCGAATGATGGCCCAAGACGGCATCCCGATGGGCTTACGTTTTAGTTTTGTTGCTGAAGCGAAAGAAGACACCGTGTGTGTGGATGCCCTAGGCCCTGTGATTACTCTTGAGCCAGGGATGTCAGCGGAAGCGCTTTACGACGCATTGGGTAAACCTGATGTGATTACAGTAGAAAAAGAGCATGTTGATATTGCACTGCTAAGATCACTTCAAGCCTTTTGCCCGGTTCATCCAAACCCAGAAGCATTAGAAAAATTTAAAAACCGCCGCGTCGAAAAAGAATTCCTGCAATCTCAAAATATTCCGATCGCGCCGTTTAAAACGGTTCGCACTGAAACGGATTTACACAGTGCCGTTGCCGAATTGGCAAAGCCTGTCTTCCTAAAAACTGAAGAAGAAGGTTACGACGGTTACAACCAATACAAAATTACCGATGATAATCAATCAGAGGTGATGGCCAGTATTGAATACCCAGGCGAATGGGTCGCGGAAGCGGGTATTCCGTTTGAGCGTGAAGTGTCGTTTATCGCCGCGCGCTCAGTTGATGGCGACATTGTTTATTACCCCTCAGCCGAAAATTATCATGACCAAGGCACCTTACTGACCTCTATCGTGCCTGCCGAAGGCATCAGTGATGCGATGGTAAAAACCGGACAAGGCTATTTACAAACAATGCTCACCCATTTGGATTACGTGGGCGTGATGTGTGTGGAATGTTTTGTGTGGGGCGATAAATTACTGGTGAATGAAATTGCCCCCCGCGTGCACAATAGTGGCCATTGGACTTCAAAGGGTGCGCTCACCAGTCAATTTGAAAACCACGTGCGGGCCGTTGGTGGTTTAGCCTTAGGCTCGACACACACATCTGGCATTAGCGGCATGTTGAATTTGTTGGGAGTGGTGCTCACGGCAGAGCAAGCCGCTGATTCAACGACGTTTTTAACCTTGTATGGCAAGAGTGTGCGACCGCGCCGTAAGCTAGGACATGTAACGATTAATGCCGGTTCTTATGATGAGGTGAAAGATCGGTTAGAGCGCCTTCGCGGTTTGGCTTACGATCAGTAGCTTAGTTGTTTTGTGATGTAGCCGCGCGTGTGATCGCGAAACTTATTTTTTGTTAAACATTATTTTTTTAAGCCACCAGCGCGTCCCGACTAAAAGAAACCGCCAGTCTTTAAAAAACTCAGGCGGTTTTCCTTCAAATGCGTGACCTATGAACTGAAATATCCACCCCACAATAAAAAATATAATACTAAAGCGCCACAGTATCGGCGCCTTTATCGCGAAGGGAATAAGCGCTAGCGCAACGACGATCATCGGAATGCCAATCGCATGGCACGTTTTATTGACGGGATGTTGATGGCTCAGTGCGTATTCATCGACCCATTCGTCCCAGGTTTTTTTACTGCCAAGTGCCATAGTGATGACTCCAGTTTTAGACGTTTTTTTCCCATACCAATAAACGATTATTGGCCGGCATGGGGTTGTCTTCCATCAGTTTAAGTTTGGCGGCTTCAGCCAGTGCGTTTACCGCTTCAAAATCACGAATGCCTTGATTTAAACCGCGTTCTTTTAGCATGTGATCAAACATTTTGTTGCTGTCGCTAGTGTATGTGCCCTTGTAGTTAAATGGTCCGTAAAGCGCGAAGGTGCCGCCTGACGGAAGGGTGCTGCCTACCTGCGCAAAGGTTTTTTCGACGAGGGGCCAACTCATAATATGGGCGGTGTTTGCGCTGAAAATGGCGTCTGCATAGGGCCAAATATCTTGGGATACATCGAGGATGATCGGTGAACGTAAGTTGCTCGCTGGCTGCCTTTCGAGCCAGTAATTTATTCCGGGTATGTTGCATTCACGATCGCTTGGTTGCCATATAAGGTGTGGAAGCTGAGGCGCAAAGTGAACGGCATGTTGGCCCGTCCCGGAGCCGATTTCGAGGGCTTGTGAAGCGTCTTTAAATACGCGGTGTAGCACGTCTAAAATTGGGGCTTTATTGTTTTCACAGGCTTGGGAAAATGGGGCGTCTTGCATAGGTGGCGGTGCCTACTGATTCGTTAGGGAACGTAGAGAGTTAGGCGACCCGCTCTGCTAGTGTGGGAGTGGCCGCATGTGGGGCTGATTATCGCCCTTTTGCCACGGCTTTAGAAAGCTGTTCGAATTGTTCTGGGTCGTTTTCACCAAAACGGAAGGTGATTTTGATATTGTTTGAGTCTTGCCTCGGGTCCACAGATTGCAATGCGTGCACATAGACGTTGAGTTCACCAATGGGGTCGCCCTTCATGTTTTCGATATTGGCGCTGGCGTCGTCAAATAGGCTAGGCATCGTGTCTTGATCTGGACGTTCAATGACACCACTCATCCCGGTAAGCGATAGTTCTTTAAGGCGGCACCGAATGGAGCCATATTTAAAGTGCAAGTGGGCAACACCTTCAAAATTACCGGGTTTTGACGCAGATTTTTGGGCTGATTTAGCCCCGGGTTTGGGAGCTGCTTTTGCTGCGGGTTTTCCAAAACCAGCAGCGCTGATCACTTCCCGTGGTTTTGAGGGTTTGGCTTTTGCTCCGCCGCCTGCGGTTAACACGTCGATTGAACCAAAGCCCGTATTTTGTGCCGCTGCGTTAGCGCCAGCCGCTTTGTAGCCAATGCGTGAGAGTTGTTTGACGACTTTTTTCTGAACCTCATCGGGGGAGAAGGGCTTCGCCATAAAGTCGTTGGCGCCTGCATTGATGGCGTTCATGACGAGATTGCGATCACCCTCGTCAGAAGTGACGATAAAGGGTGTTTTCGCGTATTTTTCCTCTTTTCGGGCCCATTCAAGCAGCTCCCGACCGGACATTTCGTCCATTTCCCATTCGGAGATAATCAGGTTGATCTTATTGGTGCGCAATGTGGCGAGCGCACGGTTGCCATTGACGGCATCATGGATTTCGACGTCTTTAAGAAAGCGGCGGATGGAACGTTTAAGAGCGTCGCGGACGAAGGCAGTTTCGTCCACGATCAAAATTCGGATTTTCATACATCTCCCACACGATTAAATAAATCAGTGAGAGCAAGAGGTGCCTTAGGGTTGCTTGCGAGTGAATACCCACTCACTTTCGCTAGAAGACGATGGGTCGAAGCCGTAGCCCTCCCAATCAAAGCCTTTGATCTGCTCTACATCACTGATCTTATTCTTAATAATATAGGCGCTCATTAGCCCGCGTGCCTTCTTTGCAAAGAAACTGATGATCTTATATT
Source organism: Agarilytica sp. (assembly GCA_045430345.1). Taxonomy (GTDB): domain Bacteria; phylum Pseudomonadota; class Gammaproteobacteria; order Pseudomonadales; family Cellvibrionaceae; genus Agarilytica. Next base: position 10,975 of record JAILXT010000002.1, on the reverse strand, counting down.
TGCCGTTTTTCCAATCTTTAAAGGTGGGGGTGATCACCGTGGCATTGAGCGTGGAGAGATCAACCGATTTGAAGTACTCCTGTGAGGCGAGATTTACCAATGTGGCGTCGCCCGTTTTTTTGAGCTGTTTGTTTAGCGCGCCACTGATTTTCGTGCCCCAAAACTCATATAGATTTTTACCACGCGCATTTGCGAGTTTGGTGCCCATTTCAAGCCGGTAAGGCTGCATCCAGTCGAGGGGTTTCAGGATGCCGTATAGGCCAGAAAGGATGCGCAAGTGTTCTTGGGCGAAAGTCATGTCATCTGTGTCGAATTCGTAGGCATTGAGTCCGATATACACGTCCCCTTTGAATGCAAAGAGCGCTTGGCGAGCGGTGCTTTTTTCAAATGGCAGCGCCCACGCTTGATAGCGGTCGTAATTCAGTACCCCGAGTTTGTCGCTAATCCCCATAAGTGAAGAAATATCCTGTGGGGACATTGCCTTCATTTGTTCTGCCAGTTCCTGTGCATCACTTAAAAGGTTGGCTTTGGTATGTTTGGCTGTGGGTAGCGCGGTTTCGTAATCTAAGTTTTTCGCGGGGGAGAGTACAACTAGCATGGGGTTATTGGCGCCTTGGAATAGTTGCGCATAATATAGCGTGTTTCGTGAATCGCGGGTAGCGCCTTGCTATTGGCGCGATGAGTCTAGGGATGTGAGTATTTGAACTTCATATAGGTAATGCCCGGCGTGAGGACCAGGCGCCATGCGAGTTCCACATCATCGGTAAATTCATCGTCGTATTCACTTAATGTGGCCATAAGTGTATTGAGCCAAATATCGTAGAGCGCTGGCTGGATGTCGAGGTGGGTTTTATCGTGTGATCGCGCGATTTTTTGAATGTAGTCGTCGGCTTGATTGGAGCCATAAAAAATGAGGAGGTGATAGAACGACTTCTTAAGCATCTTTTTTTGTGCTGTCATATCCGTGTTTTTAAATTTTTCCGCTATGTCTGGCGATGCGTCCAAAAACTTAGAATAAAAAGTATCGAAGAAAGAAAGCCCTGAAATATCATTTTCCATGACACGGCTGTAGCTTTGGTCGTAGATTTCTTCGAAGTTCATACAAGTTACTCGTTATTGTTAGCTTGCCATAAGATGGCTCACCTTACGGTCGAAATCGTATAGGAGAAATTTCACCGAGTCACGTAGTTTAAAAACTATCTAATTCGTTCATGGGTAATAACTTCGACAGCGGACTTGTTACCGCATTTCCCCCCATTTGTAAGACATGGGTATAGATCTGTGTTGTTGCTAGTTCCGCGTGACCAAGCTGTTCTTGTACGGTCCGAATGTCTGCGCCGGCACCTAATAGGTGTGTGGCAAAGCTATGCCTGAGTGTATGTGCGGTGACGGTTTTCTCAATCCCGGCGTTTTTTGCACCAGAGCGAATGGCGCGTTGAAGCCCACTTTCATCTATATGGTGCCGGCGTTTCTTTCCAGACTCAGGATCTATGCTGGTTTTTCGTGAGGGAAATAAATAATGCCAGCCAATCTCCTTGTTGGCGAATTGATACTTACGGCGCAAAGCGTGAGGTAGCCAGACGCCGTCATAATCGGAATCGCGAAGGTCGAGTTCCAGATAACGTGCCGCGACGGATTTTTGATTGGCGAGGTGTGACTTGATTTCGGGGGCTAGGGTAACGGTCCGATGTTTTCCGCCCTTACCATTCCATATGCGGACACAGTTGTAATCAAAGTCAATGTCGTGAACCCGCAATCGAATCGCTTCCATTAATCTCAAGCCGCTGCCATAGAGCAAAGCAGCCAATACGAAATAACTGGGCGGGATTATTTCTAAAAGCCGGGACACTTCTTCTGGCGTCAGTACTACTGGTAATTTACGTGGTTGGTGGCTTTTTACGAAATGAAGTTGTGTGGCGAGTGGTTTCTTGATGATGTCTTTGTACATAAGGACTAATGCATTTAATGCGAGCGCTTGAGTGTTTGCGGCGACATGCCGTTCGAGCACTAAATGATTGAGAAATGCTTCAACTTGCTCATCTCCCATTTCACGGGGGTGTTTTTTATTATGGAAAAGGATGAAACGACGAATCCAGGTTAAATAGCTTTGAATCGTACGTTTCGCATAACGTCGAGCGAACATATACTCTTCGATAGATGTTAAAAATAATGACCTAGCCACACAAATCCTTTTGCCTGAAATACTGTATATAAAACCAATTGTAGACCGATGCATCACAAAGGTGCAATATTATGGCGGAAATTCTCCGTCTAACTCTGTGTGTTTTTCAGCCAATGTTGCTGCAGGCCAGCGTCTACAAGGTCCAGGGAGCGGAGATCAATTAAATAAAACGCTGTGTTAGATGGACAACTGCCGTGTTTCACGGCAGATTTGTCCATCTAATAATATTGTTATGTTTTATCAAGTTAAGGAGAAGTAATGAAAAAAGCATTTTTTGGTATGGTATTGATGGCGGTATCCATTTCTGCCTATTCAGGAAAAGACGTTAGTGGTACCACCGTTGGCTACGTATACCAACCCGATTTATCTCCTACAGAATTTGAATTCGAGGCAAATAGGTCCCATAGCTGCGGTTCGTCTCTGTATAGAGTACAGAGTAATGATGAGGCTACTGCAAATCGAAAATTTTCAATGGTTTTGGCTGCGTTTACAGCCGATAAGAAGTTGTCTTTTCATGACAAGGAAATATGTTCTGGCAGTCGCTCATTAGTATCTTGGATAAGAATCACCAATTAACATAACAAATTGCTCTTGCTGACATTTTTTACGTTGCTTCTTTTGTGCTTGGTAGCACAAAATCATCCACTTCAAAAATGCAACAAAGCAAGGCGTTATATTTAAAAAGGAAAAGTCGTGCGAAATATAAAAATAGTGTCACTTATATATTTAGTAGCGGGAGCAATGTCGTGTTACGCCAACCCTGGTAGTTGGACTCCGGAATATCAAAATATATCTAATATTATTGTCGAAGGTGGTAATACCGGAAGCAGTGCTCTAATCATAATGGAAAGTGGTGTTCCTTCGGCATATATACCTGATGCGTGTAATTCCCCTTACAATAAAGCGGATTTAACGACAGAACATGGGCGTAGTGTATATACGGCTGCACTGGCTGCATATATGTCTGGAAAACCAGTTAAGTTGGCCTTGGCTTGTTCGGGGACAAGGCCATTTATTACTCACATAAAAATATAACAAATTGCTCTTTCTGACATTTTTTGCGTTGCTTCTTTTGCGCTTAATAGCACAAAATAATCCACTCCAAAAATGCAGCAAAGCAAGGCGTTATACGAAACTAATATGAAAGCATGGAGTGAAATCAAAGAAGAGTTTGGAGTGGATGGATCCCTGAGGGATATCTACGTCGAAGAGATTGATCCTGCGCTATGGAAAATATTTATTGAGGCTGTAAGGTCATCAGTTTATAAACATGAATTCACTCATGGTGGAGTTATAATTGGATTCCCTGATGACCTTCCAGAAATTAAAAGGCTTCAAGAAACCAATCCAACGACCTTGGCTATTTGGCTCAATGATAAAGTTCAAGTGAATTGCCACTTTTTCGTTGAGACTGAAATTGAATTAGATATATCTCCGCGCGACATAGTAGGGGAGCATGAATACCAAGTTCTAACCTCTTTCTTAGAGTGGATTTCAAGTATATTGAAAAAGCGCGTTATTCTTACTCATGAAAATACACAGGATCAGGTGATTTTAAGTGTCGGCTAAAAAATCGTATAACAAAGCAATCTACCCTCGCCAGCAAGCTGGCTGGACCTCCACTACGTTGTTTGTTTTGTGCATATCAGCTACGCTGGCACAAAACAAACAACTACGTTCCGGCCGGTAATTGCGGCGTTATGTTTTCCTCGGAGTGAATTGCCTTGTTTAAGGAAGAGAATTATTTTTTTCGAGTTAAGTATAAGAAATTAAATTCCCAGTGCCGGCTTGCAAATGGAGTACGTCCAGATATGAAGTTTGCTGTGGATCTGGAAAATAACTTCGTATTTTTCCTATATCCAGAATTTGAAACATTATCAGAAGAATCAATAGTCGGAGATGAGTGGGAAGCATTAGATGAAGGGACGGCTATTATTCACAAACCAGCGATTTCAGATAAAGAGTCGTATTATCAAATGATACGAGAAAGGGTAAAGCCCGGAGAAAGGGCATATTTTATGGCTGGTTCGGAGCGAGTGGCAGAGCTTGAGATAATGCAGGTAATCAATGCAATTTAAAAACATAACAAGAAAATCAACCATCGCCAGCAAGCTGGCTGGACCTACACTGCGTCGTTTGTTTTGTGCTATTCCAGCTACGCTGGCACAAATCAAACAACTCCGTTCCGGCCGGTTATTTTGGCGTTAACTTAAAATGGAACAAAATAGTGAATATAGTAAATAAAATGTTTTTTGGTGCAATATTGCTCCTATCAGCTTCAAAAGCTTTTTCCACGCAGACTGCCTATGGAACAATAACTCTAATAAAAGCGTTCGAGTCACAGGCCTATATTTATGTTGATGGGTTAAATGACCCATTCGGGTGTGACAATACTACATTGGTACGATTTTATTGGACGGTAGAAAATGTAGATCGTCTATGGTCACTTTTGCTCGCAGCCCAAATGTCGGGAAAGAAAGTTTCATTTGAAGGAGAATGCGTGGCGGGAGCTCTAGCTGCCACTGGAATATACTTAGAAAGTTAACAAGTTGCTCTTGCTGACATTTTTTACGTTGCTTCTTTTGTGCTTTGTAGCACAAAAGCATTAACTCCAAAAATTCAGCAAAGCAAGGCGTTAGTTCTCAAATTAAATCCGGGGGAATAAATGAAAACATTATTGGTTGTCTTATTTTTGGCTGTGTTCAGCTCAAATGCTTCCGCAGGCGGGTGGTTTACGGAAAATGGCGAGGTGGAGTTTCTGCATATAGAAAAAGGCTTGGTGCTGGCGAATATCAACGCCACAGACAGAAAATATTTTGATGGTTGTGATTCAACTGACGGTGTAATCATCAATGACGACACTGAAAATGGAAAACGGCAATACGCACTTATTTTATCAGCGTTTTCTGCTGGTAAAAAAGTCAAGATTTATACCAGTGGTTGCCACACTGAGTGGGGTCAAAAGTACCCCCAAGTTTGGGCAGTCAGAGCAATGAACTAACAATTTGCTCTTGCTGACAATTTTTACGTTACTTCTTTTGTGCTTAATAGCACAAAAGATTTCACTCCAAAATTTCAGCAAAGCAAGGCGTTAGCAGTACACTCGTTTTTAAATTCGGCTCCGAATAATCCGGGGTACATTTAAAAACTCAGTTTTTCCGCCGCTGCGCGGTTAAGGTTTCGTGCCGTCACAGTTGGGCGGTAACTTGGAGTTTGGGGTGCAGCAAAGCTGTCTTCGAACTCATGGCAGCTTTGAGTAAACTCCGTAGTAACGGCCTTGCTCAAGCAAACCATTTTTGGCAGCAGTATCGGGTTTGTGGTTAAGGTGTTTCACGGCTTCGGTGCTGCTAACAAGTTTATCAAGTCGCAGCTAAAGCTGCTGGGACGCCGCAAGCGGCGCCCCTTATAAAGACGTTATGACCAAAAGGAGAAAATTATGAATAAGGCCATTTTTGCAGTTTTAATAACGTTTTGTTCAATGAATTCATTTGCAACTGTCAATTGCCGAGGTGTAATTGAGCAGGTCTATAAATGGGACCATTTTGAATCCATATCAATTCGAATCAAGTTAATTACAGGGCAGTTTGCGAACTGGATCAGCATGCCGACTAAATCTGATGAGTCAATGGCACTAATGGCCTTTGCCTCTGGAAACGAAGTTCTTGTCCATATGTCCGAAAGCTCGGTTACAGAATGCGTAGAGGGTTGGAGCCATAACAAAAAACTAAAGGGTTATTTTTTAATTGAAAAGTCATAACAATCCGTTCAAATTGACGTCTACTTCGTAGCCGCAATTTACCGGGGCGTTAACTTACAAAAGGAGTATGGATAGTGAGTATGATTCGTAAAATATTATTAGGCTTAATGTTAATTTTGGTCGTGCCAAATGCATTTTCTGCTCAAACAACATACGGAAAAATCACTTTAATTAAAACTTTTGAATCGCAAGCTTACATATATGTTGAAGGGTTAAATGATCCGTTTGGTTGTGGTCACTTTTGCTTGCTGCTCAAATGTCAGGCAAAAAAGTTTCATTTGAAGGTGGCTGTGTAAGTGGTGCACTATCAGTCACAGGAATTTATCTAGAAACATAAGTTAACAAATTGCTCTTGCTGATATTTTTTACGTCGCTTCTTTTGTGCTTAAAAGCACAAAAAAATCAACTCCAAAAATTCAGCAAAGCAAGGCGTTATAGGCCGGGTCTTATGGCGCGGTTTAAAAGAAATCGTGGCTAGGTTATAGTTCGGTTTCCATACAGAAATTCAAGCATCAGGGATCGTGCTATTCCCTTCCTAGGTCAGTTCGTTCCTGGTGCCACAGTTTAAGTTTATCGTAGTGGCCATTTTCACTTTCTAATTCTGGTGTGCCACTAAGTAAGCGTAAGAATTTGGTGCGTTCCATCTTCTTGCTGTTTTTAATCCGGCAGTGGGCTTCGCTTACGCTACGCCAAAGTGCAATTAGCTTATTGGTGCGGCCGGCTGCTATAACAAGTTACTCAGCTGGACAATTTGGTCGTCGCGCCTTTGTGTGCTGTTAGCATACCAGTCGTTCCTCTCCAAATTGCCAGCTAGCAAAGCGTTCAATGCTAAAGGAAGTCCATGCAAATAATTAATATTGAAGAATATGACGAAGAGGTCGTACTTCACTTTGGTGGTGAGCGTAAAAAGATTAATGCCTATACATTGGCATCTTCTTTGGTTTCGATAGCAGATGCGGTAAAAGCAGCAAACGATGTCTTAAATCCCGGATACGACGTCGAAGTTTTGGTGGAGGCTTTCGGTGAGGGTAGCTTTCGAGCAACAATCAAAACTGTATTCAAGGGCGCTGGAAATATCTTTAGCAAGGATGCACTTAAAGCTGTTGCTCTAAGTGTTTTAGCTAATTTTATCTATCAGCATACTTTGGCTCCTGATTCGCAAGTTATTGTTAATGTAAGTGACGACGAAGTTGTGATCGAGCAGGGAGAAACAAAAATTGTAGTGCCACGAGTAACATATGATGCAACTAAAGAAGTCGAGAAATCTGAGAAATTCAAGCAAAGCGTATCAAAAATAGCAAAGTCTATTGAAAAAGACGAAAATATTGAGTCGTTTGGTTTTACTAAAAATATCAACGATGAATCCCCTGATATTGAGATACCAAGAAAACAAATAGCAATTCTCTCAGAGCCTGAGGAATACGCGGAACCATCAAGGGAGATATTTGAACAAGTAAATCTCTTCATAAAGCGCGCTATTTTAGAGCGTTCAAAAAGAAAGTGGGAGTTTGTATGGCGGGGCTTCAAAATATCTGCTCCTGTATTGGACGAGGCTTTCTATAACGATTTTTTTGCTCACAAAGTAAAAATAGCGCCAGGCGATCAGTTAGAAGCCAAAGTGAAAATATATCAAGTAAAAGATGAAGATACGGGCATTTACTCAAACGACAGATATGAAGTCGTTGAGGTAATTAAACACATACCACATATAGAGCAAGAAGATCTGCTGTGAAATCATTGAACAAAGCAATCAATTTGACCGCTTTACGCTGCGCTTCAAGCGGCAAATTATTACGGCGTTAGCAGGTGTTTTCGTTTTTAGGTTTGGCTCCGAATATTCCGAGGTAAACGTTAAAGCCTGAAATATTTCAGCCGCCCAGCGGTTAAAGTTTCGTGCCGTTACAGTTGGGCGGTAAATTAGAGTTCGGGGGGCAGCAAAGCTGTCTTCGACTTCATGGCAGCTTCGGGTAAACTCCGTAGCTTAGCCATACTCAAGCAGTAGATCTTTGGCGGTAGCATGAAGTTTTTGAGTTATTCAATATCACGGCTTCGGTACTGCTAACAAATTACTGTAGTTCGCCGCTTCGCGGCTGGGACCTCCGTTTTGTTGCTTCGCAACTACACTGCGGCCCCTAAGTAAAACGTTAGCGTCTAGGAGAGATCATGAAGTATCTGTTTGGTTTTTTTATTCTGGTGGCTAGTTTAGACGTGTTTTCAGAAAGCCAAGGTTATAAGGCAGTTGAAAATGTCGCGACATCGATCGCTCTAGATTATATTGAAAATCTAAAAGAGGATGATGTTGAATATAAAAACCTTATTCGAGATCTCTTATCCGAGAAAAAATTTGAAGTATTTGCGGCGCTGGAGCTAAATAGGATAGGCCAACAGTATATTTCCGAAAGATATATTTTCGGAAGTCCTGTAATCTTGTCTGGAGTTTCGAGTAGCCCTTTCGCAAAAGAGATGGGCGTAGATAAGGCGTCTTTGGAGCGGGAGCTAGCTGTCGCGGCAGAAAATATTAAAGATGAATCCCCATTCGAAAGAATAGACATAAAAAAACTAAAACAACTATCGGTTTTAGTTGGACATTTAGATAAAGTTATTAGTGCAGAGATTGATCGACGCTAACAAAGGTGTCATGTTCGCACACTTCGTGTGCAGGACTCGCCTGGCGGCTCGCCTCATACACCGACGTTATAGGCCGGGTCTTATGGCGCGGTTTAAAGCAAGCCGTTCTTAGGTTATAGTTCGGTTTCTATATAAAAATGCAAGCATCAGGGATCGTGCTATTCCCTTTCTAGGTCATTCCGTTCCTGGTGCCACAGTTTAAGTATTAAGGTTGTGGCCATTCACGTTTTTTATCCTGGTGTGCCACTAAGTAAATGTAAGATTTCGGGGTTTCCGGTTTCTTACTGTTTTTAACCCGGCAGTGGGCTTCGCTTACGCTGCGCCAAAGTGGCAAAACTAGCTCATGGGCCGGCATCTATAACAAGTTGCTCTTGCTGACATTTTTTACGTTGCTTCTTTTGTGCTTTGTAGCACAAAAGCATCCACTTCAAAAATGCAACAAAGCAAGGCGTTAAATGGAAAATAGGAATAAATAAATGAAAGTTATATTTGCGATATTATTAATATGCGTAAGTGGACACGCTTTTAGCGCAAGTTATAGTGAAGCCGGAGTTCCTTCGCTGGTTCGAGTTGTTTCAGATGTGGGCTTTAGGGTTTCATCAGATGACTTCGGAAATCCAGAAGATTGTGGAATCTCGAATCAAATTGTTGTCGAGCTAGATCATCCGCAGTACAAGGAAATATATTCAACAGTGTTGGCAGCGTATATGGCAAAGAAAAAAGTTCGTTTCTATGTGAATAGTTGCAAAGTACACGGCTGGATATCGAGTAGCTCGATGAATACGCTAAATGCAACTCAAACTAATCAGGTTGAAATTAGAGATTAATCACGGTTTCACTTAACAAGCGCTACCACGATCAGCAGCTACGCTGCTTGGACTCGCAACAAGTTGCTCGCCCGTGTAGCGGGCGTTATGTTTCATCAAAAAACCGAGAGAATTTATGAAGTATTTATTAATAGTTTTATCGATATTAGCTATATCAACCGAAAGTTACGCTGCAAGAGTTTCAACTGGGTGGTTCAAAATAGTCGAAGCAGGTGCAGATAGTAATGGTCCGTTTATAGCAGTCCCTGAATCTGGAACCGTAAACAATTGCCCCAATGGTTTCAACTGGGGTATCGGAAGCGCGCAATTAACCGCGGAGGGTTATAGCAGCTCGGTATCAGTTGTATTAGCCGCGATGATGGCAAACAAAAAAATAAAAGTGGAATATGAGGATTCAACATCTGGGTGTTATGTCTACAAAGTAAGAGTTCAATAAACATAACCATAACATCAAGCTGACACATTAACCTACGCTCCGTTTTGTGTGTGCGCTTCGCGCATCATCACACAAAACTACACTCCCGGTTAACGTGCAGCTTATGTTGGCGTTAGAAGGCTATGAATCTTAACCAGTGGAAGAAAAAAGGAGTTATTTCTCTTTGGGCACATGAGCCAAAGAATAAGAACTTTCCTGGTTGGCACTTACATGCCAATGCGGAAGGCTATAACTCTATCGTGGAGTATTTATCATTGTTGTTCGAGTCTCCAATGGAAAGCTGGAGAACTATGACGTTAGATGTGCTCGGAAATGGAGAACTCCTTGGTAATCCAAAAGATCAAGTTCCTGTAAGAAAGTTAGTTATTCGACAACACGAAAACGAAAACGGATGGCACTTTGAGGAAATTGATCGAAAAGTATTTTTTTCTATAGGTGTAAATAACTTAGAGAAAGTTTTTCGCGGTATCGATCTTGCGAGAGCCGGTGAGCGGGATTTCTCTATAGGTCCAAAAAATCGTGAGAGCTTATGGTTCTGGTAAGGCTTCTAACAAGGCCATTAAAAATCGCGCTTTCAGCGCTGGACTCGCAACAAGTTGCTCGCCTTTTATGGCGGTGTTAACTGCCTTCGTAGAATATGAGCATTGAAGAAAAAGCAAATTATATTGACAAAGTGTTGGGGTTTTACTTTGACGAGCCTTTTCTAAAAGGGGCGGCCAATTTTCCTTCACCTGAGGGAGAGGTTGAATCTTGGTATAAATTTTCACTTGTATTCGACAAGGTTGCCACATTAGGAGATATCCCCGAAAAAGACTGGGAAATCCTTCAATTATTTGTCGAGGATGCAACTACCGAATATGAGGCAGCTGCCTTCCTAGGGGAAGAGCCAGATTTAATTAGGGGGCTTGGTGTTGGCTATGACGGATATGTAATCCCTGAGGGCTTTGCACAGAACTATCAAAAGCTTATATGGGAATCGGTGCTTAGCATATATGGCAGTTAACAAAACAATCAACCGGACTCCGCGTTGCGTGGTTCGCTTCGCTCACTTTACCACGCAACGCTTCGCTCGGTTATTGCGGCGTTAGGTAACCAAGCTCCGCAAAAAAAGTAGACGCCTCACTACTAGCTAATGAGGGTCTGTA
>JAILXT010000010.1:0-4503 GCA_045430345.1 Agarilytica sp. | reverse complement strand
GCTTAGGTGCGCCTAAAAATGTGTCTACTTTTGGTGGGGAATATCAGCACTTATAAAATGAATCTACATATAGCAATAGAACGAGAAAAATATGGTGAGTATGAAAATATACTTTCGGTTAAATTTCTGTCGAATCCAGATTTAGGAAAAGAAATTACATACGTTCAACAAAATATTGTTATAGAAAGTAGTAATGAGGTGCTGTCAGTATCAGCATTTCGTAATATTACGGATAATAAGCTAGCTTTAGAAATTACCCAAAATAACGAATTATTGGCACAACTTACTTCTGACGGCTCTTTTGATCTAGTTTGTACTACAAATAGTAATATCCGAGTAAGGTTCTACATAAATGCATAACAATCAGCTCAATCTGACCTTCACTGCATTGCTCGTTTTGTGCCTTAACGCTACGCTATCACAAAACAACCAATTCCGTTCCGGCAGCTTAGCTGGGCGTTATGTGTAATGCGAGATGAAGGAATCAATCAGAGAAAAAGTAAACAAAGATGATGGGAAGAATTATCAAATTGGTAATCACGACTTAAACCTAAAAGAGCTTGCAGGGTACGCTTTCCTAGTTTTAGCCATATTAGTCTACTTAATTGTCGATAAGGCCGGTTTTCAGCATCAATGGGTTGGGTGGCTTTTTCTCATTGCCGGTGTTTCACTATTAGCGCTAGGTGTTATTCAAAGTGATAAGCGTTCGAACGCATAACAAGCGGCTCAAGCGGACCTCCACTGCGTTGCTCGTTTTGTGCTTTTTAGCTACGCTTGCACAAACCAACCAACTCCGTTCCGGCAGCTTAGTCGGGCGTTATAGGCCGGGTCTTATGGCGCGGTTTAAAAGAAATCGCAGCAAGGTTATAGTTCGGTTTCTGTACAAAACTCAAGCATCAGGGATCGTGCGTTTTCCCCTTCAGGTTTGTTCGTTCCTGGTGCCACAGTTTAAGTTTTAAAGTTGTGGCTAGTCTCGTTTTATATCGTGGTGTGCCACTAAGTGAATGTAAGATTTCGGGTTGTTCCGTTTCTTGCCGTTTTTAATCTGGCAGTGGGCTACGCTTACGCTGCGCCAAAGTGGCGAAACTAGTTCGGGGGCCGGCATCTATAACAAATTGCTCTTGCTGACATTTTTTACGTTGCTTCTTTTGCGCTTAATAGCACAAAAGCATCCACTTCAAAAATGCAACAAAGCAAGGCGTTATGTGGTTACTAGCCTAAGGAATTTTATGAAAAATCTAATTGTTTTAATTATTTTTATGGGTACTGCATTTTCCGTAAATGCTGGAAGATGTCAGAACTGTACAATTAAGTTCGTTGGGTGTAGTTACAAGCATCAAGGAAAAGAACACTGTAACGTCTTCTTTAACGAAAATATAACAAATAGAGAGTCTGGTAGTTGTTACGAATCCTCGGATAATCGAATGGCTCTTGATATTACAACAGATGGGGGTAAGGCAATGCTGTCAATCGCATTATCCGCTAAGGCGTCGGGCCAAAAAGTTACAGCATATGGCGCAAAAGTGTGCGATGTAATAACTCCTTATGAAACAATAGATTTACTTTATATTGGCGATGTATAAAAACGAAATATTTATCAAGCTTACACATAACAAAGTTTTCAAAATGACCAAATTACGCTTCGCTTCATTTGGCATTTTAAAACGACGTTAGCAGTACACTCGTTTTTAAATTCGGCTCCGAATAATCTGGGGAAAATTTAAAAACTGCGGTTCTTCCGCCGCTACGCGGTTAAAGGTTTATGCCGTTACAGTAGGGTGGTAAATTGAAGTTCGGGGTGCAGCAAAGCTGTCTTCGAACTCATGGCAGCTTTGGGTAAGCTTCGTAGTAACGGTCTTGCTTAAGCAAACCATTTTTGGCGGTAGCATCAAGTTTGTGGGTAAGGGTTTTCACGGCTTCGGTGCTGCTAACAAGTTTATCAAGTCGCAGCTAAAGCTGCTGGGACGCCGCGAGCGGCGCCCCTTATAAAGGCGTTATGAGTCAAGAGAGAGACTGTGCTAGACGATATTTATTTTATAGATGTAAAGGGATTGTGTACTACCATAAGACTCGGCGAGTTAACCGACAAAATGGCAGTAAAACATTTTATTGTTTTTAGTATGGTTTTTTACAGTGGTTTTAGTATCCCGTTTTCCATCTACCCTGGAAATGAAGGACACAACGGAGATGGATTCTATCTTATTGAGTTTTGTATTCATGCGTTAATTCATCTATATGGAATCTGGCATATATATAAAGTGAATTTAGAAGTCGACGGTAAAGATTTTTTAAATCGACTATTTTGCTTGGCGCTTCCGATATCGATTTGGCTAGGCATTGTATTTTTTACGTTGGGTGTTGTATTTATGGGGGTGTTTTATTCGTTGTTTCATAATGATATAAAGTTGCCTCCAGCTTTAACTACTACTATAAATTTAGCTTTTACTGGTATTTATCCAATCGTTTTCTACTATTCTGTAGCTAAACATTTAAAATTGTGTAGCAATGACTCATAACAAGTTTGTCAAGAAGGACAGCTTTTACGTCGCTTTACTTTTGTGCTTGAATAGCACAAAAGTAAATCAGCTACAAAGCTGCCCCTTACAAAGGCGTTAGCAGTACACCAGTTTTTAATTTTTGCCTCCGAGTAACCCGAGGTAAATTTGCGGTGTTAAGTACGTTCCGCCGCTACGCGGTTAAGGTTTCGTGCCGAAACAGTCGGGCGATAAATTGTAGTTCGGGGTGCAGCAAAGCTGTCTTCGAACTCATGGCAGCTTTGGGTAAACTCCGTAGTAACGGTTATGCTCAAACAAACCATTTTCGGTGGTAGTATCGAGTTTGTGGTTAAGGTATTTCAAGGCTTCGGTGCTGCTAACAAATTACTCAAGTTTGTTCCGGCCGCAAGCGGCCTCCACGGGACGCCCGTTTCGGCGCTTGGTTTTGCATTGGCTTTGCCAATTTTATGCAAAACCAATCACCAAATCGTGCGCCCCTTAGTAAAGCGTTAGCAGGTGTTTTCGTTTTTAGGTTTGGCTCCGAATATTCCGCGGTAAACGTTAAAGTCTGAGATATTTCAGCCGCCCAGCGGGTAAAGTTTCGTGCCGTTACAGTTGGGCGGTAAATTAGAGTTCGGGGTGCAGCAAAGCTGTCTTCGAGTTCATGGCAGCTTCGGGTAAACTCCGTAGCATAGCTATACTCAAGCCGTAGGTCTTTGGCGGCAGTATCGAGGTTGTGAGTTATTTAATATCACGGCGTCGGTGCTGCTAACAAATTACTCAAGGTTGTTCCGGCCGCAAGCGGCCTCCACGGGACGCCCGTTTCGGCGCTTGGTTTTGCATTGGCTTCGCCAATTTTATGCAAAACCAATCACCAAATCGTGCGCCCCTTAGTAAAGCGTTAGGCAGGCTACTAAAGATTCAGGAAGAAATATGAATTGGATTGCAGAGTTACAAAACTTAGATTACATAGCCGTAGCGATTGCGGCAATTGCAAGCTATGTATTTGGGTTTGCTTGGTACCATTGGGCCGTTTTTGGTGAAGCATGGGCAAATGCTTTAGGTATCACTAAAGAGCAGGCTGATAATACTGAAGGTCTTGGTAGCACTTTTATCATCTCTTTAATTTCAGGGCTATCTAAAGCTGTAGTTATCGCTTTGCTTATGGCTGTAGCAAATATATCTGGTGTTCTATTTGGCTTATTATTTGGCATCGTGATCGCTGCTGCTTTCACGGTAGCTTCATTGGGTTACTACAATGGTTTTGCTCGAGTATCTTCAAAACTAACATTAATAAATTCTGCTCACAGTATTATTGAGCTAGCGTTAATTGGTGCAATCATTGGTATATTCAATTAACAAAATTGGCCTAACAAAGCAATGCACTGGACCTTAACTGCGTCGCTTAATTTTGTGCTTTAATAGCACAAAATCAATCAACTACGTTCCGCCCAGTGATTGCGGCGTTAGAGCTACCTATGTATCGAGAAGCAGAAGAAAAAATAAACGAGGATCTGAGTCCGCTTTCAAGGATTCTTTTGGGTTTCCTCGCAGGATTTTTTGGGGTAATGATGATTCTGATAGCGCCTCCAACTGAAAAACAGGTATATTTTTACCTGTTCGGCGGTTTCTGTTTGGCTATTGCATTTGCTTGTATTTTCAAAGGTAGAGTTCGTCAATTCTTTGGTAGCTTAATTGGTTCGGTACTAGTAATTTCGTCCATTTGGTATTTATCATCGCAGCTTTTAGGTGGTGGGCCGCTATTTAGTGCTAGGTCAGATCAATCGGTTTCTAATGCAGTCATGTTTACAGTATTCTTTGGGCTTCCGGGGATGGCATATGTTGCAAAGGCCAAATTTGGTTTTGGCAAAAAGCTCTAACAAAGCCATCAAAAATCGCGCTTTCAGCGCTGGACTCGCAACAAGTTGCTCGCCTTTTATGGCGGCGTTATGCACCCAAGTTCCCCAAAAAAAGTAGACACCTCACTACTAGCTAATGAGGGTCTGTA
>JAILXT010000001.1:191399-1418952 GCA_045430345.1 Agarilytica sp. | reverse complement strand
GCTTAGGTGCGCCTAAAAATGTGTCTACTTTTGGTGGGGAATATCAAGGTCATCAATCTGAGAGTATGAAGAAACTACTAATAATTATTACATTAATATCGTTTAGTCCTTCCTTGCTTGCTGAAGATGTTTTGATAATTCTTGGAAAGGTTACGTCGGTAAGCTTGTACAGAAATTCTATCGAGGACAACGTAAAGAAGGATGGAGATTTCCTTATAGTCTCGAATGCTTGCGGTAGATACACCGCAAACCTTAATGTTGTTGATGTGATCGTCGGTTCCTACTCAAAAAATAATATCGAAATTCATGGCACAATTGGTGAGTGGTGCGACCCTCGTATACCTCTACAGCCAGATAGCTATGTCGTTGAGTTACGGCGCTCGGAATCGGGTTTCGAGGAATCTGGCATAATCACACTGTACGAAACTGACAATGGAGAGCTTGCGGCCTTGCCGTACATGGCTAGTAGTATTGGGAAGAGTTCTATTCACCCCGTAAACTTTGCTGGTTATTATGCTCGCTTATATGTATCCAAAGCTGAAGCAAACAAGGAGTTCTGGGAGCAGCATGATAAATCATGGTTCAAAGATGATGAAGGTGCTTTGTTTTTTTCTAAGGGCATACCTTATGGTGTCCTTAAGCAGGCCATTGCCTCTAACAAGTCAATTAACTTCGCGCCTTTGGCGCCGGACAGCTAAAAGCGTGGCTTCGCCACAACGCTGCCGGTTATTGAGACGTTAGCGTTTAAAAGGAGTAATAATGAAACTTAAGATAGGTCTAATAATTTTTTTCAGTTTATTCTCATTAAATACCTATGCGGTAAAAGAGTGTTCCGTTTCACTCTATCGTGTGTATGTCGGCGATGCGAATGCAGTGTTGTGGTTGACGTTTAAGAATGGCGGACATGCTCATGTCGATAAATCAGATATTAACTATGAAGCGATGCTTAGCGTGGCCCTAGCAGCAAAACTAGCCGATCGCACGATAACCGTCAGGTTTGAAGATACTAATGCCGTATGTAATGAAGGAACTCGGGGTGACCTACGAGGAATTTGGCTGCATTAACACGCTAACAAAAAAATCTTGCGGAGCGTCTTGCGCTTCGCTTCAGTTGCCCGCAAATTTGGGCGTTAGCAGGCGTTTTTGTTTTTAGTTTCGGCTCCGAACGGTCCGAGGTAAATGTCAAAGCATGAAATATTTCAGCCGCATAGCGGTTAAAGTTTCGTGCCGTTACAGTTGGGCGGTAAATAAGAGTTCGGGGTGCAGCAAAGCTGTTTTCGACTTCATGGCAGCTTTGGGTAAACTCCGTAGTAACGGTTATGCTCAAGCAAACCATTTTTGGTGGTAGTATCGAGTTTGTGGTTAAGGTATTTCAAGGCTTCGGTGCTGCTAACAAATTACTCAAGGTTGTTCCGGCCGCAAGCGGCCTCCACGGGACGCCCGTTTCGGCGCTTGGTTTTGCATTGGCTTCGCCAATTTTATGCAAAACCAATCACCAAATCGTGCGCCCCTTAGTAAAGCGTTAAGCACCTAAAAACGAAAAAGGAGAGATCTGTCAATGAGAGGAAAATATTCAAAAATAATTGGATTGTTAGCCATATTATTTACATCTAATTGCTTCGGAGACGGGAAGATCATTAAAATGTGGTTTGCTGGCCCGGATGATCCAAACCATGCAGATATTGTTCAACTCCAAATTGAAGGCGGACTGAGTACAGAAGGTTGTGACCTAACATATTCAGCGATAAGAGTAGATGGGACGCGGCAGCATATGATCAGTTTTGCTTTGGCAGCATACATGTCCCAAACGCCAGTAAAGGTAACGCTTAATCCAAACGACAAGTATTATGGTACGCGCTGCGCTATATCGAGAATTAATAACGAGTAAAGGCATAACAATTTGCTCCTGCTGACATTTTTTACGTTGCGCCTTTTGTGCTTAATAGCACAAAAACCTTCACTTCAAAAATGCAACAGAGCAAGGCGTTATATTTTTGAATCAAATTAAGGAGTTGTAATGAAAATAGTATTTGTCTTGGTGGTTATATCAATATTTAGTGGCAATGTATTTGCCGCAAGATCATGGGAAAATGCCGACATTAAGCAAATTTTAGTGCATGACAATGGTTCGAGTGATTATGCTGGCCTTGTTCATGTGTACATGCATACGGATATGGCGCCCAACAGCGTCCCATCATGCGTTACAAGTGCAGGGTATAAGTCGGATTTTGTGGTAGATCTATCAAGACCTGGTGCGGATGCTCAATATTCACTTTTGCTAGCTTCTTACATGGCTGGAAAAAAGTAACTATTTCGGTAAATGATGCATGCACTGAAGGCATTGCACTAATTAGGAATGTATACACAGCAAATTAAATATAACAAACAATTCCAAGCGACCGCCTTTGGCTTCACTTGAATTGGGCGTTATGCTCCTAAAGCTAAAATATGAATCTTAGAATACTAACCAGACAGGAAATATTAAAAGAACTTTCTTCTGGTAAAGAAGTTGTAATTGATGCTAGTAGAGAGCCAGCAATGTCGAAAGCGCTTTCTTTCTACATTGAGCAGCTAGAGATAAGATACACATATTGGAGTATCGTATCTGGTTACCATAGTGACTGCTCTTTGCTTATGAATGTCTCAAATATGTTTAGGCTATATACTCGTTACCCGTTTTTATTAAAGCTGGGGCATTCCTGGAGAAGGCTAAAATGGATCACTGTCGAAACAGATACTATGCCACCATGTAGTATCTACAAATTAAAGTTTGTTGGTAGCAAAGAAAATATGCCAACAAATGTATACGGGGCATAACAAACAGCTTTAGTCGCACCTTCGGTGCTGGGACAGCCTTTCCGTTGCTTGTTTATGTGCTTGGCGCTACGCTAGCACAACACAATCAACTACAAGTCTGCCCCTAAGCAGGGCGTTATAGGCCGGGTCTTATGGCGCGGTTTAAAAGAAATCGTGGCTAGGTTATAGTTCGGTTTCTATACAGAAATTCAAGCATCAGGGATCGTGCGTTTCCCCCTTCAGGTTTGTTCGTTCCTGGTGCCACAGTTTAAGTTTTAAAGTTGTGGCTAGTCGCGTTTTATATCGTGGTGTGCCACTTAGTGAATGTAAGACTTCGGGTTGTCCCGTTTCTTACTGTTTTTAATCCGGCAATGGGCTTCGCTTACGCTGCGCCAAAGTGGCAAAACTAGCGCATGGGCCGGCATCTATAACAAGTTGCTCTTGCTGACATTTTTTACGTTGCTTCTTTTGCGCTTAATAGCACAAAAGCATCCACTCCAAAAATGCAACAAAGCAAGGCGTTATGCATTAAGAGAAGCGGATGGATATTCGAGAAATTACAGGCACTGAAGCTGAAAGTTATTTTAATCTCCGTATTCTTTCAGATGAAGAATTTCCCGAATTTGTTGGTTTCAATGCTGAGCGTGAACTATCAGTAGGCTCTTCTGGGATAGCGGAGTTATTAAATAAGTATCCTTCAGAAGGTACTATTGTGTTTGGTGCTTTCAATGAGCGTAGTCTGGTAGGTGTTACGGTTTTATCGCGTCGCCTCAGCCCTAAGTATCAACACAAAGGGTTTTTGTGGGGTATGTACGTTTTACCCGAGTTTCGGGGGGCGGGTATTGCTCAGCTGCTTATGCAAGCTGCCATTGATTGGGCTCGGGTGCACCCAGATGTCATAGCTATCTCGTTACAAGTCACACTCAGCAATATACGCGGCCAGAAATTTTATAAGCGGTTTGGTTTCAGTGTTTTCGGCACCGAACAAAATTCTCTATATGCAGCGGGCCAATTTCATGGCGTCCACTACATGGAGCTAGAAACAGCCAATGCATAACAATACGGTCAATCTGACGGCTATTCCGTCGCTTGTTTATGTGGCGGCCGCTACGCTGCCACAATACAATCAACTACATAGCCGCAGCTTACCGCGGCGTTATGAAGCTCTAGTATTTGAGGTTAGTGAATGAAATTTAATAAAATATCGGCTCTTAAATTATTGGCTACAGGATTTGTGATGGCTTCTCTTTTTGGGTGTGCAGGTCCCAAGCAAAAGAATCTAGATGTGCCAGATAAGATATTTGAACTAAATATTACAGAAAATATCAATTTCAAATCATATAAAGGCTTACTCAAAGTGGAGTATGAGTATACCTTGACGGGTGGTCGTTTGGATGGGTTGCATGAAGATAGATCTGGTGTTTATTATCACTGTGAAGGGAGGTGTGTAAAAGTTAAATGTGACGACTACCCTTTTAATAACGGCGAGTTTGAGGGTGGCCTTTGGGTTTCTAAAACTGAACCAAAGACATTTAGGCTTTTCACTGTAATAAATGACGACAAGAAAATTGGCAAAGGGCAGGGAGCTCTTGTTCGAGGCCTGGTTTTACTCGATATTGGTAGAGTTTCTAAGCACTCGGTTATATCGGATGAGCCGATGTTGGAAATTTTGAGTGAAGTTGAAATGAATAAAGTTGTTAAAGCAATGTAAGTTTTCGCTAACAATAGTAATTCATAACAAATTTGTCCATTTGACGTTTTGGTCTACGCTCTGTTTTGGGGCGGCTACGCCACTTTACCCCAAAACTCCACTTCAACCAAAACGCAAATGACAAATGCGTTAAGTGCAAATCGAGATCGTCCAAGTATGTTAAGAATATTGAGGAAGAAAAAAGTAATACTTAGACAAGAGAGGTCTAAAACTGATTACCGTTATCTTGGAGTAGAAATTAGGGAAAACGGAGATTTGGCGTTCGAGGGGCAAGATCTAGGTTCAGGAGTTGAAGGTGCATTTGGTGCTTCCGAGTACGAATGGTATTGGACTGTAAAAGCTCAAGATATTCCAAAATTTCAAAGAGTTATTGGTTCAAGATCCAATATACTCAAAAGCCTAAAAAAGAGTTTTAGCGGTCAAAATGCAGCAAAGCTTTATGAATTCATGCAAGATAATGAAATACCTTTTGACTCATATAGTCGTGTCGGAGACTAAGCACTTAACAAGTAAAGCCAGCATCGCCCCTGCGGGGCTGGACCTCCGTTTCGGCGCTTCGCGACTACACTGCGGCCGCTGCTTTAGGCGTTACATTTGAAAGAAATAACTAGGAGGTTTAATGAAAAAGGTAATTGTTTTTACGCTACTTATTGTATGCGCGTTTAGGTCGTATGCGGAAACGTTCAGTTGCTCTGGTAAAGTAAAAAACGTCGCTATAGGCCCAACAACTGCGATATTACAGGTGAATTCTGGTTATGGAATGCATTATTTATGTTCTTTCAAAGAAGTTAAGAATGGGGTAGATCCAGAAACTTGTAAAGCATGGTATTCAATGTTCTTGGCTGCTCAAGCGTCTAAAAGAGAAGTGTCGCAATCGTACTCTACTAGTTCCGGTGAAACTTGTGCATCTCTTGGGTCATGGGTTACGCCCGACCCTTTTCCTTATTTTGTAAATGTATTGGAATAAATGTAACAAACGTGTCATGTCACAAGCCCTTTGGGCTTATTGGGACGGCCTACATGCCGCTTCGCTCTATTTCGGCCGCCCCACACACGAACTTTAGGCTCAAAATAGAAAAGGAAATCGAATGAAATATTTATTAATAATTTTAAATACGCTTTTTTTTGTTGGGTGTGGTGGCAGTGGTAGCACTTCCAACCCTTCTGAAGTGGTGGATGATCCTATTGGGATAAGTAGGTTTGAGATTTTAAACGCATCCAGCTACGCTGTCGCAATTGATTGCGAAACCAATGGATACGATGATTGTGATCGTACTGAAATCGAGGCGGGTGAATCACTAGTGCTTGGTGAATATGGTGATATTGGTGCTGCCCCGTCTCCAGAAAGTGTCTTCATGTCAGTAACAGTAAATTACGGCCCAGGTGATGGAGTCTTTGTTTATTCTTATGAATTACCAAATGAGCAATGGAGTGTGTCTGCAAGTGATTCTGATATTGTCACATACAGTACTACTGTTGCTGATGTGGATCTATTTTGATAGGCCGCCTAACAAATTGCTCAAAGTAACTCCGCCAGCTAAAGCTGGCTCCGTGGGACCGCTATTGCGTCGTTTTTTTTGTGTTTGCGTAACACAAAATCAAACGCCCCAATACGGCCCATTAGCAAAGCGTTAAGCATCAAGATGGCCAAAAGACTTTCCCTAGAACAAACATTATCTAGCCTTACGCTTGACCGATTAGGGAAGAAAGATAACCTTATTGTATGGTTGCCTGAACGAAGGATCTTGTTCGGTGGGTGTTTAGTCCGAAGTATGACGTGGCATGATCTAGGGTTTATTGGGGATGCTAATGTAAATAGCTGGGCTGATACTGTCCGATCTATTCAACGTAAATATAGTCAAATTAACACTGTCGTGCCTGGGCATGGCGAGATTGGTGATAGTGCAATATTAGCGCACACCATTATACAGGCAGAAAAAAAGGGCCTTTGAATTCCCGCTATACTATCATTTCTTATCCTGGTGATTGTTTGATGAAATATTTATTTGTTATCGTTCTGCTGTTAGTGTCGGCGAATTCGCTTTCTGAGATATTCAAATGGACAGACGAAAACGGGCGGGTGCATTATGGTGATTCAGATAACTTGCCTGAGAATGTTCGTAGCGAAAAAATGGATATTGAGATCAATACCTATACGGACACCTCTTTTGAAGAGGCTGGAGAGGTTACCGATAAAGTCGTCATGTATTCGACAGCGTGGTGCGGGTATTGCAAGAAAGCACGGCAGTACTTTATCGCGAACAGAATCCCGTTCGTTGAATATGATGTGGATAAAGACTTTAGTGCTAAACAACGCTATCAAAAACTCGGTGCTCGGGGCGTACCTGTTATTCTTTATAAAGATCGGCGTATGAATGGATTTAGCGAGGCTGGATTTAAACGAATTTATCATGGTGGGTGATGGTGAGTGGCTATATGGCGTTTCCCCTGAATGATCTTTTTTCCGGAGATAAATATAGATCAAACTTCTTTAACGCCTATAAAATCAGCCGCCAAAACGTTTTCGATATTCGCTCGGGTTTATCCCATGATGTCGCTTAAAAAGACGGCGTAATATTTCACCGCTACTGAAACCACTTTTTTGCGCAATGATATCAACGCTCTTATTGGTGTTTTCTAGTTGGTGTTTCGCAAACGTTAGGCGAATTTTTTCAACATATTTCCCCGGCGAAAACCCTATTTCTTCACTAAAACGGCGCGAAAAATGTCGCTCGCTCATGTTTGCTTTTGTCGCGAGTGCCGTGATGCTCAAATCTCTTCTGGGGTTTTGTTGAATATATTGGCAGAGCGCGCCAAATCTACTGTTATCGCGCGTTTGAGTCTGAAGCGGTTCGGAAAATTGGGATTGCCCGCCCAAGCGTCGATAATAAATCACAAGCATGCGCGCGACGTGCATAGCTCGATCTCGGTCAAAGTCTTCTTCTACTAGGCTCAAGCAAAGATCCATACCGGCAGTCACTCCAGCAGAGGAAATGATGTTTCCTTCTCGTACGAAAATCGCATTGGGATCTAGGTTTACTTTGGGATATCTTCCTATAAACCGCTCGGTCACATTCCAGTGGGTTGTCGCGCGCTTATTGGTGAGCAATCCAGCTTCCGCTAGTGCGAAAGAACCACTGCATACGGAAACGATTCGTCTGACTTTTTTAGCCTGGTTTTTGATGTATTGAGTAAACGCACTATCTTCAATCGCGTCATATATCCCCGCACCGCCGACGATGACCATGGTGTCTTGCTTGGATAGCGGTGAAAAGGGGAGCGTCTGGATCTCTAAGCCAGAAGAGCTCTTTATGGCGCCACCAGTTTTGGATAGTACTTGCAGGGTGTAATAGGGTTTACCTTCGGGCTGGGCGTAGTTGAAGACCTCGTATGGCCCCGTTAGATCAAGGGATTGAAATCGATCAAAACAAATGAAGGTAATGCGTTGCATTCTGTGTTGCAGTCCCTACGTACTGTTTGTTCTACCTGAAAAGGTAGGTATATCGAGTGGCGTAAATCGTGGGGATTGTGTCATTTATGCCGTGGGCGGTTCAAGCTATTATTTCTTTTCACATGAACAGCTGGTAATAACCCTTATCGAAGGGCTTGGGAATAAATGGAGGGGTTTGTGATATGAATCGTAATTTATGGTTTTTGGTCAGTGCTCAGGCGCTGTTTGCGATTGGTAATATGACGCTGTTGCCGGTGGTACCCATTCTTGGACAGGAGATGAGTGTGTACACGCGTTTTGCAACCTTACCGCTCGCGATCAATATGTTCACTATGCTGCTCTGTTCGATTCCGGTCAGTATTTGGATGGGGCGGCGCGGGCGTAGGCCCGCATTTTTAATGGGAATGATGGCGAGTGCTGTGTCCGCAATGGTGTTGTTTATGGCGATTCAACAGCACAGCTTCATCCTTTTGCTGGTGGGAAGCGCATGCTTTGGCATTGCGATGTCTTGCGCTAATTTTTATCGTTTCGCGGCCACAGAGCTTGTAGGGTTAGCGTCTCATTCCACGGCTATATCCGCGGTGATGGCGGTAGGTGTTGTTGCTGCTTTGGTGGGGCCAAATTTGGCTGCAGTAACGAAAAGTGCTTTTTTCGCGTTGGATTTCTCGGCGTCGGTTCTTATGTTGTTGCCCTTATCGTTAGTGGGTGCCGTATTGGTCAATATGGTTCGGTGGCCGCAAGGCTCTGCGGGTTACGCGAATGATCATAGTGCGATGCCCGCAAGAAACGTTGCGGATAACCGGCGGGTTAGTATGCGTGTGTTCTGGCGGCCTGTACTCACGGCTACGTCGGGCTATGGGATTATGGTATTGGTTATGAGTGCGACGCCGCTTCATATGAATCACCATGGCTATGATTTTAAGGAAACCGCTTGGGTGATCCAGTGGCATGTCTTGGGAATGTTTGCGCCGTCTTTTCTTTACAGTCGTTTGGTTCAGTGGTGTGGTTTACATGGCTTAATGATCGCAGGCGTATTGGTCTTGTCCCTTTCCTTACTGATGAACTTATGGGGTGACGGTATGGTGGTGATTACGTTCGCGCTGTTACTAACGGGGGTTGGTTGGAATTTCATGTTTTTAGGGGCCAGTCAATGGTTAGTCGGCTTGTGTTCAGATCATGGGCTTGGCAATAAGGCTATTGCTAAAGTGCAGGGCATAAATGAGGTGTGCGTGTTTGGTTTGGCGGGGTTGGCGGCATTCAGTTCTGGTTGGTTAATCGATTCTTTGGGGTGGGAGGCGATAAACCTCCTTGGTTTTCCGTTATTGTGCGTGTTGCTTGTGGTGTTACTACTTGAAATCTGGTTTTCGCCTAAGCCGATTGAGGGATCGGCCTAATCGTAATGAGGGCGTCGGCAATGCGGTATCTTTTTTATCCTGCTCCAATAATGGATATGAGCATGGTATTGTTGGGGCTTGTTAACAGGTGCTAGCGTATTGAATAATCTTGATGCTTATAAAATGAATGCAGTTTATCTTTCCCATGCTTAATATTGCTGTCTGTGCCGAAATCCCCGAGCTTGAGCAAGATGCGCAAGCGTATGCCGAGCAGCGTGGTCTTGCGTATGCAGGTGTTCTGTTTGATCAGGATGCTGCGCTTGTGTTTGGCTGTGAGAAAATCTTTCTCGCCGTTAAGGAAAAAAAGAAATATCTCTCAATAGACGCGGAGTTTGCGCAGGGGAGTGTTGCGCATCGCCGTCAGTTTGGTGGTGGGAAAGGGCAGCAGATTGCGAAGGCTGTGGGTTTGTCTAAAGGGTTTACGCCGAATGTGTTGGATGCAACGGCGGGCCTCGGTAAGGACGCTTTTGTTTTGGCGACATTGGGCGCGAAGATAACATTGGTTGAGCGCTCTCCCGTTGTTCATGCCTTGCTAGAAAATGGATTAACGAGGGCGAGAAACTTCGCAGAGCACAATGAAGACGCGGACCTTGCTGATATTTTGGGGCGAATACAGTTGATCGAATCGGATAGCGGGGCGTACCTTACTGACACCGATGAGATGTTTGATATCGTATACCTTGATCCCATGTTTCCCGAGCGTAAGAAAAGCGCATTGGTGAAAAAAGAAATGCGTGTGTTTCACGATATTGTTGGAACGGACGACGATGCGGATCGCCTTTTAGTCTTAGCGATGGATCGTGCGACTTATCGTGTAGTGGTGAAGCGACCTCGTGTCGCGCCAGATTTGGCCAACACGTCGCCCGCGTATCGGCTGGAAGGGAAGTCCTCGCGTTTTGACATTTATACTAAGTGCGCGTTACCGGTTTAACAGTCATACGGTTATTTATTTTTTAAAAAAACTGACCAATCGACTGATGATCATTCTGATTTGCGCCATCATCGCGATGAAAAAGCCAATCGCAATCATCACTAA
This sequence comes from Agarilytica sp., assembly GCA_045430345.1. Lineage (GTDB taxonomy): Bacteria > Pseudomonadota > Gammaproteobacteria > Pseudomonadales > Cellvibrionaceae > Agarilytica. The sequence continues at coordinate 1,408,564 of JAILXT010000001.1, read as the reverse complement.
GCCAAATAACGTAATGAGCTCCAGCTTTAGGGAGTCTTCAAGCGTGGCATGGGCATAATATACAATCATAAATCCGACGGTAAAATAAATAAGGCCGTTGCGAAATCGGTGAAAGCTGTCTGTGAGTGGGGCGCTGTAGTGTTTAGACAGCAAGGCTTTGATTGCCGCGTATGACAGCCCTTTTAAAAAAAGAGGGCGCTTGAGCTTCATGTGTTGTCAGATAGCCAGGCGTCGGCAGCCGTTTGATCGGTATCTTTGGCATCGACCCATTCACCGCCTTCTTTCTTCCAAAAAGGTGCCTGGGTTTTTAATATATCGATCATATATTCACAGGCTTCAAAAGCGGCCTTTCTGTGTGTAGAGCTGACGCCCACAAAGACTATTTGTTCGTTAACGGCAAGCTCGCCAACGCGATGGATAATGCGTGTTTCTAATAGAGGCCAACGTCGTTGTGCTTCGTGTTCGATTTTTTGTAGCACGCTTTCCGTCATGCCGGGGTAGTGCTGAATGCCCATTGGGGTATTGGGGCCGGAAAATTCTCGAACGAGGCCGGTAAAGATGACCACGGCACCGGTGGTGTTTTTGGTGAGTAAGCGCTTGTATTCGTCGTCTACGCTAAAATCATTTTCTTGTACGGTGATCATAAGGTTGGTTGAACCTCTTTTAGTGCGCGTATTTTGATGTGCTAACGTTGCGTATTGTTCAGTTTAGCCGCCGGTTACGGGGGGGAAAAATGCAATTTCATCACCGGGGGATATTGTGTGCGAATCATCGGCGATCATTTGATTAACTGCGGATTTCGTGGTGCTTTGTAATAAAGACTTTTCCCACTGGGGGCCCCGCTGTGAAAGCTGTGTTTTTAATTCTGCGATTGTGGTGGTGTTCGGCGTTAACGCAAAGTTTTCGTTGTCACACTTTAGTTGTTCGCCTAGGGACGCGAAATAGAGTATATGAATGTTTTCACTCATGGGTCCAATCCCCTGAGCGGCCACCGCTTTTGGTGAGTAGTTGTGTGGCGCTGATGATCATGCCTTTATCTACTGCTTTGCACATATCGTAAATGGTGAGCGCGCTAATCGACGCTGCGGTAAGGGCTTCCATTTCGACGCCTGTTTTAGCGTCGAGCTCGCAGCGCGCTTTGATGACAACACGATTCTGCTCTGGCTCGGCCGCTATCTCGACGCTAACGTGTGTCAAGTTGAGTGGATGGCAGAGGGGAATTAAATCTGAACATTTTTTTGCGGCTTGGATGCCGGCAATTCGGGCAACGGCAAATACATCACCTTTTTTATGTTTGCCTTCGGTAATCATGGCCAGCGTTGTTGGGAGCATTTCGACATAACTGCGCGCGGTCGCGGCGCGTTTGGTGACGGATTTATCGCTCACGTCCACCATGTGCGCTTCGCCGTTTTCGTTAAGGTGGGTCAAAGGGTTAGTCATGCAGAAGCTCAATTAAAATATTTTCGTAAATTTTGCTGAGTGTATTTAAATCTTCAGCGTTGACACATTCATCCACTTGATGAATGGTCGCATTGACGGGACCAAGCTCTAATACTTGTGCACCGGTCGGGGCAATAAAACGGCCATCAGAGGTGCCACCCGCCGTGGATAATTCGGTATTGCGTTGGCAGACGTTTTTAATCGATTTTACGGCGGCTTCCACGAGGTCACCTTCGGCGGTTAAAAACGGAAGGCCGGAAAGGTGCCATGCGAGTTCATATTCCACGCCATGTTTATCCAAGATGGCTTCCGCCCGCGTTTGCAGTTCTTCGTGGGTGACCTCTGTGGAAAACCGGAAATTAAAGACGATGTGGGCATCACCCGGTATTACGTTGGTCGCCCCGGTACCGCTGTTAAAGTTTGACACTTGAAAGCTGGTGGCCGGAAAGAAGTCGTTGCCGTTGTCCCATTGTGTTTGTGATAGCTCGGCTAGCGCCGGTGCCACCATATGAATGGGGTTATTGGCTAAGTGCGGATAGGCCACATGGCCTTGCTTGCCTTTTACGGTAAGTTGCGCGCCGAGAGAGCCGCGTCGTCCGTTTTTAATCACGTCTCCGACTAAGTCTGTACTCGATGGTTCGCCGACGATACACCAGGTAATTTTTTCGCCTTGTTCTTCTAACCATTCCACAACTTTTACCGTGCCGTTCTTGGCGATGCCTTCTTCATCACTGGTAATAAGAAATGCAATGCGGCCTGTATGATTCGGGTGCTTCGCGACAAATTCTTCGCAAGCGATGATCATCGATGCGAGGCTGCCTTTCATATCGGCGGCGCCTCTGCCGTGAAGCATCTCCCCCTTAAAGGTGGGGGTGTAAGGCGGAGTCGCCCATTGGTTTTCGTCGCCTGCGGGGACCACATCGGTGTGGCCAGCAAAAGCGAGAATAGGGCCGCTATCACCGCGAATCGCCCAGAAATTATCGACATCTTCAAAGCGTAGGGAATGTATTGTGAAGCCGATGGCTTCAAGACGTTTTGTCATCAGCGCCTGACATCCAGCATCTTCTGGTGTGACGGACCTGCGTGCCATCAGGTCGCAGGCTAATTCTAATGTGGGTGTCAGGTGTGAGTCGGTCATTAGTTATTCGCGTGAAGCTCTTCGTTAAGTTCTACAGCGCTTTTGTTAGTCTTACATTCAACTGCGCCAGTTTGGGAATTGCGCCGAAATAGCAAATCCGTTTTGTTAGCAAGATCACGTGCTTTGACTGTGTCTACTGTTTGGTTTGTTTCATCTAGAACATTAACTTTTGTGCCGGAGGTAATGTATAAACCTGCTTCTACAGTAGTTCGATCTCCAAGAGGAATACCGATACCAGAGTTTGCGCCGAGCAAGCAGTTGTTACCGACAGAAATAATGATATTTCCTCCGCCGGAAAGCGTACCCATAGTGGAGCATCCGCCGCCTAGGTCGGATCCATCGCCAATAACGACACCGGCAGAAATACGGCCTTCGACCATGCTAGTGCCAAGCGTTCCTGCATTAAAGTTAACAAAACCTTCATGCATGATGGTGGTGCCCTCGCCAATATAAGCGCCCAAACGCACACGGGCCGTGTGGGCAATACGTACACCGCTAGGTACGACGTAATCGGTCATTTTAGGGAATTTATCTACGCAGTTTACCGAGAGGCTTCTGCCTTCAACACGCGCTTTGAGTTGACGAGCAGTAAGTTCTTCGATGTCGATGGCGCCTTCGCTTGTCCATGCAACATTTTTCAGGGTGCCGAAGATACCGTTGATATTGGTGTGATGGGGCTTAACCAAACGGTGTGAAATAAGGTGAAGCTTTAAATAGGCTTCTGGTACGGTTTGAGGCGCATCGTCTGTGGCGAGTACAGTCAGCACAACAGGGCGTTTACTGTTGGCAAGTTGGTCTAATAAAGCGGCTTGCTCAGTGTCAGTTACCGCAGATTGTAGGGACGATAGGGCTGCTGAATCGATCGCGATAGCTTGGTTGCCACCTTCATAGCCAGCCGCTTGTGTTACTGCGGTCGCTAGCTCTGGGGCTGGGTTTAATAGCGGAGAAGGGTAAAACACTTCTAACCAGTCGCCTTGAGAGTTTTGTGTGCCGACGCCAATGGCGAGACTGTATAGTTGGGTCATGATGGATCCTTATTTAAAAATATCGCTGTAACTTTTATCGTTGAAGCCGACGGCAACGGTGCCGTTCGTTTCTATCACGGGGCGCTTTATGAGGGTGGGTTGAGCGAGTACGATGTCGAGCGCTTTTGCGTTCAGCGGGGATGCCTCAAAGAATGCTTTTTGCGCGTCGGAAAGCTGCTTCCAGGTGGTGCTGCGTTTGTTGATCAATAGTGATTGATCCACCTGCTTCGCCCAAGATTTGACGGCGGATGCCGTTATGCCGTGTTCGCGAAAATCGTGAAAGTCGTATGCTTGCCCGTGATCGTCTAGCCAGCGCCGTGCTTTTTTCACGGTGTCGCAATTTTTTATACCGTATAGCTTCGCCATATTTGCCGTGTGCCGTCTCGTGATTTTACTGTGATCTGAGGGCTGGCAAGTCTACCAGAGTAGACGGCGCTTATCACTGGATGGGCAGGGATAAAGTGGGGTTTTCCTGGAGGTAGTTATTCTCGAATTCGGCCTGGGGCATGGGTTTGTCGAACAGAAAGCCCTGGAACTGAATATTACCGTGATGATTGAGCCAGGCGGCCTGATCTTCGGTTTCTACGCCTTCTGCGACGACGTCTAATTCTAGCGTTTCGGCAATGGCGATAATGGCGGTGACGAGCATGGCGTCTTGCTTGTCGTAGGTGATGTCTTTGATAAAGGATTTATCGATTTTGATCTTATCGATGGGCAGCTGTTTTAGGTAGCTGAGTGAGCTATAACCGGTGCCAAAATCGTCCAGCGCGAATTTGATCCCGAGGTCTCGCAGTTGGTGCATTTTTTCAATGGATAGCTCGACGTTTTTAAGGGCGGCGCCTTCAGTAATTTCGAGTTCCAAGCAGGAGCCATCGAGGTGATACTTTTCAAGGATGGCGGTCACGATGCTGTAGAAATCTGGCTGGTGAAATTCGCGGGCACTGATATTCACGGCGATGCGGGTGCTCGGCTCCATGATTCCGCGGTTTCGGCACGAGTATATGAAAGCGCAGACCTTATCCAAAATTTGTTCGCCGACCTTTCCCATCATGGGGGAATTTTCTAGGAATTCGATAAATTGATCAGGAAGGACTTGGCCTCTTTCTGGGTGCTGCCAGCGAAGGAGTGCTTCTGCCCCGATCATTGTGCGGGTTTCTGAATCCAGTAGGGGTTGTAGATAAAAATTAAATTGGTGTTCCCCAATGCCTTTGCGAATATCGGACTCCAGGGTGACCAGGCGGCTGGCCTCATCCGACATGGTGGTATTAAAAATAAGGTATCGGTCGCGGCCTTGCGCTTTGGCTTGGTACATCGCGGTATCGGCAGCGCTCAAGAGCTTGTCCAAATCTTCCTCTGCTTGTCGGTACAGGACAATCCCGATACTGGCCGACACTTCTAATTCGTGTTCGCCAATCCGCAAAGGCTTACGAATATTTTGCAGCAGGCGTTCGGCCAAGTTGCAGGCGAGTGCTTGTGTGCGTTCTGCGGTTGTTGCGATACTGGGCACACTGAGGATAAATTCATCACCGCCCAAGCGGGCCAGGGTTTCTGATTTTCGGATTTGGGTTTGCATGCGGTTGGAGAGTTTTAACAACAGCGCGTCTCCCGTTGAGTGCCCGAAGCTGTCATTAATGCGTTTGAAGTCATCGACGTCGATAAAGAGTAGCGCACCGTAGGCGCCCATTTTTTCAGAGGTATATATATCCTCTTGGAGGCGTTCTTGTATTTGGTGCCTGTTTGGCAGTTTGGTTAATGTATCGAAATACGCTAAACGTTCAACACGGTTTTCAGCTTCTATGCGTGCTGTTACATCGTTCGCGATAATGAGAATGCATTGTTGCTGATCAATTTTATATGGGGTAACCGAGATATGAAGAATGTGGTCTTCTCCGTCGGCGTCTTTTAAATTAAGTTTTGCGGTATGAGTTTCGGCGGGTTTTGTTTCAGCTTTTTCTAAGTGTTGAAAGAATCGAAAGGCTTCTTTTTCATCGATAGCTTTATGCAGTTCGATAAAGTTTTTGCCTTCTAAATTGCGAGCGGTTTGTTTATAGAAGCGCGCGGTTGACGTATTTAGGAAAACAAAATTCCCCTCGTGATTTAACGCAAATACCTGGTTAGGACTCGCATTAAGGATGATGCGTAGCTGTTGTTCATTTTGTTCTAGGGCCTGCTCACGTTTATCCAAAATTTCGAGCAGCTCATTTGCTGAGTCGACAATGCGGCCCAGCTCATCATTTTCGTGCTCGTCGATAGGTTTTAGCCGAGCGGAGGACAGTTTCGTTTTGGTTAAGCGGGAAAAGTTACTCGCAATATCAAATAACGGGCGCGTTAAAAAACGGTGGTAAAAATAGGCCAGGATAAACGCGATAATAAGCGCGCGGGCCAGTCCGCTTAAAAAAATATACAAACTACGTTTATAGATCGGGGCGAGAATGACATCGTTATTTAGTTTTAATACCAGTAGCCCGTTATAATTTTTGCTTTCATCGCCAACTGATTGCTTATAAGTGGTGGAGTAGCCAGTAAGTAGTCTTGTGAGCCACATTGTTTCGGAGGTCGGGATGGGTTGGTCGTGAATCGCCATAATCACGCCGGTATCATCAAATATTGAGATATGGTGTAAGAAGTCGTACTTTTTCAAGCCGTTTACGACTTCTTGGGCTAGCTCGTTATCGAGGCTGTAAATGGCTTTCGCGACGGGGGTGGAGGAGGCTTCAATAAGGGATTGAATTCGGTAGTCTACAAATTCTTTTCGGTCGGTATAGTCGATATAGACCTGAAGTGCCGCGATTAAGGTACCCACCGCGAGTACAACAAAAATACTTGTGCGTGTGAGGGTAAATGATAATCGCTGTGTAAAATCGATAGGCATGAATATGGTGGTTTTGCTGTGCTTATTAGGGGGCGCATCCCAGCACTAAAGTGCATTTAGTATAGGACATTTAGGTAAAAAAGCACTTTTTGACGCCAAAATATCGATTTAGGTGGTTGTTTTTAAGTATTCTGAAGATAAAGCTGATTTTTTGTACTAGCGGCCTGCTACTAAGGTATGAAGCTTAGGCTTTGAGCGTGACGAGTGGTTTCTTTCGATTGGGGTAGCAGGTATGGCAAATGGGGCATTTAGTTCCGTCGCAACCACGGGCTGAGCAATATTCTCGTCCGTAGTAAATGATTTGTAGATGAAGGTCGTTCCAACTTTCTTTCGGGAATAGTCGTTTTAAGTCTTTCTCCGTTTGGGCAACACTTTTGCCGTTTGTGAGCCCCCAGCGTTGTGCTAAGCGATGGATATGGGTGTCCACTGGGAACGATGGTTCTCCGAAGGCTTGCGCCATGACAACCCCTGCGGTTTTATGGCCGACTCCTGGCAGTGTTTCTAACGCGTCCATACTCGCTGGGACTTCCCCCCCGTAGTCGTTTACGAGTATTTCGGACAGGGTTTTAATGGCTTTCGATTTCTGCGGAGATAAACCACAGGGGCGAATAATCGCTTGAATGGCGGGTTGGGTTTGTTTTGCCATATCAAAAGGGTTGTTGGCAAGTTTCCACAAGCTTGGTGTGATTTTGTTTACACGCGCATCGGTGCACTGTGCCGAAAGTAGCACGGCAACCAGTAGTGAGTAGTTATCAAAGTGATCCAGTGGGACTGGTGGATCGGGATAGCGCTTTTGCAGTTCCTCCAAAATATAGGAGACGCGTTCGTTTTTTCTCATGGCGATTAACCGAGGCTCGTCACGTAATGCCTAATACGCTTCGCGGCGTCTATACATTCTTCTAGCGGCGCGACTAGGGCCATACGTATATGTCCTTGTCCGGGGTTCCCGTTTTCTGTGTCTCGCGCTAAGTATGAACCGGGCAGCACGGTAACGTTTTCTTGCTCGAACAAGCCGCGTGCAAATTCGGCGTCATCGATCGGGGTTTTAGGCCAAAGATAAAAGCTTGCGTCGGGCTGAGCTACATTAAGACAATCTTTGAGAATGCTGAGTACGGCATCAAATTTTTGCCTGTATAGGTTTCTATTTTCAAGGACGTGAGCTTCGTCGTTCCATGCCGCGATACTTGCATGCTGACTGAATACGGGCATCGCGCAGCCATGGTACGTGCGGTAGTGCAAAAACCGTTTAATCAAATGTTTGTCGCCCGCAGCGAATCCCGACCGTAAACCTGGTAGGTTTGAGCGCTTGGATAAGCTGTGAAATACCATGCAGCGTTCATAACTATCTCGGCCGATATGGGCACAGGCTTCGAGTAAGCCGGGTGGAGGCGTCTGTTCGTCGAAATAGAGTTCGGAATAGCACTCGTCACTGGCGATAACAAAGTCGAATTTGTCCGCCAGAGAAATCAGTTGTGCGAATTGTTCTAGTGGTAATACGGCACCAGTTGGGTTTCCGGGGGAGCATAGGAAAAGTAATTGGCATTGCTGCCATACTTCGTTGGGCACTGAATCGAAGTTGGGAAGGTAGTCATTACTTTTTTCGCAGTTCAAAAAGTACGGTTCAGCTCCGGCGATTAACGCAGCGCCTTCGTATATCTGATAAAACGGGTTTGGCATCAGGACTTTGGCGTTGGTTTGGGAGCTGTCCACAATCACTTGAGTAAAGGCAAATAAGGCTTCTCTTGTACCATTTACAGGGATGATGTTTTCTTGTGGCGATAGCGAGTTCTCGGTGAGTTGAAAACGCTTGCTCACCCAATTAGCCATAGCTGTACGAAGCGGATCGATGCCCTTTGTGATTGGGTAATTGGTGATAGTGCCGAGTTCGTCCACGAGCGTTTTTAATACAAAGGCGGGTGCGTCGTGCTTTGGCTCACCAATTGAAAGAGCAATATGTTTTTTGTCTGCGGGCGGTTCTATGCCTGCTTTTAACTGCATTAGCTTTTCAAATGGGTAGGGTTGGAGCTGTGTTAAATTTGGATTCATGTTTTGCCAATCGTTGCCAAAATGGGCGCCTCAAGAGCGAGACGCTAGGTAGACTCTTTTTCAACGCGTTCATCTAGCCGACGACATAATTCTTCTTGCAGGCCAGCACAAAGGGCTGCGTCGCCAAGCGGATTTCCTTCGCTATCCGTGATAAAGAATACATCCTCGACACGTTCACCAAGTGTCGAAATCTTTGCGTTTTGCATATGGATATCGTGCTCCATAAATGTACGTGCAATCGTCGCAAGAAGCCCTGCGCGGTCAGGGCTGATAACTTCTAATACGGTGCAGCCTCTGACGATATCATTGCTTATGCTGGTGCGTGAAGGGATAGGGAATTGTTTGAGTAAGCGAGGTGTTCGCTTGGCGGCCATTTCTGAATATTCGCCAACTAACTCCAATTCCTGTTTTAAAGCATCTTCAATTTTTGAAAATTTTTCGTGTTCGTTGCCAAGGGGCTCGTAGTTTTCATCGAGAACATAGAACGTGTCGAGCGTATAACCTGTTTGGGATGAATAAATTCGCGCATCTTGAATATTCAACGAAAGCTGTGCAAGTGCGGTGGTGACAGCAACAAATACGTGATTTACATCTTTTACGTAAACAAATATTTCTGTCGCCCCAGAGAAGCGCTTGTTTGACGATTCGCGGATCAGCACCAGTGGCTTGTTTGAGTCGTGGTTGATCAGTGCTTCCGTCTGCCATGCGATATCTAAATGACTTTCTCGAATAAAGTATTCGTCGCCCATATTGTTCCACAGGGCGTGAGCTTGATCACTGGTAATATCTTTGTCTTCAAGCTTTAAAAGCGATTGATGCTGCTTTTCCTCAATAAGCTCGTTTTGGTTGGCCGTTTTTTCGAGGCCGCGTCGTAAGGCGCGTTTGGTCTCGTTATATAGGTTACGCATTAATGTATCGCGCCAGGTATTCCATAGCTCCGGGTTAGTGCCGCACATGTCGGCGATGGTGAGCGTATAGAGATAATCTAGGTGCGTTTGATCACCCATTTGCAATGCGAAATTTTGAATGACTTCTGGGTCTGAGGTGTCCTGTTTCTGAGAAACGTAGGACATCAATAAGTGTTTTTCGACCAGCCATGTGACGATATGGGTTTCGCGTCGTGATAAACCGTGGGCGATACAAAATTCTTCAGCGTCGTGTGCGCCCAGTACCGAGTGATCGCCCCCCCGACCTTTGCCAATATCGTGAAATAAGCCCGCAATATACAGTAGCTCTGGTTTCGCTAAGGTATTGAGAATATGCGCGGCGATGGGAAACTGTTTTTCTTCCTCGGGAAGTTTGAAACGCCGCATATTTTGGATCACGAGCAGTGTATGCGCATCAACGGTATAGCGATGAAACAAGTCATGTTGCATCTGTCCGGTTATTTTTCCGAACGCAGGTAAATAGCGGCCTAATATCCCGTAACGCTTCATGCGTGTTAGCTGTGTGACAAGCCCATATTCAATCGAGAACAAGGCTAAAAACATTTTTTTGTTGGTGGTGTGCGCGCGAAAATCGTCGTCGATTAACCAGCGTTTATCTCGCATAAGTCGAATGGTTGAGGATGTAGCGCCTGTGATGTCTGGGCTGTTCCCCATCAGCACAAATATTTCGAGTAATGCGGAAGGGTATTCGTCAAAGATTGTTTCTCGTGTTACTTCTATATAATTGTTACGCAACTGGAAACGTTCGTTTATTTTTGTGATTTTCCCTTTTGATTTGGGATTAAAAATCACATCCGACAAATAGTGTAGAAGTACGTCATTAAGCTCCCTTAACGCCATAACAGTACGGTAATATTTATACATAAACTGTTCGACGGCGAGGCCTTTTTCGGAGTCTTCATAGCCGAATATTTTGGCGAGTTCGCGTTGGTATTCAAAGAGCAGTCGTTCGTCAGGGCGTCCGGCGAGTAAGTGCACACCAAAGCGCACTTTCCATAAGAAATCTTCGCCGGAACGTAATACGCCAAATTCGTGCTCGGTAAAAAAATCTTTACCTTCGAGTTGACGCAAGGTCTTAACCCCAAAATAGCGCTTTGCTACCCAGTTGATCATTTGAATGTCGCGCAGGCCGCCGGGTGAGTTTTTAATGTTGGGCTCTAGGTCTGACTCGTTGTCGTTGTACTTCTCATGACGTTCGGTTTGTTCCTCCCACTTAGCTTTGAAAAAATCTGTGGTTTTCCATATTTTTTTGGGGGAGGTGAGCCGTGAAAGTTCTTCGAGTAGTTTTTTGTTTCCAATGAGAGTGCGAGATTCAATAAGGTTTGTGGCGATGGTGATGTCTGATTTCGCGTATTTCGCGCACTCTTTAATGGTGCGGACGCTACTGCCTATTTCTAAACCTATATCCCACAAAAAGGTGACGAAAGACTGGATGCTTTCATCGTGCTTTTTGCCTGCTTTGTTATCCAGAAGTATCAGTATGTCGATATCGGACTGGGGGTGTAACTCGGCTCTGCCATAGCCTCCTACGGCGACGAGTGCGATATCGTCGTCCCAGTCGTAGATGTGCCATGCGTAATGCAAAATGAGGTCGATAAACGACGACAGTTCGTAGACCATTGAACGAACATCTTCATCCTCATGAAAACGGTCGGATAGGTGTGTATTTACACCGCTAATCGCATCTTTAAAAACATCGATATGGGGTTTGGTCTGTAGGTCTTGCCTAAAGCGTTCTTGCTTAAAGCATATCGGCTGATAGGCAAATTCTGGACAATCCTGAATGGCCATCGCTTAAAATGATTCCTCGTTCCGGGCAGTGAGCACTTCTACACCATTACTGGTGACGGCGAGCGTATGTTCCCATTGGGCTGATAGGCGGCCATCGCGGGTTTCGACTGTCCATTGATCGCCTTTCAAACGAGTATGCGCTTTCCCGGCATTAATCATGGGTTCGATGGTGAATGTCATCCCTTCTTTTACCTCCATTCCCGTACCGGCTTTGCCGTAATGGAGTACTTGAGGGTCTTCATGAAATACTTTACCAATACCATGGCCGCAGTATTCACGAACAACGGAATAGTGGTTCTTTTCAGCGTGGGCTTGGATTACTTGGCCAAAATCGCCTAGACGAGCGCCAGGTTTGACCAGTTCGATGGCCTTGTATAAGCATTCTTGGGTTATTTTTACCAACCGGTGTGCATGGGGTGCGACCTTGCCAACGAAAAACATTTTACTGGTATCGCCATGATAGCCGTCAACGATCACGGTAATATCGATATTTATGATGTCGCCAGATTTTAAGGTTTTCTTTTCTGAAGGAATCCCATGACAGATCACGTGGTTTACAGAGGTGCAAATGGATTTTGGAAAGCCTTTGTAATTGAGTGGTGCTGGAATAGCCTTTTGTTCGTTCACGATGTAGTCATGACATATGCGGTCAAGTTCCGCAGTCGTTATCCCCGCTTTTACGTGGGGTTCAATCATTTCCAGCACTTCAGCCGCTTTGCGGCCAGCAACGCGCATTTTTGCAATTTCTTCTGGCGTTTTAATGGTGACGTTTGATGACATGGGTGTTTCCGGTTGATTCTTGAGTCTAGAAAAGGATGCGCATTCTAAACCAAAGCGTTCGGCCCCGCACGATTTACATACAGGCTGAGGCGCGTAATTATGCCTCCAGAGGTGAAGGTGCTATCCACCTGTTCAAAAATCATCCTGTGTTAGGGGGTGTATATTGCGGTGCGTCACAACTTTTTTTGTCCGTACTCTCAATTGGTTCGGTTTTGTGATCAGGTTGGCTTTTTTGTCTCAGCGCCCGTCTATACTTGCTTCAACGATAACTTACACCGGGGGAGACATTTATGTCATTGGTAAAATTCGTCGCCACGTCAATAGTGGTAGTTGGTGCAAATTTCGCAGTTGCAGCAGATGTTGATCAAGTGGCCTCGGCGCAGAGTCAGGTTGATGATTATCGCGCCCTAAGGCACGCCTGTGCAGTGACTCGAGGTGAGCAGCGTAGAGTGTGCTTCAGTCAGCTGAACAACGCGACGGAAAGTTACAAAGCCGCCAAAAAACTTCTGTCTATCGCTAAGCTGGAGTCTCAAAAACAGTTAATAGGGCAGGCTCAATAGTCTGTTTTTCCTCTCCGTCCTATTCTTCTCGGTTACAGTGTTCTTTCTAGTCTTTTGTTTTGAGAGAGCACTTTGCCCCTTTTGGTTGAGTGAATTTCGCCTAAATCACCGCCACGCTGCACAAAATACTTCAGAAAATATCGCCTTTATGGTATAAAGCGCGCCCGATTGGCACTAATTCATTTTGAGTTGTGTTTAGCCGGTAAATTTTACTTATAACGTCACACATACATCGTCACAATGGCCTGGGTGCTGCTTTGTCTGAATATCGGCAATAAGTGGTTGGTCTAATTGGGATGTATGGAGGCCTAACCCAATACATAGGAAACAATTATGCCTACTGTTAGCATGAGAGATATGCTTCAAGCGGGTGTCCATTTTGGTCACCAAACTCGCTATTGGAACCCAAAGATGTCTCAGTTCATCTTTGGTGCACGTAACAAAATTCACATTATCAACTTAGAGCACACTGTTCCTCAGTTTAATGAGGCTTTGGCGATGGTTCAGAAAATGGCCAGCCAGAAGAAAAAAGTACTTTTTGTTGGTACTAAGCGCGCTGCTCAGAAAACCATTAAAGAGCAAGCTACTCGTGCAAACATGCCGTTTGTTAGCCACCGTTGGTTGGGTGGAATGTTGACGAACTATAAAACAATTCGTGCGTCTATTCGTCGTTACCGTGAGCTAGAAACTCAAAGTGCAGACGGTACTTTCGAAAAGTTGACTAAGAAAGAAGCATTGATGCGTCGTCGTACAATGAACAAGCTTGATTTGTCTATTGGCGGTATCAAGGACATGGGTGGTTTGCCAGATGCGTTGTTTGTTATCGATGTCGATCATGAGCGTATTGCTGTTCAAGAAGCGAATAAGCTAGGTATCCCCGTATTCGGTATTGTGGACACCAATAGTGATCCTTCTGGTATTGATTACATTATTCCTGGTAATGATGACGCAATTCGCGCAGTTAAATTATATGTAACGGCGTTGGCTGACGCATGCTTAGAAGGTGCTTCTGATGCAAGTACTGGCGCGGCTAAAGACGAGTTTGTTGAAGTCCAAGAAGATAAAGCTGCCTCAGCGGAATAATTCTTACTGTTTGACAGCGAAGTAAAATAAAAAGGGGGTTATTCCCCTTTTTTTAGGTTTGTAATTGCTGGTTTGTTACAGGCTGTTCAATTAATCATCTTAATATATTGAGGATATTGACATGGCAGTGTCTGCTTCATTGGTAAAAGAATTGCGTGAGCGTACTGGGCTCGGCATGATGGAATGTAAAAAAGCGCTTGTTGAAACTGACGGTGACGTGGATACAGCGATTGAGAATCTTCGTAAAGCCTCCGGTTTGAAGGCGGCGAAAAAAGCCGGTCGTACCGCTGCTGAAGGTGTTGTTGCTGGTAAAGCGGCTGAAGACGGCAGCTACGCGGTATTGTTGGAGGTAAACAGTGAAACTGATTTCGTTGCTCGTGACGATGGCTTCCTTGATTTTGTCGGCTCAGTTTTAGAAAAAGCGTTTGCAAATAAAGTCGGTGATGTTGCAGCACTTGTTGACGAAGAAGTTGAAAATGCACGTCAAGCGCTCGTTCAGAAAATTGGTGAGAATATTGGCGTTCGTCGTGTTTCATTGATTGAGCCTGAGTCAGGTGTTGTTGGTTTGTATGTTCACTCTAACAATCGTATCGCTTCACTGGTTGAAGTGAGTGTTGATGATGTTGCTGTTGCGAAAGATGTTGCGATGCACGTTGCCGCGGTAAATCCTCGTGTAACGAATACTTCTGATATGCCAGAGTCGGTTGTTAACGAAGAGAAAGCGATTATCAAGGCTCAGCCTGATATGGAAGGTAAGCCGGAAGCCATCGTTGAGAAAATGATGACGGGCCGTATCAGCAAGTTCTTGAAAGAGAATAGCTTGGTTGAGCAGCCATTCGTTAAAGACCCCGAAACGACGATTGGCCAGTTGGTGAAAAAGGCCGGTGGTGAAGTGAAGTCCTTCGTTCGTTTTGAAGTGGGTGATGGTATCGAAAAAGTAGAAGAAGATTTTGCCGCTGAAGTTGCTGCACAGGTAGCTGCGTCTCAATCTTAATTGCTTAAAAGTTTAAGAAGCGCCCCCAGCATTAGGTTGGGAGGCGCTTTTTTTTTGTTGAACGAAGGTGGTGGCGGGATTCAACCTCTGTCTTTTTGCTGTTAAACTTCGTTGAATTTTTTGCTCACATGGGTGATTGAATGACAACTAGAACTGATCGTAAGTACAAGCGAATATTGCTGAAATTGAGTGGTGAGGAGTTGATGGGGGCTGAAGGCTTCGGCATAGACCCAAAGGTGCTGGATAAGATGGCGCTTGAAATAGGTCAGTTAGTTGGAATAGGTGTTCAAGTGGGGCTTGTCATTGGCGGTGGTAACCTCTTCCGAGGTGCGGCCCTAAGTAAGGCTGGTCTGGATCGTGTTACTGGCGATCATATGGGCATGTTGGCCACGGTTATGAATGCTTTGGCTATGAGAGATGCCTTGGAGCGTTCGAATATCTCCTCCAACGTCATGTCCGCTATTCCTATGAGTGGCATGGTTGATCATTATGACCGCCGAAAAGCGATTCGTCAGTTGGAAAGCGGAGAGGTTGTTATTTTCTCTGCAGGAACGGGTAATCCATTTTTCACTACCGATTCGGCTGCATGTTTGCGTGGGATTGAAGTCGAAGCTGAGATCGTTTTAAAAGCGACAAAAGTTGAAGGTGTTTATTCTGCAGATCCAGCCAAGGATCCGACTGCGACAATGTTTGATACTTTGAGTTATGACAAAGTCTTGGCTGATAAGTTGGGGGTGATGGATATGACTGCGATCTGTTTGTGTCAGGAGCGAGGTTTACCTATTCGCGTATTTAAAATGGCGAAAGCCGGTGCATTATTAAATATTGTCGTGGGTGAAACCGAAGGTACATTAATAAGCGAAGATGCATAGTGTCCGTTTCGTTTGGTCCAAGAAAATTCAGGATCAACGTTGAGGGCGTGATGGGATGTTGTTTTCGAGTGTAGTGTTTGAGCGCAATGTGAGTGTAAAGAGAGGAAATATAAGATGATTAATGACATTAAAGCCGATGCAGAAGAAAGAATGAGTAAAAGTGTCGATATGCTGGGTGTTAACTTTAATAAAATTCGCACTGGGCGCGCGCATTCAAGCATTCTCGATGGCGTATCCGTTATGTATTATGATAATCCAACACCGCTTTCTCAGGTGGCGAATGTGTCAGTACTTGATGCGAGAACGTTATCGATTAGCCCGTGGGAAAAGCAGCTCGTCCCAGATATTGAAAAAGCCATTATGAAATCTGATTTGGGTCTTAACCCTGTGACGACGGGTGATTTGATTCGGGTGCCTATGCCGCCCCTTACGGAAGAGACCCGTAAAGGTTATATCAAACAAGCGAGAAGCGAAGCTGAAGCTGCGCGTGTTTCGGTACGCAATATTCGTCGAGATGCAATCGGCACGGTAAAAGACCTATTAAAAGAAAAAGAAATTGGTGAGGATGATGAGCGTCGTGCAGAGGACGAAATTCAAAAAATCACCGATAAGTTTATCGCTCAGGTTGATAAGGCGCTAGGCGTTAAAGAAGCAGATCTGATGGAAATTTAACCTGCGTGGGCGCCTTGTGTGGCGCCCTTGTACCTCCCTTCCCGCGGCGGTTGTTTCGCCAAAATATGTCGATTTCATGACAGCTTTCCTTTAAAGTTGCGCAAATTCTTTATCGAGGTCAATGAGTGGATCCCAAGTCATTACGCCATGTCGCCATTATTATGGACGGTAACAACCGTTGGGCGAAGCGCGAAAGTAAGCAGGGTATTTCGGGACATAGAGCCGGTGTTGAGCGGATTCGGGATGTGCTGTCTGCTTGTCGAAACGAGGGTGTAGAGGCGCTTACTCTGTTTGCGTTCAGTAGTGAGAATTGGCGTCGTCCCCCAAAAGAGGTCGAGGCTTTGATGGGGCTGTTTTACAGCTATTTAAAGAAAGAAGCGAAAAAGCTTTCCCGTGAAGGGGTGAAGCTCAAAGTGATTGGTAATCGGGGTCGCTTTTCGAAACGATTGACCGGGGCTATTGAAGAAGCAGAAAGTTTGGCATGTAAAGGCGATTCCACATTGGTGATAGCGGCCGATTATGGTGGCCGTTGGGATATTGCCCAGGCGTCAAAAGCGGTCGCCAAGCGCGTACTTGATGGCGAGCTTTCGCTAGATGATATTACCGAAGATACATTGTCCGACGATATTTCTACGGCGGATTTGCCTCCTTTAGATCTACTTATTCGTACTGGGGGCGAATATCGGATCAGTAACTTTTTGTTGTGGCAGGCGGCGTACGCAGAGCTGGTGTTTAGTGATTTACTTTGGCCTGAATTTGATGCGGATGCGCTAAAAAAAGCAGTGAATGATTTTTATACTCGCCAACGGCGATTTGGTAAAACAGGTGACCAGATTGAGCAAGAGGCTATGAATGCTTAAAGAGAGGGTCTTAACCGCCGTTATTTTGGCTGTTGGTTTTTTAGCCGCGTTATTTTTGTTACCTGGGGCCTATTTCTCAGTCGCGATTGGTTGCGTGCTCGTCGTGGCAACTTGGGAGTGGAGTAACTTATCTGCGCTTAGTTCAAATATGGCAAAGTCAGGGTATATCGCTTGTGTCATAGTGGTGGCCGTTGCTTGTGGGTTTCTTACCGATTGGTCACATGATGACGACACCTTAAGGTTCATTCTTGTTGCGTCATGTATTTGGTGGGCTGTTGCTTTGCTCTGGATTCAAGGTTTTCCTTCCAGTGCAATTATTTGGGGCTCCGTTCCCGCCCGTTTGCTTATGGGCGTGTTCGTGTTGGTGCCTGCGTGGTTGGGCATCATGTTTTTACGCCATCAAAATTCAGGCGCTTGGCTTGTTTTGTTCGTTGTGCTCCTGGTTGCCTCAGCTGATATTGGCGCATATTTTACAGGGCGTGCTTTTGGCAAGCGAAAGCTTGCGCCGAGTGTCAGCCCGGGAAAGTCCTGGGAGGGCGTGGCTGGTGGCGTTGTTCTGGCAGCGATTTTAGCGATTGCTTTTAATGCTTTCTTCAAGGGTGGCGAATTGGTGGCTTTACTGGTTATTGCCGTGCCCACTGCGCTCATATCTGTTGTCGGTGATTTGCTTGAGAGTATGGTGAAACGCCACCAAGGGGTTAAGGATAGTAGTCAGTTACTCCCAGGCCACGGTGGCGTACTTGATCGTATTGATGCGCTGGTGGCCGCGGTTCCGGTGTTTTCCCTAGCGCTTATGTCCAGTCACTGGCAATTGTAGGGCTGATATTTGATGCATAAAATTACGATCCTTGGCTCTACCGGCTCTATAGGTAAAAGCACATTAAGTGTGGTTGAGCAAAACGCTGATCGCTATCAGGTGTTTGCGTTGACGGCTCACCGAAGTGCGGATGTGTTGTTTGATCAGTGTTGTCAGTTTTCTCCCAAGTACGCAGTGGTTGCTGACGAGCCTCTAGCAAAATCTCTTCAAGTCCGACTTCAAGAAAGTGGTTCTGCCGTCGAAGTGTTATTCGGCGCAAGTGCACTTTGTGACGTCGCATCTGATTCGGAGGCTGATACGGTGATGGCCGCAATCGTCGGCGCAGCGGGTTTATTGCCAACGCTAGCGGCGGTCGAGTCGGGTAAGCGGGTTTTATTGGCAAATAAAGAAGCCTTGGTGATGAGCGGGCATTTATTTACTGAAAAGGTGAAATGCCATAATGCCGAGTTGTTACCCATCGATAGCGAGCACAATGCTATTTTTCAATGTTTGCCTGAGCGGAATAGAGTCCAGGGGGCTGCTGTATCGTTGAAGAGTTCGGGTGTTAGTAAAATATTATTAACTGGTTCTGGCGGGCCATTCCGAACCCGTGAGCTTTCTACGTTTTCACATGTAACGCCTGACGAGGCCTGTGCTCACCCCAATTGGTCTATGGGAAGGAAAATCTCCGTTGATTCCGCCACCATGATGAATAAAGGCTTGGAATTTATTGAGGCGTGTTGGTTGTTTGACGCTAAGCCAGAAGATATAGAGGTTGTAATCCACCCTCAGAGCGTTATTCATTCCATGGTGCAGTATGTTGATGGTTCCGTATTGGCCCAGATGGGTAATCCAGATATGCGCACCCCCATTGCGCATTGTTTAGCGTATCCCGATAGAGTGTCTTCTGGGGTCGAAGCGCTAGATTTTATGCGGTTGTCTCAGCTGACGTTTGATACCCCTGATTATGAACGTTTTCCGTGCTTGAAACTGGCGATAGACGTGGCTTCATCTGGCGCTGATTACGCGGTTGCTTTGAATGCCGCTAACGAAATAGCTGTTGATTTGTTTTTGAATGAGCGTATTAAATTTACGGATATTTCCTCGCTTATTGCCGAAGTATTGGAAAAATGGGAATCTTCAGAACCAGATTCTATTGATGCTGTCATAGAAGCCGATCAGCGCGCACGCCAGATGGCGACAGCCGTGAAGCTCCAATAACCTAGATTATCGAGATATCCTGTGTTTGAACATTTTGTAACGGCGCTTTGGTTTCTTCTTGCCATATGTATTCTCGTCCCAATTCACGAATTTGGGCACTTCTATGCAATGCGGATATTTGGCGTAAAGGTGCTTCGCTTTTCCGTTGGTTTTGGGCGTCGTCTTTGGACGTGGACTGATTCAAAGGGAACTGAGTTTGCGATATCAGCAATACCGCTAGGTGGCTATGTAAAACCCCTCGATGAAAGGAATGAGGAGGTAGCGCAAGAAGATATGTCTCGCACACTCGGGGATAAGCCAGAGTGGCAGCGTATCATCATCTTTTTTGCGGGGCCATTTGCTAATTTTGTGTTAGCTATCTTTTTTTATTGGCTCATCTTACTGGTTAAGGGTACGACGTCGTATTCGCCAGTTATTGGCCATGTCGAAGTCGATTCGATTGCGGCGCATGCTGGTCTTGCTGAAGGCCAAGAAATCGTCGAAGTTGATGGCAAACCGACGCCGACCAGAAAGGCCGTTGCGTTGCACTTACTTTCTCGCCTAGGTGAATCTGGGCCGATTAGGTTTACTACGACGTATCCAGACACGACGCTTTCATACGAATCTGAGGGTGTATTGGATAATTGGCTGGCTGATGAAAAGTCCCCCAACCCTTTAAAGGGGCTTGGTCTTGAATTTTATTACCCTGCATTGGGCAAGGTCCTAGATAAGGTGCTTGAGGGTAGCCCGGCTGAGCGGGCGGGTTTTCAATCTGGTGATGAGATTTTGTCATTAGACGGGGAGGACGTGGCGTCTTGGAAGTCCTGGGTTAAATACGTTCGTGAACACCCCAACGTCACGATGAATGTTAGTGTTCTTCGCGGTGGCGAGCCGGTGCCTCTAACGCTTACTCCAGAATCACTCACATTAGATTCCGGAGAGGTCATAGGAAGGGCGGGTGTGTCTGTGGTCTTGCCCAAACTTCCTGAAGAAATGGTACGAGTACATCGTTATAACGTGTTCTCGGCCATGTCTGCGTCACTGACAGAAACCTGGGATACAAGCGTATTCATATTACTATCTATGAAAAAGCTTATTTTTGGCGAAATATCCTCTAAAAACTTGAGTGGTCCGATTGGCATTGCTAAAGTTGCCGCCTCCCACGCGGAGCTGGGTTTTTGGGCCTTTTTGTCCTTTTTAGCTCACTTAAGCATTGTTCTGGGTGTTATGAATTTACTTCCTGTCCCTATATTGGATGGGGGGCATATAGTTTTCGCCGTTATTGAGTGGGTTAAAGGTAGCCCTGTCTCCCAAGAAGTGCAGGTTTGGAGCCTGAATGTGGGGATTGTCATGCTGTTTGGTGTCATGATGATCGCTTTCTATAACGATATTTTAGGGGCCTAATGGGTCATTAAACGAGTGCTGGACCTGGATATCTTGTCGATATTCTCCAGCATGTCAAAGAATTATAAGGTCTGGCTAACTTCCATTGTTTAAATTAAATCGATTACTTGCTGTTTTTCTCATATTGATAACGGCTCCTCATGCTTTTGCGTTAAGTTTCCAGGTTGATGACATTCGACTAGAAGGGCTTCAGCGCGTATCAGCAAGTCCTGTGTTTGCCGCAATGTCTATAAGAGTGGGTGATACGGCTAACAGTGAAGACGTTCGTTCCGTGATTCGAGAGCTTTATGCCACCGGTTTTTTTACGAATATTCAGATAGCCCGTGATGAGGGCGCTCTGATTGTTGTCGTTCAGGAGCGGCCAGCAATTAAGTCGATTGAAATTGATGGGAATAAGGCGATTAAAACGGATCAGTTAGAAAGTATTATGACTGATAATGGATTATCTGAAGGGGAGATTCTGCAAGCACATAAGCTACAGGGGATTACTCGGGAATTGGAACGACAGTATATCGCCCAGGCCCGCTATGGGGCATCGGTAAGCCTTTCTGTTGATGAGCTGCCAAATAATATGGTGGAAATCCTTATCGATGTCGATGAGGGCAGCGCAGCCAAAATTCGGCACTTTAATCTCGTTGGAAACGAAAAGTTTGATGATGATACATTGCTTGATCTCGTTAAAATTCGTGAGAGCCGGTGGTATGGCTTTTTCTCCAGTGCAGATAAATATGCTAAAGAAAAATTGACCGGAGATATTGAGAGCCTTTCCTCATTTTACCTTGATCGAGGGTATTTAGATTTTCGTGTCGTTTCTTCGCAGGTTTCACTGAGTCCTGATAAAAAGGGTGTATTTATTACCCTTAATTTGGATGAAGGGCAAAAATATGATGTCAGTAAAGTCGAATTAGCGGGCGACCCAATTCTTGAAGAAGAAACGGTGCGACGTTTATTTCTGTTAAAGGCTGGCGATACGTTTTCTCAGTCACGCATGACCAACACCTCGGAATACATCACAACATTGCTGGGGAATGCTGGCTATACAAATGCTGAGGTAGAAGGCATACCGATAAAAGATCCCTCGACCAATAGTGTGGAAATTACATTTTTGATCGATCCAGGAAAGCGTGTATATGTGAGACGAATTGATTTTAGTGGGAATCGGAAAACCTCTGATGAGGTTATTCGCCGAGAGATGCGACAGATTGAAGGTGCGTCTGCGTCAAATGCTCGAATTGAAAGTTCTAAAGTTAAGCTTGAGCGTCTTGGGTATTTTAAAGAGGTTGCAATTGATGTTAAGGACGTCCCAGGTCATAGTGATCTAGTTGATGTGTCTTATACCGTTGAAGAGCAAGCGTCGGGAAGTATTCAGGCCAGTGTTGGTTATTCTGAAGCCTACAAAGTAAATGTTGGGGTTAGTGTTAGTGAGAATAATTGGTTAGGTACTGGGAAAAAAGTGCAATTCGGTATTAACCATAATCGTTTTCAGGATGATTATACTTTTCAGTATAGCGATCCTTATTTTACTCCTGATGGGGTAAGCCGAGGATTTAGTTTGTTCTACCGTAACTCGGATTTTACGAGTGCTAATTTTGGTAGTAGTTATGCTGCTGATACTACCGGAGCAAATGTAACTTTTGGCTATCCTATTTCGGAAATTTCATTTTTACGTTTTGGCTTGGGATTTGCGAACCAGCAATTGAAAGTTGGTGATACAGTTGGAAAGCATATCAGGCAGAGCCCGTTTTTCTATGATGATTTTGACGTTAGTTTAGACGGAGAGCGTCATTCGTACGATGTTGGTTTTTCCTATATAACCCAAAGTGACTTTCTAGAGTTTCACAATCCCGGTACGAGTATCTTTCCGTCGGATCGTTCTCAAGAATTCGATCTAAATACGTTTACTATCACCAATGACCTAGTTGCCGAGCAAGAACCAGGTTTTATCGATAAGTATGGTAACCGCTTCAATACTTTTTCTTTAACCTCTTCTTGGAGTCGTAATACCCTGAATCGAGGGATTCTTCCTACACGAGGCAATTCACAGTCATTAAGTATTGAAGCAACGGTACCTGGCAGTGATTTAGAATTCTATAAACTTCAATTCGAGGCGAAGCAATTCGTACCTTTGGGGGATGACTTTACTCTTCGTTTCCGGACCAAAGTTGGTTACGGGGATGGTTATGGTGGGATGGACGAACTGCCGTTTTTCGAAACTTTTCGGACCGGTGGGATAGGGTCTGTTAGAGGGTATGAGCCTTATACCTTGGGGCCGCTTGACGCTGGTGCAGATCAATACTATTTAGGTTTTTCTTCCGCTCAAGACGTGAATAACGATGGTAGAATTTCTGCCGATGAATATAGAAATCCCGCTTATGTTTTATGTGAAGATAGTGCTACATTAGCCAAAAATGCTAGTGAAGGCTGTGATGTTGGCGGGCTTGCCTTTTATCGGGATATTCCAGGGAGCCGCTTAAGGTCATCAGGGGGGAATGTCCTCTTTGAATTTAATACTGAGTTGATCTTACCTATTCCTTTTGCCAAGGATACTCGTTCAATGCAGCTTGTGGCGTTTTATGATGCAGGAAATGTGTTCTCTTCTGACTGTAGACATGACCAAGTGAGATGTACGGACTTTGATTTATCCAAATTACGTTCTTCTTATGGTTTTGGGTTCAAATGGCTATCTGCCATGGGACCGATGACCTTTAGTTACGCGTGGCCGACAGACGTCACAGGTTTGGATGACGCTAAACGTTTCCAATTTTCTTTTGGTGCAGGCTTTTAGCCAACCTTTTACATATAACTATTTCAAAAATGGAGAACCCCCGATGATTAAAAAGACATTGTTAGCCGTGGCACTTATAGCGCTTGCTCAAGTATCATTTGCAGCAAAAATAGTCGTGTTTGATACCAATGAATCTATTATGCGGACTCAATTTGCTCAGCAGACTTTGGAGGCTTTCGAGTCGACGCCTGAGTTCGCTAAAATGAAAGCGGATTACGAAGGGTTAACTGCAGACTTAGAAATTTTAGATAAAGAGCGTTCTTCAAAAAGTATGACGTGGGGCGAAGAAGATAAGAAAAAACATTTGGCGAAAATGGAAGGTGTTGCTAAAGAGCGTAATGTAGCGATGCAACGTATTAAAGCAGAACAAAATAAAGTGTTGAAAACAATCTTCGATAAATATCAGCCCGTACTTAAAGCTGTTGTCGATAAGTATATGGAAGAAAAAAATATTGATTTGATGATAAAGCGTGAAGCTGTTGCTGCGGCGCTGAATGACAGTATCGATGTCACACAAGATATTGCTACAGAGTTGGATAAGCAAAAATAACTGCCGTTTAAACGCCTTTCACCTTATGAGTGACGAATTATGAAAAAGGAGTATAGCCTCAAAGAGCTGTCATCCCATCTTAATGCGCGATTTGTGGGTGATGGCGAGATACCGCTCTCGGGTATTGCTTCCCTAGAAGACGCCACTTCCGATGAGCTTAGCTTTCTGTCCTCTAAGTCCTACGTAGATTGCTTATCGAGCACGCGAGCAGGGGCGGTAATTCTGAGTGAAGTGCATGAATCAGTTTACAATGGTAATGCTTTGGTCGTGGAGGATCCTTATAAAGCTTACGCTATAGCGAGCGGGCTTTTTAACCCAAGACCGAAACGTATTGAAGGCGTGCATCCGTCTGCTGTGGTTTCTAGTTCTGCAGAAATTGATTCATCGGCATCCATTGGGGCTAATTGTGTTATCGAGGATAATGTAAAAATAGGTGCTGGGTGTGAAATATATCCAGGGGTCGTGATTTCAGAGAACTCTCAGCTTGGTGAGAATTGTTTAATCTATCCCAATGTATCTTTATATTCGAATGTAAGAATTGGCTCGAACGTTATTATCCATAGTGGCACGACGGTAGGCTCTGATGGTTTTGGCTTCGCGCCTAGCGCTGACGGTTGGGTTAAGATTCACCAATTAGGTGGTGTGGTTATCGGCGATAACGTGGAAATCGGTGCGGGTACAGCGATAGATCGTGGCGCTATTGGTGATACGGTTATTCATGATGGGGTCATTATCGATAATCAGGTTCATATGGCGCACAACGTTGAGGTTGGTGAAAACACTGCGATAGCCGGCTGTGTTGGAATCGCGGGAAGTACAAAAATTGGGAAAAATTGCACCTTCGCTGGTGCGGTTGCAGTCAATGGTCATATTGAAATTGCAGATAATTGCCATTTTAACGGCGGAACCATTGTAACCAAGGGCACAAAAGAAGCCGGAGCTTTTGCTTCTGCGACGCCTATGCAAGATGCAAAAAGCTGGCGCAAGTCTGCTGTTCGTTTTGGGCAATTAGACGATCTGGCAGGCCGAATTAAAAAGCTTGAAAAAGCGCAAAATTCTAAGAATTAACACTAGCGCGGCAGTCGTCGCGAAGTAATATTTTGGGGCACACATACCATGTTGATGGACATCGTTGAAATTCGTAAATACCTTCCTCACCGCTATCCTTTCTTGTTGATTGATCGCGTCGTTGAATTAGAAGAGGGTGAAAGAATACTCGCATATAAAAATGTCTCCATGAATGAAGAGGTCTTTCAGGGCCACTTTCCTCATTTTCCTGTTTTTCCTGGTGTCATGCTGATCGAAGCAATGGCGCAGGCGTGCGGTGTTCTCGGTTTTAAAACAATGGACAAAACCCCCGATGACGGTTCCATTTATTTATTTGCTGGCATCGACAAAGTTCGGTTTAAGCGTCAAGTTGTGCCTGGTGATCGCGTGTTTTTTGAAGCAAAAATTGTGTCTGAAAAACGTGGTATATGGAAATTTGACTGTGTTGCCACTGTTGATGGCGAGCTAGTCACGAGTGCAACTATTATGTGTGCGGACCGGAGCGTATAGCTCAAACCATCAGATGAGCGAACCTATGATTGATAACCGTGCGATTGTTGACCCTTCTGCGGAGCTTGCCGAAGGGGTGAAAGTGGGTCCGTGGTCCATAATTGGACCCGACGTCAAAATTGGCGCAGGCACCGAAGTTGCTTCTCATGTGGTTGTAAAAGGCCCAACGGTTATCGGTGAAAATAATCGTATCATGCAGTTCTCGTCTATTGGTGAAGATACCCCTGACTTGAAGTACTCTGGTGAGCCGACGCGCTTAGTGATCGGTGATCGAAACGTAATTCGTGAAGGCGTTACTATTCATAGAGGCACGGTGCAGGACCGATCAGAAACCACAATTGGCAACGATAATTTAATTATGGCCTATGCACATGTCGGGCATGATAGCGTGATTGGGAATCACTGTATTCTTGTAAATAACGCCTCCCTTGCCGGGCATGTTGACGTTGGTGACTGGGCTATTTTAAGTGGCTATACCTTGGTTCATCAGTACTGCGCAATCGGTACCCATAGCTTTACCGGTATGGGCAGTGCGGTTGGAAAAGATATTCCAGCTTTTGTGACAGTGGCGGGTGCGCCAGCGGCGGCAAGAAGTATCAACCTGGAAGGCTTGAAGCGCCGAGATTTTAGTAAAGATCAGCTCGCAAACCTCTCAAAAGCATTCAAAATTATCTATCGTCGCGGGCTAACACTCGAGTCCGCTTTAGGTGAGTTATCTGAATTAACCGATCACGGTGGCGAGATTAAAACCCTAAGTGAATCGTTGCGGGTTTCTACTCGGGGAATCGTCCGCTAGCATTTTTCATATCAGTATATGGCTGCCTAGGAGTCAGTGCGGCCTTTTGAATAATCTATCTATTTATACGCGTGCGCCGAAACTAAAAGTGGCGGGTATCTAATGTATATTTGTTACATCTCTTCTCTGTAATTTCTGAAGCTATATCGACTATGAAAAAACTATCGCGTGTTGCAATTGTTGTTGGTGAAGCATCTGGAGACATACTTGGTGCGGGGTTAATAGAGGCACTACAACGCCGTTACCCAGACTGCCTGTTTGAAGGCATTGGGGGCGCAAAAATGATTGACCGTGGCTTTGTCTCTCATTTTTCAATGGACCGTTTAGCGGTTATGGGCTTTGTCGAACCGCTTAAGAGATTGCCCGAATTATTAGGTATCCGAAAATCTCTTCGTCAACGTTATACGCAATCTCCTCCGGATTTGTTTATTGGTATTGATGCGCCGGACTTTAATCTTTCTCTCGAAGGCTCACTAAAAAAGCATGGCATTAAAACCGTTCATTATGTCAGCCCTTCCGTTTGGGCATGGCGCCAGGGGCGTGTTAAAACCATCGCTAAATCAGTGGACCTTATGCTGACGCTATTCCCTTTTGAAGAAAGGTTTTACCAAGAACATAAGGTAAAGGTGCATTGTGTTGGTCATCCTCTAGCGGATAAATTATCGTTAGAGGATGTAAAAGCGGATACGCGAACACAAATGGGATTGGTTCAGGGAGAAGAATACCTAGCATTGTTACCCGGCAGTCGTCACTCCGAAGTGGCGTTGTTATCCGAGGTGTTTTTGGGGGCTGCGGAAAAATGTGTAGCGGCTCGGCCGGGGATGAAAGTTTTGATTCCCGCAGTAAACGAAGCTCGGTTGGCGGAACTCAAATCATATATAAGCCAGTTTCCATCTTTGGATGTGACGTTAAGTCTTGGGAATTCTCACGAGGTTATGGCCGCAGCTGATGTGGTTTTGATGGCGTCAGGAACGACTACGCTAGAAGCGATGTTGCTGAAAAGGCCTATGGTCATTGCTTACAAAATGGGAGCTGTTTCCTATTGGATCTTAAAAAGGCTCGTAAAATCGAAATATGTGGGATTGCCCAATTTGTTAGCAAACAAATTATTGGTGCCAGAGTTACTTCAAGAGGAGGCAACGATAAGCAATATAAGTGATTCGCTTATGCGTTATTTTGAGTCTGTAGAAGAACGCGCAGCGATCGTCGACGAGTTTTGCCGAATTCATCAAGCTCTCAAAAAAAACGCGAATGAAGAAGCCGCTAATGCAATTGAGCAGCTGTGTTTGAGTTGAATGCCTAATAAAGAGAGACGCTCTATATGACGATGGATTTGTTTGAAGTTGATTCCTCCTATGATTTGATCGCCGGAGTGGACGAGGTGGGACGGGGCCCTTTGGCTGGTGATGTGGTAACCGCGGCTGTAATCCTAGGAAAAGATCATAATATTGCTGGGCTAAATGATTCTAAAAAGCTTAGCGAGAAGAAACGAATTCAACTAAGTAAAGAGATAAAAGAAAAAGCGCTCGCTTGGAGTATCTCGCGTGCATCAGTCGAAGAGATTGATGATATTAATATCCTACACGCGAGTCTCTTAGCAATGAAGCGCGCGGTGGATGAATTGGAGCCGGTTCCTGAGTATGTGTATGTTGATGGGAATAAACTACCGCGTTGGCATTATGCTTCAGAAGCCGTGGTACAAGGAGATAGCCGCGTTGCTGAGATCAGCGCTGCGTCCATTCTCGCTAAGGTGGCGAGGGATACGGAAATGGCTGAATTTGGCGAAAAATTTCCAGAATATGGTTTCGCTAAGCATAAAGGCTACCCTACCAAAGCACATATAGAAGCGCTTGAAAAATACGGTCCATGTGAGATTCATCGTCGTTCTTTTGGACCGGTAAAGAATATATTACAGAAAAACGAAAATTAGTTGAATTTTCGGTTAAATATATATGAATATCTGATATTAGTGAGCTATACCTAGTAATAAGAGGTGCGGAATTTTGTGACAGGGAACACTGTTTAGACGTAAATGTTCTCGGTTTTTTAGCAAAAAAGCGCACTTGGTTATTTCACGAGGATCTAAGGGGGTAATTGTGAAAATGGATAATTTCGGGTTCGGGGTATTTTGTAATCCCTGGCTAGATTTTTATGCAGAGTGGCTTAACTCTATCAACGAGAGAGAAAACGCAATGCGACGATTTATCCGGCACCCATCAGATATTCCTATCGCTTTTTCTTTAGAGTCATGTCCTTCTCATACGCAACACTTGAGAGACGTCAGTAGTGGCGGTTTGTGCTTCACCTCTGAGACGCCCATGAAAGCGGGTAGCAACATCCATATTGAAATAGGGCTAGATCGTTCCCCATTCGAGGCGGATGGCACGGTCGCTTGGTGTAAGCGAGAACGGGATGCTTATGCCGTAGGCGTCGAGTTTACCGATAACTCCACCCAATACAGTGTGCGCATGATCGAACAGATTTGCCATATTGAGCATTACCGATATGAAATGCTTGAGTCCGAAGGGCGAGACCTGAGCAGTGAGGATGCGGCCAAAGAGTGGGTAGAAAAATACGCGGCGGACTTTCCTGCTTAGCGACATTCCCTGCGCTCGATTAATACGATTTAAACGCAAAAAGCCGATACCTGAAGGGGTATCGGCTTTTTTATGTGTTGGGTATCAACCCTGGGGAGCAGGTAGTTCCTAAGTTTTAAGCCGCAAGCAGCTTGTCATAGCGGCGGCTTAACAACTCATAAAACTGTTCACGCAGCTGCATGATCGTCGCTTTAATATCTGCAATTTCTTGCTCGCTGATATCTTGTCGACCTACATATACCTGCTTACGAAAAAACGCGATTTTGGCCGCATAAAGGCGAAGCGTTTTTTCCATCGTTTTCTCGCCCAGCATTAGAAGCTTGGCTTCCGCGGCAGCGAGCTTCTCAAAGTCTTGGACTAATTGCTCGTTTATACGATCAAGTTCGTGCTTTCTCGCCGGTGGCCAGCGTTTACCAAAGCGTGTGGATTCAATGACAAGTGCCGAGTATTTGGCGAAACAATGGTTTACCCGGCCTACTTCAGAAGATATCTCCTCAAGCAGATAAATCTTTTTTTGCTCCGGTCTCGCTCTCACTGGAGATTGTTGGTCACGCCACATCTTTGTTAGCCAAAGAGACGCCATTGTCAGCATCATGCCCATGGCAATTTTAAAGAAAGTGTCAAGAATCGCCCAATAATCAATAGCCATAGTTGTTCTCACATAATTTGGTCAATTAATTGACTGATTGTCAGTGTCGTCAATGTATACAGCAAAATACGAACCAGCTTACGAAGGGACTATTGCCAACAAGTAGATCGGCTATGATTGTTATTTGTTTATGCCTCCCATACACACATACTTAATTTCTATGTAGTCATCGAGACCATACTTGGAGCCCTCGCGGCCATTACCAGATTGCTTCATACCCCCAAAGGGTGCTACTTCTGTGGAGACAATACCCTCATTAACGCCAACGATGCCGTAGTCCAAGGCCTCACTTATACGCCAGATTCGGCCAATATCTCGGGTATAAAAATAGGCGGCTAACCCGACTTCGGTATCGTTGGCCATCGTGATAGCTTCCTGCTCGTCACTGAACTTGCTAACCGCGGCGACAGGGCCAAAAATCTCTTCTTTAGAAACACGCATATTGTGGTTCACATTGCCCAATATGGTAGGCTCAACGAAGTTACCAAGCCCGTCGACACGTTTCCCTCCACAATAAATCGTAGCACCGGCATTAACGGCTTCGTCGATCATGCCACAGACCGAATCGGCGGAGGCCTTGTCTATTAAAGGTCCTATGGTGTTTTGCGGGGTGAATCCGTTGCCTATACGCAGTTGAGCGACGGCTGCTGTCAGCTTCTCGATGAATAGGTCGTATATGCTGTCTTGGACCAGAATACGGTTGCTGCAAATACAGGTTTGCCCTGTGTTACGAAATTTTGATGCCATCGCACCGGCAATTGCTTCATCCATTTCTGCGTCATCAAACACGATAAATGGTGCGTTACCACCTAACTCCATGGAGGTTCGTTTGATTGTGGTCGCGCATTGCTTCATTAGCTTCTTGCCGACGTGGGTTGAGCCCGTAAATGTTAACTTACGTACCAGCGGGTGTTGGCTGAGCTCGGCACCGATCTCTTGTGTGAGCCCGCAAACCATATTGATGACACCCGCAGGGACGCCAGCTCTTTCAGCGAGCACGGCTATTGCGTTAGCAGAGAGCGGGGTTGCACTGGCGGGTTTACACACGACAGTGCAACCGGCAGCTAGCGCTGGTGCAATTTTTCTTCCGAGCATCGCACTGGGGAAGTTCCAAGGTGTAATGCACGCTACTACCCCGATACCTTGCTTGGTAACGATAATACGCTTGTTGTCATCTGTACTGGGAATCGTATCACCGTAGAGGCGTTTACATTCTTCAGAAAACCATTCGAAGTAACTAGCGCTATAGGCGATTTCTGCTCGAGCTTCAGCAAGGGGCTTTCCTTGTTCTAACGTAAGGATTTGAGCGAGATCTTCTTGGTGTTCAATCATCAGTTCATAAATACGGCGTAACATTCTTGCACGTTCTTGCGCCGTTTTTTTCTGCCAAGGTTTACGAGCCTGTTCTGCAGCAAGAATGGCTCTGCGAGTTTCGTTGGTGCCGCAACATGCAACAGTATGAATACGTTCATTATTTGCGGGGTTAACGATATTCAAGGTGGCGTTACTATCTGAGTTTTGCCACTCTCCATTAATGTACGCTTCCCCCCTTAATAGGCTCGGGTCTCTGAGAGAAAAATACTTCGGAGTTGGGGGCATGTCCTGTTACTTCGCTATAGCTGATGATTTAATTAAGTGTAATTCCTTGATTTTTTAACCGCAAATGGTATGTGTTGCCTTCAGGCTTTAAGGTTTTATGCCCATAAAAACTTTACTGTGTTTTTTCAAGCGTCTGCCGATTTGCCCGTTCTTGTAAGTGCACTCAATGTCGAGGCTCTGGTATCCTATTGGTTTCAGGTCGTGATAGCTTCATGGTCGTCATACCAGGATTAAATTATTAAAGGCAAAGGGAAACTCACCGGAATGAAACGTATATATTTGTGGGCACCACTGATGGTTATTGTGGTGGTTGTCGCTTTAGTTTTTGTTGTGGCCTTGCTGAAGATCCCCTCTCAAAAGTCGTTTGATCATTACAGCCTCCCCGAAGATTATGTCACCTTAGACCAGAATTGGTCAGCGGACATACGTCAGCAAGTGCATTACACCCATTATGGCTCCAAAATTATGCCGTATGCGCTATTTGCAAATATGGAGCAGGGTGAGAGTCACGAGCTTCTGTCGGATGATGCATTGATGGAGCGCCTTGGGTTTATTGTTCAGGACGCATCGAAAATCAACCCCGCGGGCTTACCCATTGGTTTCGCTTTAGATAATGAGCGTGACGGAGCATGGGTGGGTTTGACATGCACGGCGTGTCATACCTCGCTGCTAAGGTATCAGGGACACAGTATTGTGATTGAGGGGGGGCCAGGGATGCTCGATTTTAATCAATTCGAATCTGAAATCTTATCCTCTTTGACTGCAACTCTAGATGATAGGGGAAAGTTTGATCGTTTAATCACACGGCTTGAACTTGAAGAAAAACCGGAGATAGATGCCTTACGTACTTCGATCGAAGATCGTAAACGCTTTTTCGAGCGACGGGCGATAACAAACGCTGTTACGGTTTCCTACGGTCATGGGCGTTTAGATGCGTTTGGCCGTATTTTTAATGCGGTGACGTCTGCTGCGCTTCATCAGCCGACTAACTTTCATGTGCCGGATGCGCCCGTGAGTATTCCCATGCTGTGGGATGCATCGCATTTTGATTTAGTTCAATGGAATGGTTCTGCACCGAATAAAGGTCTTGGCCCTGTGGGCCAGAATGTTACTACCGCTTTAGCGGTTTACGGCGAAATCGATATGTTGGGGGATGCCACGGGTTATCCATCGTCCGTCAATGTGGCTAACTTGGGGTATATCCAACGAGAATTGTATAAATTGATGTCCCCCAAATGGCCTGAAGCGCTGATGGGGGCCTTAGATCAAGCACGTGTAGCACAAGGTGCACAGATCTATAAGGAACGCTGTATAGAGTGTCATTCGGTGATTCTGGACCGAGATAAGAAACGAAAAATTAAAGTGAAGATGATCGAGACCCATGTGGTGGGTACGGATCCTGTAATGGCGAATAATTTTTCGACGTTCACGTCTAAGACTGGGCCATTAGAAGGGAAAAAGGTGGCGATAATTGGCGGCCGACAATTTGAGGAAGAGGAGAAAACGCTTTCCGTGGTACTCAATGCAACTCTGGGAGCGATGATTCACCAGCCGATAGACTTATTGTCTGCATTTATCGCGGGTAATGCAGAGGTCTATGAAACTGAGCCGGATAAGTCGAAGCAGGCGTATAAAGCGCGACCTTTAAATGGTGTGTGGGCAACAGCCCCTTTTTTACATAACGGCTCTGTACCTACGCTGTTTGATTTATTATCGCCGGTTGCCGAACGACCCGCCGAGTTCTATGTGGGCAGCCGGGCTTTTGATATTGAGCAGGTTGGGTTTGAATATGATTATTCTGAGAACGCGAGCTTCTTCGATACGCGATTAAAAGGGAATCGCAATACTGGGCATGAATATGCGGCAGACCTTTCTGAAGAGGATCGGTGGGCGCTTATTGAATATGTAAAATCACTTTAATCACTTGATCGCCCCGCGATAGAATATCTCGGGGAATGTTGTTTATTATGGTTTGCCAGGGACCCAGTGATAAAAGCCTTCGCT
Organism: Agarilytica sp.; assembly: GCA_045430345.1. Classification (GTDB taxonomy): domain Bacteria; phylum Pseudomonadota; class Gammaproteobacteria; order Pseudomonadales; family Cellvibrionaceae; genus Agarilytica. The sequence goes on along the minus strand of JAILXT010000001.1, from coordinate 1,375,547 downwards.
TTCGCTGACAGCAATAGGGGTTTTAAATAAACGGCTCATGTTTTCTGATGTGAGTGTTTGCGTTTTCTTCTCGTCGGATTCTATTTGTCCATCATTTATCACAACGATGCGAGTTATTTCAGGAATTATTTCGTGAATATGGTGAGTGACCAAAACAATTGTTTTACCTTGGGCGCTTAACTCTCGCATATCGTTAAGGATTTGGAAGGCGGCACTCACATCTAAACTGCTTGTGGGCTCATCAAAGATGACAACGCGTGGATCATGAATCGTGGCGCGAGCCAATAGGAGCCGACGTTTCTGACCACTAGAAAGCTGTAGGTATTGCCGATCCCGTAAATCACTGACATGAAATTTTTCAAGCGCGGACTCTGCTTTTTGGCGTTGTTCTTCGGTAATGGTTTGGTGTTGGTGAATGCCGACGGAGCCAAAAAAAGCGGAGACCACGACATCCAATCCTGTGGCGATGGCTTCATATTGCGATTGGAACTCGTGCGAAACGACCCCGATTTGTTCGCGTAACTGCCAGATATTGACACGCTCTTTCCCAAAAATCTTTACGTAGGAATCGTCTCTGACGACGGGGCTAATTTCCCGCGTGAGTATTTTGAGAAGTGTCGTTTTCCCCGCGCCATTTGGTCCGAGTATCGCGACATGTTCACCCGGGTAAAATGAGAGCGAAAGATTCTCGAAGACCTGATGTTGCCCTCTATATACACGCGCATTTTTTACGTCGAAAAAAGGAGTTTGCATAAAATAGCGCGTTACGAGTTACGAGATAATACAGGGGCGATAGACTCTAATTCACGCACGCTGTCTATACAGTTATTGGCTTCATCACGGGAAAATCCTGTGGCCCGCAATACATAGTTGGATAACTGTAAGCTTGCCTCAAGCGTTTCGGGTACGACTTGGCTTGCGCCATGTTCCATTAGAGCATGTGAGTGAGTCGTATCGTGGGCACGTACAATGATGGTTAGGTCAGGCCAGTGCTGACGAGCAACATGCAGTGTTTTTAATGCATCTTCGGCGGAGTTCATGGTTATCAACAGCGCGGACGCGCGCTCTATTCCCGTGTGTTTAAGGACTTCTGATCGCGTGGCATCGCCCACAAAGACAGATGAATTTATTTGTCGTTCGTCTCGCACTTTTTCTGGCTCATTATCGATAGCCAGATAAGGAATAGCTTCTTCTTTTAATACGTTCGCAACGGTTTTGCCGACTCGGCCATAACCGGCGATAACAATATGATCGTGGATTTCGTTGTCGTCGATGGCGTCTGTTGTTAGCCCTTTATCGTCTTTAAATAAACCTCCAAGGGCGTGGCCAATCACCGCTAATAGTGGTGTTAGCATCATAGAGAAGCCTGCAACGACAATCATAAATTGGCCCACTTCGTGACTAACAATATTGTAGGTGAGGGTCGCTTGACCAATCACTACGAAGGCGAATTCGCCACTTTCCGAAAGTAATATACTGGTGCGTATTGCGTGGTCCATGCGTATTTTGAATAGGCGTGCACAAGCAAAGGTCATTGCGGCTTTTACAGAAATAAGACCGATAACGGAAGCGATGACCCAGAGACCGCGTTCAAAAGCGACGGCGAAGTCAATATTCATTCCCACGGACATAAAAAATAGACCTAAAAATAAGCCTTTAAAGGGGGCGATCTCGCCTTCAATTTGATGGCGGAATTCTGTTTCTGCGAGTAATAACCCTGCTAAGAAGGCGCCCAGGGCCATGGATAACCCGGCTAAGCCGGTCACCATCGATATGGCCAATATTGTCAGCAGGGTCATTGCGGTAAAGACATCAATGCTTTTTGTTTGAGCTGCAATTTCAAAAAACTTTCTTAAGCCAAAGCGCCCTAATAAAACAATAAAGCCGATGGCAATACAGGCGTTGACTAATGCGAAGAAGATGTCACCAATAATACTGCTTTCTTCTTCTTTTCCAAAAATGGTGAGCAGGATTAGAATGGGTACGACGGCAAGATCTTGAAATAACAATACAGAAAAACTGGCGCGGCCGTGAGGGGAGGCGGTTTCACCTCGCTCGTTGAGGAGTTGAATTACCATTGCCGTAGAAGAAAGAGATAAGCACAAGCCAATAATAATGGCAGCTTGTGGCCCGTTACCCCATAGGTAGGCCATTGCACCGATGGCAAGCGAGCACGTAATAACCTGAGCAGAACCGAAACCAAATATCAGCCCCGAATACGCTTTTAAACGCTCAAATGATAGTTCCAATCCGATGGTAAATAATAAGAATATCACCCCCAGTTCTGCAAAATGCTGCACGCCGTGAATATCTTTTACGACCCCTAAGGTATGTGGGCCGATCAATGTACCGATCGCTAAGAATCCCAGAATCGGGCTGATGCGAATTTTTTTGAACAGTGGGACAATAATCACCACACCCAAAAGAAACGCGACTATTTCAACGAGGTAAGGAATTGCGACTGAATTTAATGAAATTTCCATAGAGCTTATGTGTTCGAGTTGTCCTAGTTTAATTTTAGTGTGGCATTGTTTAGCTTAATGGTGGGGCTTTTTGTTTTACCGTGGAAATCAAGGTGCCATCACTGATGCGTACCGAAATCTCGTCACCAACATTTACCTTATCGATCGAATGCAATACATGATTTTCTTTGTCTCGTGTGATGCTGTAGCCACGATTAATGGTCGCGATAGGGCTGACTAAATCCAACTGAGACACGAGGTGTTTGAAGCGAAGCTGCTTATTGTCGAATTGCTTTCTCAATTGTTGGTTGAGTTGGGTCGTTAGATCGCTCAGGTTTCGTTGCTTTTGCTTAATTTCGCTTAAGGGGCTTGCGCTATTCAAGCGGTGTTCGACCAACGCATAACGTTGTGACTTTCCTTCAATGCGGCGTGTCAGCGCGTGGGTAAGTCGCGTTTCAATATGGTCGAGCCGCTGATGCCACTGTTCGAGCTTGTCTCTAGGGTGTTTCAGTTGTCTACGTAAAAAAGCGAGTTTGTCGTAAGCGTGCTTAATTCGACGAGATACTGAGCGCTGCATTTGTGCTTGGAGTCGCGAGTATGAAAGCACTAACTCATCACTGTCTCCACTAATGAGTTCGGCGGCAGCGGAGGGGGTTGGTGCACGCATATCTGCGACGAAGTCGGCAATCGTAAAATCTATTTCGTGGCCAACAGCAGACACGACAGGTGTTTTACATGCAGCGATACTGCGGGCGAGGGCTTCGCTATTAAATGACCACAGGTCTTCGATGGAGCCACCGCCTCGACAGATTAGAATGGTATCGAACCGTTCGTCGTTATCGGCTTTAGTTAATGCGTTAACGAGCTGGTCAGGCGCATCATCGCCCTGCACCTGGCTTGGGATGATGGTGATAGGCAATGCTGGAAAGCGTCTTTCTAGTACAGATAGGACATCGCGCACCGCTGCACCGGTAGGGGAGGTGACTACCGCAAGGTGACGTGCTTGTTTTGGGAGTGCTTTCTTCTGATCGTCGTCAAATAGGCCTTCGGATTGAAGTTTGGCCTTGAGTTCTTCATAGCGCCTTTGGAGCAAGCCAAAGCCCGCCTGTTCCATGTGTTCGACGATGAGTTGATAATCGCCTCGCCCTTCGTACAAGCTTACGCGGGCTCTTAATTTTAGATGGTCGCCGGCATTGGGTTTGAAAGGGACTGCGGAATTTCGTCGTTTAAACATGGCGCAGCTGACCTGAGCGCCGCTGTCTTTCAATGTGAAGTACCAATGGCCGGATGCGGGCTTACTAATATTGGAGACTTCGCCCTCGACCCAGATAAGTGGAAAATGTATTTCCAGCAGGCCTTTCACTTTTCGGTTCAATTCTGAGACCGAAAACGTGTTTTGGAGATCGTCTTCGTTGGGCGGGCGGTACTCGGTCATGGGAGATCTTCTGGTATAAAGACGAGAGTTTAGCATCCCACTGCGGCGTGTACAGCGTGTGAAAGATCAATGTTAGCCTTGGAACTCGTCTTTATTCACCTTTTCCTGGTTATTGTGTCAGTTGAAGGGCGAGCGTTTGTTTACCGGCCCTTCCGAGATAGCTATAATGACGCGCTTTTCTCACGCCGCATAATTCCAGAGGTGTTTAGGCCATGTTAAGAATTTCTGAGGAAGCACTCACATTTGACGACGTACTACTGGTGCCTGGAGCTTCAGAAGTAACGGCCAAGGAAGTGAATCTCAAAACCCAGATTACTCGTGGGATCTCGCTCAATATTCCTCTTATTTCTGCCGCGATGGATACCGTAACGGAATCTCGTTTAGCTATCGCTATAGCGCAAGAAGGCGGCATCGGTATTATTCATAAAAGCATGTCGGTTGAGGCGCAAGCCGAAGAAGTGCATGCGGTTAAAAAGTTTGAAGCCGGTGTTGTAAAAGACCCCATTACGATTGATTCAGATGCCAGCATCGATGAACTGATTGCCTTAACGCGACGCCACAATATTTCGGGTGTGCCCGTGATGCATGATGGCGATCTCGTGGGTATTGTGACAGGGCGAGATGTACGCTTTGAAACGAATTTAAGTGCTAGCGTTGCCAGTATCATGACACCAAAAGAAAAATTGGTGACGGTGAAAGAAGGCGCGCCAGCGGATGAAGTCCGAACACTTCTTCACAAGCACCGCATTGAGAAAGTCCTTGTTGTAAACGATGCTTTTGAGCTGTGCGGGTTGATCACCGTGAAAGATATGAACAAGGCAGAAACTTACCCGAACGCGTGTAAAGACAATGATGGTCGTTTGCGCGTTGGTGCTTGTGTTGGCACAAGCCCAGACACCGATGATCGTGTTGCTGCTTTAGTAAACGCGGGTGTGGACGTAATCGTCGTAGATACCGCTCACGGTCATCACCGCAATGTGATTGAGCGGGTGCGCAAGACGAAAAAAGATTACCCTTCGGTTCAAGTTATCGGCGGTAATATCGCAACGGGCGCTGCTGCAAAAGCGCTAGTTGAAGCAGGGGCTGATGGCGTTAAAGTGGGCATTGGCCCCGGCTCTATTTGCACAACACGTATCGTTACGGGTGTTGGCGTTCCGCAAATTTCAGCGATATCTAATGTCGTCGCGGCATTAGAAGGTACCGGAGTGCCGGCTATTGCAGATGGTGGCGTCAGGTTTTCTGGCGATGTGGCCAAAGCTGTGGCGGCGGGCGCGAGCGCTATCATGATGGGCTCTATGTTCGCAGGTACCGAAGAGGCGCCTGGTGAAGTGGAGCTCTACCAAGGTCGTACTTATAAGTCCTATCGCGGTATGGGGTCTTTGGGCGCTATGTCTAAGACGCAGGGCTCTTCCGATCGCTATTTCCAAGATTCTAGCCAGGGAGCTGAAAAGCTTGTTCCCGAAGGTATTGAAGGCCGTGTACCCTACAAAGGCCCGATTAGCGCCGTCGTGCATCAACTTATGGGCGGGCTAAGAGCCGCGATGGGTTACACAGGTTCTAAGGATATGAATACCATGCGAACACGCCCTGAGTTCGTTCGTGTGACTTCTGCCGGGATGGGAGAAAGCCATGTACACGACGTTAGTATTACGAAAGAAGCGCCCAACTATCCGGTTTCAGGCCGTTAATCGTCTCCAAAAGTCCAAAGTAAAGGAGTTGGTATCCAGCTCCTTCTATATCCATTCAGAAACAAACCAAAGGCTTCAAAGCTCATGACCCAGGATATCCATTCCCAACGTATTCTCATTCTTGATTTCGGTTCGCAATATACTCAGTTGATTGCGCGTCGAGTGAGAGAGATCGGGGTGTATTCTGAAATTCGTGCCTTTGACATGAGTGACGAAGAGATCAAAGCCTTCAACCCGAAAGGTGTGATTCTCGCGGGTAGCCCAGAATCCACCGTTGCTGAAAATTCCCCCCGAGCGCCGGGTATCGTTTTTGAGTTAGGTGTTCCCGTCCTCGGTATTTGCTACGGCATGCAGACGATGGCCGTGCAGTTTGGCGGCAAGGTACAAGGCTCCAATGTGCAGGAGTTCGGTTACGCTCAGATTAAAGTAGAAACTGAAAACCCGTTATTCCACGATATTAGAGACCATGTTGATCAGGGTGGTAGTTCGCTACTTGATGTGTGGATGAGTCATGGTGATAAAGTCACTCAAGTTCCTGAGCAGTTTGAAGTGATCGCCTCTACAGAGTCTTGCCCAATTGCCGGTATGGTATGGAAAGAAAAGCGGTTTTACGGTGTACAGTTTCATCCAGAAGTGACGCACACCTTGCAGGGGCAGCGTATTTTCGAGCACTTTGTATTACAAATGTGCGAATGTGATGCGCTATGGACACCAGCCAACATTGTAGAAGACGCTATTGAGCGAGTTCGTGAGCAGGTTGGCGAAGATAAGGTGCTATTGGGCTTGTCTGGTGGAGTAGATTCTTCCGTGGTTGCTGCGCTTTTGCATAAAGCCATCGGAGATAAGCTGACTTGTGTGTTTGTCGATAATGGCCTGCTGAGAAAAAATGAAGGCGATCAGGTCATGGATATGTTCGCTAAAAATATGGGCGTTAAGGTCATACGCTCTGACTCTGAAGAACGCTTTTTGAGTCGTTTGGTTGGTATTTCTGACCCCGAGCAAAAGCGCAAAATTATCGGCAATACTTTTATCGATGTTTTTGATGATGAGGCCGCTAAGTTAACGGACGTTAAGTGGCTGGCTCAGGGCACGATTTACCCTGATGTGATCGAATCTGCAGCGGCTAAGACGGGTAAAGCGCACGTCATCAAATCTCACCACAACGTGGGGGGCTTGCCTGACGATATGGCCTTTGAACTTGTTGAGCCCTTAAGAGAGCTATTTAAGGACGAAGTCCGAAAAATTGGCTTAGAGCTAGGGCTTCCCTACGACATGGTATACCGCCATCCATTCCCGGGTCCTGGTTTAGGGGTGAGGATCTTAGGCGAAGTTAAAAGAGAATATGCTGATATTCTTCGTGATGCGGATGCAATCTTTCTAGAAGAGCTGCATAACGCGGATTGGTACCACAAAACGAGCCAAGCCTTTGCCGTGTTTTTACCGGTGAAATCCGTGGGTGTCGTCGGTGACGCACGTCGATATGAATGGGTTGTTGCACTGCGTGCCGTGGAGACGGTGGACTTTATGACGGCTCGCTGGGCACACCTCCCATACGATTTGTTAGAGAAAGTCTCTAACCGGATTATTAACGAAGTATCGGGCGTGTCTCGTGTTAGTTATGATGTATCGAGTAAACCGCCTGCCACTATTGAGTGGGAATGATTTACTGCAAAATACTGAAACATAAAACGCGCTTATAAAAAAAGGCCCGCTCAATTGAGCGGGCCTTTTTTGTGAAGGTTTTGCCGAAGCGAAGTGTGTTATCGAACTACGTAGCGGCCTTTAAGATGCATGATCGTCTTGTGATCTTCAACGAGTTGAAACAAAGTATCGATTTTTTGGTCCATGACCTCTTTAGCATCTTCGTCAGATGAATATGAAGCGCCTTGAATCAGAGCACCGAATTCACTGTTTACTGTATCGATAGAAGCGAAGATCTTTTGGGTCGTTTTATCATCATTGAAGATGCGCGACTCTTTAGTGAGCTTCATGTAGTTGTCACACTCTAGCAACCAGTCTTTACGCTGAGCCAAATAGTTCTTTGTGTTTTTTAGCGGGCCTTTGTACTTCGTATTGAAGTGCTTAGAACGGTATGAATCTAAGCTGCGGACGGCTGATGTCATAAAATCCATTGCGATACCGTCACAGTACTTCCACGTTAAATAGCCTGGGAACGTGACGCTGTGGGTCGCTTGCGCTTTCTCTCTTAAGCAATCTTCATCGCAGCTATATACTTGTTGGCTGATCACGGTCATGGCAATGAGGGCGATGCAAATTATCTTCTTCATAGTGTTCATCTCTTGCTCAAAGGTGTCGCTTGTCACATGTCTTTTGTGCGCGGGTTCACATTAATTAAAAACAAGGGATGGAGTGTTGTCAACACCCCTAACGTCGCAAGCTTCGCCGAGCGTCAGGGCGTTATGCATGAGTATTGAAGTGTCACCTTGCGAGCCTTACGATTGGTAATATCAAAAACCGATGAAATCGATATCCTGTGGTTTTTTTTGACACATATAGATGGTGTAAGGGTTTTAGGCGGCTTTCTTGAAAAGTTTGATCTCAAACTCGATGGAAGCGATAGTGTTTTGGCGCGTAAAACATGAAATATGCTCAGACCCCGCTTGTAGCCTGCGGCGCCTAAAACATCTTTCAATAAAATGAATACGCTTTTTTCGATAAGGATTGCCGTGTAAGCCAGTATTTATCGGGCTTCGGCATAAAAAACAACCAGTTGGGTGTCAGACATTCTTACAAGAGATTTTACGCTAAAGATTTTTTCAAAATACTTAAAATTTCTTCCGGAAAATCAATTTTTAGCGCTGTACTTTGCCCGTTTTCCGACATTTTGCCCCATGTCTTTTGCACGATGTCGATGAGCTTTTCCTCATTATGCTTCGCAGCAAAGTCAACGAAGTAGTGCTTTAAGAACACCAAACAGGCGACATCCTCGAGGGTTTGCGTTTCAACATCTTGTTTGAGTTGGCGTTTCTGAACCAGGAATTTGACGCGTTCAACATCGGCTTCTTCATAGCCAGCTTCTGACATGATCTCCCCTGCGCGCTGAGCGTGAAACAAGGAAAGTTGAGAGCGCCATTTTTTGTATCCGCTACGACCTTCAGGGTAGTCGGATCTTGCGGATTTCCATCGCTCAATATGTTGTGCTCGTGTGGCTATTTGGAGATGTTCTGACGCTTCTGGGGCAAATGCTCCGAGCACTTCACTCATGCGCTGCCCATAGATTAGCTCTTTTGGTATTTCGGTATCGTGAATAATCTCTTTATTTGGATCGAGCGCATTTGCGGCATCAATTGCGTCCAGAGCAACGGCCAACTTGTCGGGATTTGTCATGGGGTTCGCTACCGGTTAGGTAAGGGGGGTTATAGTGTAGAAGAGAGGTTTTTTAGCGCATCAAGGTCTTTAATCACGACATGTTTTTTATCGAGTTCAATAATGTCTAATTTATTTAGGCGGCTGAATACGCGGCTGACTGTTTCGATGGTCAAGCCGAGGTAGTTACCAATATCAGAGCGGGACATGGGCAAGAAGAAGTCGAGCGGTGATAGACCTCGGTTATGATTTCGTGAAGATATGCTCAGTAAAATGGCGCCAATACGTTCTTCCGCGCTGTTTTTACTTAGTAATGTGATTAATTGTTGGTCCTGAGTGATTTCCTTACTCATTAACTGGAAAAATCGTCGTTGCAGTGTTGGGAGCTGAGTACTGAGTTCTTCTAGGCGAGTAAAGGGTATTTCACAAATCGCCGATGTTTCGAGTGCGATGGCGGAATTGCAGTGGTGGTTGGTGGCCAAACCATCCATGCCGAGTATTTCACCCGGTAGATAAAAACCGGTAATTTGTTCTTCGCCATCCTCGGTGACTTTTACGGTTTTTACGGCACCAGAACGAAGTGCGTAGACGGAGGTAAAGTCATCCCCTGCGTAATAAATATGATCGGCTTTATGTATAGGACGGCCGCGCTGAATGATATCGTCTAATTTATCGATGTCTTCAATTTGTAAACTAATAGGGAGGCAAATAGAAGCGAGTCGGCAATCTCCGCAATTGATCTCTGGGTTAGAGTGACAGCGTTTTTCTACCGAAGGAATATTCATAGCGTTAGGCACTGTATTTGGCTCAGGAGTTTTGCTGGGGATTATACTGCTTTTTTTGAGGCAGATAAGTGGATTAGGACGATTCTTTTGGATATTTGATAGGGCAGGGAGGTGATGTCGTTAGCTTAGACAGCGCTTAGGACGTTAATGGGTGTGGATCGGGAGGCGTTTCTGCTCAAGTGAAGTGCGATATTTATCCGCACAACAGTAGTTTTCTATGGTTATGTCACCTATCGAACTTCGTCCTTCTGGTCCGAGCTCCAATACGTCTACCTCATCATCTTGTAGCGTATTGCTAAAAGAGGTTCCGTTGTCAGAGACAATGTCTAAGCTATCAAGGGTATGCCCCAAGCAGATGTAGTCGGGTTGGCAGTAGGCTTCAATGCGTTTGATCTTGTCTCGGGTTTCACCTAGGCAGTCAGAATGTAATAATTGAACGCCAATGGAGTTGACGCTATATTCCCTAAGTAGGCGTATTTTTTTGGTTAGTGACTCCAAATCGTTTTGCTGTTGAGGTTTGACCACGATTTGGAAGTTTGAAAACCCCAACCCTTTTGAAAGCGCTAGATGGTTAACATTAATGTGGTCGCTTTCAGATATAACCGCGAAATTTTTATCTTGCTGTCCTTCATCGGGTATGTGAAATGCGCTTGCGATAAGGTGAAGTACCCGCGTGAGTTCAAAGGGAGCTAGCAGGTGGTAGGGGTGGAATAAAAAAAGCGATTTAATGGTGCGTTGGCCTAGGGCGTTTGACCATAACTGTATTTCATCCTTAATAAACTCTGAAAAAGACACGCTTGACTTGTTAATCTTCTCGAATCGTAAGCAATCGATAACAAGCCTTACTGGACGAACAGGCACAAGAGATATCTCCTCAATTAACGCGAGATAGGGGCCTCCATGGTGCGGACGTTTTGAGTAGGGCAAGTGAGTCACCTTTGATGACGAGCTTTTGGAATCCATGGCCCAGCAGTTTAGTGTTTGTACTGGGGCATAGATTGATCAAAATCAACCTCGCAAAGTTTCTGCAAAAAAATGGCGTAAATTATCGTGATAATGAGAAAAACTGGGGGATGATGCGGGTCGCAGGGCCATGGTAGGCATGGTCGAAGCGTGAATGCCCGTCACTGGGCTCAAGGTTGAGTTCTACGGTAGTTGCCCCGGCATGTTTAGCGAGCTGAACGAAGCCAGCGGCAGGGTAGACCTGACCGGATGTGCCAATGGACACAAAAAGGTCGCAAGCGAGTAACGCCGCTTCTATTTGCTCCATATGCATCGGTATTTCACCAAACCACACGATATTTGGCCGTAGAAGCCCCATTCTGTGGCAACAGGCACAGGTGCTTTCCAAGGTAATATCGGAATCGATGTTAAAAACTTGCGCTGAGTTTATACACCTGGCTTGTAATAGCTCACCATGCATATGCAGGACATTTTGACTGCCTCCGCGTTCATGCAGGTCATCGACGTTTTGAGTGATGAGAGTGAATGCCCCAGCATACTGATCGGAGAACGTAGCCAAGGCCTTATGTGCGGCATTCGGTTTTGCTGAGTCTAATAATTGTGTTCGACGCATGTTATAAAACGTTTGAACGACTTCGGGTGAGCGTTCAAACGCTTCGGGTGTCGCAACGTCTTCCACGCGATGACCTTCCCATAAGCCGCCGCTATCTCGAAAGGTCTTCAAGCCGGATTCGGCAGAAATACCCGCGCCAGTTAGGACAACGATTCGGCTAAATTCTCCAGCGTTAATCATAAAAAAATAGACCTAATAAATAGCCATAAGTATTTTGATGATGGGATTGTACTTTGTTGGTTCTTCCCTTGATATGTATATGCGGGTAGGGGCTATGATAGTTAAAACGTCTATTTTTTTTGCTGCTCTGACGGATACGTTACGTGAAAAAGCGATTGATTCGATCGCCTCTAAATAATGCAGTTTTAAGTAAGAGACTAATGTAGAGGGATTTTAGGGGTAATTTTTTGAAACAGTTAGCATTTTATCTTGTTTGCAAAGCTCTTTTTTCTGGTGTGTGCGAAGTTTTTGATGAGTAAAAACACTTTTTGTAGAGTTAATCGCTATTCAATATGGAAAGTATATAGCGTTTACTTATTAAAAGCCGATTTAAATATCATGAACTTTTTAGTTTGTCTATTACATCAGAGGGGGTGACGGATCGTTAATGTGCTGTTAAACTAAAATTCAACAAGCGATGAAAAATATTAGTTAAACTTGTCTTTTGTTGAGTTTGGTTTGTGCTTTGTTCGTATTGATGGTTTTACGCTCGATTCGTGTTGAGCGCTGTAAATGAAGATTATATCTGATCTTCGATAATTCCTTAAAGGTACTCACTTTTAAGGGAGCCCGATTTTGTTAAATGGTAGCGGTGTTTGTGGTCTTTCTATCATTTAAAAAGGTTATCGTTTAGCCGACGAGATGCGCGGTTTCGGCCGCGCTTTTTTTGGCCAACCCTCTTGTTCTTATTTTTGTTCTTTGTTGAATGTATATGTAACGTTTATAAATTAAGCGCGGTATGTACCGCGCTTTTCATTTTGAGATTTTTAATCTATTGAGGGTTACTGCAACCACATCCCTTGCGTAAGTGATTCCACAATACTTTTAGACGTAGGGTCTAAGTCTAAGAGCATCTGTTCAAACTCCTCGTAGTTCTTCTGTTCACTCGATCCTTGAATTGGGTCATCAAGTAGAATCTTAGTGTTTAGATGTGTGTGTGAGGTAGTATTCCAGCGTTTCCACCGAGGCAAACCCCATCCGGCGTTAGGGTTGCCAGTGCGCATAAACCTAGCAATGTATTTCATAAATTGATCAGATAACGTCTCCCGGCTGGCTTTATTATCTTCAGTCCATGCGAACTTATGTACGTTGTCTTTGTCGGTAATGAAGTTTCCGAACATAAATGGGAGATCAAGTGTGTGGGTCGCTCCTAATGCTTCATCCCAAGGGGCGGGGACATTGTCCCATTCAAAATCGTAGCGGAATATTTGGGGATTGTGCTTGCGTGCATTAGCTGCGGAGTTATCTATTGAAAGATTCCAAGCATAACTGAACGCATCTTCTATACCCGCATACAGAGGATAAATACTGGGGTTAATAATATCGGTAGCTGAGAGAGTATTCGGGTCACTATTTAATTGATCCCACAACAATGGGCTCGAGGCACTTGTGCCGTTAAAGAAGCCAGCGAGGAAGCCTAAAATCATAGTCGTTTCGTTTTTGGTGGAGCCAATAATCATAGGGACTTGATTGTATGCGCCGGCCTCTATGGATTCTAAGCTGAGTTCGGGTATGACATAACCATCGATATAATTAGAGGGAGACCTAGGGACGGCGTTCGCGAGGATCTCAGCGGGAATTGAGCGCATAAAGTCTGCGACCCAAGCATCTCCTTGGCTTTGTCTATATGATGCTGCTGAAGCTAGGTCGGGAGCTAAGCCCATTCCCACCAACAATGAATCGATGAGAGAGTCACTGATTAACTGTCCGACTTCTGCGCTCAGTCCACCAGGACCCCCGCCTGAGCATATTGCGCGATGAAATAAATCGTTTGCAAGTGGCGAGTGCATAAGGCCCCATACGGCGCCGCAGCCGGAGGAGTTTCCTGCAATTGTTACCTTCCTGGGGTTACCGCCAAATTCTCGTATATTGTTTTGTACCCACTCTAGAGATTTAATCATATCGAGAAGCGCGTAGTTGCCGGACGCATCTTCTGGGTCTCCATTATCGGTAAACGAATTGTATGCCCAACCAAATGCCCCTAATCGGAAGTTTATTGTTATCACGACGGCATTTGCATTTGACGCTAGATGAGCGCCATTGTAAGCGTCGAAGGATCCACTACCTCGAGAGTTCGAGCCACCATGTATCCACAATAAAACAGGAAGATTTTTTTTGTAGTTATTAGGACGCCATACGTTCATAAATAGACAGTCTTCACTGCCAATCGCTGTGGCGAACTCTTCTGGTTTGTCTGTGCCCCAGAAGGTCCCTGTCTGCGCACAGACGGACCCAAATTCAGTGGTATCACGAACACCTTCCCAAGGCGTAACGTCTTGTGGCGCTCGCCACCTTAAATCATTTATTGGGGCGGCAGCGTAGGGGATGCCTTTGAATACGTGAGTATTATAGTTATCCTCGGTGCCTTGGATTTTTCCGTCACTAATTGTTTTGAGCAGTGACGGTTGGTATCCCCAGAATGCGTAGGACTGGCTCGATAATAATATGATAAACATACTCATCGACAATTTAATTAAATGCGTTTTCCTTAAAAATAGGTGCTTCATACTGATCTCCATAGGTGTGAGGCTCGTATTGTTTTTATATATAGCTTGATAACTAGAATTTCCCGAATTCGAGAAATATCCAGTATCAGATGGAAAACATTTAGGATGGGCAATACCTCCAAATTACTTTTGGGAAAAGAAATATTTTTAATCACCGAGCATATATGGCGAATGCTCGGTTGAGGAGGGAGAATATTTTTTGTGTATTATGGCGTTATCTATCGAGAAGAGAGGGTGATGTGCTGTAACTCGGGGTCAACTGATGATTTTAAATTGAGAGAGCTTTTTAAAGCGTTTAGTGTAGACGAAAAGTCATCCAACTGAAGGACTGCGACGACTTCTTTATTTGATAGCGCCTCGTCACCAAGTATTAATTTTGATTGGTAATAACGGTTGATGTCGCGCACGACCTCTTTCAGAGTTTCTCCCTGATAAACAAGTTTGTTTTTTACCCATGAAGTTTTTGATTTGGCGTTTACAGGTACAGGTTCTAGTTTGGCATTTGCTTGGCCTAAGGAAAGGCGCTGATCTTTAGTAAGCGTAATGAGCGGAAGGAAAGAGTTGATGGGGTCTTTATCGTTCGATAAGCTAACTTTTCCTTCAACTACGGTAACAATCACGTCTTTTTTATTATCAAAAACAGAAAACTGTGTGCCAAGCACCCTCACTGACCCAGATGCAGTTAGTACATTGAAGGGGCGGTTTTTATCTTTTTCAATATCAAAATAGACTTCGCCTCGGTTTAACTTAACGAGCCTCTGGTCACGGTTAAATGAAACGGTAATACTGGCATTTGTGTTTAACATAAGTCTTGAACCATCATCTAAAACAACTTCCTGCCGTTCTCCTGTCTGGGTTTCATGGTCCTGTTGAGGAGTCTGGTTGAAAGGGGGGAGAAGCTCCAAGCCAAATAACAGGACTAAAACACCTGCGGTGGCCACAGGGGCGACGATTTTGGGGAAATTAAATGCAGGTATACTGAAGTCGAATCGTTTCCTTTTGAGTGTCTTATCTTCCTCTCTTGGGATGGATTCTAAGATATGGCCTTGTTGCCAAATAGCTTCGGCATTTACATAAGCGGCTTGATGCGCTGTACTGATATCGAGCCATGAGAAGAACAGGGCTTCTTGTTGGCTGGTTAGGCTCGGAGATTGTAAGCGGGCAACCCATCGAAGCGCTTCGTCTTCTATTCGATGACTTTTAGAAAATAGCTTAAACATATCAATTTTTACCCGTTACGATCCAGTTGCTCTCGCAAAAACTTTAGTGTCGTAATAATATATTTTTCTACAGTGCTGACAGATACGCCTAATTCTGCACTAATTTCGTTGTATGTTTTTGCGTGGACTCGGCTCATTAAAAAAGCTTTTTGGTATTTTGGGGGTAATTTGTCTATGCCTGCCTGTGTTTTTTCAAGGTCTATTGTCGCATGCACGGATCTTTCCGGGGGTAAGTACTGCTCATTGTGGTCTTGTGATGAAATATAGCTTTCATGGTGTTTCTGTTTTCGAATACGATTGAGTGCGAGATTTCTTGCTGCCTTGTATAAGTAGGCTTTCGGATCCTCGATAGTTTCAGGGGCATCCATCCCCATCAGGTTTTGAAAAGCATCTTGAACAATATCTTCAGCGTTACTCGGGTCGCCGAATTTTACGGCGATAAACCCCCTCAGGTCGGACGCATATGAAATAAAAAGAGACCTGATAAAGTGATGTTTTATCGATATCCGTGTGCTTTCAGTACTCGAAGATAGCATGTAGTGTCATTCATCCGGTTCAACCTCAGGAGCATCCGAAAGCCTATGATTATCGATCGAATACTTACCTATCTCACAAGGAAGACACCGTTAAAATGAAAACCCTCAAAAATTCATGTAGTATCGGCAAAAAATAATGAAATAGGTGAAGGGAATGCATCTGATATGCGTGTTTTGAACAATGACCCTTTTAGCGAATTTATGCTGAAATGCGTTAATTTCCGTCTCGTGGGCTTTGTATCTACTATTAGCGCCCTTGTATTCTTGAGTTTTTGTGGTTATAGCTCCGCGGATAGCCCTACTCATCAACCCGATATCTCTTCGTTGTCGAAAAAAATCATTCATTTTGATATCCCCCCCCAAAGTTTGAAAAGCGGTTTGGTCGAATTTGGGCTTCAGGCGGATGTGAATATTATTGTGCCTGCCCAGCTCGTCACAGAGCAGAGGGCGAGCGGAGTTTCCGGTCGGTATCGATTAAAACGAGGTCTTGAATTACTTTTGAATGGTACGGGTTTAGTGCTAAGTATTGAAGATGCGTCGAAAACGGCAATCATAACCGAGCGGGCTGGCGACGGGCTTTCTACCGAAGTTGAGATGGAAAGTATAGCGGCACATGTACGTGAAGTGGAGGATGTAATTGTTGTTTCCGCTCGTCATAAAGAAGAATCTATAATTGATGTTCCCATCTCCCTTTCGGTAAAAACTGAAGAGGATTTGGACCGCGATGCAATACGGGATATCGTGCAGCTGGGACCGAGCTTGGTAAATGTATCGCTAAGTGTCGTTCGTGCGACGAATAGTTCACTGGCGGCTTATATTCGAGGGGTAGGGCAGGTAGATCCTCTTGTAGGGTTTGAGTCTGGCGTGGGTATATATGTTGACGATGTATATCTTAGCCGGCCACAGGGAGCCGTTTTAGATATTTATGATGTTGAGCGGGTGGAGATTCTGAGAGGCCCCCAAGGAACGTTATACGGTCGTAATACCGTGGGTGGAGCCGTTAAATATGTGACCAAAGCGTTGCCCAATGAAGCCTTCACGAAGGTTAAAGCATTCACTGGTTCATATGGGCAGAAGGACCTTATTGTAAGCGGGGCTATACCGTTGTTGGATAGTTCTCTAAAACTTGGCGTGAGCGCTGGGTACTTAAATCGCGAGGGCTTTGGGAAAAACCTGAATACAGGAGAGGATAATTATAATAAGGAAGTTGTTGTTGGTAGGCTTGTTGCGGAATATTTTCCGAGAGATGATGTATTTCTTCGTGTTGTGGGTAGTCGTACCGTTGATGATTCTAATCCTCGGTCTGGTCACCGTCATATACTCGACGAAGGAGAAGAACCGTTGAGCAATGTGTACGATACTTATGCGGGTAATTCACTCGGGGCTCACCCTGTGGATGACAGTCAGTTGATAGCTACAGATCTTTCTTCGTTTTTAGACTGGAATATAAACCAGCACTACTCGCTAGAGTCGATCACGGCTTATCGTGAGGACGAAAGCCAGTCCCCTATTGACTTTGATTCCCTAGACGAAGCGATCCTTAACTCAGCAGTTATGTATAAAAATAAACAAATGACGCAAGAGTTTCGATTAAAGTTTGAGCATGATCATTTTTGGGGGCTGGTTGGTTTATATTACCTCGAGGCTTCAGCATTTAATGCCTACGATACAGAGATAGATGGATCTGTCGAGACGGGCGAGCTTAATTCTGCTTTGTTTACTTTAGGTGATTTAGACGTCGAAAGTGAGGCAATATTTTTTAGTCTGAATTTCGATGTATTCTCATCGCTCACGATGTCACTTGGAGCAAGGTATACCGTTGATTCTCGCAGGGTAGAAATTATTCAAGATGAATTCGAAGTTCCTAGAACTGATACCTTTGTGTCTCCGTTTTTTGGAGGAGAGGTTGAATCGATCGTTACGCCTATTTTTGATGACAACGGAAACGAAGTTGTTCCCCATTTTAAAGGTGCTCGAAGGGACACGAAGTTTACGCCTCGGCTGAGTGTGAGCTGGAAACCAACGGATTCTCTGCATCTCTATTCTCAATATAGCACCGGTTTTCGGTCTGGTAGTTTTGACCCTCGAGGAGATTATTCCGAAGAGGCAGTAAGAAGCGGATTTATGCCCGAGTTTATTGAAACCTATGAACTTGGTTTAAAAACAGTATCGCATCAAGAGCGTGTTAGAACGAGCATCACTCTTTTTTACAGTGATTATTCGGATATACAGATCCCAGGCGCACTTATGGTTGATCAAAATGGGGATGGAGTACTTGATGGTTTTGTGGGGGCCGTCACTAATACTGCGAGTGCCACAATCAAAGGGGCGGAGTTTGAAATATTTGTGAATTTACAAGAAGGTCTTTATTTGGATTTTGGTTATGGCTATATGTCAGCTAAATTCGATACTTTCTTGGTTGGTGCTGGAATAAATATCGCGGACTATCGGTTTTTTTCATATGCGCCCGAAACAACAACATCACTTGGTTTGAGAGCGGAGATGGAAGTGTGGGGTGGGGAATTTTCAGTGGGATTCCTGCTTAATTATCAGAGCGCAATACATATATTTGCTGCCGAAAGCACGCTAGATCAAAGCGGTTACACATTAGTTGATGCGAGTGTTGCGTGGAGTTCATATGACGAGCGTTGGCAGCTTGGCCTATCAGGAAAGAATCTGAGTGATAAAAGGTATCGTATTGGCGGTTACAATTTTCCAGCCGCAGGTGTGGGGACTGCCTTTTATGGCGACCCGAGAACATTCTCGCTTTCCGTTTCGCGCAGGTTTGAATAATTATGTTGTTTGTTTTTACCTCTTTTCTTCGGTCTGATATTTATCTTTGATTTCCTCAGCCCCTTTAGGAAAAAGTTCTTCAAAAGCTACTTCTAACTTGGTCATAACCTCTTTCGCATTTTTAGTTTTTTTGGAAACCATCATCCGTGGCCCAAAAGTCACGATGCTATTTGAATGTAATTCAGGCAATTTTAATTTTTGAGCAGCATGTGTAACCGGAAGTTTGTAGTCGAGTAGGTAGTCGATATCTCTGCGGACTAGCATTCTTAGGGCTTGTACATGGCTATCCGCGATACGAAAATCAATATTATTTTCGGGGGCTTTTATGTAATGGATCCAATCACCATAGCTATAGCCCCGCAGTATAAGAATCCGTTTGTCTTTCAGGTCTTCTTTTTTTTGAATTGGAGGCATGGGGCTTAGTGTATACGCCCTCAGTTGTATTTGATCGATTGCCATGGAGGATATCAATGCACCTTCTGCAAAGGCTGTTAGGGTGGGCATGCCAAAAAAAATATCGACCTCGCCATTGACCACGTATTTGGCGAGTCGTTTTACAGGGTAGGATTGATACTCAAGGGTAAAGCCGGCGTGCTTAGCGAGGCGCTCACCTAAGTTTACAAGGTGGCCTTTTACCTCACCTTCAGAATCAGTGAAGTAATACGGTTCAAATTCTACATAGCCCATTCGTAGATGCTGCTCCGCACGAGTGGGGAGGCTAGTGGTGAGCGAGAGTAGCATTAGGAGCGCCAAGAACATGGCTGGGCCCTTCTGCATACGGTGTGGCGATATTGTCAAAAGTTTGGGGCCTTATGATTAACCTATGTACACATGTTTAATATGCTGTAATTTATATATCGGACATATTGGGTTTCAACAAAGCCAACAGCGACCTCGATCAGCGTGGTCAATAGTATCAGTAAATAATGTATCTGGCACATTTATCATCTTGCTTGTTTGTGTGAAGTTGT
This sequence comes from Agarilytica sp., assembly GCA_045430345.1. Lineage (GTDB taxonomy): Bacteria > Pseudomonadota > Gammaproteobacteria > Pseudomonadales > Cellvibrionaceae > Agarilytica. Next base: position 1,356,028 of record JAILXT010000001.1, on the reverse strand, counting down.
GCCGAATTTTGCTAAGGCAGAAATTCTATCAAGTACTTATACGGCCAGAATTTCCCCGTCACCCAAAACGCATCTCTTTGTTTATCATAGGCGATACCATTCAATACGTTTTGTTGATTGTTTTTAGAGCGGTTCTCTTTGGCGAGGGCCTTTAGGTTAACGATACCGAGTATTTGCCCGTCTTTAGGGGATATTTTCAATATGAGATCACTTTGCCAAACGTTAGCCCAAATTGCCGATTGCGCAAATTCCAGTTCATTTAAATGCTTATATTGTCGCCATCTATTGTGAACAGGTATGGTGCGTGTTGTGTTAAACGTTGAGGGATCTCTAAAACTGAGTATGTGTGAGCCATCACTCGTAATAAGTTTTTTCTGGTCGTGAGTAATTCCCCAGCCTTCACCTTGGTATGTATGCTGATAGAGGATATCCAGGGTTTGGGGGTCCAGTACCAGGGCTTTTCCTGCTTTCCAGGTGAGTAAGTACAATTTGTTTTGAAATTGCGTGATTCCTTCTGCAAAAATATTTTTAGAGAGTCGTTTTTCGGCAATAATTTCTTCGGAGCTTGTTTCGTATGCACGGACAAATGATTGGCCGAATAGCCCGCTGGATTCGTAGCTCGTATTTCCTTCTATGAAAAAACCCTGGGTGAATAACGTGGGATCATGCGCACGCTTTTCTATGACTTTATAGCGTAGGGCGGTTTCGCCGAAGCATGGGAGTGTGTTCGCTATGTATACCAGCAAGCAAAAAACGAGATGTACAGTTTTTGATCGGATCATTCCGTGCGAATCGGGAGCGTTACTGAATATGGAAAAGAGATTATAGGAATAGCACTGAGGAAAGTCATCAAGTGTCGTGTGGAAATGGCTAGGGATAGTCAGCGGCTAACGGAAATGGCGTGGAAGGATAAAGCGGAGTTACTCCGCTTCTTTGGGTTCTGAACCGTCTTGCTCTGCGTCCTCTCGGCTATCGACATATTGTATTGCGTCGTTTACGGCGTGAACAACACGCTCAACCATTTCTTCGAGTTCTGATGGTGTCATAAAGAAGGTCATATCAACATCGTGGCGCACATATCGAGGCGGTAAGCGGTTCAAAGCCACGCATGCGACATCAGATAGAAACTCGCCGTCAGAGTTAGCGCGGTCGTTAGAGCGAAGAATTTGCTCGAACACCATCTGTTCGTAGTAGTTGTGAACCGAATCTGTTGATGAATCCGCACGATAGCGTTGCCGTCCGACACTGAGTAGCATGGGGCCCCCTTTAGGCTAGTTTTAACCAAAGTTTAGCTTACTTACTTGGTGAGTGTAATCTTATTGCGCATCAAGTCTCGTACGAGAAAGCGGCCTGGGTGCAGGTGTTTGAGCAAAGACCGCGATATTGGCAGAGGGTGCCCAGCTATTTGGCAGGCCAAGGTTTCAGCTGCGAGTGGCGTGTAGCAAAGGCCTCGAGACCCATGGCCTAGGTTGACGTACAAATGAGGATGGTATGCCCCCAGATTATCGATTACGGCATTGGCCTTTTTTGATAGAAAGGCAAAGGTTGAGGTCATTTGCGCGATATCCGGGGCGGGACCAACGATGGGGAAGTAATCAGGGGTAGTACAACGAAACCCAACTTTTCCCGAGAGGGGCATGAGGTCAGCTAGTACGTCGTTTGGGGTAAGCTCCGGGGACAATTGCGCGAGTTTTTTGAGGTTATCGAGATGGTCCTCTGGGCTTATTTCGGGGCTAAAGCTGTGTAGATTGAATGAAGCACCTACGCAGTGATGATTATCGGTAGCCGGAGCGATATATCCATCGCCGCATAGCACGGTGCGAAGCTGTTGCGAACGCGGGTTTGAGGGTATGTGGGTGACTTGGCCTCGAATTCTTTTAAGCGGTAAAGTCGCTGTATGGCTCAGCGATGAAGCCGCGTATGCGTTTGCTAATACAACAGCATCGCAAGAGAGCCCGTCAGAATCGATGGGAGCAGATGATGAAAGAGATACTTGCCATTGATGATCATTATGCTTCAGTTCGGTGAGTTCGGCCCCAGTAAAGACATGAATATTTGGATGTTTAATCAGGTGCGCGCAGACATCCGCGGGGGATAGCCACCCCGTTTGAGGTAAGTAGAGTGCGGGGTAGTGGCTTTTTACGCCAGAGATGCGTTCGCAGTTTTCAGTGTCCAGCCACTGAGCAAATTGAGGGCTTTCCCTGAAGTGCTCACAGAAGGCTTTATATTGTGTTTTTGTGGCTTCGCTGGTCGCGAGATGAAGTACACCGCACTGATCTCCCGTGCTCTCATACAATTTTTGTGTGTTATAAAATTGTGTGGCGTATAGCAGTGCATTCAAGTTAAATGTATTGAGCGGTGAGTCGTAAGGCGAAAGTTTTGCGTAAACGACACCTTGCTTGTTTCCCGATGCATGCTGCGCGAGCTTAGATTCTTTTTCTAGCAATGTGACCTTAATATTTTTTTGCGCAAGTGCGAATGCCGTATGGCAACCAGCAAGCCCGCCACCGACTACGATGCAGTGCTCAACGGGCGGCAGCGTCGATCGGTCGTTTAAGTGCCACGCAGAGTCAGCGTCAACCTTTTGGTGTTTGTATTCGCGAAAATGGGTGGGGGGGGCTGTCTGCTCAGTACTACTTTGTGTGGGCTTGCACCCAAGTCCCGAGAACTCGCCAACCAACATTTCACGCTTTCTACCGAAGCCTTTAATTTTTCTGCATGAAAAACCAATGTCGCTAAGCTGTTTTCTTACGAAACTTGCTGCGGTAAATGTCGCAAATGAGGAGCGCTGATGACTAAGCTGCTTTATAGCTGAAAATAATTTCTCGTTCCACATTTCAGGGTTTTTCGAGGGAGCGAAGCCATCGAGAAACCACGCATCCATGTGCGGCGAACAGCGGCCAATGCCGTAATCTTGTTGTGCGATGTTTGGTCCGGTCTTGGAGATAGGTGCTATTTGTTCAAAGCACTCTGATGCTTCGCCGAAGCAGAGTGTGAGGGTTACCTTATCGTTTGGGAATTGTATTCGGTGTATGTCGGACATCGGTTGGGGTGGATACGATGCTATTAGCGCTTCGCAATAGGGGGCCAGCTCTGGCCATAACGCTAAAGCTTGGGTGAGATCGCTGCGTTTTAGTGGGTATTTTTCTACAGAAATAAAATGGAGGTGTGCCGTATTTTTGTTTTTTCGATTCGCCCACAATTGCCAGGCCAATAAAAAGTTTAATCCTGTCCCAAACCCTGTTTCACCTATGGTGAAAATGTCATCGTTAGTTAGTGTTTCCCAGCGTTTGCTTAAGTTATTGGCTTCCAGGAAAACATAGCGGCTTTCCGCTATACCATCGCGCTTAGAGAAATATATATCGTCGAACCCTGCGGAAAAGGGGAGCCCTTGTTCATCCCACTCGATATTCGCAGTTTTGGCATCAGTGATGGGCATGGACGTATTAATTTGCAGGAGGGGTATAGGGCAGTTCGAATGCTTGCATGATTTGATTTACCCAAAGTGTGATCCGCGCTTCAGTTTTATCAAATTCGTTTTCTTCATCAAGCGCTAAGCCTACAAAATGGGATTCATCTTCAGTGAGCGCTTTAGATGCTTCAAATTCGTAACCTTGGTTTGGCCAAAAACCGACCATTGTGGCGCCGCGGGATTTTAGTTTGTGGTATAGGTAGCCCATCGCATCGAGAAACCATTCAGGGTAGCCTACTTGATCTCCGAGTCCGAACAACGCAATTTTTTTCCCGTGCAATTCAAGTTCATCTAGTTCAGGCCAGATGTCTTCCCAGTCTTCTTGTAGTTCACCATAATCCCAGGTTGGAATCCCCATGATTAAACAATCGTAAAATTGGGCTTCGATTATTGGGGTTGTATCGATATTGAATACATCCACATTACTTTCGCCAACAGCCGCGGTAATTTTTTCGCCTGCCATTTCGGTGTAGCAGGTGGAGCTGCCGTAAAATAGGCCAATAGGTTTTCTTTGGGTAGTCGATTCGGACATGATTTATTGCGGCAGCAGGTTTGCCCACTCCGTTAACCACGCTTGAGCGTCAGCTGTGTGATTCTGGGTTTGGGTCGCGTCGAGAATGAGGATTTCACCCAGGCGAGCAGCACCTATATCAGCAAGGGCTTCGTCAATTGTTTTTCCAGCTTGGGCAAAGTTCGGATAGGACGAGTCGCCTAAGCTAATAACACCATAAGCCATACCTGCTATTGGGGGAAACTGCGTCGTTAATACTTGGTAAAAAGGCGCGATATTTTGTGGTAGGTCACCCATTCCGGTACTGGAACAGCACACCAGGAGAATGCTCTGAGGGTCAAAAACGGCGGCATTTTCTGGCGAGAAATTTTCGTATATAGCGACTGTGTGCTCGGAGCTTTCTAATACGGTTTTCGCTGCTTGAGCGACTTCGAGGCTAGTCCCCATAACGGAGCCAACAACAATGTTTACTTTTGCCATATGCGATAAAACTAGATGATTGGGAATATAAAGGTATAGGGCGCGTATAGTAGTGGCTTGTGCCCGCGAGGTAAATGCCTTGCTATACTGCGCGCTCTGTTCGATATCAAATTGAAGAATGGCGAAAACGCGTTAACAGAGAAGAGAGGCGCTGAGGCGAATGAGTACAGCTGAGAGTATTACCCCGGGTACATATAAGCATTACAAAGGAAATGAGTATGAGGTCTACGGTGTGGTAACCCACTCAGAAACGGTAGAGCCAATGGTTCTCTATCGAGCGCTCTATGGTGAGCGAGGGCTTTGGGTGAGGCCCCTGGGAATGTTTAAAGAGGCTATTACTATCGACGGCGAAGAGCTAGTGCGGTTTACCTTAATTGCGAAAGCGCAAACTGATGGCCCCCAAGCGCCTTTATTTGAGAGCGAGTTTTAGAGAATGTTTTCGGTGATAGCTCAATCGATATGAATGAAGAAAGAGAACTGAGTTTGGATGAGTGTATATGGCACTGCCCGCATCCGAATTGCCAGGAGTCGTTGAGCCCAGCGGGCGAGGGCGCTCGTGTACTGGCGTGCAGTAATGGTCATCAATATGATCGTGCTCGGCAGGGTTACGTAAACCTGTTATTGGCTAATCAAAAGAAAAGTCACAATCCTGGTGATTCTAGCGAGATGGTCGAGGCCCGCAGAGCATTTTTGTCTGCAGGGCATTATCGCTTCTTGTTTGACGCTATCGAAGCATGCATCCGGCGACATATGTCATCGGAATGTTTTCGACTGCTGGATCTTGGGTGTGGCGATGGATCCTATTTACATGCGATAAGCGCAGCATTCCCAGAAGCGAAACTGTGGGGGAGTGATATTTCAAAAAACGCAATCAAGCGTGCGGCCACCTACGTGAAAGGCGCCGAGTGTTCTGTAGCGAGCAATTTCCATTTGCCTTTTGTGGCGTCCTCTTTGGATCTTCTTCTTAGTGTGTTTTCGCCGGTAGATGCGGCTGAGGTAGCGCGCGTGCTTCGTCCAGAGGGCATTTTTATTCGGGTTTTGCCGGGGGAGAATCACTTTCGGGAATTGAAAGAAGCCATCTACGATATTGCGACATCTCATGAAGCCCCAGTTTCCCTAACTCAAGGCACGTTACTTGAGAGTATTCGCGTAGAAAATAAAGCGACTTTATCCAATGCATCACTTGCTCAATTGATTGGCATGACTCCGCTCAATTGGCGAGGAGACTCCGAAGGAAAAAAAGCATTACTTAAATGCGAGGAATTTACCTTGCAGTTTGATTTTGTATTGCAGGTATATTGTTTTGAATAACGATCAAGAAGATGAACGCTGGATGTCGCATGCCTTGAGTTTAGCGCAAAAGGCGTTCGACCTTGGTGAGGTGCCGGTGGGCGCTGTTGTTGTGAGTAAGGGTGAGATTCTTGGTGAAGGCTGGAATTCACCTATCTCGTCTGATGACCCCACGGCTCATGCAGAACTCGTGGCCATTCGAGCTGCATGTAAATATGTAGAAAATTATCGCTTAGTGGATGCGCGTTTATACGTCACGATCGAGCCATGTACCATGTGTTTGGGCGGGCTTATTCATGCGCGTATAGATCAACTAATCTTTGGTGCGTGCGAACCGAAGGCGGGGGTTGTACAGAGTCACCAGCATGTCATGTCGCATGATATATATAATCACAAGATCGCGTGGCGTGGTGGAATACGTGAGGATGAGTGCTCTGCGATTATCCAACGGTTTTTTAAGCTGCGGCGGGATGAAAAAAAGAAAGCGAAGCGGGTTTGATACTTGTTTTCTGATTGCTCTGAATAAAGCGCGGGCAAAAAAAAGGCTCCAAAGGAGCCTTGAAAATTAAGCATAGTGAGTGCTTAAGGGAGTCCGTGCATCAACTGACTCTGGAGGAGGTCAGTGCGTTTTAATAAAAAACGTACTAACGAAAAAACTATAAGGCCGATACAGCAATCGACTTAACCGCTTCTGTCATTACGGGGCTAAATTGCGCGAATTGTTGTTGTGTAATGGTATTCGCCGTTAGCATTTGTCGTTTTTCTTTTTCATTCCACGCGATGATGGTGTGGAAGTTACGAATATTTTGAACGTATTCAACCGCTTCCCAACCGCGTGCGTAGCCGTGCTTGGTGAATTTATAGTACTTACGTTTTGAAAGTAGTAATAAGTTCTCGCGTACATCGGACCATTTGTCTGGGTTACCACCATGATGTTCGGTTAAGATTCTCGCGTCTTCTAAATGCCCTAAGCCAATGTTGTAGGCCGCGAGAGCCAACCAAGTGCGGTCCGTTTCTGCGATACGGTTAGGAATGCGAGAATAAATACTTCTAAAGTACTTAGCGCCGCCCAAAATACTTTGGTCTGCGCTTAAACGATTTTTTACGCCCATGTCTTTTGCGGTTGCACGCGTAAGCATCATAAAACCGCGAACGCCCGTAGGAGACTTCGCTTTGGGGTTCCAGTGAGATTCTTGGTAGCTGAGTGCCGCGAGTAGTTGCCAGTCCAAGTCGTATGTGTCAGCTGCATCACGTAATCGCGCTTCCCACTTGGGGAGTCTCGCATCTAAGCGGTGTGAAAATAGTAATGCGCCGCCGTAATTCAATTCACCCAGGTGACCGTAATACGTTTCTTTGATGTCGCTGATGAGGTTCGTGGTCGCATCATCGTGGAAGAATTTTTCTGCTTCTTTATAAAGTGAGTCGTCTTTTAATTGAGGAAAGGCCCAGGCAAGTTGCTCGGCTTCGTCTTTCATGTTGAAAGCGACGCGTGCACGAGGGTACACCGATTCGCTTAGCTCGTAAGCGTTGGAATCCACAATGGTGTAGTCCGCTTCGCCGTTATGAACAAGCTCTAGTAGATCAAGCATCTCGGCATCGTTACGCTCTTCCCAGGTGAGACTAGGGTATTGGCGTTGCAGCATACGTAGGTTTTCTGAGTGAGAGCTGTTAGCAATTACAACGATACGCTTTCCGAGGATATCTTTAATCCCAGAGGGCTTCGGTTGACCAACCTTATATATAAGCTGCTGGTGAACGTATAAATAGGGGCTGGAGAAGTTTACTTTCTGTTTGCGCTTGTCAGTCACCGTTAGGCCTGCGGCAGCAAAGTGAATTTTGTCTTTGGCGACGGCGTCTAACATAAGACCAAGATCTTCTTGATCATGGATAACAAGCTCTACACCTAGGTTGTCTGCAAATCTTTTGGCAAGAGAGTATTCAAAGCCCATGAAGCCATTCGGGCCTTCATAGTAGGTGGTGGGGCCATTGCGCGAAATCATGTGAATTTCGCCAGAAGCAAGAATGGACTCTAGGACAGTGGAGGTTCTGCTTGTGTTAAGAGAACCGGCAGCGATCACCATCAAGCTCAGCATAATGCTCAGTTTGATTGTTCTGGCTACCGTCCTAGCGGCCTGTATGGCGATTCGCTTACTCATCGTTACCGTATTTCCCAAATGTCCGTGTCTGAATAAATTTTAGGCAATTCTACATGCCATGCTTATGCACTTCCACCCCTGTTTTGAGACCTCGCCATGCATTTTAGTTCTGTTTTAAGTCAAAAATGCGACGCAGTCTAGGTTTTTCGGGTGTTTCAGTGTCAGTCTTGGCCTAAAGTTTTCATAGACTAATTTCGCATAAATATCGAAATGATCTAATTTTGGCGCTATATTTTACCTGGGAGCGCTAATTTTGTTACTCGTGGTGACGTTTTTCCTTTGTGTTAATGCTTTTGGATATAAACGAAACACCGCAATTTTTTTGAAAACTTTATGAAAAACTGGCATTAAATTTAAACAAGCATTTTATGTGCCGATTTTAGGTTTTGCGGCTTTTGGTTATTCAGTTTCCTAAATGCAAGGGCGGGTGGGCATGGTAATTTGCCAAGAATAGTTTTCACCGGAAGATTAAATTCCAGTACAATGCGCGCCCTAAACCCCCGAATTATCTAGTCTTATCAATTATCGAGGTTCCCCTCCATCATGCTTATATTGCGTGGCGCGCCAGCTCTTTCAGAATTCCGTTGTAACAAGCTTTTGACCCAGTTAGTGGCTGGCGGTATCGAAATTAGCGATTTGAATGCTTCATATGTACATTTTGTCGACACTACAGAATCGCTTGATTCCAAAGAGTTGTCGATATTAGAGGCGTTGCTGACATATGGCCCAACGGCGTCGGTTGAGGATTTGGATGGGGCGAAGACTTTAACCGTGACGCCACGGCCTGGAACGATTTCGCCGTGGTCTTCAAAGGCGACGGATATAGCCCGTAATGCGGGCTTAGATAAGGTTATTCGTATCGAGCGAGGCGTGCGTTATGCCCTGCAGACGGATGCGGCCTTATCGCTTGTTGCGCCATACGTGTACGACCGAATGGTTGAAACCGTATTTGATACGGCTGAGCAGGCCGAAGTCCTGTTTCAAAAAGCGGATCCTAAGTCCCTATCTGTCGTTGATGTGTTAGGTGAAGGCCGTGATGCGCTCGTACGGGCGAATCACTCACTCGGGCTTGCGCTTGCCGATGACGAGGTTGATTACCTTTCCGAATCATTTACTGGCTTAGGGCGCAACCCCAATGACGTTGAGTTAATGATGTTCGCGCAGGCGAACTCAGAGCATTGTCGTCACAAGATCTTTAACGCGAGCTGGACGTTGAACGGTGAAGATCAACCCCGTTCTTTATTTAGCATGATTAAAAATACTAACGAACTGGGTGGTGAGAATGTCTTGTCCGCCTATGCTGATAACGCATCTGTAGTGGCGGGTTCTGAAGCGGGACGCTTTTTTCCGAACCCCGATTCAAAAGAGTATGCCTATACGCAAGAGCCGATTCATTTGTTAATGAAAGTGGAAACTCATAATCATCCTACCGCGATCGCACCATATCCTGGTGCCGGTACAGGCTCGGGCGGTGAGATTCGAGATGAAGGTGCCGTTGGTAAGGGTTCTAAACCCAAAGTTGGATTAACCGGCTTTACGGTATCGAACTTACAAATTCCAGGGTATGCCTTGCCATGGGAAATGAATTACGGAAAGCCAGATCGTATTGTTTCTGCGCTGGATATTATGGTGGAAGGCCCAATAGGTGGGGCAGCATTTAATAATGAATTTGGCCGTCCGAATATTTGCGGTTATTTTCGCGCGTTTGAAGAAAATTATGATGGAGAACGTCGCGGTTATCATAAACCTATTATGTTGGCGGGCGGTTACGGCAATATTCGCGAAGAGCATATTGCTCAAGAAGAATTTTCACCAGGCTCAAAACTTGTTGTGCTAGGTGGTCCTGCAATGTTGATCGGTTTGGGCGGCGGTGCGGCGTCTTCGATGACATCGGGCAGTTCTACTGAAGATTTAGATTTTGCTTCAGTGCAAAGGCAAAACCCTGAAATAGAACGTCGCTGTCAGGAAGTGATCGATCAGTGTTGGCAGTTAGGTAAAAAGAATCCCATTGCGTTTATTCATGATGTGGGCGCGGGCGGTTTATCAAACGCGTTTCCGGAGCTGGCAAAAGACGGCGGCTGCGGTGCGGAGTTCGAGCTGCGCAATGTGCCCAATGATGAGCCAGGCATGTCGCCCCTAGAGATTTGGTGTAACGAATCCCAAGAGCGTTATGTTATGGCGATTCCGCCAGAGCAGTTAGCGCAGTTTGAAGCGATCTGTCAGCGTGAGCGTTGCCCGTATGCGGTTGTGGGCGAAGCCACAAGCGAGCAACACTTAACGCTTAACGATAAGCACTTCGATAATAAGCCAATTGATCTACCTATGAGCGTGCTGTTTGGTAAAGCGCCTAAAATGCATCGCGTGGCAGAAGTACGATCTTATGCGCCTAATAATTTCGATTACCAAAATATTGCAGTAGGCGAAGCCGTTGATCGAGTGATTCAGCATCCTGCCGTCGCGAGCAAAATGTTTTTGATTTCCATTGGTGATCGCAGTGTGACGGGGCAGGTCGCTCGCGATCAATTGGTCGGCCCATGGCAAGTCCCTGTGGCGGATTGTGCCGTAACGACAGTGGCTTATGATAGCTACGCGGGTGAAGCGATGAGTATGGGCGAGCGTACGCCGCTCGCACTTATTGATGCTCCAGCGTCTGGACGTATGGCCATTGGTGAGGCGATAACGAATATTGCGGCGACGCGTATCGGCGATATTAAAGATATAAAACTTTCCGCCAACTGGATGTGTGCGGCTGGTCACCCCGGTGAGGATGAAAAACTTTACCGCACGGTAGAAGCGATTGGTATGGAGTTGTGTCCTGCGTTGGGCATTACCATTCCTGTGGGCAAAGATTCTATGTCCATGCGAACGGCGTGGCAGTCCGAAAAAGAAGATAAGGCGGTAACCGCGCCTATGTCTGTCGTGATTTCCGCGTTCTCTCCTGTGTTGGATGTTAGAAAAACCGTTACGCCACAATTACTACCGGATTCAAATGCACATCTTCTCTTCATTGATTTGGCGGCTGGCAATGCACGCCTGGGCGCCTCTATTTTTGCACAAACATATAATGCAATCGGTGACGCGGCCCCTAACGTGGAATCTGCGGAAACCTTAAAGGGCTTCTTTACCGCAATGCAGGCGTGTTTGGATGATGCGCTTGTGATGGCCTATCACGATCGCTCTGACGGTGGTTTATTGACAACGTTAACCGAAATGGCATTTGCAGGGCACTGTGGTTTTGAAGTGGATCTTGAAAAACTAGGCGGTGATAATTTAGCGAGCTTGTTTAACGAAGAGTTGGGTGCGGTGATTCAAGTGTCTGCGGATAACCTTGAAAAAGTAAACGGGGTATTTGCTGAGCAAGGGTTAGATAGTTGTGTGCATGATATTGGCCGTGCATGGTCAGACGATTTAATTATTTTCCGTAATGGTGAGCACACGGTTTATGAATCGGATCGCACGTCCTTGCATCAATTATGGAGCTTAAATAGCTATCACATTCAAAAACGTCGCGATAATCCAGAATGCGCTCAGCAAGAGTTTGATGCGCTGGCGAAAACTAATCCAGGTTTAAGCGCTAACTTAACGTTCGACGTTAAAGAGAACCCCGCAGCGCCGATGATCGCGACGGGTGTTCGGCCTAAAATGGCGATCTTGCGTGAGCAAGGTGTCAATAGTCATGTCGAAATGGCCGCGGCGTTTGATCGAGCCGGTTTTTCCTCAATCGATGTGCACATGAGTGATGTGCTCAGTGGCCGTGTAACGCTGGATGATTTTAAAGGTCTCGTCGCGTGTGGCGGCTTTTCATATGGCGACGTGTTGGGCGCTGGTGAAGGTTGGGCGAAAACAATTTTATTTAATCCTAAAGCGCGTGAAGAATTTGAACGTTTTTTCCATCGCAACGACAGTTTTAGTTTGGGGGTATGTAACGGCTGTCAGATGATGTCGAACTTGAAAACGCTAATTCCTGGCGCAGCCCATTGGCCGCATTTTGTTAGAAATAGTTCGGAGCAATTCGAAGCGCGTTACGGCCTTGTTAAAATGGAAGAATCCCCCTCTATTTTATTTAAGGGTATGGAAGGCTCTCATATGCCAATTGCCTTGGCGCATGGAGAAGGGCGTGCGGAGTTTAAAGATCAGGCGTCACTTGCTGCCGCGGAAGATAGCGGTACGGTTGCCATGCGTTATATCGATAATACCTTAAATGTAGCGAGTGACTACCCGGCGAACCCGAACGGATCCCCTAATGGTATAACGAGCTTAAGTTCATTGAATGGACGTGCCACGATATTGATGCCGCACCCTGAGCGAATATTCCGAACGGTGAATAATTCATGGTCGCCCTCTGACTGGGGCGAAGACAGCGCTTGGATGCGTATGTTTTATAATGCGCGTTTGTTTGTCGAATAACTCTTTCGTAAATTAGATGTTGGCGAGCCGGTCGTGAGCCTTATGGAAAAAGATCTCGTATCGATTATTACGCCAGCCTATGGTGCTGAAACCTGCCTCGCCGATGCGGTGAGGTCGGTACTCTCTCAGAGCTACTCCCGTTGGGAAATGCTGATCATCGCTGACGATGGCGTCGATTATCAGGATTTACTTCAGCGTGTCGGGATTTTTGATTCCCGTTTATCTTTCTATTCAAGTGATGTAATTCAATCTGGTCCTAACGCGACACGCAATGTAGGTTTACAGCGTGCTCGTGGTGAATGGATTGCGCCTTTGGATGCCGACGATGTGTATTATCCAGAGCGCATCGAGCGTTTATTGCATGCGGCACAGGCTACTGGCTTGGCCTTAGATAATGTGCAGGTGGTGGGTGAGCGTGTTGACGATAGTTTGGCGCTAGAGGTTGGCACCAAACCCTTCCTTAGCTTCGAGGATGTGAAAAGTTCTCTTGTTCCCTTGTTATTTTTATTTCATCATCGACATATTCCGCAGGGTTGGGATACGGATATCATCCGTGGTGCGGATACCTTATTTAATTTACGTGGGCTAGAGCGCGCAGGGCGTGCAGGCTATGTTTCTGAGCCCTTGCATGAATATCGGGTACATGATCAAAGCATGTGTCATGCGCCGGAATCGGAAGATCTATTTGTTGAGGCGTATCGTCATACCTTGGCGCGTTTGCGCAAAGACGGTTTAGGTTTTACGAATATTGATTTTCGTCATAATGTTATTGAGATGATTGAAGAGAAACAACAAATTAATCATGATTTTGCAATAGCCGTTGCCGAGGGCTACGAAGGGAACTATCAAAGCTTTGTGCAGACGAATTACCGACGGGCCGATTAGGCGTTGATAATAAGTCCGAATCATTTTTTATTATTTATATGAGCGATATTGTGCCGAAAATAGAATCTCAGTCAGACGTACCCATTCAGCTTAGATTTCTCGGCGTTGGCGGGGCGAGTCAGGAAGGCTTGGGCCATGCATCGGCAGTGGTCGAAATTGCAGATAAGCGCTTGCTCGTTGATTGTGGTCCTGGCACCGTCAAAGCATTCGTTGAATGCTATCAACAATTACCCGACGCGTTATTTATTACGCATTGCCATCTCGATCATGTTGGCGATCTAGAAAACTTATTTATTAAATCCTGGTTTCATCAGCCTAACCGAGTGCAGCCAAAGGTTTATGTGCCCGCGAGTATTGTGTCGCTGCTTCATCAGCGGGTAGGCAGTTATCCTGCGGTGTTGGCTGAGGGCGGGGTCAACTTTTGGGATGCCTTTCATCTTATTCCTGTGGTGGATGCGTTCGTTTTTGAAGGTACACAATTTAAGGTGCAGGCGGTTCGGCACCACGCACCTGAAACCGCTTTTGGTTTGCATTTACCGCGACGATTTTTCTATACCGGTGATACGCGTCCGATTCCGGAAGTGATTGAGCATCGTATCAATGCTGAGGAAGTAATTTTTCACGACTGCGGTGTGGTGGGTAACCCTTCGCATACAGGGATTGATGATCTTGCGCGAGAATATAGTAGCGACGTAATTTCTCGTCTACGCTGTTATCATTACTATACAAAAGCTGATGTCGATGTATTTAATGAGCGTGGTGTGTATGTCGTCAAGCAAGGTGAATTGTTTGATGTCTAGGACTTTTGTTCACGTGGACGTTTGAAGGGCGCGTAGGGTGTTTTCAGGAACGCTGTAAATATGTCCCTATACGCTCTGCTTCGGCATCCATGCCTCAGACGTCCTGAAAACACCCTACGCTCCCTTCAACCTTTTCGATTGCAGTTCTCTTTATTGGGAGTCCGATATGAAAACCCCTTTTCAAGTTGTCGGTCATCGTGGTTTTCCACAACGTTATCCTGAAAATTCGCTTCAAGGCATTGTGGCCGCCGCGCAAGCCGGTGCGCCATTTGTGGAACTGGATGTTCAAATAAGCCGAGACGGTGTACCCGTTGTCTTCCATGACGAAGTCCTCGATCGGGTGACGGAAAAGGATGGTGAGATTTGGGAATACAGTGTTTCTGAACTTTCCCAAATGAGTTGCCATGAACCGCAGCGTTTTCAAGAAGCCTTTAACCCAACGCCGATCTCTACCTTGCAGGAAGTGTGTGAGGCGTTAGTTGATTTCGATGTGCACGTGTTTGTCGAGGTGAAAGAAAAATCGTTAGACCATATTTCCCGAGAAGATATGTTGGCGCAAATTGTGTCGGCTACCGCGAGCATAATGTCACGCATCACGGTTATCTCTTTTGATATCGACATGTTGTACACAGCCGAGCGTGTTTTCCCTGTGGGGTGGGGGTTAAGGGAGTTTGACGATGCGCATCTTCAGAAAGCAAAAAAATTACAGCCTCAGGTACTTATTTTTGATGTTACGCGGCTGTCGGATGACGCAGTCCTTTGGCCTGGGCCGTGGCAGTGGTTTTTATACGATATCGTGGATTTAGAGAAGGCTTTGTTTTGGACGGCAAAAGGCGCTTCTTATATTGAGACGTGGGATGTTAAGGCGCTTCTTTCGAAAGCCAGAGTCTAAATTGCACCTTCGAGCCGTTTATCGTTAGGGTGGCGTTTCAAAAAACACATCAATCCCTCCATGGAGCTTCGGTGATTCATTACGGCAACTGCTCCTGCGTTGCTCTAGCACCCGCCATCCTTGGCGGGGACTGAATCGACGATTTTTGAAACACCACCCCAACGCTAAACTCAAATAGTGGTGCGGTGCTTTTGGGGGAGAGCAAAAAGAAAAGCGCTAAACCTCTTTAGTCAACTGGTCTAAGGTTTCAAACATATTACTCGGCAATCCCAATTGCTCCAGTACTTCATGGGCGAGTTTTTCATTTCGTCTTCGCAAGGTGTCATGCACTTCCGCCACGATATTGGCTTGGTACAGTACGTGAGCAAAGGGGCTCACCTTCGCACCGGGTTTGATTGCTGCCTGTTCGGCTAGTGCGGCGCAGACTTCTTTAGGTAAGTCCCAATCGTTCGCGACCCAAAAACTGACGGGGTGCCCCATCACTTTCATAATCGGGACAAAGGCGTTGTACCCTGGTTTGACCTCTTCGCCGTTCTTTTTAAACTGCTTGCATAGCTCACTGAAGATCGTGGTTTTACCGATATCGTGGACCAAGCCCATTACGTAGACTTTAAATTTTTCCATATCGCGGTGGCCGGCAATAATTTCGCAAGCGACAGCGCAGTTGAGTGAGTGATGCCACATCTTTTGACCGGTATGGGAAAAGTAGGGCGAGTCTCGCTGAATAATTGGCTGCATAACCGCTGCTGATAGTACCGAGCGAAGACCGTCGATACCGAGTTTAACCACAGCGCGCTCAATATCATGAATGCGTTTGCCAATAGGGTTGAAGTACACGCTGTTCGCGAGCTTTAACACGGCGGCACTCATTACCGGGTCTTTGTTGATGATGTCGACGTAATGTTTTGCTGAGCTGTCCGGGTCACGTAAGCTTTGGAGTAGCTTGGGAATAACGGTGGGAAGTCTGGGCACCGCGCGGGCGCGGACTTCTCTTTTTTGCAGTGAGCTTTTTACCACATCCACGACAAGCTTTTGCGGCACCGTCAGCCGTTGGCTGGTGTCTTTCGGGTAAAGGTGGCGGTAGTAGGCTTCTTGTGAGTGCGCGAGCGTATAGAGTTTCGGTTCGGTGACGAGGAGCTTAGCCTCTTTTTCTTCGCTTTTGCCTTTTGAGAAGACTTTACTGAGCTTCAAGGCCATATTGATTGGGGCTCACGATGCAATGGATTCAATGTCTATTAGTGTAGTTAAGAAAGTGCGTCTCGTGTGGAAATGAGCGGGGCAAGCGAGGTGTAATCACGATTATGGGATGTGATCGAACAAGGAGTGACCAATCATTAAATTTGTGGAGGAGAGCGGGAGGTCTTGTGTTAACTATTTGTCGCCAATAAGCGCGCGGGCATCGTGCTTAGCACGGATAAAGTCACCGTGGGCAACATAGAGGAGGTCGCAGGTTTTGCGAATAATATACTCCTCGTACTTATCCAGATCGCCGTCAGCATAGGCGATAGTCCACATCCCTTTTACGAGCTCGTACTTCTCTTCAGGGCTACAGTGGTGATTGACCTTCTTCGTGAACTGATACATGGAGGTCGCTTCTTCGCATTCCTGCTGTGCCATTACTGCGATGGTGTCGCACTCTTCTGGCGCGATACCATATTGCTTGCTCAGTATTTCTTTTACTGCCGCAAATTCAGCAGGGTCAAACTCTTGATCGATAACGGCGACTTCAATGAGTAGCGCCGCGCACGCCAGATTGCGCTCATCCTGGTTTAGCTCGGTGGATGAGGTACTATCTGTTTCAAATAGGGCTTTGAGGCGTGCAATCATGGCGTGATGTCCTTTATTTACTTCTTAGCGCTCAAAAAGTTTTCGAGGTTCACTTGGTCCTTAACGAAGTTACGGATGCCTTCGGCCAGTTTCTCCGTAGCCATTGCATCCTCGTTCATTGAGAAGCGATATTGCGCTTCGTTTTCAATCGTTTTAGCAATAGCGTCGCCGTTGTTGTCTGGGCTTAATACGCGGGCAAGGTCTGCTGTATCGGCTTCTAGCTCACCGAGTAAGGCTGGGCTTATCGTCAGGCGGTCACAACCGGCCAGCGCTTCTAGTTCACCTGTGTTTCGGAAGCTTGCGCCCATAACCACAGTGTCATAGCTGTGCTGCTTGTAGTAGTTATAGATTTTCGTGACGGACTGGACACCGGGATCCTCAAAGGCGGTGTAGTCTTTTTTGTCAGTATTGGCCTTGTACCAATCTAAGATTCGGCCAACAAAGGGCGAAATCAAAAAGGCACCGGCGTCTGCGCAGGCAGCGGCTTGGCTGAACGAGAAAAGTAGGGTCAGGTTACAGTTGATGCCTTCTTTTTCGAGGATCTCAGCAGCACGAATACCTTCCCAGGTGGACGCGAGCTTAATAAGGATACGCTCTTTACCGTAGCCAGCGGCTTCATATAAGCCGATCAATTTTTTCGCTTTTTCAACACTGGCGTTGGTGTCGAAAGAGAGGCGTGCATCCACTTCTGTCGAGATACGGCCTGGTACGATTTTTAGAATCTCTGAGCCAATGGCGACGGCCAATTGGTCAGAAGCATCCGCAACACTATCGGTACTTTGGATGGCGCTGTCGACCAAGCCAGAATACTGTTCCATTTGAGCGGCTTTATATAGCAGCGAAGGGTTGGTCGTGGCGTCAATCGGCTGGTAACGCTTAATGGCTTCGATATCACCGGTATCGGCGACGACACTTGAATACTGCTTGAGCTGCTCTAATTTGTTGCTCATGGGGCTCCTCGATCTCTCGATCTGGCTAGTTGTACGTGGGCGGCGGTATTATCGGGCTGAAGCTCGGGGAACGCAATCGTGAAATACGTTTGTTTTTTGTACGGACGCGCTTGCGAGCGATCGATACAGGGGGAAACGCGTTCTAATCCCTCTTGCCAGTGCTTATCCTTCAAGAATGGCGAGGGCTTCCCTTAATACCTGAGAGGTGGCGCCAGGCTGTTTTGCATTTTCGGTAATGTATTTGCGATACAGGCGTGCTCTGGGTTGTGCATGGTACAAGCCGAGGATATGACGCGTCATATGATCCAGCCGTGTACCAATGGCTTCGCCTTCACCTATTTGGCGGTCGCAATATGCCATAAACGCTTCCAGTATCTCTTTCCTGCTCAGTTGTGGCCGAGTGTCGCCGTATATCTGCGCATCGATGCCGTTCAAAAAGAAGGGGTTGTTATAGGCTTCGCGCCCGATCATCACACCATCGACGTTATCCAGAAGCGTTAAGGATTGCTCACTGGTAGTGATGCCGCCATTGATGACGATGTTCAGCTCGGGGTGTTCCTGTTTTAGGCGGTACACCAATTCATATTTCAGTGGCGGGATTTCGCGGTTTTCCTTTGGGTTGAGCCCCTTTAGCCAAGCCTTACGGGCGTGGACGATAAAGGTATCGCAGCCGGCGTCTGCGCAGGCGACCACGAAGTCACGCATGTCTGGATAATCTTCCATATCGTCAATGCCGATGCGATGCTTAATCGTCACGGGAATGTTGCATGCGGCTTTCATTGCACGAATACAGTCGGCGACTACATTTGGCTCCGACATCAATATCGCACCGATTTTCCCCGACTGAACGCGGTCGCTGGGGCAGCCGCAATTGAGGTTTATCTCATCGTATCCCCATTGTTCGGCCATTTGTGCGCATTGGGCCAGGTCTTTTGGGTCGTGGCCGCCGACCTGAAGCGCGACGGGGTGTTCTTCCGCGTTATATTGCAGAAAGCGATCACGATCGCCGTGAATCAGTGCACCGGAGGTGATCATCTCCGTGTACAGCACACTGTGTTTCGTCATTAAGCGCCAAAAATACCGGCAATGACGATCCGACCACGTCATCATCGGCGCCAAGCAAAAGCGATGACTTTTATATGTGGTTTTGGGGGGCGTGTTGGTGGAAGCCGGCATTGGAAAACGCTTAGCCTATTCTCGAGTAAAAGGGGCGCCATTCTAACAGTCTAAAAGGCGATTAAAACCCCTATGGTTTTGGGGTTTTTGTGTGGGCTATCGATGTTTGACAGCCCCCCCGTCCCAGCTACGCTTAAGCTATAGTCACCCACCGGTATTTGCGCTATGTCTTTTTTCAAAATGCTTATTATTTCTTGCTGCATGGCGCTAGTCTCTTGCGCAGAAAAACCGGTGGAAACGTTAAAGATTGCGATTAACCCATGGCCAGGGTACGAGTTCTTATATTTAGCCGAGAAGAATGGGTATTTTGAGCAGTTAGGGATGCGGCTTAAACTCGTGCAATTGTCGTCTCTCGCGGATGTTCAGCGGGCCTATATCGCTGGGCGCGTTGATGGGATGGCAAGTACGTTGATCGAGGCCGTACAGGCGACACAGCTCAGTGGTCGCCCTGTAAAAGTGGTACTTATCCCAGATTATTCGAATGGTGGTGATGTCGTGATAGCCGATAAATCCATATCGAATGTTGCCGCTCTGAAAGGTGAAACGGTGGGCGTTGAGCTCGGGTCCTTGGGGATTTACTTTCTTCATCGAGCGCTCTCAAAAGCGGGTATTGGTTTAGATGATGTCACCTTGGTGAATATCGAGCAGATGGATGCTGCCGCTGCATTTCAGGAAGGGAAAATGAACGCCTATGTCACGTACCCGCCCGCATCGATTGATCTAATGAAGCAGGCGCGTTTCCATAAAATTTTTAACAGTGCAGAAATCCCCTTTGAAATTATTGATACGATTTCTGTAAGTGCGGCTGCGCTTGAGCGATACCCCGGTTTTGTGATCAAACTGCACCAAGCGTGGCAAATGGCCTTAGATTATGCTGAGAAAAACCCTGATGAGGCGCATCGCATCATGGGTGAGCGCGAGGGAATCAGTGCAGAAGAGTTTGGTACAGCGGTATTGGACTTAGCGATTTTGGATAGTGATGCTCAAGTGGAGATACTATGGGCGGCGGAAAAACTCGAACAATCCGCGCGAGATGTTTGCCAGGTGCTGTTCGATATAAAATCGTTAGAAAAACCGTGCGATACCATGCCCGACATTGTCTATCGGGGGAAACTCAAATAATCGTGAATGATCGTTGAGTTTTACGCCCGTGAAACTACAGAAAATAAGAGATTCACTTTCGTTTAAAATCACTGCGCCTATCGCAGTGTTTGGTTTTGTTGTCGTCGTCATTATCGAGTTTCTTGGGCATCAGTTTTCGGAGAGCATTGCGGAGAAAAATATTGAGAAAGAGACCCGCTATGTTTCCGATAGCCTGGTCTTGTTTTCGGAATTCGATTCATCGAGAGATCACCTTAGTCGGTTCGTTATGTCGTTGGCTGCACGACAATCTATCGCGAGCCTGCGTTTGGTGCGTGATTCATCGGGTGAAATTATTGCGGATAACCGTAATGAAAATAAAGGTAAGTTGCTGAAAGATGTTGCGTCCCCATTAGAAAACAATTTATTTGATGATCATGTTTCTGGGCTACTTAGTAAAGAAGCGCGATACCTGGATAAAAAATACGCATATAAAACCATCCCAATACAAATCATAGATCCAGACGAACAGCGTCTGCGGTCCTATACGATATTGCTCACGTTCGATATGAGTAGTAGCCGTTACGAAACGTCAATTCTAAAAATATATATCATGCTGCCGTTGGTGTTAGGCATGCTGCTATTGATGCTTGTTGTCTATGTCATTCAGCGGGTAGCGATACTTAAACCGTTGAAAGTCATGCGTGATACTTTACTGCGACAAAAAATTGTTGAAGAAGTATTGTTTTTGCCCGGTGCAAGTAACGATGAACTGGGTGTGGTTGTACAAAGCTATAACGAGTTGGTTGAAGATAAATCTCTCAAGGAAAAGGAATTAAAAAAGGCAAGGACGTATATCGATGGCATTACTCAGCAAGTGCCTGTGCTGCTGTCTTATATAGACGCAGAGGGAGTCGTCAGGTTTGCCAATTTAGTGCACGAGCGTTGGTTTGACCGCGAGGTCTCTGAGTTTGTTGGTACCGATATGGCTTCAGCCTATGGCGAGGAGGTGGCGGATAAGTTAAATGCCTACGTATTTAGCGTTTTAGAAGGTAAAACCGAAACCTTTGATATGACTCTCCATTTGCAAGAAGAGGAGGTGTCTACATATGTCACGTGGACGCCTGATCATGATGAGTCTGGTGCAGTTTCGGGGAGTTTTTTATGTATTGAAGATCGAACACTCTTAAAAGAAACAGAAGAAAAGTTGATTGAATATGCGAACGATCTAGAGTTTAAATCCTGGGCGTTAGAGGATGCCAAGGAAGAGGCCGAACTTTCTGCGCAGGCAAAATCTGAATTTTTAGCAACCATGAGTCACGAGATTCGGACACCCATTAACGGTGTTATCGGGATGTTGAACCTGTTGCTCAAAGAACAGCTGAGTGATAAGCAGTATCACTACTCAAAACTCGCACATAGCAGTGCCGAATCTTTACTTTCCCTGATTAACGATATTCTTGATTTTTCAAAAATTGAGGCAGGAAAACTCGAAATAGAAAATATTGAATTTAATTTATATGAAGTGTTGGGTGGCGTCGGAGATTCATTCGTTTATTTGGTTGAAGAAAAGGGTGTCGAACTATATTTGGATGTTGATCCAGGTGTGCCGATGAATGTGCGTGGCGACCCTAGCCGGATTAGACAAATCTTGGCCAACTTTATGAGTAACGCAATCAAATTTACTGAGAAAGGAACAATCGGTGCGAAGGTCCATCTTGTTGATGCGAAGGATGCGTCTTGTTATTTGGAGTTCTCTATATCGGATACCGGTATTGGTATCCCGCTTGAAAAACAAGAAAAACTGTTCCAATCCTTTAGTCAGGTGGATGCTTCAACCACACGCAAATATGGCGGCACTGGTCTAGGTCTGGCCATTGTTAAAAAGCTCGCGGATTTAATGGGCGGGGAGGTCGGGTTTGAAAGTGAGGGCGGGTGCGGCAGTCGATTTTGGTTTCGGGCGCGCGTAGAGTACGGTCAAACAAATATCCCAGAAGGCTTTAGTGAGCTTCAAGTGGTGTGCGTTGGTGATGAAGGCAGTTACACCGCAATAGCTAAACATTGCGATGCGTGGCGTGTTGGGGTCGGGCGGGTTGATGACGGGGACACGCTATTAGATGTTCTGAACGAGGATTATTCTAGCGTTAAAAATGTCGTAGTGATTTTTGAAGGCGGTGACACGGAGTTTCATCTTGGGAAGGTTAAAGGCGCATTGGTTGATAGCGTGGTGGAACCAAAACTGCGTTTTGTGCCTTTGATGTCGATGAATCAAATGTCGAATGATGAGCATCAAATGGAGCTCGCAAACGGCAGTTTCCTTTCCAAGCCTTTAAAACCATACGCCTTGTTTAAATTGTTGGATAGTATTCACTTAGGAAAAGACAGCACGCATACTAGCGCTGGAGTGTTACATTCCAGCGGGTTGAAAAATACTAATATTTTACTGGTTGAGGATAACCCCATTAACCAGGAAGTTGCCTGCGGAATATTGGAGCCGCTAGGGTTAAATATCGAGGTAGCGTCGAACGGTCTCAAGGCTTTGGCATCACTCACTGAGCATGGGCCGAATCACTTTTCTTTGATCTTTATGGATTGTCAAATGCCGGGTATCGATGGATATGAAACCACGCGCCTCATTCGCAGGGGGCATATTGGTTTTGAAAAGAAAGAAATCCCCATTATCGCGATGACGGCGAATGCAATGAAAGGAGATAAAGAGAAATGTATCGACGCAGGTATGGATGATTATATCGCCAAGCCAATTGACCCTAACATTCTTGAAAATAAATTAGCGCATTGGGCCAGCGTTGAGCTGAATTCTGTGCAGTCCACACCAGGGGTCACCGCTTCTGATGATGCCCAGGAACAGCCCCAAAATGAATCATCTGAACCTATCGGTCAGCAGGCAGAGACCGGCTTGGTTGCGTGGAAAAAAGAAGCGTTCTTTAAACGCATAAAAGGAAAGCGTGATCGTATTGTCCGATTAATGGATATGTTTCTTAATGGAATGCCCGAGCGTGTAAGCCGATTGGCGGCGGCGGTTGAAGAGGGCGATATGGAGAATGTTGGCGCGATTGCCCATGAAATCAAAGGTGTATCGGGGAATATTGGCGCAGAACGTTTACATGATGCGGCATCCGACTTAGAGGCTGCGGCGAGAGCGCAAGACAACAGTGGCTTCCAAGATCTACTGGCAAGTATTCAAGCGCATTACAGTGAGATAGACGGGCTACTTAAGGCCGATCTAAGCGATGGAGATGGAACCGCTGACTAAAGCCACGCGGTGAGATAAGCGCATGGTCGCATCTTCCATTTGATTTATATATTAGAAAAAGCTAAATTAGCACCAACTAATTCTTATGGTGTACATCTATGACCCCGTTAGAAAAAGAACAATTGGCCAAAAATGCCGGCCGTGCTGCGGACCTGTTGAAGGCGATGAGCAATCAAAACCGTCTCATGATCTTATGCGCATTGATGGACCAAGAGCTGTCCGTTGGGGAGCTGAACGAGAATGTCCCGCTTTCCCAATCCGCCTTATCTCAGCACCTTGCTGCGCTCAGGAAAGCCGAGCTCGTTGTAACCCGCCGGGATGCGCAAACCATCTATTACGGTGTTAGCAGTGATGCTGTCGCTGACATTATTCAGGTATTGAAAAATACCTATTGTCGCCCAAACGCCTCCTGAGTTTTTGCTCATGGCCCTGTTCGTTGGCGTTGTGATTGGTGTTGTCCTTGGGCTAACCGGGGCGGGCGGATCCGTTTTTGCGGTACCGCTACTCATTAATCTTTTGGATTTATCCATGCAGCAAGCCGCTGGCCTTTCATTGGGTGCCGTTGCCGTCAGTGCGTTATTCGGGGTGATACTCAAGTTGCGTACGGGTCATATTGAATGGTTGCCCGCCGTTGTTTTTGCCAGCCTAGGGAGTGTTGGTGCACCGCTTGGGAGCTGGTTAGGGCGACGTTTAGACGAACAGGTGTTGCTGTTAGGTTTTGCAGTGCTTGTGGTGATCGTTGCAACGCGGATGTGGATACAGGCTTCTTCTCGACCAGATGAAACCAAAGTGGTGCGGGCGGATCGTGAACGTGGGGATGGGAAGTTAGCCATCTGCAAAATGAACGACGGTAAAAAATTTCAGATTGGCGTGCCCTGCGTACTGGGGATGAGCGCTGGCGCCTTAACTACGGGCGTTTTGTCGGGTCTGTTTGGTGTTGGCGGCGGCTTTTTGATCGTCCCAATATTATTGGCGCTCACCAATATTTCCATTCGACAAGCGGTTGCGACCTCCCTTGTGGTGATCGCATGCGTTGGCTCGGTCGGTTTTGTAAATTTCGTTGCGTTTGGCAGTGACGTGGATACGCATGTTTTGGCGTTGTTGGCTGTAGGGGGCGTGTTAGGCATGGCGGCGGGGGTGTTTACCAGCCGTTATTTGGCGGGCCCGTTATTACAGAAAATATTCGCCATTTTAATGTTCGTAATTTTGGCCGTCACGTTGGTGGCGAAGTTATAACGTATTTAGATCAGCGTAATTAGAGGAGAGACTCGTGATAATAAGACAGTTATTCGATAGTAATTCATTTACCTATACCTATTTACTCGGCGATGAGAAAAGCGGCAAAGCGGTATTTATCGACCCGGTGTTGGAAAAAATGGATCTATATACCCAGTTGTTGAACGAACTGTCTTTAACGTTGGCAGTCGCATTGGATACGCACGTGCATGCTGATCACATTACGGCGCTCGGAGCGTTGAGAAAAACCACGGGTTGCGAGACGTTTATTGGCAATAGCGGTGACGTCGAATGTGCGGACAACGGACTCAAAGACGGTCAAGTGATCAGCGTTGGCGCTATCGATGTACGGGTTGTGTACACCCCTGGCCACACTGACGATTCTTACACATTTCTTGTAGATACCGATGATCAGCGCTACGCTTTTACGGGTGATACGCTATTAATACGCGGTTCTGGTCGCACAGACTTCCAACACGGCAGCTCGGATCAACTTTATGACACCTTGCATCAAAAACTGATGAAATTGCCAGAAGATACCATTGTGTACCCGGGTCACGATTACAAAGGTTTTACTATCTCAACCATTGGCGAGGAAAAGAAATCGAATCCTCGCATCAATTTGGCAACACGCGAAGCGTTCGTGGACCATATGGATAATTTAAATCTGCCGAACCCTAAGATGATGGATGTTGCGGTGCCCGCGAATAGATCATGCGGAAATTTGTAATATCGATACGAATTAAAAAGTGCATACAAGAGGTGTATAAATGAACGAAGCATTTATTCTTGCCAGCATTGGTGGTGTTTTTATTGGTGGCTCTGCGGCCGTGATGTTGCTGTTTATTGGCCGTATCGCGGGCATCAGCGGGATCGTGCGTCAGGCCCTGTTCTGCGAACATGGCACTTTCTCTGCGTTAAATAGCTGGCGCTGGTTGTTTTTGGTTGGGATCTTATGCGGGGCGTTTATCGCGCATAAGTTTGTTGGGATTCCAATACCCGTGTATGAAAGTGCGAATCATATTGTGATCGTAGTGTCGGGATTTTTGGTCGGCGTTGGTATCAGTATTGGCAGTGGTTGCACGAGCGGTCATGGCATCTGCGGGCTTTCGCGTATTTCACTGCGATCCTTGGTCGCGACGATGTGTTTTATGGGTGCGGGTATTGTTACCGTATTCATTATGCGTCACTTGTTGTAAGAGGAGATAGCGATGAAAGCACTTATTGGTTTGTTAACGGGTATGATGTTTGGTGCGGGGCTTGCGATTTCGGGTATGAGCGATCGTAATAAAGTTCTAAACTTTTTGGATTTGGCGGGGAGCTGGGATGCGAGCCTCATGTTTGTTATGGCGGCAGCGCTTCTTGTGTCTCTACCAGCGTTCCACTTTATTTTAAAATTATCAAAACCCTATTTTGATGATTACTTTCACTTGCCCGATAATATTATGATCGATCGTCAGCTAGTGGTAGGGGGCGTTACATTTGGGATAGGCTGGGGGCTTTACGGTTATTGTCCCGGGCCAGCGATTGCGTCTCTTGTTTATTTGCATCTCGACTCTGTAATCTTTGTTGCGGCGATGCTACTCGGTATTACTTTATCTCGTAAAATCAAACTGTCCTAACAGGCGGTTAAAAAACTATCTTACTTGCTCTGGCGGCGTTGTTTTCAGTTTAAAAATGCCTACCCGGAGCTGTACTAATAATGTTTTTCAACTGCCCGTTAAGGGGCAGTTTGTGCCTGCCTTCTTTTTCTCTGAAACGCTTCCCGCCCCAATCGAATTGATCGTATTTTTCGATATCAAACCGTAATGCATATTTTGTTTTTATGATATTTTGTAAAAATGCCACTTTTTTTGTGAAAAATGATTTAAACGCCGGTACTATCCTTTAGTCGTTTTTAATATATCGATATGTTGTTTTTATGCTTGATAGTTGCATCTATTTTTAGCGTGCATAAATTGGTGATTTAAGCTCAATGCGTAAAATTTTAGGTAAGGGACTCGTGTTCTCAGGGTGGAAAGATATTTGTTTTATGAGCTAAAAAATAAGGTTGTCCGCATTTGTGGTGTGGGCGTTACTTTGGTTACCTTTATCGTATTGTTGTTGAGTACCTCAACGTCGTACGCTGGTGCTGTTGCGGCGGTGTATCCAAAACCGAGCACCCAGCACCCTCTATTGAATGACTACCCCATTGAATTACTGCGTATGGCGTTAGCGAAGGCGCAGGCACCTTACGTATTAATCCCCAGCTTCAAAACACTGCCAAAAAATCGCGCTTTATTTCGATTAAAAAATCAAGAAGGCATCGATGTGCTTTGGTCGGATACCAGCACGCACAAAGAAAAAGACTTTTACCCGATAAAAATCCCTATATACAAGGGCTTGTCTGGCTGGCGAATTCCGCTTGTGAATAAACACAGAAACTTATCGACCAAACAAATAGGTAGTTTCGATAAACTCAAACAATATTCTCTTATTCAAGGCAGCGACGGATCAAGCCGTAAAGTGTTTGAAGCGAACCATATTGTTGTGCATCACGCATACGAGCAAGCGAGTTTGTATGAGATGTTGGGTAAAAATAGGGGGGACATGCTATTTCAATCGGTGGTTGAGCTGTCTGGTCAGGAAAATATGCACCGTTATTACGGTTTGAAAATAGATGATAATATTGCCGTGCGTTATCCTTCTGCGGTGTACTTTTTTGTCCACAAAGATAATAAGCTCTTAGCCAAAGCGATAGAACAAGGTTTGTCGGAGAGTATCTCTGATGGAAGTTTCGATACTTTATTTGATAAGTCGTTAAGCCCTTTTTTGAAAAGCTGTCGTTTGGACGAGCGCACGATTTTAGATATTGATAACCCCGATGTGCCCGAGGCAATGCCGCTGGGGGATCAGGCTTTGTGGTATCGTTTGGACGAGCATTTGTAAACTAGAAAAAAGCCGCGCGGGGCGCGGCTGTATGTAGGGCGATTATACTAAAATTTGTACGCCATGCTTACGCTGTAGCTAAGTCCCTTTTCTTCTTTGAGTAGATCTGATGAAGCATTTTCTCGCTTAAACGAAAGTGCTTCGTTCAGCAGGTTTTTAGCCTTGAACTTAACCGTTAGTTGATCAATGGGGTAGTAAGCGTACGTAAAGTCTAGCGAGGATGAGGGTTGCTCAAAAACATCGTTTTGGTTATTTCTCCCGGCAAAAGATAGGCGTTCACCAAACCAGTTGTAGGAAAGTGTGGACGCATGCTTGCCCTCATCAGAGTCATACCCAAAAATAAGATTTAATGTGTCGGAGGCTCCTGCGAGTTCTCGTTCGCTGTTTGTGGCATCCAGCGCTTGATCGCCGACAATTATATTGGTATCTAGTATTGTGGCGTTTCCCTGAATAAAGAATGGTTCTAACACCTCGGCGACGTTCCCTAAGCTTTTAAGAAACTCGAGTTCTATTCCGGTGATTTCAGCGGATTCAGCATTGAAAAATTTCATCGCTCTATCATCATCGGAGCGAGGCTCCTCTTGCACATCAATTGGATCTGTGATGTCTTTATAAAAGAGACTGAGCGAAAGGCTGTCGCCACTTTCAAAGAACCACTCGGCGCGAACGTCGTAGTTTTTGAATTGAGATGGCACGAGGTTTGACTCCCCAAAAACCAAGAAGTCTGTTATGGGGTCGATATAACTTGAATCCGTTATTTCGCGAAGGTCAGGCCGCACTGTCGTCTCACTGAACCCAAATCTTAGATTAAAATCTTCCGCGAAAAAATCCTGCGTCATATAGGTGAATGCTAGCGAGGCATATATGTCGTCGTCGGAAAATGTGGCATCGTCAAAAAAGTCAGCAATTATATTGGAGTTGCCCGCCGTGGCATCGTATGCTCGGTTTTCAACGTTGTTGGGAATAAGTTGGCTGCCGGTAAAGTCTAATATATCCCACGCGAGTCCCACTTGCTGGTAATCCTCCCAGCGTAACCCCCCCGCTACTCGCCATGTTGCATCCCATGTTATATCAAATTTACCGTAAGCGGCTGTTGCTTTCGCTGCAGCCATATAGCTGTCTGAGTTACTTCGAGCGACGTTAATCTGATAGCCATTTTCAGGGTTTACGATGTTTGCGTCGCTAAACACGGTGTCAGGAAGGCCCAATAGATTTGCATCTTGGTCGACTGTACCTAGCCCGAGCTGCAGTTGTCGGTAAGTTCGTGCTTTTTCCCAATACTCACTTCCACCGCTTATGTCGATACTCAGTTTTTCTGACTCAAATGGTAGGGATATTTCCCAGCCATAACTTTCCATGTTGTCTTGTAACTCAGTAAATCGGTAGTTTGCGGAAGAGTTGTTCGCTTGGATTGTGGCGATCCTGGGAGTAAGGACGTAGGGCTGAAAACTTTCAAAACTCGCGCCGCCGTCGATAGTGACTTCATTGGGGATGTCTGATGTGGATTCACTGTCGGAGAAAAACCAATTAAATTGAAGGCCTTCGATCCGGTCGAGGCCTGACCAACCGATGGTCTCTAAAGTTTCAGGGCCAAGTTCGTGCTCGCCGTGTATTTGGTTAACTCGCATTTCACGTTGTTCGTAACGAATATCATAGGTACGCTCAGATGAGTTTTCACTGATAGGCGCATCGTTGTCGAAACTATCTTTTATTGACGCTTTGTCATCAGTATTTCGAATAAATAAACTGGTTGTTTTAAGGTTGTTTTCTGGGTTTAGGCGCAAACCAACGTTTAAATTACCTGTGACCGACACGTTGTAGGTGCTTTCTTTCTCAAATGATTGTTCGAGCACCAAGTGCGTCGCATCCTGCACGACAATTTCAGATTTTTCTGAGTTTCTCCAGCTGGTATCATAGGAAATACCCGCAAGGAAACCGAACTCGACCTGATTCGCAAAGACGAAATTATTTCCTACATCGATTGCGGCAGATTGGTCGATCTTTCCGTCTTCTTCTTTGATATCGATATTACGGTTCAGATCAAGCGCTAGATTGCGAATGATGTCATCCGCTTCTGTTTGCGTGATATCGTCTATTCTTGCGATATCACCAAAGTTTCCTCGATAACGTGTAATCGCATTGCTTATGTTTGATGATAATGCACGTGAGCCATCATCTTTCCCCATGCTATCGTCGTTACCACCACTGTAGGTGTAGAAGTCTCCTGCGTTGGAGTTGCTTCCTGTTCCAAGCGCCACTGTCAATAAAAATGCGTCAGGAATACTTCGTGTTCGGATATCGATAGCGCCTCCGCCAAAGGCTGCGCTCATATCAGCCGATGCCACTTTTTGAACCGAAAGGGACTCGACAATTGATGTGGGGAAAATATCTAATGGCACAACATTTCGTGTTAAATCTGGAGAGGGGATAGCCGCGTCGTTTAGCGTTGTGCTTGAATACCGTTCTCCTAGTCCACGTACGTAAACAAATTTATCGTCGATAAGTGTCACGCCTGGAACGCGACGCAATGCAGACGCAACGTTAGAGTCGCCTACACGGCTTATTAATTCTGCACTGATTAAATCAACGGGAACTTCGTGCTCCATTCGTTCTAATACAACATCGCCAGCGGCGCTTTGCATACGGCCGAGAACCAATACTTCTTCGATAGGGCTTGCGATATCGAGTTTGGGTTTTTGTGCTTGTGCTACAGGAACTTCTTGAGCGATCTGGGGGGCGCTTTCATCGGATTGACCGTATAGCGCACCGCTCACCGCTAGGCTCAGAGCACTTAAAGGGAAGGTGGCAAGCACGCGCCCTTTTTTTGATAACTTTTTCATCCTAACCGACCTATAGTGTCAATTGAATTTACGTTGTCGCATAAAAGTAAGGGCGCCGTAGGGCGCCCTCCTGTTACGGAATCTTTGTTACAGCATGTTTGAGAGAGTGCTTATTCGAACCAAAGCGCTTGGCCACGATTAATGGGGTCGAGGCCGTAAGCCCAGTCTGCAGTCCAGTCATCGGCGGCGGTCACGGCACCGATAAATGTACGGCTAAGCGTGGGTGTGATTGTTGCGTTTGCGGCGGCACCGTTAACGATCGTGCTCGTGATGGGCAATGAATAGAAACCATCAAGTAGCACAATGTCTGTTTCTGCCGCGTCAGATAAATCAGCACCGGCTTCGGCTGTTTGCTGTGTAATGTTTCCGCCGTTGTTATTGATCCAATCTAAAGTTGATCCACCCTCTAAATCTCCGTCGATTAAATCCTGGCAAGCGATAATAGAGGACGTCATGGTGAGGTCGCCATCGAGCGCTGCTTGCTCGCCTTCGTTATCGATACGTACACAGTAGTTGTAGTCGTCGTCGCCCGTTAGAATGTCGCCGCTGTATGCCGTTGTGATAATCACGTTTTCAATTGTGGGGAAGTGGCCTTCACGGATACGAAATCCTTGGCCGGGATCGTGTGTGCCGGAACCATTTGTTGCATCATCAGCGACGAGTGATGTTGCAGATACGATGCATGTGACGTTGCGAATAGTGGCTTCAGAGTTTAATCCACGTGCGATGAGATCATCGATGTCTGCTTGATCTGAGAATCCGCTGTAGCTGCCGATCCCGTCAGACTCCATGCATCGGTTTCCGTCTGTTTCTGATTGAATAACAAGTGCGTAATCAATTGTGCCACGGTAACCTTCATCGATATCGATTGAATCATCACGAACATACAGCGCGATGTAGTGATCAACGTCAACTGCACCGCCAAAGAATTCCAAACCATCATCAAAAGTAGAGTAGGCTTGCACGTAGCTGACTTCAGTCCCGGAACCGACACCGCCGAATGAAATACCGTTAAGTTCGTTACCATCAGCAACTTCAGCACCGGTGTGCTTAACGATAAAGTAATTTAATACACCAGAACTGTCTTCGTCGTTATTGCCGCCGTAAAACGTTTGGGCTGCACCAGATTTACCTTCAGCCGCGACGTGACATTCATCCGCTAATACCAAGTCGATGCCGCGTGTTCCTGTGTAACTACATTTGTTGGTTACACCGAATCCGTTAATGATCATACCGCCCCATTCTTGAACATCTTCTGGGTCAACAGATCCATCAACTGCATCGCTTACGGATGTAATGGTGATCGGCGCACCTTCTTCACCCTCAGCAAAGATTTGTGAACCACGGTTTACCACAACGTAGTCTTCAGATGTTTGGAAAGCCAATGTAGCTCCTGCATCAATACGAACAAGCGTACCGTCACCACCTTCCACAATGCCGGCAGAGGTCATATCTGCATCGTTATCAAAACTTTCACCGATCACTAAGCTGCGGCTAAAAATATGGACGCCGTCGTTTGGAAGGTCACGGAAGGTGACTTGTGTGTCTGTAACGATTGGATTTGTTAGATCAGAAAAGCTAGAGCCATAGACACAGTTAATGCCGTCTGCCTCACCGGAAACAGTTACGCCTGAACGTATATAGAAAGCGCAAAGTGAGTCATTGCCACCAGTACCGCCTGGGTTAGTAATAACTGTAGCGCCATCCCCCACAGAGTTATCTACCGTGCTTGTTGTAGACGATTGGTTTTGTGCATCAATATTAATGTCGCCACCACCACATGCTACAAGTGCAGTAGTAAGAGCGGTTAAGCTTACAAGTGTGTTAATTTTCATGAGAAAAGACTCTCCTAAATGATATTTAAAACGTTTTAATAATCTGGGATGCTCATTTCATTGATGACCATCGGGTATGAAGCTGCGCGTTATATTGTCGAAGCGGCGGAGATCATGATGTCCGTATTCGATAGTATCTGTTTGGCGCGATATGCTTTATATGCGGCATAGTGTCGGTGAGTTTTGTGACGTTAAAACGACAAAAATATGAAGGTTCTATTACAGCTTTATGGCGCGAAAAATAAAGCCTAGAGATAACGCGGTTAACGAGAGTTCTCGCTGACGAAAAACGGTTTGAAAATTTTTGATTGGAATAACGCGGGAATACCATCAGGTCCGATATTCCTTGGGGAAGTTTTACATCTTACTTAAAACGGGAAGTGCTGCGTGAATTTCGGAAGGTGTTTGCGCAGAGGGCCGAGGCGCTGGGTGTTTAAGATAGGTATGCAGTGGGGGGTATATTTGGCCGCGCTATTAACGCTGCCAAAATTGAATGCGGCTTTCAATTTCCGGGCGCACGCGTTCATTGGGTTTGCAGTTTGTTGAGCCGATATAAATAAAGCCCGCAATCTTTTCCGGGTCTGAAACGGCTAAAGATTTAAGTATGTTACTGTCATAGGCGTACCATTCGGTAAGCCATTGCGCGGCGAAGCCAAGGCTCTTGGCTGCATGTAGCATGTTCTGGCAAACAGCGCCTGCGCATAATCTTTGTTCCCATTCGGGGACTTTATGTTCTTGGGGTGAGCTGACGATAGCAACGACTACTGGGGCGCGGGTAAAGCGTGCTTTTTCAAATGCGATAAGCTTGTCGCTCGCTTCTGGATTAGCTTTCAAAAACGCATCGACGAGTACCTCTCCAAAATCTTCCCGGGCCTTGCCTTCAAATACAACAAACCGCCATGGGCCTATTTTGCCGTGATCAGGTACGCGGTGGCCGGCGGCAAGAATACTGTGCAATTCGTCAGAAGATGGGCCGGGTTCACTCATGTCTTTTGCTACGGTCGAACGGCGAGTGAGGAGGGCATTGAGCGTGTCGTTGTTCATGTAAAGGTCGGTATTTGATTAGGAGGAGGGCGCAATAGTGGCCTAGCTGCACGTGAAAGTAAACGTGCGTATAATGCCCGCCCTTTAGTCCCTTCCCAAAGAGGTTTGTTCATGACGGTGAAGACCCGAATCGCACCATCGCCCACCGGCGACCCCCATGTGGGTACCGCCTATATAGCATTGTTTAACCTGTGTTTTGCTAAGCAGCACGGGGGCAAGTTTGTCCTTCGTATTGAAGACACTGATCAATCGCGTTCTACCGCTGATTCAGAGCAGGCGATATTAGATTCCTTGAGATGGTTAGGCCTCGAGTGGGACGAAGGCCCCGATGTGGGGGGCGATTGTGGCCCCTATCGTCAAAGTGAACGTAAAGACATTTATATAAAATATGTTGATCAACTGCTTGAAGCCGGTCACGCATTTAAATGCTACAGAACCTCCGATGAGCTAAATGCGCTGCGTGCAGAGCGTAAAGAGGCGGGGATTCATACGGCGTTAAAACCGAGCGATCTGTATCTCCCTGAAGATGTGGTTGCAGAGCGAGCAGCGGCAGATGCGCCCTACGTTGTGCGTATGAATGTACCGACGGAAGGCATATGTGAAGTACAGGATCTGCTGCGTGACACCATCGAGTGTGATTGGGCGCAAGTCGATGCGCAGATCCTTATGAAATCTGATGGTATGCCGACTTACCATCTTGCGAATGTGGTGGATGACCACCTTATGGAGATCACCCATGTGATCCGGGGTGAAGAGTGGATTAACTCGGCGCCTAAGCACATTCTTCTATATCAATACTTCGGTTGGGACCTTCCCGTATTTTGTCACTTACCTTTACTTAGAAACCCGGATAAAACCAAGTTAAGTAAGCGTAAAAACCCCACGAGTATCCTTTACTACAAAGAAATGGGCTACATGCCGGAGGCGCTTACGAACTACCTTGGCCGTATGGGGTGGTCCATGCCCGACGAGCGAGAGAAGTTCTCGCTGCAAGACATGTTAGATAACTTCGACATCAAGCGTGTTTCTTTGGGTGGTCCCATTTTCGACGTGGAAAAGTTGAACTGGTTGAACGGATTGTGGATCCGCGAAAATTTGGATGCTGAATCCCTCGTTGAACGCCTCAAGGTTTGGGCGTTGGATAGTAATAAGCTGGCTAAAGTCCTACCGCTTGTCCAGCCGAGAATGAGCACATTTTCAGACTTTATTCCCGCCGTGGCATTTCTACTTTCCGGTAAGTTGAAGCTGGCCGAGGGCGACTTCTCTGCGAATAAGCTCGATCTCGACACACAGAAAAAAGCGCTTCAATTTGCCTTGTGGGAGCTAGAAAAGGTCCAAGAATGGCAGCGCGACAGCCTGTTTGCCACCATCAAGACCTTGGCTGGTAACATGTCCATTAAACTGGGTGATTTCAATGCGCCACTGTTTGTTGCTGTTGTGGGCACGCCAGATTCCTTCTCTGTGATGGATGCTATGGAGATCCTCGGTTCAGACATGACCCGAGCACGGCTACGCGACGCGATCGAAATACTCGGTGGTGCTGGAAAGAAAGTGCTTAAGCGCTACGAAAAGGAATACGCGCAACTGGGTAAAGCCCCAGAGCCAGCCAGTAGTTGACACCCCGGGGAGGCTTGATACAATGCGCCTCCCTCGGAATTTGGGGCCTTAGCTCAGCTGGGAGAGCGCAACACTGGCAGTGTTGAGGTCAGCGGTTCGATCCCGCTAGGCTCCACCAAATACAAGACCCTCGCTCGTTAGAGCGGGGGTTTTTTATATGGGAAAGCATGGGTTAGTTCCATCATTGGCAGTTACATCAGATCGAACCAGTATTTACGATCATTCGAATTGCCTCACTATATATTGGGTAGGATACATACATGGCTAAAGGCACGATTAAACGTTACGATTTTCGCAAAGGCTTCGGTTTTATTGCTGACGATAAAAGCGGCGAAGACTTTTTCTTTCATAAAAGCAATTGGCAGGGCGATGGCCCTATTCGCCAAGGTTTAGCGGTTAAGTTTGATGGCAAAGATTCTGAGAAAGGCCCTCAGGCTGAGTCGGTTGTTCCTTTAGATGGAGCCAGTAAATCTTCTAGCAACAAGAGCAAGCCTTCTAACAAGGCTAAATCTGCTGCTGTAAAGCCAGCGTCTCTTGAAGATCGTGTCGCGTCGCTAGAAAGCGCCGTAGGTACGTGGAAAATTTTGAGTATTATCGCCGTTGTGGGTGTTGTTGCACTAGCTGTCGAGAGATTCGTACTTTAAGTATCAACAAAACAATTACTATAGATATTTATTCTGCTCGTATTGCGATCTATGTGTAAGGTTGTCGTCGCTTAGTGATAGCGACGGCGTACTCGAATGTTTGCGATTGATTAAACTTAGCAATAAAAGATTCCTCTCCGTTAGCGATGCAGTCAGATCCGAAAAAATTAGTAGAAAAAAATAAAAACCTCATTCACTCCGAATTGGTGAAGGTAATATCTCATGTTCAGCGAGATCAAGATGAGTGGGTTTTACATACCGTAATGATCGAAGGATGTGATGTCCCTTTTAAGTTCAAACGTAAAGGCAATTACCAAAGCTTAAAAGGTGCGCGTGTGAATATTACCTATTACGCTGAGCAGGAATCCGTCGCGGGAATGCCCTTTGAGGTCATGAAAGTGGTGCGGATAAAAAGGGGGTGATATTTATGGTAGAGCGGCCTCTTTATTTCTTAATGAGGAGGGGCGCTTTATTACCCCTCAGGCTACTTGTAGATCTTATTTATTGATAGGGATGAATTGTTTTTTCGGGTGCACCTAAGATCAATGGATCTTGTTCTTAGTTAAGTATGCGGAGCTTGGTGTTCTGGTTGTATGGTTGTTTCAACTAGGGTTTCAATAATAGAGACCATTATATTAAACGATGGATAGTGCGGGTTCGTTTGCTGCTTGGAACTGAGAAAGAACATTTTGTTTGATTCTGGTGGACGAAGTGCGTTGATTGTAAAGCACTTGAGCGATTTTCTTTCCCTTAGATTTTAGATAGTTCTCTACGGCTAAGTTGTGAGGTTTTCTCCCCCAGTCTTCACCAATAACAAAAATATCGGCATTGGTTTCTTCGCAACCTGTTACATACTCTAAATTATCGTAAGAGCGTACTATGTCAACACAGCTTAGGGCTTGCAGCATTTCCATTCTTTGTTTTAACGGTATAACGGGCACATTAGATTTATAAGAATTTACAACACGATCGGATGCAACTCCTACAACCAATATGTCACCTAGCGATTTGCAGTATTCTAGAAGTGCCAAATGTCCTACATGTAATAAATCGAAAGTACCTACGGTATATACAATCATGCTTGTCTCTTTTTGTGGATTTCTATTGACAGTATTATGTTGGAGAAAGTGAGGAGGATTTACACGAGTTTCCAGCTGTAAATTCCCGTAATTATCAGTGTATAAAATGCGAGAATATAAACGTTTACAGGGTTTCCAGAAAATTTAGGCGTCTTAATTTGTGATACGTTTAATATCGCAAGTATGAGAATGCTGGCCGCCAGAACGATTGAGAAAATGTTTGGGATTAGTGGCTCAAACAAAAAAACAAAAACCAATATGAGGCTGTTATTGTCTAGCGCCAAACCGGTATATTGCGATGCATCGGATAAGCCAAAGGTGCTGAAGTAGCTCAAGCGTATGGCGCTGGCGGCGAGTGCAACGAACGCAATCGGTAGTAGCAGCGGGTTGAAATCACCATAGCTCAATAAAAGTATTATCGGAGCAACGCCGTAGCTGACAATATCAATTAACAAGTCTAATTGACCACCAAAGGCGCGATCGTTTCCTGTGCGGCCTTTTAGCTTGCGTGCGATTAAACCATCTGCCCAATCAAAACCAACAGCCCAGATCATTCCGATCATAGCTGCACTGTATGTTCCCATAATACTGAAATAGATTGCCGACAACGTACAGGCTAGCCCTGCCAGTGAGCAGAGGTTGGGTAGATCTTTAACATACGACAGAATGGTAGGTTGATTTGCTTGTTGTGTTTTTGTGCCTGAAGGCATAGATATCCTAATTGTTAAGACGGATTAAAGAATAACTTTAATCGCGATCAAAGAATCTGGGGCGCAAGATGACGGCAAAACCATTGGGGCTGGTCATGCTTTCTGGGCGCTGGTGTTCTCTCAAAAGTCGAGAGTCAAAAATTAAATATGTGGGTCTAATCTATTTACGTAGCTGTAAATAAAATAACAATAAGGAGGATGTAGGCGTGAGGGGCCAGCAGGCTCGATATGGGGCTGAACTGTGCGCCACTATACGCGCTATATGGGTGAGTTCACAGTAGTTTCAATTTAAAATTATATCTGTGAGTACATTAATGTGTGCTCATACTGATTTTATATCGTTATTCGGTTTCAGGCTCAAGAGCCACCTTATCTGTTTTGTTTACGAAAAAGCGTCATTTTTGAGTAAGTGATTAAGGGGGAGGGCTAAAGTGTGACTCTGATTGAAATCGAATGGAAGAAACAGCGGTGAGTTAAACTTTAGGGTCGAACAAGCATTGGGTGGCGGCTGCTTTCGCCGTAAAAGCCTTTCAGAAAGTCATAAATAAAACCAAAATCGATCTTGATTTTCATCTCATCGAACAGGTGTTTTTGGGGCGGGAAGTTCACGTTTAGATTAGTCGTCAGAGTCTCTTATTAGAGCCATTTTTTCTATTCTTGTTGAAAGACGCCTATGTTTGGTTATTAAAGGCCGCCTTTCAGACGAATCTATTCCATGTATATCGATTCAATCGAATATCGATTTGGTCGTTTATATCGTATTTGTCTTAAAAAAGCCTAAAAATCGCACAGTAAGTGTTTGTATTTTAACCGTCGGTTAGACTTTTTAATCATGATTTAGATGAAAAGGTGACAGAGCGTGAATAAAAACGGCATCTATTATTTTATTTTTATCTCTGTGTCAACACGACCTTAGTGTTGTTTTGGTGTGAAAGTCCTTTAGCTAGACTTATCTCGAATGATTTTTGTGAGACATTTCTCGTTGTAGGGGCGGTTTCACAGAGTCTGGTACTAAGCAGCTTGGCCGAGATGAAGAACAATTATAGCCAGGCATGTCGACTTACTCTCTTTGAGGCTTTAACGATTATGCGTCTAAATCAGGTATTCCAATTATTAAAATGCGGTCTGATAGGTGTTGTTAGCATTGCAACCTTAACGGCTACTTCCGCTTTTGGTCAGATTATGACTGGGAGTGGGGATGTCGATGCTTACTCTTACAATGGTTCTCGTACGCGTGAATACGATGTTTATGTTCCGCAATCCTACGACGGCACAACAGCCGTTCCCATGATCTTCGCGTTACACGGTTGTGCAATGAATCACGACGACGCTCGCGGTACTTGGAACCTTGATTTAATCGCTGACCAAAACAACGTGATCGTTGTTTTCCCTTTTGTTACTAGCTTCTCTGAAATGCGAAATGAGAATTGCTGGGGATACTGGTTTGATACCCATGTTCAAGAAGGCGCCGGCGGTGAGGTCGACGACCTTTACGGTATGGCGTTAGAGGTTGAAGGCAACTACAACATTGATCCCGATCGTCGCTATATCACGGGTATATCCTCTGGTGGTGCGATGACGGTTGCAGCGGGTATTGCTTACAATGATTATTGGGCGGCGATGGCGCCTGTTGAAGGTCTTGCTTATGGTGATGGCTCTTCATCTGTAACGGCTGACCAGTTCAACAATACGACATTCCACGTTAATAAAATTAACGCAGAGCTTGATGATACTCGCGCGATACCAACGCTTGTTGTTCACTCGACTAACGACACTGTTGTGATGATTGATGGCGGTGAGTTGATTCGTGATTCTCAATTAACAGCGTTTGGTGCTGACTTAACGTCTGATGGCAGTGAAAGCTGTACCACGGAAGGCATCAGCTGTACGTTAACAACGTATAACGATACTAGCGGTGATCCACTTGTTAAGACCTTGTTCTACGATGGTGTTGCAGGAAAGTCCGCTTCTTATGGTCAAGGCCACTACTGGACGGGTGATGACCAAAACACTGACAAATGGGCTGAGTCTCAAGGTCCTAGTGCTTCTCAGTATATTTGGGAGTTCTTCTCTCAGTATACTTTGGACGGTTTCGATTCTTGTGATGATCCCAACGATACGACCGCACCTGCAACGCCATCAGGTTTGAGTGCAGATACCGTCGGTGATAAGTATGTTGTGATGAGCACAACGGCTAACACTGAGTCTGACTTTAAAGGCTATAACGTGTACTTCTCTGGTGGCGCTTCAGCCGGTTCTGTTTCTTCTTCTGACTTCACGCTTACTGGCTTGAGCCCACAAACGGCTTACACGGTTTACGCTAAGTCTGTCGACAAGTGCGGTAACGAATCTTCCGCTTCAAGCAACGTATCGTTCACTACAACAGCGCTTGAGTACCTTGCGCCAAGTGCAACGGGTACGTGTACTGAGCATTACAACGCAGGTCGTTTAGAGACTTCAGAGTACACCGCGTGTGGTAGTGAACATGGCTACATTGATGATGTAACGTACTGGGAGCTTGAAGACGGTTCTTGGGTGGATACTGATCCAAACGGTGGCTCAACAGGTGGCGGTTCTGGCGGTTCTACCGGTGGTGGTACAGGTACTGACTATCCTCCTGGTTCATGGGCAACTGAAGCTAATCTGGCGGGTATGGAAGTACACATCTACACCCCGGGTTCGGTCACTACCAATGGTAAGCGCGCGCTTATGATCAGCTTGCACGGTTGTTCACAGTCTAACGAAGTTGTTCGTGACAACTGGGGTTGGAAAGACGAAGCAGACGAGTACGGTATGGTCGTCGCGGCTCCAATGGCACCTAACGGTGGGGTGATTGCAGGATGTTGGGATTACTACGACAGCAACCACGATGGTGATAACCCAGGTCGTCATGACGATAACTTGATTAACCTTGCTAACGCGCTGATCAACGATTCGGTATTGAACATTGATGCTGACCAAGTGTATATCGCTGGCCTTTCTTCTGGTGGCGGTGAAACCTTTGTGATGGGCTGTGTTGCACCAGACATCTTTGCGGGTATCGGTATTAACGCAGGCCCAGCAGTAGGCACGACTTCGGGTCAAATTGGCAGCGTACCTAGCGGTCGTACCACATCTCAAACGGCTAATACTTGTAAGAGCTTTACTACTGCCGATTCGGACTTTGCGACGCAAATCACTTCAGTGGTTCACGGTACAGCAGACTACACAGTCGGTACTGACTACGCTGAGCATGATGCCGCGGCAATGGCTAACGTTTATAACGTCAGTAAAGACTCTGGTTCTAACAGCATCTCAGGCGGTGGTACAGAAGAAACCTGGTCCGATGCAAACGGTGTGCGTGTATCTAAGATTATGTCTTCAGGAATGGGGCACGCGTGGCCAGCAGGTGATGACGAGACGGGTGGTGCTTACACTGATCACGCAACGGTTGATTACCCAGCATTCGTGACGGCGTTCTTCTTCTCAAACAACCGTCGTGCAGACTTCACCAGTAACGACACTACAGCACCAGCAGTACCTACTGGTTTGTATGTGACGGGCTACGGTGAGAACGACGTACAGTTAGAGTGGACCGCAGTGTCTGACGATGACTTCGCTCGCTACAACCTCTACCTAGATGGTGTATTGTTCGGTAATTCTTCAATACCTATGGGTACAGTGAATGGCTTGCAAGAGAATACTCAATACGGCTTCAGCGTAACAGCGGTAGACGTAACGGGTAACGAGTCTTCACAAAGTGCTACGGTTTACCAAACTACTGCGTCTAGCGGTGGTAACCCAACACCAACGGCTACTCCAACACCAACGCCAACGCCTACACCAACGCCAACGCCTACACCAACAGCTACTCCGGCGCCTGTAGCGCAAGAGACGGCAACGTG
The DNA here is from genome assembly GCA_045430345.1 of Agarilytica sp. GTDB lineage: Bacteria > Pseudomonadota > Gammaproteobacteria > Pseudomonadales > Cellvibrionaceae > Agarilytica. The sequence continues at coordinate 1,315,011 of JAILXT010000001.1, read as the reverse complement.
TACAGAGCATTATGTAGCAGGTCGTTTGACTTACACGACATACTTAACATGTGGTACTGAGTACGGTTACGTCAACGATGTAACGCTTTACGAAGTTGAGTCGGGTGTGTGGGAAGATAACGATTCAAATGGTGATACCGGTGGTGGTAGCGAAAGTGGCGGTAGCTGGACGTGTGGCGAAATTGTTGCAAGTAACACGGCTCATGTAGCCGCTGGCCGAGCGACCTCCAACTTCATAACGGCTACAGCGGTCGGCTCTGGAGACAGCATGGGCAGCTACTCAATGTTCACATCCACGACGCTGGCTGAAACTTCTGAAGATTACTATGAAGTTGGAAGCTGCCCGTAGGTTGATGAGTTCTCTAATTCACTAAGCCTTAGTATTATTATAAAGCCCCGAAAGGGGCTTTTTTGTGGGCGGCTTTTGAGTGTGCTCCCTTTTCAATCGTAAGGTATCAAGGGGGGGCGAGTGTTTGATCGAGGGTGTTTAATTGAAGAGGGAATTAACCAGTGTCGAGAGAGACTTGTATTGCAGTTTCGAAAAGAAAAAGGCCGTTGAGTCACATGTGAATTTGCGTTGTCGATGGCTAACGGATTGCTTACTGAGGTGCTACGAAAAGCATAGTGGTTACAGAAAAACCGCTGGAGCCACTATGCTTAATCATGATGCGTGTTTAAGTTACGTTTTGCTTCCTGTAGCTAAAAAGGCGCGCAATAATTTAATGAAAACCCGATGGATGTTCCGCCTTCTGGCGTTGCAAAACAACAATCCTGCCCGGATAAATCCACTTGTGCAGCGATACAGTCGTCATACATTGAACCAAAAACTTCACAGGAATGACCGATGGAATCATGTGACTGGCATTGGTGAGCGCCTGTCGCGACGTATGAAAGAATTTTGTTTTCTTTCTTCTTTTTAAATAAGCCAGAAGGCGCGGGTATTGATTTAATGTCATACATTTTTTGTTCGGAATCCGTTTTTTCCAGCGTGTTCGATTTATCATCGCTACAGTCTTCTTGTGTTAACTTTTTCTCGCGGTAATCTAAAAACGCTTGTGATGCCAAATCAGCGGTGATTTCGCCTGTAACTTCAATGGTGCGATCTTTTTTGGATAGGATGTCGCTCGCTTTTTTAAATCCTGCCAAGTTGGGGTGTAGATTTGCATCGACAACTACGAGGGCGGTGTATGGAATCATCATTGTGCGTTCAATGATTTTCAAGCGTGTTGAGATTGCCGTCATTGGCGCTACTCGGCGCTGAAAGCTTTCGGTATACGATGTAGAGGTCGTATCGCTGCTCGTATTCGACGAGTTTAGTGAGACAGTTTTAGCATGTCTTACAGATGCGCCAGAGTTAAAGGCGCCAAATCGAACACCTATATTGACGGCGATATTTTTCGATGAGCTTATCCCCTTGGTGATGGATATGGATTTAGTATGGTTTGCCGTTAATGACAGCGTACCTGAGTTATTTTGCGTGCTCGACGTACAGTTTTGCGCGGTTGTTTTTTTCACCAATATACGATCTGGAATCCCCGCAAGCACCTCTTTACCGTATGATTCTTTGATAACCCTCACGTCAATATCTGCAGGGGTGAGGTAACCGCGGTTTTCATGGGTGTTTGTTGCCCAAGCCACACATACTTTGTAGGCGCCGAGGCATCTTCTTGATATGTCACTGTATTCTGAACACCTCTCTTCCTCTTTCACACAGCTTCTGGACGTTGAATTTGAGATTAATACTTGGCCATGCTGCTTTAGCTTTTCATTTAGGAAGGCATTAACATCGGTCGTATCAGCAAGGGCAGGCGCACCTAGAAAGCTGGCCGAAATTAGTAAACATGATACATATTGTGTGAAACGCATATTTATCTCCATGCGAAATTGGATTGGGCACCTATATCTGGATGTGCGTACTTTATTATTTGAGCCAGCATCATAACGGTTTTTTGTTGCGTGCGGGGTCAAATCTAATACGCAAAAGGAAAATAGGAGCGGGGTTGACGGTGTGGTGACGGGGGCTTGATATATCGCAAATTCGTAATAGTGCTTCGCGACAATATGATTGAGTGTGTGCCTCATCCATGAGGCGATGCAGCTATAGTTTTCTAATCACTTCTATTTCTTTCGCATCAATTCCTAACGATTCCAGAAAGTGTTGGTGTTCCTCTGGTTCCATTTCTTCAAACTTTTGATGCCATGTGATCATGGCTTTCTCATCGAATCCTGATGCTTTCATTATTGCTACCCAGCGATCTTTAGTCACCATATTTTTCTCCAGTAATTGAGGTTCTTGCAGTAAGGCGACGATTGCCTTCTGCTGATTTCTGAGAAGGTTTATCTCTTTCTCCAATTCATTGAAATGATTTTTCAATATTTGGGATTGAGATGCACCTTCTTTTTGATTGATTAGGTTGCTTATGCTTGACACAGGTATGCCATACGAACGATACGAAACTATAGATTTCAATCTGCTGATTTCCGTATCGCCATACCATCGATATCCATTTTCGGAGCGACTTGCAGGTAAAATCAATCCTTCACGTTCATAATAAAGAATGGTGGCCCGAGATATACCAAACTTCCTCGCTAGTTGCGTTACCGTAATCATCATGTGCCTCCTGACCAGTCGAGATATGATCTTGAACCCTGAACCTGTAGACGGGTCAACATCCGATTACTATAGTTCACGCTATCGGTTACATATGTGTGCTCTATCAATATCTTAACGAAAGGCTAACCAGGGGAAATTATGAAGTGTTCGGTTTTTATCGCCACGAGTGCAGATGGTTATATCGCCACAAAAGAGGGAGGCGTCGAATGGTTATCATCCTCGGGCAAGCAAGGCGTGGATCTGGGTGATGAGGCTGATATGGGGTTTGGCGCATTCATCTCAGGTGTCGATTGCATGATTATGGGGCGCAAATGCATGGAGGTATTGTCGCGTTTTAACCTGCCTCCAGAGCAGTGGCCCTACGGCGATATTCGAATAATTGTGTTAAGTCGTACCGTTAACCGACCGCCAGAAAATCTCAAAAATAAGGTCGAGATGTATTCGGGTGATATTCCTTCGTTGCTCTCGCGCTTGGACGAGGAGGGGTATGGGCACGCTTATATAGATGGTGGCACGACCATTACCTCATTCATTAATCTGAAGTTGATCAATGATATTTGCATAACACAGGCACCGATTTTATTAGGTGCCGGCTTGCCTTTGTTTGGCTCGTTGGGCGCTGAAGTGAGATTAGAAAACGCGTGTGTGAGGGCCTTCGCTAATGATTTCGTGCAGCTCCGATATCAGGTTAGTTACCTGTGATTTTTTTCAAAATAGACTCAATGGCGTTCACAATCGTTTCAGATTTCTGTGCGTCTAGTGCATCTGCATGAGGCGAAGAAAACTGCTTTGCGTCGTTATCAAAATAGAGGCCTGAAGCTTTTTCAAATTCTTCTGAAAGTGCTGCTCGGGTTAATATCTCTGCGCCGATTGCAATATCTCCCCCGGACACACCAAAGCCATCTTTGACCATTTTTGTGCCGAGCATAGATCCTGGGTTAATGGCGACGATCATCGGTCCCTTCCCCTTAAGTGTTAGTGCCATACTGCGTGACCACATGGTGAGCGCAAGTTTGCTCTGTGCGTATGCAGTGAAGGCTTCTGGTATGTGTGTTTTTCCTGACAGTGCTTGTGTGTCGACGGGTGCTTGCGCGGCAGACGATAGATTGATGACTCGGCTGGTGTCGCGCATCAACGGCATAAGTTTTTGGGTTAATAGGTAAGGGGCGATGGTATTTACGATAAAGCGGACATCCAGTCCCTCTTCGGTGATTGGGTCGGCGGTTTTAAAAACGCCGGCGTTATTAATTAAAACATCGAGACTTGGGTGTCGTTCTGTAACTTCCTTAGCGAGCCCTTCGACGTCACTAATGCGCGAGAGGTCAGCTACATAGCTTTCAACGGGGCCGCCATTGGTCAAGTTGGCCAGTGTATTTTCTACCGCGGCTAGTTTCTCTGGGTTGCGCCCATGCAGTAAAACACGGTGACCTTGGGCGACGAGTAATTTTGCGGTTTCTAAGCCGATGCCATCGGTTGAACCGGTAATGAGAATAGTTAACGCCATATTTAAAAGCCTTCTAGAACGATTTTTCCGATGGCCGTACCTGACTCTAATGTTTCGTGCGCAGTTCGTAGATTTTGGGCATTAATTAGTCCGAGGTTTTTCCCTACGGTGGTTTTGACATAGTCTTGATCAATGAGGTCAGACACGCGACTTAATAGACGGCCTTGTTCGTCCATATCGGCGGCATTAAACATGGCGCGCGCAAACATAAATTCGATGTGCAGTGACAGGCTTTTTAATTTCAGTTTCATCACGTCCAGGGGTGTGCTTGGGTCATCGATCATGGCGATTTTACCGAAGGGGGCGAGTAGCGCGGTGTAGCTTTCAAAATAGGCTTCGGTGCCATTTAAACTGGCAACGTGGGTAACTTGGCCAATGGCTTCTTCCGCTATGAGTTTTTCTATCTGTGGTTGAAGGGCTTGGGTGTGGTCAATTACATAATCGGCCCCAAGTGTTTTTACCCACGCTTGCGACGTTGCTCGTGATGCTGTGGCGATGACCGTTGCGCCGGTGATGGCTTTAGCAAGTTGAAGAAAAATAGAGCCAACACCGCCAGCCGCGCCCACCACCAGAATGACTTCATGTGTTTTTTCTTTGTTTTCCGCCGCCCCAGGTGCACGCTGTTTTATGGCTAGGTGTTCAAACAACATCTCCCATGCGGTGATGGTTGTAAGCGGAAGTGCCGCCGCTTCTGCTGTCGATAGACTGTGTGGCTTTTTGCCCACAAGGCGTTCGTCAACCAATTGGTATTCTGCATTGCTGCCTTGGCGATTAAGGTCGCCTGCGTAATACACATTGTCACCCGGCTTAAATAAGGTCGCGTCTTCTCCGGTTGCGATCACTTCGCCTACTGCATCCCAGCCAATCACTTTGTATTCGCCTTCAGAAGGCGCAAGTCGCTGGCGTATTTTGTAATCCACGGGGTTTACTGCAATGGCTTTGATTCGTATAAGCAAGTCCCGCCCGCTGGCGATTGGCTGTGGTAGCTCGATATCAACGAGTGCTTCGGGGTTGTTGATGGGGAGTGATTGGGTATAGCCAACAGCTTTCATGGTGGTTGCAGTGCTCATAGCAGGGTTCCGGTTGGGGGAAGGAGTATGTTTGAGACTATAGATCTTGCTTTGGCTACAATAAACAGCATAATAATTGAATAATTATCAAAAAATATTTGACAGTATGCAGCTAGAAGATCTCCAAGTTGTTCTCAAGGTGGCAGAGTTCCGCAGTATTACCGCGGCGGCCACACATTTGGATATGCGTACCGCGACGGCTAGCGCCGCGCTGAAGCGGGTGGAGGCGCGATTGGGGGCGGAGCTATTTGTTCGTACCACGCGACATTTAAGGCTTTCTAGTGCTGGCGAGAGGTATATTCCTCAATGTGAGCAGGCTTTGCTCATGTTGGATCAGGCTAAGCAGAACATGAAAGATGATCTAGACGTTGTCGATGGAGAGCTGCGTATTGCGCTGTCGTCGGATTTGGGAAGAAATTTGGTGACGCCATGGCTCGATGAGTTTATGGAAACCTATACCAAGGTGAGTTTGAAAACGAATATCAGCGATAGCAATATCGATTTTTATCGTGACTCCGTGGATATCGCACTGCGATATGGTTCGCCCAATGATGCACACCTTTATGGTTTTAAAATCTGTAATGTCCCGGGTATTTTGTGTGCAACGCAGGAATATCTCGATAACCATGGGACGCCTCAACATCCTCATGATCTTGCGTCCCATAATGGGCTGTTTTATCAGCTTCACGACATGATGCACGATGTTTGGCATTTCTCGCGCGAAGGATCAGATTACAAAATCAAGATGAGCGGCAACAGAGCTTCCAATGATGGTGATTTGGTGAGACGTTGGTGCGTCGCGGGAAAGGGCTTGGCGGTGAAATCCTGCCTGGATATGTCCGCTGACTTATTATTGGGCAGGGTGGTGCGTGTTATGCCAGAGTTTACGCCTAGAGCCACGGAGTTATGGATTGTTTGTCCGAGTAGGCAATCAATTACGCCAGCTGTAAGATTATTAAGGGATGTGTTTAAGACGAAGGCGAATGCCATTCTTAAACAGTTGGTTGACTACGGGTTAATTGATGAAAGCGCATTGTTTTGACGCTGTCTCCAATGTCGGTTTTGGCTTTTTTTACTGGGCGATATACCGTTTAAACACCAAAAAACTTCTATACTCATAGGGTTGAAGATCTTTATGAATACGCGCTGCTGAGTCGGCGCCGAGCCTCAAAATGACTTTACATATGATGTGGCACCCAAGGCTAAAAACGTTCATCTTAACGCTCCTGCTAATCAAGGTGTGGCTAATTTCTGCTTATACTTCCGCCGATGAGTTGGGGACGTTGAGTGTGCGAATGCGCTCTATTCTTGATGCCCATGCCCAGCTTGTGAAGCAATGGGCGAATCACCCCGCGGTGGTCAATGAGGTGATTAAGCATAATTATTTAGAGCAGAGCTTGGATGACGTGAAGCAGATTGACCGTATGTGGAGGGAAGGTAAAAAGGAAGCTTTCGCACGTTCGTTGCAGGAAAATAAATCAGGTCATTTTTTAAAAAAGCGTATATTGGAAAATCGTTTATACACTGAAGCGTTTTTGTGTGATGGTCAAGGTGCTGTAGTCGGCGAGTATCCGATGACCTCGGATTATTGGCAGGGGGATGAAGATAAATTCCTAAAAAGTTTTAATGGTGGAGAAGGGCAAGTCTACATTGGCCCAATTGAATTTGATGAGAGTTCCGGTGAGATCTCTGTACAAATATCCGTACCTGTCCGTAGTCAAGGCGCTACTGTGGGAGTGTTGGTTGTCGGGTTGAAAAATATTAAGTAAGGTAATTTTAGACGCTGTCTTTTTATGTTATCCCTTTCTTCTTTTTGTGACTTTTTCGTTGTTTCTAATTAACCCATTCTGGTCTTAGGGTGAAACGTTTTGGGCCGAATGAATCAATTCTGAACTTCTTGCTCTTCTAGAAAAGTTTTCCATTTTTCCTGTTAGGTAAGTCTACTGTGTTTGTAGTGGTCAAGGTAGGAGCTTCCGTGAGGAAGCTGTTAGTTTTGGACTGAGCAGGCGCTTTTTATACTCGACAGACCAATATTTTGGGTCGAGCAATAATTTTAGCCGATTTTTCTCTACTTCATCACTCGATAGTGGCGAAACACTTGAACTTAAGGCTTCTGAGCTTTATAAGACGACACTCTTTTTCTTTTCTAACGTATGGCCTTTTCATGTTTGGCACCACCTATCAACTTCGACTCTCTAATGACACGCACCATGTAGCGTTTTTTGCGTCGGATGTAAGCCTCCGTGTACAGCTAAATAGAGCCTTTATCGAATTCGTCTGCACCAGTGGATCGCGTTCAGCGAAGCTGGAAGTATGTCACCACTATCATGGTTGGCATTTGGTCTGCGTCAATCACTCATACTTCATTATTAAAAGCCCGATCAATCTGGATTATCAGTTGCTTCTGGAGGGAATTCGGGAAACCTTGAGCCGCTGTAATCAATGGCCCACCACTGAACAAAAAGCCGAGCATAAGGCGAAATTGATTGCGCAGGAGCGGCAGCTAGAGGCTCAAATTAGAAGAAATCGATTTAAGTTAATTGACTGAATGTACCCAAGATCGTAAGTTCCAGCCTGCGAGATTCGCATTACAATTTTTTTATCTATTTGTATGTCTTTTACATTCCTAACTAAACTATGATTTGTCTCAATATCATACGTTTCCTCCGCCCTTTTACCACGAAAGTCATCTAGTATTAGGCGACTACGGTAAGGTTTTTTATCAAACTTTATATTGTTAAACGCGATTAAAAGTGAGGTGGCTTATGGAGCATAGGCTTGGGTGCCGAATGACACTTTCTATACCCGTCGAAATATGGCGCGGAGATAGTGTGATTGGCTCTGGTGTTTCAATAAACCTCAGTCATGGCGGGACGTGTATCGAGGGTATTGATGCGGGCATTCGCCCGGGCGATTTTGTTTCAGTAAAAGTCTTCGCACAAAACGTATACCATTTAAAGGCGATGGTGCTTCATCAATCAGGAAGCTTAGTGGGGTTAATGTGGGCGAGTGACGAACAGGCGTTTCATGATGAGATTGATGCAATACGTCACGGTGGTTCTGATGTCACTTCTTTGAATACTCGTTCCAGCCGTCACAAGACAAAGCTTAATCGGCCGCATGGCCTTTTAAAAAATACGGGCTAGCGTGACCTAACGTTTAGCTCTCCTCCTTATTAGTCTTTTTTTAGTACGATTTTTTGTCTCAATTCTCCGTTAATTTTTCACTTCATCTTTATCTAAAGCCTTTTATAATGCGGCCATAAATTCGCGAAAGGATGGCCTTACGTGTTCATATAGCATCTTAAATGAGAATGCTTGAGTGCGTTTGGCGTCAAAAACATCAAATTAAGCCTTTGACAATATTTACTTCCATTTTGTAACCGAAATCGGCACCACTTATCACATAAATACGATTACACTGCGCGCCTTGAACTTGCGCCACTGTTGTCGAATGTGTATGTGCGCCTTGGTGTGATGGATCATAAGTACGATATAACAACAATTAGAAAGCAACAAACTATACAAAATGGAATATGGATTTTGGAGTGTAATAAAATGAAAAATACGTTGTCGTCACGTATCCCCAGTCTCGTCCTATTGAGCGCTTTATGCGCAAGTGAAGCATTTGCCGAAAACAATGCCTCCGATAGCCTCGCGAGCCAGTCAGAAAATAATCAAGATAGAATCACCGAAGAGGTATATGTAACTGGGTCTCGCAACCCCTTGTCGAATACCCCTTCAACGTTTCCGTTATTAACCATTGATTCGAAAGATCTTGGTCTTTCCTTCAATCCGCTATTGGCGGATACGTTAAATCGGTTACCTTCCGCTGGTGCGCCCTTAACGTCACAAACCACAACCAATTTTGGGTTCTTTGCGCCGGGAATATCATCCGTGGATCTACGCAATTTGTCCCCTACGAGAACCCTAGTGTTGGTGAATGGCCGACGTCATGTTGGGGGTGATAGCGAACGTCCAAATGTAGTGGACCTTAATAGTATTCCTGCCGCTTTGGTTGAACGCATTGAGGTAGTAACGGGCGGAGTTTCTGCCGTGTACGGTTCAGAAGCGGTCGCTGGTGTAGTAAACATCATCACGAAACAAGATTTTACCGGGACGCATGTAGAAGCGCAGTGGGGGCAATCATCAAAAGGGGATGGTGACGAGAAAAGCGTATCACTGACGAGTGGCTTTGGTTTCAACGATAATACCGGGCATGTAACGTTAAATTTGGGGTACACGGAATTGGACGAAGTGTATTCCCGAGATCGCGCCTTTTCCTCAAACGATGAGTTCCTAGGCGATTTTCAAGATTACAGTGTTTACACGCCGCAAGGCACTATCACGGCAGATAATGCAAATTTCTTTACCGCTGGTGATGATGGATTGTGGACTGCGCCATTCGATGTCGCGAGTGATGGTTTTAATCGTGCTGATTACAGGTTATTAAGCGTACCGCTGACACGTGAAAGCGTTGCATTGAATACCGAGTATGCGTTTAGTGATCAACTTAATAGTTTTGTGGAGTTGAGTTACACGTCTGCCGACTCTTTTTCGCAAATCGAGCCCACGGGGGCTGGCGCAGTTTTTGGCCACTTACTATTTTCAGATCATCCCACTATACCCGCGGAAGCCTTAACAACCCTAAGCGATTTTTACGGTGAGTTGCCGGGGCTTGTGACATTTACAAGACGCTTACCTGAGCTTGGAGCAGTGCGTTCGGATCAGGAGCGTACAACTCAGCGCATTGCATTTGGTTTTGACGGTAATGTTAATGGTTGGCTTTGGGATACTTACTATCAGTGGGGGCAAAATGAACGGAAGCAAACAACCCAGGGGAACTACAATATGCTTTCGTTTCAAAACGGTTTGGATGTCGAAGCAGACCCGGATAGCGATGGGGAATTTCGTTGTATAGACGCTCAGGCGAGGGCAGAAGGCTGTGTTCCTATCGATGTATTTACTGCTGGTGGCGTTAGCGAGGCCGCAATTAACTATGTTGCCATTGAGTCATTCGATTCATCTGTTATCGAGCAGGAAGTATTTTCGGTGACTTTGCGCGGTCAGTTAGAAAATATATTGCCTGCAGGGGATATTGGTTTGGTCACCGGTTTTGAATGGCGGCAGGAATCCTTAAAAACAAAAGCTGATGAATTTGCATTGGCGGGTGTTAGTTCTTCGAATGCCGTTGCCGCAGAGATAGACGATGACTACGAGGTGAGTGAAGTATACGCCGAACTGAAATTACCTATTCTTTCAAATACTGCGGGGATCAAGTATTTAGGGACGGATCTAGCGTATCGATATGCGGATTACACCACGGTGGGCACTCATGGTAGTTGGCAAGTTGGTTTAAACCTCGCGCTAGATCGCTATGTTTCGTTTAGAGCGATGGTATCTGAATCGGTACGCGCACCTAATATCGCAGAACTATATGATCCGGGAGTGTTTTCGGGGATTTCATTTTTTGATCCGTGTGAAGTGGGTGGTACAGGTAGCACAGAAACAAACTGTACCGGCCTTGGTATACCTGGAGACTATGCTTCAGGCCCATTGGGAGGTTTTTCTGCAGGGTTGGTTTCGGGTAATCCAGACCTTCAAGAAGAGACAGCGGATACAATGACCATTGGGTTTACTTTGGTACCCATTGAATCGCTATCCATTGCGTTTGATTACTTTGATATTTCTGTAGATAACGCAATTGAACAGGTAAATCCTCAGATAAAGCTAAATCAATGTTATGCCTCTGAAGATTTTCCTAACAACGACTCATGTGTCGGGATCGTACGAGACGGTGCTGAATCTAATTACCTTATTTCACGTTTAGATATAGACCTGCAAAATATAGGTGCGTTAGAAACGAAAGGCTGGGATTTAGCGCTTAACTATCATACTGAGGTTATGGGGGGGCGTTTGTCGGCGAATGCTTTGGTAACACGAACCATCGATTGGGAATCAACGGTTTATGGTGAATCTTTCTCAAAACTTGAAGAACCCGGTTATCAAAAATGGAAAGCCAATACGCAATTGGCTTATCGTAAAGATGCGGTGACCTTTACCTGGGCGACGCGTTATCTCGGGAGCGGCGTGGTTGATAATACATTTGATACGAGTATTTGGCCTGCCAACAATGATTTGCCATCGGTGTGGTATCACGACTATAACGTTCGTTTTAACCTAAAAGACCAAACCAGTTATTCATTCATCGTCGGCTTAAATAACGCAACAGATAAAAAGCCACCTTACATCCCTTCGCCTTCGTTTAATAATATTTCGGGCACAAATACCGCCGCAGGTGTATACGATGTCGTAGGGCGATTTTTCTATGTTGGGGCTGAAGTGAGTTTTTAATAAGACTAAAGCTATTACCCTAAGCACCGAATGAGCATCGGTACTTAGGGTGTTTATTATGTCCCCTTTGTTAGGACCCGCATGGCCCAACATAGTAGTAGTTGGGCATTAACGCGTGACTTCTTAGTGTAGTGCTGGTGAAGATGCTGTAATAACCCATAAGTTGTTCAGAACCATTGGCATATACTTTAGTAAAATCAACGTACGCCCTGTTTTGTAAAACGTGGACGATATTGTTACTGGTGACTTCTGTGCATGGCCCTGGAGTGGGTTCAGGGTAGGGTGTTGGAAAAGGAGTACTGGCGGCGTTAAGCGTTACCTTCGTTGGGGTTATGGGGGCGTTAACGCGGCGATTATTCTCGACGAAAAATCCGCTGATATATCGGGGGTAGTTTACATGTGTATGGTCAATATAGTGCCTACTTCCGCTTGAACCTTGTCCCGCTGACCAAGCGTGGCCCATACCTTCGACCATGATCTTTGACAGGCGTGGCCCTCGGTTATCGCAGTATGTCGTTACATCACCTCCTCCAGAAAGCGTGTAAACACTGCATATGTCTGTTTCTCCTCCAGGCACTCCGGCGTATGCCGCTCTAAAAATTTGGATATTCCGATCAGCGTGTAACGGTGACACTAAATTATCGTTGGTGCCGTGAACATTGTTATATAGTTGCGAATAAAGTGCACTTTTGAATGGGCCGGCAAGTGTGTAGCAGTTTTCTGCACCAGGAAAGACTTGAATAATTGGGTCCGTCAGGTCCCGGCCTTCTGATCCAGGTGCCAATCCGGCGTTAATGCCCACACCAGCGAATACGTCTGGGGCTAAACAGGCGATTTGGTTTGCCATCCCTGCACCAGAAGATAAGCCCGTTATATATACCTGGTCGGCGTCGATATTGAGTGATGTATCGGAGAGTAAGGCATTCACCATATCAATAAGATATTTTGCATCAGTTTTATTTCGGTCGGCGTCCATACCCATATGAAAATTCCAACAGCCTAATAATACGCCGCTAGTCCCTTCTTTTGATGCTGATGGTAGCGCGATAACCATACCGTATTCGTCCGCGGAGGCGCGCCAATTTGCGCCGCTTTTAAAATCGTTATTGGTTTGATTGCATCCATGTAGGCTAACCATTAAGCCGCGTTTATTGTCGATTGCTGGTGCAGTGTCGGGGACGTATACGTGGGTTTTTAATTTTCCGCCGATGACCCGTTCGCTTCTCCAATTACCTGCAGCAGCGATATTGGCGATGAAGGTCATGCTAATGAGTAGCAGGAGCGTTTTATACATTGATGGGGGGGATTTTATAAAGGAGTTATTCATTATTATTGCCCTTTTTATGAATGGGGTTGACCAATAGTAAATATTGGATGCGGGATTATTTGGCTAAAATGAAAGAAAACCTAGATCGGTTGACGACAGCTAAACCGCAGGTTAATAAAAGCAGGAGGGCTTAAGGGAAAGTTTAATACTTGTTGGAATTTGGTGTTATTGATAGATGTTTTTTTGGGGCGTTTCTGTGAAAACACAGAGATTGCCCTGACAATTTGGTGTTTTTAGCGTATTTAGCGTCACCGTAAAAAAGAGTTTATTTTCGAAGCGAATTTTCCTGTATCTAGAATGGCGCCAAGATGTCCATAGTCCGAAGAAAAAACAAAAACCTCGGTATCTTTTTTGATTTCGGCGAGTTTGTTGATGCTGTCGAGTGAATCGGACATTTGAAATATCCTATCGTCCTCACAGATGATAAATAAAAACTTAGCCGAGAGTTCCTTAAGGTTATCAGTGATATCAAATGTTTGATAAGTATCGACCATCGCGATAACGGAGTTGGGATCGATACCCGATGTTCGTAAGTTCACCCTTTGCTCTAAGAACTGCATCACCTGGTCTTCATTTTGACGGCAGTGCGTGTTCATCGCATTACAGTTGTCGATGGGTTTTGATGATAGTTTGTCTCTCGTAAACCGGTAGCCCATTCCGTCGACAGTCATTATTTTTAAACTGGCTTTGAGCCCATCAATAGGCGGTTGTTTGTCGTAATAATTTCCATTATTCCAGTTAGGATCTAGTTTTATGACTTCGGTCCACAGTTCCATTTTCGTTGCTGCGTACTCAGCAAGTCTCAGCCCCGGTGGCACAATGCCAATAATGCGTTCTACGGCTTCGGGATAAGTGGCTGCCCACTGCATGCTTTGTACGGACCCTCCTGAAATGCCTATTGCTGCAAAAAGTGTTGTTATGCCCATTTGCTCGATTAATGCTTTTTGCACTCGAGCCAAGTCGACGGTTGTCAGTGGCGGAAAGGTCATGCCATAGGGTTTTTGTGTGCTCGGGTTTATTGTTGTTGGGCCGGTGGTATATACGCGCTCGTTAAGGGCATTTACATTAGTCAGGGAATCGACACCAATAACGAAGAATTGGCTTGTATCGATGGCTTTACCTGGTCCTACTAGGGTGTCCCAATATCCGGGTTTTGTATCTTTTTCAGAATACTTCCCTGCGACATGAGAGGTGCCTGAGAAGTAGTGGGGGATGAGAATAGCATTGCTCTTGTCTTTGTTAAGCTTGCCATAGGTTTCGTAACCGAACTGTACGTTTGAAAGCGTTGCCCCATATTCCGTTTTATAGGATTCTATTACGAAACGCTTTTTTTCGACGATGAGTGTATTGGCAAAAAGCGGAAGAGCGATGAGCAAAGTTAACGTAAATACAATGATACGAGGCACAGGAATCATATTCATATCGGTTATCCGGCAAGCGTTAAATAAGCGGTGTAAGCTCTACTATTTATAGCTGATTATTGAGCGGCAGGCATTGTTTTAAGCTACGGGATGGGATTGGATAACGTGCTAGCAAAGGAGCCTTCGTCGGCACTTGAGCTCTAGCTGAAAGGGGTAGCATATACGAACAGTAACCTGAACATCGGGATACGGTCCGCTATGCCGGAGTGGCTCCGGAGTGGCGATAGGGCAAGCGACATATTACTTTAGGGGTGCCAGCCAAAAAACCTCAAAAACCACAACATATCACTGCCGTACCAATTTATTCCGTAGGTGAGAGGGCTCATCAATAAAAAACCGGTGAGTAATATCAGCAAGTAACTGCGTCGCACGTATTTTTGAAGGGGAATTTTGTCCAATAAGTAAGCCGTTAATAACATGGAAAAGCACAGGCTCGTGAGATAGTGATACATGAACATGACACGGGTCACGATCATAAACGGGAGTAAGTTTGCGCATGCGCCGATGGCCAAAATCCAAAATGCTTCTGTTGATCGTAATGCCGTAAACCAAAATTGGGCGAGAAATAAGCCTATCACGGTAAGCGTACATAACCACCACACGGCTGGGTTCCCAATGGAATATATACGCGCGCCATCGTTGTACCAGTAATAAAGTGGTTTATGCATAAGCGGCCACATATACCAGGGGCTTGAATCCGGGTGGGATTGTTTTAAGCCTTGGTTGGTGGTGTACATGGTGCGGTTTAGCTCAACTAACTTCTGAAAAAAGTTAGGTGCGGTGAAGGGCTCGTTGTATTCGATTTTACACACCGTCGCTTCGGCGGGTTTTACTTCTGTATTCGGCATGCCATATCGAAGGGTGTGTACATAGACCGAAGGGCAATGAAAATTATATACCGTTGACGTTGCGCCTTCGTATTCGCTGCCTTTTAAGGTAGAGCGAAATGCCGGGGTCATAAACTGGTCACCCTGGTGATGTGATATGGGCAGTAATGCAAAGTGCGCGTAAAAGACGGCCATGTAGGTCACGATGGATATACCAAGGAACACACTGCCTTTATAAAAAGGCTGAACAACCCAGCCCTGTTTCCAAAGCTGTTTGATCCAATCGATAATAATCGTGAGGCCTATTAGCCCTAGAAAGGAGACGCCGATCCATTTAATAGAAAAACTACAGCCCGCGAAAACGGCTGACAAACACCACAGTTTAATATTGTGTGATTTTCTTGCGACTAAAAATAGATAAAGGCTCAAGAAGCCAAAGCCGAGCAGCATCGCATCTAGCAGAATGAGGCGCGACTGAATTAAAAGCGCATTGTCGAATATTGCGATTGCACCTGCAACGAAAGCCGATTTAACGCCAATATTCAGTTGTCGAGCGATTAAAAATAATAAAACGGGAAGCGCTGAGCCGAATATTGCGGGCAGGGCACGCATGGCGAGGTAGCTGCTGCTCGGGTAAGGGGTACTTATGGTTCGAACGACATCTTCGGGCGCGATACCCCCAAAAGGCCATGCACTGAGCGCAATAAGCAGTTTTCCGAGAGGAGGGTGAATGTCGTAGTAGTATTGTCCTGTGTAATAAAACCCTGCGAAATAATTAAAATGCACTTCGTCAAAAACGGCGGATACAGGGTGGTGTATCATTAAGAATCGAGTGAACAGCGCGGATACGAATAGGACGATAACGGCGGTGCGATCAGGGTGTTGGCAGATCCAGTTACCAAGTGATTTCGAGAGAGTGTTGTTCGCAAGTGGCGAGATAAAAGCGGGTCTTTGCATAACGCGGTGTGTCTTTCGACATTCCTTATAATAATTATTAGCGTATTAAGTTGTTATGATGAGGCATGATCGGGGGGTTTGACATGGCTGTTTATTCTAGTTTATTTTTCGCTAGCTCAATGCTGATACCGATAAAACCTGTGGCCGATGATACTGTTTGCCCATAATAATAAACCTTATACCAGGGCCTCATCAGGCTAAGACTATGGAATATATCACACTTGCTTATATCGTGTTGCTTACCGGCACACAGTATTTTATTGGTTATATTTTAACCCAATCCGCTGGTCGGTTTATGCCTGGTACGGATAAGGGCCAGGTTTATGATGTGGTTGCAATGGTGCCGTTTTATTGGTTGTTGGGCCTACTTGTACATATTACCTCTGCATTTATTTTAAAAAGTCTTGGCGCAAATTGGTGGGTGGCGACGTTAGCGCCGCTGATGCTTTTTGTGCCGGGCTGGCGTTTTGTCCGCCCCTCCGTTCGATTACTGCGTTCATCACTTAAGTCTCTGGTAAGCATCCCGTTTTTACTCTGGTTACTTGTTCATTTATTCCTAGGTAATAGTTTGTTTTCTGTCGGCGATGGTGTGTTTACCTCCTGGGTTAATAATTACGGCGATCTTACTTTTCATTTGGGGATGATTAACCATTTCACGTGGCAGGGAGATTTTCCTCCTGAGTATCATATTTATGCGGGTGAGACGCTATCCTATCCATATTTTGTGAATGTATGGGCGGCGATGTTGTGGTACCCCGCCGCGTCATTTCTGCCAGCGCTTTCGCTTGTTTTTGCCGCTCAATGGGTACTTATTTGGAGCGCAGCGTATGCATTTTTAACCTTCGGCCGGGCGCGCGTACTACCATGGGTGTTGCTCTTTGGGGGCGGTAGTTTACTAGCGGTTACCCAGCAACCAGAGGTTTATTCCTGGCGCTTAATCAATGAAGGTTACCCATGGACGACGTGGCTCAGTACTATCTGGGTAACGCAGCGTAGCGCGCTGATGGGCATGGTGGTGTGTTTGGCGAGCACGGCGTTGGTCTTGAATTTGCCGCGTTTGAAACATCACGGTGTATTGCATTGTGCAATGGCTGGTCTGTTATTGGGCTTATCTCCGCTCGTGCATACGCATTATTTTATGGTGACAGCGCTATTTTTAGGCGGGCTTTTGTTTATTCAAGCGGGTGTCGCTATTCGGGAGAATTCAAAGGGGATTAATGGTGTTTCTGTCAGTTTGATATTGTCCCTAAATGAAAGTAAACGTTTTCTCTTTCTGTTTGTTTTAACCTGTATTTCGATTGTGTTTTTTCCATTGCTGATGGGAAAGTCAGGTATGGCGAGTGTCATGCTTGGTTGGACTGTACCGGTTAAGCCGATGGGGGGGGCTTCGGTTGCTGCAAGTTTGGGTATGTGGGTAAAAAATGCTGCGCCTTGGTTCCTTGCCATGGGGTTTGTGTGGGCCGTAGCCAAAATGCATGTTCGGTTCGTGCTGTTGTTCGGTTTGTTTTTGTTGGGGAATATTTTAAAACTCGCGACTTGGGATTGGGATCAGTTAAAGTTTTTTTTAGCGGTGTTTACTCTTTTTGTCGTGGTCTGGAGTGATGTTCTTCGTGAAGATATTTCTTGGAAGCTACGAGCACCTCATTTTTTGTTGGCTATTCTGTTAATTGCCCCTGGGGTATATGAAGCGAAGCGAATATGGGGAAAACCGCCAAACTATCAAGTATACGATATTCGTAAACTTGAGCTTGCAGATCTGATTAGGAGAAACACTTCTCCAGACGCGGTGATCGCCAGCCCTACAGATCATAATAGCGCTGCGACATTAGGCGGGAGGACGCTATTTTATGGTTACCCTGGTACCTTAGCGAGTCATAGCCTAGCGTATCAATCCCGCGAGTTTATACAGCTTAATTTACATAATATTGGTCAGTGTAAAAACCTTGGGAGTATTGCAGAAAGTTTGTGTCCGACCCATGTTGTTTGGGATCATGCGAGTAAGAAGTACTGGCATAGGATTTTGCCGGATGATAGTTTTAAAAAGATTGCCTCAACCCACGATGGAAAATTTGGTTTATATGAGGTGCTTGAAAAGTAGGGGAGCTGACGTTATTTTGCTTTGTAATTGTTCCAGCGGATATCTTTGCCTTGCTTGTTAAATATCCCGCCTTTTGATTCTTGGCGAATACTGAATTCGGCACCATTGATGGATATCGTCGCATTGGGAAAGGTGCTTTTTCTAATACTTACTTCGGCTTTTTTCGATTCTTTAAAGTGCCGTTGTATTTTGTCTATTGTTGTAGCCATTTTATCTATTTCCCCGGTGAGTTCTTTGAGGACTTTTTTGATGGCTTCAATTTTTTTTGCTTTTCCAATATCTTGAGGGTTTTCTGTTAGTGCTTTTTTATATTTTTCCAGCATCTCAGAAAGTTGTGCCGCCTGCGTTTCACGGTTTTTATGGTTAGTGAGTAATGTTTCGAATTGCTTTTGTTGGTCTGGCGGGGTGCCAGCGCAGACAAGTGTTTTAACACCGCCGTTTGCGCCTATTTCGTTTGCGTACACGCCGCCCCTGCCATAACAAACGCCGCCGAAGACTTTTCCTTTGCCTCCTTTTTGCCCGATAAGGACATGTTCTTTTGCTTCCACGTTTCCGTGGCTGATGTATTCTCTAATTTCAATATTTCGGCCAGCGTGAACTTCGGCGAGGTTTACATATTGGGCTGTGATATCCCCTCCGGCTTTTAATATAGCGGGAGGTGATTCATCACCATCTTTTGCTGGGTCAGAACCGATGATGCCGCATTCTACGGTGATGTTGTTTTTCGCAATAAGTGTGGCCTTGGTGACAACGCCCTTGACGATAATGTCGCCAGTAACCTTGATCTTCATGCCTGCTTTTACTTCACCTTTGACAAGCACCGAGCCGTCGTAAGTGATGTTCCCTGTGCTCATATCGACGTTATTCACGACGATGGAGTTATCAACCTTCACGCCTTTTGCAAGTATGACCGGGTGGCCCTTGCAGGTGGAGACAAGTAAGTTTGAATCTTTATCCGATACGATGGCCCCTAATAGATCTTCGTCAAATGACGAATCATCGGCTTCTAGAGCGGTGATCACTTGCCCTTTAACGTTGCGACCATTTTCCCCTGGCTTAGCTGGGGTGCGGCGCATAATCGGTGTGTCGGCTTCAATGAGAGAAAAACTGATGACTTCTCGAAGGTCTATTTTACCTGTCTTACTTTCTTTAGGTTTACTGTATTCGACTTCTTGTACGAGGGCTTCGAACGTGGCATCTACGCCATCTACGGGTTCGGTTCCTTTCGCGAACTCGACGTCTTCAGCGGTTTTATCTTTTAGGATTTTATCGAGTGCTGTTTGGTCGCAACACGCAGCGTATATCCCTTCGTTATCGAGTGCCAGCTTCAGTAAGTTTTCGTCGAGGTCTCGTCCTCCTTGTGGAGGTGATACAGTCATACGTGCGCTCATAAATTCTTCGTCGCACGAGATCAGTATTTGAGCGTCCCGTTTCTCACCAATAATAAACCGGCCGCGTTCGTTTTTACTAACTTGGTTGTATAGCTTATCTAACGCGTTGGGCTGGAAAAAGAAATCGGCAAACCCTAAGGCTTTTAATTCGTCGAGAATGGATGAGCGACTTACGAGTGTTTCTTCTTCTGTGGCGGATAGGTCGGCATAAAGGGAGCCGCTTGCTTCGTCTAAAGAAAAGCTTAGTGATGTGTATTCGGGTTTTTTGCCTAGGGCATAACGCCCGTACTGGCGTTGTTTCGCTTTAACAAGGATTCCGGAGATATCATTGTTATTAACCTCGAATTTGCCATAGCCTTGTTTGTCGAGCAGCTCTTTTATAAACCCAAAGCTAAGTGGAGGGGCATTGGACGACTCGGCTAGCACGGCATATAGGCTTCGAGTCTGTTTCTCGTATTCTAAGGTGAGGCCAACGCCGGCTTGTAGCTCTCCGAGTTCAACGTCCCCAAGTTCTTTATTTTTTACTTTTCGAACTAGCCCAACAAGTGTTGCATCGTCGACTTCTATTTGACTATACCCTTCAGCTTCTAGACGTGCTTTTACGCTCTTCAGATTAATTTCGAGGGTTTCTTCGCTTTGTGTAACTACGGCACGCAGCAGCCTTGAATCTGAGTCCAAAACAAGTTGGTAGTTTACGTGCGATACCTCAGTATCGTCGCCCACCGAGTTCTTAGATAGAGAATCACTGACCACGAGCGTTTGCATATCACTGAAAGAGATAACCCAAGTATAGATGATCGATCGTGAAAACGAGCACGAGATCAGGGTTTTAGCGGGGTATAGCTGGTTTGGCTGAGTTTTCTTCCCGCTTGAATCTGTGACGCGTCAATTTGCTTAAAACGTAGGCAGAACAAGCGCGTTAGCGGGCGCTTACGGTGTCTCTTAGTTGATTCTGGCGTCGCATGCAAATACTTCACTATGTTAGTTTTCACGATTCAACCTCGGATACTCGGTGAATCCTGTGAAATATTTAGCCTTAGGATTAGATTAATTCCGATTAAAGCGGGGAGCTGTCATAAACAATAAGCATTAGGCGAATTTGGAGGGCCTAATAGTTGATCGTTATATGTTCACCATTTCGATCTATTCGATGGCTATTATGCATAAAACTAAAATTTGCCGTCTCTTTCATACGCTTTTTAGATAAAAACTGTTCAACGTCAATTTTATATTCCTTAACACCATAAATAGCCGAGTTTATAACGTATAAGCATTATGAAAATCATAGGCCTGTCATCTATATTCACATCAAGATGTTTTTTTGAAGTAGTACACATTTTTATCTATATAAATATGTAAAGCGGTTGTCTCTACAAACATTTTAAAGAGAGTCCATGTCTATGAAAAATTTGATCAGCTCCTTCATCGCCCTCGTTGTTATGGGGTTTTCTTCTACTGCGTTTTCCGCGGAGCAGTGTTCGTCAATTAGTTGTGATTGCGCGAGTTTGCCTACCAAATCGTGGGTCGAGACGTGCAAAAATCAAGAAGCGCGACTTGTCGCGAACTGTGTGAAAAATACGAGCGCAGAATTGGGCTTTTGCTCGTTACATGGCCCGCTAGCGAATCGCTTACCGCTTTCTCTAGAGATAGAGGAAAAGCAAGCGCTTGCGCTTGAAGAAGTGCCGAAGCTTAACAATAAGGTTGCCGCGTTATATTGGGCAATCATCAAGGATTTTGAAAGCTTTGAATCAAGAGTAAAAGCACTTGATTTAGATGCGGCGAAGGCGAAGCTCGATATTGTGTCAAACAATGTTGATACGCTTTTTGGTATACAGCAACAAGTCTCAGCGAGTTTACTTGCGGATAAAAAGGAAAGCTTGGCTCAGTTGGCTTGGCGTGATTATTCTGCGGATACCTTAAGTTTTGGTTCTGACTTTTTCATTCGTGGAGAATCCATTTTAAATAATTACGATGAAATTACCGTTGCGCGCGTGCGAGAGCAGTACCGCGATCTTGGCGTCCAGGTAATGGAGCTATCGGGTAAGGTTTACGAGCAAGTCGGTTATGCATACGCAAACGGCATGCGTCATAAGCATGCGGCTCAAGCGTGGAAAAATGCTGCTTCGGCCTCTACGCTTGTCATGGCTCATAATGCTGATCGGGATTCAGCGCATTTTAAACGCTTTCAATCGGCCGCTCGCCTTCATCGAGCAAGTTATCACTGGGTGCTGGGAACGGGACGTGGTGGCGCAGAAGAAAGCCTTGCTGAATCTCAGAAGTTTATGGATGACGGTTCTACGATATCCGGTCTTGTGGAAGAGGAGCGTCAAATGAAAGCTTCTCGCCCTTATTGGTCAAAATAATACCGTTCATAGACATATTTATCTCGATATAAAAAAGAGGGCTTCGGCCCTCTTTTTTTGTTTAGGTCGCTAATCCTATTTTTTGATTTGCAGACAGGAATAGGTTATTTTTGTGCGTAAGAGTGGGGATTTCCCTTTTACTAATAAAACAGGTTCTGCATGTCTAGAAGCTACGCGACCATCCTGCACCGCTTATGTCAGGATTATGCGAGTCACAAACTCAATTTTGATGAGTACCGGAATCGTCGGCGTACACTTTTGGCCAAAATTGACGAACAGTTTAATGGCAAGCAAGATGATGTTGATGGTGAGTTAACATCCCCAGGTTTACCCTCTGGTGAATTTGGTATTGCATCGTTTTCACCCTCTGATACGGAAAGGAAGCCACATTAATGATTGAGCTTAGTCATATTGAAGCGCGAGTTCTTGGCTCGTTAATTGAAAAAGAGCTTACGACACCTGATCAATACCCTCTCTCACTTAAGGCTGTGACCGTTGCTTGTAATCAGAAAAGTAACCGAGAACCCGTAATGAATCTGTCGGAGGACGAGGTTCAAGATACCCTGGACGGGTTGGCGCATAGAAATTTAGTGGCGGAGGTTCTTGTTGGTAGCCGTGTCGCTAAGTTTAAGCACCGGTTTTGTAATACCGAATTCAGTACTTTACACCTTAACCCGAAGCAGCTCGGGATTGTATGTGTGATGTTGTTGCGTGGCCCCCAGACACCGGGCGAGCTTAGAACGCGTACGCAAAGGTTGTGTGAGTTTGCGGACGTTCATGGTGTTGAGTCGTGCCTAGATTCTCTTATAGATTTTGAAAAAGGTGCGCTGGTTGTGAAACTAGCTCGGGAGCCGGGTCGCCGTGAATCTCGTTTTGCCCATCTCTTTTCTGATCTCCCCAGCGATATAAATACCGCCGATGCAGGGCACTTTGAATCTTCCGAAGGGCCTTCTTCCTCTTCCACTCTTGCTTCTACCTCTAGCCAAGCGGAGCGAATACGAGACTTAGAGCAAGAATTGTCAACGCTTAGGGCTGAGTTCGATGAGCTAAAAACGCAGTGGTTAGCGTTTAATGAGTGAGTCTCTATTCGTTTTTTAGCTTAGAACTGGAGCCTCCTAACTCCAAGCGCTACTTAGAATGATTGCTTATATGTTAAGCGAATATGTAGTTTCTCCTTGTGTATTTTTACACCATAAGGTGAAATTGGTGCTTGGGGAAGAATCTTGAGATTCATTTTAGAAATGGATCAAATCTCGCCTTCTATTTTTGTCTTTGGCCTTGAGTTTCCATTGGGAAGTTTGTGCCCAGAGTAGATTTACATTCAGATATTACGGTTATTGATGTGGTAGAACAAAATGAATTTGCCCGGCTCACAGAGGTGGTATGTGACCATTTGGCTAGCATACAGGACGCACTTAGAGCCTATCAGAAAGTCGATATTCCACAGGATACTACTGTAAGTGAACAGCTACAGGCCGTTTTGGCAAGGGTTCGCCTTATTGAGAAAGAGTCTGATCAGACAAAAGATTTGTTACAGACTGAAAAGCACAAGTCGACTCACGATGAATTAACGGGCCTGCCAAATCGCGCTGCGTACAATGAGCGCGCTTTCCATGAATTAAGGCGTTTTAAGCGCTATCACCGTCCTCTTTCGCTTGCCGTGTGTGATATCGATCATTTTAAGAAGATTAACGATCAATATGGTCACCGGGCAGGGGATAAGTCCTTGGCGCTTATCGCAAAATACCTTGAATCTAAGTTCCGGACGGTTGATTTTGTGGCTCGTTTGGGGGGAGAGGAGTTTGTGATGATCCTGCCTGAAACGAACGAAGAGCAAGCGGCGCGTGTACTGGACAAAATCCGTGATGCTATTGCTAAAATTCCGTTTAAATTTAACAAAAAACCTTTTCAAATCTCCGTTTCATTTGGCATCTCTCAGTTTGTTGCTGATGACACAATGGAATCTGTTTTTGAGCGTGCGGATAAAGCATTATATGCGGCAAAGAGTAACGGCCGAAATCAAGTCCGGATTGAATCTGCGCCAGAGAAAAAAAAAGATAAACAGGTTATATCCGTCTTAAACCGAAATACGAACTCCTCAGGTGTTAAACCTGCAATCGTGTCCAAGTTCTAGTTGCCCCACTATTAACGTGAGCCATTCTTAACGATTCTATTGAATGACTGGCGTCATAGCCGTAGTGCCGCCATAATCCCACCCCCTTTTAAGTCTATTCACACACTACGATATCGAAGACGGAGCCGTGCTATGACAATACAGTGGTACCCAGGGCACATGCACAAGGCCCAAAAGGAGATCAAAGAGTCCTTATCAAAAGTTGATATTGTCATCGAAGTTTTGGATGCACGTATTCCTTTTAGCAGCGAAAACCCCCTAATTGCGAAACTCCGGGGAGATAAGCCCTGTGTGAAAGTACTGAGTAAAAGTGATTTAGCGGATCCAATGATTGTTAAACAGTGGCAAGAAGCGTTTGAGAAAGAACGGGGTGTAAAGACCTTGCCTATTACGAAAGATGACCCAAATCATATAAAAAATATTCCGGGCCTATGCAAAAAAATGTTGCCGAACAAGGCTCGGGGTGTAAAAACACGGGCAATGATTGTAGGTATTCCCAACGTTGGGAAATCGACACTTATTAATGTCTTAGCGGGTAGGATGATCGCTAAAACGGGTAATGAGCCCGCAGTAACTAAAACTCAGCAGCACATTCAATTAGAAGAAGATTTTTTACTGTTGGATACGCCAGGCATACTTTGGCCTAAGCAAGAGTATGAGCATTCTAGCTATCGTTTGGCTGCCACTGGCGCCATTAAAGATACGGCAATGGAGTATGAGGATGTAGCGTTTTTTGCCTATGAATACCTAAAGCAGGCGTATCCTGAATTACTTAAAGAGCGTTTCCAATTGGAGTCCTTACCCTCAACTGAAATTGAATTTTTTGAATTGGCAGGGCGACAGAGAGGGTGTTTGGGACGAGGAGGGCGAGTGGATCTGACAAAAATTTCTGAGCAGTTTATCCATGAATTACGCGCCGGCATGTTAGGACTTATTTGCATGGAAACCCCGTCGATGGTGAGCGCCGAAGTAAAAGCTGCAGAAATAAAAGCAGAAGAAAAACGCCTAGCCAAGGAAAAGGCTTTGGAGCAAAAGAAAAAGGGAAAGCGTAAATAAAAAGGGCTTACATCTTCATATAATCATGTCGTATCTGACGTGTGGTATGAAGGTAATAGCCCTCCTTACGGGGTATAGTGCTATACGGGTTACCTAATGCTCGCTAAGAAACAGCTGACTCATTATTAGGCGCAGCATCGGCGAGGCTTGGACCTTTATGGCGCTGAGACTTTGCGGCCCCTTTTTTATGGGCTAATGATGCATCAAGCTTCTTAGCCGCATCGGCGACTGCGGAGTACAAATCGCTGTGGCTGGCGTCAACAGAAAAGGGGGTATTCATATACTGTGTGTTAATTTCTGCTTTTTGTTCGTTTTTCTCAACGGTTAAGATCACCGTACAGGACTCTATTTGAGGGTAATGCGATTCAATTTTACTCAGCTTTTGTTTTACGGCATCACGGATACTGTCGGTAATGTCTAGGTGGTGACCAGAAAGCTCAATTCGCATAATTTCCTCTCTATTTGATATTGATTTACGTTGTGTTAATTCTAGCACTCCCAAGCAGCTCAAGCTTGTTGATTTGAATCAAGGTGGGATAAAGTCATCTTAGAACCGTCGTTTCCGTGAATACAGGCTAAAATGGAGTTACGCATAAGGGATACCGGTATAGGCCATATGTTGGCGCGGTATCGTGGTTTTATCATGCAGATGCCCGTGACAAAGTAGAGCGCGTATTGATTATTTCTCATCCTCGGACACAAGCGTTACTCGGTTTCTTTGCCTTGTGTGTGCTTGTTTTTCCTGCTTATTCTCAGTTCTCGATCAGTGAGAAAGTCCTGCAGTTAGCCGGTGAAAAGTATGGCGATAGCGCGGTAGAACGTCTTCAGGGCTGGGAAAGGTTGGTCAGCAAGCATTTGTTATCTAAGCCAGCCGTAGGGACTTCGTTAAGCCTCACCAACGATTATTTTAACCAAGTTCGTTGGCTCAGCGATCAACAGCATTGGGGGCAAGAGGATTACTGGGCGACACCGATTGAGACGCTGGCGAGTAACGCGGGTGATTGTGAGGACTTTTCTATTGGAAAATATTTTTCCTTAGTTGAAGAGAAGTTTGACCCGGAAAAATTACGCATTACTTATGTAAAATCGATTACCTATGATCAAGCCCATATGGTCCTGGCGTATTATGAAAAACCAGAATCAGAGCCGCTAATCCTCGATAACATTAATAAAACTATATTACCTGCTTCGCAACGTCCTGACCTCGTACCCATATACAGTTTTAATGGTAAAAGTATTTGGTTGGCTCGGGACCGTGGTCGCAAACTAAAAGGGGATAGCCAAGTGAGTCTGCCAAAATGGAAGCAATTAAATACGCGAATGTTAGAAAGTTTGAAGTAAAAAATATGACGCTGATAAGCGTATCTCACCAACGAATAGGCATAAAAAAGGCTGCATATAGCAGCCTTTTTCAGATTTAAAACAAACCTTTTAGAACTGAGGGTTTGTCGCAGGGCGGCCATCTCGTGATGTAGTTTCACGAGAAGTTTCACCAGTATACAACTGACGTGGACGACCAATACGGTAGCCTTCAGAAGACATTTCATGCCAGTGTGCAATCCAGCCAACAGTACGACCCGTGGCGAAAATAACAGTGAACATGTCCGTTGGGATACCAATGGCCTTCATGATGATACCTGAGTAGAAATCAACATTTGGATAGAGTTTTCTTTCTACAAAGTACTCATCTTCTAATGCGATTTGCTCAAGACGTTTGGCGATCGCTAGCAATGGATCATTTTCGATACCAAGTTCAGCAAGCACTTCATCACATGTCTCTTTCATTACTTTAGCGCGAGGATCGAAGTTTTTATAAACCCGATGACCAAAGCCCATAAGGCGGAAAGGATCGTCTTTGTCTTTTGCTCGCTCGATGAACTTGTCGATATTAGACACATCGCCAATTTCGTTAAGCATTGTTAATACGGCTTCGTTAGCACCGCCATGAGCAGGGCCCCACAATGTCGCGATACCTGCCGCAATACATGCGAACGGGTTAGCGCCAGATGAACCAGCTAAGCGGACGGTAGATGTAGAAGCATTTTGCTCATGATCCGCGTGTAGCAAGAAGATCTTGTCCATTGCGCGTGCTAATACGGGGTTAACCTTTGGATCGTCACAAGGTGTACCAAACATCATGTGTAGGAAGTTTTCAGAATAACTTAGGCTGTTATCCGGATACATGAACGGTTGGCCTTGGGAGTGTTTGTAGCACATGGCTGCCAAGGTTGGCATTTTGGCGATCAGACGATGAGCTGAGATGATGCGGCTACGCTGATCTGATACGTCCAATGAGTCGTGATAGAAAGCCGATAATGCACCGACAATGCCACACATCATGGCCATTGGGTGAGAATCGTAGTGAAAACCACGGAAAAAGCGAGCGATAGATTCGTGAACCATGGTGTGGTTGCGAATAATACCAACGAACTCATCGTATTCTGATTGGTTAGGCAGTTCACCGTGAAGGAGTAGGAAGCATGTTTCCAAGTAGTCGGAATTGTCAGCAAGGTCTTCGATGGGGTATCCGCGATGAAGCAGTACACCTTTGTCTCCATCGATGTAGGTAATGGCAGATTCACAAGCCGCTGTGGATACAAATCCTGGGTCGTAAGTGAAGTAGCCTTTGGCTGTTAGAGCTCTTACATCAATAACGTCTGGGCCAACAGAGCCAGCGTACACCGGTAATTCAATGGATTCGTCCAGGCCATCGACCGTAAGCTTTGCTTTCTTATCAGTCATTAAGGACTCCTATATGTAAAGTGAAAAACAAATTGGACTATATCAATCAGAGTAAAACCAAAATCAGTTTTTGACCGAAATCTGGCTAGCCTGCATAAAAAATAGTCAATCTCGAGGGTTTAGGTCGGCCAACTATATATCGCTCTCGATTTATGTCAATCCGAGATTGCGTTTCTATAGTTGTTGAAAATTGCCTATTTTGCATTCAACGGGTGTTGAAAATCGGCGATCTTCCCATTAAACTTAGAACAAATAGCGGGTCTCCGCTAGAAAAAACCGATCAAAATGTCTATTTAAAAAGAATTTTGGCTTCCAAAAAAAGGGAAGCCAAAATTCTTGCCGTCTTCAGCTTTTTACTGCCCAATATTGGTGCTTTTTCTTCTCGATATCCGCTGTATGTATCATAGTCAAAAATCACATAAGTTCTTATAAACATTTGTAATTTTCCCGCTGCATCACTATAATTCGCGCGGACTTTTGAGGCATGAAGTGCAAGCGTCTTTATCGTGAAGTTGGCGCCTCTAGAGTTATTAAAAAGCGCATTCAAGCCAGCACGTCATTTTTTGTTAGCCTGTTGATAGTTGTATTTGGTTTATCTCCTAACAGACTTCCTGTCTAACAGAATTTTTAAATATAAGGTGTTACACAAACGTGAATACTAATCGACCTGTAAATCTCGATCTTTCTACCATCAAACTTCCAATAACTGCTCTCGTCTCTATCACTCATCGGGTTTCTGGTGTGGTATTGCTCGGTGGTGTTTTGGTGCTTATGTGGATGCTAGATGTAAGTTTGTCTTCAGAAGAAGGCTTCAACTCCATTAAAGAGACGCTTCAAGCGCCTATTGCTAAATTAGTGCTTTGGGGTGTGCTTGCCGCACTTGGTTACCATTTGGTTGCTGGTGTGCGTCACCTACTTATGGATATGGGTGTTGGTGAGACTCTTGAAGGCGGCAAGCGTGGCGCAACAATAACCGTCGTGCTTGCAATTGTACTGATTATTTTAGCGGGGTTATGGGTATGGTAACTGCAGTTACAAATTTAGGTCGAAGTGGACTTTCTGACTGGCTTATCCAGCGTTTTTCCGCTGTGGTATTGGCGGCTTATACAATTTTTATTGTAGCGTTTATTTTTTCTTCGCCACAGTTGAGTTATGACCAATGGTCATCTTTATATTCACAGTTGTGGATGAGAGTGTTTAGTTTCTTGGCACTTGTTTCTATCGCTGCTCACGGGTGGATCGGTTTGTGGGGTGTTCTCACTGACTACGTTACTACTCGTTTTATGGGCGGAAAAGCGTTGTTTATGCGAATGGTGGCGTTAGCCGTATACGCGTTAGTGACAGTCACCTACCTCGTTTGGGGTGTTGAAGTTTTGTGGGGGTTTTAAGTAATGGCTAATATTCGGACAATGTCTTTTGATGGCATCGTAATTGGCGGCGGCGGCGCGGGTATGCGTGCAGCGCTTCAACTAGCTCAGTCAGGTTATAAGACGGCTGTAATTACAAAAGTTTTCCCTACGCGTTCTCATACTGTGTCGGCTCAAGGTGGCATCACCTGTGCGATCGCAAGTAATGATCCGAACGATGATTGGCGCTGGCATATGTATGACACTGTTAAAGGGTCAGATTATATCGGTGATCAGGATGCGATTGAGTATATGTGCTCAACTGGACCTGAAGCGGTTTATGAGCTTGAGCACATGGGCTTACCTTTTTCTAGAACTGAAGAAGGTCGTATTTATCAGCGTCCCTTCGGTGGCCAGTCTAAAGACTTTGGTCGCGGCGGACAGGCAGCGCGTACGTGCGCAGCTGCGGACCGAACGGGTCATGCGTTGCTACACGCCTTGTATCAAGGCAATGTAAAAAACGAAACAGTATTCCTTAATGAGTGGTTCGCGGTAGATATCGTGAAAAACCAGGATGGCGCTGTTTGTGGTGTTGTGGCTATTAACATGGAAGACGGTGAGACCGTTTTCATTAAATCTAAAGCAACTGTTTTCGCTACTGGCGGAGCGGGTCGTATATTCGCGTCTACTACAAACGCGCACATCAATACGGGTGACGGTGTCGGCATGTCTTTGCGCGCAGGCTTCCCTGTTCAAGATATTGAAATGTGGCAGTTCCACCCAACCGGTATTCATGGTGCAGGTGTACTTGTTACCGAAGGTTGTCGTGGTGAGGGTGGTTACCTAGTCAATAAAGACGGTGAGCGATTCATGGAGCGTTATGCTCCAAATGCGAAAGATTTGGCTGGTCGAGATGTTGTTGCGCGTTCAATGGTGCAAGAAATTCTTGAAGGTCGCGGTTGCGGCGAAAACGGCGATCACGTGTTCTTGAAACTGGATCACTTAGGTGCAGAGACATTGAACCAGCGCTTGCCCGGTATTTTGGAATTATCGAATACCTTTGCTCATGCAGATCCTATTAAAGAGCCTATTCCTGTAGTGCCTACGTGTCACTATATGATGGGTGGCATTCCGACCAACGTTGATGGTCAAGCATTAACTCAGGATGCAAAAGGCAACGATCAAGTGATCGAAGGTTTTTATGCGTGTGGTGAAGTAGCGTGTGTATCTGTGCATGGTGCGAACCGCCTTGGTGGTAACTCCCTACTTGATTTGGTGGTGTTTGGTCGTTCGTCAGGTATGTTCATTGAGCGTTCATTGCGTGAAGGCATCGAGTTGCGTGATCCAAGTGAGTCTGACTTTGAAGAAGCGATGTCTCGTTTGAGTACGCTTAATAATTCAACGGGTGGCGAGAGTGCATCTGCGCTACGTACTGAGTTGCAAGGCATTATGCAGAACCACTTTGGTGTATTCCGTAACGGTGAGTTCATGCAGGAAGGCATTAAAAAGCTCGCCGATATGCGTGAGCGTATGGCGAACATCCACTTGGATGACAAGAGTAACGCATTCAACACGGCGCGTATTGAAGCGCTTGAAGTTCAGAACCTTTTCGAAGTCGCAGAAGCAACCGCAATTGCAGCAGAAGAAAGAAAAGAATCACGTGGTGCTCATGCTCGGGAAGATTTCCAGGAGCGCGATGACAAAAACTGGCTTTGCCACTCAATGTTCTTCCCTGAAGATAAGTCGATTGGTAAGCGTGGAGTCAACTTTACGCCTAAGACTGTTGATAAGTTCGAACCCCAAATCCGTACTTACTAATTGTCAGGCGAACTAATTTTAAAAGGTTGAGTAAAAATGCTTAAAGTTGAAGTTTATCGTTACAACCCAGAGACCGATGCCAAGCCTTATATGAAGTCGTATGATGTTGATACGAATGGTAAAGACTTGATGGTGCTGGACGTACTTGAGTTATTAAAAGAGCAGGACCCATCAATAGCCTATCGCCGTTCATGTCGTGAAGGCGTGTGTGGTTCCGATGGTATGAATATCAATGGAAAGAATGGTTTGGCGTGTGTTAAGCCGCTTTCTGAATGTGTTAAGAATAATAAGTTGATTTTGCGTCCTCTGCCAGGCTTGCCTGTCATTCGTGACCTTGTCATCGATATGGCTCAGTTCTATGCGCAATATCGTAAAATCGAGCCGTTTTTGCAGAATGATGCACCGACCCCTGCTATTGAGCGTCTTCAGTCTCCTGAAGAGCGTGAAAAGCTAGATGGTTTGTATGAGTGTATCTTGTGTGCATGTTGTTCAACCAGTTGCCCATCATTTTGGTGGAACCCTGATAAGTTTGTTGGACCTGCTGGTTTGCTTCAGGCTTATCGTTTCTTGGCTGATTCTCGCGACACTGCGACAGAGGATCGTTTAGCTAATTTAGATGATCCGTTCAGCGTTTTCCGTTGTCATGGCATTCAAAACTGTGTGGATGTATGTCCCAAGGGTTTGAACCCAACGAAGGCGATTGGTCATATTCGCAACATGTTGTTACACCGCGGAACCTAGTTTTTAGGTTGCGTAATAAACAGCGGCCGCATTCGCCGCCGCTGTGATAACTATTTCTATCCTATACTGGTCGGTAACCCACGTATAAAAGGAATCGATGCTTTTCTCTGCATAGATGCTATTTTTGGGTTAAGACTTTAGCTTTTTCGGTGAAATACCGAACAGGGGAGCCCTTATCTTCTACGTGCGCCCTTAACCATGGTGAGAAACATGCAAGAAAGTTTGATGGAATTGTTATGGAGCACTTCCCACATCTCTGGCGGGAATGCTTCGTATGTCGAGGACGTATACGAAGCTTATTTGAGTGACCCGAACTCAGTATCCCAAGATTGGCGCGATTATTTTGATAAGTTGCCCCGTGTAAATGGCGCCGTCGGCAACGATGTTCCGCATTCTGAAATTATTGAATATTTTGAGTTACTTGGCCGTAACCGCGCTCGCCCACTTGTGGCGCCGGGCGAGGGAAGTGGCAACGTGGCCCACGAACGTAAGCAGGTTGAGGTCGTACAGCTTGTTAATGCCTATCGCTTAAATGGCCACCAAAACGCTTCTTTAGATCCGCTCCTTTTACTCGAGCCAAAGAGCCCTCCTGATTTGGATTTGGGTTTTCATAACCTGAATACATTGGATTTAGACTCGGTCTTCCAGACGGGGGATTTGTCTTTTGGCTACAAAGAAGGCCTTCTTAAAGACATTATCTCCGACTTAGAAAAGACTTATTGCAGCACTATTGGTGCTGAAGTGATGCACATCACTAACTACGATGAGCGTCGTTGGTTACTGCATCGTTTAGAAAGTACGCGTGCAACCCCACAATTAGATGAGACGGCTAAAAAGAGTATTCTCGGTCGCTTGACGGCTGCTGAAGGTTTGGAGCGCCATCTTGATGGTAAATACCCAGGCACAAAACGTTTCGGTCTAGAGGGGGCGGAAAGCCTCATTCCTTTACTTGATATTCTGATCAGTAAAGCGGGTTCTGACGGCGCAAAAGAAATGGTATTGGGTATGGCTCACCGTGGCCGCCTGAATACTTTAGTCAATATTTTGGGTAAAAACCCTGCAGACTTATTCGATGAGTTTGAAGGTAAAAAACTTGTTGATACCTCTGGGGATGTTAAATATCACCAAGGCTTTTCGTCAAATGTAATGACGCCTGGTGGCGAAATGCACTTGGCACTTGCGTTTAACCCGTCTCACTTAGAGATTGTTGCGCCGGTTGTGGAAGGCTCTGTTAAAGCGCGACAAGATCGTCGTGATGATCCCGTAGGCGAAACAGTTATACCTGTTGTTATTCATGGTGATGCGGCGTTCGCTGGTCAAGGTGTGGTTATGGAGACATTCCAAATGTCTCAGACTCGCGCTTATAAAACAGGTGGCACGATCCATATCGTGATCAACAACCAAGTTGGTTTTACTACTAGCCGTAAAGAAGATGCGCGTTCGACAGATTACTGTACTGACGTGGCAAAAATGATTGAAACACCCATCTTCCACGTCAATGGGGATGACCCAGAAGCGGTTGCGTATATCTCGGCGCTTGCGGTTGATTACCGTCATGAGTTTAAGAAAGATGTTGTTATTGACCTTGTCTGCTACCGACGCCGCGGTCATAACGAAACGGATGAGCCTTCATCGACTCAACCGACAATGTATAAGGCTATTCGCAACCACAAAACAACCCGAACGCGCTACGCAGAGCAGCTCGTAGAAGAGGGTATCATTACCAAAGAAGAGGGTGATGAGTTATCCAATGGTTATCGTGCGGCTTTGGATCGTGGTGAGCATGTTGCTCAGGGCTTGGTAAGCGAGCCTGATCGCTCCTTATTCGTGGATTGGTCCCCATACATTGGTCATGACTGGCAAACACCAAGTGATACCTCATATCCTATTAAGGATTTGCAGGCTTTGGCTGAGAAAATCAGCAGCATTCCTGATGGTGTTCAAGTTCAGCGTCAGGTCGCAAAAATATATGATGATCGACGCAAAATGGCTGGTGGTGCTGTGCCTATTAACTGGGGTATGGCGGAAACACTTGCGTACGCGACCCTTTTAAAGCAAGGGCACAAAATACGTTTAACCGGTCAGGATGTTGGTCGTGGCACGTTCTCGCATCGTCATGCCGTTGTGCACAGTCAAAAAGATGGTGAGAGTTATATTCCATTGGAAAATGTGGATGGCGACCAACCAAAATTCGAAATTTACGACTCCTTCCTATCTGAGGAAGCCGTGTTGGCTTTTGAGTATGGTTACGCAACGACTTCCCCAAGCGGCATGGTTATTTGGGAAGCGCAGTTCGGTGACTTTGCTAACGGTGCTCAGGTGGTTATTGACCAGTTTATTACCAGTGGTGAACACAAGTGGGGCCGTTTGTGTGGTCTTACCATGTTGTTGCCCCATGGCTATGAAGGGCAGGGCCCGGAGCATTCCTCCGCAAGGTTAGAGCGTTTCATGCAGCTG
Source organism: Agarilytica sp. (assembly GCA_045430345.1). Classification (GTDB taxonomy): domain Bacteria; phylum Pseudomonadota; class Gammaproteobacteria; order Pseudomonadales; family Cellvibrionaceae; genus Agarilytica. Next base: position 1,280,792 of record JAILXT010000001.1, on the reverse strand, counting down.
TGTGCGGAAAATAATATTCAGGTATGCATTCCAACGACTCCAGCTCAGGTTTACCACATGATTCGTAGGCAGGCGATTCGTTACATGCGTCGGCCTTTAGTCGTAATGAGTCCGAAGTGGATATTACGTCATAAGTTGGCGACCTCTTCACTGGAAGAGTTGGCTGACGGCAAGTTTGAGACCGTACTCGGTGATACTTTCGTAGACCCGAAAGACGTCAAGCGCGTTATCCTATGTAGCGGTAAAGTGTATTACCACCTTCTTGAGCAGCGCGAAGAAAATGAGCAAAAAGATGTCGCGTTGGTGCGCATCGAGCAGCTTTACCCCTTCCCTGAAGAGGACCTTCGCTCAAAATTGAAACAGTACGAACATGTTTCTGATTTTATTTGGTGTCAAGAAGAACCGAAGAACCAAGGTGCATGGTACGCGAGCCAGCACAGGATGCGTCGTGTTCTTGATCGATTGAATTCAGATATATATCTGCGTTTTGCCGGCCGAGCAGCGTCTTCTGCGCCAGCGGCGGGCTATATGTCCCTTCACCTTGAAGAACAACACAAATTTATTTCAGCGGCATTGGATACAAGCGTATAGTGAATCCAATTTTATTTAACTTATAGCGCCTTAAGCACAAAGGACACGACTGGAAATGACCATAGAAATAAAAGCTCCAACCTTCCCTGAATCCGTTCAAGACGGCAGCATCGCAACTTGGTACAAGCAGCCTGGTGAAGCTGTATCTCGTGATGAGTTGTTAGTGGATATCGAAACAGACAAAGTAGTACTGGAGGTGGTTGCACCTGCAGATGGTAGTCTGGCAGATATTAAAAAAGGAGAGGGTGATACCGTATTGAGCAATGAGGTTATTGCTATCTTTACTGCTGGCGATGCACCCGCAGCTGATGCTTCTGGCGCGAGCGCCGCAGCGGAACCTGCTGCAGCGTCTTCTGCTGAGGTTATTGCTGCTCCCGCTGCTCGTAAGCTAGCGGAAGAGCGCGGTATTGATTTGTCGCAAGTAACCGGTACCGGTAAAGATGGACGCATCACCAAAGAAGATGTGTCGAAGTACGAAAAACCTGCTGCGGCTCCCGCGCCAGTGGCTGCTCCTGCACCCGCAGCTAAAGCTGCTGCTAGTGCCCCGGCAGGCTTTGAATTACCAGTAGGTGATCGCGTAGAAAAACGCGTACCAATGACCCGCATGCGTGCACGTATTGCTGAACGTCTTTTAGATGTCACAAGCAGTACGGCCATGTTGACCACCTTTAACGAGGTGAACATGGCGCCAATTATGGCGTTGCGTAATCAATATAAGGACAAGTTTGAAAAGGCTCACAATGGAACACGTTTAGGTTTCATGGGCTTTTTTGTCAAAGCGGCTGTTGAAGCACTTCGTCGTTTTCCGGAAGTGAATGCGTCACTTGATGGAAATGACATCGTATATCACGGTTATCAAGATGTTGGCGTTGCTGTTTCTACTGACAAAGGCCTCGTTGTGCCTGTATTGCGAAATACTGAGCATAAAAGCTTGGCTGATATAGAAAATGGCATCCGAGACTTCGGCCTTCGTGCGCGAGATGGTAAACTAGGCATCGACGAGATGACTGGCGGCACATTTACGATCACAAATGGCGGTGTTTTCGGTTCATTGATGTCGACGCCCATATTAAACCCACCTCAATCAGCTATTCTCGGGATGCATAAAATTCAAGAGCGTCCGATGGCTGTGAATGGCGAAGTGAAAGTTTTGCCAATGATGTATTTAGCCATGTCGTATGATCATCGCATCATCGATGGTAAAGGGGCGGTACAGTTCTTGGTGGCGATCAAAGATATGATCGAAGATCCAGCGAGAATCCTTTTAGAAATATAGCGTTACACATAACGTAAGTTTCTAGGTCTGGTGGCGCAATTTTCTGCGCCAACACCACAGAAATAGTACGACACGATGGTCGTGACGCAACACGGGGCAATGTTTTTGTCCCTCAGAAACCAGTTTTATTTTTTTTCGGGGAAAGCCAATGTCCAATAAATTTGATGTGATCGTGATCGGTTCTGGCCCTGCAGGTTATGTGGCCGCCATTCGCTGTGCTCAGCTAGGCTTAAAAACTGCTTGCGTGGAAAAGTGGAAAGACAGCGCAGGCAAGGGTGTTAACGGTGGAACGTGTTTAAACGTCGGTTGTATCCCTTCAAAAGCATTGCTAGACAGTTCTCATAAATATCACGAAGCGAAAGCAGACTTTGATATTCATGGTATTTCTACTGGGAAAGTAGATATCAATGTTCCATCAATGATTGCGCGCAAAGAATCCATTGTTAAGCAATTAACCGGTGGGATTGATGGTTTATTCAAATCAAATAAAGTGACTTCTTTGTTTGGTGAAGGAAAGCTTTTAGCCGGCAAGAAAGTACAAGTTGTCGACTTTGAAGGTAAAGAATCTGTATATGATGCTGAAAACGTCATTCTTGCTTCTGGTTCGATACCCGTAAATATTCCTGTAGCGCCTGTTGATGGCGACGTTATTGTTGATTCGACGGGAGCGCTTGAGTTCCAAGAAGTGCCAAAGCGTTTAGGTGTTATTGGTGCTGGTGTTATCGGTCTTGAGCTTGGTAGCGTCTGGGGTCGTTTGGGTTCAAAGGTTGTGCTGCTTGAGGCAATGGATACATTCCTTGCAATGATGGATCAGCAAATCGCAAAAGAATCTCAAAAGATCTTTAAGAAGCAAAGCTTAGATATTCGTTTGGGTTGTCGTGTTACCGGTAGCGAAGTTAAAGGCTCTGGTAAGAAGAAAGAAGTTGTTGTGACCTATGCCGATAAAGACGGCAATGAGTCTACTGAAACCTTCGACAAGTTAATTGTATGCGTTGGCCGACGTCCATTTACCGACGGGCTATTGTCTGAAGACAGTGGTGTTAAGTTGGATGAGCGTGGTTCTATCTATGTGAATGATCTGTGTTCAACAAGTGCTCCGGGTGTTTACGCGATTGGCGATGTTGTTCGTGGTCCTATGCTTGCCCACAAAGGTTCTGAAGAAGGTGTGATGGTTGCTGAGCGTATTGCTGGTGAAAAAACCGTTATGAATTACGATATTATTCCTAACGTTATTTACACCCATCCAGAAATTGCGGCGGTAGGCAAAACCGAAGAGCAAGTGAAAGCTGATGGCGAACCATATAATGTAGGGGTCTTTCCTTTCATCGCCAGTGGTCGAGCACTAGCCGCAAATGAAAAAGACGGCATGGTTAAGATGATTGCCCACGCTGAAACAGATCGTATTTTGGGTTGCCATATTGTTGGCCCAAGTGCTGCAGATTTGGTACAGCAGATAGCAATTGCAATGGAGTTTGGTTCAAGTGCTGAAGATATCGGCATGACTGTATTCGGTCATCCAACGCTATCTGAAGCGGTTCATGAAGCGGCACTCGCCGTGCATGGCCATGCGATTCATATTCCAAATCGTAAAAAGCGTAAATAGTTTTATCTGTATACGCAGTAAAGAATTCGAGTAATCGAATAAACGGCTCCGAGCCGACACTTGGAGCCTTTTTATTAGGGGTTTGGTACAAACGTATTTGTTTGTACTGCAAGATGAAAATTTCTCAACGGTAAATATCTATGAATTTACACGAATATCAAGGTAAGCAACTATTCCGCGAGTACGGCTTACCCGTTTCCGAAGGTGTAGCTGCGGAAACGATACATGAAGCTGCTGCGGCTGCGGATATTATCGATGGCGATAAGTGGGTGGTTAAAGCGCAAGTACACGCAGGTGGCCGTGGTAAAGCTGGCGGAGTTAAGCTTGTTTCTTCAAAAAGTGAAATTGAAGAGTTTGCTCAAAAATGGTTGGGCAATAACCTTGTGACGTATCAGACAGACGAGAATGGCCAGCCTGTTAGCCGAATTCTTGTTGAATCGTTAACCGATATTGCGCAAGAGTTATACCTGGGCGCAGTTGTTGACCGTTCTAGCCGACGCATCGTATTTATGGCATCTACCGAAGGTGGTGTTGAAATCGAGAAAGTCGCTGAAGAAACGCCAGAGAAAATCTTAAAAGCTGAGATCGATCCTTTGTGTGGTGCTCAGCCTTATCAGGCGCGTGATCTTGCGTTTAAGTTGGGGCTTGAGGGCAAGCAAATTCGTCAGTTCACTAAGATTTTCTTAGGTTTGGCGAAAATGTTCGAAGAAAAAGACCTCGCTTTGCTAGAGATTAACCCGCTTGTTATTACTGAGCAGGGTGATCTTCATTGTTTGGATGCGAAAGTGACCATTGACGGCAACGCGATGTATCGTCAGCCAGGCTTAAAAGAAATGCATGACCCAAGCCAAGAAGATGAGCGTGAAGCACATGCTGCGCAGTGGGAGCTTAACTATGTTGCGCTTGAAGGCAACATTGGGTGTATGGTCAACGGTGCTGGTCTTGCGATGGGCACGATGGATATCGTGAAATTACACGGTGGTCAGCCAGCGAACTTCCTTGATGTTGGTGGCGGTGCAACCAAAGAACGTGTCATTGAAGCGTTCAAAATTATCCTTTCTGATGACAACGTATCTGCTGTACTTATTAATATTTTCGGTGGCATTGTACGTTGTGACTTGATCGCTGAAGGTGTTATTGGTGCGGTTGAAGAAGTAGGTGTTAAGGTGCCTGTGGTTGTTCGTCTTGAAGGAAACAATGCTGAGCTTGGTGCGAAAGTATTGGCCGACAGTGGATTAAATATTATTGCTGCAACAAGTCTTACTGACGCAGCAGAGCAAGTTGTAAAAGCAGCGGGGAATTAATCAATGAGCGTATTACTTAATAAAGATACCAAAGTTCTCTGTCAGGGTTTTACCGGTTCTCAGGGAACGTTCCATTCAGAGCAAGCGATTGCTTATGGAACAAAAATGGTGGGTGGTGTTACACCAGGTAAAGGTGGTCAAAAGCATCTTGATCTACCTGTATTCAATACTATGGACGAAGCTGTAGCAGATACAGGTGCTGATGCATCTGTTATTTTTGTACCTGCGCCGTTCTGTAAAGATTCTATTTTGGAAGCTGCAAACAGTGGCGTTAAGTTAATCATATGTATTACTGAAGGCATTCCTACAATGGATATGCTTGACGCAAAAGTAAAATGTGATGAGCTGGGCGTTCGTTTGATCGGACCTAACTGCCCAGGTGTTATCACGCCAGGTGAAAGTAAAATCGGCATTATGCCAGGCCACATCCATAAGCCCGGTAAAGTGGGTATCGTATCGCGTTCTGGTACTTTGACTTACGAAGCGGTTAAGCAAACCACAGATTTCGGCTACGGCCAGTCAACGTGTGTTGGTATTGGTGGTGATCCAATTCCTGGTTCTAACTTCATCGATATTTTGACCTTGTTCCAAGCCGATGATCAAACTGAAGCCATCGTTATGATTGGTGAAATTGGTGGTTCCGCTGAAGAAGAAGCTGCGGCGTTCATCAAAGAGAACGTTACTAAGCCTGTCGTATCTTACATTGCAGGTGTTACAGCGCCTCCTGGTAAGCGTATGGGGCATGCTGGTGCAATCATCTCGGGTGGTAAAGGTACTGCTGATGAGAAGTTCGCAGCGCTAGAAGATGCTGGTGTAAAAACTGTTCGCAGTTTGGCTGATATCGGGAATGGTCTTAAAGAGATCACCGGTTGGTAAAATATTCAGTATTTATATTGAATACAAAAAGCCGCAGTATTAACTGCGGCTTTTTTTTGTCTATATTTTGCTGAATTGGGTGCTTTAAGCTAGAGGGACGTATTACTGAAGCACCCCGGTGTATGGGAGCTTCCTAAGAGTCATCTCTATTTTTCGCTCTCTAGCGTGCCTAGTACCATAAAGCCAAAAATCATCAACATGATAAATACTATATCGAGCCCAGACATTGTGTTTTCCCCATCTCGTTTTCTGAATCAATGGTGATATTGTACGTATGATGAGAGAATCCGTTGAGAGGATATTCCCCCTGCGGTATGTAGGATATTGACTATGTTAGGTCGCTACTTTTACTGGCTTTTCGTCTAAATGAACCATCATGCACGCTTGCAGTCCCAAGTGGGGGTGGCGTTTAGCTGTTTTTTCTCCTTATTTTTTACCCATAGGTAACGCTGTACTCGCGATGTTTGATCCTATTCTTGAGATTTCCTCCCATCCTGTAGCGTTATTTTTGGCAGTCATCGTGATCTCATGGATTTGGGAAGATGCGGCTCTCGTAACTGCCGCTCTGTTAGCGGTTGATGATCGTTTGTCCATGCCAATAGCCGTACTTTCCGTTTTTACCGGGATATGCAGTGGTGATCTTGCCTTGTACTGCCTCGGTCGTTTAGCTCACCGATGGCGACGTTTACGTGCTTGGATACTCACGAACCCAAGTAGTCGGGCGTTGAGTCGCCGATTTCGTCGAAGTACGATGACCAATATTATGTTGATTCGCTTTGTTCCGGGGCTCAGAACGGTTGGTTTTACCTTATGTGGGCTTTGGCGGATCACCCTCTATCGATTTCTTGTTGCTATGATGGTGGCCGGCGCCTTTTGGATTGCGGTTGTTTTCACGTTGGTTTATCAGCTGGGGTCGAGTAAGTGGTTTGAGAGTTCCCATTGGAAATGGTCTCTCATGCTTATCGCCTTGTTTTTACTGGTATTCAATAATGTCTGGGTACATCGCAAAGCGAAACGAAAAAAGAGGTAGTTACTTCCTGCCGCTGTGTTTTTTCTTTAGGTAAAGAAGGCTGGCTTTAACGCGAGGTGTGTCATGTTGTTAATAGAGGATTATTCCTAAGTGGATGTGGTTGCAGAAATAAATGACGTTGCGAGGATGAAAAGCGAGCACGGTAAGGTTTCGTCTGCGGAACATGCCAATGCAGGCTGCGCTCCCGATGTAGGCATCCTGCATTATAACGAGGGTTTGCCACCGCTATCGATCTTAGATAAACCGGTTTCCTTTTTCGAGTTTTGGCCGGCTTGGGTGTTTTATTTTCCGATTGGGGTGTACTGGGTTTTGTTATCTGCGCGTTATCGTAGTTTTGGTTTGCCCATGGTAGTAAACCCCAATATTCCGCTAGGGGGCATGGTAGGGGAATCCAAATATGAAATACTTGAGCAGGGCGGTGATATTGCGCAGACGGTCATTCTCCCCTATGTGATCAGAGATCATCTGGCTGACGCCTCGTTACACAATTGTGATGAAACGCTGTGTAAGCATGTGGAGAATGACCTCTGTGCTGCGAGGGAAAAAGGTATCACCTTTCCCATGATTGTTAAACCGGAGCTAGGTTGTCGCGGTTCGGGTGTTCAGGTTATATCTACTCCTGATGCCCTGGTGCAATATCTCAAAGAATTCCCAGCCGATAGACGCTATTTGTTACAGAAATTGGCCCCATACTCTGCGGAAGCTGGCGTGTTTTATGAAAGATTCCCGGGTGAGGTCACCGGGCGAGTGACGTCAGTCACTTTGAAGTATCGCCCAACCGTGGTTGGTGATGGCATAAGAAGTGTTAAATCGCTGATTTTACGTGATCCTAGGGCTTCGGTTTTACGTGAGCTATATTTAGATAAAAACAAGGCGCGTCTTCATCGCGTGCCAGAAGCAGGTGAGGAGGTTGCCTTGGCTTTTGCGGGGAGCCATTGTCGCGGCAGTATTTTTCGTAATGGGAATGAATATATTAGTACGGCGTTAAGCGAAAAAATTGACGAAATTATGCGAGATTTCCCAGAGTTTCACTATGGAAGGCTGGACATAAAATTTAAAGATATCGAAGCGCTTAGCCGCGGTAATGATTTTGTCGTAATAGAAGTAAATGGTGTTAGTAGTGAAAAAACCCATATTTGGGACAGTCGTACTTCTTTGTATGAAGCATTTTCTACCCTTTTTGAACAGTATACAACGCTCTTTAAGATGGGGGCTTCGATGGTGAAGCAGGGGCATGAGGCACCGTCAGTTAAAAAACTGGTGACAACTTGGTGGCAAGAACTTAAACGCAGTAATACATATCCATCGACGGATTAACCTTCGAATTATAGGCGTCTTTAATCATGAAAAACTTTATTCGATATAGTGTGATAATTGGGTTTCTGGGATTATCGGCCAGCGCTTTTTCCGAGGCAATTTATACCGATTTTTTCAGTGATAAAGCCCTCAGTGGTTATGATACGGTTGCTTACTTCAAAGCAGGGAAACCGATAAAAGGTAAAAAAGAACACACAAGCAAATATCTTGGTGTTAAGTGGTTTTTTAGCAGTGCCAAGAATAAGGCGCTCTTTGACAAGGAGCCTGACAAGTACCGGCCTCAATTTGGTGGCCATTGCGCTTGGGCTGTTGCAGAAAATAATGCGAAAGCTAAAGGTGATCCACAATACTGGCGAATCGTTGACGACAAGTTGTACTTAAATTACAACGCCGACGTACAGAATAAGTGGCTGAAAGATATTCCTGGATTTATTGTTCAGGGAAATAAAAACTGGTCAGGATTGGCCACAGAATAATATTCATTACAGTGGGTTAATACGATGGTTTTTTTTAAGCAATATTGGCGATGGTTCGCTGCTACTTGGATTGCCTTTGTTTTTATCCAGTCGCTCTTTTTTAAATTCGCGGGCTCCTACGAAACACAGCATATATTTGGTGTTTTAGGTGAGTTTTTTGGCATGATGTGGTTTGCAGTATATGGCGGCTACATCATTGGAGGGTTGGAACTTGTGGCTTCAGTTCTCCTTTTTCTTCGTTTCTGGGCGTGGGGGGCGCTTCTCGCTTTTGAAATTATGTCCGGTGCGATAGTATTTCATCTGTTTACGCCCTTGGGGATCGCCATGCCGGAATTCGATAAAATGGGAAGTCAGGTGGGCGATGACGGCGGCGTATTGTTTATCATGGCGTGTGTCACGTGGGCTTGTTCTTTGGCTCTTATTGTAAAGGATGTGACATCTGAAGATAGCCAGATTCGTGGCGTATTGCCGCGCGGGTAAAATATGACAATGAATACAGACGCAGTTCGCTCAATCATCATTGGAAACATCGAGGCGCTTGATCAGGGGATTCACCTGGTTAACGCATTAAGCGATGCGCAATACTGTTTTATCGATCCCTCCTATACCCAAAGTAGCATCGGTCAACATTTTCGCCATATCATTGATATGTTTATGGTGGTTGCCTACCCAGAGAACCCTGAGATCGTTGATTATGATGCACGGCGCAGAGGCGCAGAGGTTGAAACGTGTCGTGATACCGCTATTCGTGAATTAAACGTAATCAAAATTTACATCAGTGCCTACTTAAGTGACTTAGATGAGGTTTATAAATTATTGGGTCAAGATGTGGTGATCAAGACAGAGGTGACGATAGACGAAACACACTCTGTCGTGTTGCGTTCCAATAAGCTGAGAGAGTTTGTTTTTACGAGTAGTCACGCGGTTCATCATTACGCGGTGATCTCCATGATTGCAAAAATCCAGGGAATTACACTCGATAAAAATATTGGCGTAGCGCCAGCGACAGCCACATTTTTACGCGGTGAAGAGGGAGATGCCGATGTATCCGAGGCGCTCTCAGAACAATAATGTGTACAATTAGTTGGTATATTTCCGCCGATGGGTATCGGGTGTTCTTTAATCGTGATGAACAAGTTACCCGTCCCAAAGCCATCCCTCCTCAAGTGCTAACCGAAAATGATATCAGCACCATTATGCCCGTCGACCCTCAAGGCGGGGGGACCTGGTGCGCAGTTAACGAATTCGGGTTTACGTTTGCATTATTGAATTATTATCAGGGCCGTTTACCAAAAGGCCGTTTGATTTCACGAGGCAAGTTGGTTCGGGCGTGTGCGGGCTTTCAGCGTGTGGAACAAGCACATCGCTATATTCGAGCATTGAACCTTTCTAAATATGCGCCGTTCTCTCTACTTTGTTTTTCGCCCGCTGTGGAGAATAACGACGTAACGGATAAACTGAGCAGTAAATTCCAACAGGATACGAGCGTGACGATGATGCGCTGGACGGGGAGGGAGCTGATTGAATCAGAGCAAACTTGCCCATTAATTTCTTCTGCGGTTAGATATGATGAAGTGTATGAAAGCCGCTTAAGCGTATATAAAACAATATTCGAAGGGAAGGCTGCGGAAAGTCAAACGGTGGAAGATTATCAAGAGCTGCATGCGTCTCACCTTCCTGGTCGCTCTTCGCACTCTATTTGTATGCATCGCGACGATGCTCAGACAGTGAGCTTTTCTCAAATCGAAGTTACGAGAAATGACGTGCAGTTTTTCTATTCGGATGGTCCTCCTTGTGAGGCTGCGATAGGTAAATCCACGAGTTTAAAGCGAGTTCCCCCTGCTTAATAGTGTCGATATAAATAATAATACGTACTTTCTAGTGTATTACGATTCTGCAATTGCCCCTTTTTCGATACCTTCAAATGCTTTTACCACAAAGTGTGTTTTTTCTTCGGAAGTATCCTGTTTCGTTAGTTCAGACAGTATATGCTGAGTAATAAGTTCGATCGTGGAATCGGTAGAAATAAGGTCACATTGAACTTTAGGGAGTTCTAAGTAGAACTCACCTTGTTGTGCTGTGTAACGAAAGCCAATATTCTCTTCATATTCTGCGGCAACATTGTCAGCTTGGGTGCCAATATAAATATCTTGCCAGCGTTCAGCCCAGTAGCGCATATCTTCCAAGCTTAGTTCGCCATTTCGCCATATAAGGATTCGTGATCGATGACCATGGGCAATACGTTGGCAGTTACCGTCATGTTTTTTAAGTCCATGACTGTAGTGGTAATAGGGGCCTTCAATATGTTCGGGAGTGAACGTAATCACGAGTTTTTCAACCGAAGAGGGGAATTCTTTTAATAGCTGGTCGACACAATATTGTGCAACAGAATCGGTTGTGACGACATCCGCATCAATCAATGTGAGCGCTTGCCGAGGGCATGTTGTTTTGATGATGTGTTCTTGATAGGTCCAAGTGAGGTGTTGTGAGTCTTTGTTGTGAGCATCGCCTTGTTGTAAGTTTACGCAGGGAGAATTGAGCGGAACAACCAGGCGGTGGTCTACTTCTTCGTCTAACCAGCGTTTAATTCTCTTTTTGACATGGCCGAAGTCGACCACCATGCCCTGTGAATCTAGCTCACCGTGAAGTTCAACATTTACTTGCCAGGTTTCCCCAACCAAGCCGCGTGAAGGGTGTAAAAAACTGAAATCAATGGTAGTGAGTTTGTCGACAAACAATCGCATAAAATTAGACCTATAACAGAACGGCAATAGTACGCGAAAAAATGTAAGCTTGTTAGCGTCTAGCGCTTTAATCAGTGGGAATAGGCTGCGAGTGCCGCCGTTAGAATTGACAAGGTGAGGAGAGTACTCATGGTAAAAATTGGTTTTTTTGTCCCATCGAGCCACATTGAAGCGGTAAAGCTAGCGATGTTCGATGCCGGTGCTGGGCGTATTGGTCATTACGATCAATGCAGTTGGCAAACATTGGGGCATGGTCAGTTTCGACCTCAGGAAGGCAGCCAGCCTTTTCTTGGTAAGCAAGGGGTATGTGAGCGTGTTGAGGAATATCGTGTGGAGATGGTATGTGAAGACGCGTTGGCTGTGGAGGTTATATTGGCAATGAAGCAGGCACACCCATATGAGGAGGCGGCTTATGACGTTGTGCAAGTGCTAGACATATAAGCTCCAGCGAATTTTAATCGGCGGCTAGTTCGCCATTAATGCTGAGCGAAGCCGCGTTAGCTAACAAACGGAATTACATTACTTTGTCGCGGATCGTCATACGACTCGTAGGATGGTTGTGTATGGCTTCCGTTAAGGACCGCCTGAAGTTTAACGAGGGATTCATGCATCATCTTAGAAATGGCAATACACGAGCCGAGAGGCGACCTGTGAAGCCGGCGCTGGCAGTTCACCTGGAACTGGAGTCCACGTAAACGACGCTTTAATTGTTCGGGAGCGCGCGCGATGAGTGCTTCGATTTCCCTTGTTCTAAACGCCTCAAGGCGCTCAGGTGATTGCTCAGCCAATCGCCTCAACTCATCGAAGCTTGGCCATTCTTTTTTAACCATAATGTTACCCCGTACTTTTCTCCCATGGCGCAACTTGTCCTTTGGGCACTAGGATAACTGTATTCCCCCGAATAACAGGCTAACCCGAACAATGGCGTAAAAAACAAACTGCGTACAAAAAACATACTACCAGATGCATTGTGGCTATGTTAAGGGTTTTAAATAGTATTAAAAGTTATATGCTTGTCTCGTCCTATCGAATTTCGACTTCTGAGAACATATACCTGTTATAAGGGTCAATGTACGATAGGATTAGAGCACATAAGAGAGCCCATGAACGTGCACGCCAAGCAAATCAGAGATCAAGCCGCAGTGTTAATCGCCATCGCTAAAGCGCAAGATGGCCAGGAATCCGTATTGCTTACAGAGCGGGCTAAACACCTCGCCATTCACAGTGGGGAAGTTGCTTTTCCCGGAGGTAAGCGCGAGCTCGAAGATGGTAGCCTACTGGATACGGCCCTTAGGGAAAGCCATGAAGAGGTGGGGTTAGAGCCTTCTCGCGTGGATATCATTGATGAACTTCCGGTGAGCTATACTCGTCACGGCATTTCTGTCACACCCTATGTCGGTCGTGTCGATTCAAACAAAGGCCTCGTCGCTAACGATGGCGAGTTGCAGTCTATGTTCTGGGTCCCGGTCGAATTCCTTATCCGCGATACACGTGAACGCACGGACATTTTTACCTTAGACGGCCGCGAATATTGGGCGCCGGTATATGACTGGATGGGCTACACCATCTGGGGGTTTACTGCGCGAGTGCTTGTGGATTTTCTAAACCGTGTTTACGGGCAAAATATTCAGCGCGCGAGTGAGGCACCTGAGATTCCTTATCGGCAACCGGTTCGTTAGCTTATCGATCTTCACTGGCTTCGATCGTATGATCATCGGCGGTAAGTTGGGGGTTTCTCTTTTTGATTCTCAAGCGGGCAGCTAGCGTTCTTTTTCTAGAACAAGCGCCTTCTCGATACGTGTTTCCCCAATCTCTTTAATTTCAAATCGATAGTTTTGTATTTCAAAGCTTACCGTCGCATCAGGAATGCTTTCAAGAAACTCCACGATAATGCCATTGAGCGTTTTGGGGCCGTCGGTGGGTAATTCCCATCCGAGGTTGCGATTAATGTCACGAATAGACGCTGAGGCATCTATGAGGAACCAGTTGTCTTCCTGTTCAATTATTTCTTCGCGTTCTGCTTCTGCGGCGTCGGTCGCAAAATCTCCGACGATTTGCTCGAGTAGATCAACAAGGGTGGCGAGGCCCATGACTTCACCGTATTCGTCCACCACGATGCCCATGCGCTTTTTCTCTTTTTGGAAGTTGAGCAGTTGAGTAGATAGGGGGGTGGACTCGGGGATAAAGTAAGGTTTGGACGATAGGCTTTTTATTGCGTCATGAGTGATAGCGGTAGAGCCTTCGCTCTTTAAAAATTTAGCGATGTTACGTTGATGTAATACGCCAACAATTTTATTGATGTCGCCAACGTAAACCGGAATAAGTGTGTATTCCGCGTTTTGAATATCATCGATAATTTCATCAATATCATCTTCCAAATCAATTCCCATAATTTCATTTCGGGGAATCAAAATATCTTCAACGGTGGCTTTTTCTAGATCCAAAACATTCAGCAGCATACCTTGGTGCTGATCGGGAATTAAATCGCCGGCCTCATCCACAACTGTGCGCAATTCATCAGGGTGTAAATGATCGCCCAAGCTAGAGGCAGACGTATCGAGTCCAAATATGCGGGCAATGCCGTTAGATATGCCGTTAATTAGCCAGACTACCGGTAATAAGATCCACAGGAGTGGCATCAATAAAAGGCTGGCGGGGAAGGCAACTTTTTCGGGGTACACGGCGGCAACGGATTTTGGCGTGACTTCCGCAAATATTAAAATAACGATGGTGAGCACAATGGGCAGTAGCCAAACGGTTGCCCACTCACCAATAAGTCGAGCAGTTAGTACACCTGCCACCACGGTCGCCATAATGTTGACGAAATTATTGCCGATGAGAATAACGCCAATTAAACGGTCGGGTCGACTGAGTAATCTCGATGCGCGTATGGCGCCCCGGTTTTTATTTTTGACCAGATGTTTTAGGCGATAGCGGTTAAGCGAAAGCATTCCAGTTTCAGAGCTGGAAAAAAATCCGGAGAGAAGAATAAGAAATGCCAGTATGCCGAAGAGTAGGCTTGTCGAGAGGCCGTCCAAGGAAGGTGTAACCTATATTTTTATGGGCTAATAATAGTAGAACGAGAGCTTAGGTAGATTCAAGAGAAACTTTGATTACTATGCCGTTGCTTGGCCAATAATGACCTCAATAACGAATTTACTCCCAAAATAGGCCAGCATCAACGCGGCAAAGCCTCCCAATACCCAGCGCACCGCTGCGGCTCCGCGCCAGCCATATATTTGGTGTCCTCCCAATAGCACGGCATAAATAATCCACGAGAGGACAGAGAAAACGGTTTTGTGGGAAAGCTTTTGAATGAAGATATCGTCGATATAAATCGCGCCAGTCACGATCGACAGCGTCAGAAATAAAAAGCCAGCCCAAACGATATCAAAGAGCAGGGCTTCCATTGTTTGCAGGGGCGGCAAAATACCCATCATGCCGTGAAAGTGTTTCGATTTGAGCTGTCGGTTTTGATAGGCCAACAATAGGGCTTGAATGCTGGCAATGGTCAACAAACTATACGCCAGAACGGAGAGTAGAATATGCCCCATCATGCCCGGGTGTAATACACTCCCTGCGCTGGCAGTGCCACTATATAAACCGTGTACCAGTAAACTGATAATGGATAATGGCATTAAAAACACGAAGAGATTATGTAAAGGCTTGCGTAAGCTGCTTAGTAAAACCAGAAGATTCATCACAAAAAAGAACAGCGATGCAACCTTAAAGAAACTGAAGGTGATGCCTTGATCACTGACGAGCGAGCTGTACACGGAAAGGCTGTGAAAAACCAAGCCTGCACCGATAATACTTAATACTGTACGCGCGTTAACACTTTGTTTTTTACGTACCAGGGTATCTAGCATATATACCCAGGCACAGATGTAGAGCGCTATTGTTATGTAACTTGTCATCATCTTATATGCGTAATGCGGACTGAAGAGTCAAGGTTAGGGCTTACGCTGGTTAATGGCAAGCGTATTCACCGGAATTGCGTACGTGGGCTTACTGCAAAGATAGGCCGTTAGGGCCTCGTTTTTCCTTTGTAGAATCATTATACTGGCCGCCGAATATTACCCGTGACAACTAAACGCTAAGTCCTTCATATGTTTGAAAATTTATCTGACCGCCTGTCGAGATCCCTCAAGAAAATCAGTGGGAAATCCCGGCTCAACCACGACAACATTCAAGACACGCTAAGAGAGGTCCGCAAGGCGCTCCTGGAGGCTGATGTCGCACTGCCAGTGGTGAAAGAGTTTACCAACCTCGTGCGTAAGCGCGCGCAGGGCGTAGAGGTTTCGCGAGCATTGAATCCCGGCCAGCAGTTCTTAAAGATTGTTGAAGGGCAGTTAGTCGAGCTTATGGGGGAGGCCAACCAGAGTCTGGATTTGGCTCAACAGCCACCGGCTGTGGTATTGATGGCCGGTTTACAAGGTGCAGGTAAGACCACCTCGGTTGCAAAGCTCGCGCGCTTTCTAAAAGAGAAAGAAAAGAAAAAAGTCGCAGTGGTATCCGTAGATGTCTACCGTCCAGCGGCCATTAAGCAGCTGGAGACGCTTGCAGAGGAAGTTGAAGCGGACTTCATACCTTCTTCAGCAGATGATAAGCCGCTCGATATTGCAAAAGCGGCGATCAAGCACGCGAAAAAGACCCATGCCGACGTTCTGCTCGTTGATACCGCAGGCCGTTTGCATATCGACGATGAATTGATGGGCGAAATTAAAGGTTTGCACGCCGAAATAAACCCGGTGGAGACCTTATTCGTCATTGATTCCATGATCGGGCAAGATGCGGTCAATACAGCGAAAGCCTTTAATGATGCGTTACCGCTTACAGGGGTTATTCTCACCAAGACGGATGGTGATGCTAGAGGCGGTGCGGCATTATCTGTTCGTCATGTCACGGGCAAGCCAATCAAGTTCATGGGCTCGGGTGAAAAAACGGATGCGCTAGAGCCGTTCCATCCAGAGCGGATTGCTTCACGTATTCTTGGTATGGGTGATGTTATGACCCTGATCGAGGAAGCTGAAGAAAAGATCGATAAGGAAAAAGCAGCAAAACTGGTTCAAAAGGTTCAAAAAGGGAAGAAGTTCGACCTAGAAGATCTGCGCGATCAATTACAGCAAATGAAAAACATGGGCGGCATGACCTCTATGTTAGAAAAGCTTCCGGGGATGGGGAATGTTGCTCAGATGGCCGAGCAGGCGAACATGACCTCTCAGTTCAATAAGATGGATGCGCTTATTTGTTCCATGACACCAGCCGAGCGCAAAAACCCCGATATATTAAACGGGTCGCGCAAACGTCGAATTACCCAAGGTTCTGGTTCTGATATTCAAGACCTTAATCGTCTCATCAAGCAACACAAGCAAATGGCTAAAATGATGAAGAAAATGAAGGGCGGCGGCATGGCAAAAATGATGCGCGGCATGGGTGGCATGCTTCCTGGTGGAGGCGGGGCTGGCGGTATGCCTCCTGGCGGTTTACCCCCAGGTTTTGGCTCTTGATAAAAACTTTAATAATTTCAATGGCTTACGGAGAGTTAATTTCTTGTTAAGTCTGTCTTTTAAAAAAAGTGTGGCGCTCTGAGTTACCCTCTATACACAGCCATCGCTTTCCTTTAAAATACGCCGCCTTTCGCAGGTGGCTTCCTCGCCAATCCCAGGTAAATCAAGGGTTTACCTTATTTAGTAAGAGGCGAGTCGTCAAAATAGCGTTATAACTAAGAACTCATAGGGTTAGATATCCATGGTAACAATTCGATTAGCTCGCGGCGGCTCTAAAAAGCGTCCTTTTTACCACATTTCAGTTACTGACAGCCGTAAGTCTCGTGACGGTCGTTTTCTTGAGCGTGTAGGTTTCTTTAACCCTGTTGCGCGTGGCCAAGAAGAGCGTATGCGTTTAGATCAAGCACGCTTTGATCATTGGGTTGGCCAAGGCGCCCAAGTATCTGATCGTGTAGCTAAGCTTGTTAAAGGTTTTGAGGCCGCTTAAGCCTTAACCTATTTAGCTAGAAGACAATCGGTGACAGATAAGCGTTCGAACTTAATCAACGTCGGGCGTGTCTCCGGAGTTTTTGGTGTGAAGGGCTGGGTGAAAATAAACTCCAGCACTGAACCCAAAGAAAATATTTTAGAGTATAAACCGTGGTGGCTGAAAACTCGGCACGGTGTAAAAACTCTAGAGGTCGCGGAATCTAAAGTCCGAAATGACGACCTTGTGGTTCGCTTTAAAGGCGTTGATGATCGCGATCAAGCTGCTCAATATAGCTTGGTCGATGTTGCCGTTGAGCGGGCTCAATTACCTGAGTTGGAATCCGGGGATTATTACTGGGACCAGCTGATGGGGTTAACTGCGATCAGTGAGTATGACGGAGCGCAATATGAGCTGGGGACAGTAAGCCGGCTTTTAGAAACGGGCGCGAATGATGTATTGGTCATTTCAGCGACTGAAAATAGTATTGATGATCGTGAGCGTTTAGTGCCGTATGTATTTCAGCACTATGTCACCAAAGTTGATTTGGACGCTGGCGAAATTCGAGTGGCGTGGGATCCTGAATTCTAACCCTCGAATAAATTTAAGGAATACTACGTGCGTGCTGCCGTGATTACATTATTTCCTGAAATGTTCAGTGCATTGACGGAAAGCGGCATTACCCGAAGAGCCAAAGAAAGCGGCTTATTTGAATTGCATTGTATAAATCCTCGTGATTTTGCAGATGATAAACACCGTACCGTCGATGATCGGCCTTATGGTGGCGGACCAGGAATGGTTATGCGTGTCGCACCTTTGAAAGGGGCGCTAAACGCAGCGAAAGAAAAATTGCAGGCGCAAAGCTCTAATTTGGGGGCGAGTAAGCCAAAAATTATATATCTTTCACCTCAAGGAAAGCGGCTCGACCAGCAGAGTGTGAAAGCAATATCGCAACAGGACGATCTCATTTTGATCGCCGGGCGATACGAAGGCATCGACGAGCGTTTTATTGAATGCGAAGTGGATGAAGAGTGGTCCGTAGGGGACTACGTGCTCAGCGGAGGGGAATTACCCGCAATGGTGTTGTTGGATGCAGTTATCCGACTATTGCCAGGCGCTTTGGGCGATGCCCAATCAGCCGAGCAAGACTCCTTCGAAAATGGATTATTGGATTGCCCGCATTACACGCGGCCCGAGTCCTTAAGTGGGCGCCAGGTGCCAGAAGTGTTGTTGTCGGGAGACCATAAAAAAATAGCGACATGGCGTGAGCAGCAGGCCCTAGGGCGTACCGCAGAACGTCGGCCAGACTTACTGGCGCAGTTAACGTTAACGGATGCTCAGCAAGCGTTATTGGATAAGTACCTTAAAGGTGCTCAATAGCAATTTAGTGGGCTGAAAAGAATTACCAAATAAAGAATTGTATAGCCGAGAGGCTTGACTTGCTAACCAGGAGCAAACCATGAGTTCTAGTAACAAAATTATTCAAGAACTGGACAACGAGCAGCTTAAACAAGACGTTCCAGAATTTAGCCCAGGCGACACTATCGTTGTTCAGGTGAAAGTAAAAGAAGGAAACCGTGAGCGTTTACAGGCTTTTGAAGGTGTTGTTATCGCTAAGCGTAACCGTGGTATCAATTCTGCGTTCACTGTACGTAAAATTTCTCACGGCATCGGTGTAGAGCGTACTTTCCAGTTGCATAGCAAATTGGTAGATAGCATTGCGGTTAAGCGTCGTGGTGATGTGCGCCAAGCGAAGCTTTACTACTTGCGTGAATTGACGGGTAAAGCAGCTCGAATCAAAGAGAAGCTGGGTTAAGTTCTTTTAAATATCAGACTGCCATAGTGACGATGTTCTCCATGGCGTGTTTAAAGCGGCTTCGGCCGCTTTTTTCGTATTAAGTTTTCCGTTTTTTTGTCTTTGTCCTAGTGCACGCCGTTTTTAGCGGAACCATGCTAGACTTCGGCCATCATAATAAAGATCAAACCAGTTTAGGAAATATGCCTGTGCCTTTAATCAAACAATTCTCAATGTTCATTCTTATGCTTTCGTTTGCTGCACTTGTTGGCTGTCAGGGCGCTAACAGTGCCAAAACAGCGGAGGAAAGCTCGTCAGCTGAAGCTGAAGGTCTTGCTGCTGGTGAGCAGAATACGGATGACTTTAAGTCGCAGATTGCCGACAGGTTTAAGATTGCCCGTGGCGATTTGGTCGTAGCGGATATTCAGCCCGCCGAGGCTGAAGGTGTTTACGAGGTTTCTTTTAAAGATCGTGGCAGTGTATATCTTTTAGGCGACGGTCAGCACTTCTTTGTGGGTGATTTATACCAACTTCAAGAAGGTCGCATCTTGAATGTGACTGAGCAAAAGAAAAATGCGCCGCGAGCCGAATTAATGGCGGGAATCAGTCGAGACGATATGATTGTTTTCTCACCTGAAGGTGAAGTGAAAGCAAGTGTTGTGGTATTTACAGATGTTGATTGTGGATACTGTCGCAAATTACACCGCGAAGTGCCAAGAATGAATGAGTTAGGTATTGAGATTAAGTACTTAGCCTATCCTCGTGCAGGCGTTGGCTCACCTTCGTATAACAAAATTGCTTCTGCATGGTGTGCAGATGATCGAAACGCTGCTCTGACAGCGATTAAAGCGGGCGAGGCATTAGAAAATAACGTCTGTGACGGAAACCCTGTGGCAGAACAGTTTGATATTGGTTTAAAAGCGGGTTTAAACGGTACCCCAGCCATCATTCTTGAGTCCGGCGAGCTAATCCCTGGCTACATGCCTGCAGACAAGCTGGCTAAAACTCTCGGCATCTAATCGATCTGATTGATTCCAGTTGTGCGCTCCTTCTTGGAGCGCCGCTAAGTCCCGTCCCTCGCGCCTTTTCCCGTCTTTTTCATTGACACCAACACCCGCCGTCAGTAAGGTTTCGTTTCTTTTTTGAGGGGCAAAAAGCACCCTCGCGCAGCACATTGAAATCGAGGAAATCACTTTGAAACGCGTAAACGTGGGTATATGCGGGTTAGGCACCGTTGGAGGAGGTACATTTAACGTGCTGACTCGAAATAGTAGCAGTATCAATGCACGAGCCGGCTGCGAAATTAATATTACCCATATTGGTGCCCGACGTGAAAACCCCAGCTGTGATACTGGCGGTATTAAAGTAAGCGCGGATATCTTTGATGTCGCTGAAGACCCAAATGTACACGTTTTAGTCGAGCTTATCGGCGGCACTACCATCGCGAAAGAGCTGGTAGAGCGTGCGTTACAAAACAAAAAACATGTTATAACGGCGAACAAGGCACTTATCGCAGAATTCGGTAACGAGCTATTTCGTATCGCCCAGTTAAACAATGTAACAATTTCTTATGAAGCTGCGGTTGCCGGTGGAATTCCCATTATCGGTGCGCTTCGCGAAGGCCTCGCGGCCAACAGCATCGAATGGCTTGCCGGCATAATTAACGGTACAGGTAACTTTATTCTTACAGAGATGCGAGATAAAGGCCGTGACTTCAACGACGTGTTAAAAGAAGCTCAGGACTTAGGTTACGCCGAAGCCGACCCCACATTCGATGTTGAGGGGATAGATGCAGCACACAAACTTGTGATTTTATCTTCGATCGCATTTG
Source organism: Agarilytica sp. (assembly GCA_045430345.1). Taxonomy (GTDB): domain Bacteria; phylum Pseudomonadota; class Gammaproteobacteria; order Pseudomonadales; family Cellvibrionaceae; genus Agarilytica. The sequence goes on along the minus strand of JAILXT010000001.1, from coordinate 1,259,973 downwards.
GCATGCCCTTGCAGTTTGATAAAGTATTTACTGAAGGTATTAGTGCAATTTCTCCTGAAGATGTGTCCTACGCAGATGAGCTTGGCTACAGCATCAAGCATCTAGGCATTACACGACGTCGTGAAAACAATACGATTGAGCTGCGTGTTCACCCTACACTGATTCCTAAGTCTCGTTTAATTGCTAATGTTGACGGTGTGATGAACGCCGTGTTGGTTAAGGGGGATGCTGTTGGTCCAACCTTATATTACGGAGCAGGTGCTGGCGCAGAAGCCACAGCGTCCGCTGTTATCGCTGATATCGTTCGAGTAAGTCGTACCTCCGGCGTTAAAAATGACGTTTCTGTGCCTCACTTGGGTTTTGAATCAGATAGCTTGAAAAACTTGAATGTCTTGCCGATAGAAGAAACTGAGACGGCATATTATCTACGTATTTCGGCGCTGGATAAGCCTGGTGTACTTTCCCGTGTGACGCAGATACTAAGTGATGCGGGTATTAGTATCGAAGCGCTCATTCAGAAAGAACCCCACGATGGTCAAGACCATGTGCCGGTTATTTTGTTAACGAACCGTGCAATTGAAAAAGATATTATTAGTGCGATACAGAGCATCGAAGCGTTAGATTCTGTTGAAGGTAAAATTGTTCGTATTCGAGTGGAAGTACTGAAGTAGGTTTTGAGGGACCTTACGGTGGTCTTGATTAAGACGCGCCGTAAACACATCCATGTGGGCTCGGCTGCCGCTTCCATGCGGCAGACGGTCTTAATCAAGACCGCCGTAAAGTCCCTAGCCCCGTTATTGAATTGATATTGATATAGGCAAAAAAGTGAAATACATCAGCACACGTGGTGACGCACCGAGTTTAAATTTTGAAGAAGTTGTTCTCGCCGGTTTAGCGAGCGATGGGGGCTTATATGTTCCTGAAACATTGCCGCAATTTTCTAAAGAAGAAATCGCTTCTTGGGTCGGCCTTAGTTACCGCGATCTTGCCTTCAAAATTATTGCACCATTTGTGGATGGTGAAATACCGGATGCAGATTTAAAAAAGCTAATTGATACTGCTTACGATTCATTTCGTCACGATGGCATTGCACCGTTGGTGCAGACAGGTCATAACGAATGGATTTTAGAATTATTCCAAGGCCCTACATTAGCTTTTAAAGATTTCGCACTTCAATTTTTAGGTAATTTACTCGATTATATCCTTGATAAGCGGAATCAGAAAGTCGCCATTATGGGGGCAACCTCGGGGGATACTGGCTCCGCTGCGATCGAAGGTTGTAAAAAGTGCGAGAACGTCGATATATTTATTTTGCATCCGCATAATCGCGTGTCAGATGTACAGCGTAAGCAAATGACCAGCGTGCTGGAAAAGAACGTGCACAATATCGCGTTGTCTGGCAATTTTGATGATTGTCAAAATATGGTGAAAGCCAGCTTTTCTGATCAAAGCTTCTTACCCGAAGGGCGTCAGCTGGTCGCAGTAAACTCCATTAACTGGGCACGTATTATGGCCCAAATCGTTTACTATTTTTATGCGAGTTTAGCGCTTGGTGGTCCTCACCGTGCTATTTCGTTTTCGGTGCCCACCGGTAACTTCGGTGATATTTTTGCGGGCTACCTGGCCAAGAAAATGGGCTTGCCTATCGAGCAGCTTGTTATTGCAACAAATAGCAACGACATCTTGCATCGCTGCATCAGTGAAAATGACCACAGCAAACAACCATTGATTCATTCTTTATCGCCCAGTATGGATATTATGGTCTCCAGTAATTTTGAGCGTATGTTGTTTGATTTATACAATCGTGACGGCGCTGCCATAAAACAACTTATGGAAGACTTTAAGTCCGGCTCCATGCCATTGAATCCCGAAGCGTTAGCAAAAGCGCGCGAGTTGTTCAGTAGCTATAAGTTGGATGATGATGAAATGATTGACGTTATCCGTGATGTATATGAAAGTACGGAATACTTACTCGACCCGCATACCGCCATCGGCGTACAGGCTGCACGTAAGACACGCCGTTCTCAAGAAACCCCTATGGTGTGCTTGGCAACTGCCCACCCAGCAAAATTCCCAGAAGCGGTTAAAAAGGCCGGTCAGAAGGATGATCCTGCCTTGCCTCACCATATGAATGACCTATTTGATCGCGAAGAAAAGTTTTCTGTGTTGGATAATGATCTTAGCAAAGTTCAGCAGTTCATCGCCGACAACATAGTCGCTTAACGTTTTACACGTGGTGTTTTATTGTCATATATGAATAAAACAATAAAACACCGTTCTCATGCTAAAAACTACGCGTCTCTGGTGAATACGCCAGACGCCGTTGATACTTTATTAAACGATATCTTTCTTTCTCGTGGTGCTGAATTTGGTAAGCACACCGACTATTCCTTGGCGAACCTTATTCGCCCCGATACATTAAAAGATTTAGATAAAGCCGTTTCGCTTCTAGCTTCAGCATTACAAGCACAGAAAAAAATTCTGATAGTGGGGGACTTCGATGCTGATGGTGCAACGAGCACTGCTGTGGCGATTCGTTGTTTACAAGCGTTTGGCTGTAAGAATGTCGATTATCTTGTCCCCAACCGTTTTGTGTACGGCTATGGTCTAACACCCGAAATTGTCGCAGTTGCTGCCGAGAAAACCCCACAGCTTATAGTGACTGTCGATAATGGTATATCGAGTATTGAAGGCGTTAAAGCCGCGAAAGATCTCGGGATACAGGTTCTGGTGACTGACCATCATCTGCCAGGAAAAGAACACCCAGAAGCGGATGCTATTGTTAACCCCAATCAACACGGGTGTGAATTCCCGAGTAAAAATTTGGCTGGGGTAGGGGTGATCTTCTATGTCATGTCGGCTTTACGTAAAAAGCTACGTGAGCAGCAATGGTTTAATCAGCAAGGTATTGCCGAGCCGAACTTGGCTGACGTGTTGGACCTTGTCGCACTGGGAACTGTAGCTGACGTTGTTCCGCTTGATTACAACAATAGGGTATTAGTCGCGGCTGGTTTACATCGTATGCGCTCAGGCAAAGCGTGTGCCGGCATCACTGCATTATTAAATATCGCCGAAAAAGATCCATCGCGGTTAAGCTCGACCGATCTCGGGTTTACGCTTGGCCCTCGTTTAAATGCAGCGGGTCGTTTAGATGATATGTCTCTTGGTATACAGTGCCTGGTCACTAATAATCTTTCCCAGTGCATGGATTACGCGCGCGAACTGGACGAGCTAAACCGTGATCGCAAGTTGATTGAAGGATCCATGCAGCAAGAAGCGCTAAAGCAATTTGAAGCGTTTTCGCAAACTGAGTTGGATGCGCAGAGCGCAGGTGTATGCCTCTATCAACCGGATTGGCACCAGGGCGTGATTGGGATATTAGCGTCCCGCATTAAAGACCGTATGCATCGCCCAACAATTATTTTTGCCGATACGGATACCGGTGAATTAAAAGGCTCGGGGCGTTCAATCCCCGGCGTACATTTGCGCGATGTGCTAGACGAAGTTGCCGCACACAGCCCTGGCCTTATTGAAAAATTTGGCGGCCACGCAATGGCGGCAGGTTTATCCCTTGCGCCGGAAAAACTCCCAGAGTTTAAATCCGTATTCAATTTCATCGTTGAAAATCACTTAACGGATGAGTTGTGTGAACCGATTGTGATGAGTGACGGCGATTTGCCAGAAGAATTTCTTAATCTCCAAGTCGCGCACACGCTCAAAAATGCGGGACCATGGGGGCAGTTATTTCCAGAACCTGCCTTTCACGGCAGTTTTCAAATCGTTAATCAACGTATCGTTGGTCAGAAACACCTTAAGCTTGTACTTTCTCGTGAGCCCTATTCGAATCTAGTATTTGATGCGATTGCATTTAACGTGGACCTAAATAAATGGCCTAATGCGCAAGCAAGAGACGTACGTATTGCCTACCATTTGGATATAAACGTCTACCGAGGGAAGGAGAGTTTACAGCTGATGGTGGTGGACTTGTCCGAAGGTTAAAAATTGTTGAAATCACCGGGGCGTTTTATTTTGGTCGGTGTGTGAATCGCCTGTCATGATTTATTTTGAGTAGGCCCCTCTCTATTTTCTTGTTTCAAGACGTATCCATTAATCAAAAAGTTAATTTTTATCTGCGTATTTTCCCCGTATTTTTTTTGTTCAAAATGCTTTGTTCGTACCCATGTTTTATGCCGTATAAAGCACTTGGCGCACTACATACGTATTCAGTTTCACTGCATTATCGTTTTGCCTTTTAATGGTGATAACTTTTTATAGCTTTATCACCTCTTACATACGTATTCATTTTTTCCTGTTTTTTACAATTTTTTTGTAAATCAATGCCTTAGCTCCATTTGGTTGTTTTTTGTCTCCTTACCCTGTGTTGCGGCGTCGCCTTTTTATTACCAGAATCTTGTTAAGATCTTCAGCTCAAGTGCGCGATGTATTTCAGACACGGATGCTGGTAGGAAATACGCAAGACGAATAAAACAAATAAAAATAATGATGCGAGCAAAAAATGATGCGCGTAATTTTGTCTTTTATGATACTAGTCTCTTTCCACGCTCAGGCAGAGTGGTATTTTCGTGGCAGCGCGAATAACTGGTCTGCTACCGAACTACAGCAGTTAAGTTCCATTGAATATCAAACCTGTCAGCGTTTCACCAACGGGGATGCGTCGGGTGGCCCCAGGTTTAAAATTGATCGTTTGGGTGACTGGAGCGAAGCCTACCCCACAGGTGATTATACGGTTACCGCCCATCAAACCTATAAGATAACGTTTTTCTCCGACAGTAAAAGTATTTCTGCGGATCCCGTTACTGGTTGTGATGGTGATATCGGAGGCCCTGCGTCCAACCTCCCCAGTTTGAATTTTCGTGGAAGCGCTAACAATTGGGTCGCAACGCCACTCACGCTTGTTGAAGATCATACATGGCAAACCACAATTAATTTTGATGGCCGTACAGATCAACGTTACAAGCTGGATGTTCACGGCGACTGGCTACAAAACTATGGAGACAGCAACAGCGATGGTGTGCTGGAACAAAGCGGCGCAGACATTTTCACTTCCGTAGTGGGCGACTACCGCCTTGAAGTAAACGATCAGACCTTCGCATACAGCCTTGCGCCGACAACCGGCGGTAACCAACCACCTAGTGCGGTGATTAATCCTTCTCATAATCAGACTATTGGTCTTGGAGCGACGCTAAGCTTCGATAGCGACGCTTCTAGTGACCCAGACGGCACCATTGACGCCTATAGCTGGAGTAATGGTGATACAACGACGCACATCGAAGTGACGTTCAATACAGTCGGTCCGCAAGAGATCTCCTTGACCGTTGTTGATAACGACGGTGCATCAGCGCAGGCATCCGTTACGGTTAACGTTGTCGATAATGCCGATAGTTGGTTCTTCCGTGGCACACCCAATAATTGGGCGCTTACGGAAATGACCAGTAGCGATAACGTCGTTTTTTGTACACAGCAATATTTTGAGAATACAAACCCGCGTTTTAAAGTCGATCATTTTGGTGATTGGAATGAAAACTACCCCGCGCAAGATTACGTAGTAAATACAAACACCACCTACGATATATGTTTTAACGCGAGTGATAAAACAATCGAAGTACAACAGATTGTGGGTGAAGATACCCAAGCCCCAACGGCCACAGCTAACCCTTCTGGTGGCTTCTATAGTGCAAGCCAGTCAATACGCCTAGACGTGAGTGATAACCAAGATACGGCGCCGCGTCTTTACTACACCACGGATGGCAGTACACCTCACATCGGTTCCAATTTATATGCGGACGAATTTATCGCGGCAAACGATAGTGGCGAAGGGGCCGACCTCATCATTAAAACTTTGGCGGTTGATACTAGTGGAAATCAACAAGAGCAAAGTTTTAGTTACTATATTGGTGAATCGCAAAACGGTAGCGTGGATTTTAGAGAAGAGACAATCTACTTCTTATTAACGGCACGCTTTTACGATGGTGATAGTAGCAATAATTACTACAACCGCGATCGTATCAAGCAAGGTGACCCACAGTGGCGGGGTGATTTTAAAGGCCTTATTCAACAATTGGATTACATTAAAGATCTTGGCTTTACTGCAATTTGGGTAACGCCTCCCGTCGAAAATCGCTCAGGCTTGGATTACCACGGCTATCATGCATACGATTTCTATACGATCGATCCACGTTTGGAATCAGCGGATGCAAGTTATCAAGATCTTATTGATGCCGCCCATGAAAAAGGCCTCAAGGTCGTGCAGGATGTTGTGATTAATCATTCCAGCCAGTACGGCTTACGTGGGCAGGTATGGATAGATCACCTACCGATTAAATATTATGTGCCTGCCGGCGCAGAGCAGGGATCAATTAGTAATGATCCATACCTGGGTAACTTAGGTGATTATCAATCGTTATTTCGAGACGATAACGACAACCCTGTTGCGCCGCAGTGGTTTCGTGAACGTCACACATCTGATGCCGAAGGCATTGTGCCCTTAGTGGATCCAAAGACCGGAGAAACCGTTCCGCAAGCCGGTTATGATCCCAATCGTTTTTTTGGTATCGACGCGCAAACCCTCGACCCTGCGTGGTATCACCTAGATGGCTTTATGTCCGGCGGTGATTGGGAAAATCCAACCGCCCTGCAAAATAAACACTTGGCGGGGGATACCATTGATCTTGCAACAGAGAATCAAAACGTAAAAGACTACATCAATAACGCCATGCATATGTATTTGGATATGGGGGTTGATGCCATTCGTTTAGATACAGTAAAACATATTGAACGCGACGAACTACTCGAGTACGTCAATAATTGGAAAGCCCACAAACCCGATCTATTTGTCTTTGGTGAAAACTTAGTAAAAGGCACCGGCTTTGGTTCTGAGTTGGATAACGACAACGCCTCTGCCGTTATTCGCCCCTGGTGGTACACCCGTACCACGCAAGACCCAGGCAACCCAAATGCTGGCAATGACTCAGGGTTTTCGATACTGGATTTTTCAATCTTTTCCACCTTCCGAGACAACGTTACCCGTGGGCATTTTGGTGGTATCGGCGGTGTTTTAGGCTGGGATTGGATTTATGGCGACGCAACTAAACTGGTAACTTTTTTCCAAAATCATGACGTTGGCCCCGACAACGATTTTAAATACCGTTACGGTGGGGAAGAAGGCAATGCGGCCATGGTATACAACCTACTTTGGACCAACCGTGGCATTCCCACGCTTTATTACGGGGAAGAAATTATGTTTCAAGCGGGGCTGCCGCAAGATATTGCCTCCGCTAACGATACCATCGACCAAACTGGGCGCGCCTACTATGGTCCTCACCTCGATAACACAGCCACACAAAACCACCCACTTTATCAGCATATAAAACGCTTAAACCACATCCGCAAAGCGATTCCGGCATTACAAAAAGCACCGACCACACAGGTAAACGAGTGGGGTGCAGGCATGAGCTTTGTGCGCGATTACAACGAAGAAGGTAGCTATGCCGTTGTTGGGTTGGCCGCCGGTGGTGATCAACATATTACGGTCAGTGGTGTGCGAAACGGTAGCTACACAGATGCCGTAACGGGCAACCAAGTAACGACCAATAACGGCACAATTAATTTTACAGTGAAAGCGCGTTCCGCAGGTGTTTACGTACTGAACGGCCCAGGAAAAATCGGTGCAGATGGCACTTACCTAAGATAAATATTTGTGATTAACAAAAAGGGTTCTTCTCTTAAATATTGAACCCAAAAGTATAAAAATATTGGCCGCTTAAACGCGGTCAGTATTCTTCCAAATAACAATAAATACCTTGGAGAAAAAAATGAAAATATCACCATTTAAGTCCGGTATGGCAGCGTTGGCTATTTCCGCATTCGGGGTGCTATCCGCCCCAGTCAATGCAGGTACAGCATTTGTTCATTTATTTGAATGGTCCTGGAACGATATCGCAAACGAGTGTGAGCAATTCCTTGGGCCTAAAGGGTTTGATGGTGTGCAAATATCACCTCCGCAAGAACATATTACCGAATCATTTTGGTGGGCGCGTTACCAGCCCGTAAGTTACAAATTGGATAGCCGAGGTGGCTCAGAAGCCGAACTGCAAAGTATGATCAACCGATGTCACGCGGTGGGCGTAAAAATATATGCCGACTTAGTGATTAATCATACCGCCACCTACAATGGCCCAGGTATTGGTTCAGCCGGAACAAGTTGGTCTCATGAAAATACCCCAGGGCTATACAGCAGTAATGATTACCACGACCCACGTTACGACATCAGCAATTATGGCGATGCGAATCACGTTTGGAACGGAAAGCTAAGTGGTTTACCCGATCTAAATACCAGTTCTTCCTATGTGCAGGATCAAATTTCAGATTACATTAATACCTTAACCGCAATGGGCGTTGATGGTTTTCGTGTGGATGGCGCTAAGCATATGGCGCCTTGGGATATAGAAGCGATTTTAAATAAAGCCAATAACCCCTGGGTTTTTCTTGAAGTCATTGGCGCAGCTAACGAAGCCTCTGAAATACAGCCGCCTAACTACACGCACCTGGGTAAAGTGACGGAATTTAAATATGCCACGGACATTGCCAGTAACTTCAATGGGCAAATAAAAAACTTAGCGACTCTGGGCGAAAGTTGGGGCTTATTACCCTCCAACGATGCTCTCGTTTTTATTGATAATCATGATCGTGAACGCGGTCATGGGGGCGGGGGCGTTTTAACCTATAACGATGGAGCTAAATACAACTTAGCGAATGTATTTATGCTTGCCCATCCGTTTGGAAACGCGAAACTCCATTCCAGTTACGAATTTACCAATGACGTTCACGGGGCGCCCTCAGTGGGTGGCTGCGACGCCAGTGGTTGGGTGTGTCAGCATCGCTGGAGCAATATTGCCAACATGGTGGGTTTTCGTAATTACACCCAAGGCAGTAACACCACCGATAATTGGTGGGATAACGGAAACAACCAAATCGCATTTGGCCGTGGCAATAAAGGCTTCGTCGTTATTAATAATGAAGGCGCTACGCTAAATGAAACCTTATACACCGGTCTTCCTGCGGGTGAATATTGCGATGTGCTGGCCGGTGACGAAGCGTGCAGCGGTACCACCATCACCGTGGATAGCAACGGCATGGCGACATTTATTGTGGCTGCTGATTCAGCGGCGGCGATTCATGGGGGTGCTATGGGGTCTGTGTGCACGGATTGCGTCGCGCAAAATTTTCCTAGCTTATATTTTCGTGGCACCGCCAATGGCTGGGCAACAACCGCGATGGCACTCGTTGCGGATAATACTTGGGAAGCAACCATCACCTTTGATGGTCAAGCGAACCAACGTTTTAAATTGGATGTAAATGGCGATTGGTCACACAATTATGGTGACGACGGCGGCGACGGAATTTTAGACCGTACAGGCGCCGATATTCAAACCTCGGTTATGGGGCAGTACAGACTTTCTGTTAATGATCAGAGTTTGGCCTTTAGCTTAACCCTGTTGAATGCCGGTAACCTACCACCGACAGCTTCTGTTGATCCAACAAACGCGACCGTTGAGGTGAATGAAAGCCTTATGTTGGATGCGTCCGGCTCTACAGACAGCGATGGTGTGATTACGTCTTACGCGTGGAGCAATGGTGATTCAGGCAGCAGCATTCATGTGAGTTATCCTTCTGCAGGCACCTACACAGAAACGGTCACCGTTACCGATGATGATGGTGAAACAAATTCCGCAACCGCCACAATTACCGTTGAGGATAACAGCGGTAGTTTCACCAGTAATTTTTCGCAATTAAATTTCAGAGGCACACCCAATAGCTGGGGTACAACCGCGATGACGCTCGTTGCCGATAATGTATGGGAGGTTACCATCACCTTTAATGGTCAGTCCCAACAACGTTATAAAGTAGATGTGCACGGAGATTGGTCACAAAATTATGGTGATAACAACGCGGATGGATTTTTAGATTTAGTCGGCGGCGATATTTATACAAGTGTTGTTGGGGAATATACCCTTCAGGTTAACGACCAAACCTTGGAGTACACCCTTGTAAAAAAGTAGGTGGGCAGCAAGGTAACGCCGAAGTGCTCGGCTTTACCTATGCTGCTGATCAAACGACTTTCTCTTTATGGTCGCCCGATACATCCGAAGTAACACTGTGGCTGGATGGTCAAACCTACGACATGACACGTATTAGTGATGCAGATGGTTATACCGATGTGTATCAGGTATCGGTAAATGGTAACCACCATTTAAAGCCATACAACTTCCAAGTAAATGGCGTTACCGTGCGGGACCCTTACGGAAAAATGGTGGAGCCAAATAGCCAAAATAATATTGTAATGGATCTAAGCACGACAGAATTAGCCAATGGCTGGTCGGCAAGGCCCGTGTTCGCCGAACGTGAAGACGCGATAATTTACGAAGTCCATATTCGCGACTTTACCATTGCGCCAGAGTCCGGTGTCTCCTCAGAAAATCGGGGTAAATACTTAGGCATGGTGGAAGCGGGTACCACCCACGGCAACGTGACCACGGGAATAGATCACCTCAAAGAGCTCGGCGTAACACACGTGCAACTTATGCCTGTGTATGACTTTGGTTCATGTGCCGACCTTGAAGATACAACTTGCTATAACTGGGGATACGATCCAAGGAACTACAACGTTCCAGAAGAGCGTTATTCACAAACCCCATACGATTACGTAAACCGAATCCGCGAATTTAAACAAATGGTGGACGAGTTTCATAAAGCTGGTATTCGCGTGATTATGGATGTGGTCTACAACCATACGTATGAAAAAGAAATGTTTGAAGGTATTTCCCCTCAATATTATACGGACACGGATTTATCTGGCACAGGCAACTCCATTGATGCAAATAACCCGATGGTGGGGCGGATGATTCAAGACTCCTTAGAATATTGGGTGCGGGAATATAATATCGATGGTTTCCGTTTCGACTTAATCGGTATTTTTGATTACGACGAAGTGGGGGCGTGGGCCACACACTTAAATAATACTTTTCCCGATCGTAATTTATTAATTTACGGTGAACCTTGGAATGGTTTCGCGTCAGACGCGCGTGAGTTGGAGCGTGTTCGCTTAGGCACAATCGGGCGAATTCACGAGGCCCACGTAGGCGTATTCAACCCAAAATACCGAGAAGCGATTAAAGGCCAAAATGACAACGGCCAATGCAACACCGGTGATTGTTTTGCTTACAATAATAATCCCGATGTTTGGCGAATAGAGGTGGGCAGCCGTGGCGGCATTCGTGCAAGTAATGATGCGAACATCGCGATCGATACCTGGGACCCAATGTTCGCCATGGACCCCGAGCAAAGTATTAACTACGTTTCCGCGCACGATAATCTCACCCTGCGGGACAAGACCCTGCTGTGGGCTGATCTAAATGGCGTCAGTCGTGATTCAAGCTACCTTCGCCGTATTCAGCAATTCGCCAATGGGATTGTTTTGACCAGCCAAGGGATTCCATTTTTACACGGCGGTGTGGAAATGATGCGTGACAAGCAAGAGGATCATAATAGCTACAAATCTCCCGACAGCATCAACCAATATTATTGGCAATGGAAAAGCGATAACGCAGATATTTATGCCTACTATAAAGACGTCATCGCACTTCGTAATGCACACCCAGGGTTCCGCTTAAACACCTGGCAGGAAATTGACGACCATATTACCTCCAACCGGCCGCGTTATGGTGTACTCGTCAATCATATTAACGCTGCCGCCAACGGCGATAGCTGGTCAGAAATTATCGTTATTTATAACAGTGCGGATGATTACACCCATCCACTGCCTTCCGGCGAATGGAAAGTGGCGATGGAAAAATCCGACCCCGCAGCAGGGAATGGTCGGGTGGTTTCCGGAACGGTTGTGGCAGAGGGGACGGCGGTGACGGTGTTGTATAAGGAATGAACAGAAAATGGTGTATAAGTTAAACAAATCCCCCCATGTTGGGCTATCGGTTGATAGCTCAACATGGGGGGCTCCCTGAAGTTTCCCTTCAGTCCCACAGTCCCTAACGGCATGTTTTGCCTCCTGCAGTAGCGTTTTCATACGATCTGTAGCCCTGTAAGCGGCCATAAGCTAGCCGGGTTAGATTAAATAGTAATCAAGCAGTATGCATGGCAAACCCAATTAAAACGCAGGAAGATCTCGCCAAATAATTCAAACTATAAAGGTTATATGTGTTTCGGGTCGGTTGGAAGCAACTCAGCAAAGCCACGCACCGTCAATATCGTGACCACACTATCTCCCGCTTGATAGATAATCCGGTACTCGCCTTCAAAGACTTCCCGTATTGTCGGGTTTTCATATTCAGGCACTATGCGGCCTCGGAAGTGCTGCTCTGTTAGGCTATCGCCTCGTTCGATAAGCTGATCTAGAAACTGGTCAGCATTGCTGGGTTGATCTTCTGCTATTTTTTCGTAGATGTCTTGTAAGCGCCCTCGCGCTCGGTATGTCCATACAACTTTAATCATTCAGTCAGACCTAAATCCTTCCGTAATTGTTTAGTCGTCACTACTCGGCCGGTCTCGGCGTCGGTTAACCCCGCCTCAATGTCATGACGCACTTGCAAGGTATACAAGACCTTTTCCCAACTCGTATCGTCAGGTAATTGATCAATAAGTTGGTGAACTGTTTCTTTGATATTGGCTGTTTGCATCACATTTACCTCGTTCTCTCTTGTGCTCTAAGCATATCAATTTTCATCCACTTTCGCTGCTTTGTGTGTACTAATTAGGCTGTCGGATATGGTTTTGTATGCACGTCTTTCAACGCTTACTTACCAATTTTGATGTAAATCTGCTCCGAGTAACATGCCCCCTAGGCATTTCCTGCCTCCTGTAGCCGGTCTTCCATTCAGAATTGCCCATATATCTAGGCGATTTAGATCAAGTTATATCTAAATAAGCGATCAGGCTATAACAACACCAAATACTCAACTATTGAGTTATGAGGTGAAGATGTCTAATATCTCCCCCAGTAGTTTATTAGTAGGGATACATCCGCAGCGCAAGATGGTGCTTTTCCCGCATAGATACACAAATCAAAAATTAAAGTAACAAAATCACAAGACCATAATTGAGTTTTCTTAATAAGGATTGGGGGTTGTATGGCTGGTCGTTTTCTGTCCGTATTCACGGCGATTTTCGTTTTTTCATTTTCATTACAGGTTCAGGCTGTCGAGTTTCGCGGAGCGGAATATGACGTTTACCTTGGGGATGTGAATGGGGATGGGATTGATGATATCTACTTAAAGGTGCCGGATATCTTTGTGCTGTTACATGGGGATATATCGGTGCCGCTGTTGATTGATTCGGATTTGCCGAGTTATTTGGTGGAGTCAGTAAATGGCGTATATCAATATTACTCGTCGCCAATAATCGACGAAACGATAGACACCCAAGCACTAACATTGTCAAACGGTATAGCCTCATTAAGTGATCAAAATTTCGATGGAATTCATGATTTATACCTGTCGGGCGGAGGGTTGCTTTATTCATTTGCCATAGACGGTGACCCCCTTCAGCCAGTGAATGTTGTTTTTACAGAGTATGAAGCTCCTTCAATTTCAACTGCAGCTACAGACCCTGCAAATGATTCCTTAAGTGGTGGCGAGTATCTGGGCGCATTACGAGGAAACTATAAAGTAGGGCAAAATGGGGCTTTCAATTACCAGTTACCGATAGAATTACCCCCGGGGATAAATGGAGTGGAACCGAATATCTCTTTGACCTATAACAGTAATAGGAAAAATGGGTATGTTGGTTGGGGTTGGAATTTAAGTGGTATTTCGGTTATCGAACGATGTAACTCCACCCCTGTACGAGATGGAAAAAATTCGGGAGTAAATGATAATGATGACTATAAATATTGTTTAGATGGAAAACGTTTGATCGAAGTTAGCAAAGATGAATATCGATTTGAGGACGAAAAATTTTCGAAAATCTATGCGCAAATCGGAGATGGAACACCAGTCTATTGGGAAGTTCATAGCAAAGATGGAAGTGTTTCAACGTATGGAAAACAAGATGATTCCAGGATAGATGGAAATCTGGTGGATAACCCCCTAGACTCAAATGCTCCCCCACAAATTATTAATTCCTACCCATACAAATACTATCTTGACGAAAAGAAAGATGTAAATGGTAATTATGTTGATTACAAGTACAACGCAGACTATCCGAATCAAACACACAAGATTGAATCAATTGAATATACAAAAGTAGCACCGGGAAATCTCGGCCTTAGTAATAAGGTTGAATTTTTATATGAGGAAAGGGATGACGAAATAGTATGGTATCAATCCGGTCATCGATACCAAATTCTAGACAGATTGTCAGAAATTAAGGTATCTGTTGGTGGCGTAATATTCTCAGTATATGACTTAGATTACCAAGATAATGAAGAGGTTTATTTTGGGAAAACGAACTACGATCCAGTAAATATAAGTCGTTTGTCATCTATTGAGCAATGTTTTGGCGATGGAGAAAAGTGTCTTGACCCCGTCGAGTTCGACTGGAATCAGCGTGATAGTAGCCAATCGAATCTATCATCGCTTGAAGTTTGTGAAAACGCTGAATACTTAGATGTTGTTGGAAGTGACGACGAGGAAGCTAATTCGAAACCAATCGATTACGATGGGGACGGAAATTCAGAACTGCTTGTTATGAGTAAGTGCGGTACAAATGATCCAGTGTACTACGTATATCCAGGACTAGATTTCTATGATCCGAACCCTACTTGGGATTATCCTGAGGGGGGATATTGCTTCTATTTGATTGATGAGAACTCCCTGCATGTCCAGGACGTTACGAATGCTCATGTTGTTTCAAATGACGTGGATTTTACGCTTTACAATTCTGACGGCACATTTGCCGATCCTGGCGAAGATGATGCTGTCGAGCGAGCAAGAGTGATAGATCTAAATGGAGATGGTTTAGAAGACGCTATTTTTTCAAGTGCTAACTTTGTAAACGGGTTTAGGGCGTTTTTAAGTGATGGTTCTGGTTTAATAGAATCTTCAGAATATAGTATGTCGACATCAAGCGGCGATTCAAATTACATGACGTTTTTTGTCGACAATCAAAGTATTGCGGGCCAAAACGTTAGCGGCCATTTGTATTACAGTATCAAGTTTATTGATATGAATGGTGATGGACTACTTGATATATATCGAGCCCCACCAGTAACGCCATCTCCAGATTGGTATAGCATAGCAGACCTTGGTGACCCGTTTGTTTCAGTTGCTTTGAATACGGGAACTGGGTACGGAGATTTTACCGCATGGGCCAACCTTACTGAATACGACAATATCAATGATCCTGGATTAAATTGGGAGATACCCGTTGTTCCGTTCGTGGAGCCAAGTTTAGTTGATGTGAACGGCGATCGACTCATAGATATGGTGGGTTACAGTGGGGAAGTTGGTATCAATACAGGCTCTTCATTTACTAAGGTCGACAGCTGGAGCGTAAATTTACCTAATGGGTATGCGCAATATAACCCGTTGACAACACGTTTTGGCGATGTCAACGGAGATGGGTTGAAGGATCTTGTGGCGGTTAGGCCGAACGGAGTTAATGTGGCCTTAAATACAGGAACTGAGTTTTCGGAACCTGTGTTATGGAGTGACTCATTAGTTCAGGCTGATTTTTGGTCGATTCAGAACCCAAGATATCAAGTGTCGGAATATTCGTTTCGGACCGGTGATGGGTTTCAAAATGGGGGGGCTGATCCTATTTCCGGAAACCATGGAACCGGTTATTCCACTGCCTTGGGGAATGCGGGTTTTCAACCAGCTTCTGGTGGAGATTTTATTTTTCAGATAAATATCTGGTTCAATATTTCTCAAAGCCAATTTGGAGCATTTCAATTACGCGACGTGAATAAGGACGGTAAAGATGATATTTTATTTGGCTTTAGGCCAATTGTGCCAGAAGCTGGTAACGCTGAGGCGGCCTATAGAAAAGAAGCTATAGAATTGTTTTTATCTGACGGTCATCGCTCGTTTAGAGATCCTATAGATTTAAATTTTCCGGTTGTAGATAATTGGCAGTATGCAGATATTGTTGATCAGGATTATGCAGAAGAAAATTGGGACATGCCTTCCGAACTTGATGACTACTGGATGCCACTAAATGGTATTCCCTATATGACGAAGAGTGGGAATTTATGTTATCAATATACCCACTCGATGTTCGCTTCTGGGGAGGATACAGGAGTCTTTACCTCTATGTCGACAATTGCAATTCAGCCTCTAGACGTGCCGACAAAAAAGCAAAATTACTCGGACAAGTTCGTTATTAATGGAGACGAAGTCATTCTCCCTGGCCGAAAAGGTTATGCAGTTACATATGAAGAAAATACAATTGTTAATGTTGTTGAAAAGGATAGAAGTATATCTGTGGGTGTCGATCGCATAGATCTTGATGTCGATTTTTATAGTCAGGACCAGGGTGCCGATAATTCTGGCCTAATCAGCTTTTTGGATTATGGCGTTCAATATGGCCAAATACCTGCAACTTCTACCTCCTATATAAAAGAAACATTTTTGAGTTCATCGTCAAAACGAAGAGTTGTTACTCGGGTGGTTGAAGACTTCGGCAATATTTCAAATATAAAAGAATATGAGTATGGTAATTACGGAGAGCACCTTTCTGGTTATGGAGACTTAGGGTTTGGTTTTATCAAGGAAGTTTCGATAAGGCCAGAAGCCGATTTGGTAGTAGAAAAACATTACTCTCAGATCGTAGGGGATAACTATAAGCTATCAAGAAAACTACTATCGTCTAAAACATATGCAGTGATTCCAACAGGTATTGAGGGAGCTGAGCCCGCAATCCAAGTGTTAAACGAGGTCGAGAATAGATGGAAAACGCGAATATATAATGACGATCGCGATGGTGTTGAGACAGGGACGTATGGTATGTGTAAGCTGGGGGGGGATTGCCCATTTATTATGGGAGAAACTAGCCCGCACTACTTTTCATATTTGTACGAGTCTATATCGAAGTCTTGGGATCTTGATGGGTCAAAGATTGGGGACCAACTAAAGGCCGTATACGATCCTGAGTCGAAAGATTGTGAGTTTATTTCAGACGGTATTAGTTCTGTTACGGAAAATGGCGGTTCAGAAGATGTGGATTTCGATGAGCATGGTACGCCATTGATATCGTCTTCAGTATCGTGTTCTCATGAGAGTTCAACTTCTGCTGTTGTTGCAAATGTCATTCATAATTCAGATGTTACCTCCATTGAAACTCCAGATCTTTTTGTTTCTGGCTTAATACAGTCTCGTAGCCATACATCATATGTAGGTGCCTCTAGTACAGAATTGGATCATGCCAGTAGGTCTGAAACCTTTACATATACGGATAAAGGTCAGGTGCATACAGAAACGGTGGCTTCAGCAGGAACTATAGATGAGAAAAAAACGACAACGTATTCTTATAATTCTTATGGGTCGGTAAGTGGGATAACTGAAAGCTGGTTAAATGCGGAAAATAACGGGCTTACTTTCACCAGTCGTACGTCATCAATAGTCGAAACAATTGATGCTGGAGGAAACCGAAAGGTTGAGTTAATCAGTCCTTTAAACACTAAGCATACTACGATCTATGAACCTCGGTATGGTAACAAAACTTCCGAAACGGATGAAAACGATTTAACTAGGAATAGCTTTTATGATGAGTTGGGGAGGTTAACTGGTTCAGACTATGCTGATGGGACTACTAGCCAAATTGATTACAGGACCTGTAACAATTGTTTTGAAGATTTTAACTCGACTGCTGAATATTATGTCCAGACAAAACAATCCGGTCAAAGTGCTGTTAGGGAATATTATGATTTTTCTGGTCAATCTGTTGGTGTTCGGGCTAAGAATTTTGATGGAAGCTTCGTCTATACAGTTTATGAATATGACAATCTGGGGCGAATATCAAAAGAATTTCTACCTCGTTTCGAGAGCGGAGCGGAATCTAGTGTTGTCTATCAATATGATGTGATGGACCGGAATACTGAAACGAACTTCCCTGATGGCACAAGTAATACTATGGTGTATTCAGGATTAACGCAGACCATTACTAATCAGCTTGACCAAGTTAAGACGATTATAGTAAATGCCAGCGGATGGACTGTTAAGAGTGAGGATGATTCTAGCGTATCAATTGCATTTAGCTATTGGCCCTTTGGGGAACTAAAGAGCTCAATGGTTAATGACGATGCTCTAACTGTTGTGAATATGGAATACGACTCCCTCGGTCGTCAAACCTCGCTTGATGATCCCAATACTGGCGAAATCAAGTACCGCTTTAATCCATTAGGAAAAATTTCAGAAATAACGGATGCAAATGGCACTGTAACGCGATTTGGATTTGACGAGTTGGAGCGACAAACATTAAGAGTAGATGATGCAACGGCTAACAACCCAGAAAATAGGACGCACCATTGGCTCTACGACGAAAAGGAATATGGTGCAGGGCTGCTGTCGCGTATCGTTGGATTCGATACAGACGGCGTCTCGTATGAGGAGGAGTATGATTACAATGAGTACTCTTTCCCTGAGTATACGACGACAACAATAGATGGTAGGGATTTTGTATT
Source organism: Agarilytica sp. (assembly GCA_045430345.1). Taxonomy (GTDB): domain Bacteria; phylum Pseudomonadota; class Gammaproteobacteria; order Pseudomonadales; family Cellvibrionaceae; genus Agarilytica. Next base: position 1,241,321 of record JAILXT010000001.1, on the reverse strand, counting down.
TAAAAATTTCTACGATAACTATAGCCGTCCGTTAGCAACTCAGTACCCAACGGGTTATACCGTTGTTAATAAGTACAATGATTATGGCTTTCGCTCCGGTGTTAGGGATACGGTTGCAAATTATGATATATGGTCTGCATTGGAGATGAATGTTTGGGGAACGATTAACCTTTCTGAATTTGGGAACGACTTATCGCTAACCGTCGAGAACGATCTATTTTATGGGCGCATTAGTTCTATATCTGTATCGGATGGGGTTCTGAAAGCAGTTGATCAACGTTATGACTTTGATTCGTTGGGTAATCTAAAACAAAGAACAGATCTTGTTCATAGCATCACTCAGAATTTATGTTATGACAATTTAAACCGCTTAAAATCGTCCAGGGTTGGTGAGGCTTGCGATACGCATACAGATAACGCCTATGATGACTTGGGTAATATCAAGTCCAAAAAAGGAATTTCTGGATCGTTTTCATACGGTCAAAACGGTGCCGGTCCCCATGCAGTAACGACGGCAAATGGAATGACGTACTCGTATGATAATAACGGGAATATGACATCCGCAAAAAGTGGTAATACTACGGTCCGCTCGGTTTCTTATAGCCCATTTGGAAAACCAACAATAATAGACGACAACGGAAACTCAACGAGATTAGTTTATAGTCCAAATCAAGACCGAATTAAGAGAATAGATGGTAATGGCAGAACTACAACTTATGCTGGTCCAGGTATCTATGAGGAAAACAACGATAACGGTCTGATAGAGAAAGTACATTATATTGATGATATGGCTTTGTATATTTCAGAGTCCGGTCCTCAAGATGGTTTTTATACTTATCTACACCGAGATCATATTGGTTCGATTGTTGCCAAAACGGGTGAAAATGTTGGTAGCGTTAATGATGTTGAATATTTAAGTAATGATAGCTGGGGGCGTAGAGTTAACGAAAACTGGGTAGGTTCGCCAATAGAAAATGGCTATGTGCCATCAGATACTTCAAGAGGATTTACTGATCACGAGCACTTAGATCAGGTTGGTTTAATTCATATGAATGGGCGTGTCTATGACCCTGTGATTGGGAGATTTTTGAGTCCTGATCCGCTTGTTCAGGCACCTTACAATTCGCAGTCATATAATCGTTATACTTATGTGTTTAATAACCCTTTGAGTTTTGTCGACCCTACGGGTTACTCTGCAGAGACGGAGGAGGTTATTGTTACAGAAAGACAAAATCGTGCTAGTGATTTTCGTGTTACTGATTTTCATCGGTCTATGTTCTCAGCTCTAGATATTGATTTGGATTCGATTACTCCTTTTGATCTTGAACGAATTAACGATTCGATTAATGTTCAAGTGGCTATTACAAGTGATGCAGCCTGCGGAAGCTCTAGTGGAGGGGGCTGGTGTGATCAAACCATGGTTCAGTTCGGAGAGGATCTAAAAGGGGCTTTTTCGTTGTTAGCATCACGGAAGCTAACTGAGGCTCAAAAAACAAAATTGGCTGGAGCTTTGGCGACGAAAGTTGTTACTGGGAAATTCGCTCCAGTAAAAGGTTTTTTTAGTAAGCTTGGAGGGAAAATAAAAAATACGTATAAAAATCTATTTGGCTCTACAAGAGGGAAAAGCAAAGCTCTTCGTCCTGTTGGAAGTATTTTAGAAAGTGTTAATGATGTTCTAGCAAACCCTCAGATTCTCGCGGGTAAAACACCTGCGCAAGTGCAAGCTAGTATTGGTAAAACTCCGGGCTGGAAAGTGGAAAAATTGAGAAAAGGTTCGAGAAAAGGAGAGGGCTGGGTCTTCAGGGAATATAACTCTAAAGGAAAGCTTACAGGGCAGGTGATGCGGTGGCATCCAGGAAGTTCTCGTAAGGGAGGAGCCCCTTACTGGCGTGTTACGGACTTAGTTAACGGTAAATCGGATCCGATATTCTAATGATGTTAAATTATACAAATGAGTTGCTCGAATTATTGAAAATACTTGCCTCTTCCGCACAGGTCCAGTTGACTTATCTTGAAGGTTTGGGGAACCCTTCAGTTGACGAATTGGCGTTGGAGTTTGATGACTTGTTTCTATTGGCCTCTTCAAAGGTAGAAACAGGAGTTCTTACTTCTCCTCAGTTTGATCTTTTGGAGCGCCTAAACTCTAAGCTCGATGAGATAAGTGGCGTAGATATGTGTTGGACTACAACTGCAATATCTGATAGCAAGGAGTGGGAGGAGATCAGAGTTTTAGCCAATCTTTGTTTGAAAAAAATTTCTCCATAAGTCAGAGAAGAAAAGGTGACAAAAAAAGGTGACAGATTTATTTTTCAAGGGTTGAGTTTTACTGGAAGGGAATATGTCAAGGAAAGCGCGCGTGATAGTGCCCCATATGCCGCACCATATTGTCCAGCGAGGGCATAACCGAGGTGTGGTGTTTGTGGAGGATGCGGATTATCAATACTACTTAGATAATTTGCTGGAATTTAAAATCAAGGGGTCAGAGCACTTGATCGATCGCACTAGCGTTAAGGTTTGGTTTTAAGTAATAGACAGTAGGTGAGTTCGTTATGGCAAGGAAGCCGCGTTTATATCTGGAAGGGTGTGCGCAACATGTTATCCAGAGAGGGAACAATCGTGATGTTTGTTTTTACGCAGAAGCTGATTATGCTTTTTATCTCGATGCGCTAAAGGACGCGTCTATAAAATACGGGGTTGCGGTACATGCGTTTGTATTGATGACAAATCATGTGCATATGCTGGTCACACCAGCTGATAGATGTGGTGTATCAAAAATGATGCAAGCGCTTGGTCGTGATTATGTTCGGTATATCAATATCACTTATAAGCGGACAGGGAGTTTGTGGGAAGGTCGATTCAAATCCTGCTTGGTTAATTCAGATCGATATTTTCTCACGGTTTCACGCTATATTGAATTGAATCCTCTACGTGCAGGTATGGTGAATCATCCGGGTGAATACCCCTGGTCGAGCTATCGCTATAGTGGTATGGGGATTAAAATTAAGTTAATACAACCCCATATGTGTTATCTCGATCTTGGCAAGACCGGTGCTTCAAGGGTGCTAGCGTATCGTAAGCTATTCGATAATGAGTTGAATAAAGAAGAGTTAGGGGATATTCGCCTGTCGACACAAAAGGAATGGGTGATTGGAAGCAAAAAGTTTCGTGACCAGATTGAAGTTGCTCTCCAGCGTAAAAATACCAGCTGGGGGGGGAGATAGAAAATCTAAACGCTTTCTTTCAAGTGCTTTGCCCCCTTGATCACTATCGGTTTGTCAGCCAAAATGGCAGGAAGTGAAGTTGAGTTTATTGGTGACTGCGCTAGCGACCCAAATTATTTTAATGCCTATTATATTAGGGTTTATTAATTGTTTTTGTGAGTTGGCCTGTTTGGAGTTTTGACGTGTCTGTCAGATACTGATTTGGTTTTATGTCTGTATTTTTATATATTTTGTATCGCTAGATGCATTAAGGGTGAATTGAAAGAATATGTTTAGAATAGTTATTATGATTGCGGTTTTAGTTAGCCCACATCTAAGTGCTCAAGAGCAAAATACTTCGCTTGGCAGTGTTCATTTACTTTATGCTCATATGCTTACTTCTGAAAATATCAATACGATAAAAACAGGTGCTAAATCCGTTTATCGGGATAGTGTTGTTAATACCGAAATCCTGGATCTAGTTGCGGAAGTGTTACATGCAAGCATAAACGATCCACAGAAGAGAATGAATCGGATAGATCTGATAGCTTGGCTAGCTAAGGCGCTGGGGCAGAGTAAAAATATGCGTTATAAAGCCTCGGTTGAAACGGTTGCAAATTCGGATGTTAAAAAGTTACAACGGTATGGTGTGCAATCTCTTGCTCAATTTCATGGGGCGGAGGTTGAAAGCTTTATTCCGAAAGCCAATGGTCTAGCACTGCTGAAAAAGCGCTACCAGCTGAACCCTGAAGACAAGCCCGATAGGGAGGCCCTTTTCTTTTCTGTATCGCCAAACGACTCTCTTGATGTTGTTATCAATAAGCTTGGCATGCCCGATAGCCTAGGTTCAGAAAACTCTAAGACGTTTCGTATAGCTCATCATTTTCGTTCATCTGTTTCTGGAATGGTTTTGGATTATCATGATTTGGGTGTCGTTTATTTAAATTATGGACTCAGAAATAAATTAGGGTGGAAAGTTGAGGCTGTCTCATACCTCTATTTTTTGATGAAAGACGAAACAGACGGGGATGCCGTTATGGTGGCAGACTACATTTTGGGGGACGAGTGGGTTGCTGCCACTGATATCCTTAATATTAAGACTGGTAGTCGGAAACAATACAGCGAGAAGTTATATGATATTGCGGCAGAAAAACTTTATCGCGCTATGAATGCTCAAAATGTGTATGAGATAAAAATGCTAACGCATCTCGCGCATTTTATCCGTGCGAGCGGAAGACCAAGGTACGCAGATATTATGAAGGAGGTCGCAGCTTATTCCGATTCCAGGCATATCAGGCGTCACGCGAAAAAGGCACATAAAACGCTTGGAAAACTCAAGAAAAAGGCCTCGCACGATATACAGTCCTATGTTCCTGGTAGCCTAAATATCGGAAAATATATGTATCCCTCACGATGATATGGTGTTTTAACGTAAATACGAAAGGTGTTAGATAATCTTGCTGTATATGCGATTACTTGCTCATATCAAAAGGGAGCGACTTTAGGCGGCTATTGAAACAAGACGGGAATCGAAGGCCGGGAAGAGAATGCTCTATATCTTTAAAGTATTTCTACGGGGCCTCCAAATTTAGGGGCAACTCGGCACTTCACTCCAGTTGCCCAGTGTAGTTTCTTCAAGGGATTTTATGACGTCAGCATCAAGAAATGTACTGCCCAAATAGAGGTCTGAGCCGGTCGCATAATACGAGAAGTATGAGCTATAAGCGCGGGCCTCGAGCTCGTGTGTATTGAGTGTTGAAGTAACACAGCTTGTTTCTTGAATAATGGGTTCTACGGTGATTGTTCTAGTGACTTCAGTGGTGTTGTCGTGGGTGTCTGTTACGGAGTATGTGCATTGGTAGGTCCCAGTCGTTAATGCAATAGCGGTGTCAAAATTACAATTAACACTTACTGCCGCGGTTAGATCTCCGTCCACATCATCCGTGGCTGTGTAGCCTGTCTCGCTGTATGTCGAGCCTTCGGTATACGTTACGGAGCTTCCGCCTTCTAGAGTGATGACAGGAGCTGCACTACCCCCTTCTACTTCTGGAAGGGGGATGGTTAGCAATAGGTATCGTAATGTCACGCGTGACTGAGGTTTAAATACGTCTTTTTGGTCCCCTTTAAAATAAACCGTCGTCTCGGTTTCTCCTTCAGTGATCGCATTATTATTCAGTGCGACTTCCACAATACTCGTTGAATTTCCCCAGCCGTGATAGGTCACGTCGCCACGGCCTCCCCACGGGTGGCCATCGTAAGTATCTCCCATTACTGTGCCACTATTTTCGTTGGTGATGGGCTGAATCGTATCTGCGGATACATTTTCTCCCTCATATAAATTCGGGAATTCTGTAAAGGTGGAGCCTGATCTAAATAATGTCCAATCGTTTCCGTTTATGGAATTTGGTCCATCACTTACGAGTGACCAGGGGCCGGTATTTTTATCACGGTTCATTGGGTCGCCTTCAACTTCAGCAGGGTCAACTAAAGTGTTCGACCAGTATTGAGAGGCGGGATCGCCAGCCGCATCATCTGTTTTTTGTAAGTTGTATTGTCCGCCGCAGCCACAGGTACAAGCAGGGAATGATGGAAGCTCTTTTTTCGCTTTTATGCCGTTTGCGGCGTAGGTGTAAAATTTTGTTCCGTGTTGTATCGGGGCGTGCTCAAATGTAACAAAAGGTCTTTCCCATACACCTTTATGCACAAAGGTGTAGTCCCACGCGCGGACAATTTCGTCTTTTAGAATGATTTGTTGGCGAGGTTGTGATGAATGTTCGTAAATAACAACAATGGACCAGTTCATGACGCTGGAGCAGTTATTAAACTCGGTATAACCTGCGAGATTACCGCCATTTTCATTGGCATTGTTCGCGCTTATATCGATATTTTCCGGCGCATCGACGGTTATGGTGAAGTCACTGGTCCTGTCTGTGATTTGTCCTGTTATATCTAGGCGGTTGCCCCAGAAGCTAGTGGCTGTATCGGTCAGTGTGCCAAATTCAAAAATTGTTGCGGGTAGAAGCTGGGTTTCTGATCCGACGTGAGTTTCACCGGGGGGTTTGCGTGCACGTGTATCGAAGGGGCCGTAGTGCGTATTACCAATATGAAAAGAGATGCCGTTGTTTTCAATATCGGTAAGGTTATTTAAGTTATCTTCTGTAAAGTCGCCGCCTTCAAGTGCGATGGCACCTGAGTAGTATAAAAATGCATATTTGATGGTGGAGCCTGCGGGGATGTTGACTGTACCACTCGTGGAGACTTTATTTTCCCATGGAATATCGCCTGTAGTGCTATCGACCAGGTGGCCCCCCGTAACTGCGACGCCGTAGCTGCCTTGTTCATTGATGACATCGGCGGCGTTTAGCTCGCTGGCGTTGGGGTAGGGCGCAGTAGGCTGGCTATTCCCGGTGATAGAGCAGAGACTCACTGCTCGATAGAACCCTGGTGAAACCTCTTCAAGTGTTGAGGAATCCGAGTAGTGAAAGCCGAGTTCGTCACCAGAGCCGGTTGCTCTTGCATAGACGCCGTAAGTGTATGTTTCGGCTCTTCCTGCACTGACATGGTTTTGGTTCGTATCGGTCTCGCAATAGGCGGCCCATACAGATCCACTGGAAAAAAGGGGAGAAATGAGTACAGAGAACAAAACCTTTTGAAATGCAGTCTTTATCTGGTGGGTCACGAAATTAGCCTATTCGATTAAGTAATGTTGCCATCTAACACTCTGCGCGCGGTTATTATTTTGGGCCCGGCTACAGCGTGTTTGAATAAAGGGTTAATCTTATCCGTATATTACCTAAGGACGATTGACCTGGATTAAGGGGCACCCCTAGAGAGTAGTTATATGTGTTTGGACGGCGCTATTCTATTGGCGTCTAAGTCACCATTCAAGACGTCGAATGCCATGTTTTACGGCTTGAAGCATACAATATGTGTGTTCTGTGACATGTGGCCGCTACTATCGCGTATTTATGGGAGTGCAAGCGGCCCGAAAAATTCATCGATTGTTGAGTGTTTGACTACTTATTCTTGTCGTTCGCCGTGTACTCATGCGGGAATGCTTGATGTGCACGAATACTATTGAGTAGGTTTTTATCGGAGGTGTCTCCGTCTCCATTCCATTGTTCGAAACTGACAATTTCGTCTAACGGTAAACGTGGTAACCAGCCAATGCTTTCTAACTCGGGTTTGTCTTTGAAGTGATCAACGTGGCCGATGCATAGGTAGGCAACGGGTTCTACATGGTCGGGAAGGACAAGTGTTTCTTTTAGAACTGATTCTTTGATGATGCTCACCCAGCCTACGCCCAGCCCTTCAGCTCTGGCGGCGAGCCACAAGTTTTGTACCGCGCATACGGTGCTATAGCTATCCATGGTTTTGATGTGGGTGCGGCCAATAACGGCTTTTCCGGTACGTTTGGGGTCGCAAGTGATACAAATGTTTATCGGAGATTCAAGAATACCTTCGAGCTTTAAGTTGCGATAGGTTTTACGTTTAGCTTCTTCGAACTGCATTTCTGCTTCAGCGTGAGCCTCTAGAAAGCCTTTATGAATGCGCTCTTTAACCTCCTTGGATTTGATAAGTATGAAGTTCCACGGTTGCATAAAACCAACAGAGGGCGCGTGATGGGACGCGTAGAGAATACGGGTTAATGTTTCATCTGCAATAGGCGTGTTATTAAATTGCCCACGTACATCACGGCGGTTAAATATGGTTTTGTATAGTGCATCGCGTTCTTTTTGGGCGAAGCTTTGTGTTGCAGGCGTTAGATTTTCGCTTGGGTTTTCCATGATATTCCCCTTCAATGGAAAGACCCACGCTGGACCAAGTGTGGGTTTTATCTTTCAGGCCGGTCTACTGACTGAGGGTCATCCTGCTGTATCGCCTTCCCGGCGTATGCCAGTGGCATCAGTGCAAACTGATTTTATTTGATACAGAAGTCACCATCACAGGGCTGGGCGCGTTTCGGACTATCACCGAATTCCCGATTATCTATTCATTTGAGAATGAGTAGCACCTGAAAGTTTGCGTGGATTCTCATGGGTTTTGAATAAAAGGTCAAGGCAATAACGTACGTGATTATTGTGATATGGACGGAGAACATAGCGGAGAAAGGGCGGTGTAGATGTTATGTGCTCGGGGTAAAAAATAAACCGGGACTGAGCTTCGAGCGGTCCCGGTGTGTGCTGATTGTACTATTAAGAAATATCGATGAGTTCGACGGTCCCATCCGGGCGAGTTTCTGCAATTTTTCCTTTGGGTTCATCTAAAAATATAAACAGTAGGACAAATACAACAACACAGGATACGGCGATCACCGAGAAGAAAATACTGGGCGCGAAGAAGGAATTTACCAGTAGAAAAGAAGCCGCACCGACATTACCGTAAGCACCCGTCATCCCCGCAATCTGCCCCGTCAGACGTCGTTTAATAGTGGGCACAACACCAAAGGTTGCACCTGCACCGGCTTGGGCGAAAAAGGAGCAGAAAATTACCACTGCGCCGATACTGACTAATGACCAGCTTGGGTTCATCATGGAGAGCCCGACGTAACCCAGGGCTGAGCCTATCACGGTGATCATAAGGGTTGTTTTACGCCCTATTTTATCGCTCATCCAACCACCGCCGGGGCGGGCAATCAGATTCATGGCCATAAAACATCCCGCCATCAACGAGGCTTTTGCGAGTGAAAAACCGTAGGTATCTGGGTTAGAAAACATGAGTGGCATCATGGAGACAACGGCGATTTCCGCACCAAAGGTGACGGCATAGGCTAAGTCCAGCAGGGCGACTTGTTTGAATTTGTAGCGATGCATTGGATCAAGTTCTGCATCAAAATTTTCTCTGAAGCAGTCATCGAGGAAGAGGGCGCCTAAATTTTAGACGCTATGAATTATGCGTCGGGTTCTAGTGCTTCGGAAATACCCTCAAGTTTGCGAATAATGTTTTCGACATCTGGGTAGTCTTTATTAAAGATTAAGTACAACTTCAGCTTTTCTAATACATCGTATTGAATGCCGTGTTTTTCTTTTTCTTCCTTAATTTTATCTGCCGGCCCTCTGTAGTCGAGGAGGTAGTGGGCTCTATCTGCTTTCAGCATAGAGTATGCGGAGTGATGGGTTTTTGCGGGGTAGATGATGAGGTTGTTTTTCTTGTCCGATATAAATGGCCGCGCTGCGCCATAATTGTAATCTTCAATGGTAATAATTGATTTATCGGCTAGTTCTTGCAGTGTGGACACCGGGGGCGTATTGGGTTTTCTATAAACGCCTAGCTCTAGGAGAAAAACGGGCAATTTGCTGGTGATACAACACTCTTCGATATAGGGGGTTTTGATCAGTATTGAAAAGTATTCGGGTTTTGTTTCCAGGTAGCTATACATTCGGTAAACGGGTACAGGGGCGTCATGCCAGGGAATGCCGGCTTGTTTTAACATGGCCTCGATTTTCTTTAGTATTGGGTCGTAGGGTTTTCCTGCTTCATCAAATTGCGTTAATACCGGTGGTTCTGGATGAACATAGGTTAGGACGTGTCCGCTTGGATCGGCGATAGAAACGGTACTGCTGACAAGTGAGATGACGCTACAAATAATGAGTACGAGACCACAGCGGGTAGGGCTTAGAGCGCTGTTTTTGGTCGTGCGGCTCATTGAGTGGGCTCGTCTGAATTGATGATTGGTAAGGTCTAAACCGAGGTCGGTTAGTGTAAGAATAGCTCAATTTTAAACAGCTTTTCAGCGGGTTTGATCAAATGATTATCTATGTGACAGGGCTGTATATTAACCACATCTTGGCGTGGCGAACGCTAGGGGTGGCGGGAGAACGAATAGCGTTAGAATTGCCCCACCCCAAAGTACTGCATAACCAATGGGGCAGAGCAAACACGTGAAGGAGGTAGCGAGTTTAAGGGCAGCTACGCTCCTCGTAATAGCCGGGTGCGGTTTCGGATACGGTTGTTGTGACAAAGAAGCTTACGCGTCCTAGGTTATCGTTTGAGCCGTTGGCACATGCATATATATTGAAGTTCCCACAGCGGTGGGCTCGTCCTGCCGATAGGTGGTTAAAGGTACTTGTCCTATCTTCGGTGCAGGTGTGGCCGTTTGGTGTCGCGTCGCATAGGTCGCCCAAACCGTCCTCATCACTGTCGTGTTGATTGCTGTTAGCGATTGAGGGGCAGTTATCCAAGGTATCTGAAATACCATCGTCGTCCATGTCGCTTTCTTCTGGGGCGCAATGCGTGCCTGCGAAGGGCAGGGCTTCTGGCGTTATTCGAAGAGGGCTCGTATAGACTTCATCACCGTAGGTCAGTTCAACCATATAGGCGGTCCAGCCTTGCTCCGGTGTACTGACGCGTCCGGTATATGTGCCATCCCAATTGGGCAGCAGTGTCTGTGCCGCATAGCCGTCTCCGATGGTGTCGAGTCGAAAGTTACGTTCGTTCGGATTGGTAGCAGACCACAGTTTTACGGAGGTCAATCCGAAACTATGATTTTGAACGACGATGCTACCATCAGCTTCTAGGCGGTATGAATAGCGAGGAGGGTTTGTATTGTTGACGTGGTGTTTGATCCAGTTGGTTAGCTGTAACACTGTAATAATGTCATCGGTTTGCGCGTGGTCAGTGTTAACGGTATAGCGGAGGTGTTTGGGTTCGGGGAGCTGGTCGTAATAGAAGAGGGACGAATCGGGTAAAAAGAATTGATCCCCCGCCGAGTTGATCACGAATTTGGGCATGGTGAATCGTTCGTTATAGGAAATCGGGTCAACTATATCGAGCAGGTCTTGCCCCGTTTCTGATTTCATTCGACAGAACAGATCAAAATCGGCATAGTCTAGAATGGCATCAGCATAATAGCCGTAAGCTTCCCAGTGATGATCCACTTGTTGGTTTAAATCCAGCAAATCAATGGATATAGGCGCGATAGCTTTTACACGAGGGTCAACCGCCGCAGTGAGCCATGTCGTCCATCCTCGTTTTGAGCCGCCCAGAATGATAAAGTTTTCAATTTCGAGTCCGTGCTTTTGTAAAACAAATTCTTGAATGGCGTCCATTGAGCGAACAGCGGCTTTGGTCATGGGTAAATGAACGGGCCATTCTTCATCTCCTGTTTCCATAAACTTATCAAAACTGTAGGCGAGAATTTCGTCTTCTTTTCTTCCCTCTTCTATATAACGTGGATCAATTTCATCCGTGAATTTAAGCCGTTGGTTGGGCACTTGGTTCGTTGTTGCAACGACAAAGCCATTGAGTGCTGCCAAAGTGGTGACGAGGTCGTCAACTTCTCGATCTGGAAAAGAGCTGCGGTTACTGCCACCGTTAATAAGGAGTACGGCCGTTTTCTTTTGTAGCCATACGGCTTCTTGCGGCACACTGACTTCGAGTTCATGTTGCCAAATCGGTTTGTCGACTTCGTCTTCGGTCCGCCATTGTTGAGAGGTCATGGCAAGTCCGTAGTTATCGGTGAGAGTTTGCTGGTCGTTGTAGTATTCATACCAGCTGTAGTGAGCATCTGGTTTGGCAATGTAGCGGTCGAGAGCGGTTTCTGTGCCTTGGACTAAGGCGCTAACACTTGAAAGTAAACATAAAACAACGGTCGTACTGCTTTTTATAAGCGACATGTTATGTATCCCCGAATAAATTACACGACGACAGATTTGCATCTTTTATTTCTAATTATGCAGTGTTGGTATGTCGTCAATTATTGTTAATTAAAATTATTATTGTTATGTGTATAAGTTTTTTCAGGGTTGAAGTGGTCATCATAGGGTGTTTCTACAGCTCGGAGGTAAACAAAATAATGGGGTTTTTAGGCAGTTTTATTGCCAAAAAAAGCAATCCATTCGTATTGAATCTATACAAATTGTTTAAATAAGGTAACCAGATTTATCGAATTCGATTGAAGCAGTTTCGCTTCAGATATAGATGCATCCCTTGAATCCGATGTCTCATAACGAAAAGGTATAATAAATTAGATCTACTAATAAAACGTAAATTTTATCGGGTGAAAAATTGACGAAACCTTACCGGATCCATCGTTATATTACAGACCATTACAGCGCCAGATGCTTGGCATAGATACTGACTCTTTATTAGTATCGACAATAAATGGCAACAGATTTTTAGTCGCATTTATTTCAAGAAAATGACTGTATTTAGGTAGTAGAAAAATGGAATTAAAATCAAAAAAAATAAGCAGGATTTTATGTGCTTCGGCTCTGATGATTAGCGTTAGTTCATCAGCCGATATCGGATCTGATTTGGACGCAGCCGATGAATTATCTACTCGCCAAAATATATCGAGCAGCTATTCCGGAAACTATGCCTATGCGGTTCAGCATGGTGAGCAGCACCAGCTAGCGGTGGTGCAGGCGGGTTTAAAAAATCATGTGGATAGTCACCAACTTGGGGAAGAAAATATTGCGTCTATCGACCAAAGTGGTGGTGATTTACTGGTGTACAGCTATCAAGATGGACTTCAAAACAGCGTGTATGTGAATCAAAAAGGTCAATTAAATCAATTGTTTAGTGAACAGGTTGGCAATAGTAATCGAATTGATGTCGATCAGGATGGCTCCGATATTCAGTCTCAAGTGAGTCAAATCGGCAATGACAATTTCGTGGAAATGCAGCAGCTTGGAAACGGACTGAGCAGCGAAGTCATTCAAGAGGGTGATCACCAAGTCGTACACATTATTCAAGGGTATTAAGTCGACTAAGTTCGTTTGTTAGGCCTACTTTTTTATCTTCTCTGCCGTTTCTTTTATTCTTCAAAAAAATATTTTTTAACTTCTAATCTTGTCGTTATCTCACTATTTATTCTCTTTAATCCTTTCGTTTTTTTATTCAACTTCTCGTTTATATTTATCGCATGTTTTCAAAGAATATAGCGTGGAATCGGTCTGTATTGAAATGACAATTAGTGTCACTTTGGCGCGCAAATCGTTAGAAACGATACCCGCGATAACGGCGCTTAAAAGAGACTTATAGGTGCCATAAGTGCGGGGCGTTTGTGACCTGCGTCACATGTTCTCTCCGGTTCTTAAAAAAACTTGTTTATATGCGGTTTGGCTTTTTTAACACGCATTGGTCTAGATGAGAGAGGATTAATATTTGTTTTCTATTAAACGGTACGTTGGCCCTAAGTTGGAACGGGTCCTGCTCTATTGATTATGACTTGTGACCAAATGGATACGGCCACCGTTAATACAGGGATTTTAATGGACACACTAAATAGCCAAACCAGGAATTATTTAGTGAACAATGAGGTTAGTAACGATGAAAACGCAATTCATAATCACCGCATCAGCAATTTCAATTCTTCTTTCTTCTGTGGCATATGCCGGGTCAACGCGCGAAAACGCGGTGATTGAGCAGTCAGGAAATGACAACAGCTCTTTTGTAAGACAGCTTGGAACAGACAACAATATTAGAATTGATCAAATCGGCGACGGTAATAGTAACTATTCATACCAAGACGGCGTGCGTGGTGAAACAAGTGTGCTTCAAACCGGTAGCAACAACTCAGCAACAACGACACAAGGCGGTGTTGATAATGTATTAACGGTAAATCAGAACGGAAACGATAACTCAACGCGCGTAGGTCAGAGCGGTGGTTCTACAAATATGCAAACAGTGAATCAAAACGGCAATAAAAACTTTGCAGCGAGTGATCAAACAGGAACCGGAAGCACTATCAAAACGTTGCAAAATGGTTCAGATAACGGATCGAGTGTTTTTCAATCCGGGTCAAATGATCAATTTACCAGTGTACAAAATGGTGACGGTAACTATGTTCATGGAAATCAGAGCGGTACTAACGGCCTTATCAACGTCGATCAAAATGGTAACGATAACCATGCAGGTGGCGATCAGACGGGCCAAAGTCAGGTAGCGAGTTTTGAACAAAACGGTATGGGCAATATGGCGCATTCTTTTCAAGAAGGTCAAGAGAATGAGTTGGGCGTTGTTCAAAATGGTTCCGATAACTATCAGTTTATTTCACAGCACGGTATTCGTAACCAAGGTGATATTTTACAGAATGGTATGAATAACGGTGCGACGATTTGCCAAGATGGTATCGAGAACGTGGCTGAAATTACGCAAAACGGAAATGGAAACCGCGCAGACGTGTTGCAAGGTATTTAAGGTTCCCCCCTTGAGGGGCAGTAGGCATGGAAGAGTGGTTACCTGCTGCCCCTCACCCCTAACGGACATTCACAAACGGGAAATGGGAAAATGTTAACAATTAAATCAGTATCGCTTCCTTTGGTCAGAGTACTTGCATTCGTCACGATGTGTTTATTTTCTTCGTATAGTTATGCAAAAGATGTAGAAATAGACGGGATACTTGTTAACAAAACAATTACATGGTTCGGGCAAGATTTTTTCAATCACTTTGCTCAGGAATGGCGAAACCAGTTTTATAAAGGTGAAGGGGTCGTGGTAGAAGAGCGACCATCGGCACGACAAGGAACGCTAGTGATAATCCGGTACAAGGGCAGTATCGTTTATCAAGCGTCAATCGCGGGAACACGAAGTAACTCCCGCGAGAGAGGCGCACAAGCGGTATCGTTTGTGTTATCTCGGGTACAAAATATTGATCTAGCTGCGTCAGGATATGGTGAAAGGGACCTGGCGCCAGACGAGATTTAAAACGTGGGAATGAGTAGGCAGTAAAACGGGTAAGAGGGTCGGGAAAATGGGAAAGATTATTGTTAGCACAGGTTTTGTTGTAAGCATGATGATGAGTACAGGGGTATTTGCATCGAGCTTATTGTATACGCCAGTTAATCCATCGTTTGGTGGCAGCCCATTAAATGGGAATATGTTGCTCAATAGTGCGCAAGCACAGAATACGATTAAAGATCCAGATTTGGAAGATGATGAAGAAAACGCATTGGATGATTTTAATGATCGTTTACAGCGCTCTTTGTTGAGCCGGCTTACGAGCTCTATCGCGAGTAATTTTGTTGATGACACGGGATCGTTAATTCCTGGTCAAACCGTGACAGAAGATTTTGTCATTGATGTGATTGATGAAGGCGATGGTCGCGTTCGTGTTACGACAACTGACCGAAACACTGGAGACTCTACAACATTCATTGTTGAGTCTCAGAATTATTAAGGGTTAAGGAGGGATATACTCATGGATAAACGATTCTTAATGATTCTTTTCGCACTTATGGCATCTATTTCGGGGTGCAGTGCTATTCCCGTTGCTGAGCAACTCGTGGGACCGGATCTACAACGCGAAGATTGGGATAAGCCTTCAGAAGTTTATAGCGACCTAGCGAGCCTGCCAAAGCCTCGCGGAAAAATAGTCGCGTCTATATATAGTTTTAGAGACCTTACGGGCCAATACAAACCGCAGCCATCCAGTAGTTTTTCTACGGCGGTATCTCAGGGTGCCGCGTCGATGTTGGTGAAAGCAATTAAGGATTCGGGTTGGTTCTCAGCTCTGGAACGAGAAGGTCTTCAGGATTTATTGACCGAGCGTAAAATCATCCGCGCTTCATTAAAAAATCGTTCGGACAATGCAGACGTCCCCCCTCTATTAGGCGCTAACATTTTGCTTGAAGGCGGTATTATTGGTTATGAGACGAATATGAAGACCGGTGGTGCTGGTGCAAAGTATTTCGGTGTAGGCATGTCGGAGCAGTACCGGGTTGATCAGGTGACGGTGAATCTCCGTATTGTTGATGTGAATACGGGGCGGGTGATTAACAGCGTTACCACCGCACGTTCAATTTTATCTCGCGCGGTACAAGGTGGTGCGTTTAGGTTTGTACGTTTCAAGCGTCTTTTAGAAATTGAAGCAGGGTATACGCGTAACGAGCCAGTTCAACTCTGTCTGCTTGAAGCGATTCAAGCCGCGGTGATGAAAATTATTGTTGAAGGCGTTGAAGATAACAGTTGGGCACTTGCGGATGCGTCAGAAATGAATCATCCGCTTTTATACAAGTACGGCACGCGAGTAAAACCCAAGAAGCAGGTCGCTGTTCAAAACGATTACAAATCCCCGTCTTCATTGAAGCAGGTGAGAAATTCGGATAGCCGATCCAATACGCGGAATAACAATAACGCAGATGTAAGCGCTTCGCCGAAGGGGGTTGAACTGACAGCCAAGAAGTCGCTTAACTTGACGCAGCCCTTGGTGAAAAATATTGCAAAATCAACCGCTAAGGATCAGATACCCAGCGGCGTTAGCCACTCGAAACCCAAAAATGACCATATGGCGGTTAACGTTCATCAAGAGCTGATACAGAAGGACGATGGTGAGTGGGTGATCCAGCTGATGAGCAGTGGTTCTGCCATGAAGGTTCTCGCTTTTGCACGTGAAAACAAACTTCGCCGCGATATGATTGAATATATTCATTATCAGGAGAAAGGACAGGATCGCTTTGCTATTGTTTACGGCGAATTTAAAAGTAAAACACTGGCGCTCCGCGCTATCGAGTCATTACCCCCAAAGTTACGAATTTTTGAACCATGGGTGAGGGTAAAAGATGGTTTGAGTTAACAGGTTTTTGCTCAACGATTGTTGATTTTGTGAGAATAATTAATTTATTCTGTATTGGTATTAACGTGACGTTTATGTTTTGTGTGGGGTTAATATTTTCAGTTTTTTCCTTATCTATTTTATCGGTTTAAGGTCTCAGTTTTATTAGAAATAATTAACTGCCAATTAGCGTTATTATAATTGTTTCCTATAAAAAACATCCTCTTCTTAAGTTTCTTGTGATTCTCTGTCATTTCCGTTGTTTCGGTATCATGGTTTTTAATTAATTTCAATAGTCATTCGCTTGCAAGATTTTAAACTTTCGCATTGCTAGACTTTTTAGCGTTGATGTAGAGGGATATTTTCTCTTCGTCAGATATTAATAATAAATATAAATGTCCGCCGTAATGAGGATTTACGGCTTAATGTCCAGGAGACAAGACAATGAAACTGAGTCGGCTAAACTTCTTTTCAATTCCTACACTTGCTGTCGCGGCTGTCGCGGCTGTCGCGGCTGTGACGGCAATAGCTTCGCCTGCTTTTGCTGGGTGGAGCACTTCACAACAAAATGTTGGAGGCTTAAATGCGTGGGTGTATACGCCTGCAGATACCGGTCAAGACCGGTCGCTAACGGTAGTGTTACATGGCTGTGATCAAAGCAATACAGTGCTAAAGGATTGGGGTAACCTCGGTAATGCAGCGGAAGAATTTAACTCCGTGATTGTGGTGCCTTATCGCAATAGTGCATGGTCAGGTAATGCCTCGGTAAATTGCTGGGCATATGACGAGGGCGATCATTTTGAAACGGTTCAGGCGACTAATGCTGTTGCGAATATGACGGAAGCTGCGATCGCAAATACCGCATACAATATTGATGCTGGTCGAGTGTATATTTCTGGTCTTTCTTCTGGTGGTGGTTTGTCTTTAGTGGCTGGGTGCGCGCGCCCCGACCTTTTTTCAGCAGTCGATGCGATTGCTGGGCCAACGGTTGGTAGTGATCAAGGGCAGGCGTTGAGTACTCCCATTGAAAGTTCAGCGATTTCTACGGGTACGGCAAAATGCCCCTCACTGGCGGGTAGTTTAAGTAACCATTTTGATGATCAAATTACTCATATCACATGGGGGCAAATGGATAAGGATGGTGCGACCCCTGGGGGAAGTTCATTTATTGGTGACCCAGGACAAATCGCGTTGGTCTCGGCTGTTTATTCAAAAGCGAATTACAAGGTAATGAAGAACGTGTATGGAACAAACGATTTTGGCCCTGTTAGCCGAGTGACTGCGTATGGTGGTGCGGGTGCTGATGAATACTCTTCTTCCGATGGTAGTGGAGACGTTCGTGTTACCTATCTGTCGATTGATAACATCGGCCATGCTTGGCCAGCGGCTCTAGCGGGCGCAAGTCAAGGTGATGGCGGCAAATGGATGGCTCAGCACGATATGGATTATCCGAGTTATATTTTAAATTGGTTCGAGATGTATAATTTACGTGGCAACGATAAGCCAACGGTTATCGTTGATTCTACTTCGAGTACGAACAGTTCTGCCTCGGTGGATTGCACGGCAACAGATAGCGACGGTTCTGTGGTAAGCGTGGACACCGAACTTTTACAAAACGGCGAAGTGATCGATGCACATAACGATGTAAATAATTGTGATGATGCATACACCGGATTGGCAGAAGGTTTTTATAAAATTCGCATTGTTGCAACGGATAACGAACAGGCAACGGGGTCTGTAACTACCGACGCTATTCAAGTGGGTAACCCACCCGATCTTCCGCCTGTCGTCACTATTGTCGGTTCGGTTAGTGGACAAGATTTAACGGCGAGTGGAAGTGTGAGCGATGATTTAGGTCTGGCTTCTGTTGCTGCGGATTTGATGCAAGGGGCTACGGTTGTGTCCTCACAAAATGTGAATGTCGCGAGTGATGACTCGTTTAGCGTGACGTTTAGCAGCGTGGCGGAAGGAGCTTACCAAATTCGAATTACGGCGGTGGATTCTGGTGCTAATTCAGAAAACGCGACGACCAGTGATTTAACGTCTCAAGATCTTGGGTCAACCGGAAATCTTCAATTTCATATTAATGAGGGGCATATAACATTCGGAGCGGGTTACTCGTCGTGTTTCTTGGAATACGGTAGCAGCGCATCGTTCACTATGAGTGAAGTGGATGTCGGTGGAAGTTGTCAGTGGCAAGATGATGATGCGTCTTGTGCTGGTCCGGCACAGGCGTGTTCTGGCGGTACTAATCCTCCGCCCCCACCTCCAGGTGATGATTGTGAGGACGTGACATCGATAAATTACTCCCATAAAACCGGTGGTCGCGCGTACAGCACGGGTAACCCATATGCGCCTGACTATTTCGCCAACGGCAGTGATGAACCAATGCCTGGCTCTACCTATGGTTCCAACACCTTACGTTCGTTTGATAATGGTATTGTATGGGAGCTAGGTGCGTGCCCTTAGTTCTTTTTAGTGAGTAACGTTATTGCATGAATGGTAATTTCTTTTAGACGTGAAAAAAGCCCCGCAATAGCGGGGCTTTTTTGTGGGCAATTATTCGATGATGTATTGCATAACGTCTTTCCAGCTTATAACGCCAATTGCTTGTCCGTTGTTGTTTACGACAGGGAGTAAGGTGACTTTGTTTTCTAGTAGACTTCTCGCAGCATCTCGGATGGATGCTTGAGGTGAAATGGTGACGGGCTGTTTTGTCATTAACTGACCTGCCGTTCGTGTGAGTGTGAATAAGTCTTTTTCTGTTTCTACTTGTGTATCAATGTATGGACTAAGAATACGGAGTATGTCTCTCTCTGAAACGACACCCACTAAGTTCTCATTATCGACCACGAGTAAATGATGAATGTTGTGTTTCTCTAAAATATTTTGCATATGCTCGACAGTATCGCTTGGGGACACTGTTACCAGCTTATCTGTCATTATTTTTTTGACAGCCATTATGTAAGCTCCTGTTTATTTCTATTCTTAGCATAGCAAAATGTATTTCGTTTCAAGGCAATTGAGGGGACTTAAGTTATGACCTGGGTCAGAATTCGATTGAGCGAGTGAGATAATAGGGAGAAAGCACACACGTCCGTATAAAAAGAGTAACGACTAAAATAGAAATAGGCTGGGTAAAGGAGAAAAAGTATTGGGGGCCGGAATTTACACTTCATCTAAACAGATGGGTGCAAAACACGCGAGGGCAGTGGTGCTACGCCATTTTTGGTCATGCTGTTGCAATGCTTCTTGCTACAGCATGAAAATGGCTTGAGCCTTTAATGTTAGGCGCACATTCCCTTTGATACGGGTGCCCATGAAAGGCGAGTAACGCTGCGTTCAATATAAGCGAACTCTTTTTGGCCCGTTTTAGGATGTTTTAAGTGACGAAAATGATGGTGATCTTCTGTCGACCCCATATATTCCCAACATGCGCCCATAAATAGGCAGATTGGGTCCCCGTTGTTCAAAATGTGTTCAGAAAGTGCTTCCCACATGTCACACCACTCGGTGTGTTTTGCTTCTAAAAATTCCACGGTTTGATTCCCCGCGTTGATTATTATCAATAAGTTATTCTAGTTTTATAAAGTGTATTGTCAACAATATACGCTAAGTTATTGATCAGTATGTGTTTTTGTTCTAAGTTTTGATGCTCTTATCGCTTATATCGATTTAAAGAGCTTGCTTTATGAAAACCTATAGCTGAGTTACAATCCGCGCCCATAATCAAGCGCAGTACGAAAACCTTCCCCCTCCTATTATTTGATCGGACTTTGGTTGGAGAGTCCCGATGATCTTCGGGGTATGGCGATTTCGGCGTGAAACAGCGTTGCCACGGCATTCAATACGAGACAAGTAAGATGGAAGTAGCCCCGTTAGTAAACAAACTCAATGAGCTTCAAGCGCGTACAGACGTGCTTAGGGGGTATCTTTGAATATCCTGAAAAGAAAGAGCGCTTAGCTGAAGTCGAACTTGAACTGGCAGAACCCGATGTGTGGAACGAGCCGGAGCGTGCACAGGCCTTAGGCCGTGAGCGTTCGTCCTTGGAAGGGGTGGTGCAGACCATTGATGATCTAGATGCTGGCGTTGCAGACGGCCGTGATTTGATCGAGATGGCGGTTGAAGAATCCGATGAGGATAGCATCGGGGAGATCTCCGAAGAGATTAACAGCCTGGACCAGTTACTCGCCAAGTTAGAGTTTAGGCGTATGTTTTCTGGGGAAATGGACCCCAATAATGCCTTCTTGGATATTCAGTCCGGTTCTGGCGGCACAGAAGCCCAGGATTGGGCGGAAATGGTATTACGCATGTATTTGCGTTGGGGCGAGGCGAAGGGCTTTAAAACGACCCTTGAAGAGGCCTCAGCGGGTGATGTGGCAGGTATTAAGAGTGCGACGATCCGTTTTGAGGGCGAATATGCCTTCGGTTGGTTACGCACAGAGACGGGCGTTCATCGCCTGGTGAGAAAATCTCCCTTTGATTCCGGTAATCGCCGTCACACGTCTTTTTGCTCCGTTTTCGTCTCTCCTGAAATTGATGACGACATCGATATTGATATTAACCCTGCTGAGGTGCGTACGGATACCTACCGTGCGTCGGGTGCGGGTGGTCAGCACGTTAACAAAACGGATTCCGCCGTGAGGTTGACTCATGAGCCTACGGGCGTCGTGGTGGAGTGTCAGAGCCAACGATCTCAGCATGCAAACCGGGATCAAGCGTGGAAGATGCTGCGTGCGCGTTTGTATGAGCAGGAGATGCTAAAACGCAACGCTGAAAAGCAAGCAATGGAAGAATCTAAGTCCGATATTGGTTGGGGCAGCCAGATTCGATCATATGTTTTGGATGATCAGCGTATAAAAGATTTACGCACGAATGTGCAAACCAGTAATTGCCAGGCGGTATTGGATGGCAAGCTAGATGAATTTATTGAGGCGAGTTTAAAGGCGGGGTTGTAAGTCACTCGCTAATTGCCTGGGAATTACGAGAGAATTCGGGATCAGATTGTCGGACACGCGTGGATCCATCCATGGAGCTCTACTGCCGCATCCCTGCGGCAGACGGTCCGCCAATCTGTTCCCAAAGTCTCTCTTGCTAGCGTCTTGGATTTTGCACGTTGGTGGACGAGCTGAGGGAGATTTATTATTTTTGACCGTCTGCCGCAGGACGCGGCAGCCGAGCCCCCAGGGATGGGTTTACGGCGTGTCGAAAATAGTGAATGTCCCTTGGCTCGCAGCATAAGCCGAACTGAAAAAGAACCGAATACATAAATACTATTGTTGGGAAAAGAAATGAGCGAACAAACAACACCGCAGCAAGATGAAAATAAACTGATTGCTGAGCGTCGCGCAAAATTGCAAACAATTAGAGAAGCTGGCGTGGCTTTTCCCAATGATTTTCGGCCTGAAAATCAAGCACAAACATTGCAGAATGAATTTGGTGAAAAAGCGAAAGATGAGCTTGAAGGGCTAAATCATATTGTGAGTGTAGCGGGGCGTATTATTCGTAACCGTGGTGCATTTATGGAGTTGCAAGACGGTTCTGGTCGTATTCAATTGTACGTGACGAAAGAAGCCCGTCCCTTCGCGAAAAGCTTAGATCTGGGGGATATCGTTGGCGTAAAAGGCGCGCTACACAAATCCGGGAAAGGGGATTTGTACGTTAATCTTGATGAATACCAATTGCTCACTAAAGCGTTGCGCCCTTTGCCCGATAAGCATAAGGGCTTAGCCGACCAAGAAATTCGCTATCGTCAACGCTACGTTGACCTGATTGCTAACCCAGAAGTACGCGATACCTTCCAAATTCGTTCTGACGTTATTTCGTTTATCCGAAGCTACTTAAATGGTAATCGTTTTATGGAAGTGGAAACACCGATGCTGCAGGTGATTCCCGGCGGTGCGACTGCTAAGCCTTTCCAAACACACCATAATGCGCTCGATATTGATATGTACTTGCGTATTGCGCCAGAGTTGTATCTTAAGCGTTTAGTTGTGGGTGGTTTTGAACGTGTGTATGAGATCAACCGTAATTTCCGCAACGAAGGTTTGTCTACGCGGCACAATCCAGAATTTACCATGTTGGAATTTTACCAAGCGTATTCTGACTATAACGACCTTATGGATTTAACCGAGGATATGTTGCGTAAACTGGCAACGGAAGTCTTAGGTTCAACTGAGGTTGTGAATACGGTTAAAGATTCCGAGGGCGAGGTCGTGAGTTCAACGACTTATGATTTCGGTAGGCCGTTTGAGCGTTTATCCGTGTTTGATTCTATTTTGAAGTACAACGAAAATATTACCGCAGCAGCCTTGGCAGATGAAAACGCTGCGCGTGAAATTGCAGAGCATTTGGATATTCCGCTTAAAGACTCGTGGGGTCTCGGCAAAGTACATATTGAAATATTTGAAAAAACAGTCGAGCACTTGTTGGATCAGCCCACCTTTATTACGGCTTACCCAACCGAAGTGTCGCCACTGGCGCGCCGTAGCGACAGCGATCCTTTTGTCACCGATCGTTTCGAATTTTTTGTCGGCGGTCGGGAAATTGCGAATGGTTTTTCTGAGCTTAATGATGCGGAAGATCAGGCAGAACGTTTCCAGGCGCAAGTTGCGGAAAAAGATGCTGGTGATGATGAGGCGATGCACTACGATGCCGACTACGTACGTGCATTAGAGTATGGCTTGCCTCCAACTGCGGGTGAGGGCATCGGTATTGATCGCCTTGTTATGCTATTAACTGACTCGCCGTCAATTCGCGACGTATTGTTATTCCCTCATATGCGTCCTGAGCAATAATGATGGCGGATAGTGTTCAGTTGCATCCGAGTTGGATGGCGCAGATTGGGGATGAGTTTGATAAGCCCTACATGAAAGCGTTGAAAGCTTTTTTAAAAAAGGAAAAGCAACAGGGGAAAGTGATCTTTCCTGAAGGGAAAAATATATTTAATGCCTTAAATACGACGCCTTTTGATCAGGTAAAAGTCGTTATTTTAGGGCAGGATCCGTACCATGGGCCAGATCAGGCCCATGGCTTAAGTTTTTCGGTGCCCCCGGGGGTGCGTACGCCGCCCTCGTTACAAAATATTTTCAAAGAAATTCATCAGGAGCTTCAGCTTCCTATTCCTGCGCATGGTTGCTTGCAGTATTGGGCGGAGCAAGGCGTCTTGTTATTGAACGCAACGTTGACGGTTGAGCAGGCTAAGGCCGGCTCTCACCAGGGCAAAGGCTGGGAAGGATTTACTGATGCTATTGCGCACCGGTTAAACGAGGCGCGGGAAGGTTTGGTTTTTTTGTTGTGGGGCAGTTACGCGCAGAAAAAAGGCAGTTTTATTGATACAAAAAAACATACTGTTTTTAAATCGCCTCATCCGTCGCCATTGTCGGCGCATCGTGGTTTTATGGGGAATGGGCATTTTGTTAAAACAAACGACGCTTTGCGCGCTAAAGGGCTGACAGAAATTGATTGGTCGCTTCCTACGCTATAAGTGAGTTAACGCCAGAAACCTTACATTAAAAAAGGCGACCAGATGATCTCTGCTCGCCTTTTTTATTACTGGTTTTTATTGTTCTTTATGAAAGCATTGCCATTGCCGCTTCCATTTCTTCTGTAAGATCTTCTGCTTCAGCAGACTCTATGTCTGGATCTAAGCCTAATCGCGCAAATGCAGTGACGTTTTGCAAATCGATGAGTTCGGTTTTCTTTGTGCCAGCGTAACTTTGCAGCATGGCAACGGTGACAAGGTCCGCGTAATCCGCGCTGGGGATATCACGAGAGTAGTTAGTGCAGTCTTTAGGTATTTTTCTTAATTCACTTGGAAATTCCCAGGTGGTTAAAATTTTTGCTCCAATAAGCGGGTGGATCTGATCAATGACGCTGTCTAATGTCATGCTGTCGCGCATGAGTGCCGGATGTTCTTCTGCGAATGAAAGAATGGGCAGTACGCCAATTTGATGAACGAGGCCCGCTAGTGCCGCTTGGTCTGGTCTCAGCTTTGTGTAGTGTTTGCATAGCACGTGGCAGATGCCGGCAATTTCACTGGACTTTGACCACACTTCACGCATGCGTTTATCAATAATATCGGATGTGGCCTGAAACATTTGCTCCATGGCGAGTCCGGTGGCGAGATTACTGGTGGTTTGCATGCCTAAGCGTGAAAGCGCCATGCCTAAATCTTCAATTTCCCGTGCACCACGAAAGAGCGCGCTGTTGGCCACTTTGATAATTCGTGCCGTTAACGCGGCATCGTTACTGATAACGTCGTTAAGTTGTTTGATGCTCGCATCTGCGTCTTCAGCGACTTCTCTGACCTTGATCGCCATTTCTGGCATCGTAGGCAGCACGAGTTTGTCTGCATCAATTGCAGCAACAATCGCTTTGGCTACTTTTTCCGCAATAGCGCTCATCTTGGCGGATCTCCTGTCACATGTTAAAGAAATGGCCTTACAAATAATTCCTCAGCCGTCTTTAATTTATAGCATACGGAAGCGTTAACCATTGGATTTTTGTGGTTGTATTATTTTCTATGTAGCAGGTGTTGTCGTTGATGATTTTATCGTCGCATAGCGCGAGAAATTCGTAGCTGTTTTCACCATTAAGCGCGACGTTGAGGACTGTTCCGCTGTTTTTGTCAGGTTCGTTTTCATTGTGGATAAACTGATTTACCGCTATTTCTTGATCGCTTTTTATACAGCCTCTTGCCATACGCTTTTTTAACTGCCCTTTGTAGTGGAGCCGGGCAATGATTTCTTGACCGGTGTAACAGCCTTTTTTAAACGATACTGCATCGATCTCCTGAAAATTCATTTCCTGGGGTAATAATTTTTCGCTTAACGGGAGTTGAATTTCTCCTAACCCGGATTGTATGTTTTTTAGTCGCCAGTGGTTACTGTTGTTTTGAATGGGAATAGGGCCGAATGCGTTCAGGTGGCTAGGGGCGGTTTCTGTGTGGCTCCACACCTCGATGTTATCGGGTGCGTGCTGAAGTGTGAGGGTTTGGTTTTGGTACGTAGTTTGGCCGGGGTTTGTCGTTATGAGGGAAGTACCGAGCTCATCAAGGTTTTTAATATTGAGTAGCGCAAAGCCGGCGTATTCGTCCAGCAATGTGATTTCAACCTTGGAAAACACGGCGTATTTTTGTAGGGCGCTCATGGCGGTTTGCGCGATACTTTCGTGAAGTCTCAAGACAATCGCATTCTCTCCAAAAGGCGCAGCGACAAAGCTAGAGATCATCCGCCCCTTAGGGTTGCAGTGAGCGCCAGTAAGAAAGGTGTTATTGCCCATATTTTGGAAATCACAGGTGCATTGGCCTTGTAGAAATTTTTGCGCGTCCGGGCCTGTAACTGAAATTAAACGATAATCGGATAAGGGGGCAATGGCCGGTGTTGTTTCTTCGAACGGCGCAGAAGGGGTGTTACATTGAGCTTGATTGACGTAGCTATCCCAAAACATAATGAGTTATTTTTCCTGAGTGGAGTAAGGTGGCGAGCGCCTTGAGGAATTCTGGGGCCAACCTAATCCCGCATTATCTCCTTTTTACTGGGTCTATATCTACTTGCCTAGGTGTCTCTGGTTCTCAGGGCTTTAGGATTCGCATATAATTCGCGTTTACAATATTTCGTGGTGTTTCAATGGATATTAATCGTTTGCGATGGGCATGCCGCCGAGGGATGCTTGAGTTGGATTTGGTGTTATTGCCATTTCTCGAAAATACGTTCTCCTCGTTGAGCGAAGATGACCAATTATTGTTTGAACAGTTGTTGGAGGGGGAGGATCAAGATATGTTCGGTTGGTTTTTACGCCGCGTTGAACCTGAAGACCCTGACACACGCAGAATCGTTAATATAATTCGTGAAAGCGTCGCAAATCCCAACTCTTGATATCCCCATACGTTGCTCGCGGTGGTTGAAAGGCTTTTACATCGCCATTTTTACTGCCGGGATCATGGTTTTAGTTCTGACACCTCTTTCGAGTGCTGCTCGCGTTCTCTTATTTGGTTTGACCCTGGTCGCCGTTTACCCGGTTATACGGCAAGTTAAGTTTTTGTCCTCTGTGACGAGTTTCCACTTTCGTGATGATCAGGTGAGTGTCTCTTTTGGCGAGAAACGGGTGCCTGTCGAATTTGTGGGGGGGAATCTCATTAGTGGCGTATTGACGGTATTCTCGTGCCGGCCTGTGCAACATTGTGAGGGCGTGGGTATGTTCGAGGTGGTCAAGCGCTTTATTTGGCGTGGGGCAATGCATTTTGTTATTTTGCCTGATGCCTTAGCCGCCGCCGATTATCACGCACTAAGGCTGCGCTTAAAGGCCTCTATTTGAGGCGGTCATTCAGCGTCAGTGATTATGAATAATAATCTTTTGCGCTGCATGATTCATGGGGACCAGGACTGTGTCTTGTGCGACTTCGGCGGTATCTGGGTAATCTAGTGAATAGTGTAACCCTCGGCTTTCTTTCCGTTTTCTTGCCGAGCGGATAATCAATTCCGCCACCATGACCAAGTTCCTCAGCTCAATTAGATCGTTGCCAACCTTGTAATTGGCATAGTATTCGTTGATTTCTTTTTGCAGAAGCTTGATGCGGTGGGTCGCCCGCTCTAGGCGCTTTCCTGTGCGCACAATCCCAACATAATCCCACATGAATCGGCGGAGTTCGTCCCAGTTATGGGAAATCACCACATCTTCATCTGAGTTTGTGACTCTGGATTCATCCCATTCGAGGGGTGCGGTAGGAGGGGCGATGTCCTTAAGGGTTTCCTTGATGGCTTCTGCGGCGGATTTTGCGTAAACGATACATTCGAGTAACGAGTTGCTGGCCATGCGATTAGCGCCGTGCAAGCCGGTAAACGACGCTTCGCCGATGGCGTATAGGTTCTTTAGGTCTGTTTGCCCTTTGAGGTTTACGGCAACACCGCCACAGGTGTAGTGCGCAGCGGGGACGACAGGAATGGGTTCTTTTGTGATATCGATACCGTAGCGCAGGCAGTTTTCCCGAACGGTGGGGAAGTGCTCTTCGATAAACGCTTTGGGCTTGTGGCTAATATCTAGGTAGACAAAATCACTGCCGACGCGCTTCATTTCATAGTCGATGGCTCGGGCGACCACATCGCGTGGTGCAAGCTCTGCGAGTTCATGAAATTTATGCATGAAGGCTTCGCCGTTTGGCAGCTTGAGTTTCGCGCCTTCTCCACGAAGTGCTTCGGTGACAAGGAAGGACTTCGCTTTAGGGTGGTATAAGCACGTTGGGTGAAATTGATTAAATTCCATATTGGCCACACGGCAGCCCGCGCGCCAGGCCATGGCGATCCCGTCCCCGGAATTTCCATCGGGGTTGCTGGTATATAGGTAGACTTTACTTGCGCCTCCGGTGGCCAATACCACGGCTTTTGCCGTAAATACTTCAACGCGGTCGAGGTCTCGGTTGTATACGTATGCTCCGGCACAGCGTTCCCTCGGCCCGCTAGGGTCGGTTTGTTTTATGAGGTCGACCGCAACATGGTGTTCAAATAAGGATAGGCCTGGCGTACTGCGCGCCCGCTCAGCGAGCGTTGAATGTACGGCTTTACCCGTCGCATCTGCGCTGTGAATGATTCTTCGATGGCTGTGGCCACCTTCGCGGGTGAGGTGGAAATCACTGCTGCTTTCGTTTTTCGTGAAATTGACGCCGAGATCTACGAGCCAATCAATGGCCTTTTTACTGTTTTGCACCGTGAATTCAACGGCGTCCCTGTGGCAGAGACCTCCGCCGGCATCAAGGGTGTCTTGCACGTGCGATTCTATTGAGTCGTCATCATCCAGTACTGCGGCGATACCGCCTTGCGCATACCATGTTGAACCCTCGGTCATACGGC
Organism: Agarilytica sp.; assembly: GCA_045430345.1. Taxonomy (GTDB): domain Bacteria; phylum Pseudomonadota; class Gammaproteobacteria; order Pseudomonadales; family Cellvibrionaceae; genus Agarilytica. The sequence goes on along the minus strand of JAILXT010000001.1, from coordinate 1,212,779 downwards.
GCTTGCTCAGTACCGCGACTTCACAGTGTTTCGCGAGCTTGAGCGCGAGGCTAAGGCCTGCTGCACCGCTGCCAATGATCAGGACATCAAAATTTTGGGAGGTTTGAGACAAGAGTGGACACCATTGGGGTGATTATTGAATCGTAAGCGTAGCTATTACTTAACGCTGTTTGCCTGTCACAGGTACTGACGTATTTAATGGCCTGTGATGTGATAAAAGGAATATTAGTCCAAATATGGGGCTGCGAGCAGCAGAGTATACATGCAGCCATTGATTTTCGGAATATTGCCTACACTATTGATCTGTATGATGTTTTACTCCCCCGTGATTTAGACCTGCATTATATTTGTGGTTGGTAGTGGACGAATGATTTAGATAAATCGTTTTTGAACTTTTCGGTGCCTGTTTCATCTTACTCGTTCAGTCGCGGTTAATAAAAACATCGGTATTGTTAATACAGCATAAAAAGACTGGGCAAACGATTAACAGCTTTATTTTGGTATTTGGGGTTAGATGAATGGCGGCGCAAACGGCGCAAGATGCAGATCATGCATTGGTTAAGCGAGTACAAAAGGGCGACAAGCGTGCGTTTGATCTCCTTGTGCTCAAATATCAGCATAAAATCATTTCGATTATCAGTCGGTATATCAAGGATTCTGCTGAAGTCTATGATGTCTCCCAAGAAGCATTCATAAAAGCGTATCGTGCAATCGGTAACTTTAGAGGCGACAGCGCTTTCTATACCTGGATCTACCGTATTGCGATTAATACGGCAAAAAACCATTTGGTTTCGCGTGGTCGCCGCCCACCCTCGAGCGATGTCGATGTGGAAGATGCCGAGTATTATGCCGGCAGTGACAGACTAAAGGATGTTGCCACGCCGGAAGGCCAGCTCATGCGAGATGAGCTGAAGGCCGTTGTCGATAAAGCGATAAAGGAGCTGCCAGAAGATTTACGAACAGCGGTAACGCTTCGTGAAATGGAAGGTCTAAGCTATGAAGAGATAGCCGATGTTATGGAGTGCCCCGTAGGCACTGTGAGATCTCGTATATTTCGTGCACGAGAGTCTATAGAGAAGCAAATGGCGACGTTAGGCTAGCGTTCTACCATTTGCGTGGTAAATCCGAGTTCTGCTAGTCTGACGCCAAAATCCTTTTAGGTTTTATGCGTTATATGCAAAAAATGATGAAAAAGATCAGTAGCTTATGAAACAAAACACCGCTTTATATGTCAGATCTCGTGACATTTGTGGTGTTTTGGCAAATGAAGATAGATATTTGTAAAACAATCCCAAGATATTCTTAATATACGCGGCTTTGATATATGACTGAAAACTCTCGTTCTTCCCGTACTCAATCTTCTGCCGACTCTGCTGTGAGTGAGTCCCTTTCTGCTCTTGTTGATGGCGAGCATAACGAGCTCGACCTGCAGCGTGTTCTGAGGGCAATGGGGAATGAACATGGCGCGAGTGATGCAGCGCTTGATGAGCCTGAAGCTGTTCGAGAAACCTGGTCACGCTTTCAGTTGATGAGCGCGGTTATCCATAACGAGGCGCATACCACAGAGGTGGATTGTTCTGTCGATTTATCGGCTGCTATTCGTGATGCGATTGCTGGGGATGCCACGCCCAAGGTAAAGCGTTTTCATTTTCAGTCGTTTTCGCAGGGTATCGGTAAAACAGCCGTTGCAGCGGCCGTGACATTTGGTGTGGTTTTTGGTGTTCAACAGTACAGTTCGCATCCAGGAAATACCGCCGCACCGACCTTTGCGGACAGTGGAGCAGTCATTCAGTCGTCAACGGTTACAGGGAGCACTGTGGCAGGCGCTGGTGTGCCTCAAGGTTTTGAGTTGCCGCCGCTTTCAGCGCGAACAGTGAGCACAAATAGCCTAGCGCCTATTTCTGCAGCTTCTCGTCCGGGGGCAGCGCCTTTTGCTGATAGCAGAAGCGCAGGCAGCACTGTTGCCCCTGTTTCTGCAGCTCGCGTTGTTGTCCCTCGCGATCAGTTTCAAGAGCAAATGAATCGCTTAATGCATAAGCATGCTGAGCAAGCATCAATATCCGGTGGTTTGGGCGTTATCCCTTTTGCCCGAGTCTCAAATGTTAGTGACGAGGAAAAGGATTAGTCCAGTGCCTTCCGTATTTTATGCCATGGTGCGAGGCCTTTGTGTTGTCTTGTGTCTTGGGTGTTCCCTAAGTACATTCGCACAAATATCCTCCTCAGCTGATTCCCGTCCTGAAGTACAAGCGTTATTGGCTAATGTTGCCAGAGCGATTCGTTCTAGTAATTATCAAGGCCGTTTAACCTACGAGCATTCCGGGAAGTTGGAAGTTATAGAGATCTCTCATGGTGTGCGAGAAGGTATAGAATTTGAGCGGGTACTTTATCTAAATGGCCCAGAGCGGCAGTTAAATCCTGAGCATAAAGTGGCTAATTGCCGTTCTGTGGGCGGGCATTTAATGGCTGGAGGTGTGTTTGAGCGTTTGGGCTTGCCCGCGTCGGCGTTAAACCAGTCTTATGAGTACCATATTCTAGGTTCAGAGCGAGTGGCAGGGCACATGTCTTGGGTCTTGCAGCTCGTACCTAAAGATGCTGATCGTCATGGCATTATTTTAGCGATAGATAAGCAGAGTTTTTTACCGACAAAATCACTGTTCGTGACGAGTGGGCGAAAAGTTTTAGAGCGCCTTCATTTTGTTTCTTTGGATACAGATGCAAAGTTTGATAATGCCTTTTTTTCCGGTGCTGAAGAAAACTCAACGCAGGTTGCGGAGGAAATCTCATGTGAGCCCCCATCCAAGTTAATATCCAGTAAAGCATCTTTAAGTCCACAGTGGTTGCCTGCCGGCTTCGTGTTGTCGGGCTATCAATACTCTGAGGAAGATGGTCATATGGAAACGTATACGGATGGTTTGGTAGCATTTTCTGTGTTTGTTAAGCCATCATTGTCTTCTTCTGTAACACCTTCTGGCGCCCGGGCAGGCATCAAAAAAGGCGCTACTGTCGTTGTGGTCAATACGGTTGTTGACGATTCCACGCCTGTTCAAGTCTCCGTACTTGGAGAGATTCCTCAGCAAACCGCAAATCGCATACTCGCATCGGTCGGCGCGACACGCTCTTTATTGCAATAATCGGGGGCATTCGTGCTTAAAGAGACGGGTACTGTTGTTGCTGTGGATGAAGATGGTGTGTGGGTTGAGACCTTGCAGCAATCTACGTGCGCGAAGTGCTCAGCCAAACAGGGCTGTGGTCAACAGCTCCTGAACAAACTGTCCCCCTCTCACAATATGACCTTTATAAAAGCGCTTTATACCGATGCGTCTAAACGTCATATTTGGGTAAATGGTGACACCGCGGTCTTGGGGGTGAATGAGAACGCTTTGGTGTTTGCTGCGCTATTGGCTTACGGTTTACCGATTCTCCTGATGATGCTTGGTATTGGGGTTGGTGGGTACTGGAGCGGAACACTATCAAATGATTTACACACTGTTTTTGGTGCTTTGGTCGGATTGATCATTGGTGGGGTGATCGTAAAATTACACGGGCTTTTTATTCGTGACGACAGTGTGTTTCAGGCATACGTTCTCGATAAATCTATTGGGGAACCTCACGCGTAAACTGTTGTTTATAGAGTGTTGGTATTCTGCATCAAATAAATTAAATAATATTTAAATAAAAGCGATAGGAGCATATTGAGTCAATGAAAGTCATGCGTATTTCACTGGTTTTTTGTTTTGTTTCATTTTTTGTTTTTGCTGGGAAGGTGTTGGCGCTAGGGAGCCTGCCTGACTTCACCGAATTAATTGAAGATAAATCACCCGCGGTGGTAAAGATTAACACCACGACTAAGCGTAAAACGCAAGGTTTACGCTTACCTCCTGGTCAGCAAATTCCTGATATTTTTCGGCACTTCTTAGATCCTCGCGATTATGAACAGCGGGATATGCATTCTATGGGGTCCGGTTTTTTTATTTCGGCGGATGGTTATGTCTTGACGAATAATCATGTGATTGAGGATGCGGATGAAATCGTTGTGCGTTTAACTGATCGCAGAGAATATAAAGCTGAGTTGATAGGGGCCGACCCGACATCTGACCTTGCCCTTTTGAAAGTTAAGGAAAAGGGTTTGCCTTATCTATCGCTTGCAGAGAAGGACGGGTTAAAAGTTGGTGAGTGGGTGGTTGCGATTGGTTCTCCTTTTGGTCTGGATTTTTCAGCAAGTGCGGGGATTGTCAGTGCGAAAGGACGAAGTATTCCTAACCAACAAGGCGATTACGTACCGTTTATTCAAACAGATGTGGCTATTAACCCAGGAAATTCAGGCGGGCCTCTTTTTAATTTGGATGGCCGCGTGGTGGGGGTGAACTCCCAGATTTACACGCAGTCAGGCGGCTCAATCGGACTGTCTTTCGCAATTCCGTCTACAGTGGCAAAAAACGTTGTTGCCCAGCTTAAGAAAAAAGGGCGTGTGGACCGCGGTTGGCTCGGTGTTGTGATTCAAGAGGTGGATAAAAATTTAGCCGAATCGTTTGGCTTAAATAAACCCCGTGGTGCGCTTGTTGCGAAAATGGAAGAGGGTGGGCCGGCAGAAAAATCAGGGTTGAAAGAAGGGGATATCATTCTAGAATTTGACGGTGTTGAAATTGTTGCGCGCTCTGATCTTCCACACGTAGTTGGCCTTGTGGCCCCGGGCGTGAAGGTGCCCGTTGTTGTCATGCGTAAAGGTAAGCGTACGCAGTTGCGTGTAAAAGTGGGCGCGCGCGGCGGTAAGGCCGATGAGATTGCAGACTCGTCTTTAAGTGACCCTCAGCGGGGTGACCGTATAGGGGTTGTCGTGGGTGAGGTTGATAGTGCTGAACTGCGTCGGCTTAGGATTAAGGGAGGTGTGCGTGTTCTAGAGGTTGATGAGCGTGGTGCCGCAAGTGAGGCGGGGGTTGAAAAGGGCGATATTATCGTGCAAATAGGCTTTGAAGAGCTGCGCTCCGTGGGCGAGTATGAGGGGGTTGTTGATAAGCTGCCCAAAGAGACCTTGTTGCCGATTCGTTTTTTCAAAAAGGGTCAGCCCGTATTTAGAACGATTATGTTAAACCGCTAGGGCACTGTACCGAGTAAATCCTCGGTGGGCGCGCATGGCGTGCCCACCGCAATTCCTGTAGACTTGCGCCTCCTAAAACCTGGGGATTTCTCGGGTTTGACCACAAAATATCGTTACGCGTGCCGCTCTCCCTTTCTGTTTAAACCGGTTAGGCGTGCGACACCCGGAGAGGACCGCAGTTAGCAGTGTCAGAAGATCTTAAGTACATTCGAAATTTCTCGATTATCGCCCATATTGACCACGGTAAGTCTACCTTAGCGGACCGTTTTATTCAGTTCTGTGGGGGGTTAGAGGCGCGTGAAATGGAGGCTCAAGTTCTCGACTCGATGGATATCGAGCGGGAGCGGGGCATAACCATCAAAGCGCAGAGCGTGACCTTAGATTACAAGTCGTTGGATGGTCATACCTACCAATTGAACTTTATTGATACGCCTGGCCATGTGGACTTTTCCTACGAGGTTTCTCGTTCATTAGCCGCGTGTGAAGGCGCACTTTTGGTTGTTGATGCGGCTCAGGGTGTGGAAGCTCAGTCAGTTGCGAACTGCTACACCGCGATCGAGCAGGGCTTGGAAGTTATCCCCGTTCTAAACAAAATGGATTTACCCCAAGCTGAGCCAGAGCGTGTCGCGCAAGAAATTGAAGATATTATCGGTATTGATGCATTCGATGCGGTGCAATGCAGCGCTAAGTCTGGTTTAGGTATTCAAGACGTCTTAGAGGTCCTGGTTAAATCGGTTCCCGCGCCTCAGGGCAATGTGAATGCGCCACTTCAAGCGCTGATCATCGACTCTTGGTTTGATAACTATCTTGGTGTGGTGTCTCTGGTTCGGGTTATGCAGGGCACGCTTAAAACAAAAGACAAAATTGTGGCGAAGTCTCTTGGTCGCGCACATGTGGTCGATATTGTGGGCGTTTTTACGCCTAAGCGTACGGATACCGGTATTCTTAAAGCGGGCGAAGTTGGTTTTGTCGTTGCGGGTATTAAAGATATTCACGGTGCTCCTGTGGGCGATACCTTGTGTCACAGCCAAGGCGTCGACGAGGTCGATGCGCTGCCCGGTTTTCAGAAGGTGAAGCCTCAGGTCTATGCGGGGCTTTTCCCTGTTAGCTCTGATGACTACGAGGGTTTTCGCGAAGCCTTGGCAAAGTTAACCTTAAATGACGCGTCTTTATTCTACGAACCTGAAAGCTCTGATGCTTTGGGGTTCGGATTCCGTTGTGGCTTTTTGGGTATGCTGCACATGGAGATCATTCAAGAGCGTCTTGAGCGAGAGTACGATCTCGATCTTATTACCACAGCGCCGACGGTGATCTATGAGGTTGAAACAAAAGATGGGAATACCCTTCTTGTCGACAACCCCTCAAAACTGCCAGACCTTGGGTTTGTTGAGCATATGCGAGAGCCCATCGTGGAGGCCAATATTTTGGTGCCGCAGGAACATTTGGGCTCGGTGATTACCTTATGTGTTGAAAAGCGCGGGGTTCAGAGAGACCTTGTTTACCTGGGAAGCCAGGTATCTGTGCGCTACGATCTCCCTATGAATGAGGTGGTCATGGACTTTTTTGATCGCCTTAAATCCGTTAGTCGTGGTTTTGCCTCGTTAGATTACAATTTTGTGCGTTTTGATGATGCCAATCTGGTGCGTTTAGATATACTGATCAACTCCGAAAAAGTGGATGCGTTGGCACTTATTGTTCACCGAGATAATGCGTCCTACAAAGGCCGAGCTTTGGCTGACAAAATGAAAGAGTTGATTCCTCGTCAAATGTTTGATGTTGCGATTCAAGCGGCGATTGGTGGTCAGATCGTCGCGAGAACAACGGTAAAAGCCTTACGCAAGAATGTGACTGCTAAGTGTTATGGTGGTGATATCTCACGTAAGAAAAAACTTCTTGAGAAACAAAAAGCGGGTAAGAAGCGAATGAAGCAAGTGGGGAGTGTTGAAATCCCCCAGGAAGCGTTTCTTGCGGTGCTAAAAGTTGATAATTGATTGAATAAGTTAATTCCATGGATTTAAATTTACCCCTTATTTTATTTATAGCGGTTGCTGGTTCTGGCGCGGTATGGCTTGTGGATATCGTGTTCTTTCAGCGAAAACGTGAGCTTGCCATTACATCTGTTGAATCTCAATTTGATGCCATGTCCGAAGAGCAAAAACAGGAAGATGAAAAATACCGAGCGGCCATGGAGATGGTTTCTCGGGAACCCGTGCTCACCGAGTACTCTAAGTCTTTTTTCCCCGTTTTGTTGCTTGTGTTTGTGCTGCGTTCCTTTGTGATAGAGCCCTTCCAAATCCCGTCTGAGTCAATGGTGCCGACTTTAGAGGTGGGTGACTTTATATTAGTGAATAAATTTATTTATGGCATTCGCTTGCCGCTGGCAAGGAATAAGGTGATTAATGTTACCGACCCAAAGCGTGGTGATGTTATGGTGTTTTTCCCTCCTCATGAAAGCCGTTATTTCATCAAGCGGGTGATTGGTATGCCGGGTGATACGATTAGGATTTCCAATAACGCGCTGTTTATCAATGGTGAAAAAGCTGAGCAAGCTTTCGCCTATACTGATAATAGAGAAGGTGATCGTTGTTATGGTGATTACAATAGTGCAACTTATGTGGTTGCTCATGAAAAGCTCGATGAACGGACTCACTTGATGCGTAAGTGTGAGTCGCCACTTCTGCCTGATACCGATCGGGTTTGGGAAGTGCCTGTCGGGCATTATTTTATGATGGGCGATAATCGTGATAATAGCTCGGATAGTCGAGTGTGGGGGCCAGTCCCCGAAGAGCGTATTGTCGGTAAAGCATTCGCAATATGGATGCATTGGGAATCGTTCTTGAGTATCCCTAGTTTTTCTCGTGTGGGTACTATATAAATAACTATGAATAGGAAAGTGCAAATGAAAAATAAACAGCGTGGGTTTCTATCTTATGCGCAAATATTTTTACTTTTCTCCACTGGTGTTTTTATTTTACTTGGGGTCAAGATAATTCCCATATATTCAGAGCATATCTATGTGGAGGATGCTTTAAAATTTCTTGTTAAGAGTAATTCTAATATAGAGTCTCTAGATAAAGAAGAGATCGAAAATAAACTAAGTAAATATGTGGCGGTAAATGCTGTTGGTAGTACACAAGCAAACAGTTTTATTGTTAAACGTATGAAAGAAAAAACACTGATTAGTAGTGTATACGAAATAAGGGTACCTATTGTTTCTAATATCGATGCAGTTCTGTCATTCAAAAGTCAGCTAGATACCTCCAAACCTGACGAGTGTTGCAAATATTTGGTAGATGTAACAAAGAATGATAAATAAAACCTCGCGTCTACTATCGAAACTAGGTTACACGTTTAAGAACGATCAGTTACTGGACCGAGCGTTATCGCACCGGAGTGTGGGGGGAGATAACAATGAACGCCTAGAGTTTCTCGGTGATTCACTTCTTAATTTTTTTATCGCTGATGCTTTATACCAAAAATTTCCCGATGTCAGAGAGGGAGATTTAAGTCGACTCAGAGCTACCTTGGTGAGAGGGGATACCCTAGCGGAGCTGGCGAGGGAGTTTGACCTTGGTGAGTATCTTATTTTGGGTGAAGGCGAGCTTAAGAGTGGCGGTTTTCGTCGATCATCGATATTGGCAGATGCTGTAGAGGCACTTATAGGGGCGATCTATTCAGATAGCGATTTTGAACAGTGTCGAGGCATTGTATTGGGGTGGTTTCAGGGCCGGCTTGATACAATCACGATAGAGAATACAGACAAAGATCCAAAAACGAGGCTGCAAGAGTTCTTGCAGGAACGTAAAAAAGCGTTGCCAACTTATGATGTCGTTGAGACCCGAGGTGAGGCGCACGCAAAGGAGTTTGTTGTCGCTTGCCAATTAGACTTTATCAAAGAAAAAACTTCAGCGGCTGGGTCGAGTAAACGCAGCGCAGAAAAACTGGCGGCGGAAAAAATGCTAGCCCTGTTACAGAAACGGTAGTTTTATGTCGTCATCGGAAAAAGACAACGTTCATCCTTCAACTAAACGTTGTGGATTTATTGCCATTGTTGGGCGACCGAATGTAGGGAAGTCTACGCTGCTTAATCATATGGTTGAGCAAAAAATTAGTATCACCTCTCGTAAACCTCAAACCACCCGTAATAACATCATCGGCATTAAAACGAACGATCAGATGCAAATGGTTTTTGTAGATACTCCTGGCATCCACAAAGGACAAGCTAAAGCGATTAACCGGCAAATGAATCGCTCCGCCATGACGGCTTTGCAAGGCGTCAATGTGGTGGTGTTTGTCGTTGAAAAAAATCACTGGACAGAGGAAGATGATACTGTTGCCCAGTTTGTCGCTCAGTCTAACTGCCCTGTCATTATTGCGGTAAACAAGCTCGATCAGTTTGCTAGTAAAGCTGAAGTGCTGCCTTACTTAGGTGTATTGCAAGAGAAGGTCCCCAAGGCGGAATTGGTGCCGGTATCGGCATTGAAGAGCCAGAACTTGGATCGCTTAGAAGAGGTGATCTGCAGCTTCTTGCCTGAAGCAACGCTTTTTTATCCTGAAGATCAGGTTACCGATCGTTCGATGCGATTTATGGCATCAGAGATTATACGTGAAAAGATTACGCGTCAGATGGGGGCTGAACTTCCGTATCAAACTGCCGTGGAAATAGAGGAATTTAAAGAAGAAGGGAAGATTGTTACTATTAGCGCTCTCATTCTCACTGAACGTGAAGGTCAAAAGCGCATGTTGATTGGTGATAAAGGCGCTAAATTAAAGAATATCGGGCAGCAAGCACGGGAAGACATGGAAAAGTTGTTCGACTCTAAAATAATGCTTAATTTGTGGGTTAAAGTGAAGTCCGGTTGGTCTGATAGTGAGCGGGCATTAAAAAGCCTCGGATTAGATTCGGATCATTAGCTGTTTCCCTAACCTCTCTAAATATACCCCCCATTGATAGTGATGTGTAGGCATTCATGCAGATCGAAGAGCAGCCAGCATTTCTCATTCATTCTCGAAAATATACCGATTCGCGTATTATTATAGAGCTGCTTACTCGGGACTTTGGCCGTGTATCTGGCGTACTACGACAAGGTGGAAAATCCAGTCGCCAGGCGAAAATTCAACCCTTTACCTCCTTACTTGTTAACTGGAAAGGTAATGGTGCGCTCAAAACCGTCACGCATAAAGAGGCTCTGGCGGCGCCAATCCAGCTGCTTTCTGGAAGCCTCTTTTGTGGTCTCTATCTGAATGAACTATTGCTTCGTAGTTTACCTCTTGAAGATAACTGTGACTCGGTGTATCGGCTTTATCATAAAACGATATCCCTCATATCTTCGTTTGATTATGACGAGGAGAAATATTGTATTGAGGCGGCGTTAAGAAAATTTGAATTCGCTTTACTTACTGAGCTTGGCTTTGGGGTAGATTTTTATAGCGATATTCAGCAGGAGGAGATCGTGAGGGGGAGTGAGCGTTTTTACCGCTTTATTGAAGGTGAGGGTTTTATGCGTGTTGTCGTTGAATGCGACCACGGTGACGGGGGCATAGTGAAGAGCGGTAGTTTGTTTCCATCTGATGTCATTGTGGCGCTAAGAGAAGAGCGTTTTGACGAGTCGATCTTGAAATACGCTAAATATTTTTGTCGTCAGGCTTTACGGCCTCTTATTGGTGAAAAACCCCTTAATACTAGGGCGCTATTTACACGTTGAAATTCGTGCGAGTATAGGGAGAGGTCAATAATGACGTGCTCTTTGGTTCTCTCTGCTTAGGAAAATAACAGTTCAATATCGTGGTCTTCCTCCCAAGACAGTAGTTCCTCGCAGCTTTTGGTCAATTCTTTTATCGCTTCTCTATAATTAAGTTCGCTGCTGTTCTTGAGTTTTTTATCGAGCGTTGAGCTCGCCTTTAGTAAGCTAGGTACCCCGCAGTAACACGCGCCGCCGTGTATACGGTGGACAATTTGATGTAAAGCTTCGTGGTGTTCTGTTTTTGCGTGTTCTTGCATTTGGTCTATGTCGGCTTTCATTGTTGATAAAAGCATACTTAGCATGTCTTTTGCTAACGCCCGATTGCCTTTTGCTAATTCAACACTTTGGGATATGTTTACCGGGTTTTTCCAAGACGTAGCGCTTTTGTTTTGTGCTTTTGGTATAGCGGGGATGCTGGGTAGAGCGTTGTCTGTGTCGGGTATTGAATAGTCTGTCCAGCGGGAAAGTAGTTCTGCGAGCTCAGAAGAGCTAATGGGTTTGCTAATGAAATCGTCCATACCAGAGATTAATAGCTTTGATTTTTCTTCTTCCACTGCATGCGCGGTGAGGGCGATAATGGGAGTGCGTTTTTCGTTACCTTCTTGCGCTCGTATAAGTTCCGTAGCTTCGAAACCACTCATTTCTGGCATTTGAATATCCATAAGTATCATCGAATATTTTTTAGTTGAGTTTTTCTCTATCGCTACCCGTCCCGAGTTTGCTGTGTTGCTGTCAACGCCCATTTCTTTCAGCAGTTCTCCGGCGATTTTTCTATTTGACGGGTTGTCGTCAACAATGAGTATTGTGGGTGCCTGGGGCGGAGGTAAAGTGTGACTATCGTCTTGGTTTTGGTTTCTGGCTCCTGAGTGACCTAGCTCAATAGTAAACCAAAGTACGGCCTCATGATCTTTTATTGCCAATCCAATTTGGCCTTGCATTCTTGTGACTAAGCCTCGAGCGATAACAAGATTCATCAGGTATTTGTTTGTCAGTAGTTCCTTGTCGGGTGCCGCGGATGATAATACGTAGGCGGCTTTTTTAATGAGTTCATTTTGTTCGTGCTGGCCGGGTATTGTGAACGATATTTTCAAGGAGATCTTGTTGTCGTCCCGTTGTTCTGAGTGTGCGTAAACTGAGATTTTTTTCGTATGAGTTAATTCTGCCGCACTTTGTAGGAGATTGTGATAAACCTGTTTTATTCGTGTCGGGTCACCCAGGAGTTTTGTGGGCACATTATTTACGACTTTATGGTTTATGTCGATTGGTTCTGCTTTATGTAGTGAGCGCAGGTGTTTTTCTGAATCGTGGATAATGTCTCGTATGTTAACGGCTTTGTAGTCGAGGTTTAGTGTGCCGACTTCCAGGCGAGAATAATCAATAATGTCGTTAAAGCTTAACAGTAACATTTTTGCTGAGTCTTCTATCGTGTCGATATATTCCCTCTGCTGAGCGTCGATATTTGTCTTTCTAAGTAATTCAGAAAATCCAATGATTCCATTGATCGGCGTGCGAATTTCATGACTGGTATTTGCCAAAAAGTCTGAGGTTGCCTGGTTTGCTTTGAGGGCGTTTTTTCTGGCTAAATCAATTTCAATGTTTTGTATTTCAACTGTTTCCAATGACTCCTTTACATCGATAAGGGTCTGATCAATAGTGTTCTGCATGTTGTCATGTGTGTGTGCTAATTTTTTGGCTAGGACGTTTAGCTTTGTCGCGAGGGGAGAGAATATTTCAGATTCTTTCGTGGTTATCTGTTCATCAAACTTTTCGTTAACGAGGGCATCTAAGCCCTTAGAGATAGATGATGTGGATTTAAGTAGTGTTTTTTCAAAGCGTCTATTAAATAAAAGTATAAGAAAAAACCCCGAGACCGAAATCACCAGGGTAAAAATAAGTGCTTCGAAATACCATAAAATAGAGGTGTCAGCACTTTTACTTATCGCTACCCATCCTGAGGTTTTATGCTGATCGTTGACTAAATTGACGGAGGAAAGGTGGATTGTTTTTCCGTTAATAGAGTAGGTTGTCTTTTTAAGTTGAGTGTTTTCCTGGGTAGGGATGTCGTTAATAACGCCTTGAGAAAAAAGTATCTTGTTGTTTTTGTCTATCAGGCTCACTGAATAATAGTTACTTGACGCCAATATAGTGTTGGCGAGGGTGTCGAATTGGGCACTGCTATTGGTCTGGATGTTGTCAAAAAGGGATGTGTAAAAGTTGAGCCGATGTTCATCTTCTCTATACATATGACCAATAAAAAGTGCCGCTAAGCTTAGTATTAATACGAAGCTAATAACGGCTAATGGAATGAAGCTAATATGGCACAGCTTCTTTTCAAGTTGTTTTTTATTGATCAGCATAGAGGCCCTTTGCTTACATTTTCGTCGAGCTATGGTCTGGATAGCGTAATGACTCTGCGGTGTTCTTTGTAGAATCCGGTGACATTGTTATGTCTACACTGTGGCGGTTAACAGTGTCCATCGTCTGCATGTCTTGCATCAAAGGATCATAGCGAGGGTGGGTTTTACCGGCAAGCCCTTTGCATGATATGGCCGTGATATAGATTGGAAAAATGAATGCTCTCGTGGGGAGCTTTGAGTCAATTTTACGGTTCTAGTTAATAAGCTTATAGCGAAAGGGCCTTGGAAACTTGCGAATTCGGCGGTGTTTTACGAATGATTTGTTTTATTGGGAATTCATACCGATAATTCGGTATCCGCTTTGGCATAAAGTGATAATATTGCGCCCCTTAATTGAGTGTCGAATTGAATCATCGTTTCGGCGCAGTGTAATTTGAATAAGCATTATATTGAGAGCATGAGTTTGACCGAAGCCCCTTTCTCCTCTGACTTCCCCACCATTGAATCCTGTATCGGCGAAACCCCGTTGGTACGTCTGCAGCGTTTACCCGGTACGGAAAAAAACACTATCTTGGTAAAGCTTGAGGGGAATAATCCTGCAGGGTCCGTAAAGGATCGGCCTGCGATGTCTATGATTTCTAGGGCTGAAGGGCGTGGGGACATCACCCCAGGTGATCGTCTAATCGAGGCGACTAGTGGAAACACCGGGATTGCGTTGGCAATGGCGGCCGCGATCAAGGGGTATAAGATGACCTTGATTATGCCAGACAACGCGACTCAAGAGCGGAAGGATGCCATGCAGGCCTATGGCGCGGAGCTTATTCTTGTGACAGCAGCTGAGGGCATGGAAGGTGCCAGAGATCTCGCTAAAAAAATGGAGCAAGAAGGAAAAGGGTGCGTATTGGATCAGTTCGGAAATGGTGATAACCCTATTGCGCACTACAATGGAACGGGGCCTGAATTATGGCGTCAAACCAAGGGCAAAATTACGCACTTTGTCAGCTCTATGGGGACCACTGGCACTATTGTTGGTACGTCTAAGTACCTGAAGGAGCAAAATTCACGGATAGAGGTCGTGGGGCTTCAACCCGAAGATGGGGCGCGGATACCGGGTATTCGGCGTTGGCCAACCGAGTATATGCCCACTATTTTTGATGATGTGAATATCGATCAGGTGGTCAATATGTCTCAACAGCGGGCTGAAGACGCTATGCGTGCAATGGCACAACAAGAAGGTATATTTTGCGGTGTGTCCTCTGGCGGTGCTGTTGCGGCCGCTTTGGATATCGCTCAAAAAGAAGAAAATGCTGTCATAGTTGCAGTGATTTGTGATCGTGGTGATCGCTATCTTTCTTCTGGTGTATTTAATTCGTAAACCATAGGGTTAACATGGTTAAAGTTCGCGAAGATCATCCGATTGACGACCAGGGAGGGTTGGATACTTCCTATTGGTTAAATAAAATTTGTGAAGCCTCTCACTTGGGTGATGAGGTTAAGCCTGCGTTAGAAAAAGCCTGTGCTGCGGCGCGGCGCGTTGAGCAAGATGCTGGTGATAACATCGCGGGTTGGGGGAAAGGTTATTCAACCTTCTCTGCTGGCATTGAAATGGCCGATATTTTGGCGGACCTCCAAATGGATTGTGATACCTTGGTCACAGCCGTGCTTTACCGGAGTGTCAGGGAAGGAAAGCTTACGAAAGAAGAGGTCAGCGCTGAATTTGGCGAAGTTGTAGCGAATTTGATTGATGGCGTTATGCGTATGGCGTCAATCAGTTCGATTTCCAATCATAGTGATAGCGCGGTATTTGGTCAGGAAAGCGAAGAGCAGGCGGAAAACGTTCGAAAAATGCTTGTGGCGATGGTCGACGATGTTCGCATTGCGTTGATTAAACTCGCAGAGCGGACCTGCGCGATTCGAGCCGCGAAAAACCTGCCGGCAGAACGACGTAAAAAAATTGCCAAAGAAGTTTCAGATATCTATGCGCCGCTCGCTCATCGCTTGGGGATTGGCCATATCAAGTGGGAACTTGAAGATCTTGCCTTTCGCTACCTCCAGCCTTATGACTACAAATATATAGCCAAATTACTCGATGAAAAGCGCCTTGACCGTCAGGTTTATATCGAGGACGTTATTAATGTTATCCAAACCAAATTATCTGAAGAAGGCATAAAAGCGGATGTCTACGGGCGGGCAAAGCACATCTACAGTATTTGGCGGAAGATGCGACGAAAGAACATCGGTTTCTCTGAGGTTTACGATATTCGCGCGATACGGATATTGGTGGAGAGCGAGCGTGATTGCTATGCAGTGCTTGGTATCGTTCATGCGCTATGGCGGAATGTTCCCCATGAGTTTGATGACTATATCGCCAACCCAAAGGAGAATGGTTACCGTTCATTACACACTGCGGTTAAAGGCCCAGCCAACCGTGCCTTAGAAATTCAAATTCGCACCGGTACCATGCATGAAGAAGCTGAGTTTGGGGTGTGCGCGCATTGGCGTTACAAAGATACGGATACCGACGATACGGGTTCCGACAGCTACGAACAGAAAATTGAATGGTTAAGGCAAGTCCTTGAGTGGCACGAAGAGCTGGGCGGTAGCCCTTGGGATGATCACCTTCCTAAAGGGATTGCGCAGGACCGCATATACATCTTTACGCCGGATGGGCATGTGGTGGATTTACCCGAAAATGCTACGCCGGTGGACTTCGCATTTCGTATTCATTCTGATGTAGGTATTCATTGTCGTGGGGCTAAGGTGAATGGCCGAATTGTGCCACTTAACTATGCCCTAAAAACCTCAGACCAAGTAGAGATCCTTACAGGAAAGCACGCTGCGCCGAGCCGTGATTGGCTGAACCCCGCACTGGGTTATGTCACGACGTCGAAGGGGCGGAGTCGGTTACAGCAGTGGTTTAAACATCAAGACCGAGACCAAAACGTGGAAGATGGTCGCGCGATGATTGATCATGAATTTAAACGCTTGGCAGTGAAAGACCTCGATTATGAGGCCCTGGCTAAAAAACTAAACCTCAAGAGCCTTGAAGGACTTTATGCTGCAGTTGGTACGGCGGACCTCAGTGTTGATCGCGTGATTGGTGCGGCTCAGCGTCTCATTATGGAGAAAGACCCTGATCGTGGTGTGAAAGTCACGTCGCTTGTAGGGCGAGCGGAAAATCAGGATGGCAGTGCAGAGGTATACATTGATGGCGTGGGGAATCTCATGTCCCACCTTGCCCAATGTTGTAAACCTATTCCTGGCGACAGTATTTCGGGTTATATCACGGTCGGGCGCGGGGTATCTATTCACCGTAAGGACTGTTCGAATATTTTGCAGTTAGATGCAGAAGAGCCGGAACGTATTATTACCGTGGATTGGGCGGATAAACCTAACAATCTTTACGAAGTTAAAATTTATATCGAGGCTTTCGATAGGCACGGACTGTTAAGGGATATCACGACCTTGTTGGATCGCGAAAAAGTCAATGTTAGCTCAATGCAAACGCAGTCCAATAAAGATCGTAATACAGCTGAGATGCTATTAACGATAGACGTATTGGATTTGGGCGCTTTGAGTCGAATTTTCGCGAAGCTAAATCAGCTGCCTAACGTTTCTTCCGTCCGTCGTGAAAGTTGATATTGAGTCGTCATAATGACACGTGATACCAAACCCTACCGTTTAGAAAATCTTCTTTATTTGATGAAGCGCTTAAGGGATCCTGAAACGGGCTGCCCGTGGGATATTCAGCAGAGTTTTCAGTCAATCACCTCGTCGACGATAGAAGAAGCCTATGAGGTGGTTGATGCCATTGAGCAAGAAGATTACGGCCATTTAAGGGAAGAGCTTGGCGATCTGTTGTTTCAGGTGATTTTTTACAGTCAATTAGCTGACGAGCAACAGGGCTATAACTTTAATGATGTCGTGGATGGCTTGACTGCCAAGCTGGTGCGTCGCCACCCGCACGTTTTTCCAGACGGTTCCCTAGAAAGCCGCAGGGCGCCAGGGGAGGTTTTGGATGATGCCGATATCAAAGCGTCTTGGGAAAATATTAAGCAGCAAGAGCGAGAATCGAAAGGGAGTCGTGGCGTCTTTGATGATGTTCCGGTTTCTTTGCCGCCGTTAACCCGCGCAACGAAACTGCAAAAACGTGCAGCAAAAATGGGCTTCGATTGGGAGAGCAGCGATCAGGTTTTGGATAAGCTCGAAGAAGAACTAACGGAATTGTGCGAGGCATTTGAGTCTAAAAATGTGGAGCATGTTGCAAGCGAACTAGGCGACTTGATGTTTACGTGCGTCAATTTATCCAGGCACTTACACCTGGACCCCGAAACGCTTATGCGCAGTGCAAATCGCAAGTTTGAGTCGCGTTTTTCCCATGTTGTGAGTGCGATGAATCAAAGTGAAAAGGCATCTTTCACCGCCCAAGAATTAGAATCGTTCTGGGATGAAGCCAAGAAAAATGGGCTTTAATCGCTTTTTTCGGATAGTCCAGAGCAAGGGATAATCGTTCGCGCCACACCAAAATTCAACACCTGTTGAATTCTTCGGCTAAGCCCTTGTTAATCCTGATACGTGTGTGTATCGTATGCCGCCCAGACGGGTGATCACGAGCCGACAGCTCATCATTCTGCCCACTATATTTGCATCGTTATACAAGAATTTAATAGAGGAATCCTCATGCGCGTAATTCTTTTGGGAGCTCCAGGCGCCGGAAAGGGCACACAAGCTAAGTTTTTGATGGAGTCTTATGGCATCCCCCAAATTTCCACCGGCGACATGTTACGCGCGGCTGTAGCAGCTGGTTCCCCTCTAGGGATCAAGGTAAAAGGCGTCATGGATTCCGGTGCTTTGGTGTCCGATGACCTCATTATTGACCTTGTTAAAGATCGTATTTCTCAGGAAGATTGTGAAAAAGGCTTCCTTCTGGATGGTTTTCCTCGCACTATTCCCCAAGCCGAAGCCCTAGGAAACTCGGGCGTTGCCATTGATCACGTATTGGAAATTCATGTGGATGACGAGGCGATCGTATCTCGTCTAAGCGGCCGCCGAGTACATGAGGCTTCTGGCCGTATTTATCATGTCGATCACAACCCACCTCAAGAAGAGGGCAAAGATGATCAAACTGGCGAAGCACTTATTCAGCGAGAAGATGATCAAGAAGCGACAATTCGGCACCGTTTAAGTGTTTATCATGAACAGACAGAACCTCTTGTGAAATTTTATCAAGCGGTTGAGAGTGTGACTTTCTCACGTGTGGACGGCATTGGCTCCCTTGATGATATTAAGTCTAAGGTCTCTGAAGCGCTCGGTATGTAACTAAGACGCTAGGTAAAGTGGGCGGTGTTTACTGCCCAGCTTGAAGCTAATAATTCTTTTCTCTCAATGTCTACTCAATGTCAATCCAACGCCACACCGTTTTAGCCATTGATGCTTCCACAGAACAGAGTTCTGTTGCCCTGAATTACAAGGGGCACATACATTCACAAGTCTGCAATATTCCCAAATCCCACGCCCAAGCACTTCTGCCGATGGTGGATCAGGTGCTATCTGATGCAGATATTACTCTGCCCGAATTAGATGGCATCGCCGTTACTTTGGGGCCGGGCTCCTTTACCGGCGTAAGAATATGTCTGTCCGTGGCTCAAGGCCTCGCATATGGTGCAAAGGTGCCATTAGTCGGTGCGAACTCCTTAGAAGTTCTGGCTTATGGTATTCACTCAAATACATCTTTTGATCCATGTGAGCACAGGTATGTGGTGAGTTGCCTCGATGCACGTATGTCTGAGGTCTATTGGGCGGGGTACCGTGTTGAGCAAGGCCGCATGATCGAGGTCGAGGTACCATCGGTTGTTTCACCCGCTCGGTTTAACGAAGCCGTGAATCCCTATCGCTCGGAGTCTATTGCCGGAGGGCATGGGCTTAGTCTGGCGTCTCTGGAAAGCACTGGTTTCAATGTGTGTCTTCCTGATGAACTCCCTCTCGCAAAAAATTTACTATCAATTTGGGACGATGATAGCTTTAATACCGCGCTGAATCAGGCACGTAAAAATGGTCTGGATGCTATCGAGCCACTGTATTTAAGAAACGAAGTGGCCTGGGAAAAGCGCACTCGAATAAGAACGTCTTAGATAAGCGCGTGTCGAGCTTCTGTGAGCACATAAATCACCTATAAATTGAACGGGGCGAAGAAGCCTCGGTTCGAATGAGAGCACTTTCATAATATGGACACCCTCCACGTTATCTTTTTGGCCTTGATACAAGGGCTGACCGAATTTTTACCTATATCCAGCTCAGCGCACTTAATCTTGCCCAAAGAAGTATTGCATTGGCCTGACCAAGGTTTAGCGTTTGATGTCGCCGTGCACGTTGGCACCTTATCGGCGGTATTGATCTACTTTCGGCAAGATGTTGCACGTTTGATTACCGGGTGGTCACTTTCTGTCGTGGGTAAAGGCGTCAACGAAGATGCGCGCCTGGCTTGGTTGATTGTTTTGGCCACTATTCCTGCGGGCTTATGTGGATTATTAATGAATGATTTCATTGAGGAGAACTTACGCTCGATGATGGTCATTGCGGTAACGACCGTTTTATTTGGGCTTCTTCTGGCTTATGCAGATCGCGGCGCGGATAAAAATACTCAGTCCTTGGTGAATATGACGGTAATTGCGGCACTGGTGATCGGTGGCGCACAGGCGATAGCGTTAATTCCTGGCACATCACGCTCGGGGATTACGATCACTGCAGCGCTGATACTCGGTTTTTCTCGTGTGGATGCCGCACGGTTTTCTTTTTTATTATCGATTCCCGTGATTGTTTTGAGCGGGGGCTACAAAGGCTTGTCTTTGGTGGGGCAAAGCGCTGTGGATTGGCCGAGTCTATTGCTTGGTGTTGCGCTCTCTGCGGTCAGTGCCTACATGTGTATTTACTTTTTCTTAGGCTTTATTAACCGTATTGGTATGATGCCATTTGTCATCTATCGGCTCCTACTTGGTGCTATTCTCATTATGCTAATACTCTGAGTTCAAAATTTTTAAAAAACGTTAAACCAAACACTTTTCAGTAAAAGCCAAATACTATGTCTCGTAGCCAAATATGTGCACAATTTCAGCAATTTTTACATGCTTCCCCCAGTCCCTATCACGCGGTTGAAAACTTGGCGCAACTGTTTAACTCGTCGGGTTTTGTTCGCTTAAGTGAAAGCGAGGCGTGGCAGTTAAGTCCTGGCGGGAAATACTATTTTGTACGTTCAGATTCGACGATTGCAGCGTTCGTCCTGGGGAAATCAAACGATGTGTCATCCGGTATCCGTATGGTGGGGACCCATAGCGACAGCCCATGCCTCAAAGTAAAGCCTCAACCGGAAAAGCGAACGAAGGGCTACCAACAGTTAGGGATAGAGGTTTACGGAGGCGCGCTTTTAAACCCTTGGTTTGATCGCGATCTATCGTTGGCTGGGCGGGTCTGCTACTTGGATGGCAATCAGGTATTAAAGTCGGCGCTCGTTAACTTTGAGTCGCCTATCGCGGTTATTCCAAGTTTGGCGATTCACCTCGATAGAGAGGCGAACAAAAATCGCACGGTCAACCCTCAAACTGATTTAAACCCCATCCTGTTTCAAGGAAAGGAAAACTTTTCTTTTCGAGAGTTGCTGTTAGAGAAAATCCGTGATGATGGAGCGGGTGATGCGGTTGAAGTCCTTGATTTCGATATGAGTTTTTATGACGTCCAGCAGCCCAGTGTCATTGGTTTAAGAGAAGATTTTTTTGCCGGGGCGCGCTTGGACAATTTGTTAAGTTCTTATATCGGGGCGTTGGCGTTAACGAATGCAAGTAACGATCAGACGTCACTCTTAATTTGCAGCGACCATGAGGAAGTGGGTAGCCAAAGTGATGTTGGAGCCATGGGGACAGTGCTAGAGGATTTACTGACGCGCCTTCATCCCGATGCAGAACAACGTCAAATGGCGGTGCGTGCCTCACTGTTGTTATCCGTCGACAATGCCCACGGGATTCACCCGAATTATTCAAACAAGCACGACGATAACCATGGCCCATTATTGAACCAAGGGCCTGTGCTGAAGTTTGATGCGAAGCAGAGTTACGCAACCTCATCCCATAGCTCGTCCTTTTTGAAACAACTTGCTCGAAAATCGCCTGAACTTCCACTTCAAATGTTCGTGACACGCGCGGATATGCGTTGCGGCAGTACAATAGGGCCGATTACCGCCTCGAATATTGGGGTAAAGAGTCTTGATCTTGGGGTTCCGACCTTCGCGATGCACTCTACTCGAGAGTTAGCTGGGGTGAAGGATATCGAGACTCTGAATACCTTGTTGGGGCGCTTTTACGAGAGCGAAACGCTCATTACGACCACGTAGTGGAAGCCCGTCACTACGCTTGGTCATTTCTGTGACAGGGCTCTTGCTGTTGGTAGATTTGAACGCCGAAGCGTGAAAAAGTCCTCGGAAAAAAATAGAATAATTGACCATACTTGAAATGGCATACGAATGAGGAAAGGCATTGGAACTTAACGATTTAAAGCAGTTTGTCCCGTTTAGTGAGCTAGACGATCAATATCTAGAAGATGTGATGGGGCAAATCTCCGTAAAAAGCTACCACAAAGGGGAGATGCTCTTTAAGCGTGGTCGCTCGGTGGCGGAGCGTTTCTACTTGGTGTCCGGGCGAGTAGATCTCATTGATGCTGCGTATAATTCTTCCTCTATCGAATCCGACCGAGATAAGGTGGCAAACACCCTTAACCCAGAATCTCCGACCCGGTGCTCATGCATTGCCAAATCGTTAGTGAATGTTTTTACCATAGAAGCGGAAGCGCTTGATCGGATCGTCGCCTGGAGTGAGTCTGCGGCTTATGCCCATGAGCAATCTCATGAAGTGGCTGAAGACAACATGGTCACTGGTGAAATCGAGGTCAGTAGTATTGCGGACCAAGATGCCACGGATTGGATGTCGTCATTGTTACAGTCGCCGCTGTTTACGCGTATTCCGTTGACCCAAGTGCAAGAGCTATTTTCACGCTTTGAAGATGTTGCCGTAAAGGAAGGTAGTGTCGTACTCAAAGAGGGTGAAAAAGGGGATTATTTCTACGTATTAGCCGGTGGGCGCGCTCATGTAACCAATCGCTCAGACAGTGTCGATGTGATTCTAGAGCCTGGCAGCTATTTCGGGGAAGAGGCCCTGTTAGGGCAAACCCCTCGTAATGCCACGATCACCATGCTCGACAATGGTCATATTAAACGCTTGGATTCCGAAAATTTTGAGGCGCTCTTAAAGGCCCCCATTCTTCAATACATTCAGACAGACGAGCTTGAGACACTGGAAAAACCGTACAAGTTAATCGACGTGAAAATGCCGATGGAATTTCGCATGTCTCACGTGTCTGGCAGTATCAACGTTCCTCTATCCCGCTTGCGTTCATCGGTGGAAGAGTTGGCGAAGGCAAGCGCTTATATCGTGCCAGATGACGCAGGTAGCCGGGCAGATATTGCCGCTCACCTCTTGTGTCAGGCGGGTTTCGATGCCTATATCCTTAAAGCCAATACTGAAGAATAGTTAAGACCTTCCCCTTGTTGGATACTGCCTTGTGCGGCCTTAGCCGTCTGTCCTTAAGTGGTTGTTGTCATATTCGCATGTTGATGGGGCGGCTCAGTAGCATTATTGGGGAGACATCAATATGAAGGCGCTGATGCTTTCGGCATACGATGCAGAAAGTCATGCCTATTGGCGCCAAGGCCTTTACCGGGCGTTCTCATCTTACGAGTGGACCACTTTAACGTTGCCGCCGCGCTATTTTAGTTGGCGTATTAGAGGCAATGGCCTGACCTGGTTTCAAAACCCAGCATTAAAAGAGCGTTACGGCATCTGTATTGCTACATCCATGGTGGATCTCGCAACACTTAAGGGCCTGAATCCGAGTTTAGCGTCGTTACCCACCTTGCTGTATTTTCACGAAAATCAGTTTGCCTACCCAGAATCAATTCGGTCTGACAAATCTGCGAGGATAGAGGCCCAGATGGTGCAGATATACAGCGCGCTGTGTTGCGATGTCGTCGCGTTTAACAGCGAACACAACCGGACAACGTTTTTCGAGGGGATGTCTGCATTACTCAAGAAATTCCCAGACGGCGTGCCGAACGGGGTCGTTGATGTGGTGCGTGAAAAATCTATCGTATTGCCTGTCGGTGTCGAGGCTGATATATCCGGTGAAAGAGTCGTGAGTAAAGCGTCATCATGGACGCAAGGAGAAGTCTTTGATCCGCACTTTGTTTGGAATCATCGTTGGGAGTATGACAAGGGGCCTGAACGCCTACTTGCCTTCCTGAAAGCATTGCCTGAGGCGTTAAACGCGACCTTCCATATCGTCGGTCAGTCCTTCAGGTCCGTGCCGGAGGCCTTCCAGGAAATTCACGCGTTGTTGGAATCGCGAGGATGGTTGGGTAAGTGGGGCTATGTCGAATCAAAAGCGGACTATCATCAGCTCCTGGAGCGAGCACACGTCGTGTTATCGACGTCTAACCATGATTTTCAGGGGTTATCTGTTATGGAAGCGGTAAACCGAGGCTGTATCCCGGTGTTACCTAATCGCTTGGCTTACCCTGATTTTTTTTCTGATGATTACTTATATGCTGGGTCTGATTGTATCGAAAAGGAGGCGCAGGCGATGGCGGTCCACGTAATGGGGAAGCTGGCGCTTCCTGATTCACAGCAGGATAAGCCCTTAGTTAAAGGCAGTTTGACCCAGACTGAAAGTGGGCTCGGGTACCCTGGTGCTAAAGGTAATCCCCATCTGCTCTGTCCAGACATATCTGCCTGCTTGATGACGCATATAAAGCCTCGTTATCAGACGGTGTTTGAACAGTTACTGAGGTAGCGTCTGCTGGGGCGACTTATTCTCGCGCCAGCTCCCTTTTGAATTTGCGTTTTCAATTTGAATACACATAGGTATTATGCGGACCCTTTCTGACAATTAAATTTAAGGCGTGCTTGGAGCAATCATGAGTAAAAACAGAGTCCTAACTGGCATCACCACCACCGGGACACCGCATTTAGGTAATTATGTCGGCGCTATTCGCCCTGCAATTGAAGCGAGCCAGGCCGAAGGTACAGAATCATTCCTGTTTTTAGCTGATCTGCATGCGCTGATTAAATGCCACGACCCGGATCATGTGCACCAATCAACAAAGGAAATTGCTGCATCATGGTTGGCCTTAGGCTTAGATCCAGAAAAGACCGTATTTTATCGTCAGTCAGACATCCCAGAGATCAGTGAGCTTGCGTGGATTATTTCCTGTATGACGGCAAAAGGCCTGATGAATCGCGCGGTTGCGTATAAAGCGGCCGTCGATAAAAACAAAGAAGATGGCGAAGATCAAGATTTTGGCGTCACCATGGGGCTCTATGGATACCCCGTATTGATGTCTGCAGACATTCTGATCTTTAACGCCAATAAAGTGCCGGTAGGGCGAGATCAAACTCAGCATTTAGAAATGGCGCGTGATATCGCGCAGCGTTTTAATCATCACTTCGGTGAAGCATTTGCGTTGCCGGAAGCGGTAGTGGATGACAATGTTGCCGTATTGAAAGGCCTTGATGGCCGAAAAATGAGCAAGAGTTACAACAATACCATTCCCATTTTCCTCACGGAAAAACAGCTAAAGAAACATATCAATAAAATTAAGACCAACTTGCTTGAGCCTGGCGAACCAAAAGACCCGAATGATTCCACTGTATTCGAAGTGTGGAAAGCATTTGCTTCTGAGGCGCAAACTGAAGAAATGCGCAAAGCGTTCGAAGAGGGCATTGCCTGGGGCGAGGCAAAGAAACAGTTGTTCGAGCTTGTGAATAAAGAAATAGCGCCCGCGCGCGAGCGTTATCAGGCGTATATGGAAAACTCGAATGAGTTGGAAAAAATACTCAAGCAAGGTGCAGAAAAAGCACGGGAATACAGTGTGCCACTCATGAATAAAGTACGTAAATCTATCGGTATTCGTCCGCTGTAAACATCCCCGTTATTCGTCTCGTCACTGTACCCCTTAAAATTGGCGCCCATCGGGGCGTCTATCTTTTGACCAACGCTTCTCGTTTTATTTCTTTCTTACTCTTTCCTTATATTTCATAGGCTTAGCCTATTGAATACGCCAGTTATGTACTGGCGAAGCAAGATATCCACGTCTAGGCTATAACATGTAAAGCTGTATTTTTCTTGTTAGGTCATAAGTGGAGTTATAAGTGCAAAATCATTGGTCCCGAGTTGGAATACTTGCAGCTGTCGCTGTGGTGGGTATTGGGCTAAGTTTCTGGATGGAGTCGGTGGTGGTGGCCTCATTACTTTCCATCGTTTTGGTTGGTTTGTCCGCATTCCTATTCAACCAAGATGGCGGTGATTTCGATCAGGAGCAAAATGAAGCGAGTACCTCGATGGATTCATTAAGGTCTGTGACGGGGGCCCTCGACGAAAAGCTTTCACCAGTGTGTCATGAGCTTGAAAGTGTCGCGAATGATATTCAGCACCTTGTGGAGGATTCAAGCCTTCGTCTACACGAGAGTTTTAGAGGTCTATCTGAATCCGCAAACTCTGGTAAAGATTTAATGATGGGGATTGTGGATCAGCTTTCGTCAAATAGTAACGGTAGCGAGGAAGTTAGCCTCAAAAAATTTGCGAATGAGGTGGGTTCGATTCTCGATGATTACGTGAAACTATTTATTGATATCAGCGAGAAAAGCGTACAAGCAGTGCATAACATACAGGATATGGTGAAGCACCTAGACGGTATGTTCGGTTTGATTAATGATATTCGCGGCATTGCCGATCAGACGAACCTACTTGCACTCAATGCGGCGATTGAAGCGGCTAGGGCAGGAGAAGCGGGTAGAGGTTTTGCTGTCGTTGCGGATGAAGTGCGTAAATTGTCTCAAGACTCTAACGAATTGAATGAGCAAATAAGAGAGCGCGCCGAGACGGCCAAATCGACGGTCACTAATGTTGAAAAGGTTGTGGGTGATATTGCTTCGTTGGATATGAATATTGCAATTGACGCGAAAGGGCACCTAGATGGCATGCTCACAGAATTGGAACGTGTTAATGAAAAAGTGGCACACAGTGTTTCTGAGGGTGCGGCGATTGGCGAAGAAATTAACGCTGAAGTAAATCGCGCGGTAACCGCACTGCAAACGGCAGATCGTATTGCGCAATATGCGAAACAAGTAACCGCTTCTTCCCACTATGTTGGGGAGACTTTGGCATGTTATCAAAAAGCAATTACACGAGAACATCAAATGCCTGCGGCGCTTAGTGGGGCAAAGCAAGCGTTAGAGAATGCGAGAAATTTTGCATCCGGTGGTCACTTGGCGGCAAACAACGGCGACGATATAGAGTTGTACTAATTAGCGTTTAATTTTTAGTGGAGGGTGACTTTTGTCCATTCGAGTAGAGAAGTTTGAGAATGAAGGAATGGCCATTGTTTTGGGCGAACGTTTCGATTTTGAAGCTGTCGGGCCATTTCGAAAATGTTACGAGGATCTTGGTGAAAGTAAATGCAAATTGATTGTGATTGACTTTCGTGATGCGCGTTATATCGATAGCTCTGCGTTAGGCATGTTGATTAATGCGCGTAGCTTTTTTGACAAGCTTGGCGCTAAGGTTAAGTTGATTAATACGAACGAGCAGATACGGAAAATATTCAGCATTTCTAGATTTGATAAAAAATTTGATATCTCCTGATTTACTATTATGAAAATATTGATCGTAGACGATCATGAGTATAATCGAGAGCTTTTAGGTTATATTTTAATTGATGAAGGGCATGAATGTATTCATGCGGTAAATGGCCTAGAAGCCTGTAACGCGTGCTTGCATGACGATACCATAGACCTGATTCTTATGGATGTGTCCATGCCTGAAATGGACGGCATAGAAGCAACCACCAATATTAAGCGTGATCACGCGAATCAATTAATTCCTATCATTTTTGTTACCGCGATGGACGACGCCGATGTTCTCGCTCAATGTCTCGACGCGGGCGGCGACGACTTTGTTCCCAAGCCAATCAATGAAAATGTTCTGTTAGCCAAGATTAATGCCCATGGCCGGACGCGGGGGCTTTATTTGTCTTTGAAACAAGCCAATAAGCAGCTTGAATATCATAAGCAGGTAATGGATCGAGAGCACGTCATTGTTGAACGTATTTTTGATCGTGGCGCGGAGCGTGTTAAAACAGCATGTCAAAATATTACGCACTATAGCTCGCCAATGTCCATGTTTAATGGCGATATTACATTAGAGGCGCCTTCTCCTTCGGGTGGGGTATATTGTTTGGTGGGTGATTTTACTGGGCATGGTCTAGCGGCGTCTATTGGCACTCTGCCAGTTACCGAGATTTTTTATCGTTTGTCTGCTCAGCAAACCAGTGTCGGGTTGCTGGCAAAGGAAATTAACAAATCCTTGGTGGAACTATTACCCCAAAATATGTTTTTTTGCGCGGCCATTTGCTATATCAACAGTGAAGGGTGTGCGATGTCATTATGGGCTGGCGGTATGAACGACGTCCTTCAATTAAATTCGGCTGATAAGACGATCAAACATATTCCTTCGGAGCATATGCCGCTCGGTATTCTAGAGGCCGAGGAGTTTGATGATACGCCTTTGTTAATCGATCTTGATACTGATGACCGTGTCTATGTGTATACGGATGGCGTGAATGAAGCCGCTAACAGTGAAGGGCAAGAGTTTGGTGTTGAGGGGATAAAAAATGTTCTGTTGTCAGGGGACGATAATTTATTGGCTGAACTGATTAATACCGTCCATAAATTTCAATCTGGTGCTCGAAATGACGATATCTCTGCTGTAGAAATACATGCGGGTGAGTTATCTCATTATGGTAAAAATACTGGCGAGAAGGTCAATATTAAAGAACAGTTTCATCAAGCTGATTCGTTTCCTTGGCAGTTTAATATGCGGCTTGAAAATGAAGAGTTATCAAATACCAGTATCGTGGATCAGATCATGACCTTTGTTGGTGGGATACATGGTATTGAATTACATCAGGAAAAAATATTTACGATTGTGAGCGAGCTGTACAGTAACGCCTTAGAGCATGGTGTTCTTGGTTTAGACTCTAAGCTGAAAGATTCTGCAGATGGATTTGAAGAGTATTATCGTTTAAGGGCTGAAAGGTTGGCATCGTTAGACAATCAATTTATTGACTTGCAGTTTAGCTTCCATAAAAGTGACACAAACTATGTTGAACTTAGCCTGACAGATAGTGGTATGGGCTTTGACTACAGTGGTTTGATCAATAATTTAGAAGAAAATGCTGATTCACATGGACGGGGTTTACCTTTGCTCAATAGTCTCTGCGCGCGATTAGAGTATTCTAATCACGGAAAAACGGTTAAGGCCGTTTACTCCTTAGGTTTGTAATCACGTTTCACCCTGACTCGCATGTTAGCCAGGCTAGATATCAAAGGCTTGGGGGTCTGTTAATACATTCATGATTTTTCTTGTTAAATACGCAATATTTTCTTTGGACGATATATACGCTGGCATCGTGTAGATAAGTTTCCCAAAGGGGCGTAGCCAGATGCCGTGTTTTACGAATACGGGTTGAACCCGTTTCATATCGATCGGTGTTTTCATCTCGACAACCCCGATTGCACCCAGTGTTCTGACGTCTTCGACATGCGACAGATCTTTACATGGGGCTAAGCCGCTCGTTAACCACTGCTGAATATTATTGACGCGTGACTGCCAATCTTCTCGTAATAGCAGTTCCAAACTTTTATTGGCTACGGCGCATGCCAAAGGGTTGGCCATAAATGTGGGGCCATGCATAAAAACGCCAGCCTCTCCTTCACAAATCGTTTCGGCCACTTTTGTTGTGCATAGTGTGGCGGCCAAGCTCATATACCCGCCAGTTAATGCTTTACCCAAACAAAGAATATCGGGGGTGACTTCGGCATGTTCACAGGCGAACATTTTTCCTGTTCGGCCAATGCCTGTGGCGATCTCGTCGGCGATTAGCAGTAAGCCAAGTTCGGTGCATAATTCCCGAACCTTTCGTAAGTATTCCGGAGAGTAAAAGCGCATGCCACCTGTGCCTTGAACGATGGGCTCTAGGATAATAGCGGCAATATCTGCGCGGTTTTCATGTGCAAGGCGAGTCAGTTCATCAATATCGCCTTCGATATAATCGCCGTCAAATTTACTTTCGGGGGCAGGCGTAAAAATATTTTTATGTAAAAAGTCAGAATATAAACCGTGCATCCCAGTATCTGGATCACTGACGGACATGGCGGCAAAAGTATCGCCGTGATAACCCTTTTTTATTGTGAGAAAGGAGTGTCGAGTTTCGCCTAAACTGTTCCAGTATTGCAGCGCCATTTTTAATGCAACTTCTACCGAAACAGAGCCGGAATCGCTAATAAAAACATGTTCCAGCCCTTCGGGAGAAATATCGACGAGTGTTTTGGCTAGTCGTACAGCGGGTTCGTGGGTTAGCCCACCAAACATGACATGGGACATGTGACCGAGTTGATCGATGGCCGCTTGATTTAATTCTGGGTGGTTGTAGCCGTGAATCGTACTCCACCATGAGGACATGCCGTCGAGCACTTTTTCACCAGAACTTAAGGTTAGAAAACACCCTTGCGCGGATGCCACGGGAAAAATTGGGAGATCACTATTACATCGAGAATAGGGATGCCAAACATGTTGTTTATCGAGATCAAGTATCTGTTCAGAAGAGAGCGGTGTTTGGTTCACGTGTGAGCCCCGAATGGTGTAGTGGGCTCATTTTAACGCGTAAGCCCTCGGATTGCAGGGGCATATTTAGGCAAGCTGCATTTGGCGAAACAACGATTTATTTGTGAACGCAAAATTATTCGGTGCTTCGTTAAACGCATCAATAAAGTTTTCGAGTTGTGAGTATGATACGCCGGAATGAGAGGTAAACATCACACGTAATCGTGAATGGCAGGAGGGGCGTCGCTCATAGGATAGCTGTTTGATATCGGCCTTTAATTCAACATCAAATAGCTCATTAAAGCGTAAGCGGCATAGACAGTGCTGAAGCCCGCCAAGTTGATCACGGATATCATCACCATAAAATTCTGCCATGGCGCCGTGGACACTGAGGTTCCGGATATAGCCCTTGATGGGAAGCTCGTGTGGAACATCTAGGGTTAACTCCGGTCCTTTGCGCATGTCAAAGCGAATTCGGGAGAACCATCTTTGGTTGTCTGTAAATTCGTGTTGCAGAATTTTGAGTGTATAGAGATCGTATTGAAATTCACTGACAATACAATACAGGTTGAGGTAGCTATCCCGATGCCTAAGCTGCAGCCAGAACGGCGTTTTCTCCATATTCTTTAGCTGTTGATTGCCGACGGGCGGCGTCAATGAATCCAGGAGAAGAGAGCGTTCGTAATAATCAAAGCCAAGCAGGTTACTATTTAGCGCTTGGCTACCGTTGGTCAAATACACTTTGACGATCTTATGCTGCTGTTGCGCATCGAGTAGCGCTGAGATCAGTTCTTGGTCGGACAAGTCGAGCACAGTCTTCAATTCCCCAAATGGTCACCGTACACGCGGTTACGTGGCGCGGTGATGAATGTCTGTTAGATGCTTATGAAACATCTATCTGCATATGTGTAACTGTAAGAGCAAAAGCTATGCCCAGATTACATATCTTTTGCTTTGCCCCATGACGCCTGGGCTGTAGTAATGTTCTGTATATTTGTCCTAGTCTGGTCACCAAACAGAAGGGGAAGGTTTCTGCCCCTTCTGTTGTGCAGTGGCAAGACGGAGGCAATATTTGGCAAGTGGGGGCGCTCTAGGGGCACAATCGTGCCCTTGATATTGGCTGGTTTCCTCCATGGTTTATTGGCTTTTGAATAACCGGCTGTAAGTGACGGAGTGCTGAAGGAGGGGCCCTCGCATAGTATTTCCACCTTGCGGGCAAAATCCGTACAATAGCGCGCCCCATATATGAAATAGGTGATGTTGTGGTACCTGAGTGTTCCGAGAACAACTCTCGTTTAGCGTTTAATAAGCTTCAAAAACGTATGCGACGTCATGTCGGCAAGGCGATTGTTGATTACAACATGATCGAAGAGGGCGACCGGGTGATGGTGTGCCTGTCAGGAGGAAAAGACTCCTACGGTATGCTGGATATATTATGTTTGCTGCAAAAATCTTCTCCGGTAAAGTTCGATTTGGTTGCGGTCAATATGGATCAAAAGCAGCCGGGATTCCCTGAGCATATTTTGCCGGAATACCTGGATAGCCTGGGAATTGAGTATCACATTATCGAGAAAGACACATACAGTGTCGTAAAGTCAGTTATTCCTGAGGGCAAGACCACGTGTGGCTTATGTTCCCGGTTAAGACGGGGCACACTCTATGGTTTTGCGGAGAAGATAGGGGCGACCAAAATCGCGCTTGGCCATCATCGAGATGACGTCGTAGAAACCCTATTTTTGAACATGTTTTTCTCTGGCCGAATGAAAGCCATGCCGCCAAAGCTGTTGGCGGATGATAAGCGAAATATCGTGATTCGCCCTTTGTATAACTGCCCAGAGAAAGATTTAGAAGCCTATTCCGAATATAAAGCTTTTCCTATCATTCCGTGTAATCTGTGTGGTTCTCAGGAGAACTTACAGCGTCAAAATATCAAACAAATGATAACTGGGTGGGAGAAAGAGCACCCGGGGCGAACGGATACCATATTTGCGTCCTTACAAAGGGTATCCTTGTCCCAGCTAGGGGATAGAGAGCGCTATGACTTCGAAGGTCTCGCCATTGACCGCTCTTTACCAATTGAGAGTGAAGAGCGCCTGGCGCCGCAGATAGATATGTCTGATCTAGTGAAAGCGATTAATTTATAAGTGTTCTGAGGCCGGCTACGCCTTATTATTGCTCTCGGTCCACCCAAAAGCGGTGTTTGGGATAGCCAGTTCTCATTATGTTGATAAACATGCCATGTCGAGCAGGAAAAACTGACAAATGGCACTAAAGTTATGTAATGGCGCGCCATAATTAGAATAAGGCGTGTAAGCTCTAAAAATAAAAATTTAAAGGTAGTGTGTGCAAGGTTTTACTCAGGGGATCTCGTTCCGGCTCGC
This sequence comes from Agarilytica sp., assembly GCA_045430345.1. Lineage (GTDB taxonomy): Bacteria > Pseudomonadota > Gammaproteobacteria > Pseudomonadales > Cellvibrionaceae > Agarilytica. The sequence goes on along the minus strand of JAILXT010000001.1, from coordinate 1,180,444 downwards.
AAAGGTAGGTGTGGTAATCGCACTTCTTGTGGGCTTGCTAATGAGCTTGATCCAGATGTATATAGGCTATCAGGGACACAGCGCCGAAATTAGCCGTCTGATATCGAGAATCACTGAGGTCTCGACGCCTCCTGCTGCCCGAGCTGTCCACACCCTAGATAATATGCTCGCTCGTGAGGTGACCACGGGCTTGATGCGCTACGATTTTATTGTTGCGGTTAGCATTGAAGACGAGTTCGGGAATGAGCTTGCCACTCAAGAAAAAGACCGTCAGCAAAGTAAGACCGTTTGGTTGACCCGTTTTGTGACGGAAGACCTTAAGCTGTTCAGTTCTCCACTGTTTATCTCGGGTAATAGCGATGCCAGTGGCTACATCAATTTTATTGTGGATATGGACACGGCTTTTGCGCCGTTTTATCAGCAATCGCTACTCCTCATAAGTATTGGCTTGATCAGAAGTTTTTTCCTCGTTCTGTTTCTATTTATCGCCTTCTATTACATGTTGACCAAGCCTTTGATTCGTTTATCTTCGCAAATGAAAGCGATCAATCCTGGCAGCCCCGGCGAGCAGCGCATTCTCCCGCCTCATAAATCCCGTGATGATGAGCTTATACAGTTGGTTAATAGTGCCAACGACCTTTTGGATGCGGTCGATTTGGCGTTGGCCAAGCGACGGGCCGTAGAAGTGGTGCTTCGTAAGAGTGAAGAGCATGTGCGTCAAATTATCGATAGCTTACCTGTATGGGTCGGGGCGAGAAATCGGGATGGTTATTATATCTTTGCCAATAAGGCGCTATCTGACTTCTTGGAGACGACACCAGATCAGATGCGTGGCTCTCATATCAGTGAGTTTGAGCGCTATTTTTCGACGGCCTCCACTACGATTGTTGATTTAGATTCTGAAGTCATTAAAACACGCAAGCCCGCGCAAATTTGGGAAGAGAAGTGGACGGATAAGGAAGGAAAAGCCCACCAAATGCACACTTACGTGATGCCGATGGAGTTTTATGATGAAGTGGTCGCGCTCGTCGTATCGTCGGATATCACCGAGTTGAAAAGCACCCAGAAGTTGATGGAGCACATGGCTTACCATGATGCGCTTACCGACTTGCCCAATCGTAGTTATTTGCTTGAGCGGTTAGAAGAAGAGTTAGTCCGAGCAGAAAAGCAGGACATCATCGGTGCCTTGTTGTTTATCGACCTTGATCAGTTCAAAAATATTAATGATTCCCTAGGTCACCCGGTGGGTGACGTGGTGCTTAAGCGCGTCGCTGAACGTTTGACCTCGGTTATCTCAGAGAATGACGTGGTGGTACGCCTTGGCGGCGACGAATTTGTTGTTATCTTAACCAAGCTCGGCCGAAAATTAGCAACAGCAATTTTAAGAGCGGAAGAGGTGGGCGAGCGCATTAAAACCTCTATTGCTGACCCTTATTATCACAATGACTTCGAATTGCATGTGACGTGCAGTGTCGGTGTGGTCATGTTCCCTGAGGAGGGCGCAGGCGTTAACGAATTGCTTCAATACGCTGATACCGCGATGTATCAAGTGAAAGAACAAGGACGTAATGCCATTCAGTTTTTCAATCGGTATATGGCCGATAACGCGCGTAACGTATTGGTGATGGAAGGGGACCTACATCGGGCAATTGAAAACAATCGCTTTAGTCTTCATTTCCAACCCCGAGCGGATGTGCATACACAAGAAATTGTCGGGGCTGAAGCCTTATTACGGTGGCATCACCCTGAGCGAGGCATGGTGTCTCCCGTAGAATTTATCCCGATTCTGGAAACCTCCGGCCTTATCGTAGAAGTGGGGCAGTGGGTTATTCAGGAGGCGTTGGCTCAGATTCAAATATGGCGAAAGAAGGGCTTGTGGACCAATAATATGCGGCTGGGGATTAATATCAGCCCAAGGCAGTTTAGGTCGGCTAATTTCGTAGAAGATGTGATTCGTATGTTCGAGGAAGAGAATGTACCGCCCGACATGGTCGAGATGGAAATTACCGAAGGGATCGTGATTCAAAACTTAGATGAAACTATTGAGACCATGACCGTACTCACTTCTGAAGGCATTCATTTTGCCCTAGACGATTTTGGTACGGGCTATTCTTCCATTAGTTATTTAAAACAATTGCCAGTGTCAATTTTAAAAATTGATCAGAGTTTTATTCGTGACTTAACGGAAGATAGAAACGACCGCGTGCTAGTTGAAACCATTAGTGCGATGGGCAATATGCTTGAGCTAGAAGTCGTGGCGGAAGGTGTAGAAACTATCGAGCAACTAAAATATATTCAAGAGTATGGATGTCGTTATTTTCAAGGGTATTTCTGTAGCAAGCCATTGCCGGCTGAGGACTTTGAAAAACAGTTACTCCAGAATGAATCCTCTGACTCTCTCTAGCTTTTTCTAGTAATTGTTTTCATCACTGAGTATCTAGAGCACCTTATCAAATTGATAAAGCTTCGAAAGTAATACGGGTACGGCCGTTTCAACCTTTAGAATACGTGGTCCCAAATGTACCGCTTCAAAGCCGTGCCCTAAGAATTTATCCACTTCTTTTTCTATAAAACCACCTTCAGGCCCAATTGCGAGAGATAACTCTGTGCTTGCCGTATGCTCTTTCGGCGCATCGATGCCTCTCGGGTCGGCGATGATTTTTTTTGTGTCGCGTGTTATTTCAGCCAGATGATCTTCCATAAAGGGGCGAAAGCGTGTATACATTTCTATTTCCGGCAGCTGCGTTGCCATGCCTTGTTCTAAGCCTAAGATTAACTGTTCTTTGATGGCGTCGGGCTTCGCCGATGGCGATTGCCAGAAGCTTTTCTCTACGCGGCTTGTCTGAATAAAACATGTTTTTTGTACGCCCATCGTTGATAGTGTTTGAAGGATCCTTTTTAACATCTGGGGGCGTGGCAAGGCTAATATCAGCGTGATAGGCAGCACGGGCGGTGGTGATTGATCAAGGCGTATATCGTCAATTGTTATCGCATCTCCGTCCAATTCTTTTACGATTCCTTTTCCAATTGAACCACCAAGTTTACCCAGGGTAATTTGATCGCCGGGTACAAGTTTTAGTACCTGTTTGATATGAATACTTTGACGCGGGTTGGCAAGTGCTGAGGTGTTTGAGGTGAACTGCTCGTCAGTAAGTAATAATAAGTTCATATGTTAACTGTTTTAAATTTAATCACTTGTTTAAAGGGAAAGTTGAAGGACTAATAATCTGTCAATATGGTGGCGATAACCGCGGCATAGTGTGGTAAATGATGACAATTGCGACGTACGTATGTTCTCGACCTAGCCATTTGCCCCTATAATGGCGCCCGCAGTTTTTTACCTAATGATTTTAACGGCCGTTTACACGTTGATCGCAATGAGCGTTAATTTTTTTAACCTATGTTGAGATACATGTTGTTTGGCAATAACGATAAGTAGTATTCATGAGCGTAATTGACATCAATGATAAAATTGGGGCTATCGATCGAACGCGAGATGCGTTATCGACGAAAGCCTTGGCATCTTTAGTCGATAATGTCGTTAAAGTGCTGATGCATGTTGATGGTACCCATGGGGTATACCGTCATTATTGTGAGCCGATAAAGGTACTTGAACGAGCAAAAACACAAGCCTATATTCTACTCGATTTGGGGCATGTTATCCGTATGTATTTCGGTGACGACTATTTCGATCTCCACCTTGATACCCACGTGCCATATGAACGAAACGAAGATTTTTCAAAGCTTGTTCAGGATGTCGTGGCAGAGAATAAGCAAAACGATAAGCGTCCATAGTCGGTTACGTTTTCTTTTTCATTGAAATATTGCCAGCCCTTGTGCGCAGGTGAATCGTTTTAGTGATGCCATTCACGTGTATGTATGGCGCCCTCGGCTGGAATCGAACCAGCACCTAAGTCTTAGGAGGACCCTATTGTATCCATTCAACTACGAGGGCGAAACGGGTGCCTGTTATCTTTATGCACCGCGTGATTTAGCGCCCAGGATTATATCGTAAGTCGTGGCGCCAGTGCCAAGCCTCATACCGCTTATTTGATGATGAGCTTATTCTAACTTGTGACACATTTATTTCGACCATGTGGTAGCCTTTATTTTGCTATGAATAGAGGTTTTTATGCTCGATGTAGAACAATACTTGATCAATACGAAGTTCCCGTTACTTAAGCGCGATGGTGTTGATGTCCTTCAAGTTAACCTGGGGTATCTTTGTAATTTAAGTTGCACGCATTGCCACGTGAACGCCGGGCCAAAACGGACCGAGTTGGCGACGAAAGAGACGGTCGATACTATTGTTCACTATTTAACGGCCAAGCCCATATCAATGTTGGATATTACCGGCGGTGCTCCGGAGATGAGCCCCCATTTTCGTTACCTGGTTAAAGAGGCTAAAAAGTTGGGGGTTAAGGTCGTTGATCGCTGTAACCTGACCATACTGAATGAACCCGGGTATGAGGATCTGGCTGAATTTTTGGCTGAGTTTCAGGTGGGGATTACAGCTTCTTTACCGTGCTATCAAGAGCAGAACGTTTCAGAGCAACGGGGAAAGGGGGTGTTTGACTCCTCTATCGCCGCCTTAAAAAAATTGAATCAATTGGGATATGGTCGTGATGACGCCTTGGCTTTGGACTTGGTGTATAACCCTAACGGTGCATTTTTACCGCCCGATCAAAAAAGCCTAGAAACGGATTATAAGGAACAGCTTTTTACCAATCACGGGATCGAGTTCAATGAGTTGTTGACGATCACCAATATGCCGATTTCACGTTTCGGCAGTATGTTGTTATCCAAGGGGTTATGGGATGAATACATGGGGCTGCTGCGCCAGAGTTACGCCGCTGAAAATCTCAAAGGTGTTATGTGTCGTAATTTAATCAGTGTTGATTGGCAAGGTTATGTCTTTGATTGTGACTTTAACCAAATGCTTAACTGGCCAATGCAACCCGCACCCGACGTAATCGCTTCTGATAAAACGCGTGTGCATTTAAAGGATATTTTGAACGAAAATTTATCCGGAAACCCAATTGTGGTGGGCGAGCATTGTTACGGTTGCACTGCAGGCCAGGGCAGCAGTTGTGGCGGCGCGTTAAATTAGTTGACCGGAGCGGGTATGTCAGGTTTTTCTCCCTCGTCATTAGGAACGGAACCATTTCAGTCTCTGCCCGATAATCCGCTTTTGGTGTCGATTGTGATTCCTGTATTTAACGAGTCTGCGAGCCTAAATAAAAATATCGCTTCGTTTTCCCACCTTAAATCACCTTTAAGTGAAATTATTTTCGTTGATGGCGGCAGTACGGATGATACTGTTAGTCGGCTTCGGTCTGTTGGGCATCGTGTTGTATCGTCAAAAAAGGGGCGAGCAAATCAAATGAATGTCGGTGCGGATTATGCCGCTGGGAAGAGTGTATTGTTTCTTCATGCGGATGTGTCCGTACCTGAAAATTTTCTGAGTGTGTTACCGTTAATCCCGGGTCATTCATGGGGTTTTTTTAAGATCCGGTTACGTAACGCTCGCTGGATATATCGCGTGATTTCAGCCGGCATTAACATGCGTGCTCGCGTTTTTGGTGTTGCAACTGGAGATCAGGGGATTTTTGTGGACAGAAAAGTCTTCAACCAATTGAAAGGCTTTCCTGCTATTGCGTTGATGGAAGATATCGCCCTGTCTAGAATCTTGAAAAAACAAAAGCACCCCAAAATTGTCGATGAATACCTAGACGTCTCCGCACGACGTTGGGAGCAACGTGGAATTATTAAAACGGTGTTACTTATGTGGGGGCTTCAACTTGCTTATGCCTTAGGTGTTTCACCTGATCGATTAGCCGGTTGGTATCGTTAGTTTATGAATCAACCTATTGTTGCACAGTTTTTAAAGTCACCTGAGTTTGACCCAGTAAAAACACGTTTACGCCCGGTGCTCAATACCGGGGAGGCGGGTGCCCTTCATAGAAGCCTGGCTTCTCATGTTGCTCAGCGTTTAAGTTCTGTTCCAGACATTTTACTTGAAACATGGTCGTCATCGGGAGGGCGTTTTGCCGAATCGTTGAGTGAGCAGGTTCAAAGCTCTCATCATATTCAATGCCTTGGAAATTTAGGCATTCGCCTCACCTACACGATGAGGGCCTGTTTAAGCCGATCAAACAGCGTGATATTTGTCGGGAGCGATTGCCCATTTATTGATGCGTACTATATTTCATCTGCGGTTGAACAATTGGCTTGTCATGATGTTGTGGTTGGGCCGGCCAATGATGGGGGATATGTTTTGTTGGGTGTGCGAGGTGAATACCCGCAGTTGTTTCAAGGTATTTCCTGGGGCTCTGATCAGGTGTTTTCTCAAACGCTTCAGTCTATTGAAGCCCAAGGGCTTAGCTACAGCGTTTTAGGCGCATTATCTGATATTGATCGGCCTGAAGATTTGGCGTTATTACAGTGCCCAGGCTACGAGCATCTACTCGCTTTGTCAGAGTGAATGGTTGTTTGTCTTCCAGCGTTTTCTGGGGCAATGTGATGGCTTTTATGGGCATCGGAGCGCGTATTGCTTAGGCCTCATCAACTTTAAACGAGCTTTGGCTTGTCGTCGCGGCGCCGGTTGCTGTGTAGAGCGTGGGAGCTTTGGTCTGTCCTCGCATAAGCTCAAGTAGTCTTCCATAGACTTGTTGTTGCCGAGTCAATATTTTGCCGTTCACCTCGTTTTTATATTGGCATTCCTTGGTGAGCTTCTTTAATGTTTCCCAATCGCTCTTAATGTTACTGGTGGCGAGCTTGCTAAGAACGGCATTCCATTCCTCTGAGAATTTTTCCGGCTCGGATATATTTGCCCATGAGGTGCGCTGCTTGGCGCTTTCTTCTAACTGGGTTAGCGGTTGCAGCTTTTGTTCGATGATTGATGCTAGCGCGTCAGCGTCACGGGACTGAAGTGCATCTTGTTCTTTTTCGAGAAGTTCCAGCAGCGTATTGCAGGCGTGGATATCGCCAGAAATCTGAGTCTGGATAGCATTTGCTGAGAGTTGCTGATTCATCACATAAACCGTTGGTCTGATTACTTTAACTATGGCAGATTTTTGCCGTTAGGAAAGTTAAAGCAGAATATGTGCCGGTTTACACGGGAAAACCACGCTGTATGTGTGGGTGTAGAGAGGACTGGGCGGTGGGAGGGCTGACTCCGTCAGGCGCTAATATTAGCCCAGTTGTGATTCTTCCTGGACGATTTTACCGGCAATCGCTTCGATATCAATACGGTAGTTACCCGAATCTATTTGGGCTTTAACTTTGGCTACTTTAGCGCTATCCACATCGCTGGTTTGTGCGATTTCGGCTTCTACCTTACCGATAGCAAGGCTCGCAGAGCTCAGGGATACGCTATCTTCTGCGCTAGGCGAAGCGGGTTTTTGTTCAACAGCGCTTTCAGTCGCTTTCGCGGCAGTCTGTTGACGAGACTTGCTCGAAGACGCTGCTTGACTGTTTATGTTGTTGCCGGGGTCGATAACCATGGGTCTACCGTATTTACCTTAACTTGTTTCGTCTAGTTTTATCGCATTCAACAGAGCTATCGGCTGAAAACATAGGACCTTTAGACCTTATTTACACATTTTTCCGTTGGAACAGCAGAATTTTCTAAATATCGTTAAAAATCAATAGGTTAGCGTGTCGCAATTGTTACTTTCCCGGGGGCGGTCACTTCTGCATCGACCACTCGGTTTGAGCGTTCGTTCTTCACCTTGATGCGTTCTCCCATGTGGCCGTTTACGAGCGCGACACCGGATGTTTCAACGCTTAGGAAGCGAGATTTACTGCTTACGACAACGGTTTGCCCTTTACGTACGATATCAGGCTTCGTTAAGTAGGGGAGGCGAACTACATCACCTGCGCTAATAGGGCGTTTTATCTCCATTCCCACCGCTCTGTCTAGTGCTTCTATATGCCCTCTGCCAACGGTTGATGTGTTGACGCGTTGATAGTCTAAGTCAGAGGCTTGTAACACATCGCCGCGCTGCAAAGAGCGGGTGCTGATTAAAACCTCGGAATAGACATCGATCGATACGGGCACGTATACCGTCCAGCGACGTTCGTTCATACAGCTTGCTTTAACGGTAATATTTCGAGTGTTATGTGGCGTTTCTTTAATTTTGAGTGCCAAATTGTTGTCACATTTGGCGAGACGGAGACGTGAGTCGATGCGGCCGACGTTAATTTGAACGTTTTGCTCAAATTTTTCTTTACCAAAGAGGTTTTGGTAATGTTCAGCGGTGTGCTCCAGTACGTGCTGTTGAAGCAAGTCGATGTCTTGTGTGCCACTTGCTAGCGTTGATGTGGAAAAGCTTATCGCGAGTATAGAGGCCAAAAAACTACGTAATTTCATACTTATTGTCCTATGCTGAATGCGTTGACTCGAACGAATTTCAGGATTGTGTCAATTATTTTCCTTACTTTTATTTATAGCAAAGCCTGTGCCTCTTGCTAAACTAAATTGTATATATGTCCACAATATGAATACGATTAGGAGATTTACATGGCCGGTGTTCTAGATAGCGTTAATCAGCGCACGCAGCTGGTCGGGCAAAATCGGTTAGAACTTCTTCTGTTTAACTTGGGTGGGTCCCAGACTTATGGGATCAACGTGTTTAAGGTGAAAGAAGTACTGCAGTGCCCTTCGCTTAGCGAAATCCCCAAAAGAAATCCAGTGATAAGAGGCTTGGCCCACATCCGTGGCGGAACGATCCCGATTATGGACCTTAAGCTTGCTACAGGCCACCCCGCATTGGATGATCTTGCGAACTGTTTTGTAATTATTGCTGAATATAATCGTTCAACGCAGGGTTTTCTTGTGAAAGGTGTTGAACGGATCGTGAATATGAATTGGAGTGATATTCATCCGCCACCCAAGGGCGCAGGTCGGAACAATTACCTTACGGCTGTGACAGAGGTCGAAGGGAAACTCGTTGAGATTATTGATGTTGAAAAAATCTTAGCGGAGGTGACACCACTGCGGGAACATGTCAGCGCAGAGATCATTGAGGCGGCACAAGAAGAGATTTCAGTCCAAAAACATATTCTTATTGTGGATGATTCCTCTATTGCTCGCAAACAAATTCAAAAAGTGGTCGAGGCGCTTGGTGTCAAAACGACCTTGCGTAAAGATGGCAAAGAAGCCTTGGAGTTTTTAGAGAGTCTTGTTGAGCAAGGCAAAGACCCGTATCAGGAGCTATTGTTAGTAGTATCCGATATTGAGATGCCAGAGATGGATGGCTATACATTTACGGCCGAAGTACGAGCGAATCCGGGCCTTAAAGATCTCCATATTATCTTACACACATCACTGAGTGGCGTGTTTAATGAGGCGATGGTGAAAAAGGTCGGGGCGAATGATTTTTTAGCTAAGTTCCATCCTGACGAATTAGCGAATCGAGTAAATAGCCGTATCTCGGAATTAACCGCCTAGCCATTTGGATTAGACCGTAACTCGAATTGAGAGAGTGACTAGAAATATTTTGATAGTTAATGCGTATCAGCAAAATAACCTACGGAACGGCAATTTGTGAGTATTCGAACAGAAACTCCACAATTAAGTGGCGCTGAATTTCAAGAATTTCGCGATTTTCTAAAAAAAGTTGCTGGGATAGACCTGGGGGATAATAAACAATACCTCGTTTCTACACGGTTACGCCGGGTTTTGGCTGAGTATGAATGTGCATCATTGGGCGAGCTAACGAAGTTGATTCAACGGCCTGGTAATATGCAGGCTAAGCAAAAGGTCATTGATGAGATGACCACGAATGAAACATTCTGGTTTCGTGACTCCTATCCATTCGATTACCTCAAGTCCAAAATTTTGCCAGAGTTAAGCGAGCAGCGAACCGCTGGGCGCTCTCGTATTTGGTCCGCAGCCTGCTCTTCCGGGCAGGAACCCTACTCTTTGAGCATGATGATCGAAGAGAGTATGAAGAAAAACTTCGCGACTAAAAAACTTAACGTTGAAATTGTTGCGACGGATCTATCAAGCGTGATTTTGGATAAAGCTAAAACCGGTGAATATGATCGTTTATCGATCTCTCGCGGTTTATCGAAAGAGCGGCTAGATAACTTTTTTGACAGCGCTGGTCCAGATTTGTGGCGCGCAAAACCCATAATAAAAAGCCGTATTAACTTTCGTTCGTTGAATCTTCAAGAAAGCTTTGTATCAATGGGAAAGTTTGACGTCGTTTTTTGTCGAAATGTATTGATCTATTTTTCCGCCGACTTGAAAAAAGACATTTTGACGCGTATTCACGCGACCTTAAAGCCCGGTGGCGCGTTGTTCTTAGGATCCTCAGAAAGTTTAAGCGGGGCCTCAAGTCTATTTGACATGGTCCACTGTAATCCCGGCGTCATGTATAGAGCCAAATAGTACGCCTCGGTATCTATCGTTAGATTTTCATATCTCATTGCTCTTCAGAGAGATTTCTCCTTATTTTAATGATTTCAAATTTCTTCCCCTATACATCAAGAGCTTGTATATCTAAGTCGTCGCAGTAATTTTCGAAGAGTTTAGTCACCTTCTTTGGTGGGTGTTGGGCGTATATTTCTATCATCTTACGTTTCTAACACTTCCCGTTTTTCTCAACAGTCTGTAAAGCGGAAGCCCATTGCCGCTTCTTCTCGCGGGTTCCGTCTCATATGATTTGTTAAGGTAAAAACTTCTTTAATATCAATAAGATAAAAAAACTATTCTCGTTGGCATAACGGTTGCATTTGCTATATGTATATTAAATTAAGCGGAAGATTGTGGTCCCAATGGCAATATCATTCGACAAAGCATTTGGCATGCAAGAGGCAGCACTTAAGTTACGCGTTGAGCGAGCAGGGGTGCTTTCAAGCAATTTAGCGAATACCGATACGCCTAACTACAAGGCGCGCGATATTAACTTCCAGGAAGCGTTAGCCTCTCAAATGGACGGCAATAATATTGGCCGTATGCGCGCAACCAACTCTGGGCATATTGATCATTCGAATGGCGCTCGACCCGATCACGAATTTTATTATCGTACACCCACGCAGCCTTCCATTGATGGTAATACCGTTGAAGAAAACACTGAACATGCAGAATTTATGAAAAACAATATGGAATTTCAAGCGGCATTTACCTTTCTAAATTCGCGCTTTAAAGGGATGACCAAGGCGATTACGGGGCAATAATTATGGCTATTACAAGTATTTTTGATATTGCTGGCTCGGGTATGAACGCTCAAAGTGTTCGGCTCAATACGACGGCAAGTAATATTGCTAACGCCGAAACGGCAAGCTCCAGCTCCGATCAAGTGTATCGTGGTCGCCACCCGGTCTTTTCAACCTTATACAACAACATGACTGCGCAAGGGTTTGAGAGCCCATCATCTGTCGGCGTAAAAGTCGATGGCATTGTTGAAAGTGATGCACCCTTACAGCCCCGTTATGAACCCCACCACCCGAAAGCCGATGAAGACGGTTATGTGTATTACCCCAACGTGAATGTGGTGGAAGAAATGACGAATATGATTTCAGCATCGCGCTCTTTTCAGGTCAATGTTGAAATGATGAACTCAGCTAAACAAATGGTTCAACGTGTGTTGACCCTGGGCCAATAGGCTCGGTCGAGATGAGGAAGAGAGGATAAGAATATGCCTGAAGTTAATGCTACCAACAGTGTTTTTAGTGATCTCGCGATTAGCAATAAGAAAGACGAGCCCGCTAAAAGTAATGAGCTTGGCCAGAGTGCATTTTTGGAACTCATGGTCACACAGCTAAAAAATCAGGATCCCCTCAGCCCGCAAGAGAACTCAGAATTTGTCGCCCAGTTAGCGCAGTTCAGTTCGGTTGAAAGCCTCGATAAACTCAATAACAACTTCGATACATTTACCACTAACTTCGTTGCGAATCAGGCTTTGCAAGCGTCTAGCCTCGTGGGCCGCTCTGTGACAGTGCCTTCCGATATAACGCGCTTAGATGCTGGCGGAGTAATTAGCGCGAGCGTGGAAGTGCCTGCGAGTACTGGTGATGTGTCTGTGAATATATATGCAGAAAACGGCACATTAATAGATCAAATGAGTTTAGGCGCTCAGCCAGCAGGGGAGTTGGTGATGCGTTGGGACGGCATGAATATGGAAGCGAACGGAGAGTTGATCGATTGGCAAAGTAGCCATGAGAACGGCGTTCCTGCGGGGAATTATCGATTCGAAGTTTCAGCTGAGCTTGATGGGTCTCCCACCGAGTTGGGCACTTCACTGAGCGCCAACGTGAATAGTGTCACGGTTGGGGCGAACGGCACACTTGTGCTAAACCTTGCCGGCATTGGTGCGGTAAGTTTGGCCGATGTAAAACAATTTAATGAATAGTTTGTAGTAAAAGTCGGGAGAGAGTTATGCCATTTGATACCGCACTGAGTGGAATTAGAGCAGCATCCACAGAGCTTACGGTCACCGGTAATAATATTGCCAACGCGTCAACCACAGGGTTTAAATCCTCGCGGACGGAGTTTGCTGATGTCTACGCGACGTCGGTATTAGGCTCCGGTAGCAACGCGATCGGAAGTGGTGTTCAGGTTTCTGAAGTGTCGCAGCAATTTAGTCAGGGTAACGTCGCATTCACGGAAAAGGAAACCGATTTGGCGATTAACGGCAATGGCTTTTTCGTACTAAGTGATGGTGGCGAAACACGTTATAGCCGAGCAGGGGCTTTTGGCTTAAATCAGGATGGGTTTATTGCTAATTCGACCGGCGCCTTGTTACAAGGGTTTTCTGCGGATGCGCAAGGGAATATTGGTGATATTGCAGGAGATGTGAGTATTACGACCAGTAATTTAGATCCGCGTCGTACGACAGCCGTTGAGTCGGTCTTGAACTTGGATGCATCGCAACCGGTGTTACAAGAGTCTGGCCGAGAAATTATTACCTCCGGTGTTAATGTTGGTTTGGCGAACAGTGGTTTACAAACCGCAACATCCACCACGCTTTCGAGTGGGGCCTTTACCTTGCCGATGGCCAATGATTTTTCGACAACTTCGGTTGATTTTGATGTTGATTTGAGTGCGGGAACGAATATTGGGACAGTGAGTATCAGTCTGGATGCTGGAGCGGGCGTTCCTGGCACGGTTTCTACGTTTAATGACCTCCGAATTTTGGCGAGTGTCATTAATGCGCAAATATTTTCGCCGTCGGGAGGGCAGTCGACCATCGATGTTGTCGCTGACGCAGTTGATTTAGGGGGCGGTACTTTTGGCATTGAGTTTTCCGCGATCGAAGAGGGCGTCAGTTCTATAATTTCCCTGGCGAATTTGACCGCGAACGCTTCACAGCTGGGGTTAAGTGGTCCGGTTCCCACGTCTACCCCCGGTATCCCACAAGTCACTAACGGTTATACTGCACAGCCGATCGAAATTACGACACCTGACGGATCAACCGTTACTTACAACGCACAAACCGGAGACACGGCGGCTGAGACTGCTTCCGGTTTAAATGCCTTACAGGGCGTTACTGCTACGGCACAAACACAAGCGTCCATATCAGGCTACAACAGCCCCAACGGCAATATGATTGTGACGGTTAATAATGTTCAGCTTTCCGGCGATACGTTGGCAGCCCTCGAAACAGAGATTAATACGCTATCCAACACCACGCTACCGGGTGTTTCTGCAGCTTTAGATGCTGCAGGCACGGGGTTAAATTTAATCTCTGCTGGCGGTGATGATATTGAGATAAGTATTACCAGTATTGATGATGGTGACTCACTAACAGTTCAAGGGCAGGTGACTACCAGCACACCTCCGGGTGTGGGCAGGCCTCAGATTTTAGAAGCTGACCCTTCAAATGATGGTGTGTCTGTACCACCGGCAACGGCCGATATTTTTGTTGCGGAGTCGAACTCAGTGATTGTTGGCGGCGAGATTACGATGTTGTTAGCGGATGGCTACGATGTTGTGCAGCCAACGATCCAAAATATAATTCAGCCACTTAGCCCTGCAGAGTTTACCGATATTGTGATTAATGATTTCGACCCCGGTGATCAGTCAACCTATAACAGTGCTACGTCTATGACGATATACGATAGCGTGGGTAATTCACATGTTATGACGCAGTATTTCGTGAAGCAGGCCTACGACCCAAATGATCCCACGGCGATACCGAATAATTGGCAGGTACATGTCCAGATAGATGGTTTTGACGTGGGTGATCCCGATACGACGTTGCCGCCACCACAAAATACGGTGGCAACACGTGCGACTTATAACGTTTATTTTAATGACGATGGCACCTTAGACGAAACCCAAAGTGATAATATTCTTGTTTCAAACTGGGAGGTTCGTGACTCAAGCGGGGTTATTGATCCTGGTATTGCTGGTCCGACAACGGTCCTTGCTGGCGCTACGATTCCGGTTGCGGAGCCGCCAACCAGTTCTAACTTTGTCATTGATTTCACAGGAACAACGCAATTTGGTTCGGCATTTTCGGTGAATGATGTTGATCAAGATGGTTTTGCCACGGGCCGTTTGTCTGGTCTTAGTATTGACGACGGGGGGGTGATCTTTGCTCGGTTTACCAACGGCGAATCACAAATCCTTGGTCAGGTAGCCTTGGCAGATTTTCCAAACCAGGAGGGTTTACAGCCTTCAGGGAATAGCACATGGGTAGAAAATTTCCGCTCTGGGGAACCAAGAGTTGCCGCTGCTAACACTGGTAGCCTCGGGGCCATTCAATCTGGCGCTTTAGAAGAATCGAATGTGGATATTTCTGCTGAACTGGTTAACCTTATTATCGCGCAACGGAATTTCCAAGCCAGCGCGAAGACCATTGAAACAGCTGATAGTGTGACACAAACGATTATCAATCTAAGGTAATCTTCCGGGCTACGGGCTACGGGCTACGGGCTACGGGCTACGGGCTACGGGCTACGGGCTACGAGAGCCATTTTTCAAAACAAACGGAAGTTCGGAGTTTTCATCTCCGCCTTCCGCCTTTTCTTTCTTATTTCCCTTCGATTTTATACTGCCTGTTTTTTGGCATTCATATTGCTCTAGTTTCTTTAAGGTAAAAAATTAAAGATATTTTGACGGAGCATCCCGTGGACAAAGCTTTATACATCGCAATGACCGGCGCCAAGAATAATATGATGGCGCAAGTCAATCATTCAAATAATCTTGCCAATGTAAATACATCTGGGTTTAAAGCCGATCTTACCCAAGCGCGTAGCATGCCGATTTATTACGGTGAAGGAATGCCAACCCGCGCCTATGCAATGGTTGAGAGTCCCGCCACAGATTTTTCCCATGGCGCGATGATCGAGACCGGGCGTGACTTAGATATCGCCGTGCAAAAAGAAGGGTTTATTGCCGTACAAGCACCCGATGGGTCTGAGGCTTATACCCGCGCAGGATCGCTTTATATTGATAGCGTCGGTATTTTACGAACCGGGGGGCATCTGCCTGTCATGGGAAATGGTGGACCAATTGCGATTCCCGCCGCTGAAAAAGTAGAAATTGCACTAGACGGTTCGATTTCTGTCATCCCTTTAGGGCAGGGCGCGGATGCAGTTGCTCAAGTTGAAAGAATTAAACTCGTCAACCCGCCACTGGACAGTATTAAAAAATCTTCGGATGGCTTGATTCGCTCACTTAATAACGAAGAAGAAATTCCGGTTGACGGTGCCGTGCGCCTCGTATCGGGCTTTATTGAAAGCAGTAACGTGAACGCCGTAAATGAAATGACGAGTATCTTAAGTCTTTCTCGCCAATATGAGATGCAAGTGAAAATTATGCAAACCGTTAAGGAAAACTCAGAAGCCTCCGCGCGACTCTTATCGTTGCAAGGTTAGCGTCGCTAAATAACGGCGATATTTTAGTTTAGAAAATGAATAGCTTAAAACCAAATTTAGAACAAGAGGTGAAGTATGCACTCCGCTCTATATGTCAGTAAAACAGGCCTTGCGGCACAAGATAAGCAGTTGACCACGATTTCAAACAACCTGGCGAACGCGTCGACGGTTGGGTTCAAGCGAGATCGTGCCGTATTTGAAGACTTGTTGTATCAAATTCAACGTCAGCCCGGTGCGCAAACCTCGGAAGAAACGCAATTACCATCGGGGCTTCAGTTAGGTACTGGGGTGCGCGTTGTGGGGACGCAAAAACAATTTACTGCGGGCAGCCTTCAAATTACTCAGCAGTCATTGGACGTTGCGATCGATGGGCGAGGATTTTTTCAAATTCAACAACCGGACGGTACAGTTGCCTACACCCGTGCAGGGCAGTTGCATTTGAATAGTGACGGACAGCTTGCGAATGCGAGTGGCTTATTGTTGGAACCAAACATTACCGTTCCCCAAGGTGTTGAAAATGTCACGATTGGTACCGACGGTATTGTGAATGCATTCATTCCGGGTGAGCCCGCTGCGACGATTCTCGGAAATATTCAAACTGTAGACTTTGTAAATCCCGGTGGCTTGCAGGCGGCAGGCGGGAATCTGTTTTTAGAAACTGCTTCTAGTGGTACGCCGATTACCGGAACGCCCGGAGAGAATGGACTAGGGCAAATAAAACAAGGCATGTTAGAAAACTCAAACGTGGATATCGTTGAGGAAATGGTGAATATGATTACCACCCAGCGTGCCTATGAAATGAATTCGAAGGTCGTATCCACCGCAGATCAAATGCTGCAATTCCTTTCTCAGAATGTTTAATTAGGTGCAATGTGATTAAGATCGGTGTGTTGTTGAGTTGTCTCTTTGGTCTGTCGGCCTGTGTGATTAATCAGCCTGCGCAACCAAATGATCCATTCTATGCCCCGGTGTTAAAAACGCATCCAGCACCCGATAGCGCTATTAATGGTTCGCTGTATCGAGAAAACGTTGCGCTCAGCCTATTCGACGATGGTAAAGCGTCGCAAATCGGCGACATTATTACGGTAACGCTTCAAGAGCGTACTTCTTCAAGTAAAAGTTCAAATGTAGAAATCACAAAAGAATCCGAACTTGCCATATCGCCCACTGCGGCGGCGGGCACAATACTTGGTAAGGAACCGAAGATACTCGGTGATTTTGGTTTGCAAACCGGTGTAACCGGCGATCGTGATTTTAAAGGTGAAGCCGAAGCGGATCAGAGCAATCGGCTTACCGGGAATATTTCGGTCACGGTGGTAGATGTATACCCGAATGGCACGCTTGTTATCCGGGGTGAAAAATGGATCACCTTAAATCGAGGTAGTGAATTTATTCGTATCAGTGGCTTAGTCCGGCCCGAAGATGTATCGCCCGAAAATACGATTGCATCAACAAAAATAGCAAATGCTAGAATTGCATATTCCGGTACCGGTGAACTAGCAGAATCCCAAAAAATGGGGTGGGTTGCACGATTCTTTAATAGTGCGATTTTCCCTTTTTAGTTGAATTATTTATGTATAAATTATTAATACGATCATTTTTACTGCTCATTATGAGTGCTTTTATCAGCACGGTATGTTTTGCCGAGCGGATAAAAGATATTACAGAAGTGGACGGTGTTCGTGTTAATCAGCTTGTCGGGTACGGATTGGTTGTCGGGCTAGATGGCACCGGTGATAAAACCAATCAGGCACCGTTTACTAGCCAATCATTCAAATCCATGTTGAAACAGTTTGGCATTAGTATGCCCGATGGTGCGAGCTTTCAGGTTAAAAACATCGCGGCGGTTGCCGTCCATGCTGAACTTCCGCCTTTTGCTAAACCCGGTCAGAAAATTGATATTACCGTGTCGTCGATTGCCAATGCTAAGAGTTTACGTGGTGGGACATTATTACTTACGCCTCTAAAAGGCCTTGATGGCAATGTTTACGCAATCGGACAGGGAAATTTAATCGTTGGTGGTTTTGGTGCGGAAGGTAAAGACGGTTCTCGTATTACGGTGAATATCACCAGTGTCGGACGTATACCCGACGGCGCAATGGTAGAGCGCGCCGTTCCAACGCGTTTTGGTGGAGACGAAAATATCGTATTTAATTTACACACCCCTGATTTTACAACGGCAAAGCGCGTGGCAGACAGTATTAATGATCTTCTTGGTCCTAACGTCGCAGCGCCAATGGATGCCACATCAATTTCTGTTCAAGCGCCAGCTAATCCTGCGCAACGCGTCGATTATTTATCGCTTTTAGAAAATATAGAAGTTACACCAGGTCTTTCGTCCGCAAAAATCGTCATTAATTCGAGGACGGGCACCATAGTGGTGGGCCAGCATGTTCGTGTTGCTCCTGTAGCCGTCACTCATGGGTCGCTTACCGTGACCGTTAAAGAAAATGTGTCGGTAAGTCAGCCAAACGCGCTTGGCGAGGGGCAAACCGTTGTCGTGCCCGATAGTGATGTCGAGGTGACTGAAGAGTCTGGTCCGATGTTTGAGTTTTCACCGGGACCGACACTTAACGATATTGTTAAAGCGGTCAACGATGTGGGCGCCGCGCCGGGTGATTTGATGGCAATACTTGAAGCATTAAAACAGGCCGGCGCACTCAAAGCCGAGATTATGGTGATATAAATGGATATTCGCAATGTACCTTTTATAGATAGAGCCACAACACAAACGGATGTGTATACCAACCTGCATGGCTTACAAAGTATCAAAAATGAAAGTAACAAAGCAGAAGCGCTAAAAAAGGTGACTCAGCAATTTGAGTCCATGTTCGTCAATATGATGATGAAAAGCATGCGCGAGGCCAACGCTGTATTTGAGAAAGACAGCATGTTTGATAGCGAAGACAGTAAGTTTTACCGTGATATGTTAGATCAGCAACGCGCGGTTACTTTGTCTACAGGTCGGGGGATCGGCATTGCTGAATCGATGTATCGACAACTCGCTCGCAGTTATGGTGTGGAAAAACCGTCAGTTGACGGCACTGGGCAATCGCCAAGTGCCGCTGTGGGAAGTATAGATCGTCGCCCTGATAATACTCGAAAAGATAAATCGATGCCTAGTAGTCATGAAAATGTAAGTGCAGTTTCAGCCGGTGAAAAACTAGGTAGACCTGATCGATCACGGGCTTCTTTATCCAGTTCCCCTCAAGACTTTGTTGAAAAAATTATACCTTTAGCCAAAAAAGCGGCAGAAAAAATTGGCGTTGATCATCTGTTATTGATCGCGCAATCGGCATTGGAAACAGGCTGGGGAAAACATATTGTTACTGATGAGAAAGGTGAGAATAGTTTTAACTTATTTAATATTAAAAAGGGCAGTGATTGGGATAAAGACACCGCACAACAAAATACAGTCGAATATGATCAAGGTGTGTTTACTCAGGAGAAGGCCGAGTTCCGAATGTATTCCGGTGTAGCCGAAAGTTTTGACGATTATGTGGGTTTTGTCTTAGGGAAAGATAGGTATAAGCGCGCCGTAGATAATGCAGGTAACAGCGAGCAGTACATTAAAGAGCTAAAAGACGCGGGCTATGCAACGGATCCACAATATAGTGAAAAAGTGTTATCGGTTTATCATCGAGTAAAAGCCTTAGCCGCTGATCACCGTATCAGTACCCAATCAGGTAGTGGGGTCTAGCCATGACGAGCAATCTACTTGGCGTAAGCGTTACCGGCATACGGGTTGCTCAAAGTAACTTAAATGTTACCGGCCATAATATAGCGAATGCTGATGTTGATGGTTATAGTCGTCAACGCGTAACCGCGGATACGAATCCTGCAACGTTAAAAGATGGCGGCTACATTGGGAATGGTGTCAGCGTTGCGTCTACGGATCGCGTTGTTAATACGTTTATTACCGAGCAGTTGCGAGTTGATACAAGCTTATTCAATGACTTAGAAATATATAATCAAAATATCGATCAGCTAGACCGCCTATTGTCTGATGCCTCAACCGGGCTTACCGGTGGCATGTCGACTTTTTTCGCGGCGCTTCAAAATGGTGCCGATGATCCAACATCTATTCCTTCCCGCCAGCTCATTATCAGTGAGGCGGGGAACCTTGCGGATAAATTTAATACCATACACAGCCGTCTGGATACGATAAATGATGGCGTTGATGACTTTATTACGTCTGCGGTATCCCAAACCAATTCTCTTGTGGACAATATCGCGACGCTTAATCAGCGTATATCGGATGCCATTGGGGCAAGCGGTGGCGGGCAACCAAACGACTTGCTTGATCAGCGAGATGAAGCGATACGTCAGCTTTCAAAGCTAGTGGGTATCCAAACCTACGAGCAGGGATTTGGTCAGATTAATGTGGTAATGAGTAATGGTCAAAATCTGGTTGTAGGAACGGAAGCCCGCAATATTAGCCTCGTCACAAGTGAAGAAGATGCGCAGAAAACCGATGTCGTATTTGAAAATGGCGATAGCAATATTGTGATCACAGATCAGATATCGGGTGGTGAACTCGGTGGTTTATTACGTTTTCAAAATAGTATCATGGACGAGTCATACAATGAGTTGGGACGCATCGCGATTGTGATGGCGGATTCATTTAACTCTGTGCATCAGCGGGGCGTAAATCTTAACAACGAATTCGGTCAAAACTTTTTTTACGATGTTAATGACCCCATTATTGCGGGTAATCGTGTCATTGGTAATTCAGGAAACTCCACGCCAAATGACAGGGTTTTGTCTCTCAATATTATGAATAGTGTCGAGATGACTGCCGACGATTATGAGCTAGAAGTGGAAGCTGGCGGTTTGATGCGTATTACCAATTCAAATACAGGGCAAGAAGTTTCTTCGTCGGTGTTAACGGGCGTACTCCCGCAAACTATTGAGTTCGATGGTTTAGAGTTGGTAGTCGAAGCAGGGACATTCAGGGCGGGGGATACCTACCGGTTAGCTCCCAGTAGATCCGGTGCGCGAGATTTTTCATCAGAAATTCTTAATGCGGCCAGTATTGCGTTTGGCAGCCCCTTAGTCACAGATGCCTCAATCGGAAATGTAGGAACAGGGGAGATTAGTTTAGGGGAAGTGCTTTCGCTGGAAGATACCAGTGGGAATGCTCTGCCACTTTTTGCCACCTCGGGTGAAATGAACCCGCCACTCATTGTGCGCTTTTCCTCATCAAATACCTATGAAATTCTAGACAACTCCGATCCAGGTAACCCAACGAGCTTGGTGCCTCCTATCCGTAATCAACGTTATATCGTGGGGCAGAATAATCCTCTATTTTCTACCGATCCAGGTGAAACCCTAGTGCAATCCGGCGGTGATTTAATTGGTTTGCCGACAGGAAGATCCCCCGTGGTGGGTGGTGGGCCGCTGACGAACGGTTATCCTGCTGAAGCGATTACCATTACCCAAGCGTCGAATCAGCCGGGTGTTCCGGATACGACAAACACAATATTTACTTCGTTTAATGCGACCGCGCGTGAAACAGCTAGTCAGCTTAATAATTTGGACGGTGTAAATGCAACGGCATTTACCTACGCCGAAATTACGGATACGGGCAGCTTGACAGGATCAGCACCCTTGCAGATTAATATTAATGGTGAAGATCTCATCGAATACGAGTTCGATTCAGGATCTGGCACTTTTGTTGTTGCGTCGAATGTTCCTGATCCAGCGACAGAAGAGGATGACTTTAATATATATCTAGCCGATCGAATTAATAGCAACGATAACTTGGCGGCAATTGGCATATATTCTGTTGCCGGTGTTGATTCTACAACCGGTATTTTTGAGTTGCGCGTGTCCTCTTCGGAAGGGGATGACATTCAAATTACCTTAGAAGCAGATGCGACCGGTCCTGATAGTTTAAATGTCAGTGATGGGAATAATCCTGCCGTTACCTTGACGGGCAATGGTGTTGGCACGACATCGGCCATTGCCGTAGGTGGGGAACTCGATATAAGGCTGGCTGACTCGGTTTCGTTCGAAACATTTCCTCCTAATAGTTTATTATTTGGCGATACCACAGCGGCAAATTTTGCACAATCCACCTACCTCGGCATACAAGCATCAATACAAGGTGTGCCAGACGTTGGTGATACCTTTACCTTGAACTTTAATTTGGACGCCGCATCGGATAATCGCAATGCCTTAAATTTATCCGATTTGCAAAGCGGCGGCACCATCGATGACGGCAGTGCGAGTTATAGTGATGCATATGCGTCACTTGTTGAAACGGTTGGCATTGAAACTGCATCATCTAAATCAAATCGTGATGCGAGTGAACGGGTGTTAGATGAGATTACTAAACTTCGTGACTCAGTATCAGCAGTAAATTTAGATGAAGAAGCGTCAAACTTGATTAAATATGAACAGATGTTCTCGGCAAATGCCCAGGTTATTTCGGTTGCTCGGGATTTGTTTGATCGTTTGATCAGTGCCTTCTAAACGCTGGGTAAGCTCATGAGAATTTCATCCGCTCAAATATTTAATATCGCCAACAATAGCATTGCAGATGCAAACGCCGCGTTAATTAAAACCCAAGAGCAATTATCTACGGGCAGACGCGTATTAACGCCGTCTGACGACCCGGTTGCGTCAACAAAGATATTATCCATTGAACGTGAGCTGGGTAATGTGGAACAATTTCGCCGGAATATCGATGCGGCAAAGAATAACCTCGTATTAGAAGAATCTATTTTGGATGGGGTTACTAACATCGTTCAACGTATGCAGGAGCTTGCTATCCAAGCAGGTAACACCGCAACCTTATCAGAAAGTGAATATACGTCCCTGGCTAATGAGGTGGACTCTCGACTAGGCGAATTAACCAATCTTTTGAACTCACAAAATGCCAATGGCGATTATATTTTTGGCGGATATAAGAGTACAGAAGAGCCTTTTTCTGGCGATATAAGCACAGGATTTCGTTACCAAGGTGACGAAGGGCAACAATTTATCCAGGTAGCAAATAATACAAAAGTTGCCGCCAGTGATTCTGGGAAACATATTTTTGTCGATATTGAAAGTTCAAGTAATACAATCAATACAAGTGGCAGTAGTGCAAACCGAGCGAACCCACCTGCGAATATTTCGATCGGGCAAGTAACGGATCAAGACGCTTATGATGAGTTCTACCCTGAAGATATTGTCATTACGTTTAATGAGGATAGCAATATCGTGCCGGCGGGGAAAAACTTTACCGCTCGCGAGCGTTCGACCGGGCGGGTAATTGCTGCCGATCAACGGTTTGTACAAGGTGCTGATATCCAGATGGAAGGTGTGAGTTTTCGTATAGTGGGTAACCCCGCATCAGGAACACCGACTCAAACTGGTGATCAGTTCTTTATCGAATCGACACAAAAGCAAGATATTTTAACTACTGTCGCACGTTTTAGTGAGGCAATGAAATCTTATGACGGCACTGATGAATCACGGGACACCGTATCAAGCATCGTGGCGGCCACCATTGATAATTTATCAAATGCACAAACCAGTGTGCTGGAAACCGTTTCCACTTTAGGTGCAAGATTTAATACATTGGAAAGTACTGAGCAGCTTCACTTAGATTCAGAACTGGTTTCTCAAGAGGTTCTTTCTTCGCTTCGTGATGTCAATTATTCAGAGGCGGCAACGCGTCTCTCCGCTCAAACACTCATTTTAGAAGCCGCACAAGCGTCATTTGTTCGCGTTAGTCGTTTGACCTTATTCAGTCAGCTTTAATTTCCTTAATTTTAAATTTACCGAAAGGTTTCCATTTGAGAAACCTTTTGGTTGTTATGTTTTTTCTGATAGTTTTTTACAGCGGCAAACAATTTCTTTCAGAAAGACAATAAATTGCCGCTTGCGGTATAACGTTAACGTTAATATCTACAAGTATGTCTTAAGGTGTTGAAAACAAAGGGAAAAATGTTTTTGGCACAGCCATTGCTCTATATCCATTAGTGAATCATATTGCCGCTTTCAAAAAATCTTAAACGGCAAACGATTTAAAAAACCTAAAAGTGATATGAGAGGGTACAGGAGAAAAGCTATGCCTTTAGTCATCAACACAAACGTTGCCTCGCTCAATGCTCAACGGCAACTTGTTCAGTCTGGCAACGATATGGACCAGGCTATGGAGCGTTTGGCATCCGGTAGACGAATTAATACCGCGAGAGATGATGCTGCTGGCTTGGCGATTTCGAATCGACAAACATCTCAAATTCGTGGCTTAGATCAAGCGATACGAAATGCGAATGATGGTGTCTCACTTATTCAAACCGCTGAAGGCGCGTTGGATGAAGTGACTAACATCTTGCAGCGTATGCGCGAATTATCCATTCAATCTGCTAACGGAATTTATTCTGAAGTTGATCGCGCTACCTTAGATGCGGAAGTACAGCAACTTAAAGCGGAAATTGACCGAATTGCTTCCTCAACAACGTTCAACGGCCAACCATTATTGGATGGTAGCCTGGGTGCTGTAGAGCTACAGGTTGGTTCTGAATCGAATCAAACCATTGGTTTAAATATTCAAGGTTTTAGCACCTCATCTCTCGGATCTAGTTCCGGTGATATCGTTGGTGAAGCTATGACGGCTTTATCTACCTTAACCGGTTTGGCTGGTGATGAACTTCTTATTAATGATGTTGCGATTACGTCACTGACATCTTCCACCACGGTTAACGATGCGTTAGCGTCTATCAATGCCGATTTGGATGGAAAAAGTGCTGAGGTTGATAGCTTAGTTTCATATGTTTCGAATTCTGCGGGTAACGGCGTTTTGGTGCCGGGTACGGATTTGACATTGACCCTTACTGATGGCGACGGAAATACGCAAACATATAACATTACGGGTACATCCAGTATGGATGAACTCGTCAATAAAATTAATTCTGATACGGTAATCGATGCGAAATTAAATGATTCTGGGAAGCTGGTATTAAGTGCATCGGGCGCTGAAAGTATTCAAGTGGTGGATAATTCTGGCGGCCAGGCAGCGACGGGTGCGGCTTCGGCTTCAGAAACCGAAGCTTTCCGTCTTGTTTTCACTGATACTGGCTCAGAAGGCAACGGTGTCAAAGTTGAAGCGGGAACAGGCACCACTGGAGCCGAGCTGGATGCCTTGGGCTTAAATGTTCAAGATGATGATGGAAATCTACTGGCTAGGGCGCTGACGGCTACGGCAAGCAATGACCTTAATGCCGGTGATTTGATCATCAACGGTGTAGAGATTGGGGCGATTAGCGTAGGTACCGGTACTGCCGAGGATGTAGATGCTGTAGTGGAGGCGATCAACCTGCTTGCAGATAGAACCGGTGTTGTTGCCTTTGAGTCTGCGGGTAATGCTAGTCGTTTAGGATTGCGCTCAACCAGCGGTGAAAGTATTTCCATCAAATACGGCGACGGCGCGACAGATGCGGATGTAGAATCGCTTACAGGGCTCCAAGAGCAGAACTCTGCAGAGGGCAGTGGTTCAGTTTCAGGCATACAGATCTCAACAGCGGCGGGCGCGCAGTCAGCAATCGACGTTATTGATGTTGCCTTAGAGCAGATTAACTCTACACGGTCTGATCTTGGTGCGGTTAATAACCGGCTTGATTTTACGATGTCGAACCTTTCGAATGTGAGTGAAAAAACCGCCGCCGCGCGATCACGAATTGTTGATGCGGACTTTGCGGCAGAAACCTCGATGCTCAGCCGAGCGCAAGTACTGCAACAAGCCTCGCAAGCGATGTTGGCCCAGGCAAATGCGCAACCACAGCAGGTACTATCGCTGCTGCAAGGATAAGTTTAAAAGGTGTGAAACGATCAAAACCGGGCTTGCCCGGTTTTTTTTGTTTCTAAGAACGAGTATCAGGAATAAACGATTAAAACGAGGGTAAGATATTGGGTGATATTGCTGTAGGCTTGTCACCTAAAGAAATATGGTCGGGTTCGCTTTATACTGAACATTGTATTTAGCAGGCTAACCCAGCAGCGCCAAAACCATAAGCTGTATGTTCGTCAGCCATGACGTTCAAAGCCAATATATCAATAAGTGAGCCTCTATTTTGCAAGCATTGAACCGATTCCTTTATGTTTTTCAACCCTCTAAAAAGGTGGGTAGGGTGTGCCAGCTAGGGGGGCGGAGATTTAAGGCGTGTAAGTTTGTCTCACTGGTATTGACAGGCCTCTTTGTTTTTCTCGTGGGGCTTAATATCGCCTATGCGAACGATACGGTGATTGCAGAAAAGAAAGAGGGAAAGTTTTACGCAACGATATTACCCCAAAATGCGTTTAACTTTGCGGGCGGTACAGAAAAATCGGCAGGATTTGTTGCATCGGCGGAACTTGATCTCACCTGGTGGTGGCTTTTTAGAGAGCCGGTTTATTACCATACATTGCGGTGGACGCTCAAAGAGGCCATTAACGTCGAATTGTATGGCCGCTCTCAGGTGATTCTGGATCGTCGTGATCTACTGCCATACCCGGACCTTTTAGCGCGTTATGACGATTTAAAACCCTCACACATGGAAATTACGGTTGATGTCACCTTGCGTGCGATGGCACTAATTAAACCCGTGAGTGGGTATGGGACGTTCTTTGATGGCGGCCACTTTAGGTATAGTAAACGCATTAAAGATATCGAGTTGATGGTCGTTCGCTCAGGGCAAGATGGCGAAAATATGAGCCCTGGTACTCCGCCGGATGGTTTCAGAGAATTTACCAGCTATGCCGTAGAGCCAGACGTTGGGCTGGGGTATGGCTTATCCAAAAAAGAAATCGAGCATAAGTTGGCATCAACCTTTATTAATACCGGTAAGGTGGAATTTCATAATGCGAGAATATCCGAAATTCAGATTCCCAATAAGGAAATAAAATCGATTTACGACACCTTGATGTACCGTGAACGCGGTTGCCGTAAATTTACGGATAACCCCCGTATCTGGACGTGTAAGGAAGGTGTGGCGAAAAAAACGGCAGCGCAAAGAAAAAATCCCACAGAGGATGCGCTTGATGCTGCCCCCAAAGACTCTATTAAAGAGGAGGAGAACAAGGCGCAAGGGGCGGCTTCCGAAGCGTCATCTGACTTTTGGCGTAATGGCGGCGTCGTTGAGCCTGAGCTTAAGAGCGAGACAAAGACCAAAAGCGAGAACATTCAACTTCCGACGTCGGATAGTGCTAATTTTTGGGAAGATGGTGGTCAAAGTGTTGCAGCTAGAGATAGTGGTTTTTGGGAAGGGGAAGAGCAGAGCGCTGAAGCTGAGAATTTTAGAGTTGAAACACGCGGGGGTACTCAAGGTGTTGTCTCGTTGTTTGGTGAAACTTTGATACCCTTTAAACCCTGGAAAGTTAAGTCCTATAAGGGTGGAATCGCGTTAGTAAGCAAAACAAAGCATGATTCAAATTCTTGTGAGGTTCGCGTTGTACCTCGTGCCTTGCAATGGTCGTTCGCGGCGGAAGGTTGGGTTTATAGCGCGAGCGCTGTGGAGGAAGGCTATGTCGGTAAAGAAGGCACGTGGCTGACCCCGCCACAGAAATCAGTTTTTGCCTCTAAGATAAGGGTTCGAGGGTATAAACATCAACCTTACATGCAAGTTAGACAGGATTATTACGAACGGACTTACCCCAATAAATACGACCGATTGTTAGCGAAACACAATAGAAAAATGAGTGATTGTAAAGAAGACGTCTCTGAGCAACGGCAGCGATTTATAAATACATATAAAAGCAAAGGGTATCAATTCAAAAATGCGAAATAATCCCCAGACCTGGATGCGAACGGTATCAATCCTCGTGGTTTGTATTCTCAACGTGGCAATGAGCTTTTCGGCCGCTGCGCAAACGCAAAACGACCAAATGGCACGGGCCTACTATTTTGAAGCGCAGCGTGCAGTGGCTGCGGGCACGTATGGCGACGCGCTTAGTGCGATTAATAAAGCCGAAAGTTTATTGGGCTCGTCTAATGCGAGCACAACAGCGCTAAAGGTAAAAATCTATTTTGGGCAAGGTAAATATCAAGCAGCAAAACAGGCACTTAATACCTTTTACACCTTAAAGTCTGGCGAAAATTTAGCGCGGGAAATGGCTGTTTTTTTGACAAAAGTCGATAAAAAAATCATCGAAGAAAAATCCCGTATTGAATCAGAGAGACGGGCAGCCATAGTAAAAGCCGAGCAAGATAGGCTAGCGGCTATTGCAGCGAAGAAAGCACGTATTGAAGCAGAAACGCTTCGACAGCAACAGGCGGAGCGAGACCGTCTTGCGCAATTGGCCCAGCAGGCGGTTGACGCAAAACAAGCGCTGCAAGATCAATTTCAATCTTGTGAAAACGGTCGCTCCGTTTTCGATTGTTTTGTCGTGGCTGAGCGGTATGAGTTTGGTCGAGATGGCTACCCCAAAAACCTAGAAAAAGCGGCCATCTATTACGGTAAATCCTGCCGCCCCAAAAAAGATGATAAACATAAAGGGTGTTTTGGTAGGGTAAGACTATTATTTGAGGGGTATGATGCATCGGAAAAGACAGAGGAAGAAATATCCACTATTGTGTCTCATAAGCGCCGTTACGGTGGTTATCGTGGAGGCAATGCAGACGGCGTAGATTGGTTCTTTTTCTCCGGTAAAGTGTTACAGAAAAGCGTGAACTATGCCGATAGCCACCCTTTCCTAGAATCGAATTCATTGGCAGCCAGATATTATTATGGAATGTCCTGCGAGTTGGGAAATAAAAAATCATGTGATGCAGCAAAGAAAATCGTACCTGATATGCTTCAAAAAGCGGTTGAGCAGTACGTAGCATGTGAAAATGGGCCTCTGAATAAAGGGGCCGCGTGCTATGAATTTGCTCAAATTCTAGAGAAAGACAAACACGTCTATAAATATCTGCGATCAGAATATCCGCATTATGCGATTACACAATATTTGAAAACGAATGGTCTCAGAATTTACCCGGCTAAAACGTTCCCTCGGTATATAGAACCTGCTAAATTCTATCGCCTTGCCTGTGATGATCATCAATACCCGGATGCCTGTTTTGTGAGAGCTGAAAATTCATATAAATATGCCCAAGAATATAATTATTCATTTGAATCGTGGGTGGCGCTTTTTAGAGAATATGAAATTAGCTGTGAAGAAACTACGCCAATGCCTGTTAATCATGCCGTGGGGTGTAAGCGGCGTGATACGATTAAGTTAAAGTTGACACAAGAACTCGAAGCCGCAAAGACGAATTGTATTACTCCAACCACATACGGCGCTGAAGAAGATTGCACTAAGATAGCTACCGCCTACAAAACCGGGTTTATGGTGGCCCCCGACAGTTCGAAGGTGTTGGAATACCTACTTCGATCGTGTACTTTAGGGGGCTGGTCAAACTGCCGTGACGCTGCTGCGTACGCTGAGGAAGGCGCTATTATATTACCGCCTGATTTTGAAAATCCCGCTGAATATTACGGTAAAGCCTGTAAACGATATCCTACACTGTTCTGTATCCGAGCGGGTGAAATGTACCTGAAAGGGGATGGTGTTAAGCAAGATGCCGCAATGGCTAAAGCGTATTATAAAATATTGCTCAAGCGCAAAAAGAAAATATGTAAAGGTGCGGCTAAGGACTCAAACTCTTGTAGAGAATATGACGCTTTTAAAGCGGAGTATCGCGAGAAGTTTTAGCGATGAGGGAGGCATAGAAAAGGGGGGCGAATTAATCCGTCAGGTCTATTGTGTTATCGTTCGTTTTTGATCCGGGCATAAACTACCTCACGATATACCATATTTTCACGCTTTGAATATGATGATCGCCTTGTATAGTATGTCGTATCGGATGGCCGTTTTTTTGTATTAATAATCTGATACTTTTATATTTTACGTAATAGTGCCAGGTTAAGGTGAAACTATCGTAAATTAAGGGGGATTCTATACCCCTAATAAAGAGGCGCGCAAAACATGAATGATGATGCTTCGAGCTCTATTTTAGACTTGTTTTCTTCTCTCTTTTCAAACTTGCGGTTTGAGTGCATGGCAATCGTCACTTTCTTGGTTTTGGTGGCAACGAGCCCAGGTTACGCTGATCTAGTTCAAAGAACTGCCGTTTTTGAACTGGATATCCATGATGTAAATATTGCTCAGTCGCTACTTGATCTTGCGGAAAAAACTAAATGCGATATCGTATTTTCCGATAATAATGAAACCCTTAAACCTGCGCCGGCGTTGATTGGCTCGTACACACTTGCCGAGGCGGTTTCGATTTTACTCGCGAATACAGCACTTATCTATTCTATTCATGGTGATCAGATTCGGGTGAAACAACCTGGAGTCTATATTCTTCCTCGAATCACCGTGCATAGTTATTTACAGAAAGATTTTACAGGCATTCAGGTTGATAATGAGGGCTTAAACGCATTACCTCGCCATATTCTCCCTTTATCTATTCAAACCGTAAGTGAAGATTATTTCGATAGGGTTGAAAGCAAGGATATATCGGATGTCCTTGCATATATGAGTGGGGTGGAATATTTTGAGTCTTTTTTCGATGCTTACCCTCAGTTTTATTCACGGGGACAGAAGGCGCCTTTTGGTATTAACGGAAAACTCCAGCGTACCGCCCCCATGTTACTAGATCAAGCCGTGATCGAGCGTATCGATGTCTTGCAAGGGCCGAGTATGAATTACATAACGCCAGGCGGCATGATTAATTTTGTTCTTAAAAAGCCCACGCCTATCAATCGTTTTGTGCTCAAGGCGTCGTCAGGAAGCTATGATTTTTATCGAACGGAGTTTGATTTAAATTACGCGCCTAAAAAATCGGATAAATTCTCCAGTCGGTTCATCATGTCGGTTGAAGACCAAAAAGGTATCAAGTCTTTTGATTATCATTCGTCAGAAACGATTTTATCAAGTATTAAGGTTGAGGGTGATCGAGATGATGCGTTAACGATGCAGCTTTATTATAGATCCGAAGCAGACTACCCCGACACCCTCACCCTGCATAGGGATATGTTGGGTGTCGATCTTCCCCAGAATAGAACTTTAGGCTTTCCGTGGGCTGATACGCAATTGGCTGATAAATTTTTTTCAGGAGATTACTCACTGTTATGGGGGGGCGCGGAGTTTTCTCTTAGTGTTAATTGGAGAGACTTTGAGGTTAAGACATGGAAAAATAATATGACAAATGTACTCAATATAGATGGTGATGTTTTGCCCTTATTGATTGTCCAGGAGGGAAAGACTAACTCCTATAGTATTGATAGCGCCATTGAATATGCATATACGCTCGCAAGCACAGATTTCCTTACTCGTGTCACTGTTGATTACCAGAACTACTTACAATCCGTACCTATTTTCAGAAAACAACCCTTCGAGCAAATCTTCAATGTATTCAATCCTCATTATACTATTTCTAGGCCATCAAAACCAGAACGTGTAGGAGGGTATTCCGTTAGCGGCGATGTATATGGATTGTCTTTATCAAATAATATTTATTTAAGTGAATGGTTCACTCTCTATAGTGAATTACGTTATGAAATTTTGCAGTTTGGCGGGCGTAATACCGATTTAAACTTCGGTATTGATAAAAAAGTCGATGGTGGGTATGAAGGAGTGACTACGCAGTTGGGAATCAATACACAATGGAATGATACACTTTCAAGTCATGTCAGCTATACGGATTTATTCTCTCATCAACCGGTTCCTGATGCTTCCAAACTCAACGATATATTAAATTCTGATACTACTGCAGATTTTGTTTCACCAATTGAAATTCAACAGTGGGAGTTTTCGCTAAAAAAACAATGGTTAGAAGACAGGGTAGATGGGAATGTTACGGTTTACAGGTTAAAAAGGTCAAACATTCAGACCTTTAATATAGACGATACCTTTACCCCTTTAAATGCGAAGGCTCGTGATCAAAAAGCTTTCGGGGTCACTTTCAACGTGCTTGGTCAGGTTAGCAAAAACTTATCTCTAGTTGCCAATGTAAACTACAATGATAGTTACATAACAACTGAATCTCCTCAGTTATTGGGTGTTGATTTCTTTTCTATTCCTAGTGAAAAAAACCGCCGGTTGCGTAATACAGCGAAAAATACGGCCAATTTGTGGTTGTATTTTAACCGTCTTCCTCGGGCTCTCAAAAATATTGAAATCGGTGTGGGGGTTCAATATATAGGTGATCGTTATGCAGACAATACCAATCGATATGATTTGCCGGCGTACACCACTGTTGACACCGTATTCCGTTATGTTGGTATCGATAATATTAAATTTTCTCTAAGTATAAAAAATATTTACGATCGCAGATATTATGCTTCTACCTTAGGGGAGGGCAGTGTGCCTCCAGTTGAAGAGGGTGATCCGCGATCTGTGTATTTTAATGTTAAATGGTATTTGGATTATTAAACATCATGTGAAGGTTGATTAATTGGTTATATACCGCTTGGTATTTATTGTGAATTTTAGAGTTAGTAATGCGTAGTATTTAAACCCTTTTGGTTGACGAGCTGTGGGAGTATCTTTGCTAATCTATTTTCTCTTGCTACAACGTCTCAAGTAGATTTTTTGCTAAATCACAGATCTTATTTCTTCCGGAAACTCCAGAGAATACCGAAGTGGCGTTATGGGTGATGTTCTCTTTATCAATTCCCCTATCGAAAATCTGGGTGAGCGTATTTTCAAAGTCATCTAACGCGTGTGTTACCAAACACACATTGTATGATTCCAATTTAGATAACTCCTCCTCATCACAAAGGTGTTGTGGGGGCATTAATATCGTAAGGTTTTGCGATGCTATGGATTCAAAGAGTGAAAGCCCGTAGCAGCTAAGAATGAGCGAAGCCTCTGATATATATGGCTGAATGCTGTCGGGGTTTTCAATGAGTGCCCAGCGTTGTGAATTTGGAAGGTCAGGCGGGGGGGCATATGGTCCCTGTATCCAAGTAATCTCCCAATCTTTTGGTACGTATGTTTCGAGGATGTTCGGAATAATGCTGCCGTAACCGAGCGCATCTGAACCGCCAGTTAGTACGGTAATTTTCTTCTTTGTATTGGTCGCCTCTTTGGGTAAATCAACAAAATAATTTTTCCAACCGTAACTGACTTTATTGCTTGTAATGGTTGAGTGAAAGGCCGGGATATATAAATGATCAACGGCTTCAATCAGGGGCTCTAATTTATCGATCGCAATCTTCTTTGCGGAGGTATTACTAAGGCACATTGTTTTGACTTTGGGTATGTCAATGTGTGAAGGGTGAAAGTCGAGGATCCACAGATCACTTTTATCTTTGGCCATCACAAGAAATAGAGCCTCTTCTGACGGGTGCCATTGCGCATTGGTGCTTAGCCACGGAATTGGCTGGCTCGGGCCATGAATATGGAGAGTGGTACCGAGTCCGAGGTTTTCTTGCAGAGCTGAGGCTATCGTGGCGCAGCGTTTTAAGTGACCAAGGCCTATGGAGCCACTGACATGACAGAATAGGGCTGCTTTTCGGTAATTTAGTTGAGGATTTTTTTGTACAACGTGGGCGTTTGTATTTTTTAGTGCTGTATCAGAGACTACTTGCTGTAGTACCCATTGAAGATCGACGATGCTATTTTCACCATGATCTTTGTACCAACGTTGGTAAACATGCACCATAAAGTCGTAGTCGGCTGGGGTGTCCACGGATATACGGTGATCGATAGAGGAGTAATCGCGACTATCTTCAATAAACAACACATCTAGGCTCGGAGTTAGTTTTTCGGCATAACCGACATGCTCACGAGTCATGGCGTCGTTGCTCATTGCCATCAGCTTATTCCAGCCCTTTATGCTGTAGATTTCTATGCCTTCGTGAATACTTTTAATTTCAGGTTTTAACGAGATCTTTTCTTTCTCTGGATGTGCTTGCAGTAGTCGAAGACTATGATCTATAAAGTCGGGAGCCACTAGAGGGCAGTCCCCGCAGATATAGGTGACGTAATCGGGGTTTTCACGTTGAACGATTTCGTCAATCCTTCCCATTAAATCATTGACATCGCCGACGAATGGCTTACACGCGATATGTGAGGCTGCCCAATCAGTCAGCGGTTTATTGAATTCATCGTTTGTCGTGGCGAGTATGTACTTATCGAGTGTGTCACAGTGTTGTAATCGGTGAAGTAATTGTTCAATGAGTGGTTTACCTGCCAGGGGCAATAAATGTTTTCCTGGGAGACGGCTTGAGTTGAGTCGTGCCCCTATGATGGCAATGGATTTCATAGCAGTCTAATCGAATGGTTTTTGGCTGGGATGAATGCGATACGAAAACGGGGGTAGGTTGCCACCTGGTTTTAGCGTTTCATCTGCTTCTATCAGTGAAAACCAGAAGCGATTTAAGTATTCATCATTGATTTTTTTACTGGACACCATGGGTAGTGCTGCATTTTGCGCGAGGTCCCATGTTAGTCGCAGGCCTTGGGCTTGGTTCCCGATAAAAAACTCCCCCGTTGTCGCACCTAGTGCGCTGCTCGCGGAGACAATAGATGAAACGGGCGCGCCGTGATCGAGATCTTCAGTTGCTTGGTAATGCTCTCGTTCGTATCCGCCGTTATGGCAAGAAAACCAAGGGCGTTCGGCACAATTTAAGAGGGTAACGTAGCCTAAACGCAATGAGGCCTCGGGTCGTTCATCCGACGCAAATTTAAATCCGCATTCTAGGGATTCACCCTTGAGCTGGTACCATTTTAAGAGTTCACCATGCGGCGTGGGAATCCGTGTCGTAATTGTATTGTTACCGGTAATAGAATACGACGCAAAACCGAGGTCGGTCACTCGGTCGCGTTCACGAAACCGTTCCATAACGAGATGATTGGAATAAAAATCTGCGCTATAACGAATGTGGTCGAAATGCCCATGGGGCAGGGTACCGCAAATCGGGATAAACGATTGGCTGGCGAACGCGAGGGACTCAATACTTAATCCGCGATTCGCATTGAACACCAATCGAATTTGGTCGGACGCAATATGCAGCCTTTTACGTTCAGTATCATAATTTACAGTAAATGCATCTCCTGCTTCACTTTCAGTGGGAAATGTTTCGTGTTGACCGATGCCTGAAATAAGGTCCGAGTAGCGTGTTTGGGTTAAGTGTGTTCTGAGATCGCTCGCCCAATATCGACACAGTGTTTGCCAGTCCTTGTCGGGTGCGGGTGCGGAGGCATTGTCGAGTTGTTTGAATTGCCTGTGACAGTGGGTATTGAGATACAGATCATTGCGCCCACTTAGGCCCCAGCGGGTGATATTGTATTTGGCCTGTTTTTTTACCGAGATGGGGTGGGACGCTGTGGATATGGATAGAGGTTCATCGTCAGACCAATGAGACAAGGTGTTGCTAGGTAAGCACCAGCGATATGCCTCGGTGTTTTTTAGTGTGGTAAACATTTCGTTAAGCCGTTCCCACTCCGTGTTGCTTTCACTGTGGGATGCTTCGCTTGTATAGCGCCCAGGCCTATAGTCAAATACCTCTGCATCACTGCCATAAATTGAGAACACTTGTGTGGAGGGTTTTACAGCACGGCCTAAATATTTTAAATAGTCGTCTAGTACAAGTTCGCCATGGGCGTAACGCTGTAGTTTTTGAAATGCGATCGCGTTATTCCATATGACTTTTATGCTTCTGTTTGTCGCGGTACCTAGGCTTTGGGGGCGGCACAGCTTTTCCTGAGACCAATCTGGGTTATGTGAAAAAGGGTTGTCCCACTCGACCACAACGCTTTCAAAGCCACAATCCAAATAT
The DNA here is from genome assembly GCA_045430345.1 of Agarilytica sp. Taxonomy (GTDB): domain Bacteria; phylum Pseudomonadota; class Gammaproteobacteria; order Pseudomonadales; family Cellvibrionaceae; genus Agarilytica. The sequence goes on along the minus strand of JAILXT010000001.1, from coordinate 1,144,871 downwards.
ATATCGAGTAATCCAGACGATACCGCCTGTTCATTTATGTAGGCAGATTTTGGTTCACTTCCCAGAAGTGCCTGGTAACTTTTTTGGCCAAGGAGTAGGTTGCGACGGTTTAATTCGGCGGGGATAAGGGGGCCGATAATTTGGCTATCACCACTTGCAAGCAGTTCACATTTTTTTTCTGATAGGAGTCGTTTAAATTTTGTTACCCATGATGAATCAATATTCTGTATGCATTCCAATGTATAAGCGGTGATTTCAATACCTAAAGGGATTTCTTTTTGTTCAATTGTATTGAGTAACGGCCAATAGCATCGTGAAATCACATCATGATGAGCGCAAGCATCGAGCGAAGAAAATGCGAGGTTTAGATGAAAAATGGCGTAAATATTTACGGGGTGTGTCGTGCTCACGATTCGACCTCGATTGTTACGCTATCCATAGCGTTATTCGCGAGTTCAATTGCCTGCGCTCGGGATTCCGCAATTGTGATGAGGTAGAATAGCCTGTTCGCATATGACGTTGGCGCCAATTCCTGTCCTATGTTAAAGGGTTGATTAACGACAACTTCTACAACGCCTTCTTTATCTTTAAGTGTATCAAACCCCGTTATTGATTTTATTTTTCCTGGCTGATGAAAATAATAACGATGACACATCCCTTTGCTAAATTTTGGTTTTAGTAATGACGTATCCACGGGTCTTCCTACTGCAAGTTGAATCGTCGCATCTACGATATTGATGCCATTTACTCGCGGAACAACCCGCGAACAAAATCCACCTCCACTCAGGCGGGAGGTGACTTCGATGATATAGACATCGCCGTTTTCGGAGATAATCAGGTCGCCTTTTGTTGGCCCAGTGTGAATACTTAATGCTTTCACTGCTTGAGCAAAGCCATCACACATTTTGTTAATGATGGTTTGTGAATGTCTTGTTGGCATTTCTCCACCATCTTCCACCATCAAAGGGTAAAAGTAGGGGTTTCTCGAATAGTTTCGATCGGCGATGGCTGTTACGTACAACGTATTTTCGACGACCACGCCTTCAATGCTTATCTGATCACCAGGAATAAATTCTTCAAGAATGACGCTGCCGTCCGAAGAAAGTTTTAAGGCTTCCGGTAGGGTTTGTGATAGCTCGTTATCATTCTCGATAATACGGACACCCCGTGATGCGGAGTTATCACTGGGCTTAATGACCAAGGGGTAAGTTAAGGCGTGTTGTTGATTGTCTTGGTTGACAATGCTGAAGTTGGGAAAACGCACGCCTGCGTCCATAAATCGTTTTGCACGCGCGCATTTATTGGTGGTGAGTAGTGCAACCTCGGGTGAAACGCCAGGCAGGTTAAGGCTGGCGGCTACTGCGGCGACAGTAGGTGAGACCTCTGCACCAATGGTCATAACACCATTCAAGCCAATAGTCTCAGCGACTTTTTTTGCTGTATCGACGACCTCTTCAATATCTTTTGTGCTAACCACATAATGATATTGCGCAATTGAAAAGGCTGGGGCATTGGGATCATAATCGATTGCGACGGTCTGAATGCCCAATGCGTGAGCTCGTTCGTATGCGGGGACTTGGTCCGTTCCTGCGCCAATAATGAGGAGGGTTGTCATGCTTTAACCCAGGCTCCACCATTTATACTCATCGTTTGTGCCGTCATGTAACTTGATTCGTCTGATGCAAGGAAAACAGCGGCGCCAGTCATTTCATCCAGCTTGGCGAAGCGTTTTATCAGCATTAACGACAATGCAGTTTCTTTCACTTCGGGCGACATTGTTTTTTCGGTAAACTCATTACCTATTACTCCGGGGGATAAAGTGTTCACACATATATTCCGTTCGCCTAAGAAGCGGGCCAAATTGTGGGTGAGTGCAGTTAACGCCATTTTTGCGCAGGCGTAAGAGGGCGTACGTGGTCCGCCGTATTCGCCCGAGAGAGAACCAATATTAATAATACGCCCGCTATCATTGATAAAGGGAAGCGACGCTTGGCAACATCGAAATACACCGGTAAGGTTTACGTCAATGACCTCATTCCAATCTTCTTCCGTTTGTTTGTCGAAATCATCGGTGCGGTTAATGCCGGCATTATTAATCAAAATATCAAATTTACCGTAAGTCTCGCCGACTTTATTAAATACACTGTCTACACTTGCTCGGGATCTCACATCCAGGGGTAAGCATAGGTCCGCGCCAATATCTGTAGCGATCTTTTCTGCTTCGTCTTTTTTTGATAAATAGGTGACGACAACTTTTGCCCCTTCTTTTGTATAACTTCGTGCTATCGCTTCGCCGATCCCACTGCTTGATCCAGTGATAATCGCAATTTTATTTTTAAGCCTCATCGCTTTTCCTATTCGTTCAATTATTTAAAGAGTGCTTTATTTGAATCCGGCATAGCATCCCACTGATCTAAGAAGCCTTTTAATGCAAGGTCAGATAGTTCTGAATTCATCATGTCGCTAAGCACGTTGGGGGGGATGGTGGCCACGTGCGCGCCGGCTAGTGCCGCTTCTTTCACATACACAGCTGTACGCATACTGGCCGCCAATATTTGTGTGTCGAAGTCATAATTTTTGAAGATCGTTGCAATTTCCCTAACCAGTTCGGAACCTCCTGTCGAGGTGACATCGAGTCTCCCCACGAACGGGCTGACGTAGGTAGCACCAAGTTTGGCGGCCATAAGCGCTTGGTTGGCGGTATAGATCAGGGTGAAATTTGTCTTTATTCCTTCCGCAGTAACACGGTGCAGGGCTTCATATCCTGCCATATTGGCGGGCAGCTTTATAACCATGTTGTCGTGGAGCTTGGCTAATATTTTTGCTTCACGCACCATGTTGTCGGCGTCCAAACTCACGACTTCGCCACTGATAGGACCATCCACAAGTGACACAATTTCGCCGAGAACTTCTTGAATATCCCGGCCTTCTTTTGCGATTAGTGCGGGGTTGGTGGTAACTCCATCAAGAATCCCGAGTTTAGCGAAGCGTTTGATTTCTTCTACGTCAGCGGTATCGATAAATATTTTCATTTAAATATGCTCAATTTATTCTAAAAAGTGAATGTGCTCTAAATTTCTATCTGACTCGCAGTAAAGGGAGCGTTATGTTTTCAGGACGTCTGAGGCAAGGATGCCGAAGCAGAGCGTATAGGGATATATTTACAGCGTTCCTGAAAGCATAAGGCTCTCTTTACCCCTTCCCACGTTTCGATTTGGTTACGTAAAAAAGAGATTTAACTGTTGCTAGTCGCGATTGTGCTTGTTCTATGTTGTCACCGGAAACAAAGACACTGGCAAGCCCCGATAACTTCATCGCACTTTGTTTAAGGGTTTTTCCCGCCTTCTTATAGATGTAGGAGGTAAATACCCCAGGTTGCTCTAAAGGGGGGGCTGAAAAACCGACATCTTCTATTTGTGGCTTATTGGAAACAAATACATGACATAAAGCAACAGATTCTCGTGAGATATGGACAAACTCGGTATTGGGTGTATCACCACATAATACCTGAGCCATAAATTCCAGAGGCTTAATTTGCATAGCTTTAGGAAATATTTGCAATGTACCGTTTGGCCCATGTAAACGAGGCCCAACTTCTATGACATGAAGCCCTTGTTCATCAAGGACAAAATCGCCACCTACTGGCCCAAAGTCCATTTTTAACGCAATCGCGATATCTCGGAGCATATTATATGCTTTCTCAATATTTTCAGGTGCTTGCTGCGAAGGGCAAATATTAAAGGTTTCGACGGGGTTGAAGTGTTTGTATTGTGCGAGACTATTGGAAAAAAAACTGTCTGCATCACCGGCAGGGTAGAATGTTCCTTCGTGAAAGACTCCTTGAGTATCAATAAAGTACCCAACAATTTCTTTCTCAAGAATCATTTCGGGGTAAAGACTTTCGTTTTTTAACGCATCATATACACGGTGAATATCCTGTTCTTCGGTAATTTTTGATACGCCTTTTCCGCCAAACCCATCGACTACTTTTAGGTAGCATGTACCGCCCAGTGTTTGGAATGCTTCGATTGTTTCCTCTAGTGAGCTAACCTCGTAATATTCTGGTGTTAAGAAACCAAATTCTTTGAATTTTCGTTTCATTAGTAATTTATTATCACACGTCACCGCAATTTCTGGGGGGAGCGTAGCGAGGCCTGTGGCATTTGCAACGAGCGCGACGGAGACCGCGTAGTTTGTGAGGGTAAAAATACCAGCGATATTGAGCTGTGATTTATTGAGCAGTATCCAAGAAATAAGACTTTTAACATCGTGTGCGCCGATATTTACCGTCACATCCGCATCGGCGAATGCCGGTGCCTCTGGATTAGTGTCGGTCACGATAACGCGATAACCAATATTTTTTAGGCGGGCAACTGCAGGTACTTGCTGTATACCACCGCCGAGCATGATAATCGACTTCATATTGTTAAATATCTTAACCTCTTTTAATTCTGATAGAACCGACACCCAATCATATCGGCAACCGAAGTTGGGGGCCTTATCAACTCACCTGAATGCTTTTCAAACTCAATTCGGCTGTTAGGGTATTGTGCGAGTATCTCTGGTTCATTTAATATTTGTTCTTTATCTGAATATAGAATTTCCATTGCAGCGCTACCCAAGGCGATTTTGTTATCTATATCCTGGTTGCGAAACAATCTGTCTATAAAGTAGCCGTAGCCATTAAAGCCAGAATATTCCCATAGACGGTCGATTTTTGAATCCCAAAAAATACCGCACTCGATCACGGTGACTGTACTTCGGTGATCGATTTTTATGTCGAGGCTAATCTGGCTGTTATCAATGTCGAGCGCATTGGCCGCCAGTGAAGACTGCTTAGCTATCTCGTTATATGCTGTCATATTTTGAAGAGGAATAAGTTCAAATCGGTTCGGCAGAAAATCGTTACGTGACTCACCGGATACCTTGCGACAAAGGCTAATGATTTCTAGCTCGCCGTTCACCATGATTCCGTCGACACTATATTCATCGCCATCTATATACGATTCGTATAGCCACTCATGGGGCTTGTCTTGTAGATTAAGCGTATTGAGTGATGCCAGGCTTTCAATTTTGCTAACCCCAAAGCCGCCAATACCGTTATGGCTTGGTTTTATCACAATTGGGAAATGTTCAGCATTTAGAGATTCTAATGTGAATGCATCCGCGACGTTGACTTGGCTGTTAACTAAACACTCACGCATTTTGGCTTTGCTATAACACCGGTCCACACTTGTAAGGCTAAAACTCGAATATTTGCTATTAAATACACAATTAAGTTCTGCGACGTTTCGTGCAACGGGGCCTGCCGATGAGTTTGAAAATACGGTACTGATTTGATGAGCTTTGTTTTCAGGTGTGAGTTTTTCAATGAGCGTATCTAAACAATAAGTACTGTTGGCAATGAATGTATCCGCACTATCTCTCGCAATTGCATGTTCGTCTCGATCAACGACGGTAACACGCCAGCCTCGGTTTTGGAATTCTCGGACGTAGGGCAATTGAGATTTTCCGCCGGCTAAAATGACAACATGCTCAGTCATTAGCTTATTTTTCTGGCGTAAAGGCAGACTTCACGCCCAAGGCCAAGCTCAGTGAATGCACGATATATCTTACGTTTTAAGGGGTTTAAACCCGCTTTATGTAAGGTCTGTTCAAAACGAATACGTTTTTTGTGGCAGGCGCGTCCCATCTGATCTTGGCCCACGTAGTTGTCTCCCATCAATAGAAATATATCGATAGGGAAGGTGTTTTCTCTAAGTATTATTTCATATCCGCTTTTTTCGAGCAGGTTTGAAAGTGAGTCGGGTGTAAAATAGTTAAGGTGATGTGTCGGGACAATCCACCAGGGTTTATAGTTATCCTCCTCTCTCAAAGCCTGTTGAAAGGGGTTGTATTCATTGGGCGCAGTGACACAGATTAATCCACCAGGTTTTGTGAGGCGGTTGATGGTCTGAATAAATTCGATGGGGTTGGGAATGTGTTCTAGCACTAAGCTAGTATGCACAGCATCGAATTGGCCAAGCGGCTTTGCGGTTTCCGGTGTTAGGAAATCTTCAATCGTTTCAATTCCGAAACTACGTGCTTTTTCAGCCGCCTGGGTGGACGGTTCGATACCTACGGTATTCCATCCTCGTTCTTTTCCACACTTTAAAAACAGCCCTGGCCCACAGCCCACATCCAGAATACGATTTTTTTCTTCCCCGAGCTGTTTTGTTCCAAGTTGTTCTTCAAACGTATCATATCTATCCGCGTATTGAATCTGGTACCAGGCCTCGTCCTCCATATAACGCGTTAACGACAGAGGCTTCGTTTTTTCATAATAGTCGTGGCGATAGGTGGTGGTGAGTTCTTCAATGGTAGGTATGGGGTTGACGTGAATAAAGCCACATTGCTCGCATTCGAGTATATCGACATCGTCCACATTATCGATGACTTTGCCGCTGTGTTTGTTTTGCATCGTGATTTACCCTTTAAAATTCTCTCGTTCACTAATAAATGGACGTAGTCCATCCGAAGGATCTGCTCGCCACACTCGATCGGGTAGTTCTGAATCTGCAGTTTGTTTGTTTGGGTTTCCGTCTGCGTCTAAGGCGATATTCATATCGTGAATGACCCTGCCTATTTGATTTGGGAGCCAGCAATGACCTGCTGCATATTCTTCACCGGTTTCATCCAGGTCTATATGGAATTCGATAACATCAGCTTGCCAGCGATGAATCGCACGATTGAGTACAGCCGGCGATACGCTGTGGTCGGACCAACCGACCTTGGTTCCGTAGCGCTTGCGGTAGGTATCTAGGACCGCTAAGTTGCACTCTTTGGGGGGCGTGGGGTAGGCGGAAACGCAATGTAATACTGTAATATCAGTTGCGCCGTGAGTTTTTAAGGTATCTATTGCGGTGTCCACCTCTTCTATAGTCGCCATACCTGTAGAAATTACGACGGGTAGCCCTGTAGCCGCACAGGATGCTAATAGCTCAGTCCATAGTAATTCGTAAGAGGCTATTTTAAAGAAATCCACGTAGGGGCTAAGCTCTTCGATAGCGGCCAAATAGAAGGGCGTACAGGAAAACGCGATATTATTTTTATCACAGCAATCTTTCAGCTCTGGCAAAAAAGAAACGGGCAATTCCCATTTTTTTCGCTCGGCATGTTGCTTACTTCTTGTAAGAATTTCAGGTGCAAACAATTCATCGATCTTAAACAGTTGGAATTTGACTGCGTCGCAACCAATACGTGCTGAGGTTTCAATAAACTCGAAACAGCGAGAAAGGTCGCGATGATGGTTGCTGGATACTTCTGCAATAAACGTTGTTTTCATATCGTGGTTATTGATATTTGATCACTGGTTTGTAATGGCCACAGAGCGTGTGGTGGATGATTGATCTATCGCTTGGTGTGAGCCGATTTATCGCCGAATATGTTTCTTTATTATTATCCAAGCAACTTTCAGGCCTGCCTCAGCTGAATCTGTTAATTGTGCTTTGTGGCTTTATGCCACTGTTTTTTATGTCATTTACACTACTTATTTAGTTGAGTAGAGCGGTTCCGTCAATATTTTGTCATTAATAAATAACGCTATGCGGGAGTGGGCTAGTTGTGTAAGGAGGGGTAGGAAAACGGGATTCTCCATTTAGAGAGTTATTCATACGTTGTTATAGCCGATAAAGTGGGAATTTTGCGTTTTTATGCTATTAATTGATAGAAGACGGGTGGGAATACTGAGCATCGAAGCTTCTTTGTATTGAACATATATTCGGCAGTCTTTCTAGCCTGATTGGTGTATTTTTTGCTGCTTCACTAAAGTAGTCGATATTAAGTGGCATATAACCGGCGTAATTTTGATCAATAATTTGGCGTTTGTCCCAAGGTTTAGGCGGAGTAATAAATGTTCGATAACAAATCTATTTTGATCACCGGCGGCACAGGGTCGTTTGGGAAGAAGTATACCCAAACAATACTTGACCGTTACAAACCCCAGCGTCTGATTATTTTTTCCCGAGATGAACTCAAGCAATTCGAGATGCAGCAAACATTTAATGATAAATGCATGCGCTATTTTATTGGTGATGTTCGGGACGGGAGGCGGTTGTCTCAAGCGATGAATGGCGTCGATTATGTGATTCACGCTGCAGCGTTAAAGCAAGTGCCGGCCGCGGAATACAACCCCATGGAATGTATTAAAACCAATATCAATGGAGCGCAAAACGTCATTGAGGCGGCCATTGAAAATGGCGTGGAAAAAGTAATCGCGTTATCAACGGATAAAGCGGCGAACCCAATCAACCTATATGGCGCAACAAAGCTCGCGTCGGATAAGCTTTTTGTTGCGGCCAATAATATCGTGGGCGGAAGTAAACCTCGATTTGCCTGTGTTCGTTATGGCAACGTGCTCGGATCTCGTGGTTCAGTGGTACCATTTTTCAAAAAGTTGGTTGAGGAAAAAGCCGATCATATACCCATTACCCATGAAGGAATGACGCGTTTTTGGATTACGTTACAGCAGGCGGTTGATTTTGTACTTGTCAATTTCGACCGCATGCAGGGTGGTGAGATCTTTGTACCCAAGATACCCTCTGTTAACATTATGGATTTGGCAAAAGCCTATGCGCCCGATATGCCAACGAAAATTATTGGCGTTCGCCCAGGTGAAAAGCTTCATGAGATTATGTGCCCTGCGGACGATGCGCATCGTACATTAGAATTTGATGATCACTACGTGCTTTCACCGACAATACGGTTTTTCAATCGAGAAACATGTTTTGATGAAAACGGACTAGGTGAAAAAGGTGAGCCTGTACCCATGGGTTATGAGTATCATAGTGGCAATAATCCAAGTTTTCTTACTGTTAAAGAAATCCGTGAATATGATCAACACGCTGTACTTTAATTAACTTAAACATCTTATGATTCCTTACGGTAAACAAGATATATCCAAGCAAGACATTGATGCCGTAACAGATGTGCTTTGCTCAGACTTTATCACTCAGGGAGATCAAGTCCCGCTCTTTGAGAAAACCCTCACGAACTATTGTGGTGCTGCCCATGGGGTGGCGGTAAATAGCGGCACTTCTGCATTACATATCGCGTGTCTTGCCTTGGGTGTTGGTAAAGGCGACTGGGTCTGGACCTCACCGATTAGCTTTGTGGCATCTGCAAACTGTGCCTTATATTGTGGTGCTAAAGTGGATTTTGTCGATATAGATCCTCGCACCTACAATCTAGATCCAGCGGCGCTGTCACAAAAGTTGGTCGAAGCTAAAAAACAAGGGCGTTTGCCAAAAGTGGTTATCCCTGTGCATTTGGCTGGCCAGTCATGCGATATGCAAAGTATTAAACGATTATCTGATGAGTATGGGTTTGCCATTATAGAGGATGCCTCTCATGCGATTGGCGGTTGCTATCGTGACAATAAAATTGGAAGTTGTGAATTTTCTGATATAACGGTATTTAGTTTTCATCCGGTAAAATTAGTGACGACGGCAGAAGGCGGTGCAGCGTTAACTAACCAGAAAACACTCGCGAAAAAAATGGCATATTTTCGTAGCCATGGTATAACCCGCAATGAAGAGGAAATGACGGAAGAGAGTCATGGTCCTTGGTTTTATCAACAAGTGGCACTCGGATTTAATTACCGAATGACAGATCTGCAGGCTGCATTAGGCACGAGCCAAATGCAACGATTAGATGCCTTTGTTCAGAAGCGACATCAACTTATTCAGCGTTATAACGATACACTATCGTCACTGCCGCTTACGCTTCCATTTCAGTCGGAAGATAGCTATTCAGCCAGTCATTTATATATTATTCGATTGGTGTTGGATGATATATCGATAAGCCATCGTCAGGTATTCACTCGTTTAAGGGAAGAGGGGATCGGCGTAAACCTGCATTATATTCCTATATACAAACAACCTTATTTTCAATCCCTCGGAGTTCAGTATGACGCGTGTCCTCATGCTGAAGCGTATTATCAAGAAGCGATATCATTGCCCATGTTTTCCGCTTTAGAGGAAGAGGATTTTACAAGCATTGTGACTGTTCTAGCGCGTATCCTAAATGATTCTTCTGGATAACCACTCGGAAGTTATTTCCAATCGAGGCGTGACACTGCCGTCTGAAACCGCTTCCTTGAACTGACAACCCAAATAACCACACATACGAGCAGAATATGAGAAAAGTATGCTTTATTCAGTGCCACTATACGAATATCACTGAAGATGCTGATGCCCAGTATTTTTGTGTTGAAAAGATACGGGATAGCGGCTTATTTGATGAGGTGGTGCTTGCCGCTGCCGATGTACCAGAAAATAAAATATTTTATGAACTGGCTGAAAAGTGGGGCGTTAAAGTATTTTTAGGGTCGCCGGATAATATGCTTCAACGAATGCAAGAAGTGGCGAAAGCTTTTGATTGTCAAGTGTTAGCGCGTGTACTTTTATATTGGTTTTATCTTGATGTCGCGCTTATTGGGCGCATGATGGCTCTGCTTGAGAAAGAAAACGCTGATTACGTTAACTTGCCACTTAATTTTGATATAAAGTTTGGTGCGGATGTTCACTCTTTATCGGGACTAAATAAAGTCGATACCCAATTACGGCGTGATCAGTCCTTATTTGATGAATATAAATTTCGACCCTGGTTTTATATTGAAGAAAATAGAGACGAGCTTTGGAAGGTTGTAACCTGTAGAGATGTTCCTACCTACTCGAATAAAACTCACGAAGAAACAGCAGAAAAAATCATCGCCTCCACGCCTTGGGCTTGGGACTACGGCAAGGTGTTTTATTACCACGAGTATGTATTTGCTGCTAAGCGACTGGGTGATATTGATACGGTCTTGGATCTATCTTGTGGTTGGGGGAGTGGAACGAACATTCTTGCAGATGTATGTAAAACGGCAATTGGTGCAGATGTGTCTGAATCGCTCATTGAATCTGCAAGAGGGCGGTTTGATAAGGACAATCTTAGCTTTATCGTAACCGATGGACAAGAATTAACGATGCCTGATGATTCAGTCGATGCCGTAGTCTCTATTCATACGATGGAACACGTTGAGGATGATGCGCTGTTTCTGTCAGAAATTAAGCGAGCATTAAGGCCGGGCGGCACGCTTATGATTGAAGTGCCTTTGCGTATGCGTTTTCCTTTTGTACACAATGATAACCCTTTTGTACCTAAGACCGACGATTTTCCTGGGCACGTGAGAGAATATACACCTGAAGGGTTTCAACGCTTGGTAGAAAGGTTTTTTAACGTAGAAGAAGTGTTGGGTGATAATCGTGGGTCATATTGTTCAATCGGCCAGGCAAGGAATGCGGTCATGATTATTGCAAAAAACATATAGTATGGATTAATCTAATTCGAAAAAACTATCTTATTTTTTCATTCTTGGCATTATTCAATACGAAAACTAACTAATCTGTTAAGTATGGTGCATCCATTGAGCGAATATCAACGGATGCACTACCAATTATTCAACAAACATTTCTTTAAACATAGAAATCACTCGCTGTACCACTTCGCGTTTTACATGACGATGATCGTCTTTCCATGCGTCTTGAGCACACTCCGTAACGAGCTCGTAGCTTGGTAAGTAATAAACGCCCTCCATTTCGTTAACGACCTGTTCAATCGCAACACGGAGTACTGCCTTAGAATGGGTGTTGGCTTCAATAATATGGTGGGTATTCCCTCTACCTGTCGCGAGTAAAGGCACTGGGGAAAGGGATATGACGAGTTTAAAATCTGGGTTTTCCGCTCGGACCATGTTAACGAAATCTTTGATGTTGGCCACATTTTCCTCAACCGTTAACACGCGGTGGCTTAGCATGTGATAAAATCCGTCTCTAGGGTTACGTGAAATAACTGAACCATCATGGAGTTGCCAGCATTCATTTAAACCAGCGGTAAAGATAAATACTTTACTTTTCAGTAATGACCCACGTACGGCTGCAATATGCTTCTCGTAATCCTCTAGATATGCCGCTTTAGAAGAAAAAAATACATTCTCTCGATATGGGTCGGTATAGACATTGTTATCGTTAACGCAGCAGTAACGTGTAAATTTTTTGTGCCCAAAAGCTTTTTCCGCTAATTGCTTTAGGCTTGGCGTGTTGAACAGTAAACCGTAGTTTGCACTGAATTTCGCGTACTGATCGCCAGCTTTATATCCATCGACAAACACACCATTTCCGGGGTTGTCGGCGCGCTCTTCTACCACATAGTTAAAGTCTTCAGCTTGGAGAAACTCTGCAATTTCAAACGCAAAACAGGAGCCCGCTGATCCAATGGGGGTTTGTTTATTCATTATTTTGTGACGATTTACATATGGCAGCATGTCAAATTTATTGTTTGGATGCTTAGGGTGGTTGGGGATTGGCCACATGATCGCGTTGGGGTTTGGTTTGTTGTTTGTTCGAAATCGTGCAAAGGATTCCACATGATTTTTTTCGAAATCAAGTAGCTGCTGTACATTGGAAAGGTCTTCATTACTGAAGTAATTTTGCCAATTCAGGTCCTTTTGAAAGGAAGCTTTGAGCTTTATAATGAGCTCGTGTAGTGAAAATTTTAATTGTGTCCCGCTGATTTTGAGTATGTTGTCGTATATCCGTCGGGCATAGCCGCTATCTTTGAATATGATATTGAGGTGGTGAAGCAGTGATACGGTATCTGTTATCATTGCTTTTTCATTAAGCTCAACGATGTCTGTCACCGTGAGGTTAACCTTGGTGACATCTGCGGTTCGCATGACTTCGAGTGCATACTCTTCAAACGCTTGGCAACCAATTCGACAGCTCAGCCCTTTCTCTAATAACGCATCCCACGGAATTGGACTAGGCACAAAACATAAAGTAAACGAGTAACGTACTGCATCTTGTTTTGGCATTTCGGCTCTGTGTGCGAGCTGAGATGGGTTGAATAGAATGGTATCACCCGCTTCAAACTCGACTCTTTCTGGGTCGAAATCGATTTTAAAGTGTTCTGTAAGATCTGAGATATCACTTTGACGTTTTGTGATGTCATTCATGATATAGCCGATTTCTTTAAGGCGCTGTGTTGATTGCTCGTCAGCTACAAACGTCGCTGACTCGTGGTCAGATGTACTATTTAGGTAAGTGATCGTTTTTAAGTGATTGGACGGACCACCATCACAGTGCCACTTAGTGAAATAGCGCTTAGGCGTGTCTGGGTGCTTAACTTCGGAAAAACTGGCCCACATTACGGTATAGTGGCTACCAAAGTAGCCTTTAACTGCGGCATCGATTTCTGGTGTTAGTATCATATTTACTAACGGCAATATTTCGGAAGAAACACGTTGATATTGGTCCTTTTCAGAGAGGAAGCGCAGAAATGTGTCAACCCCTTCTTTAGTAAGTGTTTTACGAAACATTGTCTTATGCGAATCAAACGTTTTTTCAGGCTTAAAATGATCTATAACGCATGCTTGGCGTGATAGATCATTTAGCTGAGCATATTGATGAACATTATCGTAGGAGTTAAATACTTGTAGGTGATTGTTGGGCCTAAGCTGATACTTTTTTTGGATGTCGATGAGAGTCGTCATAGAAGATATGCCATTTATTCGCCGTTTTAACTAAAAAAGCAATATTCGTTCCATGGCCGAGGGGGAGGGGGCATATATGATTTACGGGATATATTTCTATTTGGCGTCGTATATTTATCTTACGTGTTTGAATAGGTCATTATAAAAAGCTCTCTCTGCTAGGGATATAACTATTGAGTACGTTGTTGTTAGTTCTCTATGCTTTATTATTCTAAATATTTGCATATATTTCAGTGATATTTATCGCGGTTTTGACTACCTTATTACCTACCAGATATCAGGTCTGCGTGGAAACAGGAAACAGGAAACAGGAAACAGGAAACAGGAAACAGGAAACAGGAAACAGGAAACTTAGCTTTTCTTATGAATATATAAAATTCTAAGTTGCTGTTCCTAATTAGTGATTTTTACTCAGGAAATTCTTTAGGGAACATTATGAAATCTTCGTCTTTTTATGTGTCGAGTATCCTTGGCATAGGGCTTTTTATGTCCGCAGTAAATGTTTTCTCTCAAACTGTCGTTCTTAATTCGGTCAAAGATACGACTTTGTTAGCCGGAACCCCATCTATTAATCTAGGTAATGCCACTGCATTAAATTTGCAAGGTGATGCGAATATAGCTCGAAGTCTAATCGAATTTGACCTTAATTCACTTAGTGAGGCTGTTACTGGGGGGGACCTAGTTTCGGCTAAATTACAGGTTCAGGTATCCTCTAATGATGGTAATTGGGGAGGGGGGGACTCGGGGAGGATTGAGGTATATCCTTTGATTAGTGCTTGGAGCGAAGTCGAAGCGACGTGGGATTGTGCAACATCGTTTGATTGTGGATGGAATGGTGGCGAGTATGGAGGAGAACTTGATTCGGTAAGCGTGAGGAATATTTTTTCAGGAAACATTCAGCTTGATGTCACTTCCAATGTGGCATCTATGCTTGATGGGGCTCAGAATTTTGGATGGCTAATTAAAAAAATAAGAGAGGACAGAGACGGGTCTATTTTATTTGGCTCTTCAGAAACTAGCATATCTCCGCAGCTTGTTTTAAATTTTGACCTGCCTCCTGGAACTGATATATCTGGTCCTACTTTAGATATTTCAGAGCCAAGTGAAACGTTTTATTTCGAGGTTTATCCTAGTGAAATAATAGTCAATTATTTTGATGGAGATGATGGTGTTGATCCCTCATCCCTTTTTGTAACTCTGGACTCTCAGTCGATTGGGTGTGACGTAACTGCTGGGTCCGCGAACTGCTCATTAACGAGTCTGGATAGTGGTATTCATCAGATCAATGTTTCTATTGAGGACTATGCAGGTAATATTTCTGTGATGGAGAGAGTGTTTTTCTTTTATGAAAACATTGCTAATGCTGGTGTTGCGTCTAAATGGCTGACTGGATTTGATGCTCCTTTAGATGTTGATGGTGATAATGGTGATATGTATTTGGATAATGCTAGTGGCAATGTTTATCAGAAATTAAATGGAAGCTGGGCTATAGAGACGAACATTGTTGGCGCTCAAGGTGAACAAGGCATTCAGGGTGTGGTCGGACCAACAGGGCCCCAAGGTGAACAAGGCATTCAGGGCGTGGCCGGACCAACAGGGCCCGAAGGTGAACAAGGTCTTCAGGGCGTGGCCGGACCAACAGGGCCCCAAGGTGAACAAGGTCTTCAGGGTGTGGCCGGACCAACAGGGCCCCAAGGTGAACAAGGTCTTCAGGGTGCGGCCGGACCAACAGGGCCTCAAGGTGAACAAGGTCTTCAGGGTGTGGCCGGACCAACAGGGCCCCAAGGTGAACAAGGCCTTCCCGGTGATTCAGTTTTAAATTCTTTGGGATGTAGTACAAACCAACTGATCCAATTTGACGGGGCTGATTGGATGTGTGTCGATAATGATCAAGCGAATCCATTAGATAGCATAATCTGCGCGGAAGGCCAGGTTCTTCAATACTCTGGTGGCGGGTGGGTTTGCGCGACCCCCACGTTTAGTGGAGAAGGTATTAACGACCCATATTATGCAGGAGATTTTGTTTTTTGGGATAGAAGCCTTGGTGGCATAAAAGAGGTCGTTGATGGTAGGACTGTCCTCAAAAATGTTGTCGATATAGCGGGGAGTGATTCGGTTGGTTATATAGTGGCATACGGAGATGGGACAGTTGAATATTTCGGTCAGGAAGGAACAGCCTTTGATGGCGTGCCAGAAGGGCTAGATGATGTGGTCAGTGTTCATACTAGAGGGGGTAATCAAGAGGCATTAGCGCTAAAAAGTGACGGTACTATCGTAGCGTGGGGAGCCGCTTCTGTGCCTACAGGGCTGGCTGGCGTGATCCAGCTCGATACGGGGGTTGATTTTAAAGTTGTGCTCTTGGACGATGGTACTGTGATGGTATGGGGTGGAGCGAATAGTTGGGGCCAAAAAAATATTCCAGCCGGTTTAAGTAACGTTGTGCAAATTGGCGCTGGCCGGGGACATGTTGTTGCATTGAGGGAGGATGGAACTGTCGTTGCTTGGGGAGATTCTCGTTTTATAAATGTACCTGAAGGGTTAACCGATGTTGTACAGATATCTTCTGGGTGGACGCATAGTTTGGCTCTTAGATCTGATGGTTCGGTTGTTGGTTGGGGAGATGGACGAGCTAGAGATTTTGAATATGAATACACGGATGTTGTATCTGTATCAGCAGGGAGGGATGCGAGCGTTTTATTGCGAGAAAATGGAGCGTTGGCTGTGACGGGGCTTGGGACGTCTGCGCATTCTAGCCCAGATATTGTTTCTAACGTAAAAAAAATCGTAATGACAGGAGATAAAATTGGTATTGTCCAGGTTCCCGACCCATCGTTAATGTAAGATTTCTAAATATACTAAAACGTAGTAGTTCAGTTTATATTTAGATATAAATGATGGGAGTATATTCAAAATAGAGCTACTGCGAAATTTTAGTTGTGGGAATCTTTTCTTTTTCTTTCATGGCTTTTACATACCCGCTATACGTTTCATCGAGTTTGAATGGTGATTTCTCCATTATTTCATACACATCGTCAATGAATTGATTAAAGTGACGTGTACCTATTTTAATTGTTTTCTTGAGGTCTTTTTCGTTTTTACAATACATGCTGTTTTCGACGATGCAGCCAAAAAAAGTATTGAAAGATCCTCGAAGTAAAAAGTGAGAGGTAAGGTCGTTGTTCCTCCCAATGACGCGGTATGACCTGCGTAGTTCATGATATAGTGCCGTATCATTCGTGATATCAGATGATAATTTTACTTTTTCTTTAATGGAATAAAAATATTCTAGAATTTCTTTATCGCTTTTATTTTCGAATGTCTCATTTTTTTGATAATGAAAATGGCTTTCTTTTATATCTTTTATTTCTTTTGCGGTGTCATATCCTTCGCAATCCTCTAGTTCAGATAAGCGAATCGACTCAGTGCCTTCGATATATGCACCATTATTGGTATTAATGCAGCGAAGGCTGGGAAATATCGGTTTAATGAGCTTTAAATATCGCTCAACTGAAATACGCGCCATATTTAGTGTTGGCATCGCCATGACCTCTCCCCCGAAATTTCCTTTACAGGGCATAGCGCGGTTTTCATCGTATATTGTGTAGTCTATTTTCTCCTTTTTAGCGAAGGCTTCCATTTCGTTGTAGACGCTGTGTTTGGAGTGATGCTTTTCTGCTTCTTTTACGCCGAAGTCGACCCCAATAAGGTGAATATTTTCGAACCCCATCGAAACCGCAAAGGATAAACCACAATTTGCGACGGTCGGGTTGCAGTAAACGAGTTCATTGACCTTTTGAGGTAAGTAATAATCGTGAACAAGTGGGCCACCTGCGTCATTCGCCTTGATAGCGTAGCATGCGTCTGGAAATCCCTTAATTGTTTCTGGCGCAACTGTGTGCAAACACAGAAGAGTGATGTCATTTCGTTCGTCGTTTTTCGAAAAATGGCGAATAACATCGTTTACCATAATGCAGCGTTCCATCTCGACGTGAAAGTCGGGTTTTATTCCCATTCTCAATAGGGAACTTAGCCCTGTCCCACAGGACATAACGATGGCGTTTTCTCGGTTACGTTCAATATAATTTTGATGTTCATCCAGAGACGGTCCATTGCCGATAAGTAAAAGGCGGGGTTTTCGTTGATGTGTTTTTTTACTGACAAAAGCAGCACTTTTAGATTTTAAATTGTGGTAAGCATGCGCTAAACCGATTTGCTCATCATCGAAATACCCCAGTCCGCCGACATAGGCTCGTAGTTCTTTTTCGTATACCTCAAGGAAATCCATTTCAACTTTTCGCATGGTGTGGCGATATACGTAGGTAAACATTTGTGAATGTAGCCCGTTTTGTTGCAGGTTACTTTCCATTTGGGCGAGTGCTATGCGTGGTTCTGTACCGACGCAAATTGAGATAGAGCGGTTGGTTTTACGAAAGTAATCTAATATCGAAGTCCAATCGAGTACATGCATTGAACCATGAAAGGTATCGACGCATTTTTCATAGATAACAATATTTTGGATGTCGAATTCGTTGACCAATGCTTCAATATGATAGCCAAGCCCTACACCGGTCACGATTAGTGAAGTGATGAAATTGGGTGTTTTATTGATACGCTCTACTTGGTTCTCTTCGTATTCATCCACAAGGGCGTTTAAGCTAGGGATATGGATATGTTCGGGGTTATAGGCTTTATTTCGCGTAATTCGAAGTCGGCGAACCTTACTATTTTTACGAAATAGATCGACCTGCTTTCTACAGAAATCACTTGGAATATCGTTGTATAAATAGTGTCGCTCCGCTTGGTGAAGTAGGTTGATCTGATTGTTAGGGTCTATTCTGAGTGCCACATTACCTGTTTCATGTTGTGACATGAGTTTATGGACCATAGGCATGCGCTCTTTAAAAACCTCAAGGTTTTTTGCATACAGGAGGTTCATTTGCATTTGAATCTTCTGTAGTTCAGCTTGTTGAATCAGCTGCTGTAATGCCTCAGACATGTGGTTTCACCCTAGGTGTGTATTATTTTAATTTTAGTTGGTAATCAGAGTTGTTTTTAAAACATTTGTCGTGCGTCTTTATGTGAAATTCTGGCGGATTTAATCAACAGCCTATTAGAAGCAATTTAGATACCATTTTTAATGCGTTTTGGGGCCGGTAATGATCATACGCCTAGAAATGCTCGCCCTAGTTTATCTTGGGGTTATTTTTTGTTTAATGGATACCCTTTAACGGGGTCGGTATTCAGTAAGCTTAATTCATTTTGATATAAAAACTCAGTTTTTAAATGCCATGTTTATAAGCAGCGTTTTTATTCAGTTCTTTTCGTTCTTGATATGTTGTTATTTAGTTGATCAAGGAATAGCTGTTAAAGGCTGTTATTTGTAAGTGCTTGAAATATAAGAATAAATTGTTGTTTTTGCCTTATTATATATCCATAAAAAAACTGTAAGTTTTCTCTAAAGTTTAATTTCAGTGCGTCGATAACGAATTACAAGGAGCTAAGAGGTTGTCCTCTTTCCTAAAACTGATCAGCTAGTCGAAGTGTAAGACTGGCATTCGAAAACAAACTTTGGGAGGCTTATCATGCCTTTAGTAGTTAACAGTAATATTGCTTCACTGAATGCCCAGCGTCAGTTGCTTCAGTCCGGTCAAGACCTGGATAAAGCAAGTGAGCGACTAGCGTCAGGTAAGCGCATTAACTCCGCAGCAGATGACGCGGCGGGTCTAGCGATTACTAACCGTCAAACATCAACGATTCGTGGTTTGGACCAAGCGGTTCGAAATGCGAACGACGGTATATCACTTATTCAAACCGCTGAAGGGGCGCTGGATGAAACAACCAACATCTTACAGCGTATGCGGGAACTGGCAATTCAGTCGGCTAACGGTATTTATTCCGATACTGACCGTGCGACGTTGAACGCCGAGGTGCAGCAGCTGAAAGCGGAAGTTGATCGTATCGCGGATTCGACTTCTTTTAACGGCCAAAACATCCTTGATGGCTCATTAGGAGATGTGGCATTGCAGGTGGGTTCAAATGCGAATCAAACAATTGAATTTGGCATTGATGGATTCAGCTCTTCAAGCCTTGGTGGTTCTGGCGGTGATCTCATTGGCGAAGCTACTACAGGGCTTACTGCTTTAACAGGCATTAACACCGCTGATATTAGTATTAATGACGTTTCAATCTCCTCGTTAACGTCAGCCAGTACTTTAAATGAAGCATTGGATACTTTAAATGCTGAGCTGGACGGCAAGGGTGCTGAAGTCTCTGCGCTTGTTTCTCACGAAGCGTCTGGTACCGGTACAGGTGCCTTAGTCGCTGGTACAGATACAATGACCATTGCTGTTACTGATGGTGATGGAAATGCTCAGTCATACATTTTGACTGATACCGCGAATATGGATGACTTGGTTGATAAGATCAACGCTGAAACTTCAGTGTCTGCAACGTTAACGGATACTGGTAAGTTGGTGTTAAGCCAGGAGAACGTGGTATCGATTACAGTTACAGATAGTACAACAAGTGATGAAGCTTCGGGCTTTACCAATACTGGCGCGGGTAACTTCGCATTGGTATTCAATGATACGAGTACTGATGGCAGTGGTGTTAAGATCGAGGTACTAACGGGCGGAACTGAAGCTAGAGTCGATGCGTTAGGCCTGAACTACAGTGATGATGATGGCAATGTTCTTGGTAATAATCTAACTGCTAACGCAACTAACGATATCAACGCAGGTGACTTGATCATTAATGGTGTGGAGATCGGTAAAATTGAGGCGGGCACAGGTACAGCGGAGACCGTTACTGAAACTATTGATGAGATCAATAAGCTGAGTGCCGAGACTGGTGTTGTTGCATTTGAAGGTGCTGCTGGTTCGAACGATGTTATTGCGCTTAGATCGACAACAGGCGATGCCATTTCTATTAAGTACGGTGAAAACGCGACGGACGCTAACGTGCTGGCTATAACAGGGCTGTCTGAGCAAAACGCAGCGGTGGGTGCTGGCTCAATTGCGGGGGTCAATATCTCCACAGCAGCTTCGGCACAATCGGCGATTGACACGATTGATACCGCACTGGAGCAGATAAACGAAACGCGATCTGAGCTGGGTGCGGTGAATAACCGGCTCGACTTTACGGTATCTAACCTCTCGAATGTGAGTGAGAAGACATCGGCTGCAAGATCGCGAGTTCAGGATACTGACTTCGCATCTGAAACGGCCCAGTTAAGCCGGTCTCAGGTACTCCAGCAGGCATCACAAGCCATGTTGGCGCAAGCAAATGCTCGACCACAGCAGGTACTATCACTCCTACAGTAATCGAGTAAGTAAGTCGTTGAAAACGAACTTTAGCCGGTAGCGATACTGGCTAAAGTTTTAACAAAGAGGGTTATACCCATGAATGAAGTGAGAAGTTCTCAGATAGCTAGCCTCGGGCTGGCCAATTCTGCTTCATCGAAAGGGGCCAAAGAAACTCCTTCTAGCGCTAGCGGCAAAGCATTGCCACAAGACGCCGTAAAAGAGGAAAAGATTGAACGCTCCCAAAAGGAGCCTTCATCGGCGAAAGATCTGCAGTCTGCAGTTGCCAATGTTGAAGGCTACGTTCAATCAATGCAGAGAGATCTGCAGTTTACGGTGGACGAGGACCTAGATCAGACCGTAGTTAAGGTCTTAGATAGTGACTCGGGCGAAATCATTCGTCAGATTCCGGAAGCAATATTTTTGGAATTGGCACGAAGGTTGAAGGACGATGGAGAGTTTCGTCTTCTTAATGCGCTAGGGTAATGCTTAAAGCGCCATTGTCGACTGCAGACGCTCGAGTGATTCGAGCGTCTTTTTGCGGTTGTAAGTGCTTTAACAGTATAAAGAATCAAGGCCTCCAAACTTTTAATTCCTTTAGATGAATTAAGATTTGACGATACTAATATAGAGATAGGAGCAGACACTGCTAATTTGTTAAACGTTCCATAAAACAGTGCGATCTAATGTACTGAAGTAGGTTCACATGATAGACAACAATATTATTCAGTCTTTAGGTGTCGGTTCAGGTATCGACACGAATAATCTTGTTAAGCAGCTGACGGCGATTGAGCGAGCTGCGCCTCAAGATCGTATCGATAGTAAGCGTGAACTGGCTGAAACACAGATTTCGGACTTCGGTCTATTGACGAGCGCGCTCTCTACTTTACAAGATGCGGCCGAAGCATTAACGAATCCCGAAGCCTTATTTAGCAAGTCAGCGTCCTTCACTGAAAGTGATGCTTTAGTCCCCACCAGTTTAGATACCGACGTGCCTGCGGGTACATATGCGTTTACCGTTGATCAGGTTGCACAAGCGCAATCTCTCGCGTTTGCAGGGTTTTCAGACCCAACAGATACCGTAGGGGAAGGCACGCTAACGTTTAACTTTGGCGCCTGGGAACGAGATGGAAATGGCGATATAGATACGGGCGCCGTAACACCTTTCGTTCAAGATACCGAGCATGAATCGACGACCATTACGATCGACAGTTCTAATAATTCGCTAAATGGTCTGCGTGATGCAATTAATGCCGCAGATTTCGGCGTTTCTGCCTCGGTGGTATTCGACGGGACGGATTACCACCTCGCGCTATTAGCGACTTCGGGTGATGACAACCAACTTGAGATTGTTGCGTCGGAATCTGGTGGCTCACCTACTAACACCGATTCCAGTGATCTTTCACGCTTTGCATTTAATACCGATATCGCAAGCTATGAAGCGCTCGAGACCCAAGGAGGCCAAGACGCTATTGTGACGATTAACGGATTGAGTGTTAACCGTTCTTCTAACACGATCGACGATATTGTCGATGGTTTAACTTTAGACATCTTGGCTGAAACGGGCGTTGGTGAAACCGTGACGGTAACCGTCAGTGATGACAAGGAATTTGCCGAACAAAATGTGCGAACGTTTGTTGATTCGTTTAACGCGTTTTTAGAAGCGGTTGACCCTATATTCGGGACCCGCGAAGAAGAAGATGAGGATGGTGATACTGAAATTGTCCAAGGCTCACTGGCAAACGATGGTTTAGCCAAATCCGTAATCAGTCAGATTAGAGCTTTGGTTGCGTCTTCGGTTACAGGGTTAAGCAGTGATGCGAACTTCACTTCATTAACCAATATTGGTATTCGGACAGAGTTAGATGGCTCACTGAGTATTGATGAAGATGATTTTGAAAGCGCGTTTGATGATAATTTTGAAGACATTCAAAAATTATTAGCACCGTTTACAGACTCTGACGCCGAAGACATTACGATAAATAGCTATAACGATAACACCCAACCGGGTGAATATGACATTGTCATCAGTCAAGCTCCTGCCCAAGGGCTGTATGAGGGTAGTGCTATAAGTGGGGTTAGTTTTCCTTTAGACACAACAGGAAAAACCTATACGTTTATTGCCGAGGTCAACGGTGAAACGTCTGGCACGATTACCATTCCAACCGATACCTATGCGGATGAGTCTGCACTAGCCGGTGCAATTCAAACGGCTATTAATGCTGATTCGGTACTTGACGAGGCCGGTATTGGCGTCACCGTAGCTTACAATTCAACGAGTGGTGGTTTCGATATTACGACCAATTCTTATGGTGATTCTTCGAATTTTTCCATCACAACCTCTAGTACTGATAGTGACGATGATTTGGGTCTCGATGTATTAGATGGTACTGCGGGTAATACCGCTGCGGGAACAATAGACGGTACTACGGGCTTTGGTTCTGCAAATGTACTGTTACCAGCGCTGGGTGAGGATGGAGAAGGGTTGGCTTTAGTTGTTGGTAATTCTGCGACGAGTGCGACAGTAAACTTTTCCTTAGGGTTCGCCGGCGAACTTGAACGGCTCGTCGATAACTTTCTTGATTCGTCTGGCCCGATAGCACTCAGAGAAGATACGCTTGATGATACCTTGGAAGATCTTGATGAAGATGAGGAAGCGTTAGATCGGCGTATATCCTCCTACGAAGAACGATTAATTCAACAGTATATTGCCATGGAGCGTATTATTGGCTCATTGAATTCATCCGGTTCTTTCTTAGATAATTTAATTAATACACTTCCATTTACAGCCGGAAATAATAAATAAAAACGACTAAAGCCACGCCAAATATCGCCGATACTATTAGTATTGCAAAGTGACATTGTTCGAGAGGTCGAAGTGAATTATCAAAGTGCTGCACAATCTTATAATGTTGTACGGAATCAATCCGGTGTTGAGAATGCATCGCCTCACCGCCTTATCGATATGTTGTTCGAAGGTTTACAAGAGCGTATCACACAAGCAAAAGGTGCGATTCAATATAAAAATGTTGAAATGAAAGGCTCACGGATTAATAGTGCTATCAGTATTATCAATGGTTTACGTGAAAACCTGAACACTGATGATGGTGGCGAGATTGCCGAAAATCTTGATGGGCTTTATGTGTATATTCAGAAAATTTTGGCGCAGGCGCATATCGAAAGTAACGAGGCCTTGTTAACAGAAGCGTCTGAATTAATCGAAAATATTCATTCGGCTTGGCGTGAAATTGGGTAAACGCTAGCGCTTATTCTTTGCTTCGGCACGCGTAAGTCGCACATATTATAAACGCGCTGTTCACGCTCTGTGAATGGCGCGTTTTACGTTCTGACTGCTGATTATGGGCTTTTTTTGGTTAAAAAAGTGGCACTAAACCTGCATTTATAATGTTGGGAAAGTTTCTAGTGTCAAGTTTTAGACATATAAACAGTAATAATTGAAAGACGAGTAGAGGGTAAACAAAATGGCAATCCAACCTACATCAGCCGCACAAACACTTGAGAGTAATCAAGATGGCATTTCTTCACATCAATTGATTTCATTATTGATGGCGGGCGGGCTAGAAAGAATTGGTCAAGCGCGGACGTCGCTTGCGGAAGGTAAAGACGAAGATGCTGAAATTCTAGTGAATAAGCTTATTGGTATTATCAATGGTTTACGCAGTAGTTTGAATTTCGAGCAGGGTGGCGAAATCGCGTTAAATCTAGATAATCTATATACCTACATGTTGGAAAGAATCGACGAAAGTGATAACGCAGAAAAAATTGATGCTGTCAGTGAAGTCGGAGAGCTTTTAACTGAAGTAAAAGTGGGTTGGGATGATATGGATGTAAAAGTCCCCGAAGTTGTTGAAAAAGCGTCGTAATTGCCACTATAGGCATTACATGTTTCTTAGTCGCTTACTTGCTAAAGCCGCGTTAAAAATAAATACCTGCTAAAGCAAATCCATTTATTGCCGTTACCTTAATTGAGAACGACAATAATTGGAGTTATAGCGATGTCGGTAGTAGCCGCAAGCCAATTTAAATTGGCCCGGGCGAGAAAAAGCCTGGAAAATGCCTATAAAGATGGCGATTGGGATGAAATAAAACGTTGGGATACCGAGTTAGCGGATTGCTTAAACGTGTTATTCGAAGAGAACGATCGCGACGCACACTCGCTGATTAATCAGCTTGAAGATGTGTTAACAACGTATTCAAAAATTGTGGCGGAGTTACCTGAGGAGACGGTTAGGCGCTTCGTGCCTGAGCGTTAGGTGGTTTCTCCCTGATTACCGGTGATTTGCTAAACTGAAAGAGCAACCCAATGAGACGCGTGTCCTATGCCTCCTTCAAATGCAAATTTATCTTTATACAAAAATGTAGAGCTTGAATCTAGAGTTGCGGATGCGAGCCCTCATCAGCTTATTCAAATGCTATTTGATGAGCTTCATGTCCTATTGGCGCGAGCCAAAGCCGTTCATCATGCAGATGACCCTCAGACCGCGAATGCACTGGTCGAACGGGCGGTGAACATCGTCTCCTACCTTCATCAATCCCTAATTGATGATGTTGAATCGGATCTTCCTCATAATTTAGCGCTGTTATATGAGTATATGGTTCGCCAATTACTGTCTTTTCGTATTAGTGGCGCGGTTGCCGTACTAGACGAAATTGACAGCTTGGTCGAAACGATTAGCTCTGGCTGGCGAGATATTGCCGGTGAGTCAACACCTTAGCGCACTTTTTTTGTTTTGATCATATAGCGTCGTAAATTTGACTGCCGGCGAACTCTTGACTATTACTTAGCTAGACGGTTGAAAAGGTCGGCTAAGGTCAAAAAATAGTCGGAGGGTTTGCCTAGCATCAGCAAAACGTTTCCGGTTAGTTTTTTCCGCTTTACCTCCGCTTACAATCATTGGCATTAGTTAGATGAAGTATTGGCAGTATAAGGCCACGAGAAAGCGCATTCATGCTCCACGATAAAAATATTCTTGTTCTAGACGAAGACGACACATCCAGAAACGTAACGGAAGTAGTGCTCAATTTCATTGGTGAGCATACGGTCGCTTTTGGGCTAGATGAGTGGCTACGAGGGGCTCACGAGCAGCCGTTAGACAAGGCTATTGGCCTGATTATTCTCGCGCTGGACGATGGTCATAAGAAGGTAGGCAATACCTTAAAGATGTTGCACGAAATTCATAGCTTTGTCCCCGTGATAATTTTAAGCGGTCAGGTCGATATTCCGGACGATTTAGATGCGGCGATTAAGCACATGGTCGTCGCAAAACTTCCAACCCCTTTGCATTACAACGACCTTAACGATGCGATTCATCGAGCTCAGCGCTACAACGAATCCCAGTTACTCTCAAAAGATGTACGGGGCCGTCGCCCTTCACATCTGTTTAGAAGTTTAGTGGGTACCAGTCGCTTGGTCGGGAATGTTCGTACGGTCATGAGCCAAGTTGCAGATAAAGAAGTCACCGTGCTGATTGAAGGTGAGTCGGGAACGGGGAAAGAAGTGGTGGCTCGGAATCTTCATTATTATTCCGAACGCAGAGACGGGCCTTTTGTCCCAGTCAATTGTGGTGCTATTCCCAGTGAGTTATTAGAAAGCGAATTATTCGGTCATGAAAAAGGCGCGTTTACTGGAGCAGTGACCGCGCGGGCAGGGCGTTTTGAAATGGCTGAGGGCGGTACTTTATTTTTAGATGAAATTGGTGATATGCCTTTACACATGCAAGTGAAGATATTGCGTGTATTGCAAGAAAAATCATATGAGCGAGTGGGCAGTAACAAGCCGACAAAAACGGATGTTCGCATTATTGCGGCTACACACCGTAATTTAGAAAGCATGATCGACGAAGAAAAATTTCGTGAAGATTTGTACTACCGCCTAAATGTATTTCCCATTGAAATGCCATCATTACGTGAGCGGGCAGAAGATATTCCCCTGTTAATCAACGAACTTGTGTCGCGCTTAGAGCACGAAAAACGCGGTTCTATTCGGTTCAACTCCGCTGCGATTTTGTCCCTTTGTCGCCACCCTTGGCCGGGGAATGTGCGGGAGCTAGCCAATCTGGTTGAACGCATGGCGATTACCCATCCCTATGGGGTCGTAGGAGCACAAGATTTACCATCAAAATACCGCCACGTTGAAATCAATGAAGAAGAACAGCTGCAAGAAGAGGAAGCAAGTTCAGCAGAACCCACCGTCGTAGGGGCGGGGGACGTTGCGCTATTGCCTGAAAGTGGCATTGACCTCAAAGAATATATTGCCGGCTTAGAATTAAGCCTCATTCAGCAAGCCTTGGATAATGCAGGCGGTGTTGTGGCGCGGGCGGCAGAGCAGCTGATGATTCGACGTACTACGCTTGTCGAGAAAATGAAGAAATATGGTTTGCAGCGAGGCTGATCACCGTCGTTAAACGTCCTAAAATACAGCCATGCAAGTACATGCTAGGTTAATCTTTAGTCACTGCCGAAATCTGGCATCTTAAACATCATGTAACAACCTAAGCCTTCACGTTAAAGCCCATAAGAACCTATACTTAGGAAAGTATTTGTTACTTTGCGTCCAAGAGTTATTAGGCTTTCGTTGGGTATGAAAAAACAACAAAAAATATGGATGCAAAACACGTCGTTAGCTGCCTTTGGTGGGCTAATTCTAACGACATTGGTGTGCTACGCATATATCACCGATCGATCCCTTCTCAATGCTGGTGAACTCAGTTTTTCCCTCGCGCTTTTCTGGCTAATTAACTTTGTTTTTATCGGTGCAATTGGCTTTGGTGTTTCAGTCCGTTTTTCCGACGGCTCGCTAACACTTCCTCAAATGGTCTGGGCCATCAGCAGTACGCTTGCCTTTATGACCTTATCCCAAACACCGGATGAGCCTTATTATTTGCTCTTGTTATTGGTCATGATGTTTGGCGTGTTTCGTTTAAAACCTGCACAATTTATCGGTTTTGCGATTTTTACCAGCGTAATGTTGGGCTTACAAAAAATATTCCTTATTAAGATAGGCAAGGAAAACAGCGATGTTGTGGATCTGGTATTTAATTGGTTTTCTTTCTCTCTTGGCTTGATTATTCTGACGTCGTTATGTCGTTCAGTCTCGATATTACGCTCAAGGTTACGACAGCGTAATCAAGGCTTGCAAGAGGCGCTAGAAGTCAAAAATATGTTTCTCGCCAATATGAGCCACGAGTTACGCACGCCTATAAATGGCATCGTGGGTATGTTGAAACTCATGGAAAATACGCCGCTAAATGGCGAGCAACAACGTTTTTTACATCTCATCCACAGCAGTTCGGGTTCACTGCTTAGTACTGTGAATGCTATTTTGGATTTTTCAAAAATAGATGCCGGAAAGTTGGAGATTGAAGAGGTCGATTTTGAAATCACACAATTGATCTGTGATATTGCAGAGACAGCGGAGCAAGTCGCGCACCAGAAAGGCGTTGAGGTTGTGCTCGACATTGCCGATCTTGAGCATAGCTACGTAAAAAGTGACCCTGTTCGGCTTAGGCAAATACTCGGTAATCTTACGTCCAACGCACTTAAGTTCACGAAAGAAGGTGAGATACGCATCCATGCAAAAACAGAAGTATTACAGGATGATCAAATCCAGTTTTTTTGCTCTGTGACGGACACCGGTATTGGGATCTCAAAAGATAAAATAGCTGTAATCTTCGAGTCTTTTGCTCAAGCAGATGTATCGACAACGCGCGAGTTTGGTGGAACTGGGCTGGGCCTCTCCATTGTTAAAAACCTTTGTGACCTAATGGGCGGAGGTATATCCGTAAAAAGCGACGAAGGTGAAGGCGCAACGTTTGAGTTTCATCTACGGATGCAGGCGTTACCCCAGCCATTCCAATTTACTGATGGGCGTATTGTCGATGTTATTGCGGGTAAAACGGTTTTGATCGTAGACCCGAGCGCTTCTTACGCAAACGCTATGACGAAGCAATTGGCACACTGGGGGGTAGACGTGTTTATTGCCCAAGATGCTCCGGGTGCTATCGAGCAATTGAATGGACGTGACGCGTCACAATTTTTTGCTGTATTTGTTGATGCAAATTTTGATGATGATGCGGGGATAGATATTTGCCGTGCGATTCGAACGCGGTTAAATAAAACATCTCTTGGGCTGGTATTAATGCACCCCTTGGGTGAAACTTTACGACATGATGCGCTTGCCGACTTGAAAATACGCTATGTGTTATCCAAACCGATTACACCGGTAAATTTGTTGAACGCATTTAAGGCGCTTCTAAACACGGCGGAGCCATCGGTGATATCTCAGCCGGAAGTCAATTCAACATCAATGCCATCTTCTACCACGTATTCTCGCGAGACTAAAACTGGAGGCTCGACATCAACTAAATCAAAATTTGCAAGTAAAGTCTTATTGGTGGAAGACAATGAGATTAATCAGGAAGTGGCCTCCGGTATTTTGGAAATGTTGGATCTCGATGCGGATATTGCCGGTAATGGGAAAATCGCCTTGGACATGCTGAATTCTGTTGTGCCCCCCGGGTATGCCGCGATATTTATGGATTGCCAAATGCCCGTGATGGACGGTTATGAAGCGACGCGGCGTATTCGAAAAGGCGAGGGCGGAGTCAGCCACAAGGATCGCCCCATTATTGCGATGACGGCCAACGCGATGAAAGGGGACCGGGAAAAGTGCCTGTCTTCGGGCATGAGTGATTATGTTACCAAACCGATTGACGTAGATTTACTCGAGGAAAAAGTAATTCAATGGCTCGGCGCTAAGCCACATCAGACCGCTCAACAAATTGAATCTGAGCAAAAAAAGGAAACTCACGCGGTTGTCGATGAATCCGTTTGGGATATGTCTGCGGCACTGCGGCGTTCTTTCGGTGGACATGATAGGTTGCGTGCGGTAGTCCAGCTTTATTTGGATTCAACACCGCATATCTTTGTGAAAATGGACAAAGCACAAAACGAAGCGCGCGTAGGGGATCTCCAAAAACTTGCCCACGAAATAAAAGGCGTTGCAGGCAACATCGGCGCAAATCGATTAATGTTGGCGATGGCGCGCCTGGAGCTTGCCTGCCGTGAAAACGAATCGTTCAAAATGAGCACACTCTGCCGAGAAGGTATCGATCAACATAATGCGCTTAGCTCTATACTCAACGACTACCTTCAGGAAGCGCCTGTCCCAGAATAGCGGCGCTATTGTAAATAGCCTCCTTCTTTTTAAAGCCCTTATTAGCCTGTCAAAAGCCCGGCGTTACAATCGTGTGTGCTCATGTATGATGTCTAAGCTATTGAATTAATTAGATAAAATATTATGGCACTGCCTTTGCAATTACTTCTCTTATACAGATAAACGTCAATTTTATCTCTTTGGAGCAGCGATTTTGCAGAGGCAATCCAACGCCGTTGTGGCGGACACATCTTTTGAAGACAAGCGCGATAGTTTAACTGCCGCGTTTGCTTTTTTTAACGAAACGTCACAGCAGCTTTCTCAATCTTACGAGTTACTTGAGCAACGGGTTCAGCAGCTTACATCTGATCTTGATCGTGTAGCGGAAGAAAAAGAGCAAGAGCATCAGAAGAAACAACAAATTGCCTCCCAAATGCGTGCGCTACTTAATTTCCTACCCGGCGGCGTTATCGTGCTTGATTCGAAAGGCATCGTATTGGAAGCGAACCCCGCTGCTAAGCAACTATTGGATAGCCCCTTAGAAGGACGTTTGTGGCGTGAAGCCATAAATGACTGTTTTGCCCCCAAAAATGATGATGGCTTGGAAGTGTCTACGCATAAAGGTCGACGTGTAAGTATCGCTACCAGCTCACTGGGGAACGACGGGCAGATTATATTATTGACCGATCAGACAGAAACCCGAAAACTTCAAGAGAACCTCAGTCGTAACGAGCGTTTATCCGCAATGGGTAAAATGGTTTCAGCCCTTGCGCATCAGATCCGCACGCCCCTGTCTGCAGCTATGCTATATGCCGGTCACTTATGTAATGGCGAGTTGGCGCAGGAAAAGAAAGATGCGTTTTCAAAGAAATTATATGGCCGTTTGCAGCATATGGAAAAGCAAGTACGGGACATGATGCTGTTTGTGAAAAGCGAATTGCCATTGAATGATGTGGTGAGTTTAGCGGATCTTGAACTTGGTTTACGTGAAGCTTCAGAAGTCGCTATATCAACGACTGATTCCGCCTGTCAGTGGAACAACGCCAACCCCAATAAACAGATCAAGTGTCATCGCGAAGCACTAATCAGTGCGATTATGAACTTGATTAATAATGGTATTCAGGCGTGTTCTGTATCACCAAAATTAAAAATAAATATCGCGTGTATTGAACGGAATAAAAAGACCATTGCCCAGATTCGCGTCATCGATTATGGCGAAGGTATTAGTGATTCACGTCTAAAAGATTCAGCTGAAATATTTGTCACAACTAAAGATCAGGGGACCGGCCTCGGGTTATCTGTTGTGCAATCTGTGGCGAAAGCGCACGGGGGCACTTTTGAATTGTCGTCAGTATTGGGAAAGGGCACCGAAGCCTTGATCGAAATCCCCGTTTTATCCGATAAACCGAATTAATTTATAGAAGTATTGAGGAAGCACCTATGCGAAACGCTGCAACGAATAAAAATATCCCCACTGTACTCGTGGTGGAGGATGACCCAGCTCTTCGTGAAGCTTTAGTGGATACCTTAAGTTTGGCAAATCTCGATGTGCTCAATGACAGCTGTGCTGAAGAGGCGCTGTTGCGCCTGAATAAGTCTAGCGACATTGATTTAATCGTCTCCGATGTCAATATGGGGGCAATGAGTGGCCATGATCTACTGCGCAAGGTAAAGCAAGATTTCCCTCAAATCCCCGTGTTGTTGATTACTGCTTACGCGTCTATTAGTGAGTCGGTTCAGGCGATGAAAGAAGGCGCAATTGATTATTTGGTTAAGCCATTTGAACCGGATTTACTGGTAGAAACGGTGCAAAAAGTCATTGGGAGTAGTGGCAGTGCCTCTGATGAACCTATTGCAGAAGCCGAATCCAGCTTGCAGTTATTGCAACTTGCCGCGCGGGTAGCGCAATCAGAATCGACGGTGTTGCTTTTGGGGGAATCAGGCACGGGTAAAGAGGTGCTTGCAAAATATATTCATGATAAATCGCCACGTTCGGATAAACCCTTTGTGGCCATTAATTGCGCAGCCATTCCCGAAAATATGTTGGAAGCTATGCTGTTTGGCCATGAAAAGGGCGCTTATACCGGCGCACATAATTCCGCGCCAGGTAAATTTGAACAGGCCAATGGCGGTACGATTTTACTTGATGAGATCAGTGAAATGGATATGGGACTGCAAGCGAAATTATTACGTGTGTTACAGGAGCGAGAAGTAGAACGTTTGGGCGGTCGTAAAAGTATCAAGCTCGACGTGCGGGTCATTGCGACCTCCAACAGAGATATGCGTTATGAAGTGGCAGATGGGAAATTTAGAGAAGATTTATACTTCCGTTTAAGTGTCTTACCGCTTCAGTGGGCACCGCTTAGGGATCGGCCAGCGGATATTCTACCCTTGGCAAAAAGCTTGTTGAGCAAGCATTCAAGAAAGCAAAACAGAGGAAAGGTTCAGCTTGCTGAAGATGCTGTGCAAACCATGCTGAATTATCCATGGCCAGGTAATGTACGGGAACTTGATAATGTTATGCAGCGTGCCTTAATTTTACAACCGGGCAATACGATTACGAGTGTGGATTTAGGTTTGCAATTTGGTGAAAGCTATAGTGAAAAACCATCTCTAGTCGATTCCGTTGCGGTGGAGACGAAACGGCAGATTCATTCTATGGTGTTTGACGCTACCGGAGCCGCCTCTGCGGCGCCAGTAAGCAGTGTTGCGACGTCTAACGGTGTCGCAAGCTCAAATAATAATGCACTATTTGAAACCAATTTAATCGAAGAATCAAATGATGCAGCCTTAGGCGCTGATATGAAAAAACATGAGTTTGAGATTATTGTAAAGACATTGAAACAAGAGAATGGCAGCAAAAAGAATACCGCCGAAAAATTAGGTATTAGCCCCCGCACCTTACGTTATAAACTCGCTCGTTTACGCGATGAAGGATACAGCTTAGAAACGGTATAGGGCTAAAAGAGCGTGCCGTTATTTTCACACTGTTGGCATGATACTTTGCCCGTGAATTTATAGCCCCTATTTTATTTTCAATAAGTGCGATTAGCGGTTTAAGCGAATTTAGTTAAATGCTATTCGTATTAAACACGACGTTTTGATTACTTAAAACACTGTAATTCCGCACCAGCTAGCAGAATTCTGAATCGTATCTTAGATTTTTACCTTCTTAAAAGATTTCGACCAGATGATTTACAAATATCGGCCGGAAATGTGAATGTTTACCGTGATTTTTAGTTGATTTTAATTAATTTGTCATATTATTCTTACATACTGGCGTCTTTAGAAAGGCCCCTTTTGTTTTAGAACTACAGGCGGTTAAGGGTTGATGTTCCCTTTAAGTTATTGGCCGAACGGTAGAGTGTAGCCCAAAGCGATTAACTTTTACTTACGATGACCCTTGAATTGTTTTACTCGAAAAAACTTTTTTGGAGTTTAGTTTATGGGTGTTCAAACATTAGATAGTAGTGTCGCGAATAATATTGTGATTATGGATGATGATTTTGAATACGATGGACCGCTGAATGGAACTGATGCCCGAAGGCGTTTGGAAGACAAAATTGAAGAACTGCGTCTTCAGAAGGAATTGAAAGAGTTTGATTTCGACGATTAATCGGTAAGCATCTTTTGAGTCGTTGTTGTCCTTAACTCGGATGGTGATTATTGGGTTCTGACGGCTGCCTGAGGCAGCTTTCAGAGACAAACCTTTATTATCTCTCTCCCTCTCTCACCTAAGGGAGGGGTTACTACTTTACTTGTTGTTTCTCCTCATTGTTTTCCCCAAGTTCTACCTCTTCACGTTTCTTATGCTTGGCCAATGTCAGGCTACATCGCTGCTTCATTGTTTTAGTCATCCGCCGGGCTTGCGCCTCCATGGCAAAGGGCTTCCGCCGGCAAACTTTGGCCTAGATTATGCAGAACTGCTACAAAGCCAGAGTTTCAGCACAAAGTGCCAAAAACTCGTCGTAAAGAACCCGTGAAATAGAGCAACAAAAAGAGGCGAGAGCTATGAGCGATAGAATGGACATCAATCGATTGATGATGGAAATGCGCGCTTTGAAATCGCAAACGCAAGCGTTTAATCCTGGGTCCTTATCTGCACAAGACGTCGCCCAGCAAACGGCAAACGTTAACGGTCCCAAATTTTCAGATTTAATGACCCAAGCCATTGATAAGGTGAATGACGTTCAGCACGCGTCCGGCGCTTTGCAAACGGCTTACCTCAAGGGTGACCCAAACGTCGATATTACCGATGTAATGATCGCATCGCAAAAATCGGGTGTGGCATTTGATTCGATGGTGCAAGTGCGGAACAAGTTGGTCGAAGCCTACAAAGATGTGATGAATATGCCTATCTAACTAGGCCTTAGGTAATAACAATAAACGGTAGTTAAACATGGCAGAACAATTTGCAGCATCGGATTCAAGTGATGACGTCATCGAGGGGTTTAATAACCTTAATCTGATTCGTCAAGCGGGCTTAATGGTTGGTTTAGCCGCAAGTGTTGCCTTTGGTGTTGCGATTGCTTTTTGGAGTTTGGGCGAAGACTACAAACCTCTATACGGTAGCCTCGATCGACTAGATTCGTCTGAAGTAGGCGGCATACTCGATTTCAACGAAATCCCTTACAAGATAGATGGTTCTACTGGGGCATTACTTGTACCGGTGGGTGATGTGCAAAAAGCCCGTTTGGTACTTGCCGAGAATGGCGTCCAAGGCGATAAATCATATGGCCTTGAGATGTTGGAAGGTGAGCAGCCACTGGGTACCAGTCAATTTATTGAATCCATGCGTTATCGTCGTGGTTTGGAAGGTGAGTTAGCCCGAACGATTGCGAGTATTAATACCGTTAGGGCGGCACGTGTTCATTTAGCGATTCCCAAGCGTACCGTATTTATGCGTGATGGGCGCAAACCGAGCGCCTCAGTCTTCCTCGACCTATTTCCAGGGCGCCCGATTAAGCCCAAGCAAGTGCGCGGCGTTGCGAATTTGGTTGCGGCGAGTATCCCAGAGCTTGATATTGAAAATGTCACTGTTGTGGATCAGAAGGGGAACCTCTTATCCGTAGGCGCTGAAGATGAGCGCTTGGTGATTGCTGCGCAGCATCTTGATTACACCCGTAAAATTGAAGAAGACATTGTACTGCGTATACGTCGCTTACTGACCCCCATTATTGGCGAGAGCAACTTCAAAACAGAAGTCTCGGCTGATGTCGATTTTACTGAGATAGAACAAGCAGAAGAAAGCTTTAATCCGGATTTACCTGCAGTCCGCAGTGAACAAAAAGTGGATGAGCAGCAAGTTGGTGCCGGTGGTGTGGGTGGTGTTCCCGGTGCTCTTACGAATCAGCCCCCCGCTGAGGGACAGGCGCCAGAAATCGCGGGCGGAGGCGGTGGTGGTGAAGGTGCAGCACCAGGGCGCAGCCGCTCTCAATCCACCAAAAACTACGAACTCGATCGCACGGTAAGCTTTACACGTTTTGAAAAAGGGCGTTTGCGCCGCTTAACCGTCGCCGTCGTGGTGGATGACAAGATCAATAGAACCAGCGAAGACGGCGAAAAAGTACGCTGGACAGACGATGAGCTCGAACGAATAGCTATACTGATAAGAGACGCGGTCGGCTTTTCTGCGGTACGCGGCGATAGTGTCAATGTTCTGAACGAAGCCTTTTATCCGCTTCCTTCGTTTGATGATTTTCAAGAAGACATCCCTATTTGGGAGCAAGAAGCACTTCAAACACTATTAAAGCCGTTGGCGGGTGCGCTGGTAATTATTGTATTGCTCATGGGGTTAGTGCGACCCGTATTGAAGACGTTGGCCGGCTCTGGGGTTAAATCCCGAGAGAAGCAAGAGCAGAAAGAGTTAGAGGCGTTACAAGCCTCGGGGATCGACTCCTTTGATAGTTTATCGGATGAGACCGTTACCCTAACCGGCGGCGATGCTTTGGGGTTACCCAGCCCAGAAGAAGGTTATGAACAGCAATTAAATGCGGTTAAAGGTTTAGTTGCGGAAGATGCGGGCCGTGTGGCTCAAGTGGTTAAACGGTGGATTAACGAAGAATGAATGCGCCTGCGAACTCAGCTGAGCAAAATGTAGCGAACTTAACGAAAGTCGATCAAGCGGCGATATTATTGATGTCCCTTGGTGAGGCTGCGGCTGCTGAAGTCCTCAAACATATGGGCCCAAAAGAAGTACAGCGTTTGGGTACTGCGATGGCGTCCCTTAATAATATTCAGCAGCAGGAAGTTGAAATTGTTATTTCCAACTTTATGGATGAAGTGCGAACCCTTACCGGTTTGGGTATGGGGTCCGATAACTATATTCGTAATATGTTGGTCACCGCGTTGGGTCAAGATAAAGCAGACGGCCTAGTAGACCGAATTTTACTGGGTGGTAATACGACAGGCTTAGATACCTTGAAGTGGATGGACGCACGTTCCGTCGCCGACATTATCCGCAATGAGCATCCCCAGATCCAAGCAATTGTGATCGCCTATTTGGACTCAGATCAATCAGCAGAAATTATCAATTATTTCCCTGAGAAAGTACGCTTAGACGTAATGCTTCGGGTTGCCTCGTTGGATACGGTTCAGCCAAGCGCTTTGCAGGAACTTAACGATATTCTTGAAAAACAATTTGCCGGTAACGCAGGATCGCAAACCAAAGATATGGGCGGCTTTAAAGTTGCGGCCGAAATCGTCAATAACTTGGATAGCTCTATCGGTGGTGAATTACTCGACTCGATTAAAGAAATCGACGAAGATCTGGGTACGCAAATTCAAGACCTTATGTTTGTTTTCGAAAACCTCAAAGAGGTGGACGATCGCGGTATTCAAGCGCTACTTCGGGAAGTCTCTTCCGATGTACTTATCCTCGCGCTCAAAGGCTCGGACGAAGTGCTCAAAGAAAAAATATTTGCCAATATGTCGAAACGTGCTGCTGAATTACTGCGGGATGATCTCGAAGCGAAAGGTCCGGTTAAAGTCTCTGAAGTGGAAGGTGCTCAGAAAGAAATTCTCACGATTGCACGACGCATGGCAGATGCTGGGGAGATCAACCTCGGTGGTGGTGGCGAAGATATGTTGTAAATTTATTCAGCCGATATCGAACAGGGCCGATACGCCTTGTCTCAATCGTATGCATTTTGTGTTAACGCCTTGATGCTATGTCATAAGAACTAAATGCAGTAGACGAATGACTGATAAACCCAAGCAAGCAAACCGAATCCCCTACGAGTCTGTTGAAGAGGAGGGCGCAGTTTCGGGTTGGTCCTTACCTTCCGTCGAGAATAAAAAAAAGCGTCTTGTTTTTAGCGCTAAAAACGATAAGAAAAATAAGGGGCGCTCTTCTAGGGACGGAGAGATTGTTGAAGACTATAAAGGCAATGTTAAACCAAAACCCTTAACCGCAGACGATTTGCAAAAACTTGCGGAAGAAGCAAAAAAAGAAGCGTTTGATCAAGGTTACCAGGAAGGGCTCGCCAAGGGACTTGCCGAAGGCACGCAAAAAGGCCAAAAACAAGGGCATAATAAAGCCTATAAAGAAACTAAGGCTTTGATAACCGAAGAAATTAACCGGATGGGGAAAATTGCCAGTCAGCTATTTGTTCCTATGCAAGAGCAAGAAGAAACGCTGGAAAATATTGTGGTCGATATGGCCATGCATTTCGCCCAGGAAATAATTGAGCAAGAAGTGCAGTCATCCCCTCAAGCACTTTTAGGTATCGTTAATCGCGCGATCACTGCGTTACCTGCGGGTTCAAAAAACGTATCGGTATACCTTAATCAAATCGATAGTGAGTTGGTCGATAAGTATTTACCTGTAGCCCACCGGGAATGGCGGGTGCATATTGATGATACCGTTGCTTCCGGCGGGTGCCGCGTACAAACTCACGAAAGTTTAGTGGACTATACGTGCGAACATCGGCTGAGTGAATACCTTAAACATGTACGCGAACAGGGAAATATTGCTGAATCAGAGGTGGCGCCAGTCGAAGAATACGAGCGTCCTGCTGAAACGGTCGTAGAAGAGCCGGTAGCGGAAAGCCCCGAGCACGCCATCGACGAGAATCCAATAGTAGATCCGCGCGAGGATCATGAAGAGGACGGGGTTGCATTAGCATCTGACCCAATAGAAACCGATAGTGTTGAAACGACTTCTTCCAACGCTGTAACTGAAACCGAAGAAGATACACGTATTGAGGCTGGCGCGAGTGAAATAGACGTCGGCGAAACGATTGCACCTGACCCCACAACTGAATCGCCCGCCTCAGAGCCGCCACATGAAACCGACACCTGAAGTTGATCTCTATGGGCGTTTACACAAATATCGCCGTTACGAGAATTTAAAACCGCAACCCTGTGCCGAGGGACGACTGACGCGCATGGTGGGTTTAACACTTGAAGCGGTGGGCCTTAATGTCTCCGTGGGAAGTCAGTGCGTTGTCGTGACGACCAAAGGGGAAAAAATTGAAGCGGAGGTCGTTGGGTTTAACAATAGCATTACCTACCTTATGCCCGTTCACAAAGTAGAAGGGCTTCAACCCGGTGCCCGTGTCATCCCCGTGGGCGATAACCAGAAAATAGCCCTCGGTGATCACCTTATTGGTCGTATTCTAAATGGCATTGGTCAGCCTCTTGATGGTTTATCAGCGGTAAATAGCGGGGAAAAAGTCGATCTTCAGGCCGTGCCGATAAACCCCTTGCGGCGCCACCCCATTGATGAACCTTTGGATGTTGGGATTCGAGCGATTAACGGTTTGCTTACCGTAGGGAAAGGGCAGCGAATCGGGTTGTTTGCCGGCAGTGGTGTGGGTAAAAGTGTATTGCTTGGCATGATGACGAAATTCACGCAAGCGGACATAGTGGTTGTTGGGTTGATCGGTGAGCGAGGGCGAGAAGTCCGGGAGTTTGTCGATCATATTCTCGGTGAAGAAGGATTAAAGCGGGCTATCGTTGTCGCATCGCCAGCGGATGATGCGCCATTAATGCGTTTAAGAGCCGCGCAACTATCTACTCGTATCGCAGAATTTTATCGTGACCAAGGCAAAAGCGTTTTACTTTTGATGGATTCATTAACGCGTTTTGGTCAGGCCCAGCGGGAAATTTCACTCGCGATTGGTGAACCGCCCGCCACAAAAGGTTATCCACCTTCAGTGTTTTCACGAATTCCTGAATTAGTTGAGCGTGCAGGTAATGCGGAAAAAGACGGCGGTTCGATTACCGCGTTTTATACCGTCCTAACTGAAGGGGATGATATGCAGGACCCTATAGCGGACTCAGCGCGCGCGATATTGGATGGCCATATTGTGCTGTCACGAAGTTTGGCTGAACAAGGTATTTACCCCGCCATTGATATAGAAGCTTCAGTAAGTCGCGTAATGCCAAATATCGTGGATGAAACGCACCTGGGCAATGCTCAGCGTTTTAAGCAGCAATTAGCAACGTATAGAACAAATAAGGATTTGATCACGATCGGTGCCTATAGCAAAGGCACGGACCCTGAAATTGATAGTGCTATCGAGCGTTACCCCCATCTGCAAAATTATGTCGCACAGAAAATGCGTGAATCTTCGCCGTACGCGGAAAGCCAGGGTATGTTGAATGTTGTGTTGAACCCACCGAAACAAGGAGCACTTAAACGACAGCACGCGGGTAACGGTTGATGCCAAGTGAATCGAAGCGTTTAAGTGTGGTTGTGGATATGGCCAAGCGTGAAGAGGATAAGGCGGCCGCAGTGCTCGATGAAAAGCGAAACGCATTGGTCGCAGAACAAATACGTTTGAATGATCTAAAAGAATACTACGCTGAATACGACTCCCAATTTAAAACCGCGACCGTCGTATTGCGAGCAGAAGACTTCGCAAAAAACCGAAATTTCCTACATCAACTTTCACAATCCTGTGATCTACAAAATCTGCAAGTGGAGCACGCCCAATTAGCTGTCGATACAGCCATTGATGAGTGGCGCAAAATCCATCTAAAACTCGAAAAGCTGAGAGATCATGTCAAACGCTTAAAAATGGCTGAAATCTCGTATCAAGACAAGCAAGAGCAAAAACGTGTGGATGAATGGGTTACTCAAACCTACGCACGTAAGGATACACCCTAAAAAGCTAAGGATAATCGATGCTTTTTAATACGTTTTGGTTATGGTGTTTTAGCTTGATCAATAAATAAATTCTAATAAAAAAACCGTTTTATGCATGGGTAAAACATGTGTACTCAAATGCCAGCATTTTGTAGCAAGTTCTAAAACTGTGTCTAGACTAAGAAGAGAAGCATAAGCTAGTAAATGCCGAGGAGAAGGTGTTATGGGTATTAGTGTGGATTTTCAACTTCCTGATAATTTAACCATTGCGAATGTGCATGGTTTACATGAGCAGCTCGAAGCCTTAGTCGAGGAAGAAGAGAACGACAAAATCGTTATTCAGGCTGGTGGTGTAACGCGGGCAGATACCGCAGGCATTCAGCTACTCTTGGCGTTTGTGAACTCCGCTAAAGAGCATCAAATTTCATTGGACTGGGACCACCCCTCAGACAAGCTGTTAACGGCCGCGAGTGTTCTGGGCTTAGAAAACGCGCTCGGAATGCATTAGTGCTGTACGCAGTACTAAAGCCTTCGATCACTAAATAGATTAATAAAGAGTAGAAATACGGAGACTCCTTCATGGCAAAAATTTTAGCCGTCGACGATTCAGCCTCTATGCGGCAAATGGTGAGCTTCACGCTCAAAAGCGCAGGGCATGATGTGCACGAAGCTGAAGATGGCGTTGATGCACTTAATACGGCCAAGTCACAGGGGGCGTTTGACCTGGTGATCTCTGATATCAATATGCCGAATATGGATGGCATTAGCTTGATTAAAGAATTAAGAGGGCTAGCGGATTTTAAGTTTACCCCAATTCTGATGCTGACTACCGAATCGAGCAGCGACAAAAAAAGTGAAGGCAAAGCCGCAGGTGCGACAGGCTGGATCGTGAAGCCTTTTAACCCTGATCAGCTATTAGCAACAATCAATAAAGTACTTTAGCGGCGAATTCCGCCGCCTTTCCTAGGTTCATTATGTCAATCGACTTGTCTCAGTTTCATCAGGTCTTCTTTGAGGAGAGCTTCGAAAACGTGGATATCATGGAATCCTCGTTAATGGAGTTAGATCCAGACGAAGTGGATGCTGAGGTAATTAACGCTGTATTTCGTGCGGCCCACTCCATTAAGGGCGGTGCCGCGACATTTGGATTTAAAAAGATAACGGAATTTACCCATATCCTTGAAACCCTACTCGATCAAATTCGTGGTGGTGAAAAAGGATTGAGTAAGAGCGATGTTAACTTATTCTTGCAGTCCGTTGACTGTTTACGAGAGATGTTGGCGTTTCTTCAGGATGGAGACGATTCGGATACAGAACTGTCTAGAGAAGTGGCAGCGCAGTTCACACAAATTCTTGACGGTGATTCTGCTGGTGCAGAATCATCAAATACATCCGCCGATACTACCTCCGTAGAACAAGAAGAATCGGTGGTTATGGGGATTCCCGCTTCTGAAGTAGAAGTAGAAGAGGAAGCAGGTAATGTCGAAGCTGTTGAGGAGACTATAGATTCACCTCAACCGGCTGAGCCCGAAAATACAGTGTCGGCTGCACTTAATCATTGGCGAATCAATTTTCATCCGGGCGCTGAATTACTGAAAACGGGTAATGATCCAATTCGTATTATTCGTGAACTCGGAACGCTTGGTGAAATACAGTGCACGACCATCTCCGATCGAATGCCCAAATTCAACGATTTGGACCCCGAGCTTAACTATTGTTATTGGGATATTCATTTACAGTCAGATGTTTCGAAAGAGGCCATTGAGGAAATCTTTGAATGGGTTGTAGATGAGTCAGATATTACGATTGAGCTGGCTGGCGAAGGTGATACCAATGCTGAAGATCAGGGAACGGAAGTAGACGAAAGTACCTTTTGGTCAATCGAATTTCATCCAGAAGAGGGTGTGCTAAGAACGGGGAATGACCCTTTCAAATTGTTTGTCGCGCTGACGGAAGTCGGCGACGTGAAGTCTGTGACGGCACATTCCCGTGTGCCAAGCCTTGCGTCTATGGATTCTGAATTGTGTTACTTGAGTTGGACGATTCTACTGGATGCGGGTGAAAATGATGAATCAAAAATTAAAGAGATTTTTGAATGGGTTGAAGACGAAGCAAAAATAGATATTCAACCGGTTTCCGGTGTTTTCAATGAAGTAATGCCGTCTGCCGAAGCAATAAGCGAGGTCGCTGAAGCGAATGCGGTGACGGCCATCAACGAAAAAGCCACTGCGTCTCCGGCTGATGGTGAAAAAACAGCGCCGCCAGTTGTTGAGGCGAATGGTGCTGCGCCGGTTTCTACAGCGGGAGTGGCAAAAACCGCGAAGCCAAAAGCTAAACCAGCCGCCACCGAATCGTCATCGATTCGCGTTGGGATCGATAAAGTGGACAATCTCATCAACATGGTGGGCGAACTCGTCATTACGCAATCTATGCTGGGCGAACTAGGATCCGATTTCGATTTGGAGCGCCTTCCCAAATTATTGGAAGGCCTCAGTCAGTTAGAGCAAAATACCCGTGAACTACAAGAAAGCGTCATGCGTATTCGTATGTTGCCAATAAGCTTTGTATTCAGTCGTTTCCCGCGCATGGTGCGAGATCTAAGCCAAACCCTCAGCAAAGATATCGAGTTGGAAATTATCGGCGATTCTACCGAGTTAGATAAAACCGTGCTTGAAAAAATTGGCGATCCCCTCGTACATTTGGTACGTAATGCCGTGGATCATGGTATTGAGACGGAAGCGGACCGTGTAGCGAAAGGCAAGCCAGCAAGGGGCACAGTAAAACTTAACGCCTATCATCAAGGTGGAAATGTCGTCATCGAAGTGGTTGATGACGGTAAGGGCTTAGACCCTGAAATGCTCAAACAAAAAGCGATTGAAAAAGGCATACTGACACCGGCAGACGCTGAACATTTATCCCGTGATCATGCCTTCGACCTTATTTTTCAGCCAGGATTTTCGACGGCAAAAGAAATCAGTGATGTATCCGGCCGTGGGGTTGGGATGGATGTTGTAAAACGTAATATTCAATCGTTAAACGGTGCGATCGATATCAAATCTGAGTTTGGGTTTGGATCAAAAATAACGATTCGTTTGCCGTTAACCTTAGCGATCTTAGATGGCCAGCTTGTACGAGTTGCGAACCAAACCTATATTTTCCCCATTGTCTCAATCGTTGAATCCCTTCAGTGTAAATCTGATTTTATTAATAAAGTTGCCGGTGGGTGTAGCGTATTCCGTTTACGCGAAGAATACGTGCCGATTATTCAGTTGGCAAAGGCCTTTGATATTCCGATGGACGATGAAGACCTTGATGGTTCTCTCATGGTTGTGGTGGAGTCGGAAGGCGAAAAAGTGGGTATCGTGGTGGACGAGTTACTTGCTCAGCAACAAGTGGTGATTAAAAGCCTCGAAAACAATTATAAGCGTGTGAAGGGCGTATCGGGCGCGACTATTCTCGGTGATGGCACTGTGGCGCTTATCGTCGACATTCCTGGCATTGTCCGCTTGGCGGGCGATAACTACACATTAATGCAAAACGCGGCGCAAGGCCTTGTGGCCCAGTTGCAACATTCAGCTCCGCAACACGCCGGGCTATAGGAGACTCCTATGCAAGTAGAAAAAACGGGACAGCTCGCACAAGAGCCGGTACGTACGATCGATAGTGCTGGCGGTATGGCGATGGAGTCGGATGAAACGGATCAATTTCTTACCTTTATTGTGGCGGGTGAAGAATACGGCGTGGACATTTTATGCGTTCAGGAAATTCGTGGTTGGGAATC
This sequence comes from Agarilytica sp., assembly GCA_045430345.1. Classification (GTDB taxonomy): domain Bacteria; phylum Pseudomonadota; class Gammaproteobacteria; order Pseudomonadales; family Cellvibrionaceae; genus Agarilytica. Next base: position 1,100,951 of record JAILXT010000001.1, on the reverse strand, counting down.
GGCAACGCCTATCCCCAATGCCCCTAAGCATATTAAAGGCGTGATTAATTTACGCGGCACAATCGTCCCTATTATTGATTTACGGCAGTGCTTTGGTATGGAAAGCATCGAATATACGCCTATCACGGTGGTGATTGTTCTAAAAGTTCAAACAGAACAAGGCGAAAGGGTAATGGGAATCGTGGTGGATGCTGTGTCGGACGTATACGCGCTATCCGAGGATGACATGCGAGCCGCGCCAGATATAGGCAGTTCACTGAATACAGAATTTATTCGTGGCCTCGTAAATGTTGATCAAAAAATGGTGATTTTACTTAATATCGATAAATTGTTGTCGGTTGATGATATCCCCAACCTTGCGAATATTAGCAAACAATTAGAACAGTCAGAAAATCAGTAGAAGGGTGATGCAATGAAAGGTTTATTGAACGTACTTGGGCTAGGTGACGATAGCGCTTGTAAAGAGCTGGCTGATAAAATGGACGCGGTTAATCGTGCGCAAGCGGTTATCGAGTTCGATTTGTCTGGTAACATCCTTCACGCGAATGATAATTTTTTAAACTTGATGGGTTATCGTTTGGACGAAGTGGTTGGGCAACACCACGCAATTTTTATTGAAGATGAGGATCGTAGGTCTCAAGAATACCAGAGTTTTTGGTCTAACCTTGGGCGTGGTCAGCACTTTGTATCTGAATTTAGGCGCGTCACCAAATCTAAAGAAACGGTTTGGATTCATGCATCATATAATCCTTTGTTGGATGATAATGGCAAACCCTACAAAGTGGTTAAGTTTGCGACGGATATTACTGAAAATAAAAAGCAGTCACAGCTTGCGAATGCTTTGAAGCTTTGTCAGGCCAATGTGATGTTAGCGGACAATGATAATAACATCGTATATATGAATGAAACTGTGGATGAGATGCTTCGCAGTAATCAGAACAAAATCAAAGAAGTCTTGCCGAACTTTGACGTGAATACACTCATCGGTTCCAATGTGGATGGCTTTCATGTCAATCCTTCTCATCAGCGCGGGTTACTTAAAAACCTCGTTGAGCCATATAATACGGACATTACATTAGGTGATTTAGTGTTTGGGCTAATAGCTACGCCGTGGAATGATGCGGATGGTAACCGCGTGGGCACTTTGGTTGAGTGGGAAGATAAAACAGAGCGCGTCGCAAAAGCGCGTGCTGAGTTAGCTAAATCGCAGGAAAATGAACGGATTCGAAAAGCGCTTGATGTCTGTGATACCTCCGTCATGATGGCTGATGCGGATATGAATATTATCTACATGAATCACGCTGTCAGCGATATGTTAAAGAACCGGGAAACAGAACTTAAAGCGGCGTTGCCTAAATTTAATACCAGTGACTTAATCGGGACAAACGTGGATGATTTCCATCAAAATCCCGCACATCAACGCCAATTGTTACAGAACCTTACCAGCACCTATAAAACCGAACTCAAAATTTCTGGGATGACCTTTGGCCTTACAGCGACCCCTATTCGATCTGAGGAGGGAGAGTTCATGGGGACTGTGGTTGAGTGGGAAGATAAAACTGAGCGGCTAGCTCGTGAAGAAAAAGAACAATTTTTAGCGCAGGAAAATGCACGAGTAAAAGAAGCCTTAGATAACGTGACGACCAATGTAATGATCGCGGATGCAGATGCGAATATCATTTATCTTAATAAAGCGGTTGTCGATATGATGCGCGTCGCCGAGTCGGATATTAAAAAGCAATTACCTCATTTCGATGTCAATGATTTGGAAGGTAAAAATATCGATATCTTCCATAAAAACCCTGCTCATCAACGCAACCTGTTAAAGGACCTCAAAGGTACATACCATGGTAAAGCGCAAGCGGGAGGTCGTTCTTTCACGGTCATCGCAAACCCCGTCTTTCAGGATGGTGAACGAGTGGGGACGGTGGTTGAATGGGCGGATCGCACAGAAGAGCTCGCGATTGAGAAGCAAATTGATCAGATGGTGGAGTCTGCGGCAGCGGGTGATTTTTCTGTCAATATTAAAACCGATGATAAAGAAGGGTTCTTCCTTAATCTTGGCAACGGCTTAAATAGTTTGGTCAGCACGATGGAAGTCGCGCTAAACGATATCGTCCGCATGCTTGGCGCTATGGCGAAGGGGGATCTCTCTGAACGTATTACGCGTGACTATCAAGGTGCGTTTGGGCAAATGAAAAGCGACGCAAATGCCACCGCCGATAAGCTCACCGAAGTTATTACCAATATTCGAATTTCTGCAAATTCTATCGCGACCTCTTCAGATGAAATAGCCCAAGGCAACGCAGACCTAAGCCAGCGTACAGAGCAGCAAGCCTCTTCACTGGAGGAAACCGCTGCAAGTATGGAAGAGATGACCTCGACGGTTAAACAAAGTGCCGACAATGCAGAAAAAGCAAACGACATGGCAAACAGTGCCCAGTCTCTCGCGAGAGAAGGGGGAGATGTTGTTAAAGATGCCGTATCAGCGATGGATGAGATTAATAAATCCAGTAAGAAAATATCCGATATCATCAGTGTAATTGATGAGATTGCCTTCCAAACAAACCTACTCGCACTTAATGCTGCGGTTGAGGCGGCACGTGCAGGAGAGCAAGGTCGCGGATTTGCGGTTGTTGCTGGCGAGGTTCGGAATCTAGCGCAACGCTCGGCAGGTGCCGCGAAAGAGATTAAAGATCTTATTCGCGACAGTGTGGGCAAAGTCGAGGATGGTACATCCTTGGTGAATCGGTCTGGTGAGGTACTTACTGAAATTGTTGAGTCGGTGGATAAAGTCACGCTGACAATGCAGGAAATCGCATCGGCAGCGCGAGAGCAATCCAGTGGTATTCAGCAGGTGAATACAGCGGTTAACCAAATGGATGAAATGACGCAACAAAATGCAGCCTTAGTGGAAGAAGCGTCTGCCGCAGGGCAAGCGATGTCTGATCAAGCTAAGTCAATGAATAAGGTGGTGGAATTCTTTTCTAACGCGGCCAGCCACGAAAGTGCAGCCCCGGTAAGTGCGCCGCCTGTCAGCATGCCAGCCTCTTCATCGGGCGGGTTTTCTCAAACATCTCGATCGTCTGTCGATAGCGATGATGAATGGGAAGAGTTTTAAACTGAATTTTTATGACAACGATAACCGGTGGTAGCAGGGGGGATTTTTCGGAACGAGAGTTCCCCATGACAGATTCCGATTTTGAGCGCATAAAGCAAATCACTTTTTCTCTCACTGGGATAACCTTAAGTGATCATAAACGTAATATGGTGTACGGTCGCTTAGCGCGACGGCTACGCCGCTTAAAAATGGAGCGTTTTTCCGATTACTGTGATTTGGTTGACCATCAAAATACAGATGAGACCACGGAGTTCATCAATTCAATTACGACAAACCTCACGTCATTCTTTCGTGAGGGCCACCACTTCGAATATCTAAAATCTGACGTTATCCCTGATCTCCTGAAAAAAAATGCCCAAACCAAACGTATACGGATCTGGTCTGCAGGGTGTTCTACGGGGGAAGAGCCTTATTCTATTGCGATGGTTCTGCGAACGTTTACGCAGTTAAAAAATTGGGACGTCAAGGTGCTGGCGACAGATCTTGATTCCAATGTTGTGCAGAAAGCAAAAGAAGGTGTATACACAGTTGAGCGTGCGGATGGTATCCCGGATTTGTATCGAAAATTTTTATGCGTGGATAAAGCCAAAGAAAATGTGCGCGTAAAAGATAATGTTGCTGATTTAATCACATTTAAACAGCTTAACTTGTTACACGAGTGGCCAATGAAAGGGCCTTTCGATATTATCTTTTGTCGTAACGTGGTTATTTATTTTAATGCGGATACACAGCGAACGCTGTTCGATCGTTATGCGAATATATTGACAGAAAAGGGGCGTTTGTTTATCGGTCACTCAGAAAGCTTACATAATATTACCACCCGTTTTGCAGCGAAAGGCCGCACGATATATGAACGAAATGTATAGAAGGGCTTGGTGTGTTTAGGAAAAAACTAACAACACCAACGATTAAAGGTTTCGAGCATATCAATCGCTATTGGGACCCGCGTATGAACCAACCCGCTGCGAAAATTTTACCGGGTGAATGCTATGTGAGCAAAACCGGAGAAATGATTGTGACGGTTTTGGGGTCCTGTATCGCAGCCTGTGTTCGCGATACGCGTTTAGGCGTGGGCGGTATGAACCATTTCATGTTGCCGATACGCGCGGGTGAAAAAAGCGACAGCGCGATCACATCGGAACTGGCGTATGGAAACTGGGCGATGGAATACCTTGTGAATGAGATTCTGAAGCAAGGCGGGAAAAAATCAAATTTAGAAGTAAAACTTTTTGGCGGAGGACGTGTTCTATCTAACCTTAGCCAGATCGATATCGGTGGGCGGAATATTGAGTTTGTTTTAGATTTTATTGATAAAGAAGGTCTACGTGTAAATGCGCATGATCTTGGTAGTGATTGTCCCAGAAAGGTGTTGTATTTCCCTGACACGGGGGCCGTAAAGTTAAAAAGACTGAAGTCGCGTGCGAACGATACGATCGAGCGAAGAGAGCGCGAGTACTACGATACGATGACGAAGAAGCCGGATCAGAGCGATATCGAACTATTTTAGTTCTATGTTGCGTTGAGTATGTGAATAGGTGATTGAATGAACCAGACAAAAGCGCTCATTAAAGTCATGATTGTTGATGACTCTGCCCTAATTCGGGCGGTGCTGACAGAAATTTTAGAATCGGACAGCCGGCTTGATGTGGTTGCGTCGGCTAAGGATGCGTTTGAAGCGCGAGATCTAATAAAAAAGCATAACCCTGATGTGATTACGCTGGATATTGAAATGCCTAAAATGAACGGCATTACTTTCCTCAAGAACTTGATGCGTTTACGGCCTATGCCAGTGGTCATGATTTCCACGCTTACGCAAGAGGGGGCTCCGTCAACTCTAGAAGCTTTAGAGTTGGGGGCTATCGATTTTGTCCCTAAGCCTAAAACAGAAGGTGGTGGATCCTTGGAGCAGTATAAGGACACCATCATAGAAAAGGTTGTGAATGCTGCGCGCGCGCGCGTGCGGCCATTTCACGAAGATTCCGCGCCGGTACAGTTAAAGAGCAAGTCTGTATCGAATGCATCATTGGTAAAGTCTAAGAGCCTTCGCCCTAAATTTATTTGTGCGATTGGGGCATCGACAGGTGGTACAGAGGCAATTAAAGAAGTTGTATCTGCGTTACCCGAAAATTCGCCCCCGGTTGTGGTGGTGCAGCATATTCCCGAGTCATTCTCTAAGTCATACGCCGCAAGGGTAGACAGTATGTCTGCCATGAAAGTATACGAAGCCGAGGATAATCAGAAAATTGAGCCTGGGTGCGTGTATATCGCGCCGGGGCATATGCATTTGCAGATCGTTAATACCTCGATGGGGTATATGTGTAAATTGAGTGCCAGTGATTTTGTTAACCGTCATCGTCCATCGGTAGAGGTATTGTTTGATTCGGTAATTGAGGCCGCTGGAAATAATGCCATGGGGGTAATGTTAACCGGGATGGGAAATGATGGATCAGAAGCATTATTGAGAATGAAGCAATCGGACTGTACAACAATTGCACAAGATGAAGATAGCAGTGTGGTATGGGGCATGCCTGGGGCTGCGGTTCAGCTGGGTGCTGTGGACAAAGTATTGTCGCTAAATAAGATAACTGGGGAAATTTTGTCTGCTGCATTCAAGTAAAATGAACTATGCTTGTAAAGTAATTCGTTCTGAACAGAAGGACAACTGGGTGATCATGCTCTATGATAGTTACCCAGGACTTAGGCGAAATGTTAATAAAAAATGTAATGCTTTATTCTTATTGCCTAGTAATATTAAAATGAATAAAAAATTTAACCTTTAGGAAGCGTTTTATATGTCCATCACATCATCTCTGTCAGATAACGGTGAAGTGTTAACGATCTCAATTGAAGGGCGTTTCGATGCTTCCTCTCTAGAGCAGTTTCGGCGTAGTTTCGAAAATGTGGAGTCGGGCGATGTTCAACGCTACGAAGTAGATTTGGCCAGTACAGTGCATTTAGATAGTTCTGCACTGGGCATGCTGTTGGTTTTGCGTGATCATGCCGGCGGTGACAAAGCGGATATCACCATCAAAAATTGTTCACCCGAGGTCAAAAAGATCTTCGCTATCTCAAGCTTTGAACAGCTCTTCGCAATTCAATAGTACCGGTGTAGTAGAAGGGGAAAGGTGAACTTTTGACAATCGAAGCGTCCGATTCTCTTAAAATCCTCATCGCGGAAGATTCAGCGACCGATCGTTTAATTCTTGAGACCATCGTCTCTAAAGCCGGGCACGTTCCGATTGGTGTGAGCGATGGTTTAGAAGCGCTCGACGCTTACGAAAAAGAAAGCCCCGATCTTGTTTTACTCGATGTGCTCATGCCCAATATGGGGGGCATTGATGTCGCGCGTACCATTCGGGAAACTACCACCGAAACCGTTGTTCCGATCATATTTTTAACCTCTCTGAGTGATCAAGAGTCACTTGTTGAGTGTTTGGAGAGCGGCGGCGACGACTTTATTCCTAAGCCGTACAACCAGGCGGTGCTTAAATCCAAGATCAAAGCATTTGGCCGCTTGCGACGTATGCATTCCACGGTGCTAGAGCAAAAAGCGCAAATCGAAGAGAACAATCGACACCTGATCCAAGAGCAAACGGTTGCTAAGCAAGTATTCGATAAAATTGCCCATACCGGGTGTTTAGATATGGGCAATATCAAGCATTATATGTCGCCCATGGCGGTGTTTAACGGCGATGTGTTGGTGTCTGAGATCAGCCCTAACGGCAATATGGTGGTGATGCTGGGCGACTTTACCGGGCATGGTTTACCGGCGGCGATTGGTTCTATGCCGTTAGCGTCTACCTTCTATGGCATGGTCCGCAAGGGCTTTAACATGCCGGATGTTTTGCGTGAAATAAATCAAAAATTAAACGATATTTTACCGATCGGCTTTTTTTGCTGTGCAATATGCATCGATATTAATTTTAAAGAACGTCGTATGAAGATATGGAACGGCGGCCTGCCAGAGGCTTTTCTTTATCGCTCAGAATCGAATACCTATGATCTTCTTCCCTCTAAACACTTACCGCTCGGTGTGTTGCCAAGCAATAGTTTTAATGGCGATACGGAAAATTTCCAATTGGATTATGGCGATAAATTGTTTATGTGGTCCGACGGCGCGTTTGAGGCCCGTAACCGGGATGGCGACATGTTCGGTGAAGATCGCCTGCATAAAGTGTTGTATGAAAATGCCGGAGATTCGCAGCTCTTTGATCGTATCCTGAGCAGCGTACACAGTCATATCGGTGCGTCTGAAAAAGACGATGATATGTCTCTGGTGGAAATCGAAATGCAAGATGTCGACATTGTGGCAGAGGTCGATCACGTGGCTGAGAAGAAGCAGGGCTGTTTATCCGACTGGTACATGAATTTTGATTTACCCGAATCCAGCTTAAAAGAGTTTGATCCGCTCCCGCTGTTAATGAATATTATTTCCGAGGTGCCGGGTTTACGTCAGCATCGTACGCCCTTATATACGGTGCTTGCTGAGTTATATACCAATGCCTTGGAGCACGGTATTTTGGGGTTGTCCTCAGAGTTAAAATCATCACCTGACGGTTTTGCAAAGTATTACAACGAGCGTGCAGAGCGCCTGAGGGGGCTTGAGAAAGGGAAAGTGAGTTTTCAGCTCTCTCACTTCGCTGATGACGAAGGTGGGCTGTTAAAGATCCATGTGATTGATTCTGGCGGCGGGTTTAACTTCAAAAGTAAGGCTTCCGATGGCGCGAGTCAAAAAATGTTTGGGCGAGGGCTGACTTTGATTCAGCAGCTGGCCGAATCCATCCAGATTCATGAGCCGGGCAATAATATCGAAGTCAATTATCGTTGGAACAACGAAGATTGAGTCATGATTACTAACGGTGAATGTAATGAGTGACGAAGTCGACCTTGATAATCTTACTATGCTCAAGGACCTGCTCGGTGAAAAGTTCACTGAGCTTGTGGAGACCTTCATTTCTGATTCCGCTCAACGGATTGAGACTATTCACAGCGCTTTGGCAGCAGGAGATATTGAGCAAATTCGCCATCAATCTCACGGCCTAAAAGGCAGTTGTCGTAACCTTGGCGCCAACCCTCTTGGTGATCTATGCCAAGTAATGGAGACACAAGCGCATGAAGGTCAATTGCTCGAAGGGGAGCAACAACTGGCCGCCATCGAGAAAAAACTTGCCGCTGTTAACGATGCGCTCAAGGCACTTCTGTAAAACCCCTTTAAAATCAATACCTTCCTAATGGCACACCTCCTGCATAGTGTATAGCGTGATAATTCGTTGCCGCTGTACGCGATGGCGATACTTTGTTTTATACAGGGGGAAGAATGAATCCACTTATGCCTGCCTTAAACCCGAGTGGTTTGGAAAATGACGGTGTTGCTAAGGCCTCATCATCAAAGACATCTCCGGTTGACGAGAATAAACCATCGTTTAAAGAAGCGATGGATAAGCAACCGCGATCCCGTGCAGATAGGGCGGATAACGATCGTGATGCTCGGGCTAAAGATAATAAGATCGAAGAGGCTAAGACAAAATCGTCGGAACGCTCTGCTAACGGCGGAGAACAAGCTCAAGATGGCGCTAAGCAAGCTGTAAAAAAAGAGGGCGGTAATGCTGGAACGAAATCGGTGGCGGGGGAGCCAAGTACTGATGCTGGCACGAGCGCGTCCACTTCAGGCCAAGGTACTCATTCAAATGAAAACATGGGGTTAGTGGGGGATGAAAGTGTTTTGGACGGTGTTTCATTACTCGGTGTTGAGTTTGATGCTGGGGATGTTACGGATACAGAAGCGCTGAACCATACTGCCCTGACGAGCGTGTCAGAAGTGCCCTTACGTCCAAATACATTGGCCTTAGATACCACATTGGTCAATGGCGGTGTCCTCGATACCGCATCGCACAGCTCATTGGAAACCTTAGCACCCCTTCAAGCGTTTAAAGCGTTACGAGAACAAGTAGGCACTTTGGCTCAAGCTGCAGCATTGACCTCTGGCGAAGGTGCGCTCGGTTTGGACGGTAAGTCTTTGGGCCTGGCTGGGATGACGGCGTCGACGGTGATATCAAATGCTGCTTCAACACCAGCCGACAAAATGCCCTTACTTTCTTCTGCAGGAAATAATGCCGGCGCCTTAACTGATTTAGCATTAAAAGACAGTCTTCACGCGAACGCGAAACTGGGTCAGCCGTTAAAGGACGGATCCGAGCAGGTGGCCACGCCACTGTTGAAGGCTTCGGGCGATAACATGTTAACGACCTCTAACATGCCGTTTACGTCCACCTTGTTGAAAGGTGGTAATTTGGAATCTGCGCTTAACCCTGAAATGTTAACGCGACTGGGCGATCAGCTGGACGTGGGCGCGAAGCCCGTATCGGGGGCGCAACCACTACACGCATCTATCTCACCGTCAATCATGAGTGGTATTCCTGTTGGGGCAGATGTCAGGGTTCAGATGCCCGTATCCATCGCGTTTGGTGAATCAGGTTGGGGAAATATGATTGCGGAACGTTCAGCCTTAATGGCTTCACAGTCACTCAAATTTGCAGAGCTTCAGTTAGATCCTCCTGAGCTGGGACAGCTCCAGGTCAAAGTTACCGTGAATCAAGATCAAGCGTCAGTAAGCTTTGTAGCCGCCAACGCCCAAGTTAAAGAAGCCTTGGATCAAAGCCTTGTGCGCTTAAAAGAGCTGCTTGAAGATCAGGGCCTCGATTTAGTCAATGTGGACGTATCGGATCAATCCTCAGAAGAAGCTGAATCTGATTCGGAAGGCGAAGACGATGGCCTACTTGCCACGGAAACGGGTGATGATGAGGACGATACGCTTTCGCCGGCCAGCCAGATGACAGCCACATACGGTGTCGATCATTATGCCTAATACTCATTCGGGAGCGAGATTTGCCTTTACTGCGCGCTACTGAGGTTAGAATAGGATATTCCTAAATTGGACAGGCAGTAAGCACCTCGCTTTTTCGGGTACGTAAATATACCCGCGTACTCGTTTTTCTCGTTTTTTCATGCCCCAAAATTCTAAAGGGCGTCTACATTATAAGTATGAGACAAGGCCGCATAGCGTGAGGCCTTGTCTTTATCCATTTCACCGTTAAAACACTGGCATATCTCTTGCTCGATACTCATAAATAGCGATGAAGATTGCCTAAGCGACGAAAAATTGGCATGGCTGACGAAGACGAAGAAGATAAAAAAGACGAAGGTGAAGAAGGCGAGGCAAAAGAATCCTTCTTTGCTAAGAAAAAGAAATTAATTTTATTGGTCCTCGTGGGGCTGTTGTTAATTGGTGTATCGGTCGGTGGCACCATCGCCGCATTGAAAATGTTAGCACCGCCACCACCGCCGATGGCAGCGGAAGAGGGTGAAGGAGGCGAGGTCGGTGAAGATGGCGAGCCGATCCCTGAGCCGGTAAAACAAGCGATTTATTACCCCTTGAAACCCGCTATTTTGGTGTCGTTTGAAGGACGAGGTAGGCAGCGACTATTACAAGCGGAGATTACATTACTCACCCGTGACAACGACGTAATCGCCGCCATTGAAACACACATGCCGATGGTCCGAAACGCGCTCGTTTTATTGATCGGTGGCCGTACCTACGAAGAGGTTCAAACGGCAGAAGGAAAAGAACTCTTGAGAGTTGAGTGCATACAGGAGCTGCAGCGATTGTTAGAAATTGAAATTGGTAAGCCGGGTGTTGAAGAAGTGTTATTTACCAGCTTAATTGTTCAATAAAGTAAAGCGCCTGCATAGGGCCCTTTCTCACAAAGAGTGAAAGCGTGCAAGATTTATTAAGCCAAGACGAGATTGATGCCTTACTCCACGGTGTTGATGACGGAGACATCGATACCGACGGTGAAATTGATGATACGGGGATTAAATCTTACGATTTAACCAGTCAGGACCGTATTGTTCGTGGGCGGATGCCAACGCTTGAAATGATCAACGAACGCTTTGCCCGTTATACCCGTATCAGCATGTTTAATTTATTACGTCGTACTGCTGATGTTTCTGTGGGCGGCATACAGATTCAAAAATTTGGCGAATATGTTCATACCCTATATGTTCCCACCAGTTTGAATATGGTCAAGTTTAGACCTTTACGTGGAACGGCCCTCGCTATTCTGGATGCGAAACTTGTTTTCAAGTTGGTGGATAATTTTTTTGGCGGAGATGGCCGCCATGCAAAAATCGAAGGTCGTGAATTTACACCGACGGAATTACGTGTTGTTCAGATGGTATTAGAACAAGTATTCATCGATTTAAAAGAAGCGTGGAAAGCGGTTAAAGAAATCGATTTTGAATACATAAACTCTGAAGTCAATCCATCGATGGCGAATATCGTCAGCCCCAGTGAAGTGGTGGTGGTGAGTACCTTTCATGTGGAACTTGACGGTGGTGGCGGTGAGTTGCACATCACCATGCCGTATTCCATGGTTGAACCGATCCGCGATGTACTTGATGCCGGCTTGCAATCGGATACTGACGAGAGTGATGACCGATGGGTTAATGCACTAAAAGAAGATGTGATGGAAGCGCGCATTGATTTGGAGGTGGATGTGGCAAAAAGAGAGATTCCACTGCGGGATATTGTTGATCTTAGAGATGGCGATATTATCCCGATTAATATGCCCGATTTTCAAATCGTTACAGCAAACGGTATTCCGGTATTTAAAGCGACAATAGGACAGTCCAACGATAATTTAGCATTAAAAATTCTAAAGCATGTGGATCGACCAAATATTCAGTCCACATCAGAAGAGGAGCAAAGTCATGAGTGATGACGATATAGAAGACAGCCCCGACCAGGACTCAATGGCCGATGATTGGGCCGCCGCAATGGAAGAGCAGGAACATGAAGAGGAGCAGGGTGCCGTTGATGATGTGGACTCTATTGATTTTGAAGAGTTTGATGCGGCGGGCGCAGCCCCCAATATAGCGGGTAACCCCGACCTGGATGTTATTTTAGATATTCCGGTATCCATCTCAATGGAAGTCGGCCGTACGTCGATCACTATTCGAAATTTGTTACAGCTTAACCAGGGATCCGTCATTGAGTTGGATCGTTTAGCTGGTGAGCCTTTGGATGTATTGGTAAACGGGACTTTGATCGCGCACGGGGAAGTTGTCGTGGTAAATGAAAAATTTGGTATCCGCATGACCGATGTCATCAGTCCTTCAGAGCGTATTAAAAAGCTGCGTTAATTCATAAAACTGTTGTATCTGCGTATTAACAAAAAGGCTTCCTTTATGACGAATTACCGCCACTTGATCAGTCTTCTGTTTGCGGTTCCGTCTATCGCTGTATCGGCCGAAACAGCGTCTAACTCTCCTATAGATACATCGACTATGGCAATCCAGGTCGTTCTTGCCTTAGGTATTGTCACTGCGTCAATTTTTGCCTTGGCCTGGGTGGCTAAGCGTTTAGGTAATACGCATCTTCTCCACAACCAAAAAATGAAGCTAATTTCTTCAATGGCTTTGGGTACGCGGGAGAAAATGGTCCTTGTCGAAGTGGACGGACAAAAATTACTTTTGGGTGTGACGCCAAGTAGCATCGCGTCACTTCACGTTTTTCCTGCTGACCCAGATCAAAACGCGCGCATGGAATCGGGTAATCAAATTCACCGTGAAGCGGGGGTATTTACAGATGTGGGTGCTGTTGCGACACCTGAAAAATGGGATTTCGCTCGTTACTTTAAAAAAATCATTCGTGAAGGCGGTGAAGAACCGAGTAAAAACACAACCACCGTAGATGATCATAACGACGTAGGTAAAGAAGGCAATAATCAAGGCGGCAAGGCATGAGTCTTGGGTTCACAAAATCCCCCGTCATGATACGAAGTGCAATAAGTATTTTATTGAGCGCCTGGCTACTTATGTGTATGCCGATGTTCGCGCAAGCGCAAAGTGCGGCACCGGCGCCAATATCCGAAGCCTTTTCTGAAACACTCAAAAGCCAGGGTTTTGACCCCGTCGAAGCGATTCCCGTAATGACGGTTAAAACAAACGCTGACGGATCTCAGGACTATACCATCACGCTTCAGATTCTGATGTTGATGACGGCCTTGTCGTTTTTACCGGCAATCCTGATGATGATGACATCTTTTACCCGGGTGATTATTGTCTTTTCTATCATGCGTCAGGCGCTTGGTTTACAGCAATCTCCTTCAAATCAGATACTGCTTGGTCTCGCATTATTTTTAACCTTTTTTATTATGTCGCCAGTATTAGAAAAGGTGAATCAGGATGCCTTACAGCCATATATTAACGAACAAATTAACGCGCAGCAGGCCTTAGAGCTAACGAAAAAACCCTTTCATAAATTTATGGTAATGAATACTCGGGAATCAGATGTCGATTTGTTTTTTAGGATTGGTAACTTAGATCCGGTCGCCTCGTCAGACGATATACCGTTTAGCGTTTTAATGCCCGCATTTGTGACGTCTGAGTTGAAAACTGCTTTTCAAATAGGGTTTATGGTGTTCATTCCTTTTCTGGTGATTGATATCGTGGTCGCGAGTGTATTGATGGCCATGGGTATGATGATGTTATCCCCGCTCATTATTTCGTTGCCATTTAAAGTCATGTTATTTGTTTTGGTCGATGGCTGGGGGCTAATTATTGGTACCTTAGCATCGAGCTTTGGAACTTAGATTACCGCATAGTGTGGTGAATGAGAGGGTATACATATGACACCCGAAATGGCGCTTTCTCTATTCGGTGAAGCATTTACATTAACCATGTTGATGGTGGCTGTCATTGTGGGGCCGAGTCTAGCGGTGGGCTTAATCGTGAGTACTTTCCAAGCGGCGACCCAAATTAACGAACAAACTCTGAGTTTTTTACCTCGCTTAATGGTGACCTTAGCGACGATTATGATCGCCGGCCCTTGGTTACTTAGAAATGTCATGGATTTGTTTGAACGGATTATTATGCAAATCCCTGTCATGCTCGCGTAACAGACATGGCGATCGATAACCTCATGATGTTCACGGACACGCAAATCGGCGCGTTCATTCAGCAGTATTTTTTACCTTATTTTCGTATTGCTGGCATGTTTATGGTGATGCCAATCCTTGGTGCACGTACAGTCCCTGCGCGCGTAAAAACAGTGTTGGCTTTTTTGGTTACGCTATTGGTTGTCCCTTTGTTACCCCCATTGCCTGCGACGCCGGCCGTATCCTTACAAACTCTTATCTATGTTGCTCAGGAAATACTGATCGGGGTGATGACAGGGTTTATCTTTCAGGTCGTGTTTCAAGCTTTCGTGTTAAGCGGCCAGTTTATGGCCATGAAAATGGGCTTGGGATTCGCTTCGATGAACGATCCAACCAACGGTGTGCAAACCACGGTTTTGTCTCAGTTTTTTCTTATGCTCGTGACCATGATGTTTGTATCCGTGGATGGTCACCTGGTATTAATAAAGATATTGGTAGACAGCTTTCAAACAATGCCCCCGGGTCCATGGATTGTTTCGCGTAGCATGTTCGAACAAATATTTAGTTTAGCAAACTGGATGTTCGCGTCCGCGCTAGTGTTTGCCTTACCGATCCTGACCTCCTTACTCTTTGTCAATATCGCTTTTGGCGTGATGAGCCGAGCGGCACCGCAATTAAATATTTTCGCTGTGGGTTTCCCCTTTACGCTTGTAATGGGGCTGGTGTTGCTTTGGATTGGGCTGATTAACTTTATTCCCACCTTTAACAAAATCATGTCTTTCGGGTTTTTAACCACCGAAACATTCTTGGGAGTGAAATAATGTCTGAAGACAGCTCCCAGGAAAAGACAGAGGAACCCACCGCCAGAAAACTCGATAAGGCTCGTGAGGACGGGCAGGTTCCCCGATCGCGGGAGTTGACCACCACGGCGGTCATTTTGGCCGGCTCGCTAGGCCTTATGTTTTTCGGTGGCGGCGTCGTCACGAAACTTTCGGATATTATTCGATTTAACTTCACGCTCGAACGAGAGGAAATGTTTGATCCCAATGCGATGTTTAATCACTTGGGGAACTCATTGTATGAGGCGCTTTTTTCCTTATTGCCTATATTCGCTGTATTGCTTCTTGCGGCGATAGCGGGGCCCGTCGCGTTAGGGGGATGGTTATTTAGCACAAAATCCTTAGCGCCCAAGTTAAGCCGAATGAACCCAATTTCTGGGCTAAAACGGATGTTTTCCGTTAAATCCCTGGTGGAGTTGGTAAAGGCAATCGGCAAGATCGCGGTCATACTGACGGTGGCCTACTTTTTGTTACAGTCTATGCGTGGTGCGCTTTTAGGTTTATCTGAGGAAACATTAGAAGCGGGGGTTGCGCATTCATTGCAGCTTAGCCTTTGGGCGGCGGTGTTATTATCTGCATCCACAATATTGATTGCGCTGATTGATATCCCATTCCAAATTCATGAGCATGTGAAGAAACTTAAAATGTCTCATCAGGATTTGAAAGATGAGATGAAGGATACCGAGGGAAAACCTGAGGTCAAAGGTAAAATTCGGCAGATGCAACAGCAAATGTCGCAGCAGCGAATGATGGAGTCTGTGCCGGACGCTGATGTGATTATTACAAACCCGACGCACTTTTCGATCGCCCTAAAATATGATCCGGAAACGATGGAAACGCCCATTTTATTAGCAAAAGGGGTTGACCACGTCGCCATTAGAATTCGGGAAGTGGCCAAAGCGTATAACATTGAATTTATTGAAGCGCCGCCTTTAGCGCGGGCAATCTATCATACAACGGAAGTGGAGGAATCCATTCCCCAAGGTTTGTATTTAGCGGTAGCCCAAGTTCTCGCTTACGTATTTCAGTTGCGGGAGTATCGTCGAGGCCGAAATGAAAGGCCGGTCTATCCTCGTAATCTCGATATTCCTAAGGATATGAACTACTAGGGGTTGCCTTATCAATTGGACCCGTAAGTATATTAAATAATACGTGAATAACGTTTTTTCAGTAGTGCTGGGTCTTTTTGTATGTATTTATCGAACGCCATGCATATACGGCGAACAAGTATCCGACCAGACTGTTTTACGTAAAGCCCGTTGTGGGTAATCGTCAGTAAGCCGTCTTTGGCCAATTCTTTTATCTCTTCCAATTCATTAACAAAATATTCAGTAAAATTAATATCGAATGCTTGGGATATTTTTTCGAAAGAGAGTGAGAAATTACAGATGATCTCGCTGATGACGGTTTTACGGATTTGATCATCATCAGAAGTATTAAAGCCTCGATCTATGGGGAATTGCTTGCCTTCGATGGCTTTATGATAGCTTTCTAAATCTTTGGTGTTTTGAAACATCGTGCCATCGATATGACTAATTGAAGACACTCCGAAAGAGAAGAGATCGCAATCGTTATGTGTGGAGTAGCCTTGGAAGTTTCTGTGTAGTTGGCCTTGCTTTTGCGCGATAGCCAATTCATCGTGGGATTTCGCAAAATGATCCATGCCGATATAGACGTAGCCCGCGCGCGCAAGCGTCTCAATACTTTGGTGCAGTATTTCAAGTTTTTCCTGAGGCTCGGGTAGTTGGGTTGTATCAATTTGCTTTTGGGTTTTAAAAAGGTGCGGCATATGCGCATAGTTAAAAAGCGATATCCGATCGGGGTCCAAAGATATTACTTGCTCTAATGTGGCAGCGAAGCTTTTTTGCGTTTGCAAGGGGAGCCCGTAGATAAGATCCACGCTAATGGATTTGTATTCCGCTTCACGCGCTGCCTGAAATATACGTTTTACTTCTTCTGCGCTATTAAAGCGATTTACCGCGTTTTGCACGGCAGGGTCAAAATCTTGAATACCTAAACTTAAGCGATTAAAGCCTACCTTTCTCAGGTTTTTGATGCGTGTTGCATCAACCGTCGCGGGGTGGATTTCAATAGAGTACTCGCCGTTTTCTTCATCAGCGAAGGTCAGCTCCTGTTTGATGGTGGTCATGATGTCGGAGATCTGTTCATCGTTTAGGTAGGTCGGTGTACCGCCGCCCCAGTGCAGTTGTTTTGCGATTCGTGATTTATCGATAAATGCGGACTGCATTTTAAATTCTTGCAATAGGTGATCTACGTATAGCAGTGATTTTTTGTGATTCGCCGTTACGATCTTATTGCAGGCACAGTAATAGCAAATGGTGTCGCAAAACGGGATATGGAAATAGAGCGAGAGCGGAGCGCCAGATGTATTACTGCGCGTTACAGCATCCGTCCAGTCATTCACGTTGATGCTTTCGTTAAATTGTACGGCAGTGGGGTAGGAGGTATAGCGTGGGCCAGATAAATCATATTTAGTGATAAGTTCTGCGTTCCACAACTCTGATGCTAAGGCGCCCAATTGATCGCTCTCCAAAAATGGTTTGATTAGCGTCGCATGTTAGGTGATAAGTGCAAGCGCAGTATTGATATGAATCAGGTTCCCGGGCGAGGCACTGCGGGGCTTTGGGTAATTACTTAAGTCCCCCGTTTTGCGTTGCATTATAACATTTCAATTGTTCATTTTTACGCCATATAGGGCTAAGCTAGCGTTCAATAGGCGTGCATTCCGTCTATACGAA
Source organism: Agarilytica sp. (assembly GCA_045430345.1). GTDB lineage: Bacteria > Pseudomonadota > Gammaproteobacteria > Pseudomonadales > Cellvibrionaceae > Agarilytica. The sequence goes on along the minus strand of JAILXT010000001.1, from coordinate 1,083,295 downwards.
TGAAAAGGACGAGATCATGAACATTTCGAATAATGTCGGTGGCGGTTTTGCGAGCATCAATCGCGCCTCATCAAGCGTCACAACGGCTTCAGAACGTATTGCATCGGGCAGTCGGATCAATAACGGCCGGGATGATGCGGCTGGATTGGCGATATCCAATCGGCTGACGTCTCAGATTACGGGCTTTGGTCAGGCAACACGTAACGCGAATGACGGTATCTCCTTCTTGCAGACCGCGGATTCCGGTTTAGCGTCACTTACTGATGGCATACAGCGTATTCGCGAATTATCGATCCAGGCGGCCAACGGGACGCTGAGTGACAAGGATCGAGGCTATCTCAATGCTGAAGCCCAAGAGATCAAAGACGAATTGACGCGTACCGTCGAGACGACACAATTCAATAACCAGGCCCTGTATACCAATGACGACGATATCCCCCTTCAAGTGGGCGCCGAGAGTGGCGATACCTTGGATGTGAGTGTGGGCAATATCGAACAGCTATTTGAAGATGCAGGGCTGGCTGACATCGACTTATCAACCGCTGCGGGCGCGAATGACGCACTGGGTGCGCTCGATCAGGTGCAAGAAGGGATCAATTCCTCGGTTTCAGAAATCGGCGCGGGCCTTAACCGCTTGGATTCCACGATCGCCAGTTTGAGTGCAAGTGAAATCGCGGCTGAAGCCTCTCGTTCTCGGGTCAAAGATGCCGACTTAGCGAAAGAAATTTCAGACCTAGCGTCTGGGCAAGTGAAACAGGAGGCGGCCATTGCGATGCAGGCGCAGGCCAATGCTCAGAAGGGGATTGTGCTGAAATTTTTGGAAGGTTTATAGATCTTCGGTTAGACGCCCGTAATTGGCGGGTTCTTAATGGCAGTTCGAAATATCAACGATTCGTGTGATTTTCGTGCAGTATAGTCAGTTGGTTTTTCTAATGAAAAAGTTTTAGCCACTGCCATGGTGATTACTTCTATATCAATATTGTGGGCTGCTATCTATTCGGCGCTGACTGAACATCGCGTTTTAGTGTAGCGGAGAATTTTGTTCGATCTGTTCAAAAATTTTATTCAATTCGGTTGCTGCGGGCTCTATTTCTTGTTTTATTTGCTTATGAAGAATCTGTTCGAATTGAGTAAGTAAACCACTGATGTAGTCTCGGGTTTCACCGATCGAAAGCTCGTACAAGCGTTCACCTCTAGCAATTAAAAGGGCGTTAGCCTCTTCTTCTCGGGGATGAATTTTTAGTTTTTCTAATTCCGCCAGACGTTGTTTTAATTCTGTTTCAGTTAGCGTCCCAGGGTTCCCTTCAATCGTAACTTTTTCTTTAACCCCTGTAGATTTTACTTGGGCATCAACTTCAAGGAGGCCACTAATATCGTAGGTTAATCTTATTTCTACAGATTCTTCACCTCGACGTGCTCGAGGGACATTTAGCGATAACTCACCAAGCTTTATGTTATCTCTTACAAGACGTGCTTCACCTTGATAGATCGACAAATCGATCGTCGTTTGAAAGTCCTTTGCGGTAACTAGATTATCCATTCGACTAATTGGGACGGGGCTATTCCTATCTATAATTGGATGAAAAATTTCACCACTTTCGTAAAAACCACTTTCGTTAACTACCCCAACGCCTAAAGTGTAAGGGGCGACATCTGTTAAAATAACTTCAGATAGAGATTTGTCTCCAGCGACTAGGGCCGCTTGAGAAGCTGCTCCCTGAGCAACAATTTCATCGGGGTTGATATGGGAGTGTGGAATTTTACCTAACATTTTCGAAACCATTGAGCGTATAACGGGCATCCGTGATGCGCCGCCTACAAGTATAACTGCGTCGAGATCTTCACCATATAAAGAGGCGTCTTTTAGTGCGCGCTCTAAAGGCATGCGCAGCCGTCTAAATAGGTCTGAACATATTTTTTCAAAGGTCTGCCGATCAAGCTCTTGGTTAATGCTTTTATTTCCGAGTCTAAATTTTATCGTTACTGACTGGTCGTTTGTCAGCGCTTTCTTAGCAGCTTCGCAATTAGCCCTTATGATGGCGCGATCTTTGTTTGATAGTTTTGAGCGCTTTAGACCATTGTGTAAAATGACATGTTCTACTATTACTTCTAAAAAGTCTTCTCCACCTAAACGGTTATCCCCAGCTGTAGAGTTGACTTGCATGACACCTTCAAATAGTTCCAGTATAGAAACATCAAAAGTACCTCCGCCGATGTCGAAAACTAAAAATGTGGTATCCTGTTCTGATTCATGAAGGCCATAAGCTATCGCGGCCGCTGTCGGCTCGTTGATTAGCCGCTCTACTTCTATTCCGGCCAGTCTTCCTGCGTCTCGTGTGGCTTTTCGTTGTGCATCGCTGAAATATGCCGGTACACTAATTATCGCGCTTTCTATTTTATCTCCCAATTTTGATTCGGCATCTGCTACCAAGCTTTTAATCACTAGAGCCGAAAGTTCCTCCGCGCGAAATTCCTTGTTTCCTAAGGAGAAAATTTTATTTGTGCCCATGTATCGTTTAAATTCAGATATCGTTTTCTGGGGATGTGTTATTAAACGGTGTTTTGCAACTTCCCCCACGATGACTCGGTTGTTGTCATCCAGACCGACAATCGATGGAGTTAATACTGCCCCGAGGTTGTTTTCGATAAGATGTGCTTTACCATCTTGCCAATGCGAAATAAGGCTGTTGCTCGTTCCTAGGTCAATTCCGATGATTGCCATAGATATAATAACCTTCTTATATAGTAATTTTTAGATATGTTATTGAGATCGTAAATGATATTGCGCCTGCGCATATGTAAAATAACAAGCTATTGTCTGCAATTTTTTTATGTGCTTTGTTAGGGGTTTTACTTAATATTAGCAAAAGTATTTTATACGATATGAACCCTATGATTAGGGAAAAAGAAGCCGCTTCTGGATTTTCCCCCAATACATCTATGACCAAGTAACAAATCCAATACACCGAAGCAGATCCAAGTATCATCATTGTTCCAAAAATCCCGAAAAGAATGGCGCTTACGGTAAGCGCTAATGCTATCAGCCAATCAATATATTCAATCGAGCCGTTTTCTCTCCAAATTAGAATTGATAAAATAAAAACGCCAGAAAGGATGGTTTCGGTTGTACGAAGGTGTTTTATTCGATTCCATGTGTAAAGGATGTGATTTATATACTTGATGCGAAGTGCATCGGCACCCCAAATGACTAAGGAGAGCGAAATTATCGTAAGAGATATGGCGTAGGGAATAAACTCTGTATGAATAGAGGGTGCGCTGGAACCAAGAAAGGAACTAAGAAATATAAATAGAATAGTTGCAACAATGATATGCCACGCTGAATACATACTTTGAGATAAACGAGTGTCCCACCAATGAAAGGTCGCTGTATCTAGTTCGGAGCACATTCCTTGATGAACTGCTGATGAGAAATAGTTGGTATACTTTCTCATTGTTCGGTTTTGATTTCCGATAAAACGAATTAGATGAAAGTATTTGGGTCGAAAACTTCCTAGAATTAACTTGGCCGCGGCTTTGTCTCCTGCTGCGCCTGATTGTGATGTCGCCACTAAAGTATTCATGTAAGCTTTGAAGCAATTCAGTCTGTTCTCTAAATAGAGAACATTTTGACGTTTTTCGGGATCTACATGTTGTTCTTCAAACCAGTGAAACTCATCTGCAGCAGCCCTAATTAATTGGTAAGGCATGCTTTCGTCTCCCTGTTGTACAAGGAAGTGAAGTAACATATGTTCGAAATAGGCTTTCGTTTTTAAATTTAGGAGCCTGTTTTCGTGGACTATCTCTGTGAAAATGGCGAGGCCGGCGTCCTCATTTTCTGAATTGAAAATGCTACTTGCAGCGGCTAAAGCTTCGCCATAGGGGGCTTGCTCGGAATTCGTCTCCAATATGGGCCGGGAGTTATCTAGTTCTGAGGACGTTTCCTCGTCTTGTTGTTGGTCTGCCTGTTGTAAGTTTGTGTTTGCAGATGCGTCGAAATAGCTCTCGGCGTTTTTGTGTTTTGTTGTTTCTTGACTATTTGATACCGAAGAGGGTGCTATATTGTCGCTGGGGACTTCTTTTGTGAGTGCTGCATTGCGGCATGTTTTGATCGCTAGGTCAAAGGCTTCACGGAGTTGTTGGTATCCTTCTGGGTCTGTATCTGGTCTATGTTGTTTAAGTAGAGCAGAATAAGCTTTTTTAATGACCTTTTTATCGGTAGAGGGTGAAATACCTAGTATGTTCCAGCAGTCCAAAATCATAATCCCTTTTGTTGAGGACGGGTATTTTAACGGCAGGAGATTATAAGTTCCAGAAGATTATTTACTCGGATAATTGTGGTAAGGGTTTAAAGTGGGTACTTCAAACGCGTTCCACGGGGAGTTGCCTAAGGTATGCCCAATTCAGAATCTCGTGTAAACCGCTCTAGTGTTTTTCCTCCCCCAAATTGTTGGTTTTACTAGAAAATTTGGTCAATTTTTCCATTCTATTCTATAAGGGTTATCGTGCTTTTCGACGAATGGGATACGCAGTTGTTAAATGTGTAATAAACGAAAATGTTATACCAACCACATACGTATTCTAATATGGAATAGACTTATTGATTCCCTATTGCGCGTTTAATCCAAAATTACTTGGCGGAAGAGGAGGCGAGGCTGTTTCCTCTTTTGGGATAAACTGATCTACTTCGTTGGACTGGTAGCCTCTGCGCTCGTTCGCTATTGGGGCTTTCGCTATCGACGTTTCTTGTGTTTCCGGTGACTCAAGCAAAATCACTTGTACGGCTTGAATTTTTTCCTCGATTTCGGTGGTGATACTGCCTTTGGGAAAGGGGATGTCCTGTATTTCTGCCTGGCTTAATCCACTGACGAAATATAAGTGCCCTAACAGTTTTAACTGTTCAGGGGAGTAGGGGCTTTCCACGGCGGTTTTAATCTTGTTTAGTGCTGTTTCTTCGCTGTATGTGTGGGGGAGTTCAAACAGCTTGATATGGTTGTAGACGACGGCATTAAAATCAGACTCACTAATTGTGCCCAAGCGTTTGTATTGCGTGGTGAGTTTATCGACGTTGAGCCCCAATACATTGGGACCATTTAAATTTATTTCGTTAAGCAATCGAGAAAAACAGTTACCTTGTTGCTCGTGGGAGCGATACTGATAGCCATTGTCATCTAAGCGATCTGAGATAGATACTTCACTCGCGCATTCCGTTTCAGTAAGTACCATCATATCGGACTCGATATTCATAGAGGGGTATACCTTCAGGGTCGAACTTCCCGTTGGTATTTTCCAATCGCCGTAACTCGCCAGTAAAAACCTCAAACGTTTTAATTCTTCGTAATTAATTTCTGGCGTATCCTCACGTTGGTGTTCAGTGTGATGCTGTGAGCGTTTTGTTTTTGGTGTGGCCTCGCTCAACGGGGGGGATGTGAGGCTCGGGGAGGCTGTGCTTTCAGTGCTTAGACAGGGATCGAATAGCCCATCCTTTGACATTTTTTTGTGGATGGTTCTAAAGCGTTTAAGATCGCCAGAGTTCAGTGAGTTTAGGGCTTCAATTGCGAGGGCTCGTATACTTTCGTTGGCGTTAAGGGCGGCAATAAGGTTTCCTTTCATTTTTTGTATACGTTGCACGAGATCGCGGACAGAAGTCGATGCGGCTTCTATATCGGTATCCACATTAATTGGGTTTTGATTAAATTCGAGCAGTAGCTTGTTGATGGTTTTATTAGTAAGGCCATAGAGCTCTTCAGCCTGAATATCCAGCTTTTTCATTTCCAAAGGCACTTCAAGCTTTTTTTCTTCAAGCTGATGTTCATTAGATTGTTGCTGGGCTTGTAATAGCGCGACCAGCACAATCCCGAGCAGGCCAAAGACGAAGATGTTTTTGATGATACCGCTGGCGAGAATGATATGTTCGCCCGGCACAATACCTGATATTAGTTTTTCGAGAGGTTTTCGAAAAAACCACAGAACTAAGTACGCGATCACCGCGAAGAGGGTAAGGTTACTATCGACGTTTGCCAGTAGTTCCGCGAAATTTCCAATATCCATGATGTCCCCTTGTTATTTTACTGGCGACAAGACTACTCTTGCCGCTGTATAGCTCCCCACGTTATTTAGCGCGCTGATCGATACGTTTCCTAAATTCTTGCGTAGTTTCCTTGCGCTCAGAATACCGGTCGACAAGATAATCGCTGCGATCACGTACTAACAAGGTAAATTTTACCAACTCTTCCATCACGTCAACAATACGGTCATAGTACGAAGAAGGCTTCATTCGATCCTCCTCCTCGAATTCCAGCCAGGCTTTGGGTATGGATGATTGATTTGGTATGGTGACCATACGCATCCAGCGGCCCAAAATCCGCATTTGGTTGACGACATTAAAAGACTGAGAGCCGCCACATACTTGCATCACGGCAAGCGTTTTTCCCTGGGTAGGCCGTATACCTTGTAGCGCGAGAGGGATCCAATCGATCTGGGCTTTCATGATGCCAGTCATGGCGCCATGACGTTCAGGGCTGCACCACACCATTCCTTCGCTCCATACGGCCATTTCCCTTAACTCCTGCACTTTGGGATGTTCTTCATCCGCGTCATCAGGAAGAGGTAAGCCCGAAGGGTTGAATGTGCGCACCTCGGCGCCAAAGTATTCTAAGATGCGAGCCGCTTCTTCGATGGCAAGCCGGCTAAACGAGCGTGTCCTTAATGACCCATAGAGTAACAAAATTTTCGGTTTATGCTGGCTTCGTTCAGGGTCGAATAATTTATCGTGATCAATCGCGTGTAAACATTCCTGATCTATATTCGGTAGGTCCAAATCGTTCATACAGTTTTAATCCTGACTAAACCAATGTTGTGTTTTGTTTGTGAATGCGACAAGACTTAACATCACGGGCACTTCTACCAATACGCCAACCACTGTTGCCAGAGCCGCGCCAGACTGTAAGCCAAAGAGCGAAATGGCAACGGCCACCGCCAATTCAAAAAAATTGGATGTACCGATCATACATGCCGGCGCTGCGATGTTGTGCGGTAATTTTAGGCCTTTCGCTGCTGCGTACGCGATGGCGAAAATGCCGTAGGTTTGAATCAGTAAAGGAATCGCGATCAACACAATCGCAAGTGGTTTGGCCAGAATGGTTTCGGCCTGGAAGCCAAACAACAAAACTACCGTTGCCAAAAGACCCGCAATAGATATAGGTTTTAATGTTTGAATAAAATGATTCAAACGGGAATGATCTTGTTTGGAGTCTAATATTTTACGTGTAATAACACCCGCCACCAGGGGAATTACGACATAAAGTACAACAGAGAGGAGAAGGGTATCCCACGGTACGGTGACATCGCTGACGCCCAATAAAAAAGCAGCAATGGGGGCAAAGGCAAAAATCATAATCAAGTCGTTCACCGAGACTTGCACAAGCGTGTAGTTAGCGTCGCCTTTGGTTAAATGGCTCCAGACAAATACCATTGCCGTACAAGGCGCAACTCCCAATAAGATCATTCCCGCTATATACTCAGTAGCCGTTTGCGGATCAACTAAATCGACAAAGAGCACACGAAAAAATAGCCAGCCCAGAGCCGCCATCGTAAAAGGCTTGATCAACCAGTTAATCACAAGCGTTAAAATCAAACCCTTGGGTTTTTTTCCAATATCTTTGATTGAAGAAAAATCTACCTGAATCATCATCGGGTAAATCATTACCCAGATGAAAATCGCAACGGGAATATTGACGTGCGCAACTTCCAAAGATGCAAACCAGTGGAATAAGTCTGGAGAGAGGTTCCCAAGTAAAACTCCAGCAGCTATACACAGACCTACCCACAGAGAAAGATAACGTTCAAATAAACCCATTGTTATTGCTCCTCAGCTATGTGATTTAATATAGATTGACGTTCGGCTTTAGAAAGCGGCGCAAGATCCGTTTCTAGTAGTTTTTCCACGCGCTGTTCAATGGTTTCCATCACCGCGTAAAACGCATCACGAATTTCAGCTTCGGTGCCTTGAAGTTTGGAGGGGTCGGGTAAGCCCCAGTGGACTTTAACAGTATCGCCAAACCATACGGGGCAAACTTCAGCGGCGGCACTGTCGCACACCGTCACCACGATATCCGGTTGTTCGGCTTCGAAATCATCCCAGGATTGGCTCCTTAGCCCAGAAGTCGAAATATTTTTTTCTGCAAGGTATTTCAGCGAAAGAGGGTGGACTTCTCCAACCGGTTGGCTGCCCGCGCTGTAGGCGAGCATTCGTCCATCGCTCATATGATTTGTAATCGCTTCACTTAAAATGCTGCGACATCGGTTGTGAGTACAAATGTAAAGAATTTTCATATTCAGCTCATTAACAACAATTAGGTCGGTTTTTCATGGATTTTAAATTTTTTTGAAGGCGCTTGAGCGAGCTTGCGCTTCCTTCGGCGGCTGCTTGTATGATCTGGCGTGCCCACTCTGGCAGGCCCTTTGAGATCGAATAGAAGACCCATTGGCTTCGCCTTACATCATCAAGCACGCCGCAATTACGTAATTGCGCAAGGTGGCGGGAAATTTTTGGCTGGCTGTCGTCAAGGGCTTCCACCAGTTCGCATACGCACAGTTCACCCTCCAGGAGAATAAGCAATGTTGCGTGTAGGCGGGTTTCATCGGAAATGCATTTAAAGAACTGGCTCGGCTCGATCATGAAGTCTTTACCCTCTGTGGGAGCGCCTATTAATTAGAACAATCTAATGAGTTACTAAAATATGAATATACGGATATGCATATGTTGGTATGGAGGGCGGTTGAAGTCAAGCATGTTTTTATGAGGCTATTGGTATAGCAGGGATAAGCGCGTAGATAAGATAGTGTTCAAATATTTAGGTAATCTTGCATCGCCTCGTCTCAGAGTATCCGAAAATACTTGAGCCTTTAGCTGATCGATAAGGCGCGCGTGCTTTCATCCAGCCCATATTATGATGATTTTCCTATACCAGCCGCCCGTGCAGGGTAACTGTATATCACAGGGTATGCGTTTTATTTCTGTAGCGGTGCCAGTATTTGTACGCCTCCACAATAATTAATAAGCAAAGTGCGATGAGTAACAATACTCCCCATTGGTTAAGGCTGATTGGCTGTAACCCAAGCACAGTATTGACCCCAGGAATGTACATTGCGGATATATGTATAATCTGTGCAAGGGGAATGGCAAGTATTAGAAATATGTTGCTCATTAATGGAATTGAAAAAATAGAACGGGTTTCTGAGCGGCTATTCAAAGCGTGAATATTGCCAAACAAGACCATCAGCATAAGTGTGAGATTACGCGCAGCATCTAACGAGAGGCCCTGTTTGGTCAGTATAAAATACACCGAAAATGCTAGGCCTCCCATCACACAGCCCGTTAACAACACGTACTCGATAATACGCTTGTTAAAAATAGGCTCACTGGGCGAACGTGGTTTTGTATCGAGTTCTCCACCTTCTTTTGGCTCGAAGGCAAGTGCAACGTCTTGTAGTCCATTGGCAACGAGGTTTAGCCATAAGAGTTGAATGGCGGTCATTGGCATGGGCAATCCGGCGGCGACACAGCCAAAAAACAATAGTATCGCTGAGAAGCCCGTAGCGATCAGCAGGGCAATCACCTTACGTATATTGTTGTACACGACTCGACCTTCTTCGACGCCGTTTACAATGGAGGAAAAGTTATCGTCGGCAATGATAAGGTCTGCGGTCTCGCGTGCGACGTCAGTCCCGCGTTTACCCATGGCGATGCCGACATTCGAGCCTCGCATTGCTGGCGCATCGTTTACGCCGTCTCCGGTTACGGCAACAAAATGGCCGTGCTTCATAAAAGTCTCAACAATATATTCTTTTTGTTGTGGTTCAATACGCGCAAATACTCTGGCGGGTAAGATGAGCGCTTCTGCGGCGTCTTGACCTTTCGCAATGGCATCACGAATACCGATTCCTGTCACGGGGGTACTTGCGCTATCACACATACCCAATTCAATCGCAATTGCTTTTGCCGTCGCGGGGTGGTCCCCGGTGACCATCGCGACTTGAATACCCCCTGTTATGCAGCGTCGAATGGCCTCTTTCGCTTCCGGCCTCACCGGATCGATCATGGCGACCATGCCAAGAAATATCATATTGTTGAGGTTGTCTAACGCGCTGCCGTCGCTAGCTTCTCGATGAGCCAAAGCAATGACACGGAAACCTCTTTCAGCCAATTGCTCAAATTGTCGTTCAATACGAGGGGTGTCAATGGGTAAGGCTTTTCCATGGCAGAGCATGTGGGAAGACATGCTAAGAATTTTTTCAGGGCTACCTTTTACATAAACAATGTGTTTATCGCCGCTTTTGTTTAGGCTTCCGCTAAATGCGCGTTCAGACTCGTAGGGAATCAACTCAACTTGGTTTAGGTCGCGGGCGGTTTGACTGAGCGATAGCCCCAGCTTTTTGGCAAATACCAAAAATGCTACGTCGACGATATCGCCATCCGACACCCATTCACCACCGGAATAATCCAAGTGGCTTTCGTTTGCCAATACGCCAGTAACACACAGTTCGCGAAGCTGTTCTATGTTGTCGCCAATAATTTTTCCGCCGGAACTGACGCCTTCCCCGTGTATTTCAAAGTGGTTGCCATTTGGGAGCAGGGCTTCCCGTATGGTTAACTCATTTACTGTGAGGGTGCCGGTTTTATCCGAGCAAATAAATGTGCAGGAGCCCAAGGCCTCTACGGCGACGAGTTTGCGGATGATGACATTGCGCCTCGCCATTCGGCGCATACCAATGGCCAACGATACCGTTAATGCTGCGGGCAAGCCTTCTGGAATGGTTGAGACTACCAGCCCGATGGCCATTAAAAGAATACCCTGAACGGTATAGCCGCCTTTAATTAGCATGATCGCGGCGAGCAAGGTAATGGCCATGAGAATGGCTAAAGCGACCTGATAAGTAAAGCGCCGTATACGAATCATTAGCGGGGGTTCAGATATGCGCTCAGCACCGACATGTTCTGCGATAGAGCCTATCTCTGTTCGTATACCTGTTGCCGTGACGATGCCGTGTGCTCGGCCGTGGGTAATGATGGTACCGGCAAAACATTCGTTGGTGCGTTCACTGATGGTCGGGGTTTCGAGATGTTTTATTTCAGCGCTTTTACTGACCGCTAAAGATTCCCCCGTGAGCATGGATTCATCGACAGCTAAATTCTGGCTCCTTACCAGCCGAATGTCGGCGGGCACTTTATCGCCAGACGACAGTAAAATGAGATCGTCAGGCACAAGTTTTTCCACATCTATTTTTTGCCCGATGCCGTCGCGCATAACATGCGTTACGCCTCGCACCATGTTACGTAAGGCGCTAGCAGAGCGTTGTGCGGAATATTCTTGCAGTGTCCCAATGGTGGCATTGAGTATCAGTACAGCGACAATAAACACCCCACTCGCAATATGCGATAGGGCGAAGGAGGCGACTGCAGCAATCACTAATATATAAATAAAGGGGCTAAGGAATTGGTGAAAAAAAATACGTAAAACGCCCGGCATAGGAGGTTCGGGTAAAATATTGGCGCCATACTGTGAAAGGCGCTTATTTGCTTCAGCCTCAGAGAGTCCCGCAGGAATGGTCGTTGCAGTCATAGGTGGGCGCTATTGGTGATGAAGTACAGTTAGCTGATTGTTTATATCTGTTCAATAGTACAATCAATAAAATGATAATCGTATATGGATTATGTGACTAATGGCGCCCATACTACGCTGTTTTGATTTGTCTCAAGTATTGAGCCTCATTCAAAACTGCTTTTTTCGTATCTCTTTAGCTTAATATATATGAGAAAAATATTTGTTATTGGCCTGCCCCGAACAGGGACCACAAGCGTCTGTGCTGCGTTTTTAAAGCTCGGATATAAGGTAGCGCATACTGCATACACCGATGCTGCGTTTGATCGCGCAGACGTTGTCGGCGATACGCCTGTTTTTCATGAGTTTGAAACATTAGATCAGTGTTTCCCTGGCTCAAAATTTATATATTTGTCCCGTGAAGAGAGGTCGTGGCTGCCCTCTATCAAAACACTGTTAGGCAAAATTGAAGAGAGGGGGACGCGAGATCAGAATGCATTTCACCCGGTGTTTACCCGCTGTTTTCGTGAAGTGTTCGGGGTGTTTGATCCCTCAGTGCCTTTTGATCAATGTCTTGTTGATGAGGTGCTATCTAAAAAGTTTTCTCTTCATAGTGATCGTGTGCATGAGTATTTTAAGGCGCGACCACAAGATTTATTATCTATAGACGTTTCTCAACCGGGCGGCGTGAAAGCGCTTTCGGATTTTCTGAACATCACGAATAAGGGTATTGATAACTTCGATTTGTTGAATAAAGGCGGGGTAATCTCTGACTGGGATAAAATAACGCACCCAAATAAAATAAATTCAAATCTGAAGAATGCTGCTGGCCGCCGGGTATTGACGTATATCTGAGCGGTGCTTCGTATAGGTGATTGAAAAAGAGATTAAAAAGGTGCTAAAAAAAGGGCTTAAAAAGCACTGAGCCCTGTGATGCCGCGCCCCAAAATTAGGGCGTGGATATGGTGTGTACCTTCATAGGTGTTGACGGTTTCCAGGTTCATCATATGTCGCATGGTGGGGTATTTTTCCGACCCTAATATATCTCACTTTGCATTTCCAGTTGTGTCACGCACTATCCGCTCTTCGGTACAGAGTTGTCCTTTAATATCGAAGGGATCTTCCCAATTAAATTTTGGCCACTTGTGGTGTTCATTGCGCTTAGCCTTTTTGAGGAGAATTAATCAAATTTTATTCCCTGAGCCAGGGGGAGTTCTGATGAATAGTTAATCGTTGATGTCATACGGCGCATGTAAGATTTCCATGCATCAGAACCCGATTCTCGACCGCCCCCCGTTTCTTTTTCTCCACCAAAAGCGCCGCCAATTTCTGCACCGCTTGTGCCGATATTGATATTGGCGATACCACAATCACTTCCTACTGAAGATGAAAAAAGCTCCGCTTCTCGGACATCGTTAGTAAATATGGAAGACGATAAACCCTGAGGAACATCATTTTGTAAAAGTATCGCCTGGACTAAATTGGTATAGCGGTACACGTAGAGAATGGGTGCGAAGGTTTCATCCTGAATGCTTTGTTTGTTATTCGGCATTTCGATGATGCAGGGTTTTACGTAGTAAGCGTCTGGCATATTGGGGAAATCCAAGCGCTCGCCACCATGGACTATCCCACCTAAGTCCTGCGCTTTACGAATAGCAATTTGCATTTGGTCGAAAGCGCTGGCATCAATTAAAGGGCCAACCAATGTGGTTTCGTGCAGAGGGTTGCCAACGACGATATGTTGATAAGACTTTTGAAGCGATAAGACAAGCATATCGTAAACTTGCTCGTGGACAAATAATCGCCGGGTCGATGTGCAGCGTTGTCCGGCGGTGCCGACAGCACCAAATAGAATCCCCCTAGCCGCCATTTCTAAGTCGGCGGTTGGCGCAACGATTACCGCGTTGTTTCCGCCGAGTTCTAAAATTGAACGGCCGAAGCGTTGGGCAACGGCTGGCCCGACTTTACGCCCCATGCCACAACTCCCGGTAGCGCTAATGATAGGGACGCGCTTATCTCGCACCAACGCTTCACCTAGATCTGGACCACCGACTATTACTTGGCTTAGGTTGTCGGGGATATCGTCGAGTTCAGTACAGGCATCCATAAAGAGTTGATGGCAGGCGAGGGCGGTGAGCGGTGTTTTTTCAGAAGGTTTCCAAACGACACTGTTGCCACATACCCAGGCAAGTGCAGCATTCCATGCCCATACCGCAACGGGAAAATTAAATGCGGAAATAACACCAACAGGCCCCATAGGGTGCCAAAGCTCTAGCATCTTATGGCCAGGGCGCTCTGACGCAATGGTTAAGCCATATAACTGCCGAGATAGCCCTGTGGCGAAATCACAGATATCAATCATTTCTTGTACTTCACCGAGCCCCTCTTGGTAAATCTTTCCACATTCGATGGTGACGAGTTTTCCCAAGGTGGCTTTATGTTCACGGAGTTTATTACCGAACACCCGGACAAGTTCGCCCCTGCGGGGAGGCGGTATTTGTCGCCAGTGTTGAAAGGCGGTCTGGGATTTATCGATAACGGCATTTACATCATTCACTTCGTGATAGTGAATGTTTGCAATAATATTTCCGTTGATGGGGGAAAATACAACATTTTCCCCCTCGGATAATATCGTGTCGTCTTGGCCGAGTTGTTGAAAGATGTCATGGATGTTCATGTCACTCTCCTGGTACTTTTCTACGCGGCTTTATCATTCGAATTTAGAGTGTTGGATTTTTCTGACGTATCGTTTTCGTCAGCGATGATCCCGGACTTTGGATGCTTGGCATAGTAACGGCCAAAACGATTGTTGATGAAATCATCGAATTGTATATCTTCTTGTTTAACCAATCCGCGCTGCGGTAGTACACCTGTTGCGAGCAGGTCTAGTACGGTGCAAATACCTGCAGCGGTGGTTATTTGAATCCCGCTTCTTAGTTTTCCGAATATTTCTTGGCTATAAATTTTATTAACGTAGGTTTCTTGAATAAAAATTCCATCCTTTTTACCGCTCACGTTAACAAATACGAGCACAACATCTTGTAGTGTGATCGGAAGCGCTTCCTCCATAATCTGCTTTAATAAATCCTGGCGATCTTTTAGGCGAAGATCATGTAACAGCATTTTCATGATGTCGCGATGGCCGGGGTAGCGTACGGTACGGTAATTTAAGTTTTGTACTTTTCCGTTCAGCGTGTCGCAAAGGGTGCCTAATCCACCAGAGGTGTTAAACGCTTCATACGAGATGCCATCTAGTGAAAATGTTTCGTGTTCTTCAAGTGCCGGGACCTGTTTTAATTGCCCCGCGACTATCGCTTCACAGGGGTTGCAGTACTCATTGATCAAGCCATCTGTCGACCAGGTTAAGTTGTATTTCAATGCATTGGAAGGGTATTTAGGGAGTGCGCCCACCCGCATATGCACGTCTTCAAGTGTGTCGAAATGTTTCGCTAGTTCGTAAGCAATAATGGTAATAAACCCTGGGGCTAATCCACATTGCGGGATAAACGATCTGTCACTTTTCTGCGCGAGGTTTTTTACGATGTTGGTGGTTTCAACATCTTCGGTAAGATCGAGGTAGTGGATATGTGCTTCTGCTGCCGCGAGCGCGACATTACGTGTAACGTTAAACGGCATTGCGCTAAGCACAGCGAAATGACCATGCATTGATTTCACTAAGGCCTGTTTGTCGGTGACGTCAAGACTGCATTTTTCAATAAAGGGGGCATCGTCTATTCTATCTAAACTGTCGGTACTTTGGTCCGCTATCGTAACGTGGTAATCACCACTGTGAACCAAAAAATCAGAGATAGTTGTGCCAATTTTTCCTGCGCCTAATACCATCACTTTTTTCATATGTGCCTCCAATATGAAAGGGTGTTACGTGACAACACTGACTGAATACGTGCCTTTGTCGCTATGTTATCTGCGACGGTTGTCATAGTGAATAATCAGAACTGCTATAATTGGGGTTAATACTGAGCAAATTAGCGGAGATTCCGTCAAAGTGATAACTGACGTCACTGACAAACAACTCTTGAGCCTTTTACGGCAGAATTCCAGAACGCCTATTGCGGAGCTGGCCCGCGCCCTTTCTTTGTCTCGCTCTACCGTAAAAGATCGTATCGAACGCCTCGAAAAGAACGGCATTATTAAGGGGTACACCGTAGCGCTGAGCGATGAGTTCACTAAGGGCCATGTATCGGCTCATGTCATGGTGAATTTAGAATCTGGGCAGTCCTCAAGTACTATCCGACAGTTAAAAAAAATCCCTCAGATCATTAAAGCCTATGCCGTTAGCGGGATATACGATTTAATTATTGTATTAGATGCGGAATCAACGGGTGAATTGGATTTGGTGCTCGATAGTCTTCGAGAACTGGACGGAATTAAAGATACGTTGACGAGTGTAGTATTATCCGTGAAGTTTGAGCGCTAACATAGTGGGATGTTTTACTGGGTAGGGTAAATATAAGCTGGGAGCCGAACATGCTAAACGTTTATGACAATGGTGCTCGCATTCATACGCCATGGTATTCACTTTTTCCGCCGAGATCTGTGGAAAAGGTAAAGGCTAGCGCAGCAACCCCTAATATTTCCTCTAATGATCAAGTGCGTGAAAGTACTTTGCCGCATGATGCCGGTAGAGCGACCGTTGGCCGCGTTTTAGAAAAAACACAAGCCTACCATGATGTCGAAGAGGGGACTCACCAGCGCAAACCCGTAAGCGTAGCAGAGCAAATTATGTCGAGCCCGGTTCACGTTGTTTTCAAAAACGATACGATGGGAAGTGCTTGGACACGCTTAAGGCAATATCGGATCCGGCATATGCCCGTTGTGGACGAGAACAACGCCCTATGCGGTATTGTATCTGACCGCGATATGCTGAAAACCTGGGCGGTACTTAATGCAAAAGCCGATGCGAATATGCATGCTGAAAAAATTCACGTATCAGAAATCATGATCGAAAAAGTACTGGCCGGTGAGTTAACAACAGGTATTCGTGAAATCGCTGAAGCAATGTGCATTCGCCATATCGGCGCGATACCCTTAGTTAACGATAAACGAGAAGTGGTGGGTATTGTTACGCGCAGTGATGTATTAAAAACCTTAATGCATGAAGTCCCTGTTGAGGTGTGGACTTGATAAGATTATTTGACAGGAAATGGTGGTGTGTTTGTGTTATTTCTCGTGTGAGTTAAATGCATCTATCCATTGTGTGGCAAAGTCCTTTGCCTGATCGTACGTCATCATTTTAATATACTAGCCCGCTATTGAGTGTGTATGTTCTGAGGGAATTCAGAAAGCACTAAGGACAGTATATCTGACTAATTATCTTATTTAGAACGGGCAGGGGCTCGCAAAGCAACCGACCTGCCCGGAAAACGACTTATTTAATCAACGCGTATTGCTTAGATGTTGTGTAACGCTGCAACCCTAAATGGCCATATGCGTAGGTGTAGCTCGCTTTTTCCCCTTTAATTTGGCTGGTGTGCTTGCCGTATACAAGGCATGTGCCTGTGCCACAAACCCCTTGATCGACCCAGCTTTTGATGGAGTAAACACGGTTAGCGATCTTCTTACCGTATAGCCAATCTAAGAAGGGGCTGCCCACAGAGACGCCGTGACGACCACAGGACTTTCCGGGTACTGCGAGAGGCCAAATACCACAGCTAAGCAAACCACGGTACCCGCCCGCGATGCCAACAAATGCGTCAACCTTGGATACTTTACCGGCTTTAATAATTTGTTGAGCCGCCAGTGTTACACCCATTGAGTGGCCGATAACGTCAATTTTACCTGTACAGGAGCTTGAAATTGCATTGTTAATCGCATTGCGTACGGGTGTTTCTTCAGACCCGTCGTGGTCGTTGTTGATGATTAAACTACTCCCCCATTTCGGACGGTAGATTTGGCTGCTTGAATATCCTTTACTTTTTAACTTGTTGTAGGTGTTATCCCAATGGCTGGCATTACCGCCGTTACCATGGACAAGGACGACATTGTCGACACATGCTGAAAATGCCTGTTGCGAGGCAAATAGCGCGAACATTGTAAAAATGAGTGTTTTTATTTTCATTATTGTCTCTTTTTATAGATATATGAGTTGCTGCCAGCGAATACGTCGGTCTAATACAAAGAAAGTGAATAGGCTGGCCCGTGTGATAAGTAATAGATGTTTACCACGCGAAATATTATTAACCGTTTGGTTAATTAAGTGCATTAGACGAAAGTGTTCATCGAATATGTAGAATTCCGTGCTTGTTTCGTGACGGTATTACAGTGATGGCGGGTATTTCATTGAAAAAACGAAGGGGGCCCTACTAAAGTATAGCGTTTTGATGTGTGGTTTTGACCGCGTTAAGACTTTGGCTATGAACTTTGGATGTTCGCACTTAATCGACTTGTGATTGAGTTTATATTTAAACGACATAAGTTGTTCATATGGTTAGTTCAAATAGTTAAACACGATATTTTTGGCGGCGCTTAACAAGGTTTTACGCCGCGTTTCATAGATGCGAAGCAAAGGGAAACTGCACGGCGGCGCAATAGAGCATTTGCATGAAGGGATCAATAAAAGGCGTATTGCTAAGGGATTAATCGGGTATTTGAAATATGGAAAATGCGATGAAGGTGGGGTTTAGCGGGATCTTGGAATAGAGAAAACGATAGACGTTTAATGATACAAGCTTTTTTCAAATATAAAAAAAGGGGTAGCAAGACGCTACCCCTTTTTAACGTTATTTAATTAGGTCATATTGCTTTGAAGAAGTGTACTTCTGTAAGCCAAGGTGACCGTAACCGTAGGTGTAGCTCGCTTTCTCACCTTTGATTTGGCTAGAGTGCTTGCCATATACAAGACAGCTACCGGTTGCACAAACCACTTGGTCTACCCAGCTTTTGATCGAGTAAACACGGCTAGCGAATTTCTTACCGTACAACCAATCTAAGAATGGGCTAGAGATAGACAGGCCGTTTCTGCCACAGGTTGGTGATGCCACTGCGAAAGGATAGACACCGCACGTAACGAGGCCACGGTATGCGCCAGCGATGGCCACGAAAGAATCTACTTTAGATACTTTACCGGCTTTAATGATTTGTTGCGCCCCAAGGGTTACACCCATTGAGTGAGCGATAACGTCAATTTTGCCCGTACAAGAGCTAGAAATTGCGCTGTTGATCGCGTTGCGAACAGGGGTTTCTTCTGAGCCGCTGTGGTTGTTCAATAGTGGATTAAGAGAACCCCACTTAGGACGGAAGATTTGGCTGCTAGAATAACCTTTGCTTTTTAATTTGTTGTAGGTGTTATCCCACATGCCGATGTTACCAGCGTTACCGTATATAAGTACGACGTTATCAACACAAGCGGAGTATGCTTGTTGCGAAAATACAAATGTAAGTAGTGTGAAAATTATTGATTTTATTTTCATTATTATTGACTCTATTTTTTATGAGAGGGTCGTTGCTGGGGAGCTCCTAATGAAATCCAATACACGAGGCATAATGTCCGATATTAGCCTGTGAAAACCATTGGACGACGTGGCACATTATTGTTTTGTTTGTGGTTGCCACGGGTAAGAATATTAAACACTTGTTGAAATAATCCAACTAGACAAAGGTCCTGGGGGTTTTGGTTCGTAAAATACAAATCTATATTTCAGTTTGCTATATCGATGGGCAAAAATGTATATAAATTACTGCATATATTCCAGTTGGAAATATACGGGAGGGGTTGGCCCCCTGTATATCAGACAAAAGTCCCATATGTACAAAGGTGCTAAATTCACAAAAACGCGTGTGAATTCTCTCTCAGGTAGGTCTATTTTTTAATGAAAGAATCGTCTAAAAAATATCAAACGTAGTATTTTAAACGTGCGCTAATAATAATTAACGTGTTATATAGATGTGTTGTAGGGTGGGCTAGGACAACGCTTGAAGGTGTACAAAATGATTTGCTAGGCAATAGTGCAGGTAATTATATAAACAGGGAGGCTAGGCGATAGAAGCAAAAAAGTCGGTTACCTTCACAGGTAACCGACTTTTTATAAAATGATTAGCGTGCTGTTACTTAATCAAATCATACTGTTTAGAAGACGTGTATTTTTGTAGTCCAAGGTGGCCATAGCCGTAGCTGTAGCTTGCTCTTTCGCCTTTGATTTGGCTAGAGTGCTTGCCATATACCAAACAGCTGCCTGTTGCACAAACCACTTGGTCAACCCAGCTTTTGATTGAGTAAACGCGGTTTGCGATTTTCTTGCCGTACAACCAATCTAGGAATGGGCTAGAGATTGATAGGCCGTCTCTTCCGCACGATGGGTTAGCAACGAATGCTGGGTAAATACCACAAGTTAACAAACCACGGTAAGCGCCAGCGATTCCGACAAAAGAATCTACTTTAGACACTTTACCGGCTTTAATGATTTGCTGTGCACCGAGTGTTACGCCCATAGAGTGACCGATCACGTCGATTTTACCCGTACATGAACTGGAGATCGCGCTGTTGATTGCGTTACGCACAGGCGTTTCTTCTGAACCAGAATGGTTGTTTAACAAAGGGTTTGAAGAACCCCATTCAGGGCGGTAGATCTGGCTGCTGGAATAACCCTTGCTGATTAGCTTGTTATAGGTATTGTTCCAGTGGCTTTTATTTCCGCCATTACCGTGAATAAGGACTACATTATCAACACAAGCAGAGTATGCCTGTTGCGATACGACAAACGTTAGTAGGGTAAAAACTAGGGATTTTATTTTCATTATTATATCTCTTTTTATCGAGTTGTATTTAAGTGTTATTCCTTAGTGAGGCCTAATACAAAACCGGAACCTCCGTGAAATGTTTTGAAGCGTATTAAGCCGAGCAGCGAATTATTGTGTAGTAGTTGCTGCAGATGTAGATATTAAACAACTGTTGAAAAAAACCAACTAGACTAAGGTATTGTTTCAATAGGTTTATTTTCTAAATTTTTTGTTTGGTATTTTATTGAGGCCTGTTTTTTATTTTTATTGCATTATTTTGTGAATTTGTGCGCGTTATTTGTGGTGAAAAGTGACAGATTGTTGGGTGTTATTACCAAATAAAATCGCACCTATTTTTTGTGTGGAAATAAAAATTATCGGCGTTTATTTTAAGGATTGTTAACTAGTTAACAAAATGATCCGGGTTTGGAATTTGAGTATGGTTGGTTTGAGTTTAACGTTTGTAGGCTTGGCAGGATAAATATCGCTGCGCAAAAATAAAAACGGCTGCCGTTTCCGGCAACCGTCTGCATGTAATGCGGTGACTATTTAGAATAACTTACTTGATTAAATCATACTGTTTTTGCGTTGTGTATGTTTGCAAGCCAAGGTGACCATAGCCATATGTGTAGCTGGCATTTTCGCCTTGAATCTGGCTTGAGTGCTTGCCGTAAATAAGGCAGCTACCTGTCGCACAAACAATTTGATCTACCCAGCTTTTAATGGAATATACGCGATCCGCAATTTTCTTACCGTACAACCAATCTAGGAATGGGCTAGAGACTGACAAGCCTTGGCTGCCACAGGTCGTTGTGAGTACGTTGAATGGATAAACACCACAGGTGATCAGTCCACGGTAGGCGCCAGCGATTCCCACAAAAGAATCAACTTTAGAGACTTTACCGGCTTTAATAATTTGCTGTGCCCCAAGGGTTACACCCATTGAGTGAGCAATAACATCGATTTTGCCTGTACATGAGTTGGAGATCGCGCTGTTGATTGCGTTTTTAACGGGGGTTTCTTCAGAACCTGAGTGGTTGTTAACAAGCGGGTTGGATGAACCCCATTCAGGTATATAGATTTCGCTGCTCGAATAGCCTTTACTGATAAGTTTATCGTAAGTTTCGTCCCATTGACCCGCATCGCCGCCATTGCCGTGAACGAGTACAACATTATCAACACAGCCTGAATAAGCTTGTTGAGAAAGAACGAATGTCGCTAGGGTGAAAATTAAGGATTTTATCTTCATTATTATATCTCTTTATTGTTAGAGGTTTATTTTGGATATTTCCTATAGAGGCCTTAACCTAAGCCTAGTGTCCGTGCGAGGCTAAGTGGGGGTTGGGCCGAGTGGCTAATCGTTGTTCGAATTTTGGCCACACCTAGATGTTAAACGGCTGTTGAAAAAAACCAATTAGACAAAGGTACTGTCCCGTACGGGACTAAAAAGCATGCCAATAGATAACGATTAGAAATATTAAGTTGTATATTGGAATAAGCAGGCCGAGTATATTCCCAATGCAAATATAGGGTGGACTCTGAGGAGGTTTTCATCCGACGAAAGTCTCATATAAACAAACGTTTGAAACTGCGGGTTTCGTGGTGTGAATCAGGTCTCGCTTTAACTTGGTAAATGGGCCCGCCAAGAAGAAATGTGAGACGTAATTTAACCTAAAATTCATCTTAAGTACTGATGTTTTAGGGGCGTCTCGGCATGGGCTATTATGTTAACGAGTTAACATAATGAATAAGTTTTACCTTGGGCCAAGCAAAATAATGAAATACGAAGGTGGAAGGGTATGCGGATTATTTATGAAAAGCGGGTGAAAGCAGAATTACTTGGATAAAAGCAAAAGGGGCTGAGAACGAATTCAGCCCCTTTTGCCATGGTTTTTTTCTGTCGTGTTATTTGATCAAATCATATTGTTTGCTAGACGTATATTTTTGTAAGCCCATATGGCTATATCCGTATGAATAGCTCTTTTTCTCGCCTTGGATTTGACTTGAATGCTTACCGTTAACAAGGCAGGATCCTGTCGCGCAAACAACTTGGTCTGACCAGCTCTTAATAGAGTATGTGCGGCTAGCGATCTTTTTACCATATAACCAATCTAAGAAAGGGCTAGAAACAGAAAGTCCATCACGTCCGCATGAGTCATTATTGACATTGTTTGGCCATACACCACAGGTAATTAAACCTCTATATGCACCAGCAATACCAACAAATGAATCAACTTTTGATACATTTCCTGTTTTGATGATCTGTTGTGCTCCAAGCGTTACGCCCATGGAGTGGCCGATCACGTCAATCTTTCCTGTACAAGAATTGGAGATAGCATTATTGATAGCATTGCGAACAGGCGTTTCTTCTGAACCCTTATGGTCGTTACAGAGTGCACAGCTTTTTGATCCCCAGTTGGGGCGGTATATTTGACTGTCGGTATAGCCGCTATTTTTTAACTTATTGTAGGTGTTGTTCCAATTGCTGGGGGAGCCGGAGTTTCCGTGTACTAGAACGACACTGTCTACACAAGCAGCTAGGGTGTGTTGCGATAACACGAGTGTGATTACCGCAAATATCAGGGATTGTATTTTCATTTTTGTTTCTCTTAATTATTTATTATTGTTGGATACTTCTTGGGTTGTCCTACTGCCATAAATACGCGGCAAGTACGTAGGGTTCTGAATGCGTGGCGATTTATTGCTTTTATCTCTGCCACGTACAAGATATTAAACGCTTGTTGAAGTTTTCCAATAAGACATAAGTCCTGAAGGTTTTTATAATATTTAGGGGGGATAAGTATCACGATTTACTATATTAAATTTATTTTTGTTATTTCTGAGTGTGAACCTATCGCAAATTGAAATGTTGTTGTCATCTATATTTCTGTGTCATTGTCCCTTAGTCTCATATTTCGAATATGATTAACATGGTAATTAATGCGGGTGACACGGTTCACGTTTTTGTGGAGCTTGTTTTAGGTGGAATTTTGGGTATAAAAGATAGAGTGTGTGACAGCGTGCTAGCATAACCAAAGTCGGTCGCATGCTACATGTTGGCGTGTTTGGTGTAGAGAATGCACCGATCGCGTAGTACGATTTAATAATTATAGATAGTGAAAGCGCGGAGGGTTAAAGCTGGGGGCTTGCGTTAAGCATGTGCGCTAAATATGAGAGGGAGGATAGGAACGAATAAGGGTAAGGGATGGAAGGGTAATGGAAAGGTGATTAAAAAAAAGAATAGCGATGGGGTTGCCAACGCTATTCCTAGGTCAGGACAATGAAAAAGGTTATTTAATTAAATCGTATTGCTTGCTGCTGGTATATTTTTGTAGTCCAAAGTGACCATAGCCGTAGGTGTAGCTGCTTTTCTCGCCTGAAATTTGGCTAGAGTGCTTGCCGTAGATGAGGCATGAGCCTGTTGAACATACGATTTGATCAGCCCAGCTTTTAATAGAATAAGTACGGCTGGCGATTTTCTTACCGTATAACCAATCTAGAAATGGGCTGGATACGGATAAGCCTTGGCTGCCGCATGTGGTTGTCCATACATTCCATGGGTACACACCACAGCTCATTAGGCCTCTATAAGCTCCGGCGATACCGACAAAGGCATCTACTTTAGAAACTTTACCGGCTTTGATGATTTGCTGTGCCGCAAGGGTTACACCCATAGAGTGGCCGATCACATCAATTTTACCTGTACATGAACTGGATACCGCGCTGTTGATTGCGTTTCTTACTGGCGTTTCTTCTGAGCCGCTGTGGTTATTCGATGTGGGATTCCAGGATCCCCATTTAGGACGATGGATTTGGCTGCTTGAATACCCTTTACTAATGAGTTTGTTGTAGGTGTTATTCCAATCACTCGTTTTGCCACCATTACCATGAACTAAAACTACGCTATCTACACATGCCGACAAGACTTGGTTGGAAAGAAATATTGTAAATAATGCTAACGTTATTGATTTTATATTCATTATTTTTCTCTGTTGAGAGTTAGGTTTGGATGTCCTAAATGAACGCTAGCGAGAGAGTTATCTCCTCCCTGACAACAACCACAGCCTCTGCTGAGCGGTGTGACTATTTATTATATTTTGTAGTCACGGAACCTATATTAGAAGGGTGAGAAAATTTATCTACTATACCATCGTACAGTGTGGTTAATTATGCTAAGCGTTAACCTTTTATAGACGATCGAGTTATACGGTTGGGGATTTTTTTATTTAATTTTGTGGCGGCGCAGCATAATGTTGGTAATTGTTAATTTGGATGTTGGCTTAGTGAGCCAACGATAAAATGTGAACTAATTACATTAATTTGTTTTCTTTATTTTATGTTGCTGCGTTGCGAAACAATATCGCCCATGTGTATTTTGATGCTGAGTAGTGAACGGATGATGCTAGTTTTGTTAAGGTGTTACGCGATATGCGTAGCGATGTATTTATTTCGATTGGTATTTTAGTGATTTTATATTGTGGCTTAATACGGAAGGGCTGCGTTATTTAAAAGTATTTTTCTGTTGTGATGGTTTGCGGGGACTAACGGATAACGAAAATTTGTATTGAGCATACGTGATTTTAAAGTACCGAAAGTAATGTGATTTTTATATTTTATTTTCACGGCATATAGAAGTGGCTGAGTCGAGGTTCGAATCTAAAATGAAGGCTTGAAGAGGTTGGATCATTTAAGTAAAGCGAAACTGAAGCGCTATATTCGTGACGTGAGGAAATTGGGTGGAGTAAAGACTCCACCCAAGAGACTTATTTAATTAAGTCGTATTGCTTAGATGAGGTGTACTTTTGAAGACCAAAGTGACCGTAGCCGTATGTATAGCTACTTCTCTCGCCTTGAATTTGGCTGGAGTGCTTGCCGTATACTAAACATGTACCTGTTGCACAAACGATTTGGTCAGACCAGCTTTTGATGGAGTAGGTACGGCTGGCGATTTTCTTGCCGTATAGCCAATCAAGGAAGTTGCTTGAAATAGAGAGGCCCTGACTGCCACATGTGGCGTTGGGAACGTTTGCAGGGTAAATGCCACAGCTATATAAGCCTCGGTAGGCTCCGGCGATACCAACGAACGCATCGACTTTAGATACTTTACCGGCTTTAATGATTTGTTGTGCCGCAAGTGTCACACCCATTGAGTGACCGATCACGTCAATTTTCCCTGTACAAGAGCTGGAGATAGCGCTGTTAATTGCGTTTTTTACCGGGGTTTCTTCTGAGCCGCTATGGTTATTCTTAGTCGCATTGCTAGAACCCCAGTTGGGACGATGAATTTGACTGTTGCTATAACCTTTACTTTTCAGCTTGTTGTAGGTGTTGTTCCAGTCGCTGGAGCTACCTGCGTTACCGTGAACTAATACCACGCTATCTACACATGCCGACAAGACTTGGTTGGAAAGAAATATTGTAAATAATGCTAAAGTTATTGATTTTATATTCATTATTTTTCTCTGTTGAGAGTTAGGTTTGGATATCCTAGATGATCGCCAGCGCGAGAATTATCACTTCCTTGACAAACTAGTACCTCTGCTGAGCGTTGTGGCTATTTATTATTGTTGTAGCCACGAAGGTGATATTAGAATTGTGAGAAAATTTTTCCACTATACCATCGTACAGTGGATCTAATTCATATAGTTAATGCGTTATATATCTCGAATAGCTATACCGCTAGCGCGGTGAGATACCGGGAATTACATGCTTAGTGTAATATCCCGGAATATGATTATGCGTCAGTAATGACGATCAGACGAATGGCGGATAGGTGTAGCTGAGTGTGGAAGGTAAGCGCTTCGGTAATCTTGTCTGAGGTAGATTGCAGCAGGTTAATTTCGCTCATGTCCGTTTGTTTGTTGCGTTTGTTAAGAGTCTCTAAACGCTGTATTTCATGGGTGTAGTACTGTTTTGCGTCGGCTACAGCCTGTTCAATAACGAGTGTTTTCTTTGTTTCTGCGAAGGCTTCACACTTACGAAACCATTGTGGGATTTCTTCTTTCTTTGACTGAATTATTTCGCGTCCGAGATGACGTTTTACATCTTGAATGGCATTTTGTAAGGCGGATTCTGGCAGCGCATCGGTAAGGTCATTGTCGCTGATGTCGAGGGCCAGTGTGCGAAGGTTTATTGTACTAAGGTAGGGTCGACACGCGGCGCTAACATCTGATTGAATGATTAGATCGAAGCAAGATTCGACTAAACAGTGCCCAGCGGGTAATTGTTTACTGGGTAACATGGCAACCGCCGCGGAACCTAATTCTGAATAATGCAGCAAGTCCCATAGGCCGACGATAAAGGCCGAATCCCAGCCAATATATTTAATATCTTCTCGTTGCGTTGCGGCATCGCGGGAAAAAGTAATCTCTGTGCCTTCTGGCGGTAAACCGGGAAGGGCGGGCACTAGCATTTTGTCTGAAGGAATTACGCTGTATACATGATTTTGCGTTTCTTCAAAATGAAATTGCAGCAGTTCGCTTGCGGTTTCAACTAGGCTAAGCGGTGTGCTTTGTTCAAATTCGTTAATTTTATCGCGCAGGTTATCGGCATCAGGTTGGCGACAGCTGTTCATTTCGAGCAGGGCGTCACGCCCGTGTTTTATTTCTTCTCTTAGCGCGATAAGGCTGTCGCGTGCATGGGTGACGAGTGAGGTGTTTTCGAGCGAACCTTCCAGCTGTGGCCAGTACTCGTCGTGAATGGCGCTGGCCGCGGGGTTCTGTTGCTCAACACATTCTAAAATATCGTTAAACCATTTAAATTGAACCTGTGTATTGGAGTGTTCTGCAAACGGAATGTGGATTTGCACATCGTTCTTTTGCCCAATACGATCGAGTCGGCCAATACGTTGTTCAAGTAAATCTGGGTGCTCTGGTAAATCCAGGCACACTAGATGAGAGCAGAATTGAAAATTCCGGCCTTCACTGCCAATTTCTGAGCAGATGAGCAGGCGGGCTCCGTCTTCTTCATCTGCGAAGTAGGCCGCGGCACGATCTCGTTCAATAAGGTCTTGCTCTTCATGGAATACGGCCGCATCGAAGCCGTGTTTTTGCCATAAATAGTTTTCGCATTCACCGACGTGTTGGATGTCGTGGCATATGACGAGTACTTTTTCATCTTTGTTGGCTTTGAGCCATTGGCCGAGCCATTCGTATTTCGCTTCCCATGAATCGTTTTCGAGAATGTCGGGTTGAGCAATTCGGCTGGGAAAGCCTTCCGTTGCTGAGCGGACATTCCGAAATACGACGCGGCCGACGCCGTGGCTGTCTAGCAGCTGAGAAATGACTGTGTCGTCGCTGTCTTTGTCTTCAATATCTAATTGATATTCATCGATAATTTTAGCGCGACTGCCGGGCAGTTCTTTGATGTCTTGATTGAGCTGAATGTAGCGTTCTTCTTGTGCGACAAAGGCATCGAATTCTGGGAATTTTGCCGGGTCGAGTAGGTTGAGACGCGCGAAGTGGCTTTGTATTCCTAACTGTTCGGGCGTTGCAGTAAGCAGTACAAGATGGTTGACCGTTTCGGAAAGATCGGCAAGGCACTTAAACTCTTCGCTTTCTGGTGTGAGGTGATGAGCCTCGTCGACGATAATTAAATCGAATTTTGCTTCATTGATGAGTTCACGGTTTTCACCAAATATTGCGTGGGGGACAATGTGAATTTGCCCCGTCGTAAAGTCGTGGTCTTCGCCTTTAAATAGTTCTGGCGTAAGAGAGAAGCGGCGCACCAATTCGATAAGCCATTGCACTTGCAGCGCAGCGGGTACGGCAACAAGTACACGTTCAGCGCGTTCTAGCTTGATTAGGCGAGATAAAATCATGCCCGCTTCAATGGTTTTTCCTAAGCCGACTTCATCCGCTAATAGAACACGCACGTTTTGGTGTTCACAAGCGTTCCAAGCCACGGACAATTGATGAGGGATCAGGTTTGCTCGAATCCCCAGCAGTCCGTTAAGGCGTGATTGCCAAAGACGGGTGATGGCTGCACTTAATTCTCGTTTAAAGTGGAACCAGCGCGGTTTGTCGAGTTGGCCTGTCATCAAGCGCATAAATGGTTGGTTTAGCTGGATTTCAGATGAGAGGCTTGTTTCGGGGATGATGCGTGTATCGTCGAGTTCGTAAAAACATAGACCGTTTTGCTCGTGTACAGCAATAACGGTACTGAGCTCTCCTTCGACGGTTTTGATTTCGTCTTCTACCGCAAAGCGAATGCGGGTCAGAGGGGCTTGGTTGATCGCGTATGTGCGTTCACAGTCGGCTTGATCAAAAAATATTTTGACGTGACGACCTTCGGTTTCGATGACGGTTCCTAGGCCCAGTTCTGGCTCGGAATCGACAACCCAGCGTTGTCCCTGAACAAATTCACTCATAATGCGGATGTCTTATTTTGGGTGATATATAAAAACTCGGGCCGCATTATACGCTTGATAATGCGGCCCGTGACAGGAATAGATGTAATAGATTGGCGCGAGGGTTTAGAAGTTATAGACAACCGTTAGTGATGTCTCGGTATCGGCGTGTTTACGGCCAACGGGGGCTTCTGAATTGTAATCAACCGTGTAGGATGCGCGTAAAGCCAGTGACGACATCAATTGAGCCGTTACAGAGGAAACAGACTTGGTTTTGGTGTTGCGGTCGTCTTTGGTCGCGTAGTTTGTGCTTAGTGTTTGTGTGAATTTTGCGTTATCGCTGAATTCGTATACGTACTCACCGGACATACGAACGATAAAGGTTTCTTCGCTGTCTTGATCAACACCGTCGATATCTTCGGGTTTGTCGGACGTCATACCAGGACCGATGTTGTAGGCAAGATATGAGTTGTCGTGGGTGAATAAGCGGTTGGAGTAACCTAGCGCAACGGTGTATTGATAATCAAAACCACTGAAACGGTTTTTGTCGTACTCGCCGTAGATAAAAAGTGCTGCATGTTCTTTGTCTAACACATAGTCGCCTTGAGCTGAGGCGAAATACTTTTCAGCGGTGGTGCGGTTTTCTTGTGTGATCGACCCGGTGCCGTCGTCAACGTCTACTTTGTCTCGCTTGTATAGACCTTCAAGAATGTAGTGATTTCTCCAGCTAATTAAGTCGTGTTTTACGTCCAGCTTGCTTTTGTAGGATTGGGTCTCGGTGTTCCCGGAGGTGGCAATGACGCCCACTTCGAGTTCAGCGACGAGCTTTTTATCTTCTTCCGCGAAAGCGTTGCATGCGAGGACTGGCAAAAAAGCGACAGCGTAAATTTTGTTCATGTATGGACCTATAAAATCTGGATTAAATACGTTCAGCTGAGCAAGCTTTGGGCTTACTTTCTATTGGGGCGCATGATATAGAATTATTTGAAGAATTTTGAGAGGGATTGCGTAAAACTATGTAAAAAACTTTCGTAGGGGGTCTGGCATTCAATAACCGAGACAGTGATGTTGTCTTTGCCGCCATGATCGAGTGCGGACTTGATCAGCGCGTCAGCGGCTGCTTGAGCTGAGGTGACGTTGGCGAGAATATCAACGATATCATTGCTGGGAACCGCATCGCTTAGTCCGTCACTGCAAAGTAAAATCCATTCGCCTTTTTGCCATTCACCTTCGCACGTATCGACGGTGACGGATTCAAGCTCGATAGAACCCAAGCATTGAGTGATGATGTTTTTTTCCGGGTGTGTGTCTAATTCTTCTTCACTAATGGCACCCGTTTGATAGAGCATCTGCACATATGAGTGATCGGTAGTGAGCTGTGTTAAACGCTTATCTGAAGACGGGGACCATAAGTAGGCGCGGCTATCGCCAACCCAAGCGATTTCATAATGTTGACCGTTAGTTTGCATCGTGACAACGGTAGAGCCCATGCCCTGGCCGCCATGGCCATTGGCGGCTGAGGTGAGTACTTCTCGGTGGCTTGTTTGAATGGCGTCAGAAAGTTCTGCGCCGTTTTCGACTTCAGTCTTTATTGTTTCAGACACAATGGCGCTTGCGACTTCACCCGCAGCGTGACCGCCCATGCCATCGGCTACGATCCACAGACCAAGGTCCGGACAGCTTAGATAACTGTCTTCGTTATTGGTGCGTTGTAAGCCTACATCTGTAGCAGCGCTATATCGCCAAAAGTGCATATGCCGTACGTTTCAATCGATCGATCATACAACTTAGACTAAACTAAAATTCAGGATAAGTCGCGAATTCGATAGAATTTTCTTGGCTGTATTCACAAATTGTGGACGCTAGCAGGGTGACAGCTCGTTTAAAAACCACTATCGTTCAAATAATCGTTAGGATAGACACGCCACGCTCTTAGAATATAAAAATATTAAACAAGGTAGGGTCGCTCTCTCATGTTGCAACTGCGAAACAAAAGCTCATCAAAAGTGCCGTTATGGCTCGTCGAAAAGAAATATACCCTAGGTAGTGATGGTTCAAGTGATATTACTGTCTCTGGCGCTGGTGTACTGGCAAAACATGCAGAGCTTTTAATTAATGGTGACGTGGTTGAGCTGATCAATTTGGTTGGAGGAGCGGCTTTAACCGTTAATGGGGAAGCCGTTTCCGACAAAGTTCAGATGAAGCCTGGAGATATGTTGAAGTTGGGTGATGAAGAGCTAGAGCTTCTTGATCCAAAAGCAGCCAAAAAAGCATCACCGAAACCTGACCAGGCAGCTGACGGTTGGGCACTAAAAGCACTTAATACCGCGCTTGCAGACAAACACTTCCCGTTAAGCGGTAGCCATGTGATTGGTCGTTCGCAAGAATGTGATATCAGTTTAGGTGTGGTGCACCTTTCTCGTAAGCACGCGAAGGTGGAGGTTACGCCGAGCGGTCT
Organism: Agarilytica sp.; assembly: GCA_045430345.1. Lineage (GTDB taxonomy): Bacteria > Pseudomonadota > Gammaproteobacteria > Pseudomonadales > Cellvibrionaceae > Agarilytica. The sequence continues at coordinate 1,052,154 of JAILXT010000001.1, read as the reverse complement.
CAAAATCGAAGATTTGAATTCCTCGAACGGTACCTATATTAATGGTAAAAAAGTTAATATTGCTAAAGCCATTGCCGGGGATGAAGTGAGCTTCGATACCTTACGGTTTCGCGTCATAGGCCCCATTATCGACGAAGATAAGACCACGATGCGCCCATCTAGCGATGGGAATTTAACGACGATTCGCCCCGCACTGAAGATGCCAGACGATATGGGCGGGCACAAACCCGCAGAAAAATCTGCCGCCTCGTCGAAACCAAAACCGCGGACCAGTGCGCCAAAACCCGCCAAAGTCGCGCCGAAGATAAAAACACAATCTGTGTCTGAAGAAGAGCCCAAGAGTACGGGGATGATCTTCGCTGGCGTTGCCGTACTGGTGGGTGCTGCCATTGCTTGGTTTTTCTTGAAATAAATGGCCAAAAAATAGATGGGGCGTGATTATTGGGGCGGTTTGTAGGCCCTCCGGCCTTGGCGCCCCTAATGGCCTTTAGTTTGCCTCTTTCCACTGTGCTTTTTTATAAGTATTCGGTCTTTAAGTTTTCCTTATTTCCGCCGATCTCTCGTTTAATAGATTTTAAACGGGACTGGTGCAATGAATTCAATCGCTCAGAGCGGACAGGCCACTGATTTTTCATTCCGCTATCAACAAACTGAACAATACGCCAAAAGTGCTGAACTCACTGTTAACAAGCAGCAGTCTGAGGGGCAGAGCACTTTGTCGGTTTCAGCATCTTATTCCAGCTCCGTCACGATCAGTGGCAAAGCTGAGCGGAATTATACATACGCACCGAAGCCTGTTGCCCCTGTTGAAGCGGTGAGCGAGCCCCCCGCGAAAACCCAAGCAGCTACAAATATTTTGAGCTTTATCACTTTGCGTTTACAGCAAGATGCTGCTGAAGGCGCAACACCAGAAGAGCTTCAGTCCCGCCTTGAGGCGGGGTTAGAAGGCTTTTTGAAAGGCTTTGGTGAGGCTTATGAGCAATTGGCCGGCGCGGGCTTGTTATCGCCTGAGGTTGAAGACGCGATAGGCCAAACGAAAACGGATGTTTTAGATGGTCTAAGTGAACTTGCTGAAGAGTATGGCCTTGAGTCTCCAGTGGCAGGGGCGGTAGACGATGAGGTGGCGGACACTGAGCAACCGGCTGAATCCATTCAAACGATTTCAACGGCGCCAGCACCTGTAGCGCAAGACCCTCAATCCACTTTTGCAGCATTCGCGAATAACTTGGTTAAGCCGGGCGAAGAGTTCGCTCAGCTACTTGAATCTTCGACAATTAATTACGAGAACTTGGCGAAGCGCGACTTTTCGTTCTCCTTAAAGACGCAGGACGGTGATACCGTCACGATTAATGCCTCGGCGATGCGGGGTGATCGTGTTAGTGCAAGCCAAGTCAATTACGCATCAGGGTACGAAAATTACCGTTCCGACCGATATGAGAGCGAGCACTACGAGTCCAATAGTTTTCATATTGCGGTTGATGGTGAGCTAGATGAAGATGAGTTAAGTGCTATCAATGATCTTCTGAATCAAGTTGGCTCGCTTTCAGAATCATTTTTCTCTGGGAATATCGAAGAGGCTTTTGAAATGGCCTTAGAAATAGGCTTTGATGAAAATGAAATCGCGCAGTTTTCGCTAAACCTCCACCAAGAAGTGACCACAAAAATAGAAACAACCTATGCGCGCGTTCAGGAGGAAAGCAAGCCCCATACCGGCGGTATTGAATCACTTAAAGAGCATTACCTTAACGGGAAGGGCGATACGAGTGTTAACCGTTTGATGGGGTTTGTAAAAATGCTACAAGATGTGGTCGACAAAGCCGATGGTCTTGGCGTTGAACGAAAAGAGTTGCCTACGATTGCTGAGCGCATTGCAGAAGCGCGTGATAGTGAAGGGCGTCATGCCGGTAAGCTGCAGTCGTTTATGGAAAAAATGTTAGATCGTTTGGCCTAGCGTTAACGTAATCGGTTCCCCGCAATAATTCTCTGCTATAAATACTTGCATCGCCTGATGCTAGGCGATTAGCATCCGCTTCTTGTTTTCTATGCGTATTCAAAATTACAGAACATAAATTATGTTTATTCTATACAGTACCCTGGGCTGTCACCTGTGTGACCAGGCGTTGACGATTATTCGTCCGCAGATCACGAGCGAGTCGGACATCCAGATTGTGGACATCGCGGATAATGAAACTTTATTTGCACGGTATGGGGTGAGGATTCCTGTTGTGAAGCACGAAGCGACAGGAAAAGAGATTGGTTGGCCGTTTGATGAGCGTGATTTTTCCGAATGGTTGGCGGCGCTTTAGGGTTTCAGAGCCGCGATTAAATTTTGAGCGTGTTGTTTTTAAAACAGCTCAACCTCGTCATCATCCTTTTCTTCTGGCTCTTGTTGGAAGTGGTGATTGTATATCTCTAAGGCTTCTTTCACGCTGCCGCCCCGCATAATGAATTCGAACATAATACGTTCAGCTTCCATTGTGTAGCTAGACTTGATGGTCTCTTGGATGTTTTTCCAAGACGATTTTTCGTTAATGTTGGAATTGTCTTCAAGCAGGGATGAGACTTTTTCTAGACTGCGGGCAACATGATCAACACGCTGGCAAACACGATCATAAAATTGAAATGCTTGGATCGCTTTTGAGATGTTATCTTGGATTTCGTCAGCTGTTTTGGTGACGTCTTGTTTGAAATCGGAAAGCTCTTCGAGTTTTTCAACGTTCTGAACTTGAGAACCCACTTCCCTGGTATGGTTGGCTAAATGCGTAAAACTGTCCGTAAGCGTATTTACCGAGGTGTTGGCGTCGGTCATGGTGGTTTCGATTTGGCATACCGCTAAATACAACATGTTCACGGTTTCTGAGACGTAGGACCAACTGCTTTCTGCCGATGCCTTGTCTTCGGGTGTGCCGGGGTCACTCATGAATATATCCTGTTTCTCTTTTGATCACTAAAGATACGTTTTAATTCGTTTTTAGTATGGCACAAGTCATAAGGGCCTGCCGCTTCAGCGATGGTCTCTGGCGCATTTATTGGTTACGGGGTTGATTGGCTATTGTTCGCTTCCGCGGGTGTAATAAATGTTTGATCTTCCCCAAGTTTGTGGGCATATATTACGGAGAACGCGAGAATGTTTTGTACGTAGCCGCGGGTTTCTCTAAAGGGGATAGTTTCAATCCAAACATCAAAGGGTAGGGCGAGTGATGTACGCGCGATCCACTTATTTACACGGTGTGGGCCAGCATTATAGGCTGCTGCCGCGAGGATCCTATTGCCGTTGTACTTATTCAGGAGCTCGTTCAGGTAGCGGCTACCCAATTGGATATTGTATTCCGGATCGTATAGTAAGCTGTCTCGGTGGGTGATACCGCTTTTACGTGCTGTTTGCCGCGCTGTGCCCGGCATAAGCTGCATCAAGCCCCGCGCACCAGCGGAAGAGCGCGCGTTCTTGGCAAATGCACTTTCTTGCCGTGCGATCGCGTAGATCAGCTTGGATTCAACCGTGGTTTGCGTTGACGCTTTTTCAACGGTTTCTCGGTAGGCGAGAGGGAAGCGCACATCCAAATCATCCCAATAGTTGCCACGGATCATGGCGTGGATACCTTTGTTGTACCAACCCCACTCTTGGGCGATGTTTCCCGCGGCGGCGAGTTCGCTAGTGCTCATATTACGCGTAGCAAATTGCCATTCCGCCTTGGCTTCTTCAATATTCCCTTTTAGCCACAGTTCTTTTGCGCGTCTTATCGCAGGGCGATTTTGTACGACTAAGCGTGTACTGGAGCTTATTGTGAGCGGTTTGTGACCAAGGGAGTAGCCAAGGTCCAACTTGTCCGCGGATAAAAACCCGTAGAAGCTGCGTGTTTTTGATAATTGCTCGTAAATCGATTCACTGCTGACGGGCTGAGCGCCTAGGTCAAGTTCGTCTTGCGCACGCGCTTGCCAATACTGCCATCGATCGCTGGCTTGTGCGTCTTCGTCGAGGTAGGAAATCCATTGTATTACCTTATCGAACTGTTCATTACGTAATGCCTCTCTTAAAAGGCGTTCTACAACATCTTGTTGTCTCAACTCTTGTGAGTGCGTAATGAGGTCTGCCGCTTCGCTTGTATGGCCTTTACTGGTGAGCTGTTTGACGAGGTAGATTTTTGTGTCGGTGCTAATTTCCTTGGGGAAGAGTTGCTGTGCCTCATAGCGTTCCCAGTGTTTCTGCGCTTGTTTCGGATCGATACGAGAAAAGCGTTTTATGCCGTGAGAAATGATTTGCTGTGTTTTCAGTGACTGTTCCGAAAAACGACGGTGTTGTTTTATGCGGCCTGGGTAGGCGTGAATGCCTAAATATTCGTTTGCGTACTGCTTATTCGACTCAGACATCATCCGAGAAATGTAGCGGGCTAGGCTGCGTTTTCCGTTGGACATCGCGTTGTGAAAGCGCGCCCATGCAATATCATCTGTTAGGCCACCTCTTTGGCGCCATTTTTTAAAGACGGGATCGCAGGCTTTGGGGTGTGACTTGCCCTCGGTCCAGATATCGGCCACCTCCGACAGTACGGATTCGTCCCCGGTGGCAATTTTTGCTTGGAGGGCTTGGCAGCGCAGCCCCTTGTTCTGAATGCCCTCCTGATAATAGGAAAGGAAGTCCTTCCATTTCCGTTTCATCGCTAGGGCATGTAACACTTGCTCCCGCAGTCGGTATTCTAGAAATGTGTCGCGGTTTGTCTCTAAAAACCGACTGATTTCGGTGAAGTCGAAGTCGTAGAGGCGGTTTTTTATCTTGGAGTAGTTTAAGTACGGGGTAAGCGGATAGTCGCCAAGTTGGGCATAATGCACTTGGAACTTATCAATGTCCTCGTTTTTCAGCGCACTTTTGGCGAGCTCATAGTGATATCGCTGATCTGTCAGAGAGCTTTCCGCGGGTTTTGGTGTAAACCACTGAGCGTCTGGTGAAAGTGCATTTGCACTAAGCAAAGCGAGCCCAAATGAGGATCCTAAGGCAAGCTGCAAAATCGTTTTCTTTAAGAGTGCTGGCATCATAATGGACTACAAAAATCGAAGGCTTTTAAACGCAATATGATCGTATCTATATATTGTTGTTGATAAGTTCAACAATTGCCACCGATGTGACGCATAACATGCTGTTTTTTATCGGATTTTTTCCTCAAATATGAGTAAGATTTCGCCTTCGTCGATTATTTATAACGATATGTGAGAACATATTCATTCTGGTTGTAGTTGTGTCCGTATTAATAATGCCCATCACATTACCTCAGTCTTTGTTTTAACCTTGTGCAAACCCTTTAAGTCGAGTTACTAATGCCTTTAATAAAAGTTTCAAATCTTCACCTTCATTATGGTGAGCAGGTTCTATTTGATGATGTTGCCTTACAGCTGGACCCGGGTGACCGCCTGTGTATTATCGGTCGTAACGGTGTTGGAAAATCGACCCTGCTAAAACTTATTTTGGGCTTGGCGCAACCTGACAGCGGTGAGATTTGGACTGGGCCAAGTGTCGCGGTCGCAAGTTTGTCTCAGGATCTTCCCGAACAAAGCGATATCACCGTGTATGACCACGTTGCAGCGGGTTTACCTCAATTAGTGGCTGACCTTAAAGCGTATGATCTAGCGGTCGAAAACAACGAATTTGATAAGCTCGAAGCGCTTCAGCACCGTATTGAAAGCTGCGATGGCTGGACTTTTGATAACCGTATTCAGCAGGTGCTCACCCGTCTAGAGTTGGACGCCAAGGCGCAGTTAAGTGCGTTATCCGGTGGTTGGCGCCGCCGAGTAGCGTTGGCTCAGGCGCTCGTTGTTCAGCCTGATGTCCTACTTTTAGACGAACCCACCAACCACTTGGATATTGCGGCAATACAGTGGCTGGAATCCCAGCTTAATAATTTTCCTGGTGCGATCGTGTTCATTACGCATGACCGGGCATTTTTACAAAATACCGCAAATCGTATTGGTGAGCTCGACCGGGGCCGGTTGACCTTATGGAAAGGGGATTATCAAAGCTTTCTCGTCTTTAGAGAGGAGCAGTTAGAAACAGAAGCAAAGCACGCAGCACTGTTTGATAAGCGTTTAGCGCAAGAAGAAGTGTGGATTAGGCAAGGGATTAAAGCGCGCCGCACGCGTAACGAAGGCCGTGTAAGAGCCTTAAAAGATATGCGTAAAGAACGGCAGGCGCGTAGAGAGCGGCCTAAAACAGCCAAAATTGAACACAGCAGTGAAGTCTCTTCCGGGAAGTTAGTCGCGGAACTGATTAATGTGCATTTTGCGTGGCAAGACAAGGTTATTATCGACGGCTTTACCGGGACTATCATGCGGGGCGATAAGGTGGGTTTGCTCGGCCCCAATGGTGTAGGGAAAAGTACTTTACTAAAAATTATATTGGGCGAGCTTTCGCCCCAAAAAGGCACGGTGCGGCAGGGCACTAAATTGGCGGTTGCTTACTTTGATCAGTTGCGTGATCAGTTAGATATTGAAAAGAGTGCAATAGACAATATTTCGGAAGGACGTGATTACATTGAAGTAAACGGCAAATCAAAACACTTGATGAGCTATCTGCAAGATTTTCTGTTTTCTGGCGAGCGTGCGCGTACGCCGATTAAATCCCTTTCGGGGGGCGAGCGTAATCGTATTTTATTGGCCAAACTGTTTAGTAAGCCGAGCAATCTATTGGTAATGGACGAACCAACAAATGATTTGGATGCAGAAACGCTTGAGCTGTTGGAGGACTTGTTAGTGCAGTATGAAGGCACTTTGTTGTTGGTAAGCCATGACCGAAGTTTTCTTGATAACGTGGTTTCTAGCACTATTGCTTTCGAGGGTCGGGGTCGTTTACGAGAATATATTGGTGGCTATTCGGATTGGTTGGCGCAAGGAGGGGAGTGGCCTTCCGAATCAGCGTTAGCTGACAGCGCGTCGTCACCCTGTGGTGACGCTGCTCAATCGGATATTGAAATTGCTGAACCCATAAAAACCGCGGTACCAAAAACTAAAAAACTGAGTTATAAGTTACAGAATGAATTAGAAAAATTGCCTGCGATTTTGGATGCTTTAGAACAAGAGATCGCGTTGTTACATGAACAAATATCCGCATCTGATTTTTATCAGCAACCAGAAGGTGATGTGTCTGCTGTCTTGGCAAAACTTAGCGAAAAAGAAGCTTTGTTAAATGAAAAATTTGAACGTTGGGAAAGCCTAGAAAATATGGCGAATGGTGAGTGAATACCCGTTTGAGATTGCGTGGGTGAGAACGGTTTCTCTGTGCCCACACAGTCTCAAATAGCGTATCCGAATGAATGGCGATAAAAATAGCGGACTTAAATAGCGACGATACTTTTTATACGCGCACCGCGAGCACGTCGCACTTGGCCCCACGAATAACACCATTGGCGGTATTGCCAAATAACGCCGCTAAGCCGTGACGTCCATGGCTGCCCACCACCACAAGATCGGCTTTACGCTCTTCCGCTATATCGTGAATTTCACTGGAGGTTAAGCCAATCTCGACGAGTTGCTGTGACTCAGGGATTTCATAGGGCTTACAAATATCCCGTAGCCGTGCTTTTGCTTGTTTCTCCATGATATTTTGTGCTTCCGTTAGGTCTACCGGCATGTCACCGCCATAGGCAAAAGCCAATGGTTCAAAAACGTGCGCCACGGTGATCTCTGCGTCGTTATTTTTCGCAAGGGTTGCGGCTTTGGACAGAATCACTTCACAGTCATCTGACAAATCTAAACCAACAAGGATGTGTGTATAGTTGCTCATAAACTGGGCCCTCATGTGATCGTGTTAGAATACCTCCACTATCAATGACTTTGATTTTTTATTCAATCATCACATCGCCGCTTTTGAATGACTTTTGTTATGGGTCAATATTTTGCCGTGGTGTGATTTCCCCTCTGGAGAAAGCGTATGTGGATGATGTGGGCCGCCATTATATTTGTGGTGGCGATGGTGGTTGGGCCGGTAATGATGTTGAGGCCGTCGCCAGCAATGACAATCCTTGCCCAGATGCGTACGCGAGCCAACCAGCTTGGGTTAAGTGTGCGTGTTCCGAGACGAAACGCCGCCAATGAGCCCGTAAAAGGGTGTATTTATTCCATACCCCTGAGTCAGCGTATGCGAAAGCATGATCAGTTCGAAAACTGGATGTTAACGCGTTTGAGTCATGCTCATGACATTCATTTTCATAAAGACTGGGATTGGGTGGGTGATGGGCGCCCGCTCGATGCCTTTGTTAAAGCGTTACCGGGCATACTAGAAGCCTTACCAGAAGGAATAGCACTTCTTGAGTGTAATCACGGAGGGTTAGGCGTTCATTGGGATGAGAAGCGCAGAGGGGACTCTTCAGAAGACGCGGTAGATAAGATTCACGCGCTTTTACAGTCACTGAGTGACGCAATGGATCAAGAATAAACGCATCTATACGGAAATGTTGGAGCGCTTAGAGGCTTAACACTATTCTTCTTTTTCTTCTTCCGTTGGTTCAGTCTTACCGGTTAATCCCCCTAGCATAGCCGCTTCCATCGCTTCGTCTGAAGGTTGTGGTCCTTCGGGGTTGTAAAGTGTTTCAGGCATGAGTCGTGGGGAGAGCGCGCGGCGTTTATTGTTAAGAATTTCACCTAGCTCAGAAATTATTTGGTTTTGCCGCTCGTCTTTGTATCCACCTTCGCTCGCAACCTCAAGCGCCTTTCGGTAGTAGGCAAATGCACGCAATATATCCCCCCGGTTGATGGCTTTATGCCCCTGGGCAACATTACTTGAAACCTTAATCATGAAGTTGGACCAGCTGAGGTCATGCAGCAGCGTATCCATTTCAGCGACCTGTAAATGTTCTGAAGCTTGTCTTTTTCGTAGGATTCTCGCCGCTTCCGCAAGGGCATACTGACTTCTTGCGATTGCAGCATCGCTTTCCATTAGTCGGAATGTTGAGACTTGCCAGCCTGGGGACTCCAGTTGTTCCACTCGCTGCTGGGCTGTTTCGTATGCCATCTGGTAGTAAGCATTGGTTGGGGCAATATTTAGCATTGTCTCCAATAGATCAATCGCTTCGTCGTTTACTATTTTTGGTACCTTGGGATTTTCGACTAGGGGCTCGAGCGAGACCGAGAGTTCTTCAAGCTCAGTGACGCGGCGTTTCATTTTGCCCAGCTTTTGATTCAGCAGGCGTGATCGCATCTGCCTTTGGTTGATCAGGCTCACAACGAATAGGGATCCGGCGGTGAGCGCCAGGAGTATTAATATGGTTGAAATACTAGACATATCGGAAAAGGCCGTCTTTATTTAACAACATTGAGCATGAGAGGGGGCGTGGTGTATGAGTGGTTTTATCTACGTCTAGCGTCAACATAGAGCGTAAGGTCTGCTCTCATTTCGCGCGAAGCCCCACTAACAATCTTAGAAGGTTTTTGCCGCTTTATAAAATTCATCCGTGGCGAATAAATAACTTTATAAAAACGAGTAAAAACAAACAGTTAGCGCTTTGATTCTAGTCCGCCAAAAGGTTTTTAAAAGCAACTATTGATTTGTGCATAAAAAATACAAGTTTTACGCTTGTGCTTGACCTTGGCCCAAACAGGCCTTATATATGCGCAGCACGGCTTTAAAGTAACGCTAATTTGAATGTGATTTGAGTTAGCAAAACACCGTACGTTCTAATACGTGCCAAATATTACGCACCGCACAACCAGCGGTTTATAAAGAGAAGGGGTTTATGGGTAAATCACTTGTGATAGTGGAGTCGCCAGCCAAGGCCAAAACTATTAACAAATACCTAGGCAAAGATTTTATTGTGAAATCTAGTGTAGGACACATTCGCGATTTGCCAACAAGCGGTTCTGGTGGACAGAAGGTCGACCGCAAAGAAGCTGCAAAAAAAGCCGCGGCTACCCGAAAAATGTCTCCTGACGAAAAGGCGGCCTATAAAAAGCGTAAAGCTAAAGAGCAGTTAATTAATCGTATGGGGATTGATCCAGACAATGACTGGTCAGCAACCTACGAAATCCTCCCCAGTAAGGAGAAAGTCGTCAGTGAACTTCGAAAACTGGCTGATGATGCTGATCTTATCTATCTCGCAACGGATTTGGATAGAGAGGGAGAAGCGATAGCATGGCATCTGCGTGAAGCGATAGGCGGTGATGACGAGCGTTACCGACGTGTGGTGTTTAACGAGATTACCAAGTCGGCGATTCAGGATGCATTTAAATCGCCGGGTTACATTGATATTGATCGTGTTAATGCGCAGCAGGCACGTCGATTTCTAGACAGAGTTGTGGGGTACATGGTCTCTCCGCTGCTTTGGGAAAAAGTAGCGAAAGGGCTATCGGCTGGTCGAGTACAGTCGGTTGCGGTAAGGCTCGTCGCAGAGCGAGAAGCTGAAATACGCGCATTTATTCCGGAAGAATATTGGAATATCAATGCCTTATTGAACTCATCCACTGATGAGAAAGTAAAATACGAAGTTAAAAAATTCAAAGGCGACAATTTTCGCCCAACGAATGAAGAGCAAGCCACGACGGCGGTAAATGACTTAAATGCCGCAACGTATACCGTCGCTAAGCGTGAAGACAAACCCACTTCGTCAAAACCGAATGCACCGTTTATAACGTCGACCTTACAGCAAGCGGCATCCACCCGTTTAGGCTTTGGCGTTAAGAAAACCATGATGCTGGCTCAGCGTCTGTATGAAGCCGGTTACATCACCTACATGCGTACCGACTCGACCAATTTGAGTAAAGAGGCGGTAGAAACCTGTCGCGATTTTATTCAAGAAGAGTACGGCAAAAAGTATTTACCTGATGCTCCGAACGTATATTCCAGTAAGGACGGCGCGCAAGAGGCGCATGAGGCTATCCGTCCATCAGATGTAGCGTGTCGCCCCGCACACCTAAAAAACATGGAGCGGGATTCGGAGCGTTTATACACATTGATCTGGCAGCAGTTCCTTGCTTGCCAGATGGTTCCTGCCAAGTTTACTAGTACGTCAATTTCTGTCGCTGCGGGTGATTACGAGCTTCGTGTGAAAGGACGTGTGATTCGCTTTGACGGTTACCTTAAAGTGATGCCTGCACCGGCTAAGAAAGAAGACGACGCGATTCTTCCCGACGTTAAAGTGGGAGACGTACTCAATCTACACGAAATTCAACCTACGCAGCATTTCACTAAGCCGACTGCACGCTTCACCGAAGCCTCGTTGGTTAAAGAGTTGGAAAAGCGAGGGATTGGCCGACCATCTACCTATGCCGCGATCATTTCTACAATTCAAGACCGTGGCTACGTACACGTTGAAAATAAGCGTTTCTATGCCGATAAAATGGGCGACATTGTCAGTGAGCGGCTGGTCGAAAGTTTTGCTGATTTAATGGACTATGGCTTTACAGCCAGTATGGAAGAGTCCTTGGACGTAGTAGCGCAAGGCGAAAAGAACTGGATTGAACTGCTCAATGAGTTTTACGCAAGCTTTTCTGACACCTTAGCAAAAGCGAAAGATGCCGACGACGGTATGCGCCGTAACGAGCCGGTTGAGACAGACATTCCCTGTAAAACTTGCGGACGAAATATGCAAATTCGTACCGGTAGTACGGGGGTGTTTTTAGGTTGTTCGGGATACGCTTTACCGCCGAAAGAACGCTGCAAAAGCACAATGAACCTTGTGTCTGGAGACGAGGCGGTCAACGTCGATGAAGATGAAGAAGCTGAATCAAAACAATTAATACAGAAGCGTCGTTGTTCGATCTGCAATACATCAATGGATAGTTACCTCCTTGATGAAACACGCAAAGTACATATTTGTGGCCGCAACCCGGATTGCTCTGGCTATGAAGTCGAGATGGGTACATTCAAAATTAAAGGCTATGAAGGCCCATTAATTGAATGTGATAAGTGCGGCAACGACATGCAGTTGAAGACCGGCCGTTTCGGTAAGTACTTTGGTTGCACAAAAGAGGATTGTAAGAATACCCGTAAGTTACTCCGAAGCGGGGAGGCTGCGCCACCTAAGATGGACCCCATTCAAATGCCTGATCTAGAGTGCCAGAAGGTGGACGATCATTATGTCTTGAGGGATGGTGCTTCGGGGTTGTTTTTAGCGGCGAGTCAGTTTCCGAAAAATCGAGAGACACGGGCACCCAAAGTGAAAGAGATTCTGGGGGTGAGTAAAGAGCTCGATCCAAAATATGCGCATTTGCTAAAAGCGCCTAGCGAAGACTCTGATGGGCTGGATACCGTGATTCGTTTCAGCCGGAAAACCAAAGAGCAGTATGTTCAGTCTGAGAAAGATGGAAAGGCGACCGGATGGAAAGCCTTCTTCGATGGCAAAAGCTGGCAGATAACGGAACCTAAACCAAAAGTTAAAAAAGCGCCGGCCAAAAAGAAAAAAGCTTGATGTTTGTTGGTGGGGGCTGTTGATTGTGGATGCGGGAGATAGCGAACAATTCCTTCGTCAGCAATTAAGCTACGCGCGTATTCTGGTGGCCCGGTTAGAAGCCGAGCCATCGATTCCCGTACAGCGCGCATTACGTCAAAGCGCAGTGCTTTGCTTTGAGCTGGGCTTATCTCAATATTTCAGTAATACCTTCAATCTACCCGCAGCAGATTTACAGTCGTTGAAGCGGTGCCTAGCCGAAGGGGCAGAAGGTTTTTCTGAATCCATTCCTTCGTCTGAGTTTATCGATCTGATGTCTGAAGGGCATTGGCTATTCGAGTTTGAGTCGGTTGCTGCCTCGTTAAGCAGCCTCCCTTCGGCTTCGGCCAAAGCGGTGCGTTCGCCCGGGGTAGTTAATCAGGCAGCCCCCGCAGATTTGATTGCATCAAGCTCAGGGTTGGTTCGTGAGCTGCACTGGTCTAAGATCAGCTCTGAAACGCTCCAGGATTGGCTAGCCAAGGCAGAAGAGCTGCTGGAGCGTTACTCCTCATTTAATCAAGAGTACTAACCACAAAAAGATCAGTCGCCTTGGATACGATCTTTTTAAGGTCGCTGCAAGCTTTCTATCAATACTGGTGATAGAATGTAAAAGTACCTGAATTAAGAAGTAGTTACCTAATGTCCACACTTTTTGAAATCGTCGAATTGCCTAATGGTGAAATCGCGCTTTGCCGTGCAGATGAGTCTAGCGAAGAGCCTCTTGTGTCTATTCGATTTTCTGAAGAATCCCTCTATTTTTTGAATGATTCTAAAATTGATATAGCGAAAGCTATGATTGAAGCCGGACTTGAAGCAGCTGGTGATATTCAAGAAGTGAAAGATGAAGACCCGGCTTCTGTACAGGATCATACTGTTCACTAATTCTTTCTGTTTTTCCTTTTTTTAATCACCTCGTTATTGCGTCATTTCTCATTTTCGCTCTTAAGCTTGACGCTTTCGCAATACCAAACCTCTTGTTTGCCCCTTAAAGGAAGCGCCTTCAAGGCGAGCTCTATCTGTATCAGAAAGGTCTTCTAAAAGCGCAACCACGTAACCACTATTGCCGTTCGAGAGGGCGTCCCAGCTCATCCATAGGCTGTCATCGCTGTGCTGACTGTGCACTAATCGGATATTGTTGAAAGCAAAAGGATATGGCTTTAGGTCGGACATGAGAAAAGACCGAGGAACAATCATGGTGAACCATTGATCTTTACATTGGTGGCTCAGTGAGGCGAGCATGGGTAGAATCAGGGTCATGTCTTCGCCGTAAGGCATTAATATCTCGGTAATGCCGTATTCAGGAGAATGGTTTCTACTTACTTGGTGAGTTTTTAGCGCTGCATTCATTTTTTTTGCCTCTATTTATTCCCAGTAATTACTGTTCGCGTCGTATTACGCCAACGCTTAAGCCCTCAATAGCAAAAGCTTCGTCTCTTAGATCAACAGTAATCACGTCAAAGTCCGGGTTTTCAGGCCATAGCTCAACGAGTGCGTTGTTACGCTCCCGCTTAAAGCGTTTTACGGTGACTTCATCTTCAATGCGTGCGACAACTATTTCCCCGTTGCGGGCCTGGTCTGTTCTATGTACCGCGAGGAGGTCGCCATCCAATATCCCCACGTCTTTCATACTCATTCCGTGTACGGTCAGTAGAAAATCTGCGGATGGGTGAAAGAAGTCCATTGGGATGTTGCAGTAATCTTCGATATGCTCCTCAGCCAGAATAGGGCTGCCGGCTGCTACACGACCAATAAGCGGTATCCCTTCTTGTACGTCGGGTAGGCGAATACCGCGAGATGCGCCTGCGACCATCTCAATGGCACCTTTACGAGCGAGGGCCTTAAGATGCTCTTCGGCTGCGTTCGCGGAGCGAAAGCCGAGTGCCTGGGCGATTTCAGCGCGTGTCGGGGGGTAGCCAGTGTCATCGATATGGGCTTTTATAAGGTTGAGTACTTCTTGTTGTCTCGCGGTGAGCTTTATCATTCGAAGGATTCCTTGTGATTCCCGGTTATACCCAAAGGCTGGCTATTTATCTCTTTACGCCTTCAGCCGGTGATCATGGGGGCTGGTAAGGCGGTGATGAGTGCTCGCTGTCTAAATTGGTGTTTTTATTCGTTTTTAATACGCATATTCATTTGTGGATGGATATACAGTTAAATGTAATTATATACAGTATTTTTGTGAAGGCAAGAATTTGTTCGAAAATTGGCTATATGTGTGCGAAGCCCCGTAGTTACTGGTGTCGGAAACAACTTTTTGTTTCAGGTGCATGGGTTTGCACCCCACACTACGTGTGTCGAAATTCTTTTCACTCTATGTTTTTGGTTGATATTTAACCGTTTTTGTTGAAAGAAATAATTTATTTAATTAATTGGTTTTTATGGGGTAAAAAGTGTGATTGATTAGGCATTTTTAGCCCGGCCAAGCGGTTCTATTTTTAAAAAAAGCTGTTTTAATAGAAATCACCGCCAAGACACAATGAGATTGAAAAACACACGTTGAGTTAAGGTTGTAAGCGCAAAAGTTGAGTTGTTACGGAATCTACTTTTTCTACAGGACGTGATGCTCTTTCGGCGAATTGAGATTAGTCTCAATATGAATGAAGAGTTAAAGGAGAAGAAAGCCAGCTTGGCGCCTTAATTAAATCTGGAATGTAAATTCCGCTAATGTCGTAATGTTTTAACATACAAGGAACTAAAGAAATGATTTTTATTGAATACGAAGGTATCGAAGGTAACGCAACAGCTAAAGGTTATGAAAAGCACATTCGTGTTGATTCGTTGCAATTCGGTTGTGGTCGCGGCATCAGCATGGAGCCAGGTAACTTAGCTAACCGTGAAGCCACTCGTCCTAGCTTGAGCGAAGTTACTTTCACGCACAAGACAGATAATTCAGCTACAGCATTGTTTAAAGAGTCTGTTTCTGGATCAACTGGTAAAAAAGTAACCATCAAGTTTGTTCAAACTGGCGCTGATAAACTAGTTGAGTACATGACTTACACATTGACTGACGTTCTTGTTAGCGGTTACTCAATCTCTGCAGATGGCGACAGCGATCCTCTTGAGTCAATCTCTATGAGCTACGCTAAAATCGAAGTTCGTTACCACGACTACGATAAGACGAACAAAGGCGCTAGCCCACAAACTGTATGCTACAACTTGGAAACAGGTTCAATGGCATAATATTAGCTCCAAGCTAATATTCGAAAGGAGCGCTTGGTTTACCAAGCGCTCCTTAGTTTTTTATTCGGTAGGTGAATATGGCCCCAAATACTTAAGTATTTAACCCGGCAACGAGCTCGACTAGACTGTCATATTTAACGGAAATTTACGAACGGAACACCGCTCATGAGTATTACCCAAGAAAACCGTTTCATTGCCATTGGCGACTTCTCTCTGGGAACAGATACCTTCTTGCTGACTGGATTCGAAGGGGATGAATTCATCTCAGACCTTTTTGAATTTCATATCGACGTTATATCAGAAAATATCGAAATAAAAGCTGACAGTATTGTTGGCAAATCAACGACGATTACAGTGCAAGATGAACATCAACGCGTGTTTCATGGTTATATCAGATCTTTTACTTACGGCGAAATAAAAGCCGACAACGCCCGTCAATATCGGATGACGATGGTGCCATGGCTTTGGTTTTTATCAAAAACCAACAATCACCGAATTTTCCAAGATAAAAATACCAAAGAAATCGTGAGTCAAATTTTTCAAGACCACGGGTTTACCGATTTTGATTTTCGTGCAGATGGCGGCGTAAAGCGCGAATATTGTATTCAGCACAACGAAAGTGACCTCCACTTTGTTTCGCGCCTCTTAGAAGAAGAGGGCATAGCCTATTATTTTCAGCATGACTCGGGCAGTCACAAGCTGATCATCGTGGATCAGAAAAACGCATACGACGAGTTTACTCAAACTGACTTAGAGTACTCTAATGGCAGTTCTCCGAATGAGCAGATAAGCCGTTGGGAACATCTCTATAACTTTAAGAAAGGCCAGTGGTCCCACAGCGACTACAATTTTAAAGAGCCAAATAAAAAGCTATTTTCTAATACGAAAACTACCAGCAAGTTCGCTAATAATGGTAATTACGAGCATTACGAATATCCTGGTATGTACGATTTCGCATCAGGCGATGATCTAGTCAAGATTCGTTTAGACGCGGAAGAAGCCAATATTAATATGGTTTCAGCCGGCAGTGATTGCGCAACCTTTTACGCAGGCGGAAAATTTAAAGTCAAAAAGCACGACAACGCCTCGGAGAAAGGTGAGTACATTGTGGTGAGCATTCATCATAGTGCGTTTGATAACTCCCATTTCTCTGGTCAAGATGGTAGCACTGGCTATAGTAATAACTTTATTTGTATCCCCTCCGAAGTGCACTTTCGCCCAGAACAGATTCATAAGCGGCCGGTTATGCGAGGCCCTCAATCCGCTATCGTAACCGGTCCAAGTGGTGAAGAAATATATGTGGATGATCTGGGGCGTATCAAAGTCCAGTTTTATTGGGATCGTGAAGGTAATAACGACGAGAATACCACCTGTTTTATTCGGGTGATGCAGCAATGGGCCGGGGCTCAATGGGGTGCTTCGTTTATCCCAAGAATCGGTCATGAAGTCATTGTCGATTTCCTTGATGGTGATCCAGATCGGCCTATCGTTACTGGCACCGTATATAACGGAAAAAATAAGCCGCCGATGGATTCAAAAACCAAAAGCGGCTGGCGAACACGTTCGACAAAGAGTGGTTCCGCTGCCAATTGTAATGAGTTGATTTTTGACGATAAGAAAGACAGTGAGCAGATCTTTATCCATGCAGAAAAAAATATGGATACCGAAGTCGAAAACGATGAAACGTTAACGGTTGATAATGATCGTACGAAGCATGTCAAGCATGACGAAAACTCTACAATAGATAACGATCGAAATAAAACGGTCGGTAATAATCAGTCCGAAACGATTGCAAAGAATAAAACTATTCAGGTTGGTGAAAACCATAGTGAGAGTGTTGGTAAAAATGCGGATATCTCGATAGGTAAAAATGTTGTTATTGAAGTCGGTGAGAATCACACCGAAGTTGTCGGCAAGGACATGGATATATCGGTGAAGAAGAATCTTGTTGAGAGAGTTGATGGGACCTATGATGAAACTGTAACGAAAGATTACAGTCTGAAAGCAAAAACTATCAGCATGGTAGCTGACGATGAAATAGTGTTGAAAACTGGATCGGCCAAATTAGTAATGAAGAAAAATGGCGATATTACTATTAGTGGTAAAAATATAAACGTTAAAGGATCCGGTAATGTTGTTGTTAAAGGCAGTAAGATCGGGATGAATTAATCTTTTGTATGCGTCAATTTAAGATGAGCCTACTAATCAAACGAGAATGATAAGTTACCCATGAATCCAATAGAACATAGGGAACCGCAAGGTCACTCAAAACCCACTTCTGGCGGTAAGAGCTTGGCTGACGATGGATACGTGTCAATTGCTTCTATTGTGAGTGAGACGGATGAACATGGGATAACGTTGCTCGCTTTGTCGGGGTGCGACAACCCATTTAATTCGGTTGAAGGGTTTTCTAGCCGGCGATATCTAGATGCCGACATTGGGAAAAAAGTCGCATGTACGCCTTTGGTAGGAACAGATCACTTGATGATAGTTGGTTTTTTACCACAAGAGATTGTGGATAAAAAAAATAATCTAAATACTGTGTTAGATGATGTTCTGGCGTCTACCCAGGAAAATAATAGTGCAAAGGAAAGTGAAGAGCTTGTTGATTTGGAGGACGGTTCTGCTGACGAAAAGGTTTTTTACGATACAACCCTTCATAGTGATGCCGCAAACAAGGTGGTGATTATCGCCGATGGGCAGGAAAATGAGCACTTGATATTTCGAGCAGAGACTGCGTTGACACTTCAGTGCGGTGATAGCAGCATAAGTCTTACTTCAGATGGACGAGTCCGTATTAATGGCCGCTACATCCACACTCGTGCTAGTCATACTCAGCGATTGAGTGGTGGGGCTGTTAAGATCAACTAGCGTTCTTTTGTGTGAACCGAGTATCAACTGGCCATTAATTAATGCTGCAGCTCAACAATAAAACACCATTCCATGTCTGCTTTGCGCCTATAGCGACGTTGGAGGGCGTAGACGAGCTTTCCATTTTTTTTTCCGCATCCCTACAATTGGTTCAGGGTAAGTGGAGTGTTTGTGAAAGCCAGGTTCCTGCACCGTTAGCCGATGAATATGTTGGTGAAGACGCAGTATCAACTGTTAATTATCCGTCTCTACTGGGCGTGAGTAAGCCGGCGACTGATTTGATAGTCAATGGAGCTGCAGTGTCTCCGGGGGGGAAGCCTGTTAAAGCGTTGGAGGCTTCGATTGAAGTTTTGGGTCGAAAAGTGTCTCTACATGTGTTCGGAGATCGTGTATGGAATCGCGGGGGCATCACTGAACCGAAGCCATTTCAGCGCTTACCCATAATTTGGGAAAACGCTTTTGGGGGAAGTGAAAATATTGGTGGGGAGATAGCATCGTTTGAGCATAACCCTATAGGCAAAGGCTGGAAACACGATAGTACAGCTGATGATGATTTTCAGGGTGTTTTTTTACCCAATATAGAATGGCCTGAGCAAAGGTTAAGCGCGCTGAGGCAGCGGCCCAGGCCGGCCGGTGTTAGTGCACTTTCCGTGGCGCTACCAGAGAGGGCTAGATTCGCAGGTACTTACGACGATAAATGGAAGAAAACTCGGGCACCTTTTTTGCCAGCTGACTTTAATCCAGCATTTTTTAACGCTGCGATACCTGAATTACAATTTCGGCAGGGTTTAAATGGTGGCGAGGCTATCAGGATAAGAAATTTAAATGAGCAAGGTGAATCCGTGTTTAATTTGCCGGTGCTTTCACCTATGGGGGAGGTGTTTTTTGCTAAGGGTACATTTTCGCTCAACTTTAAGTTAGTTACTGTTGTTATTGAATCAGAACAAATGATTGTACGGATGTTTTGGCAGGCGCTAGCGCCGATTCCTCGTACTTTGGCAGATGTAAAAGAGATTAAAACGCTATTAGGGCGTACTTAGCTTGTGTTTGATCGTACAAGAAGAATTAGATTGGAGTAAAAATGGCACAGACAACATTTGCTAATACACGAGGCATCGCTCACAAAGGTAGTGGGGGACTGAGCGCTGTGTTCCCTGATGTTTGCTTGACCCAAATAGGTAACGCAGTTGTGCCAATACCATATCCGAATATCGGTAAATCTTCAGATACCGTTAGTGGGCCGACTTCCGTAAAGTGCGACGGAAAAATGCCAATGGTCAAAGGTGCTAAATATTCAAAAAGTACTGGTGATCAGCCGGGTAACAAGAAAGGCGTTGCGAGTGGCACGATTACAGATGTATGTGAATATATGATGTATTCATTCGATGTCAAATTTGAAGGTAAAAATGTTTGTCGAATGGGCGATCCGTTGTTTCATAACAAGAAAAATACCATGGGTTAGCCAGTAAAAGATGTCGCTCAATATTGATGTATATTTTGACGATCAAATAGGCTCAGCATTTGATGAAATCGCTAGCATATTTAATGTGCGTCGGGCATTGTCCGAGCAACTACTATCTTCCTCCGATAAATCCCTAGAATTTGACTCACGGATCAGAAAAAACATATTGTATTTGTTACGTCAGTTAGATGTAACAAAAGAGATCACGTACGAATGCTTGTGTGAAGCAGAAGCATTAAATTTTGCTGACGTTAGCGATGTTTTTTCAAGTGCGGTGCTTGCCTTCGCAAGTGGCGATGAGCAATGGATAGCGCGGATTGTAAATGTTTATCTGCAATTGGAAGATGGGCAAATGGGATTGGTGCATGCTTTAGCATGGCTGCCAAAATCCTTGTCTTCGCCCTGGATTCAGAGGTTTTTGTCTAGTAAAGATCTTAACCATAAATGGCTGGCGGTAAGTGTTTGTGTTATGCAGGGCACGTTGCCAACGAAAAAGTTGCAAGAATTAATCAAACGAGAAGATTGTCAGCAACATGTGGGGTTGTTTGAGCGTTTAATCTTTGCAGCGGGGCAATTAAAAGAGACATCTGTACATCCTTTTTTACGTGATGCTGTTTTACATGAGAGTGAGTTAATTCGGTGTACTGCTCATTGGGCGCGTTTCATGATGAATGACCGAAATTTTCTACCGAAAATTGTTGAATTCAGTCTGTCGAGTAATGAAGCATTCGAAACATTGTCTTCATGGATCATACTTGGTCATTCGCTGACAGATTCCAAAAAATATGTTGCGGCGGCCTTAAATGCGTCCGAATTGGCGGAAGATTTAATAATTCAAGCGATTGCAATGCACGGTGATCCAGCCACCTTGAGCTGGCTGATTAAAAAAACAGAAAATCCTGCGCTTGCTACTTGGCTGGCCTTGGCCTTTTTTCAAATGACTGGCATTGCCCTGGATCAGCCCTCGCTGGCTCTTGACCCTCAACCTGAAATAGAAAATTTGGACAGCTCTGGTCTATTCCTATCTCAAGATATGTCAATTCCATACCCAAATGTGGAAAAGTTACTGGCGTTAAGTGATCACGTTGTTCGAGGGTTCTCCCCAAATAAGCGCCATTTTTTGGGGCGACCAGTTGAGAGCGTTTCTCAAATTTATGAACAGTATCAGTCCTTTGATCTTGGACTGATAAGAAAATACACCTGTATTAACTCGGCTCTAAGCGGTCAAACATATACACCTTTCGATTATCTACTGCCGAGTCACTCTGAGTTATCTGTATTCGGCTGGTTAGGGTAGGGGAGCGTATGTACTTATCAACGACAGCAATGATTTCTTCTATCGGTGCCAATACCCAAATGACAATGGACGCTATGGATGCCCAAGTAAGTGGCTATCGTACTTGCGGTTTTACTTGCGCCAACGGAAGCTCGGCAGTTGTATCAGCGTTGGATGATGGTTTGTTTGTCGATGCGATTTTAGATGTCGATATCGACGGCCCCTTCACTACAAAATTGGTTCGATGTGTAAAGCTACTAGCTTTTGCGATTGAGGACCTGAAGCAACAAGTCTCTTTTCCAAATACTGTTCCCTTGATATGGCTAGGAGCAGAGTCTGAAGAATATGAGTTGCTTCCCCTTACGACGATTTCTGATCTACTCAGCGAGTTGGATGCGCCAATTAAACAGGATGCCATATACCCCGTTAATCTAGGTCGTGCGTCTGGAATTTATGCATTGCAGTATGCGTATGATCTAATGAACCAAAAGGGGTTTGATTATGTTGTTCTTGGCTCAGCAGAAAGCCCCTTTAATAATGAATGGCTCGCTTCCTTAGATGAGCGAGGGCGATTAAAAGCCGATGGTGTGATGGACGGTTTCGCGCCAGGGGAGGGAGCAGGGTTTATCGTTTTGGCTCGAACACCCGAGTTGGCCGCTGCGTGTTTAAACGACCCTGAAGACAACAAAGCAATCTACTTGTATCCGCCAGGTGTAGCACAATCACCTTCGCACTGGGCAAATGAAACATCCCATAAAGGCGAAGCCCTACATCAAGCGATGGTGGCTGCGTTTCAACAGGTTGATCCAGAAGTAAACAATTGTGATGCCATTGTTTCCAGCCTAAACGGTGAACTATTTGGGATGAAAGAGCATCGCGTCGCGCTTGCCCGTTTAACCGACGAAATCGGAGATGCCGAGTTGTTTCATCCTTTTGAATATACTGGCGATCTTGGTGCTTTTTCTGGGATTTTACTGATCGCGCATTCGGCACATTTAATCAATAACGCTGGTTTAAATAATATTATGATTTACAGCTCTTCTGACAACCAATGGCGAAGTGCCGTGGTAATGCAGGGGCTTACTGTAAATGATGAAAAAAACGGAATAGGGAGTTAATTATGACCCAAGTAGGTGAAGGCGTTGCGGTCTTAATGATTGGTGATAATCCAGACAAAGAGCCGGAAAAAACAAAAAAAGAACCTATTACTTTACGTATATCCGTTTTTTTCGATGGAACGGGAAACAATCGAGCGAATATTAAGGCAAGGCAAGGAAATAGTGCCGACTACAAGGTTGTAAAAAAGCAAGATCCAGGTAAAGCTCTGCCAGGGCAAGATGCCAAAAATGTCGGCACTTCAAATGCGAGTTTTGAAAACGATTTTTCGAATGTGTCGTATTTAGAAGAGGGGTTCTTATCGACGGATGATAATGACTATCATGCTTCAATTTATGTGGAGGGGGCTGGTACACAAGATTTGCGCGCAGTATCCAAAGTCTACGAAGACGACATGCGAGTATATCAAGAGAAAATTGATATTTGGCAGCAAACAGCAATGTACGCAAGTACACCGGTATTTCCTCCATCGAAGCCAAAATTTAAGGTTGATAGTAGTGCTGGTAATGCAATGGCGACTGGGACTACGGGTATTTATGCCAAAATGCAATCTGGGATTAATCAAATATCGGATTGGTACCAGGGCTTTCTGGAAGAGGAAAAAATTAGCTCTGATAAATACTATATTTCGAATATAACTATCGATTTATTTGGTTTTAGTCGCGGTGCGGCTACAGCACGATCTTTTATTCACTACCTAATGAAAGGTGAGCAAGTTTTCTACACCAAAGTAAAAACTCGCAGTCGTGGAAGCAGATCGGTTAAGAAAACTGTTCCTACCTCCAATCTTTTAATGAAACTTAATGCGAATGGCGTGGATGTTGCGCGAGATGCCTTAGTATTTGGATTTGTTGGGGTGTTTGATACCGTATCGTCATACGTAAATGCGTTATCTTCTGATGTCGACGACTTACATTTAGATGCTATTAAGCACGCAAAGAAGGTGTATCATCTGGCTGCCGCTGAAGAGCACAGACTCTGTTTTTCATTGACCGATATTAGTTCCGCTAAAAATAAAGGAACCGGAGAGGAGTATTATTTGCCAGGTGTGCATTCTGATGTTGGAGGTGGCTATCGTGAAGCCGGTGCAATCCCTGAGGTTGGCAGTATTTTGGATCACAGTTTTGCAATGAAAACTCTAAGTAAATTTTCGGTTGGGGATATAAAATTAAGTGAATATGCAAAGCAAATAGAGAAGGAAGGATGGTTTTCCTCTAAAAAGAAAGATTTAAAAACTCAGAAGTCCGAGATCGATGTTAAAAAGGAAAAACGTATATGGGTTGGCCCTATGGGCTATGGGGTTCATGAATATGAAGAAGAAACGGAAATTAATATATACCGAAACTCGGTAAAAAACACCTATCGAACAATACCATTTAATTTAATGTTTGAAGAAACAAAGAAAAATGGCTTTAGTTTTAATGGTCAGGCAAAACGACTCAATAAAGTACCAGGTGAGCTTTCTCAAGTGGATTCGGACGTAAGGTCGTATATATCATCTGCTGGAAATTCTTCGAAAGCTTCTCACTGGTTTGAAAAATCAAGCTCTCAAAGCCCTGGAGGGTTTGATCTTGAAAAGCTACGTAATGAACATTTACATTATTCAGCGACTATGAGTGTTGGGCTTTGGCCGAGAATTCGTAAAGGTAAAAAAATTCGTGAGTTTTATCAAGGGTAAACGAACATTGAGTGTTAATGTGAGTAAATTTAATGTTGTGCTTTCTCATATTTTAAACGCCAAAATTGCATTGGCAGCTGCTTGTATAATCTTAATTGGCTGTGAAGATAGGTCAAGTAACCTTAAGAAGGTAGATTCGATGAAAGAATATAGGTGGCGTATCACAGAATCCGCGCCGAAAGAGTACGTCACACAAATAATTGATGGGCATTTTGAAGCAGTAGATGGATATTTAAAAGGTGTGCCGACTCGAGCTCTTGTGCATAAGGGCTGGGGAAAAGGGCGGTCAAATATTGCTTCAGGCAGGGAAGAAATTCCTCTGCCCAAGCGGTTTGAGGTGGCGTGGTTTTCCTGGCGGGAAGATAAGTTCTATCAAGCTAACTTTGAGCTGCCTTTTGAAAGAATACAACAATTAGTGGAACTAGACCGAAGAACACCGTACACGTTGTATGAACATCCAACGAGTACATTCACTTTGGGTTTGGCTCCAGGAGGTTTTACTGTTGTTTGGTTATCCTCTGGGCTTCACCGTTGGGTGGTGTTTCAAGGGCAAGCTGAAGAATTTGAAGGTGTTCCATGGAGCGAGATCTTCAGTAATCCCGAGTTTACCAAGGAAGAAATTGTCGAGGACGTGATCGAGGAGTCGCTGGCATTGGTGCCGAATAGCCCACAATTGAATGATCCAGGCTATTGGAAACGTTTACATGAGGAAGTCTACGAATACGATATTGTGATCGAAAGTGAATATACCCCCTACCTTATTTCAACGGCTTTTAATAATGGTGAACGCCATAAGTATTATTCGGATGCAAAAAATTGGAAAGCGACGCCATTAAGCATGTTGGAAAATATTAGTGTTAATTTCTTTTTTTCTGATGAAGTTAGGATGGCAGATTTAGAAAGTATCAATACCGATAAAATGTACGAAGCATTTCGTGCCTTGAGCCAAGAAAACGACAGTCCGTTAAGGGTGGTTTTAAAAATTGATGGCTCTTTATTGGAGGGGGAATTTACTACGAATTTACGTGTTGAGAATGATGAGGGATCTATTAAAATTACCGATTACAAGTTTGGGCGGTTTGGAGGTAAAGATAGAATTGATACTATTAAGGAAAGCAAAGAACTTATGCGATATATGAACTATCCAGGTAAGCCAGCACAACCATAAATAATTTGGGAAACTCTGTTGCAATAAATGTAATGAGTATTGATTGACTCGTTTGCAATTTGGTTGATGAATGCTTGCTATGATTCTTTTGAGCTGTTCGCATCTGAATGGGTGAAATGTTTTTCTATCCCTGAATTTTGGTAAGTAGCGATCCCTTTGTGGTACGAGTTTACTTGAAACCGCTTCAAGAATTTAAAGATAACCTTTGTGGCTATCTTGTTCTTGAATTTACTGATGATCAATTACCTTAATAGTCTACTCTCACCTAGTTTCCTTCCAAAAATCTACGATACTGTTACTGAAAAATCGGTACACGCTAATGCTAGTGATGGAGCGTCGAAAATGGCGCTGTCTACGTCTGAACCGCTATTAAAAACATAGCTAAACATACTAGTTCTTTGATTTATGGCATATCAATAAGCTGGGGCTTAGGGAATACTGCCGGTTATTTTTCGATTTGAGACTATTTTGAACCTTTTTCAGTTGATACATGAAGATTGGGTATCCCACCGGAAAGACTGGACGCTTCCTGGTTTTCGGGCAGTCGCGATTTGTCGTTTCGGCCAGTGGCGGCAACGGTTTAAAAACCGTGCCGTACGAGCGCCGTTTAGCCTCTTGTATCGCGCGCTGTACCGTCGTGCACGTACTGTGTATGGAATAGAGCTGCCGTTTACTGTTGAACTTGGTAGACGCGTCATTATTGAGCATCAAGGTGCTATCGTTATCCATGGTGAATGTAAGATTGGTGATGATTGTGTTATTCGCCAGGGGGTAACCTTAGGTGTTAAGGGGGTAAAAACACCGAATGATGCCCCCGTTCTAGGTAACCGTGTGGATATTGGTGCTGGAGCAAAAATAGTAGGAAATATATCGCTGGGGGATGATGTGATTGTTGGTGCAAATTCCGTAGTGACGAAGGATGTTCCGAACAGCGTGACGGTAGTTGGGATACCTGCACGGCCATTATGACTAGAGGCCTTCGGATATTCTTTGTAGTTTCATGTCGATCGGCGAAGAGGGGCTGCCTTGTATTGATATGGCGTTTTGGGCTAGGAACCGAAAGTGATTTTTTCAGTGGTTATGGGTTTAATGAAGTCCGCACTTTAGATTTATCTAGGTTATAACACGCTATCGTTTGACATCTTTCAGTTGGCAGAATGTGAATTTTCCGGTTCGGTATAACAACTATTTTCATGTGGGTGCCGATCTAAAGGGCACCTATTATTTTCTTCAAACGTCAAAATCAAGACGATAATTAACTGTTGCAATGTACTAATCTTGGCACTCGGTATCCGTTTAGGTCAAACGTTTGATTGCTATCCGTTCGAAATTTGTTCTATGTTAATTGTGCTCGTGGCCATATTAGGTAGGCTTTTAGAAATTTGTGATGTTTGTATATAGGAAAATATTGAAAAATTGGACTTAAGTATTAAAGTGGGCGCCCAACTTTTATCACAAATGTAATGGATTTTTATGCGTGCTGCCAAAATACTGTGTGTTATTCTGACGTTTAATCTTTTTTCAACATCTGTTGTAGCGCTAGAGGTTTTTAATATTGAGATAGCGCCTATGTCGGGCCACGATGCACTTCTTTCTTTGGCCTCTCAGACGAATTATGACATTATTTTTGGCGAAGGCACGGTCCCTCAATTTGAATTTGAAGGGGAGAGTGGTCAATATTCTATAACTCAAGCGTTAGATATTTTGTTGGGGCGCAGTGATTTAACGTATAGCGTAAAAGGTCGCCAGATCCGAATCGTTCGGAGCAATGTCAAAACGACTGCACTCCCTAAAATCACCGTGACGGGATATCTGAGGGATGCAGCATCTAGAGTCAGTCAAAACGAGGATAGCCAGGAAACATTTCCCCTTTATCAACTTCCTTTATCCATTCAGTCAGTGACTGGAGAACACATTGATGATGTTGAGGCCCGCGATATCGATGATGTACTTTCCTATGTCAGTGGGATTGAATATTTTGAACTCGCTTCCGGGATCTATCCGCACTTCTATTCTCGGGGTGTCCCGGCACTTTTTAGTATCGACGGAAAATTTTATCGGCGGACTTTACTTGAACTAGATCCCGCCGTATTAGAAAGGGTGGATGTGATTCAAGGCCCTAGCGCAAATTACATTCAGCCGGGGGGTATGCTGAACCTCGTCACAAAAAAACCGATGAAGGATTCGCAGTATTCAGCGGTGATTAAAGCGGGTTCATACGATTATTATCGTAGTGAATTTGATTTTAATTTTTCTTCGAAAAGTGAAAATAAAAAAGCATTTCGTTTTATTGGTGTTGCAGAAACGAGTAATCACGTCAAGGACTTTGTATTCAGCGATAAGTACGTTTTAGCGCCGAGTCTTGAATATGAGTTTTCAGATCAGTCTCAAGTGCTTATGTCCGCGTACCATCAGGTTGTTAAAAAATTCCCTCATACGTTTACATTTCATGAATCATTTTCCGGCGGGGAATTGCCGCGAGAGCAAATTGTGGCCGCCCCTTGGTCCACGTCTACTATAAAAGACTCTACATTTGGTTTGGATTTTTTACATGGCAATTGGAAAAATTGGCGGTTGAGTACTGGTCTAAATATGAGCTATGCCAATACGGATGTTTCTGCGGCGATGTTGTTGCCTGTTCCTGGCGGATCCCCAGGTGATGCAGTATTTCAACATTTATATGTTGAAGATACCTTTACTAAGTCTAAGGGTGCTGATGGCGCTGCAGAAAAAAGCTATTCCTTTTTTGGTATCGATGCTTTAGTTCGTATTGGTCTCGATTATCAACGCTTTGAAAATAGCTTGCCCAGTTATTTCACGACGTTCTTCCCTGGTGTATACAACGTTCAACAAACCGATTATTACGCTCTGGAAATACCTGAGACGCCGAATGGCTCTGGGGGCTTTCAGCAAAAGAGTGACTTTTATGGAGTGAGTGTGGCAAAAAGTTTTTTCGTAAATGAGAAATTAGCAATCCACGCAGATGTTCGATACGAGGATATGAATTTAAAGGGTGTGGTTACCCGAATACGGCCGAGTGGCACTACTTTTCAGACACTTGAGCGCGGATATAATGAACTAACGCCACAATTGGGTGCGAATATTGTGTTCACTAATTCATTTTCTAGCCATTTAAGCTATTCCGAATCCTTTACCAATCAGACGACGCTGGTACTTGCTGGTTTAACAAGTAATGCAAGTAGTCAGACTGATTCATTATCGCCGGTAAAAACCCGCCAGTTGGAAGGCGCTGTCAAAAAGACTTGGTTGGATGAACAATTAGTGAGTAGCCTCACTTTTTATCGATTAAAAAGCTCCAATATTCACATGTTTGACTTTGGGGTGGATGCATTCGCCAGCGTACCCGCGGACGACCAATATTCTAAAGGGGTAGATCTCAGTGTGAGTGGCCAAGTAGGGAATCAATTGAATTTAATTGTCAATATGGGTTACAACGATAATAATTTTAGTTTGCGAGACTTTCCGGGCGCGGATATTGGTTATACGTTTGTTGGTTCAGTTGACGATACCGATGAACGATTACATAGCTCGGCTAAGCGAGTGGCGAACGCATGGTTTAATTACGATATTGATATCAAACCCCTAAATGATTTTGAATTAGGGTTGGGTTTTAAGTATGTGGGCGATCGTTTTGCTGATGATGCAAATAGTCTTAAGCTTCCGGCCTACACCAAAGCTGATGCTGTTATTCGATATAAGGGCTTTTCCCATTTAACCTTGTCTCTTGCCATTCGGAATTTATTCGATAAGGAATATATTCGCAGTAGTTATGGTACCCCTTTCTTTATGGAAGAAGGCGAACCGAGAAGCCTATTCTTTTCGATTAAAACAACCGGGGGTTTTTAAGCGTATCGTGGGGCTGGCTAGATTTACAACAGAAGCCAAGGAGGGCGTGATATTCGGCGATATCGTGGGTTTATTTTTAACTGTGAGTTTATTTGTTAGCGCGATATAATCACCTCTTACCTGTTATTCCTCCATTAAAATGAGGCTTACCTTTTTATGGGCCTAGATTCGCTCACCCAACAACAGCGTTTTTCTTTATCGCTCGCCGCGCCGGTTTTGATGTCTGATCCAGATTTTGACTGCCAAAGCTTAGGCTTTGGGGATAAAGATAAGGTCGCGAAAATGCTATCGACCCAAAGGGGGATCGATACGCGAGATCAGTTGGTAAAATTACTCGATTGGCTGGATAACGAGGGTGGTCATACAATTGAGTATTTACGTTTACATCATTACCTAGCAGAAATGTTGTATTCAGAACGTAAGGATTTTATTGCCTCATTGGCTTCTAGCGGAAGTGATCAAGCCGTTCCTGCGATGTTAGTGGAACAGTATTTATATGATCTCGGTGAGCACACCATTCGCGCATTTGATATCGCGACACAAAGTATGCTGACCCGAGCAGGATATGTAATGGGGTGGTTTAAGGAAGACGAAACTTGGCAGAGGCTCGTATTTCAGGCCGATTTTATCGTTGAACATGGCGTGTTCAAAACACATTTTGACTATTTGTTTTCCTTCGTTGTGGGGCATGCTTTTGCTGAAAAGCTCGATCATAAGGGCGTGAAGGCTGCATTAGGTAATGCGCGTCGTTTGGTGGTTGATCAGGATTCCCCGTATTTAAGTTTTGCGCCGTGGCCGCATACCGGTAAAGGGAATAATCCAGTAGAAAAGGTATCTTATTAGATGAGCGAGCAAGATATTCAGGCTTTTTTATTGCGCGTTAAAGCGGTGATAGACGAGGGTGATTTTGATAAAGCCGATGCGCTATTGAACGAGGATGGGCTAAGCCGTCATCAGCATCCGTATACCTTTCTTTATAAGTGCATTATCGATCGTCATTTCGAACGAGATGCGCGTGACGTTTTGGCCGCTGCCGAGCAAGGGCTGCGTTTATCGCCGTCATTTGCTGACCTCATTGATTTTAAATTTGTTTCTTTGTTGGCGCTGGGTGATCACGCGCAGGCCGCAGAGGCTGGGCTCATGCTGTGCTCATCACAGCCGTACAATTATGAAGCGCATTTTGAGACCGCGATTGCGCTTGAAAAAGCAGGGTGGTCAGATGAGGCGTTGCGTACGCGGGCGAGGGGGCACTATGCGTTAGCTCAGGCTGAATTGGCTAGGGGAAAGAAAGAGTCTGCGTTAGCGCATTTTACGCAAGTTTTGGCAGCGGACCCATCGCACAATCGCGCCAAAATTAAACGTGCGCAATTAATGGTAGGGCTCGGCCTTAAACAGGAAGCGGCTGCCGGGTTGGTGGAATACGCAAAAGATCCTGATTTAGCGGTCGATGCATTGACTATCTTGTGTCAGCTAGCAGAGGCGGAAAATGACGTTGGCCGTGTTACGCGGTTCAGTGATGAGATACTGACTATTGACGAAGCGCATAGTTACGCTTTGCGTGTGAAGGTGAAGCTTGCGCGTACGGCGGGTAATAATAAAGCGGTAGATGATGCGTTGATACATGCTTTGCGTCAGCACGATGATGATGTGTGGTGTAATTTATTGCAGTTTTCTATCGCGCGCGACGCAAATAATGCATCCTAATGTCGTGTTGGGTTGGCGAAGCACTCGCCTTGGGTGTTCGTCGGTTTAATGATAAGCCTTACTTTTCATGACCGTTGCCATGATGCGATAGGTGTCTACCCAGGCTTGTCGCAGTTCCGGTGTCCATTCGTTACCCAGTCCTACCTTAAGGGCATATAAAAGTGCATTACCTACGGTGGTGTAGTCTTTTGCTTTAACGCCATAAGATAAATGTTGTACCGCAATGTTTTCTAAAACGGGCACGAGGCTATCTAGGTCGTCCAGCCCTTTGACAGCGACTTTCAAGGTTGTCATCAGTTTTCTTCCCTGGCTTTTCATATCTGATTTAAACATGCGCCTAAGCGCGGGGTCGTATTCAAAGAGTTTGTCATAGAATATCTTGGCGGCATCATCTGCGATGGGCTCTACACTGCTAAAGCTGTTTTGCACTAACGCTTTTTGGCGCGGGGTAATAGACATGGTGACCTACTTATCTGGGGTTTAAAATGTACTTAAATAAGGTTTTTTGGCAAGTAAGTACAGTGTAGTCAATAATGCCTTGGTTCGGCCTGCAAATTGGGGGCATAAACCGCCCCCTATGCGTTGTCGGCGCAGGATTCTACGGCTGGTTTTAGCGGGGTAAAATGGGTAGTATTCCGTCCCTCTACATAACTTATGGGATATATCACCAGTGACAGTGTTTAGCGAATTACTTCAAATGACCAGTGCTCAAGATGAGCCACAACGACTCTTATTGTTATTCGCCAATGCGGAAGCGAAGAACCCGAAGAAGAGCAAAAAACATCAGCAAGGGACGATTACGCCCGTGATGTGCGTGGACAAAGCGCCGGAAGAAGTAAGTGATTTTACATCCTTGATCAAAGAAGCTGATGGGATAAACAAAGAGTGGAACTTCCTTTTTATCGCGAGTTTAAGTGGTGAGAACGGAAATGCACCTACCACTGAAGAAGCGGATCCCTACCTGAACAAGATGACTAACGATGTCGAAATGGGGAATATCAGCCAATATCTCGTGATTGATCGGGACGAGAACCGGATTGAGCTTCAATCTCAGTAGCGCTTAGCGACTTGAGATCGTATTGTCACTAGGTTAGGTTGCATATATGGATAATATGAGCAACAAAGAGCTGTCTGCGTCTATTGCTGGGGCGTTTATAGCGACTTTGTGTGCATCCTTTTTTAGCTACAACATATTACAAGCTGAGCAATCTTCAATGATCTTAGCGTCTACCGGTGCGTCCGCCATGCTTGTATTTGGCATGCCTCACGCACCGGTATCCCACCCATGGAATCTTGTTGGTGGGCACTTGGTCTCTGCCCTGGTGGGGGTCACCTGTTATAAGCTCATCCCTAACGAGATACTTGCGTCTTCCGTGGCGATTGGTTTAGCCATGCCGTTGATGTTTGTGTGTCGCTGTATGCATCCGCCCGGAGGCGCGACGGCGGTTACTTCGGTTGTCGGGGGGCATGCGGTGCATAATTTAGGCTATGCGTTTGTTATCGTCCCGGTATTTTTTAACGCCATCATTCTTCTGTCGTTTGCGATGGCGGTAGGGACATTAAGAGAGAAAAACCCCTTCGAGAGCTAGCCCATATCCGTTTCGCCCTTTGTCATAGAGGAGGCTGTCTTTCAATAAGACATCTGTTTTACAGGACTATCGACGCTATTTTGACTTGGATGCCCAGATAGCGAGTTTGTGCCGCATCGTTTGCTGTGAGACTTGATCCTCGGGCAGGGGATGAATCACCGCATCGTGAACAAGTAGGCGATAGATGTATTCAACCTTCTCGTTTGATGAGTCCGTGGCTTCGAACTCCACGACACCACGACTTTCCCCGTATTTTATGCCGTCTAATATCGCTTTTTTGACGAGTTCTTTTTCATTCTTTAGTTTTTTCATGTCTCAATCACGTGGTAAGCAGGGCGGACGGAAGCTTGTGGTTCACGCCTTAATCGCCTCGCGGTTGGTTTTATTTAAATTATATTGTCAGTATAGATGAGCTGCGTTACGCGTAAAGCCTTACGCCACAAGGGGATTGGTGTTTCTTTTCTGGTAAACGGCGCCAAACTCGATTACAGTGCAGGCCGTTTTTGTTTGACCGTTTTTTACTCACAGGGAATCCAGTCGAATAGTCTTTTACTGTGAGGATTACCTTTCTGAGATCCAAACCTATGAAGTTCTCTTCACTTGCTCTTTCCCAGCCTATTTTAGACGCAGTTCAAGGGGAGGGCTACGATACGCCCTCACCAGTCCAAGAGAAGGCTATTCCTCCAATATTGGAGGGGCGTGATGTAATGGCCGCCGCTCAAACGGGTACAGGTAAAACCGCGGGTTTTACCTTACCTATATTAGAACTTCTCCGAGAGGGGCAGCCGGCAGCGAGTAACCAAGTCCGCGCGTTAGTGTTGACACCAACACGAGAGTTAGCCGCGCAAGTGGGTGAGAGTGTGGAGACTTATGGAAAGAATCTTCCATTACGATCAGCCGTTGTGTTTGGCGGCGTTAAAATTAATCCTCAAATGATGAAGTTGCGAAAAGGCGTTGATGTTTTGGTGGCGACGCCAGGTCGGTTAATGGATTTGTATAATCAAAACGCGGTGAAGTTTAAGCAGCTCGAAGTGTTGGTATTAGATGAAGCTGATCGTATGTTGGATATGGGCTTTATTCACGACATAAAAAAGATTTTGAAATTATTGCCCGCTAAACGCCAAAACTTATTATTTTCAGCAACGTTTTCAGAGGATATTCGAAAGCTAGCGAAAGGTTTGGTACATAACCCCGTAGAAATATCTGTGAGCCCTCGTAACGCAACCGCAACGACCGTTCAGCAAAAACTACACCCAGTCGATAAAAGCCAAAAGTCCGCTGTGCTATCGACCTTGATTCGCGAGAATGACTGGGAGCAGGTGCTGGTATTTGTAAGAACTAAGCACGGCGCAAATCGATTGACCAAAGTATTGGAGGGCGCGGGGATAAGAGCCGCCGCTATTCATGGAAATAAAAGCCAGGGTGCACGAACAAAAGCCTTAGCTGAATTTAAAAGTGGAAAAATTCGCGCCTTGGTAGCAACTGATATAGCCGCAAGGGGTTTGGATATAGACCAATTGCCTCACGTCGTGAATTTTGATTTACCCAATGTTCCGGAAGATTATGTGCATCGCATTGGTAGAACCGGGCGCGCTGGCGCAACAGGGGAAGCGGTATCGCTTGTATCTGCTGATGAAATAAAACAGCTTTCTGATATCGAACGGTTAATTAATAAGTTGATTTCACGTGAATATGTCGATGGTTTTGAGCCTGTGCATGAACTACCTGAGTCTCGTTTGAAGCAGGGTGTTACTAAACCCAAGCATCCTAAAAAGCCAAAATCTCGATCTCAGCACAGCAACAGATCTGGTAATACAAATGCGGGAAAGAACTCGACGTCACCCAATCAAAAGCGCGGTAGCGGTAACTCGTCAAGCTCAAATAAACCGGCTGCTCGCAGAGCGAATGCCGCGAGCGGCGCCGGCAGAAACGCCAACCCAAAAAGCACTGATGGTCGAAGAGTTTCGGGTAACCGCTAAACGATAAATGTATCCCCGTAAAAGATACCTCATTTGAAGGTTAATCTAATCCACATAAGGGCTGCGAATTCGCGGCCCTTTTTTATGTCTGGACATTATTCAGCACCTGCGTGTTGTGCGCGATTATGTGGGTGTAGGGGACGGTAAAGGGCGGGGTCGAAACTGAGGCGTTATCTGGTTCGTTGCGTTTTTATTGTGTAACGGTCTATTTTTCAACAAGAATTGAAGGGTTTGAGTATAAAAATAGCGTATCTAGCGAAATAAGTTCCAGAAATATCGATTATATCGAATACGTCTCTTATCGTTTTTATCGATATCGGAGGGCTTTACTGAGGTTTTACTTATCGAAAAAGGTATAAAGGCGTGCTTTTGTTATACCTTCTAGACTTATTAAGTATGGATGGAGCCTTGGTTCTAGTAAATGTTTATAAAACCTGCCATTTTGGCGTCCATATATCACCTATTAATCGATATGTAAATGAGACTATAGTCTGATGGTGGCGCGAAAATACCCAATTAAACTACCTGTAATGCGAATTTGTGCGGCATATCACTTTCTTGTTAGCCAGATCGCGTTTCACAGCTTGGCCGATTGTAAAAACTAGAATAGCCAAGTTTGTTTACTTACTTTTTCGAGGCAGATTTTTTATGCGTTTAATCAACTCTTTTAAGGTTTTGCGAAATGGGCTTGTCGCATTAGCAGCAGCGAGCGCTTTTTCGGTTTCGTCTATTCAGGCGCAAACAGTGACGGGTACAGGGGCAATCGAGAGTTACACCTTTGATGGTAATAGAGACCGTCAGTATAAAGTTTATATTCCTCAGTCCTATACGGGGACTGAGCCTGTTCCCATGCTATTTGCCGTGCATGGTTGCGCGATGGATCATGAAGACGCGCTAAACCTTTGGAACTTTGATTTAATCGCTGATCAACACAACGTAATCGTCGTTTTTCCTTTCGTGACAAGCTTTACAGAGCAGCGCAGTGAAAACTGTTGGGGCTACTGGTTTGATCAGCACGTACAAGAAGGCGGTAATGGCGAAGTTGATGACCTGTACAATATGGGCTTAGAGGTTGAGTCTCGCTATAACATTGATTCGGATCGTCGTTACATCACGGGTATTTCTAGTGGCGGTGGTATGACGGTTGCTGCAGGTATTGCATACAATCACTATTGGGCCGCTATGGCGCCTGTGGAGGCTCCTGCGTACGGCGATGGATCTAACTCAGTCTTAATGGATTCGTTTAACTCTCTCCAATTTCATGTCGACAAAATCAACGCAGAGTTAAACGATACGCGTGCGATTCCTACTTTCGTCGTTCACTCAGAGAATGACACAACCGTAATGATTCGCGGTGGTGAGCTTATTCGTGATTCTCAGCTAACAGTATGGGGCCCTGATTTAAATGTTGATGATTCTCGTGATTGTACCGCTGAAGGTATTGCCTGCACTATTTCTACTTATCATGACGCTGACGGTAACCCACTAGTAGAGACGATGTTTTATGACGGTATTGATGGTCATACAGCCTCATTAGGTAAAGGGCATTTTTGGGTAGGTGATGATGACGCGAGCGCACTTTGGGCAGAAGAAGAAGGCCCTAGCGCATCACAGCATATTTGGTCATTCTTCGAAAATATTACGCTCCAGGGGTTCTCTCAATGTGAAGATCCGAATGACACTACAGCGCCAGCGATTCCAACAGGTTTGATTGCTAACGATGTGCAGGACAAGCATGCACTATTAAGCGTTGCGGGTAACATTGAGTCTGACCTTAAAGGTTACAACCTTTACCATTCCAACGGTGCTTCTGCTGGTTTCTCTTCATCGAGCAATATTAACCTTTCAGGTTTAAGTCCTGAGACGGCCTACAGTGTGTATGCTACTGCGGTTGATAAGTGTGGTAACGAATCCGGTGCTACTAGTACAGTCAGCTTCACAACGCTTGAGCTTCAATATCTTGCGCCGAGTGCAACAGGTACATGTACTGCGCATTATAATGCGGGTCGTTTAGATGTGACGGGCTACACTGCGTGTGGGTCTGAGCATGGCTACATGAATGACGTAACGTTCTGGCAGCTTGAAGATGGTTCGTGGGTTGATGTTGATCCAAACGGATCTGGTGGTGGTGCGCCAACGCCAACTCCTACAGCGACGCCAACGCCGACTCCAACGCCAACGCCAACGCCAACGCCAACGCCAACGCCAACGCCAACTCCGACTCCAACGCCGACTCCAACGCCGACTCCAACGCCGGATCCAGGTTCTTGTACTGAGTACACGGCAAGTAACTATGCGCATGTTCAGGCTGGCCGAGCAACGACAAACTTTGCTTACGCTTATGCTGTAGGGTCAGGAGAGAGCATGGGTTTGTATAACACCTTTACTACCTCCACACTTGCGGAAACTTCAGCGGGTAATTTTGAGGTGGGTGCTTGTCCGTAATAAAAAATGCATCTCAGCTTATTGTTGAGGAATTATGTTTTGTAATTAATAAAAATCCGGGCTATATGCCTGGATTTTTATTGCGGAGAAGGTGCTTATGCGTTTGAGCTTCTGGGGTGTAGTGTTTCGCTCCATGTATTCATTAGTAGGTCTGATTGCTCGTTAGTAATGCCTAGGCTCGGGTCTATATGCATGGCGAGTCCAATTTTGTTGTTGATGTGAGTTACGCCGATTGCGATGGGGCTGTCAGAGGTGATGGATGGCACGAAAATAAAAGTGTCTTTTGGGGTTAATTGGTTTATGTTCCACTGACCTAGGTTGGAGAATGTTCCTATTCGAGTGTCATCACTCGCAGATCCGACAGTCTGGTTCAATATTTCGGGGCTGCTGGCCATGAAGCGAAATATATCCCAGAATGCCCAGTGTTCTTGGGCTCGGAATTGGTCTTTAATTTCTCGATGAATCTCCTGGGGGCCGCTGGCCGCAAATGCCTCAATGGATATGAATGAAAAATGATTTTGTGAGGGATTGGGTAATTCAACGGCCCCTCGCATATTTACAGGCATTGCCCAAAAATAGCTCGACTCAGGTTTCGTTAAATGCCTCCCAATTACTTTGTTTAATGTGAAGAGGAGATAGCTGTTGAGGCTGACTTGATTTTTTTTGGCTGTATGTAAAATATTTTGGCTAGTATTTTCGTCAATAACCCGCCATTTAATTGCGTGGTTGTTGTGCGTTCTTGGTTTTCTTTTCTTCCAGTCTACTTTCCATTGTTTCTTTCGTTTAATTGCGCGTTCTATTATTTTTTGTTTTTTCCCTGTGTTGGGTGGTGTTGGATTTTTGATGCTGGGATAATCAATGTTGTGTATACCCATATCTTTAAGTGTGCTAATAAAGGCCCCGAGTCCATCCGTTTTTCTGTGGTCATACTCCTTCCATGTCACTGTATTGTTCGGAACGTCAACTTTTCCCATCCAAAACGTGTGAGTTTTTCCCAGAGATTTACGAGCATTATAGTATGCGGATAGAGCATCTTGATCAAATTTTTCCATTACTTATCTCAGTAATTTGTTGTGTTTGAGTGGGGAGGGAATCTTTTGGTGGCGTTGATTTGTTTGAAGTCATCCAATAGTCCTTTCCTGTGAAAGGGTAGGTTGGCAAGCTTATTCTTCGTGTGTTTTTCGTGTTTTTTACCAGGTTCCAGGGTATATCGATACCGTTTACCCAAAGCTCTGCTATTTCGCTGAACATGCGTTTTTCAATCCACTCAAATGCAATGTCGCTAAATTTATTTTCTCTCGATAATTGTTGCAGTAAGTTACCGGTATCGGTTTTGGTGCCTACATGAACGCCTGTGATGCTCGGGGTATTTCCTGATAAATATTCGGATATCTTCTTGATCAGTGAGGGAGTGTCGTCGCTAATTAAGGCTATTCTATAGGTTTGTTGTTCACGTCCAATACGCAGAGTATGAGCGATATTTTCAAGTGATACCTCCGGAGTTTTTATTAATGATTCACGAAGGTCTGTCACGCGTGCTTGCAGTCCTTCGGGTGTTTTTGCTGAGAGAATAATTAGCTCTTCTTCCGGAATATTATCGTTAATTACTGCTGAGGTGGGGTGTTCCTCTATAATGATATGTGCGTTAGATCCGGTGGCTCCAAAGGAAGAAATACCCGCTCGACGCGGCTGTTCAACCTCCATTCCATCTATGGTTAACGTGGTAGGGGTCCAGTCGCAAAGCTCTTGTTGGATATATAGGGCACTATTTTCAAAATCAAATTCCGACGTTAGCTCTTCGCAGTGTATTGATGGTGTAATTTTTTTGTGGCGCATCTGTAATAGTACTTTGGTTATTCCAGCGATTCCCGATGCGCTCTCACAGTACCCTATATTTGGTTTGTATGACCCTACGGCACAATATTGTTTATCTTTGTTGAATCGTTGCAATGCATGGTTTAATCCCATTAACTCAATGGAATCTCCCATGGAAGTTCCTGTTGCGTGTGCTTCGACATAATTTATTGATCTAGGGTCTATATTAGCCCGCCTTATTGCATCGACGATCACCTCTGTCTGTTCCGCTGCTTTCGGTGTGGCATATCGGTTTGTTCTTCCCGATGAATTGATCATTGTGGCTTTGATTACTCCATGTATATTGTCGCCATCTTGCTCCGCTTGATGGAGCGGTTTGATAATAATCGCGCCGACACCGTCGCCATCAATAAACCCATCTGCATGTTTGCTGAATGATTTGCACTTGTCGTCCTTGGTTAGCATTCCTGTAAAGCAAAGTTCTTCATACTGCTTTGGGTCAACAATAAGATTGACTCCACCAACGATAGCGCAGTTACATGTGCCGCTTCTTAGGCTTTCGACCGCCAAATGAGCACCCGTTAGAGAGGAGGAACAGGCACTATCAATAGCGAAGCTTGGGCCTTTAAAATCAAAGCTGTATGATATTCGGTTTGGTATCGAATAGTATTGTGGTCCGGATGGATAGAACCCGTTTGTAACTCCGACAAAAACACCCACATTGTTATCTTTATCGAGGGTGTCTGGCGTGTATCCCGCATCTTCAATGCACCTATATACGGTTTCTAGAAGCAATCGTTCCTGAGGGTCCATCCATGTTGCTTCTGAGGCTGATATTCCAAAAAAATCTGCATCAAAACGTGCGATATTGTCGATGAAAGCGCCGAATTTTGTATAAACTTTTCCAGGTGACCGATCTTTTGAATAGTTGTCTTGCCAATCCCACCGAGTTTTAGGTATCTCGCTAACAGAAGAAATGCCCTGCGATATATTGGACCAGAAATCCTCGACGCTATTTGCACCCGGGTATCTGCCGGCAACGCCGATAATTGCAATGTCTCCCGATTGTAGTGAAGAGCTTGAGTGAGCGTGCTTTCTATTTGATTCGGTTTCAGAAGCATGTGCTAGTTCGGCCGAATTGGTTTCTGTTTCGTTAATGCTAAAGAGTTTTGTAAGTTGCTCTCGGTCAATACTAACAAGGTGGTTAGCTAGTTTCGTTATGCTTCCATATTCATATATTTTTGTCGATGTGATAGATGGAATACGTTCTTGCATTTTGTTGGCGACCCGGCTAGCCAATATGGAATCGACGCCATAAAGTTCGAATGAGCTTTCAGGTTCAATATCTGAAGGGTCCATGTCCAGCGCGGAGCAAAGATCTTCAGTGAGAGCGGCAATGGTTTTCTGTAGAAGCAAGTCGTCGACTGACGATCTATTTGTTGATGTTGACAAAATATCACTATTTGCCATTGTGTTAGGCGTGCAGGGATTTATGACGCCATCTGATCTAGATATAATAATTTGCTGCCCGAGGTGTTCGGCATTCGAAGCGGGGCGGTTAATGTCGGTGTAGCCTAATTTTTCTAACAGCGACTCCCAGTTTCGGATTGATAGTGCCGCAGTTCCAGGTATCCGTGCTTCTGGGTCGTTAAAACGCCACCAGCCATCGAGTAGGCCGAAGGTAAGGTGGGTAAAATCATTCTTCTGGGTGATTTCATTGATAGCAAGTATTCCGTTCTGAACCAATGTGGCTTTAATGTTATTTAGGGAATCCGTCATATTTTGTGTGGCATGTAGTACATTTGCGCCAATAACAATATCAAATTCTTGTTGGATGTTTTGGGTGCTTGGATGATGTTCAGCGTTAAATATCCCGTAGCTTAGGTAAGGAGTAGAGGGGCCGTAATGTTCTTTTGCGTGGAGCAAGAAAGCCTTAGATAGGTCTGTGTAGTGGTAGTCGGCGATATTTTTTTCGAAAGGCTCAAGTGCTTTGAATATCAACGCGCTAGTTCCACCCGTGCCAGCCCCCACTTCTAGTATGCGAATTTTTGCTGTAGGGTCGGCAGTGATTTTTTTCTTTATGTGATAAGCGATTGTCTTTGCAAGAGCGTCGTTGTAAAAGTCTGCGACGATATTATTTTTATAGATATTTTCTACTAGTCCCATAGACGAGTTAGGGAATATTATATCGGTCGCCTGTGTTTTTCCTGTTAGGATGTCAGGCAATGATTTTAAGCATGTTTCAATTAAATTGGATTTAGCAGAAATTTGTTCATCATCTTTCCAGGATGATTTTTTTGTATCCCATATTTTCCATGATAAAGATAAAGGTATATTTCTATCCCGTTTTGGATGGAATGAGTGTCCATTTTTAATGATTAGACCGTTTTTTGTCAGTATATGTAAACTTTCCTCAAGCCAATT
This sequence comes from Agarilytica sp., assembly GCA_045430345.1. Lineage (GTDB taxonomy): Bacteria > Pseudomonadota > Gammaproteobacteria > Pseudomonadales > Cellvibrionaceae > Agarilytica. The sequence continues at coordinate 1,011,179 of JAILXT010000001.1, read as the reverse complement.
TTTATACTTTTCATCTATATCTAGCGCTGTTGATATGACCTCTATGTCTCCATTGCACCGCAGTAGCCCCATTTCACTTAACGAAGCCCATAGAACGGTTCTGGAAAGGGTGTCGAGTTCATAATAATATGTCTTGTTGTTTTGGGGTTGTAGCGGAGGGAAGAATGCGTGTTCGGGTGTGTTCTGGTATGCGGAGTTAGTTGGTTTTGAATCTCTTTGGATTTTTTTGGGTAGGTCAATTTTTCTGCTTGTAACACGGTGCAACTGTACACAGACGTTGCCTTCATTGTCGCATATATCTATATCGTTCTTTTGAATCTTGTCGCCTTTTTTCGACCCTTCACTACGTCTCACCCATGCCCACACTTCCGCGGGAGGAGACCGATAAATATTGACCTCTTCTATCGCGAAGGGTGCAAAACTCTCATTTGTATCACTAGTGTTATTATCGAGAGATAAACCAATATTTGACTGCATTGCGCCATCCAATAGGCTTGGGTGAAGAACGAAATCATTAATCGTTTTCGTGATATTTTGCGGAATTCTTAGGTAAGCCAGCGCCATATCGCTGTTCCATTGAATGCGTTCAATTGGTTGGTGAGCTGGTCCATACTTGAGTCCCATGTTATCAAATATGGTATAGCAATCCGTCTTGCTAGTATTTCCCCCATTACATCTTGACTGTATTTTGTGGAGGTCAATTATCTTTGAGGTATTTCCTTCTTTTATTCGTACATGACCTTGGCAATAGACTTCGTTATTGTTCCTGTCGGGTTTTACATCAAAGGCAATAAGGCCATCATCTTTTTGGGTGAGGATAATGTCTGCCGACTTAGCTTTAGACCCAATAAACGGTTGAATCCACGCAATGTGGATAAACTGAATACAATTGGTTGTTGTGTTGCCTAAGTCTTCATTTTCTAGTGCTCTCGAGACTAATTCCATATACATTACCCCAGGCAAAATAGGGGTGTCCTGTATGTGATGATCAACTAGAAAGAATTCCTTCCCACTAAATTTTATCTGGTACCCGTTAGGACCTTTTCGAATGTAAGTGTTTTTTGTTTGGCCGCTATTTTCCTGTTGAATTTTATTGTCTTCGTCAACAATAGCCGGTTGAGTATGGGGGATAGTAGATGTATTTATGTTTTTATGGGAATCAGCATAACCAGGTATAGACTGGGGTAAACGATATTCTTTTAGATTGAATGGGTAGCCGGGTGCCGTCACTCTGAGTGGGTTGCGGTCTGCATATAGGGATTCCCAGTGCGCTGTCTTTCCTTCGAGCCAGGTGGCGAGTAGCATGTGAGGTAGGTCATTGTGCGTTCTACATCGTTCAATAGAGCGTAAATCATGACTATCGAATACTGAATCGTTTTGGTTTTCGCTAAGGTAATCGCGCAAATACAGAGCCAATTCTTCTGACGAATTGGCTGATATCCCCAGCCGGTTTTTAAATGACTCTCGGCCGGTTTGATAGGTATAGCAAAAGTTACTAAGCTCTTGGGGTGATAGAGCGATTTTTCTTTTTTCAATAAATATTAGAACGTTTTGGGCGTATTCTTTTAGACGCTCTAATTTCATTGTGCTAAGTATAAGTATGAAGGGGGAGGAGGTTGGAGGCTCTGGTTCTATCGCTGGTATATACTCTTCAATAATTAGATGTGCGTTTGAACCGCCTGCGCCGAAAGCGGATATCCCTGCTGCCCTAGGTTGACGTGTACCATCGGTGGCTTGAGAATTCCAGTGGGCAAGTGAGCGTTGAACTTTGAATGGGGTGTTTTCGAATTTAATATATGTGTTAAGACGTTCGGAGTGAATAGAAGGTACTAAGGTCTCGTGCTTCATTTGCAGTAGGACTTTTGTAAGTCCTGCCATTCCCGCTGCGCTTTCACAGTGACCAATATTTGATTTTACTGATCCAATTGCACAAAATTTCTTGTCTAGGGTTGATTTTTCGAACGCTGTGCTTAGCCCTTTTATTTCTATTGGGTCTCCTAAAGATGTACCTGTTCCATGAGCTTCGACATAGCTAATGTTTCGAGGCGGTATTCCGCTTTTCGCGAGAGTTCGATCGATGACAGTGGTTTGCGCGTTTGGGTTGGGGACTGTATATCCATTTGTTTTTCCGCCGTGATTAATGTCGGTGGCTTTAATTATTCCTTGAATGTTATCCCCATCTTTTATCGCTTGTTGTAGGGGTTTTAACAGTACCGCCCCGACTCCTTCTCCTGGTACGTACCCGTCTCCATCTTCACCAAATGCATGGCAGCGGCCGGTCGGTGACAAGAATTTACCAGCCGACAGAGATAAGTATTTGTTGGGGTGGAGCGATAAATTAACACCGCCTGCAATAGCATAATCACACTCATCATTGACTATATTTTGGCAGGCTAGATGAATAGCCGTTAGTGACGATGAACACATTGTATCGACGGCCATACTCGGCCCATTGAAGTTGAAATAATAAGAAACCCTATTAGCGATAGAGGAAGGGCTACCCTGCATTACCATCGGACGCCCGAGCGCTTGCTCCTGAACCCCGAACATGGGGTATTCGGTATACATAACCCCAACGTACACCCCGATCCTTGGGTTTAAGCCATTTTTGTTAGGTTTAATTAAAACTTGTTTTGTATAACCTGCATTCTCCACTGTTTCATAAACTGTTTGCAAAAATAGACGTTCTTGGGGGTCAGTCCATTTTGCTTCTTGCGGTGATATGTTGAAAAATATTGGGTCGAATGAATAGGGGCTTCTCAAGAAACCGCCCCATTTAGAATAGCTTTTTCCTACTTTTCCAGCTTCTGAATCATAGTAAGTCTCGAAGTCCCAGTGTTTCTCTGGTATTTGAGTAACGCAGTCCTTTCCTTCGATCAGGTTTTCCCAAAACTCGTCAATATTGGATGCTTGTGGGTATTGCCCTGCAAGTCCGATGATTGCGATATCTTGATCGGTTCGTCTCTGTTGGACTACTTTTTTATGGCCGTGAAGTTTGTGTTTAATATCCTGTTGTTTTGGCGGTGAGTAAGTGCGTGTAATGTCAGTATCGACGGGGTTTAAGGTTGTTTCATTGTGTATGCCCAAGATGATAGCGCTATGATGTTCGATCATAAAATCTGCCAAATCCGAAAGGCATTGGTACTCAAATAATAATGTTTTAGAAAGCTCGCCGAAATGTTCTTCTAGGGCATTGGTGTAGCGAAGTGCTTTTACTGAGTCGATACCATAGTCTTCAAGAGGAGACTCATAATTTATTTTGTCGATTGGAAGCGTAAGAACCTCAGATAAAACTTGTGCTAGAAACTGGGACGCACAGCCCTTAAGATCGTTAGTTTCCAGCTTTCTATCGGTGTCATTACGACGCTGCTTTTTTTCTTGTATTTTTTTTATCGCGTCACTTCGGGAAATTTTTCCCTCTTTAATAGCTTGGTAGAGCGCTTGGTCTTCGTTGTTCATTTTTATATCCTGTTTACTGTTCCGCGATCCACTCGAGAAATGCATCTTCTGTCATATCTTTTAGGTTAATCTTGTCTATTATCGCGTTTATATCAAATTGTTTATGGTTGTTGTCACTTGATTTTAAAGTGGTTTCATTTTCCGATAGTAGACAATCATTTTTGGTAATGTCTGTCTCTGTGCCGAGTTTTTGATGTTGTTGTGCGAAATTATATTGAATACTTTCGTGACTATTTTCTTTAGGTATTACTTTTGGTGAATAATCAATCCAACATCGCACTTTTTCGAACGGGTAGAGCGGGAGTGTTATCTTTCGTGGGGTGGATCCGGAATATAGTTCTAACCAGTTGGCGTCAATTCCTCTAACCCAAGCTTCTAGAAGGGCGGAATAGTCATGGTTGTTTAACCACTGCGTAATTTTAGAGTGTGAATCACGGTTGAATTCGTCTATTTGGGCAGAATCTTTAATTGGGTTGATTTGATGGTAGTAGATACCCGGGGCGTCTTCTTCAAACAGCAGGAATTTGTCAAGATGTTCAATTATGGATTCGCGGGTGTTCGCTATAAATCCAACTCTCGTCAGCATGGCTTCACGCCCTACCTGAAGAGTGTAAGAAAACTCGTCCATGTTAAATTCGCTATCAGAAGATAATTCTAGAGCCTGTTTCATTCGCTCAACGTGAAATTTTAGGCGTTCAGGCGTGCGTGCAGATAGCACGATTGGTTTATTCTTAAGAGTATCTTTTGGGCGAATAGAATCGTTAATATATTCTGAGACGATAAGGTGTGCATTTGATCCGCCAGCACCAAATGAAGATAGCCCAGCGGTTAGTGGGATTCTATCTCCGTTATCGTCGATAGAGTTATCCCACCTTGAGATTTCTCTTTGTACAGTAAAAGGGCTATTTTGGAAATCAATATTCGGATTTAATTCATCACAATGTATTGACGGAACCAACGTTTTATTTTTCATTTGTAGCAGGATCTTGGTAAGCCCTGCCATTCCCGCAGCACTTTCGCAATGCCCTATGTTCGACTTGACTGATCCAATTGCACAAAATTGCTTTTTTTTCGTATACTGACCAAAAGCACGACTCAAGCCCCTAATTTCAATTGGGTCACCTAGGGATGTTCCTGTCCCGTGAGCTTCTATGTAGCTTAATTGATTTGGGTCAATTCCCGATTCTTCGATAGCATCAGTAACTACTTGAGCTTGCGACGCTGGGTTGGGTACAGTGAAATTACTGGCTTTTCCTCCATGGTTTATCGTGCAAGACTTGATGACGCCCTTAATGCTATCACCGTCTTGAACTGCATCGATTAACGGCTTAAGAATAACGACGCCTACCCCCTCGCTTGGAACATACCCGTCGCCATCCTTACCGAATGCTTGGCAGCGCCCGTTGGAGGAGGTGAAATTACTTTGTCCCAGCAGGATATATTTATTTGGGTGTGGTTGTAGGTTTATTCCTCCGGCTATAGCTACCTTGCACGAACCGCTTCGAAGGCTTTCACATGCAAGGTGGATGCTTGTAAGCGACGATGAGCACATCGTGTCGATTGTCATGCTTGGCCCATTGAAGTTACCTGCAAACGATACACGATTTGCGATAGATGCCGGTGCGCCAAAGAGGGCAACTTTATTGCCCATTAATTGGGTCTGGGCAGCAAGCATTTGATATTCATGGTAGGAGACGCCAGCGTAAACCCCTACTTTTCTTGGTTTACTTTTTTCTCTAGCTTCACTTAAGGATTCTCGTGTATAGCCTGCGTCTTCTATTGCATGATATGCACACATTAAGAAAAGTCGCTCCTGTGGGTCAGTAGCTGTCGCTTCGATAGGGGATTGTTTAAAGAAAAGAGGGTCGAATTTATCGATATCCTTTAAAAAACCTCCCCACTTACTGAATTTTCCTCCATTGGATGTGTCGCCGGATCCGAAATAATTCTCGTAGTCCCAGCGCTCTTCTGGGACTTTCGTTACACAGTCTCGTCCTTGTTTTAAGTTTACCCAAAAGTCGTCAAGTGATTCTGATTCAGGGTAGCTACCAGCTACACCGATGATTGCGATATCGTTATCATGGTAATACGTGCTTTCTGATATGTATTTCTCGGTACTTGTAGATTCGTTTTTCTCTCGTGGTTTTATGTGTTCCTGTTGCTGGGTGACGGCTTGATTGTTTTCCCTTTCATCGTATATGTTGTGTTTTTCGTTTGGCTGTTCGCTTAAATATAGCTTCTCGTAACTTAGGGTTGTGAGTGTATCTTCGTGGTTATCCACAAGGTATTGGGCCAATGTGGCAACGTTAGGGTATTCAAAAATAAGGGTTTTTGGTAAAGGCCCCAAATCGTCTTCGAGTGCATTTGTAATTTTTGTAATGGCAATCGAGTCTATTCCGTACTCTTGTATTGGAACGTTAATGCTCACCTTTTCCGGAGATAGCTTTGATACTTCTTGGAGAATCGATTTGACGTAGGTCTCAGCCACTTTTTCTAGGTATGTGCTATCTATTTTTTTACTTTGTGTGGTGTGAACATTTCTTTTATCTTCTTCTACGAGTTTTCGGTTGGTATGTGATTCCGAAGTTATTTGTTTTTCTGTTAGCGGGACCAAATTTCGTATACGCTCAAGGTCGCCAGAGAAAATAGCGATTTGAGATTGCTTGCTTTCAATTACTCGATACAACGCATAAACGCCAGACTTATTTTCCAAAGGTTGCAGTCCAATTTTGTTCAATGCATCTATTTTTGTTTCGTCAACGTGCATACCCCCATCTCGCCATAACGGCCAGTCAATACTTGTAGAACGTCCTTTACGATCCCCCTTTGTGACCATGTCATTTCGGTATTCGGAAAACCAGTCCATAAATGCATTTGCGCATGCGTAATCGACTTGTCCGATGTTGCCAAAAGCACCAGCACTTGATCCAAACAAGATGAAATTACCGGTTAGAATATCTTGTGTGGCTTCGTCAAGATTTAGAACGCCTCTTACTTTAGGGTCAAGTACCGATGAGAAGTCTTCATTTTTCTTTGTGAGAATGAAGCTGTCTTTGAGTAATCCGGCACTATGAATAATACCATCGAGATGACCGAACTGATGTTTAATATGGGTTGCTAGTCGTTGAATAGATTTCATGTCACATACGTCTGCAACATGATATTCTACATTTGCGCCTTTCTCTTTAAGAATGCCTATTTTATTTTGAATAGTATTGTTTATGGGGGATCGTCCGGTAAGTAGTAGATTCGCCCCTCTTGATTTTTCGGCAATGTCACAAGCAAAAAGATAGCCTAATCCACCTGCACCACCGGTGATTAGGTATGCTCCTTGATTTTTCCATGGTGGTGTAGTTTTGTTTTTGTCGGGTAATTCATGCCAACTGAATAGCTGCCTGCGGCCTTTATTGTAACGAATATACAAATCTTCGGATGATCTAGCGTTTTCTCGTAGTATACTTGTTATATCACTATTTGATGTGTCTTGATCTATTGCAACTAATTGAGTAAATAACTTAGGGTTTTCCTTTCTTGCGGTACGAAGCATTCCAACTAAACCTTGATTGATGTTTTCCCGAGACGGGCCGCTGGTAACCACCTGCAATAGTATTTTTCCGTTTTTGCAGTCTCTCAGAGCTCGTTTTAATAGCGCCAGAGTTTGTATTGCAGAGGATTTATAACTCGTACCTATTTCATCGTTTACTTTCGATATGAAATCTACATGTATACCAGTAGCGGATATAGTGTTGGCGCTGGTTACAAATTGTTCTTCTAACAATACATAATGTTTGTAAAAGTCATTTCCTGATTTTTTGGGAGCGACATTAGTCCAGTTTGGGATGAGGTAACATATGTCCTGTATTGAGTTGTCGTGTGCTTGTGTGTCTGTGTACGGCGAGCTGTGTTCGACGGTGTTATCTACGCCTATGCATTGCATTTTGTCGTTATTGGCGATTTTTAAAAAGTCGTTATGCCCCGATGCGTAGTGGCTATATATCCAATAACGTTCTTTTGTGAATGGGTATTTTGGAAGGGACACGCGTTTAGCTTCTGTGTTGTGGTGCAATATATTCCAAGGGATGATGGCACCGTTTAGCCAAAGTGTTAATAGCTTATTGAGGTTTTTTTCTTTAGCTAAGGTTATAATATCATCATTGTTATATTCTATTTTGGAAGCGGATATATTATTTATTTCTGACGTTTTTCTGAGAATATGATGGTCTAACTCTTGTGTTAGGCTGATAGTCGAATCAACAATAAACGCTAGGCGTTCGTCCATGGCCTCTCGTCCAACCTGAAGTGTGTATGCTAGATCATTGATGTTTAAATTGTCATTTCCTTTTATATATGCGTTTAGAATCTGTGCGCGCTCTTTAAGTTTTTCTGGAGTTTTTGCGGATAGAACGATCAGTTGCGGTTCTGGTTCAGAGATGTTTGATGCTGAATTTTTTGTTCTGACATACTCTTCAATAACAATGTGAGCATTTGATCCGCCTGCACCAAAGGACGATACGCTTGCTACGCGCGGTCGTTCTTTCCCGTTTTCAATAGGGCGTTTCCAGGTGGTCAGGTTCTGTTGGATATAGAATGGGCTTTCGGAAAGCGTTATTCGCGGGTTTATCGTTTTAGAGTTTATCGATGGCACTAATTGGTCATGTTTAAACTGCAATAAAACCTTTGTTATACCGGCAATACCTGCAGCACTTTCACAGTGACCTATGTTGGTTTTGATCGATCCAACAGGGCAAAAGTTTGTTTTATTCGTGTGTTTCCTAAATGCCTTTGTGAGGCCGCTAATTTCTATCGGGTCACCTAGTGGGGTACCAGTACCATGTGCCTCGAGATAATCTATTTTACTCGGGTCGATATTCGCGTCTGCGAGTGCATCACTAATTACATCCGATTGTGCAGACACGCTGGGTACCGTGAAACCCGAGGTTCGCCCACCTGCGTTAATCATACTGCCTTTTATAACGCCGTAGATATTGTCTCCATCGCGTTCAGCTTTTAAGAGGGGTTTAAGAATGATGGCTCCGACACCTTCTCCATCTATGAATCCGTCTGCTCCTTCTCCAAACGCTTTACATTCGCCTCCAGACGAAAGCATTGTCGCTGCGGTCAGAATACGATAATGCGCAGGGTCAACTATTAAGTTGATTCCACCGGCAATAGCGATATTACAACGTCCGCGTTCTAGGTTATCCAGAGCTGAGTCGATAGCTGTGAGTGAGGAGGAGCAGGCTGAGTCGATCGCTATGCTGGGCCCATTAAAGTCGAATAAATAAGACACTCGGTTAGGGATTGACCAATACCGCACCCCTGTCGCGTAGTTACCATTGGAAAGTCCACAGAAAACCCCCACCTTGCCATCCTCATCTAAAGACTTTGGTGTGTACCCAGAATCTTCGATACAGTGGTAGGCGGCTTCTAGGAATACCCGTTCTTGAGGGTCCATTAGTTCAGCAACTTTGGGGGTAATGGAAAAGAAGTAGGGGTCGAACTTGTCGACATCATCCATAAACCCTCCCCATTTCGTATATACCGATCCATTTGTACCCTTTTCACCGGTGTAGTACTTTTTCCAATCCCACCTATCTTTGGGAACTTCAGATATACAATTTTTCCCAGTTTTCAGGTTTTGCCATAGTTCTTCGATATTGCTGGATTTTGCGTAACGTCCTGTAATGCCAATAATGGCAATATCTCGTGATGTATTTTCATTACGGACATTTGTTCTGGTAATTGATGTATCACTGGATTCCGTAGGTGGTACTGGTGGTGAATGATTTTCTGGTTCTACAGAGGTGGATGCTTTACGTGTAGTCAACATGCTGTTTAATGCAGGCGCTTCATTTTTTAGTATATATTGGACTAAATCTTCGATGCACTGATTGTCGAATAGTATGGGGCCGTCGATAGACCTGAATGTTTTATTTAATTCATCTGCTAAATCCACCACGACAATTGAGTCGACTCCGTAATCGTCAAATGTTCGATCGGTGTCCAGTTTTTCTTCAGGAATATCGAGTACTCGACTCATTATGGATTTTACGAATTGCAAACATAATAATTTGATATCTACAATCTCTGTTGGCTGTGTGATTGATGGTGGGGTTGAGTCGCTAGCGTGAAGGATTTTTACTGGATATTTTTGTTTCGATTGTATTGGGGTGTCGTAAGGTTGGCTATCTGAAACCTGCGAACCTACCCAGCAACGTTGATTTTCAAAAGGGTAAGTGGGGCAGCTGATCCTTTTCGGGCTTACACCGGTATAGAGTTGTTGCCAATTGACTGTACGCCCTGATACCCAGGCCTCAATATAATTGGCGTATTCCATTTTTTCATTAATCGTGGGTAGTTTACTGTTTTTCTTGTCCCTCCTCGCCGTGGTGAATGAAACGCTTTTATCGCCGGATAAAAATGTACTTAATATTTGCGTAACATCGGATAAATTGTTTGCGACAAAGCCTAGTCGTTCTTCCATCGCGTCGCGACCAATTTGTAGTGTGTAAGCGAGGTTAGTAAAGTTTTCGGGGGGAATTCTGCCATTATTGATCGCGAGAAGTAATTGTGAAGCATAATTTTTTAGAGAATTACTTGTTTTAGCTGAAAGGATAATACAGTTCGGTGGGTTGCTATTCTCAGGTGTGGATGATTCTTGTATCGCATATTCTTCTAGGATTACATGTGCATTAACCCCTCCAAATCCAAATGAACTTACGCCTGCGCGTCTTGGTAGATTATGATTATTACTGTCTTTTAGTTGGGGCCAATGTTGGTTTTTTTGAACGACAAAAAACGGACTGTTTTCTAGTTTTATATATGGGTTAAGCGTTTCGCTATGTAAACTTTTTACAAGGGTTTGGTGTTTTAGTTGAAGTACAGTCTTGATGATTCCTGCTACACCGGCAGATAATTCTAAGTGGCCAATATTGGTTTTTACTGAGCCTAAAGCACAATGGCCGATTAAGGGGTCGCCTGAAAATGCTTGTTTTAAACCATCGATTTCTATTGGATCACCTAGGGATGTACCGGTCCCATGGGCTTCGATATAGCCAATGGTCGAGACATCGATATGTGCATTTTTATACGCTTTTTTAAGTAATGCTGTTTGGGATTTTGTGCTGGGTGCGGTAAGTGATTGGGAGCGACCACCGTGATTTTGGGCGCTACCACGAATCAGCGCATATATGTTGTCTCCGTCCTTTTCAGCGAGTGATAGTGGCTTTAAAACAAGCATGCCAACCCCTTCGCCCCGTACGTAGCCATTCGCTTGATTTGAAAATGTTTTACATCGACCATCTTCGCTCAACATACCCGCTTTCCCAAAGCTAATATGGCCTGTAGGCGTAACAAGCGTATTGATACCTCCTACAATAGCCATTTCGGAGTCTCCTGAACGTAGCAGCTGAACGGCTTTGTGGATGGCGACTAGGGAGCTAGAGCAAGCGGTTTCAATTGGTTCACTTGGGCCGTGTACGTTCAGCATATAGCTCATACGGTTTGGACCAATAGACGGGACGGAACTTGTCGCGTGAAACCCTTTTATATCTGCGCTGTTCTTTGTGACGAGGTTATTGTATCCACTGCTGCCTGTTCCAATAAAAAGCGCTAGATCGGTATCATCAATACTTTCAGAAGAATATCCTGCGTCTTCCAAAGCTTTCCATGCGTAGGTCATTAGCAGGCGTTGATGAGGGTCCATCCCTGCAGCCTCTTTGGGTGAAATACCGAAAAATAGGGGATCAAAATCTTCGATTCCGTCAATGAAGCCGCCCCATTTTATATTGGTTTTTCCCGGCTCCGATTTAGGGTCACCGAAAATTTTTTGCCAGTCCCACCGAGATTTTGGAACCTCCCTTATGCAATCCTTACCTGCAAGCAAGTTCTCCCAGAACTCTTCTAGATTTTCGGATTGAGGGAACTTTCCACTCATTCCAATGATTGCGATAGGCTCTTTGTTTTTGCCGCTTGAAATGGGATTCCTATTGTGCACTGGATCATCGGCTGTATTGGTGTAGTCGAAAACCTCTGATGAATTAGGCTTTTTCGTATGTTCATTTAGGAAGTTACTGGGGTAATTTATTTGTAAATACAGCGACAGCTGATCGAGCGTTGGGTGCTCGAAAAATATGGTGGGTGTTAGCGCAAGAGAATACAGCGCATTTAAATTTTTTGCGAAGCTCGTAAAACCAATGGAATCGAATCCATATTCACTAAGTTCTATATCAGACTCAATGTCATTTCCTGTAGTTTCGAGTATTTCACATACAATATCCGTCAACGATGACAAAATATGAGGATTGGGATTGGGATCGGTGAAGGGCGTGTTGTTAGGTTTATGATTAATGTCATCATTATGTTCGGAGTCTTCAATCTGTTGACTAGATTGTGGAGTATGCTTCGGTTTCCCATGTTTGATTGTGTTTATCGCGAGCTCTGAGGAAAGATATTTACTCACCTTTGATAGTGTTGGGTACTCGAAGAATATGGTAGGCGAAAGTGATAGAGTGGTCTCCTCATTGATAATATTCACCAGTTTGGTAAAGCTTACAGAATCAAATCCATACTCGCTTAGATCAACATCACTTTCTATGTCTTCATAGGGAACCTCCAGCAGCTGGCTAATGAGTTCAGTTAGTCGGTTGAGGTAGGGGGATCCACCGCATTGTTTCTTGATGGTTGGTTCAGTCTTTTCGGTTTGTACGATTGAATTTATGAGCAGTCTCGAGCTGTAATTATTTATACTTACGCAGCATTTTCCTTCGCTATCAGTTATGTCGATATCGATGCGACTTACTTTGCTTTCAGGATTATGGGAATCGCTATAGCGGATTACCACATAGGCTTTCTCTGGTATAGCGGAATAGTGAGTAAGTTTTTCTATTGTAAAGGGGAGGGCGGTTTTAGGTTCGCCCCATTTGAGACCTATTGTCGCTTGAAGTGCTGAATCTAAAAGGCCAGGATGAAGATGAAAAGTTTTATAGGACTCTTTTAATATGGAAGGTAATGATAAGTGTGCAAATACTTTCTCTTCTCCCAGCTGAAGGCTGCTAATTGCCTGGTGAGAGGGCCCATAGTCTATTCCTATCTTATGAAAGTTTTGATAGATAGCACTCTGTTGTAGTATTTGTTTATTGCATAGCGCTTGAAATTGATGCAAGTCTACCGAAGGTGTGTTGACCGAAGTATGTATGGATGCTATTCCGTTACAATGATTAATAAAATCGGCGGAGTTATTTTCGTAATCTTGAGCGTAAATTTTGAACTCAAACGAGGAGCCTTGTTGTTTGTTTATTACGGCTTTAATGTTCTTCTTTTTGCTAACGGAGAGGGGCCTAATCCATACAAGGTTTTGAAGTTGTATGACTGTGTTTTTGGCTATGCTGTTAAGGTCATTCAGTATTTTATATACAATTTCGGCATACACAACGCCAGGTAGTACCGGTACTCCCTTTACTTTATGGTCCAGTAAGAAAAATTCACTTCCATCTAGGATAGAATTGTACGTATTTTTTTCAGTTTTATTTGGTGTAAAATCTATTAGTGAGTGTGAAGTTGATAATTCATTATTGTGCAAATAGGAGTCAGTGATCCAGTGACGTGTTTTGGAGAAAGGGTAGCTTGGTAGGCTTATTTTTCTTGCTTGCCGTTTTTTGTATAAATCCTCCCATTTAATAGCGAATCCTTGTGACCATTTTTTCGCAATGATATTAAGCTCATTATCCGATGTTGAGTTACTATAATCACCGTCATAGTTTTCTGGAATATGATCGTTTGGAACTTGGTTATAGTATAGACTACCGTTTAAAGTATCTTGATCAAGGTAGTTTGCGAGATTGCTATTTAACGACTCAATCGAGTTGCATACAAACGAAAGTCTATGGTTCATTGGGTCGCGACCCACCTGTAACGTATAAGCAATATCAATAAGGTCGTGGTTTTTGTATTTGTTTTTATCAATTGAGTAAAGTAAGTTGTGCACGATATCGTCGAGGCTAGATTTTTTCTGTGCCGATATTGCCATGATAATAGCCGGCGTGTTGGTGTTAATCTCAATGCTAGTGTCCCTATATTCGGAGATAATTAGGTGTGCGTTTGCACCTCCAGCTCCGAATGATGATAATCCCGCGATAAGTGGTTGGCGTACTCCATCTATATAGGGGTTTTTCCATACCTCTTTAGTTTTTTGTACTGAAAATGGGGTATTGTCGAAGTTGATGTTGGGGTTGACTTCTTCGCAATGTAGAGATTTAACTTTTGTTTTGTGTTTGAATTGTAAAAGAATTTTTGTTAGTCCCGCGATGCCGGCAGCGCTTTCACAATGACCGATGTTTGACTTTACCGATCCGATTGAACAAAATTGTTTATCGTTCGTGTGTTCAATAAAAGCCTTATTTAAACCGGTGATTTCGATAGGGTCTCCTAATGCGGTCCCGGTACCATGTGCTTCGATATAGCTAATTGCTCGGGGATTAATCTTGGCTTTTGACAATGCGTGAGAGATGACACTTGCCTGCGCATTCGGGTTAGGCACAGTATATCCGTTGGTCTTTCCTCCGTGATTAATGCCGCTAGCTTTAATAACTCCGTATATATGGTCATTTTCCCGCTGAGCTCGTTCAAGTGGTTTAAGTAATACTGCGCCAACTCCTTCTCCTGGGACATAGCCGTCACCGCCGTTGCCAAAACTTTCGCAAAGCCCCTTGGACGACGCAAACTGTCCGTAACCTAACAGTAGATATTTATTTGGATGTATTGATAGATTTACGCCACCAGCAATGGCCATATCGCAGGACCCGGTTCGTAAGCTTTCGCAGGCGAGATGAATCGACGTGAGTGACGATGAACACATGGTGTCTATCACCATACTTGGTCCATGAAAATTCATAAAATAAGACACGCGGTTTGCAATGGAAGCCGGTGTTGCCGCAAACGCTTGTTGATCGTCGTTAGATTGCGCTTGCGCACCGAATAATTGATATTCGTTGTACATAACGCCTACGTAAACGCCTATGTTAGCCTTGATACCAGCGAAGTCACGTTCGGATAGGCTCGAGCGCGTGTAGCCCGCATCCTCAACGGTTGAATAGGCACATTGTAAAAAAAGTCGTTCCTGAGGATCTAACCGCGAAGCTTCTTTGGGCGATATGTTAAAAAATCGAGCGTCAAACTGGTCTACACCATCAATAAACCCCCCCCATTTTGTGTAGGTTCTATTGGGCTGTCCTTTTTTGTGGTGATAGTATTGAGTATGATCCCACCTACCTTTTGGTACTTCTGTAATGCAATCATTACCGCTTGATAGATTATCCCAAAATTCATCTATATTCTTGGATTTTGGGTATTTCCCCGACAATCCTATGACGGCAATATCACCTAAGGTCTCAGTGTTATTGAAGAACCTTCGGCCTGAATTTGATGTATGTCTTCCGTTTTTTATGGTTTTGGATCGCATACTGTTTGTCTTTCTATTGTTTGTAGTTATTTCCTCCGTTGTATTTTTTGTTTGATTTTGTTTTTCTGAGCTCTCATCATTTTTTTCTTGATGTTTATCTATCCCAAATACCTGTTCTACTTTTTTCTTGTGAGTGCTAACTAAATATCCGCTCAGTTCGGATATGGTTTGGTATTCAAAAAGTAATGTTTTTGATAGTTGACCAATTATTCCTTCTAGTCGGCTTGTGATTTCAATCACCATGATAGAATCAATGCCATACTTTTCCAATGGTGCATTTATATCTATATTGTCATGTGGAACTTTCAATAACTCGTTTACAGTAGCGCACAAATAATGTTGAATTCGTTCAGATATTGTATTTCCGTCTATTTTCGAAGGGTGGTCAGGTAAAGAAGAGGTTGGGTTGCGTACTTCTTCGATGTTGTTATTGGAGTTGGTTATGGATAATAGAGGAAAAATTTTTGATTTTGTTCCGGATAATACAAGAACCTGTGAAAAGTTATGCGATTGAATTTGTTTGAGCGCACTAATTCCGTCACTGCTGGATAGCGGGGTAACGCCAGACTTTCCCATTAGGTCGATCTTGTTTTTATTAACTGACATTCCGCCATCTCTCCATAGAGGCCAATTAATCGAGATCATACGGCTATTTCCCGTATTGGTGAAACTGTTTCTGTAGTTTGTATAGGCATCCATAAACCCGTTGGCAGCAGCGTAGTCGCTCTGACCGATATTTCCCAAAGCTGATGCGGCTGATGAAAATGTAATGAAATCCCCATCAAGAATATCTCGAGTTTTTGTTTCTAGATTGGTTATCCCCTTCAATTTTGGTAAATAAACCCGTTGTATAGAATCTTCAGTTTTATTAACTAATAATCTGTCATCTACAACGCCTGCGCTATGTATAATGCAATGGATTGATGAAGTATGGGATTTTAAATCACTAACTAATGCGTCTACTTCGTCATTGTCAGAGACGTCAATACGTTTGTATATGATGTTGGATCCAAAGCATCCAAGTGATTTTATTTTTAGGAGTTTGTCCTCGGGTAAATTTTCAAACTTCGTTCGGCCAGTCAGATATATCGTTGTTCCATGGGTGTTTCTTGCAATATCGTTCGCGAAAATTAGACCCAGTTCGCCAAGGCCGCCACTTATAATGTAATAGCTGTTATTTTTCCAGTTGCAGACGACGTTGGTCTCATCTACGGGGAACCAAACACGCGTAGATCGTTTATGTCCTACATAGCTAATCTCATCGTCATTGATATGTTGGGCGTTTATTCTAGAAAGGCTGAGTATGCTCTCCATTTTATTTGCATGATCAATGCGTAATATCTGACCATTGACCCTGCTGTTTTCCTTGTTTGCTGATTTTAGTAGTCCCGATAGTCCGGCCAATATGCTGGTGGGTGAATGTAGTGAGAAGGGTAGAAAAATCTGAATGCAGATGGAGTATTCTTTTGTTACTGATTGAGCTCTCAATATATTAAAAATATTTAGTGATATTTCTGAAAACGTATCGACGATATTTGTTTCATCTGAATCAATAATGGTAATAGCGTCATTTTTTTTATATGTGTCGATATTTTTTAGGTCGACGATTAGCGATTTACAAATAAAAATATGGATCGGAATTTCGGTTGTTACACCGTCCGTCTCAATGGGAGATGGTTTCCAGTCTTGACGAAATAAATATCTATTCGACATGGGTTTCTGCTCTTGAATTAGGTTTTGTGGCGTGGTCATCGATTTATTTTTCCCAGGGGAGTAAGCCGTGGTCGACATATCGACGTATATTCTCTAGGTTGTCTTTGTTTGAAAAAACCGCTCTATTTAGGTTTGTTGCGAAAGAAATATGATCTTCATAGTTGTCACTTCTTAATTGTTTAGAAATGGTTTTTAATTGGATGATCGCCGTTTTACTGATTTTACTTACGCGAGACAGATGTTTTCCTAGTGCTCGATTGCTCTGGGCATCTATATGATCTACGAGGCCCCATTCATACATTTTTTTTGCGCCTAAAGGCCACGTTGTCATAGCCATATAGGCGGATCGTTTTTCTCCGACCCTCTGGTTTAGGAAAGGCAGTACGCATGCCGGAATTAAACCAAATAACATCTCTGATAGACTAAAAGTAACATCAGGCCTGCTGATCACAATATCACTTGCCGATACAAATCCTATTCCCCCTGCATTTACCTTGCCTTCTAGATGACTGATTGTAATGAACGGTCCTTCGGCTAGTCGCTGCCAAAGAGTAAATAAAGGGGCTGCATCATCAGGTATCGAGTCGCTGGCGATGATATTTTCGATCATGTCTTTGAAATCCATGCCGACACAAAAGGCTGCTGGTGAACCTTCAATTACGATGATGGTAACTTTGTCTTCGCAATAATCCAGCGTCTTATGGAATTCACTGATCAATGTCTGGTTTATTGCATTGCTACTTTTTTCTCTATTAAACTTTATGTAGCAAATCGGATGTGCGACACGAACAGATAGTGTCGTTAAGTTTTTTAAATCCATCGGTATAGACGCTCGTAATTTTTAACTTCATCAAGGATTAGCGTGTTTTTATCTCTATGGTGTGACTCATTCACGATAGCATCGTATTGGCCACTGAATTTATAATTCTTAGTACCGAATAGAACTTGATTTGAACCTTTCAGAAAATCATCATATTCATCCATATTTAATTTGTAGCGGGCGTCAAGATTTTCATCTATTTTCATTGACTTAACTCTAGCAATTGCCTCTGGAGTAATAATTCCGCTGTAAAACTCCGAGCAGCACCCTGAACCATAGGAGAAACACCCAACACGATGTGCTTGAGTTGGTTTGGCGTGATGTATTGTGCTAGCGAGAGAGATAAAAATTCCCGACGCCATACTGTTGCCGGTTCGTAGACAGAATTTAATTCCTGGAGACATTCGACGTTCGAAGTCAGATTCTATGTCCTCTGGGTTAGAACGATAAAGTTTTCTCATCATTGTTCTATGCGCCCCTTTAACCATTCCACCGAAGGGAGTATGAAATGAAAGATAACCAAAACTTTTTTTGAACTCAGCCATTTTGACGCGTCGGCTATATTCGTTGAACGATTGTTCTAAACAATCCAAATATGAAAGAAGAGAAAGATCTGGATCGCCGACTTCACTGTCAGCTATCGGCCGGCACGTATCCATCACTTCGTACCCATAGTATCCGTTTGCACCAATATCAATTGCAAATATGTCTGGTTTTTCACTCACTAGCATTGCCACCGCGCCTGCGCCGCCACTAGGTTCGGCGTAGGACCATTCGACATCCTCTATTTTTTCATCATCTTTCAATGCATAGCGAGATATATCGGAAGTGATTACTAGCGCTTTGGCTCCAGATGAAGTTTTAGATAAAATAAAGTTCACCGCATTCTGTAATCCGGCTGTACCGGAATAGCAAGCTTGCTTAATCTCAAATAATCGACAATTGCTATTTAGTTCTAGATACTTATGCACATAGGTACTCATTGATTTTCCAAAATCAATCCCGGATTCAGAACAAACAATTAGCATTTCTATACGATCTTTTTCTTCTGGAGATAATGCGTTAATTAACGGTTGGGCTGCGTTTACGGCGTAGGTAACAGGATCTTCAATGGGGAGAGCTACAGATTTCTCGGAGATCATTAAATTGTCAAAACGTTTGCGATCAAGTCCCCTATGGTCTGCAAGTAGACCCACATCCAATACGGCCGAACCACCGAATATGTTAATTGCTTCAATCCCAGCTGATACCATTTTTGTACCCTTCGGTTAGGTGTTTGAAGATAAGCATACGGCGGTGTTTATACCGCCGAAGCCTAAGCTAATATTCAATACTTTATTTAATTTTGCTATTTTTCCGTCATGGGGAACCCAATTTAGATCGTTGCATATCGGGTTTTCTAGATTTGCGGAAGGGTGTAATTTTTGGTGTTCTATTTGTAGTATTGACGCAACGAACTCCACTGCACCTGCCGCGGTTAAGCCGTGGCCAGTGAGCGATTTAGTGGAGTTTATGTATGCCTGATCTAGATGTAGCGATCGAATAACTTCTAACTCTATTTCATCTCCAAGCGTTGACCCTGATCCGTGAGGATTTACATAATCTATATCTCGCGACGATAGTCCAGCTCGTGTGAGCGCGTTTTGTATTGTTATGCGCTCCCCATCAAACGAAGGCTCTGGGCCTTGTTGTGAGTCCATATACATTGCCCACCCTGGTACATTTACGAGTGAAGAGGCAGTCGCTCTCTCGGGATTTTGTATGACAACGGCAGCGCATGCCTCTCCGTAGATGAAACCATCTCGATGTTTGTCGAACGGGCGGTAGGCTAGGCTGGGTTCTTCTTTGAAACGATCACTACCCATTGCACCAAGCGAGCGATAAGCTTGACACTCTAAAAATGAAATATCTGATAATGCGCCAACGGCAATACATGTATCTATAACCCCAGATTCTACCGCTTCAAGGGATTTTATAATGGCTAGTTGCCCGGACGCCGATGCCCCACCAACTGTGAAACTAGGGCCTTTAATCCCTAGCTGTTGGGTACAAACACCGACACAGTCGGTATCCATAAACCCAACTGCGTAGCTAGGACGTAGATATTCCAGCTTGCTCGAATATCTTTCATATTGACTAAATAATTCCCTCTGTTGGATATTGCTACCGCCAATAATTAGCCCGATACGTTCGGGATCTGCACTTTCCAAATTGGCTTCATCCCACGCTTGTTTTACTGTTGCTAACGCTAGTTGTGCGGTTAAGGATGTGGTTCTGGGAATGCCTTTGCGCAGAGTCTTATCTAGAACAAAATTTTGTATTTCCGCTCCAATAAAATGCGTGTGTTGTTGTCGTCCTGGTCTTTGCATAAAATCAAATTGGGTACCCCCTTTGTTGAGGTTATCCCAGAATGAGTGCCTGTCACATCCGATGGCAGAAGATATTCCCAGTCCCGTTATTGCGGGTATCATTTATGAAATTTCCCATATAGCAGGTCAGCTAGATCGCCAACAGACTTCGGTCCAAATACTTCAATTCGAGGAATATTGAGCGATAGTTCCTCCAGTGTCAGCATGATGATATCCGCTTTGTTCATAGAGTTTGCGCCAAGCTCTTCCAAGGTGTCACCGTCTCTAAAAGTATGGGATTCCATTTCAGGTAATACGTCGATAACGCATGCTTTAATAACGTTAAATATATCTTCTCTATTCATTGATCACTCTTTTTTGTTGTTCAGAATCTATGGCTTTGGGGGGGAATAGGAAATTCTCAAATATCACGGACATAAATAGGCATTCCTTTCCGTGTTCATTAATAATATGTAATGGTATGCCCCCTGGTTTATTGAAATCGCTATTGGTATAGTCAATGAGCAACCAACATCTACTTGTCATGGCAGCATAGACTGATAGAGATTCAATGGCGAAGTGGCAGGATTCTTTCTTGTTTTCTATTATGATCTTGGTGTTAAGTACCTCTGTGATGACAGATATAAAATTAGGGGGAATGACAAGACCGGGTAAAGACTCGATTTGTGTAGCGTGAAAATCTATTTCCTCTAATATTTTTGTTGTCTGGTTTTCTCTATATTCATTCGAAATGGTGAATGTGCGTTGGAGGCGCGTATCATCAATATCACTTTGGCCGGTACAATGACTTACTTCATCATATTTATCATCGGCGCTATAGATCTCAAAAAATACGATATTATTATCGTTAAGGGTTAGAGCAATATTGAGATCAGTATTATCGTTTCCTAACAAAACGGGGTTGTGCCACTGAATGTGAGATAGTGTGATGTGTTTATTTTTTCCTAAACTGCACGCATTTTGTATCGCTGCCCTCGCCATTTCTAGCAATGCCCCTTCTATATTGCTGGTGAGTATAGGCCTTAGTGCCGAATAGCTAGATGTATACCTCTGTTCCTGAAAGTCAGAAGTGTTTCGGTGTAAAAGGGGATGTATATATGAACCCAAAGATAGCGGCGAACCATTGATTGCATCACCGTTGATTATCGATTTTGTATCGGGCAACCAATAGCGTTGATTTAAAAAAGGGTAGGTAGGTAAGCTAATACGTATAGGATGATCATTCGTATATAGTGATGACCAGTCAAACTTCAGCCCGTTTGACCATAATTCAGCAAGTTGTTGATAATTTCCTTTTTTTGCTGATTCACGTAACGAATAAGTTAGTTCGTTGTTTTTATGCAGGTTCTCGAGGGGGTTTTTAAATTCGGGTGAATGCCCTTTTATTGTATTGTCGCTAGATGATTTTCCATCAATATAATCCGAAAGACGCTGTTTTAGCATTGTCAAGGAGTCAACTATCCATGCAATACGATATTCATGTGCGCGTCTTCCGGTCTGAAGCGTATAGGCTAATCGACTAATATCAGTATTACACATTTCTGCACGCTCGATATCGTGAAGTAAACGCCTAGCTATCTCAGTTAGTTGTTTTTCGCTTGCGGCGCTGATGGGAACAACGACTTTTCTATCCGAGTCAGTATGATCTCGCTCTTTGGTCACATACTCTTCAAGAATGATGTGTGCGTTGGAACCTCCGGCACCAAAAGAAGAGGCGCCGGCACGACGTTTATGGGGGATGCTATCAATAGACGGATGCGGCCAGTTCGTCAGGTTTTGCTGAACTGTAAACGGGGTTTGATCGAAATCTATATGAGGATTTAGTGTGCTTGAGTGAAGGGAGGGCGCAATTTGATTATGCTTAAATTGCAGTAATATTTTTGTAACTGCGGCGATTCCGGCTGCGCTTTCACAGTGTCCAATATTTGATTTTGCTGAACCTATGATACAGTTTGAAATTCCACTATCTTTTAGTGCGTTAGATAGGCCCGATATCTCAATGGGGTCTCCCAATGCAGTTCCTGTACCATGTGCCTCGATATAGTTCACGGTCGCCGCGGGAATGTTTGCTCGTTTAATCGCTTTTCGGATAACGTTTGCTTGTGCGCGAGGATTTGGCACGGTATACGCATTTGTTGTTCCTCCGTGGTTTAGCGCGCTACCTTTAATAACTCCATAGATATGGTCCCCGTCCCGTTCTGCTAGCGCCAGTGGTTTGAGTAGTACAGCGCCGACGCCTTCACCTGGTACGTAACCATCGCCCCCGTCACCAAAGCTTTTACATTTTCCGTCTGTAGCGGCAAACTTACCTTGCCCCAAAAGCAAAAATTTATTCGGGTGAATACATAGATTTACCCCTCCAGCGAAAGCAACGGTGCATTCGTTATTACGTATACTTTGGCAGGCTAAATGAATTGTGCTTAACGATGAAGAACACATAGTGTCGACCGCCATGCTTGGCCCATGAAGGTCAAAGCTGTATGACACACGATTAGCGATTGAAGAGGGGCTACCAGCAAGGGTTATTTGGTTTCCCAGTGCTTGCTCTTGTGCGCCGTAAAGAACATATTCTTCATACATCACGCCCACAAAAACACCAACGTCGCCAGATTCGGATTTTTCTATACTTTTTTTTAGGCTTTCTGCGGTATATCCTGAATCTTCGAGGGTATCGTGTGCGCATTGCAGGAACATTCTTTCCTGCGGGTCCATGCGTTCAGCATCGCGTGGTGAAATATTAAAAAATAGCGGGTCAAAATTTTCGACTCCTTCAATGAATCCCCCCCATTTTGCGTACGTTGCGGGTGTTGTGTCTGCTTCCTCGGCCGCGCCGGTGGATGTAAGTACGGCGTGATCCCAGCGGGAGGAAGGGATTGTTTCGATGCAATCATTTCCCTCCGCGAGGTTTTTCCAATATTCATGTATGTTATCGGATTTTGCGTACTTTCCAGCAAGGCCGATAATCGCTATTTCGTCTGAGTTAGGATCTGTATCTGAACGCTTGCCATGGGGTGGAGCGGGTGTTTCCGATGTGTCAGGTTTTTGGTTTCTGAGTTGTGTATTGATATTTACGGTTGAATCACTCGGGCGCTTCGTCTGCGTCTGAGATTGAAGCATTTTCTCTAAACTGGGTTTATGTTCTTCGAAAAAGTACTCCCTGAGTTCATCAATTGTTTGGTATTCAAATAATAGCGTTTTGGGTAGGGGACCAAAATTATTTTCCAATGATTTTGTAAACTGCATTACGAGCAATGAGTCGATACCATACTTATCGAATCTAGTTGTATTATCGATGCGAGAAATGGGAAGCTGGGTAACTTTTGCTAGAGCCACTCGTAAAAAATGCTCGGTACTATCTTGTAATGATTCTACTGTGTTATTTATACTGTTATTGGGTGATTCTGACCGTTTTTCAGAAGATGAATCATCAATTTTTGATAATATTTCTGGTTGTGTACTAGAACTAATGGTGCAGGTATCACCAATGTTAATATTTTCTATTCGATCTCTTATTTTTTTCGAGTCCCCATGAAGTACTGAAACTTGAGTTTCTTTAGATTTTATTGCAACATAAAGTGCCTGTAACCCTGCTTTATTGCTCAGTGGATGCAATCCTTTTTTATGCATGTGTTGAATAAGTTTGGGGCTTGCCTCCATTCCGCCGTCAAGCCAAAGCGGCCAATTAATCGAGATACAGTCTATGTTTGTTTTTCCATTTCTTTGACGATTTTTTACATATTTCGAAAAACCATCTAAAAAACCATTTGCGGCAGCATAGTCTGTTTGTCCTGCATTACCAAATGCACTGCTACCTGATGAGAATAGGACCATGGGTCCTTGAAGAAAGTCTGAGAATGCCTTGAACAGATTAAGTGTTCCATTTACTTTCGGGGCTAGTACTTGGCTCACTGACTTTTGTGTTTTTGAATTCAGTAATCCATCATCTGTTATTCCGGCGCAATGTAATAAAGCGTTCAAAGAGGTGTGTTTTGAGGTTATCGCAGTGCGTATTGATTCGCAGTTCAATGAATTCGATACATCGGATTGAATATACTGCACGGTATGACCTGAGTTGTTCCATGATTCAATCTTCGTTTGAAGATCTATACTTTGCGCAGATCGCCCAATAAGGTAAATGTGTGCCCCGATTGATTTCTCAACAATATCCTCTGCGAGTATTCCAGCTATGCCACCATTTCCGCCAGTAATGAGGTATACACCTTGGTTTTTCCACGGTGAGAAGGTATTGATTTCGTAATTTTTTGGTATTTCAATCCAAACCTGTTTCTGTTGGTTACTTCGTCCATTTTCGTTGTGAATTAGATAAGTACCGTTTGCATCGATACTGCGAATTTTTTGCAGGTAATCTACTAGAGTGTCTGGCGGGATAGTGCCTTTTACCTGAACAAGACTTGAATATATATTGGGAAACTCTCTATGTGCTGATTTCAGAGCTGCATGTAATCCAATCGATAAATAAGGATGTTCGTGTTTTACGATTAGATGTATTGCCAGAGGCGTTTTGAGTGGTTCCTCGGTAATACGATTTAGGAGTTTTATGAGATCCCATGTAAGTGTTTCGAAATGTGTTCCTCTCTCCTCGATTGATTCGCTGGCGGATTCTTTGGATAAGTATTTTAGTGTCCTTGTTCGAGGGTATTCTAGCTTTAACTCTGAAGCGAAGGTTTCGATCTCGCCAACAAGAATCGGAATAACCTGCATGGGTAAGTTAATCTCGTTCGCTAGATGATGATGCGATTGTTCGATGTTAGCAGAAATATTTTTTTCTTTGATGCTGAAAATTAGAGTTGATATGGAAGATACTGTTTTACGCGCGCTGTACCCACGTATAGATACACACGGTATTCCGTTTTCATCTATGATGTCAATGTCTAGTTTTCGAATTGGGTCGTTAGGTGTGGCGCCTATGGAAAATCTTACCCATACCCACGAGGTAGGAGGGATTTGGCCGTGAACGACTAAAGACTCGATTGAAAATGGGAGCGTTGGTTCTCTCTGAATTCCGTCCAGGATTGGGCTATAAGTGATTGTAGTTTGCAGGGCGGTATCCAGTAACCCAGGGTGAAGCGTATACGATGGGTTAAGGTGTTTCTGTTTTAAATGTAATTTAGAAATGGCTTGTTTATAGCCATTATTATCATTTCCGATACTAATGTTTTCTATTGCTTGGTGGCTAGGGCCGTATGATATGCCCAGTTTATCAAACAGAGTGTAGCACTCATCTTTTTCTATTATGCGGTAATCGCATTGTCTTAGTTCTGTAGTAATATCGAATGTATTAGTTGTGGTTTTTAAAGATAGAGCGACAGATCCACTAGCATGCTCAATGGCAGTGTCTGAATTTTCTTTGTAACTACATATAATAAACTCGTAATAAGTATCCTTTTTTGTAAATTGTACGTTTACTTCTATTTCATCCTGGTTGGCTATGAGCGGGTTAATCCATACAGTATTGCGAAAAGTAAGTTCGTGTGTGTCGTTTGTTTTGTAGAAGGATTTACACGCAGTCGCTGCAAGCTCGAAGTACGCGGATGCAGGAAATATCTTTTTGTTGTTAATTATATGATCACAGAAAAAATCCTCTTTTCCACTCAATATAACGCGATAGCACAGGTCTTCTGATAGCTCAGCATTAAGTAAAGTTAAATTATTTGAACGATAGCTGATGTCGTTTTGTTTTAATTCTAGGATGCGTTTGCGGGCTTCCTGCTTGCTTATGGAGCCATCTTTTAATTGTAAAACAATGTTTTTTATTGATGTATTATTCACTTTATTCCACCTCCATATTGATGATTGTATTGATGGCAGAATTACTCTCTATGTTGCCTTCAATGATTCCTTCTAGTACGGCATCAAGTGATTTTGATATATTTTTATCAGATAATTTGTTTCGTCTACCTTTGGATTTACTGGCTAAAGTTTCTGATTTTTCCGTATTAAGGGGGGGCGTGAAGATATCGTCTTCTATCCAATAATGGTCTTTCGCGAAAGGGTATGTTGGTAATGACACCTTATTCCATACCTTGGGTAGCGTAAGGGTGGATTCAATACGTTTGTGGCCTAAGCAATATGCAACTGACCTACGATGCAGTTCGTCTATGAAATATTCATCATTTTGGATGTGGTTCCCATCGAGTGGATCGCTAAATGCATCCGGTTGAATATCTGAGGGAGGGCTGGACGTGTTATAGTCAGATTTAACACCTTCGATGAAGTCATTGAGATGTATCATTAGGTCGGTCAGTGTCTGTGCTACACATGAGAACCTATGTTCAAAATGCTCACGTCCAGTTAGCAACGTAAAGCTAATGGTGTCAGTGGATAGCCCATTATTACTTTCAATATAGGTGCGTAACTTAATTGCTTGCTGTTTTAATTGTGGCTGGGATTTTGCGGATAGTAAAAATAAGTACGAAGGCCATATTGTTGTCTCGCGGGTTTTGTTCGGTGACTCTTCAATTACTAGATGTGCGTTTGTACCACTAAACCCAAATGAGCTAACTGCTGCTCTGCGTATCGCGTTGTCAGGCACCCCCCAATCTTTGATTGCAGTGTTAACGTAGAAGGGACTGTCTTTGAATTGAATATTTTTATTGCCATGTTCGAAATGAAGAGACGCTGGGATGCGTCTATGTTTTAGCGACAATAGTATTTTTATGACACCAGCCACACCCGCTGCATGGGTCGTATGACCAATATTGGTTTTAATTGAACCGACTGCACAGTAATGGGCTTGCTTCGTATCCTTCTTAAATGCTTTTGTTAGTGCAGAAAATTCAATCGGATCTCCTAGGCGTGTGCCTGTTCCATGCGCCTCAACCATTTGTATATCTGCGGCATTTACCCCGAAGCCGTCATATACTTTACGTAGTAATTCTTCCTGAGATATTGCGCTTGGAGCAGTGATGCCATTGGTTGCGCCGTCTTGATTTGTGCCGGACCCGGAAATCACACCATATATATGATCTCCATCCCGTTCGGCATCGGCTAGCCGCTTCAATGTCAGTACCCCAGCGCCTTCACCCGGAACAAAGCCATCGGCGCTATCGTCAAACGTATGACAACGACCGGAAGGTGAGAGCATCGCTGCGCGGTTTGCGTTAATGTAAAACCGTGGGGTACATTGCACATAAACCCCGCCGGCTAGCGCCATCTCTGTTTCCCCTGTACGGAGGCTTTGGCAGGCGAGGTGAATTGCAACCAGAGAGCTCGAGCAGGCTGTATCAATCGCTACCGCCGGGCCCTTTAGATCCAGATGATAAGCGATACGGGCAGGGAGTATTGAAGGTGAATTTCCCCACATTGCTTGTGCCGGTGCATTTTTCTCAACGAGTTCACGGTAGTCTCCTCCCATACATCCCACAAAAACGCCGCATTCTTTGCCTTTGACGCTATTGCCTGCGTAGCCAGCATCTTCTAATGCATGCCATGACTCTTCGAGAAATATACGTTGTTGTGGGTCCATTGATCTTGCTTCAACCCCAGAAATATTAAAAAACATAGGGTCGAATGCGTCTATTTCATCTAAAAAACTTCCGTGTCTGCATATTTCTTTTGAACCAATCTCGTCGACATATTGTTCCAAATCCCAGCGTGATACTGGGCTAGTTAGATCTTCGCTTTTTTCAAGGTGATCCCACAATTCATCTATGGTATCGCTCTGAGAAAACCTTCCAGCAACACCTATAATTGCAATTTTTTCATTATTTGTGTTTGTAGATGAAGACACTGTATTCTGGGCGCGTTTCTCGTATTCAGTCGTTTTATTATCTCTTTTTCGTTGAAATTTTTGACTTAGATCGGGATATTCCTTTTCAATGTGCTCTGAAAGCTTGGTAACCGTGGCGTAGTCAAAGAGAATTGTAGTTTCGAGCTCACTTTCCCACGTATTATTCAACTCGTTTACAAGGTTGACTCCTGTTATAGAGTCGACACCGTAGTCTGAAAATGCAGTATCGACGTCTATTTCTTCTTCCGGTATTTTTAGTAAACGTTGGATACATTCGGTGATTATTCGGGTGATTGGGTTTGAGATTTCGTTATATTGTGGCGGCTGTTTTTCTTTGTTCGTGGTTTTATTTCTATGTTTGGGATTTTTTTCTTGTTTTTGTCTTACGATGCCGTCGCTTTTTGCAACGATAATCTGCTGTCCTAGGTCATGCGCATTTTTGGTCATATATTGTATAGAATGAAAGCCAACGCTATGTAAAACATGTTTCCAGTTTTTCGGGGATAGTGCGGGGCTTCCTGGTACTCTTAATTCGATATCATCGTATAACCACCAACCCTCCGTAAGGCCAAAAGTTAAGTGCATAAATAGCGAGTTCTGGCTTATCTCGTTGAGAAGGATGACTCCATCTTGTTTCAGGGTCGCTTTGGCATTGGTTAGCGTGCGTCGCATATTCTCAGTAGCGTGAAGGACATTGGCTGCAACAACTATGTCGTACTGGGCAATATCAATACCCTGTCCGTAAAGAGGTTTATCTACGTTGAATATCTTATACGTTAAAAATGGATTTTCGGGACCAAATGTTTTTTCTGCGTGTGATAGGAAAGCCCTAGAGATATCTGTGTAGCAGTATTCCCCTATGTGTTTATGATAAGAGCTGAGGTTTTTCAATATACTTGTTGTCGTTCCACCGGTGCCTGCGCCGATCTCCAGTATTCTTATCTTATAGTCGTTATTGGCACCTATTTTATTTTTCAAAATACGAACTATTGTATTTGCAAGAGCTTCGTTAAAAAAATCAGCAACTCGATTGAACTTGTACACGTTGCCAACAAGTTCCATTGAAGAATTGGGAAATAATACATCTGTCGAACGAATTTTTCCCGTAAGAATTCTTGGAAGTTCTTTAAATATTGGTTCTAGAAGTAGTGCACGCGCTTTCATTGCTGGGTCAGCTAGCCATATTGATTTTTTCTCAAGCCAGAGATTTCTTGCTTCTTTGGTTGTTAGGGCTGAAGAGTTTTTTATGAAGTTGTAATTGTTTCCTTTAGTAATAAAATGTTTGTTTTCAATAACATGTAGTGATTCTTTTAACCATTGGTGTAGGCTTTTTGGTATTCCTATCTCCGTGGCGCGTTCAAATATATTTATCTGGTCATCAGAAAATAGTCCCATTTCATTTAGGTGGGTATACAAATAGGTGACTAATAGGTCGTTTAATACCGAGTTGTCATTTTTTAATGCGTTTCGTATGCTAATTATATTACGGTCTGAATATATGTTTGTTTCGTCGAGTTGTGATTGGTCAATGGCGTGATAGGGTGTAGTAATAAGTTCTTTATCTAAGGAATTCTCAATGGGTATTGGTTTAGTGGTCCGCATAAATCCCAATTGTGTTACAGGCGAAGAAATAAGTGTCTCCAATAACGCCATACCTTTATCTTTTTCGATAAACCCAATGCCGATCGATAGAAGTTGGTCGTAATCTTCTGATTGAACTACATCTTGCGTAGCCCAATATCCCCAATTGACTATTTTTGTTGCGCACTGCCATTCATGAGACATGCGATATGCAAATGCATCTTTGAATTCACATGCGGCAGCATAATGGCTCTGTTTAGGGTTTTTGATACATGTTATTAGTGAGGAAAAATAGAGTACGAAATCTAAGGGCTCCCCCTTAAATACATCGGCTACACGCACGCTTGAATGGACCTTTGATTTTAATATGTTTTCAAAATTGTCTGGATTAACATCTTTTATTTCATCGCTAGAGAACACCATAGCGGCATGAATTACGCCGTTAATTCTCTGGTGAAGTATTTTTATTTGTTGGTATGCAGTGAGAAGTGCATCGTGGTCTGAGGCATCGGCTTGAAGGTATTGCGGACAAATACAGCCCACATTTACCTGATTGATTTTATCTTCTATTTGTTTATTTAGAGGTCGTCGGCCCAGCCAAATAATTTGGGCATTATATTCGCGTATTAGATATTCAGTCATATATACGCCGACATCGCCCGCACCTCCAATAATGACGTAGACACCGTTATCCGTGAATGATCGACATTGAGAGTCCCAATTATTAACGGGTATTAGTTGTTTTCGATACCATTCATTTCGACGAACGGCGATTGATCGGCCACGTTTATCCGCCTGTATATTTAGAATTTCATGCCATGGGATTTTATCTTTTCGGTCGATATCAACGAGGTTGATGTCCCAGTTACTTTGTTCTTTCGCTAGTGTCCCGATAAGCCCGTGAATGCAGGAATGGCTGGGATTAATGCGGTCGTCTTGATGAGCACTGACCGTATTTTCGGTAATTACGTCGATGCGAAGATTTTGTTGTGTATAGCCTGACGCCAACAATGCTTGTATTACCTTCAAACCGCTTAATACACCAATGCCTTGACTATCGATAATCGTTTGACTTCCGAGCGTATCTAATGGGTTGGTAGGCACCCGCCAAACAATACGATCAAATTTTTCGGAATGCTGTTTTATTAGACGTACAAGGGAAGTCGTATCGCTCTCTTTGGTTAGAGGTATTTGGTGTAGGTTAGTATCGTAATTAGGGATATTTAGGTGCTCTAATTCACCGAAGATAAGCATGTTTTTCATACTAGGATTTTCGTTGACCGCAAAATTTGGTTCAAAAGTATCCCATATTGGAGCGAAACACCTGTATCCGCTGAGGTGATTGTTCTGTTCTTCAGAACCCGCTGTCTGTTCTTGAATCTCCGTGGCGAGCCTTGGTAGGTAGTCTTTTCCTTCAAATGGATAGCTGGGTAGAGAAGTACGCGTGGGCTGAGTTGTATATAAGTCTGGCCAATGTATCGACTTTCCGGAAAGCCATGCTTCAACAATCTTCGGTATTTTTTCGCTTTCTAATGTCGAGAGGAGATCCGGTTTTACCGGAGACCCTTCCATAACCGCGTTAGGCAATACTTCAGATTCCTGACAAGCGCTGCTTTCGTTGTGTATCCACTTATTCAATTCTTGTTGTATTGTCGATAAATCAGATCCAATGAGAGCAAGTCTGTATCTCATATCATCTCGACCTACTTGTAGGGTATAAGCAAGAGACTGCAGTGATGTTTTTTTATTGTTAGTTATTTCCTGGCACAGTTGCTGGGTCTTTACTCTCAGGGCGGATCGGCTTTTTGCTGACAATATGATAATGCAGCGGTCAGGCGCGCCGTTGTCTGTAATGTGCGTTGTTTTTTCTGGGTACTCCTCTAATATCACATGAGCATTAACACCTCCAAAACCAAATGAGCTAACACCAGCACGCCGAGGCAAAGTTTTTCCGGAAGGGCTGGAGTGTGGATTCCATTTTTGATTCTCTTGTACCACAAATAGAGGGCTGTCTTCTAAATCTAGAAGAGGATTAAGTGTTTCAGCGTGAAGGCTTTTAACTAGTGTTTTGTGTTTTAGCTGCAAAATCACTTTGATTACCCCTGCGATTCCTGACGCAAGTTCTAAATGACCGATATTTGTTTTCACGGATCCGATACCACATTTCGTGGTTTCGGGGGTTGATCCATCACTTGAAAATGCCATTTTTAGCGCATGTGTTTCGATGGGGTCACCCAAAACCGTGCCGGTTCCGTGTGCTTCAATATATCCAATGCTCGAAGAGGCTACGTCAGCACTTGAAAACGCTTTTTTTAGTAGATCCGTTTGAGCAACTGGGTTTGGCGCAGTTAGTGATTGAGATTTTCCTCCGTGGTTTTCTGCGCTTCCCAGGATTAGACCGTAGATATTGTCGCCGTCACGTTCGGCATCGGCTACGCGTTTTAACACTACAATACCTGCGCCTTCGCCGCGCGCGTATCCATTTGCGTCTTGGCTGAATGTTTTACAGCGGCCATCTTTGCTTAGCATTCCCGCTTTACTTAGACTGCAAAAAGGTTCAGGTGTAGCCAGTACATTAACGCCACCGGCAATCGCCATGTTGCATTCTTTATTTCTTAGCAATGAAATGGATCTGTGTAAGGCAACCAATGAACTCGAGCAAGTTGTTTCGATCGGCTCACTTGGGCCGTGAATATCGAGTAAGTGGCTTATCCGATTTGGCCCAATTGATGGAATCATACCTAGCATGCTGCCGGCTTCGGTATCCAAAGTTGGGACGCGTTTCCCGAAGCTGCCACCGCCTGTGCCAACAAGGATTGCTGTCTGGCTGCCGGCAAGTGAACCTGGCGCATATCCGGCGTCTTCAAGGGCTTTCCATACAGCGGTGATGAGGGCCCGTTGCTGGACGTCCATCATTTCTGCTTCACGAGGCGATATACCGAAGAAAAGTGGATCAAAATAGGTCAGTTCTTTTGCAAAGCCTCCCCATTTTATATTTGTTTTAAGTGCTTCTTTACTAGGATCACCCCAGTAATCTCGCCAATCCCAGCGCGAGGGAGGTATCTCTTCTATACAGTCTTTTCCGTTTAGAAGGTTTTGCCAAAATTCATTTAGGTTGTTTGCGCCGGGTAGGCATACGCTAATACCCACAACCGCTATGGCGTCTCGATTGTCGTTGTTGCTGTCATAATGGCGTGCGCCAGACGGTTTATTGATCTTTTCGTCAGTCGTACCTGCTCGGACATTTAATTGATGGTTTTCAGATAGGTATTCGCATAGCGTTTTTATGGTGGGGTATTGAAAAAATAGTATTGGCGTGATCGCTATAGAAAATTCTTGATTGAGTTGAGACGCAAGGTGGTTTAATTTTATTGAATCAAACCCATATTCGCCCAGCTCTGTATCTACATTTAAACGGGCAGGGGGAAGATCCGAAATTGTAGATATGATCCCCATAATTTTCTTTATAACGGGACTTTCTGTATTCACATGGGATGATCCTACATATTCTTTATATGAATCGGTGTCTGCGTTATCTCTTAGGGTTATACCCTCAAAACCAATGCATATCGTACCGCGATCGTCACAGATGTACGCGTTGTAACCCTGTTTTTTTTCTTCTAATAAAATCCATGTACTTTTAGGTGGTGGTTGAGAAAAGAAAATTCGTTTTATAGTATCTACAGGTGTTTTTAGAAATTTACTTATACTATAAAATAGTACGTTAATAAGAGATTCGTTTCGTTCTTCAATGGGGAAATCGTCGGTTTGACAACACCGAATCAATAATTCTTTTTCTCCTCTATGTATGCGTGTTATCTCTTTAGGATCATTGATTACGGCGGGTGAATTTTCAATTTTCTGGCCGCATCTGGCTAGAGTGTCATGTAGAGGTTTAGAAGAAAGTTTATTGGTGTCGTTTGAGTTTATTTCCCCTTTAAATATGGCTTTATTGTCACCTTGGGCACAGGTAAACGTTAGGGCGCCATGCTTTGTATCTTCTTTTATGTCGACGTTAATATTTTGTCTATTTGACGGCTGCGAAATAAACGTAATATTGCATAAGGAGACAGATGATTGACTGCTATCTACGTTTGGATGGAAATTAATATACTCACGAAGCGTTTCTACGATCAAAGTCGCCTCGTTGACGGAAACCGTTTGGTCGTTCGGGATAGGCGGGGAACTCTTTGGGATTGAGGATGATTTTAGGTTATAAGTGGCGCTTTCTAGTGCGTCCTTCAGGACGCCATTTGAATTCGGAATCCAGAATTTACTTTTGGAAAACTCATATCCGGGAAGCTCAATTTTCCTGAGTCCATTTCTATATGGAAGAGAATTCCAGTCTATGTCAATGCCGTTAACCCATAGGTTAGCGATCTTATTCATACTTCCATTTTTTGCCCATTGAGACACGATAGTAGACAGATCATGAGCTTCAAATATTGTAGATATATTTGTAGTGCTAATGTCGTAATGAAGCGTGGAACCTGTATCTTCTCCATTTATGTGGGACTGAATAGAATTCCGCAGGCTATCGATATTATCTGCGACTATTGCAAGACGCTTTTTCATCGGGTTACGGCCGGTTTGTAGCGTATAACACAGGTTATGAAGAGATATATCTCGGTTGTTTGATAAATATGAGTGAAGCGATTTCAGGTTCGCTACTAACCGTTCTTCGTTGATCGCACTGCAAACGAATATGGCGGGTATTCCTGATTGTATTTCCTCGTCATTTTTATAACAGTATTCTTCTACGACGATATGTGCGTTGGTTCCGCTAATACCAAATGAGCTAATAGCTGCTCGTCGGGCTTCTTCCTGTTCTTTCCAGTCCTGGGTTTGTGTGTTAACAATAAATGGAGAAGAGGGGAAGTTAAAATGGCTGTTAGGTTTTTTGAAATGGATGTTTTTGGGTATTTTTCTATGTTTTAGCGCGAGTAAAGTTTTATGGAGTCCGGCGATACCTGAGGCCGCTGATGTATGTCCCAAGTTTGTTTTGACCGAGCCCAAAATACAATATTGTTTTTTTGTGTTGTGTTTCGAAAACACTTCTGATAAAGCTTCTAACTCGATTGGATCCCCCAGCTTTGTTCCTGTTCCATGAGTCTCAACGTAGCTAATAGTTTGTGAATCTATATCGAAGCGTTCATAAATATCGCGTATCAATGCCGTTTGGCTTTTACCATTTGGTGCCGTAATGCCGTTTGTTTTTCCGTCTTGATTAATACCAGAGCCAATAATAACCCCTAAAATATTATCGTTGTCTGCTTCAGCATCTTCTAAACGCTTTAGCATAACGGCTCCGATGCCTTCTCCTGGGACGATGCCATCGGCTAAATCGTCGAATGTCTTGCACTGCCCATCTGGAGCTAGCATTCCTGAAACAGACATCCCGATATAAAGTTCGGGGGTTAAATAAGTGCATGCGCCACCCGCAAGGGCGAGGTTCACCTCATTGTTACGTAGGGCTTGGCATGCTAGATGAACGGCTACAAGGGAAGAGGAGCATGCGGTATCAATTGCGAGAGCGGGGCCTTTTATATCCAGGTAATATGCTATACGCGCGGCAGCGATACCTAAGTTATTGCCAATTCTGTCAGCAGCACCGTACGCGCTTTCACGAAGAAGTGTCGCGTATTCATTGTTACTTACACCTAGATAAACCCCGCAATTTTTTCCTTTAAGTGACTCGGGACTGTATCCCGAATTTTCAATACTGTGATAAGCTTCCTGTAAAAATAGACGTTGTTGGGGGTCCATTTGTATCGCTTCTTCCGACGTAATACCAAAAAAATCCGCATCGAAACACTCTATATCTGAAAGCGCACCAAGCCATTTGCTATTGGTTTTTCCTTTCTGAAAAGGCCGAGCATCGTAATAGTCAAATTTATTCCAGCGAGTGTTGGGTATTTCCGTTACTGAATTTATTCCCTGAATAAGATTTTCCCAGTATTGTGAAAGGTGTGATGCCCCGGGGTATTGCCCCGCCATACCAATAATGGCAATTTTGGATGATCGGGGTCTGTGATCAATATTTTCAATGTTGTTTGTGGGTATTTCATAATTTAAAGGAAAAGCGGTAGATCGTTTCGACTTTGAAGATGAGGCATTGGACGATGTTTCTTCATGTGTGTTTGTATCTTTCGGTGTGATACAAAAGCTTGAGTTTGCGTGTGTGTTTTTTAAATAATGGTCGCTAGCAATATGGTGTACTAGCTGACTAATACTAGGATAGGAATAGATCAGTGTAGCTGATAGGTTTGTGGATAGGGATTTGTTAATCAATCTGACAAACTCGACGCCACTGATCGAATCTAAACCCAAATAGGAGAAGGGCTCATCTGAATCTATCTCCTCTACCGGCAAAAAAAGTACTTCCGCAAGCGCAGATTCGATAACATCCTTAATGTGACCTGAATCTCCGTCCAGATCATTGGTTTGTTCGGGGTTAGTTTTTTCTGATTCTCGCACTTCAATTGTTATATTTCTTTGAGGTTCAGAGTCTTTACATTCCTGTGGATGGTTATCAACTTTATTGACGATATGCTCAGCGAGTTGAGTAATCGTTGGATATGAATATATTGCTGTGGCCGTTAGTGTGAGATCTAGGTCTCGATTAACATTCCGTAACCATTCCACGCCGCTGATCGAGTCCAGTCCCATGTAAGTAAACTGCTCGTTGATATCGATGTCGGAGTCATCTAGAAATAGTAACGAAGAGAGGCTTTTTGTTAATGCTTTTGTTATATCAGAGCGGGTCGTTATAGTGGTGATTCTCATCTCAGTTGCCAGAGAAATCGGGTCTTTATCAGTTGAATCTATGTTGATGCCGATCTCGCGGTTCGGTTGCTTATCTGTGGGAATGATTGATTTAAGTGAAATTCCTCTTGGTTTATTCGCAGTAATTACATAATCTGGTTTTTTATATACGCTTTCCTCAATTAATGTCATCGTTGATTTTTCTGATTTTGGGGCCATCGAATCAGTGCAATTTGGGTTTTTCTGTGTCGCTAAATTGTTGGTTGAACAGTCAACCATTGGTACGGCATTAAATTTTGGTAGCGGTTTCCAATAAGGTTTAGAATTGAACACGTATGTAGGCGCGCGCATGTGCTGAGGCGCTACCGTATAATATTGATGCCAGTTAACAGTACCTCCTGATATCCAATCGTCCAATGCTTTAGATAATGAAGATTGAGATTGATTTGACGAAGTATCATATCGAATCGTTCCTGTCTCTACATAAGATCTCAGTCCCGAAATAATCTCTTCAGCGTTAGCGAAGATAAATCCAATTCTTTTTTCGAAAGATTCTCGGCGGGTTTGAAGTGTGTATGCAAGTTGGTGAATCTGATTTATAGAAAATTTATTATATTCAACAAACCTAATTAATGATTGGGCCATGGTTCGGAGTTGATTATCCGTTTTTGCAGAAAGTATGATTACCGACGGTCCAGTATCAGATGTTTCGTTTATAGTCCTATTAAATGACTCTACGATCACGTGGGCGTTTGTACCGCCGGAACCAAAACTGCTTATACCTGCGGTTAACGGTGTAGACTGTTTCGAAAAATCGTGTTCGGTATTCGATATTTTTAACCCGCTACTCTCAAGATCAATGTTCGGGTTTAGAGAATGGTAATGAATATTCTTGGGGACACGTTGATGTTCGAAACATAACAAGACTTTTAGTAGTCCTGCCAATCCCGCGCATGCTTCCAGGTGGCCTAAGTTTGATTTGATTGATCCGACAACACAATGATTCGGATTTTTTCTTTTTGAAAATAAGGTTTTTAACCCTTCTATTTCAACGGGATCGCCAAGAGAGGTTCCTGTACCGTGTGCCTCCAGGTAATCCATTTGGTCCACTGAGATATGAGCATCTGAAATTGCTTTTTCGATTAGTTCTGTATGCTGAATTGGATTGGGTACTGTTAGGCCGGCAGCTTGCCCACCATGGTTCGTGGAGCATCCCTTGATAACGCCGCGAATATCATCGCCGTCGTGTATGGCCTGGTGAAGAGGTTTTAATAGTACTGCGATAACGCCTTCACTACGGACATACCCGTTAGCCGAGGCATCAAATGTTTTACAGTATCCGTCCTTTGAAAGCATACCGGCTTTATAGTAAGCAATACTGGTAGCAGGATGACACATGACATTAACTCCAGCTACGAGTGCTTGAGAACAATGACCGGCTCGCAGAGATGTTACCGCCTCGTTTAGAGCAACCAAAGAGCTGGAGCACGCGGTGTCTACTAACATACTTGGCCCGCTCCAATCAAAATAATAAGAAAGCCGGTTTGCCAATATGGCATTAGAAGTGGATAAACCAAAGTGTGCGCAAATATCCTCTTTCTGTTCGATTAGGCGCAGTTGATAATCTGAGCCGCTAGCACCGACGAATACGCCTATTGATCTTCCCTCCAAATCACTTTTTTTATAGCCAGCGTCTTCGATGCAGGACCAGCTTTGTTCTAACAGTAGACGGTGCTGGGGATCCATTAACTCGGCTTCTCTGGGCGATATTCGAAAGAGCTGAGCGTCAAATTTTTCGATATCATCGATAAAGCCCCCCTTATCAATCCCCCTATGTGTAGTCTTGGGTGATATGTTCGCTGGCCATTCCCATCTGTTATTCGGGAGGGATGTAATAGCACTTTCACCGTTTTTTAGCGTTTGCCACAGTTCATCGTAGTGATTAATACCGTTTGGTAGGCGGCATGAAATTCCGATGATAGCGATGTCTCGTGACGATGTTGTGTCTGATAGCGGAATGTCAGTTTTTGACGTATCTCCTCGTGTCTCACTAGATGAAATAAGCGGGGAGTTCTCTTGGATGTATGCAAATATCTTGTCGGAGGTGTTGTATTGAAAGAAAAACGAAGGCCGAATTTGTATAGAAAACCGACTGTTTAAGGTTTCAGATAAATCTAGAAGGTCCGCCGAATCAATTCCTAATTCAAATAGAGGCGTATGAATATCATTAGTAAGACCATTATCGTAATGTTCTGATATTTCCTTTAGAGCTTTGTTAATAAAACTCTTTGATGATTCTGTGGAAATCGGGTTTTCCCAGATAGGGCATTCGGACAATTCATCTCGTCGACGATTGTATATATCATAACTCACAAGGACCCCGGACCCCTGATTGATTTGGTCTCCAGGGCGATATCCATTAACCAAGCGTTCAATTTTTCCCCCGTGAAGTTGGTGGAATCTAAGGACAGTATCAAGAGAGCGACCATGAGAATTTTTTCTATGAATATATTCTGGCATCGATATGTCTTGATGTTTTGTATAGTCTTTACAGCGTGTTACACCGATAACATGTTCTATTCCTTTCATGAATATAGAATTCTGCAACAGAAACTCTAGCAGTAGATCTCCGTAGGCGTGATGTTGTTCCTCGGGAAGTATGTTTAAGGCCAATAGCTGGGCGATTTTACCGTCGTCGTGATGCAGTCCATGAGAATCTAGACAGGAAATATCATCTAATTCATCTTTATTTTTTATGCGTTGAGTGTAGATAACGCCAATTACCGATGAGTTTTTTTCTATGACGAGTTGACCATCAGGAAAATTATCTAATCTAAGCGATAAAATATCTTTGGGCATTTGTAGTGCGCTATTCCAGCATTGAGACTCTAAGGTTACTAATTGGGTGATATCGTCTTTAGTGGCTTTTCTGATCGATATTTTATGTTTATCTAAGCGCGTAAAAAATGTAGCGGTATTTTTATTTAAGGTGTATTCGAAGACTTTCTTTGACGGAATAACTCCGAATGAGGCTGAGTCAATAAGAAAGTTGTTAATTTCTTCCAGTGGCGTATTTTCAATCGTAAATAGTGGTGCGTGGGGTAATCCCTTTTTTGTGATGTGTATAATTAGCTCTGAATACGGAGTCCTATTTTGGGGGGTTATAACGAATAGTGGCAATGTGGTAGCCAACGAATCAATGTTTTCCCCAGACATTACGTCTTCAATAGTATAGGATTCACCGTAATGAAATCCATCTGGTAGCGAGTATTCTGTTCTCGGTACATCTATGTTCTCACTAATAAAGAATATTTCAACAGGAAATAAGGTTAGATTGCCTCCACGATAGGTGTTATCTATTATTGTATTTACAATAGATTTTATACGATCATTTTCTGTCAGGTTTAAAGTAATAGAGCGGGGCTGACTAGAAATTGGAGATACATCAAATATAGATTTTATTACTTTATATAGTGCAGAGGCGACTGGGCTGTCCATTCTACAATTCCTCTTTTTCTTTATTGCGGCTGTTTTCTGCGAACCCATATAAACGGTTGCTCAATAGTTGTGCAGTGCTGCTCATTATTTTATTTGCGATTGTTTCTACATATCTGTTTTTCCAGTGTTCAAGGTTGCTACCCTTAACCCACTGGTTAAAAGATCCCATCGCAGGGCCGCAATGTATTTGATAATCTACACGCTGGTCCTGGTTTCCTGACATAGCCAGACGGGAGGCATGAATAAAATACCAGCGAAATATTAGTGCCATTTTTTGTTTTGGACTTTCTTCCAGTTGCGCATCGGTCATTTTACCTGAACGTATATAGTAGGATTTTGTTTCACTCCATACTTCATCAAATGACTTTTTGAAATATCGCGATTGAATTTGTTCTTGTATTTTTGGTTCTATTTCAGAAATATCGCCATGGCGTATATATAGCTCATATAATTTGTTAGCCCTTGCGGGGAAGAATACGCCTTTTTTAACGACTTGAACTTTCGCTCCGATTTCAAACATATCCCCGGCGGGCGCATATGTGGTGTCTTGTACGTTGATTTTTTGAAGAAGATCTTTGACTTGTTCACTAGTGCCAGCTTCAACGGTACATTGATTAATTGAACCGGTCATAATGAAGTCGGCACCCATGACAAATGCTGCGGCAGCGGCTTCTGGAGATCCAATACCACCTGCTGCACCGACTCTGATTCTTTTTGCGTAATTGTGGTCTGACATGATTCGGTCGCGTAGGTTCTGTATTGCTGGCAGCAATGCGAAGGCCACGCTCTGATCTGTGTGTCCTCCTGAGTCAGATTCGACGCATATATCGTCGGCCATCGGAAAAGCGCGAGACCATAATGCTTGCTCAGTCGAGACAGTCCCCTGGTTTACCAGCTGGTCGACAATATGTCTAGGTGCAGGATTCATGAACGCTTGAGCTACCTCTGGGCGAGATATTTTGGCCAATATAAAATTCTTGGATTGCACTGATCCGTTGATGTTTTCTAACCCACTAAGTCGATAACGAACCAAACTAGGTGTTATTTCCATATAGGCAGCGGCTTCTATATGTCTTATGCCGTATTTCGTCGCCAAACTTACGACTTTATCTTCTTGTTCGGGTTGAAGTAGGTTGCAGAGTAGGTTTATGCCATATGGGGATTTTGGGCGTATTCTATTTTGAATATAATCTAGTGCGTCAATGATTTTTTTGGAAGATAGGCCTCCGGCTCCGAAAAAACTCATATAACCTGCGTTTGCCATAGCCACAACCATTTCTTTTGAGGCAATCCCTTTATACATTGCGCCGGCTAAGTAACAGTATTTGGCGTTGTAGTCAGTTCGAAAATCTGCAGACCCCAATTGTTCAGGTCTGATGGAACAAATATTTTTCACGAATAACTCTCTCGTTATGCCATATCTTCTGCCGGTGCATTTTCGTATTCTGTGGTAATTTGGTTTACCAATTTTGTTAGCACGTCGCCCGGACCTAGTTCGTGAAATATATTTATTTTCCGCTTAAGCAGGTAAGTAATGCTTTGGTGCCATTTTACGGGTTGGCAAATTTGCTTAACAAGATGTTCGCGAATGTTATTTGTTGCGTCACCTAAGGGGTAGGGTGCGCCAGTAACATTTGATATGACGGGACTGAGAAGTTCATTAAATTCAAATTGGCTAAGAAACTGACTAAATTCAGTTTCTGCGTCAGCCATATATTTTGAATGGAATGCGCCGCTTACTGGCAAAGGAATAACAAGCTTTGCCCCTGATTTTTCAAGTATGGGGCTAGCTCGCTGGATCTCCTGATCAAGGCCCGCGACGACAATTTGACTGGAAGAGTTATAGTTCGCTAATGTAACGTCGGATATTCCTTCTGATTCCAAAATATTACAAATTGTTTCAGGTTTCATTCCTATCACGGCCGCCATGCCGCCTTGTTTGGCTTGGGACATAAGCTCGCCACGTTTTTTTACAAGCGTTAGTCCTGTTATAAAATTAAAAGCACCGGCGGCTAGTAACGCGTTGTATTCGCCTAGGCTGTGTCCTGCAAGATAATTAATTTTTAATCCTTTTGATTTTTCAGAAAAGAAATTGAGCGCATTGACTATGTATAGACAGGGTTGCGTGTATTGTGTTTTTTTTAGTTTGTTTTCAGGGTTATTTAAGCAGATATCGCGAGCAGAGTATCCCAATATGGTATCGACCTCTGATTCTAAATCTGTAAACTCGGGTACGGTGTCAAATAACATATTTCCCATCCCAAGATGTTGCGATCCCTGGCCAGGAAAAAGTATTGCGTTCATATTGTTCTCCCCTAATGCAAAACGAAATCAATTATTTTAAAGGGAATAATTGTCGTTATTTTTATTATGCCGGTCACTCTACGATATGTTTTTTGATCAGTGCAAGACAAATGTTCTAATAATCCAAAATTTTTAACCAGTGGTTTATGGTGCGTGTTGCGTCATCAAGAAAATCAACGGATGTTGAATTTGAGGTGTTTGTTTTGTTTTTTAACTGGGTGGGAATGGTGTGATTTTAAGGAGAGGAACCTAGCTTTTATGAAAAAACGATTGGTTTGTTGATGCTTTTTATTTGGTTTTTAAATTATTTTGCTAACTACTGGTTTATTAAATAAGTATTTTTGGTTGTATTGTTATTATTGAATAGGGTGGCTTGTGTTGAGATGTGTAAACGTCCTATGATGCGAAAAGTTTAATAATAAAAATATGAGTTTCGTTTGATAGGTGAGTAATGAAAGAGAAAAATGGCATATCTAATAATCTCGTACTTAATGGAAGACAGGTTAAAAGTTATTTCGAGGATGGGTTTGTCGACCGGGTTCCCATATTTTCTAAGGAAAAGGCAAACGAATATTTGTCAAAATTGTTGGAGTTTGAGGAAGGCTATGGGGTTCCATTTTCTAGTAGAGATAATTACCTAAAATACAAAGCTCATCTCCTGTTTTCCTGGGTTGATGATCTCATCCGCACACCGGCTTTACTGGATTCAGTGGAAGATATTCTTGGCACGAAAAATATTATGGTTAGGGCAACGGATATTTTTGTGAAAGAAGCGAACGACCCTTCGTTTATTTCTTTTCATCAGGATGCAACATACTGGGGGTTAGACTCAAAAAAAGTATTAACTGCCTGGGTGGCCTTAACAGATAGTAATGTCGAGAATGGCGTGCTTCATGTTATACCGGGAACGCATCATAAAAATCAGATACGCCATATCACTAAGCCCGATGAAGACAATATGCTGTCTAATTGTCAAGAGGTTGCAGAATTTGACGAATCCGATGCTCGTCCGTTGGAGCTAAAACCTGGGGAGGTTTCGTTTCATAATTTTTTGACGGTTCATGGTTCATACCCTAATCGAAGTAATAGTCGCAGGGTAGGTGTCGCCATTCGTTATATGCCCACCGATGTGAAGTTAACCCATGAGAAAGCGGATTATGCAACATTGGTTCGTGGTGAAGATTGTTTTGGTAACTTTATCCATGAATCATCACCCTGTGTTGATGTCGATCCTAATACGCTTAATTTATTGAAGCAGTACCGAACGGTCATGACGGCAACGGCGGCGATTAACTATGGGGAAACACCAGGGAGCGAGACTTCGAGTGCTTAGGCAGATCAGAAGATCTGAAAGTATAATTATCGATATATGAAAATTCTGGAGGGTAGGAATGCTGACTGCGGTTTCCATTCGTAACGGGAAAAAAAGTTACAAATTGGGGTGTACTTATATTGACGCCTTAAAGGGCGTCGATTTGGATGTATTAAAAGGAGATTTTCTGGCGCTAGTTGGTCCCTCGGGTAGTGGTAAGAGTACTTTGTTAAACATATGCGGTCTCCTCGATACACTGGATTCAGGAGAGTATGAATTAGCAGGTGAGCAAGTACATAAGCTCGATCCAAGACAGCAGGCTATTTTTAGGAGAAATAAGATAGGTTTCGTTTTTCAGCACTTTAATCTTTTTCCTGTCATGACAGCTTTTGAAAATGTTGAATATCCTTTGATATTAAATGGCGTAGGAAAAAAACAGCGCAAGATAAGTGTTGAGCAGGCATTAGAGAGTGTCGGTCTAGAGAATTTTTCTAAACACATGCCTGACAAGCTTTCGGGTGGTGAACGTCAGCGCGTGGCAATTGCTCGTGCATTAGTTAAAAAACCTGCATTGATTATTGCTGATGAGCCAACAGCAAGTCTCGATACGGATACAGCAAACCAGGTGATTGATTTAATGAAGAACTTGGTAGCACATGCCTCAGCCACTTTTGTTATTGCGACACATGACGTTCGAATGACAAGTCGCTGCGAACGTATTCTTCAGCTTGTTGACGGGGAGATTTATAGTGAAGAGGAGGTCTATCGTGAAGTGGTTTAAATTTGCATTTCGGAATGTGCTCCGGAATCGTCGGCGTTCACTTGTTACTATAATCCTTGTAACCATTGGGGTAGCAGCAATCCTCTCTGCTCAGGGTTTTAGTAGCCATACTAATCATCGAATTCAAGGTATTACAGTCGATAGAATCGGAA
The DNA here is from genome assembly GCA_045430345.1 of Agarilytica sp. Lineage (GTDB taxonomy): Bacteria > Pseudomonadota > Gammaproteobacteria > Pseudomonadales > Cellvibrionaceae > Agarilytica. The sequence continues at coordinate 967,217 of JAILXT010000001.1, read as the reverse complement.
ATCTGATAGTGAGTCATCCTGAGTATTTTGAGCGTGATGAAGTGCGTACTATGGAATTGGGTATCGTTGATTATAACGTGCTCATGAACAAATTGAGGGGTGATGAGCGAGTGAAATATGTATTCCCTGAGTTAAGGTTATCCGGGATGGTAAGTAATGGAGATAAGACGAGTATTTTTCGTGCTATTGCCGTCGATCATACAACTTTTGATAGAGAACACGGCGGTATTCGCTTTGTTTCTGGTGGTGCTCTTTCAGAAGTTTCTGATATGCCTCTCGACCCAGAAGTGATTTTGGGTAAAGATTTGGCTGAATCTTTGAATGTGGATGTCGGTGATTATTTAACCTTGATGTCGACAACAACTTATAAAGGCATTAATGCCGTAGATTTTCGCGTCGTCGGTACCGTTGATATTGGTAGTCTCCAGGGGAACAGATATATCATTTATCTAAATCTCTCCGATGCACAAGAGTTGGTAGATACCGACGCGATTCATACATTATCAATTCATCTTCATGATTTTGAAAAAACCGAGCTAATGCAGCACAAGTTTACGGAGGACTTGGTCGATCTGAAGGTAACTCATTGGTCAGAAGAGGCTGAAGCTTACGATAGAGTAAAAGCATTGTTCGGCGGTATTTTTGGTGTGATGACTTTGATTGTGATGATTATGGTGTTTTTCTCTGTGTCAAATACGATGTCCCAAACAGTGGTAGAGAGAACCAGAGAGATTGGAACTTTGGCCGCCTTAGGAACGGGGCGATCGGTAATTGTATTCAACTTTGTTACAGAGGCAATTATTATTGCACTTATAGGTTCATCTCTTGGCGTCGTTGTGGCATCCGTTGTTGGCATCGTATTATCTGCGAGCGGTGCTGAATTACCCCCCGGGCCTGGATTTACAAACCCAATTCCTATTAGCTTTTTGATATCTACTTCGCTGATGGTGAAGACTAGTATTAGTTTGATTGTTGCTTGTGCTGCTGCCTCTTGGTTTTCAGCGCGGCGAGGTGTTAAACAACCAATTGTGGATGCGCTTACACATGTGTAACTTCATAATAAAGTTCATACCAGCTATTATTTTGTGCTGCTACGCATTGGCTGCTAATTCTCTTCCTGATGGACATGACATACTCACTCGGACCGATTCCTATAGAATCGATAGTGAGCCCGAGCGAGTTGAGGTAGATATTAAAAGTTATAGGGCCGATAAGTTGGATAACGAGCGTCGGTATCAAGTTTATGTAAAAACTGATAGGCGTTACCTTGTGTTGTCTAGACATCCAAAGGAGAAGGGGCAAAAGATATTAATGCTAGAAGGGAAGTTCTGGTTGTTTATGCCCCGTTCTAAGCGACCTATTCGTATCACTCCAAGGCAGAGACTTTTAGGTAGTGTTTCGCTTGGAGATATCACAACAATGGTTTTTAGCGAAGAGTATTCTGCAACTATTGTCGATTCAAATTCGGATATGGATGGTACGCCTGCAATCAAACTAGAGCTTACCGCAAGAGTGTCTGAACCCAGTTACGAAAAAATTTTACTGTGGGTAAAGAAAAATAACTATTTTCCTGTGAAAGCTGAATTCTATTATAAATCCGGTAAGCTCGCTAAAATAGGAGACTTTTTGGAAGGGAGGGACAAATATAATAATGTCGCTGTATCGGGGATGGTGCTTTACGACAAGATTCGCAAAGATTCAAAAACAGTGCTTAGGTATTTAGGCGGTGTTGCAATGGATATTCCAGACAGGTATTTCAATCCCGGATATTTGATTCGTACTAATATAGATCTGGAGTAGTATGTTTTATAAATTACTATGTTTTCATATTATAGTCGCGCTATCAATGACTCTCGGTGCCAAGGAGATTGGCCTGATTTATCGCGTTCAGCCTGGGCATAACTGGGATAATAACAACTCCATCTTTGGGATTAATAGCAGTGACTTCGCCTGGGCTAGAAACGACCTAGTCCTAAATTATAGAAATAAGGGTTTCTATATGGAATGGAGTGGCGTCCAGCGCTTAAAAAGTGGTGAAAATGCCAGATATAAAGGCGTTCTCAACGAGGCTTATTGGGACGGTAGCCTCCACGGTTGGGAGGTGACGCTCGGGAAAAAAAAGTAGCATGGGGGATGGGCATGTTCTTTCGTCCCCTAGATGTCTTAGAGAATAGCCCCAGGCGGGAAATACTACCTGTTGTCGAAGAGGGGCTAACTCTGGTTTCTATTGAACGATATTTTTCATTAAGTTCAATTTCTTTCACGTGTGGGGGCGATTGGCGTCTAAATAACGATACATCGAATTTCGATTCAGAACGTTGTGGCATAAAAGGCCAGACGCTTGTTGGCAGTTGGGAGATTCAAGTAATTTCACATTTTAATAATGTGAACGATATGGGGTTGGGTGCAGGGTTTTCCGGGGTGATGGGTGAAGCTCTGGAGTTACATGCATCATTTATGTACGATAAAACTTATCAAAAATATTTCAATAGTTTAATTAGCAGCGAACAATATTTTTCATTTTCAGACCCTATGGAGTTTCGTGATATAGATGGCGGCACTAAATGGTTGGTCGGCGGGTCATATACATGGGGGAATAACTTGACGATGAGTCTTGAATATTGGCACGATGATTCCGGATATTCAGAAAGTGAATTGAATGATCTCGTTGGTCTGGCCCGTGAACAGAGACATCTATTTATTGATGGCGATATTTCTGGAGATATCCGGGACGGAAATATTCAGTGGAGTAGTCAGGTGTACAGGCAGCAAAATTTATTGGAACGATATGCGGCGGTACGATTTTCTTTTATTAGGGATGAGCAAAGTCTAGCCTCTTATTTTATTTACTCTGTTCCTGATGATGGATGGATCGGTAATGTAAGGTATGAGAACGACGTAGGCAGAAATCATAATTTTTCGTTAGGTGTACGATATTACGGTGGCGACGAAAATTCTGCGTATAAAAACTTTTTTACCAAGTATCAAGTATATTTTGGTTGGGAAGGGGTGTTTTCATTATGATATTTTGCTATAGGAAAAAATGAGTTTACGATTTTTTATGAAATTTATTGTTGGTGGCTATGATGATTATAATACAGCGTATCACATATTATGAATGAAAAAAATAATCGTCAGTGGCGTCTACGCAAGTATCCTGAGGGCCGTGTGAAGCAGAGTGATTTTGAATTTTCTTCTTCAACGATTCCCACTCCTGTAGCGGGCGAATTATTGATTAAAAATCAGTGGCTTGCATTTGATCCAGCCATGAGAGGGTGGATTGATCTGAGCCCCAATTATTTTGATCCTGTGCAAATAGGTGAGGTAATGAGGGGGCTTGGTGTAGGAGAGGTCGTAAGATCAAATATCGATGGATTCTCAGTGGGTGAGTTAGTCACTGGATTTTTAGGTTGGCAAGATTACTGCCTGTCCGACGGTAAGCAACTACGTAAGTTACACCCCCAGGTTAGCCCTGAACTTTCTTTGGGGCTTATGGGCGTTACCGGAATTACAGCCTATTTTGGGTTTTTGGATAAAGCTAAACCGTCTGAAAACGATGTCGTGGTGATTTCCGGTGCTGCGGGATCTACGGGTTCAATCGTAGGGCAAATCGCCAAAATTAAGGGGTGTAACGTAATTGGAATAGCCGGCGGAGAAAAGAAATGCTCCTGGCTCCTTGAAAAAGCCGGATTTGATGCCGCGATAGACTATAAAAATGAAGATGTCGATAAGCGCCTTGCTGAACTTTGCCCTCAGGGCATAAATATTTTTTATGATAATGTGGGTTGGCCTATTTTAGATATAGCGCTAAAACATATTTCTTTAGGCGCTCGAGTCGTTATATGTGGCTCTATCGCACGCTACAGTTCCGAGCAGTTGCCCCCAGGCCCTAAAAACTATTTTAACATCGTGAACAAACGGGCCCGTATAGAGGGTGTTTTGGTTCTAGATTATCTAGAACGTTCGGAAGAGGCAATTTGTAACCTTCTTAAATGGAAGTCTAAAGGCCTGATTTGTTGTGAAACCGATGTTCAGAAAGGGTTGGAGAATGCCCCCCAAACACTTATTCGCTTATACACCGGGGAAAACTTTGGAAAACAGCTGCTTCATATTTAGATTAATGTATGGATTGTTTTTTACGGTCTGTGTTTCTATTGATTGCAGACGTGGTTTAAAGGGTATGTGTAGTTGTAAAAACATTTCTTTGTGTAAGTTTCTCTTAACCACTTTATTTTCGTCATCCTTTTATGCGTAAAAACCCGTATTTAACTGAAAGAATATCAGGTATCTTTTCGAAGGTGGCCATCCCCACGGTATTTTTTATGACCTTTCATGGATTGACTGCCGTGGTTGATGCTTATTTTTTAGGGGCGTATATCGGTACGGATGCGTTAGCAGCTGTCGCATTAACTTTTCCCATTCAAACGTTTTTGTTCGCGATTTCCAATTTGTTCTCCAAGGGTATGGCTTCGTTGGTAGCTAGAAAATTAGGCGAAAATGATCTGCCAAGGGCAAGTGAAATATTTGTCAGTGCGTACATTGTATTGATCGTTGTTTTCTTAGGTATGTCCGTTATCTATTGGATCGCAGGAAAATCTCTTATTGCTTTTATTATTGGTGATGCCGAGACCTTAATTGTTTTGTGTGATCAATATGTTCGAGTGCTGGTTTTTTTTTCTCCGGTAATTGGGTTGATGATCCTTAATAACGATGCACTTCGATCGGAAGGTAGACTCCGTTTTATGAGTGGCGTTATGTTAGGTTCTACGTTTATTAATGTGTTTCTTGACTATTTGTTTATTGCAAAACTTGGTTGGGGCGTTGAGGCGTCAGCTTATGCTACGATTATCGGGTATGGGACTGCATTGAGCGCGGTTTTAATATATCGGTATTGCGGGCATGCATATTTATCCCCTATTTTTGGCGGGTGGTCTTCATTTTGGCGTGATGTCGTCAATATCGTTTCTTTGGGGTTGCCGAATAGCCTCACGTTAATTGGGATGGCGTTCCTTGTTGCTGCAATTAACTATAATTTAAAGGTATGGTCAGGCAATACATATATGGATGCGGTGGCGGCGTACGGTGTTGTATCAAGATTAATGACCTTCGTTATGTTTCCAATGGTAGGTATGACAATCGCGTTTCAGAGTATCCTGGGAAATAATTACGGAGCCGGTGAGTATGGCAGGGCAAAAGAGACGATAAAATTTTGCATTAGGTCTGTATTTATATATTGTACGATTGTTCAAACCGTCTTCTGGGGTATTAGTTACGCTAGCGTTGGCAGTATGTTTGTCGATGATCCGATGGTCAAGGAGCAGATATCGGTAATGCTTCGTTATGTTTCTGCAGCTTTCTTTACTGTTGGCCCTGTTGCCATTTTGGCCGCTATGTTTCAGTCGCTCGGAGATGCAAGAAGTGCAATGGTGCTCGGACCATCTAAAATATTTTTGTTTAGTATACCGTTGATATTTATATTGCCATTTTTTATAGGGCGAAGAGGTATTTTATTGGCTATCCCAATAGCGGATTTTATGTTTTTTCTTCTAGCTTTTGTAGTATTAAAGCGGAATACCAGGTATTCAAATGTGACTAACTGGGTGAACTTAGGGCGTATATCTAACTCGGGGGCATAGCTTTAGAATTAGGGCTACCCATATTCTTAGTGCGTACTTAGAATAAGCACGGTCCCGCGTACTTGTTGAGGCGGGGTAAAGAAATTCATAAACAAATACTTAGCTTCTTTCAGAATAGATGATAGTGCCGTTTGGCTTAAGGTTAGATGCTCATGACGCCTTACCTGCAAGGGTTTTGGCTGTCGAAAGTGAAACATGGTAAATATTACGCTCTATATCCCCGTCTGGCAGTGGTTCACTAAACAGCTGGGTCTTTATCAGTTTTCCACCTAGTTTTTTAATCGTATTTTGAGAGGCGTAGTTATGCGGATTACAAGTCAAAATAATGGCATTAAATCCGTGGTCTTTAATAAATGGGAATAAGAGTGAACAGGCCATATATGCAAAATTTTGACCGCGGTAATGGGTATTTATATGGTAACCAATATGACCGTCTGTTTCGATAATATCCGCAGTGTTACCAACTCTGAAATTTACGTGTCCGGCCTCAGTATCCCCTTTATATATTTTAAAATGATAGTAGGGGACCCAGCGTAGCTTGAGATTTGCTGGGACGAGTTTGTCTAGACGTAGTTCTATGGGCGGGTGAATAATGGGCTCAAATGATTTTCCACAAAAGCCTTTAAGTGTATTGTAGTCAAAATCTTCAATGTTCATATTCGTTGAAATATACGTTCAAGTATAAAAACAAAATGTAAAAAACGGATATTAAAAATGGCGTGTTCAATATCCGGAACTGCGTGGTTATCCTATTGCCACACCTGCGGTAATGGAAAGTAGTAAGGTAGTTGCTGCCAAAAGTTGTGTGAGGTAGGTAAGCGCTGCGCCGATTCGTCTGAAAATATGTTTGCTGAAAAGCATGCCGTAAGCGTGAGTTACGCGGGAAAGCGTAAAGGGAATGACCAGAGCAGAAAGTACCAGTTGTGTTGCGCCGGTGACGGTTAGCGCTAAAGTAAGTAGCGTGAAAATGGGAACCTGTTCAACGCCGTTACAATGCACCCGAATTGCACGGTTTAATTGTTTGTTGTCGCCATCGCCATAAGAAATGCGATGACGGAGTCTCACGCGGGAAACATTAAACGCAAGGAGCAATAAAAACAGTCCGTTTAAACTGACACATACAGCAAACCAATAATAACTCATTATTTTTTACGCCTCTGGCTTTTGGGTGAATAATTTCATTACAGCTCGAATGTTGTTAAGCCTATGCTTTCAGTGAGTGCTTTGTTTTCTGCGCTGGTCACGACCGCTGTATTGGCTTTGTCGGGTGTTAAATAGGTTTGAGCAACGCGGCGTAGATCGTCCATGCGTGTATTGATTACGCGCTCACGGAATAGTTGCCGTTGCTCAACCGTACGCCCGTGAATCTCGGCATGAAAGCAGCGCTTGGCGCGCCCGGCGGGAGATTCAGATTTATCTAAGCTGCTAATCGTCCCTAAAATCGCTTCTTCCAGTTTCTGGGGCGTGTGTTTTTCATCAAGTAGCCAGGGTAGGGCGCGGTCAAAATCGTTTAGGGTTTCTTCTAAGCGTGGGTCACGATAAGAATAAAATCTAAATGCTGCAATGTTGTTGTCTTGCGAGGCTCCACCACCGTATGCGCCGCCTTGCTCGCGTACTGCGGTATGCAGGAAGCCGTTGCGCAAGAATCCGCCTAGAATCACTAGCGGTGCAGCATCCTCATGGCTCATGGATACGGTAGGGTAGGATTTAGCGCAGAAATTCACTTGCGTATTCGTAATCCACGCTTGTGCTACGCGTTCCTGATGTGGCGCTAATGAAAATGCGCTAGACGCGGTGGAATCATTGGGTGTACACAGGCTTTCAATTTGTGCGGTTGCGCTTGAGAGTTGGCTTTCTTCACCGATAAGTAGTATTTGTTTAGCGCTGCTGGTCACTTTCGCGTGGAGTTGAGTCAGTGTTTCTGACAGTTTATCGAGTGAATCTTGATTTTTTAACGCGTCATCGAGTTGTTTAATGGAAACAATACCTGCAAGCCCACTTAGCTGGTGGCTGAGTTGGGCTGCAGCTGAAATGCCAGATGAGGCCGCCATCATCGCAAGGGCGTGGCCATTGCCAGTGACACTTTGATCCTGGTGAACTCTGATCTGTGATACCAGTTCTTGTATGCGTGTTTGTTCATCAAAGCGAGCACCGTCGATCGATAATTTCATCAACTCGCTTAAGGCTTTGTGATTTCGGTTCAGGGCTTTTCCGGAGAAAGTATAAAAGCCGTTCACCTTATTGTTGTCGTCTACGCTGCCTCGTATTGAGCTGAAAGCGTTAAAACTGCCACTTACGCTGGCTTGGAGGCGTTGCATATCAAGGTAGGATTTGTCGCTGGCGCCGAGTTCGGTGATGATGCTGCTGTAGAGTGAAATCAGCGGTAACTCTTTTTCGTTTAGTTCGGGTAGATCGAAAATGACTTGCTGGTAAAGGAGACCGTTAGTGCCAGCGGGGTATTGGTTAATGGGTGTTTTGTTATGTTCTTTTTTTGTTGCGCTGACGAATGTTTCGCTTTTTGGGACATCCAATAAGGTGACCTTGGGTAATATGCCTTCGTCATCTTCTTGTGTTTGACGCTCTTTGAGCGCCGCGGCTTGATCAATAATCTGTTTTGTTTCTTCCTCGGTCAGCGCCGTTTTTATATCGGCGAGCTTGCTTAGCTCCGCTTGTTTTTGGCGTTCTGCGATGTGCGCGTCTGGCGTCATCGTTAAGCGCACTTGGTGAGGGTTGTCGAGAATTAATTCTTGCAATAAGTCCTTGATGAAGGAGGGTGATTTAACATCTTCACGTAGTTGGGCTAATTCGTCATCGATGTTCAGCAGGCCTACTGGATCGCCACGGTGAGTTGCGTTGGTAAGTGCAGTGAGAATCAGTTGTAAACCGTAGGGGTAGCTATCTCCGCCCACTTCACGCTGGTGCAGTTCGAGTTGATGAAGTGCAGATTCAACGTCTTCTTGTGGGATGCCCTCGTCTACGACTTTTTGAAGTGTATCGAGAATCAACTTTTCAATGGCTTCTGCAGAATGTTCTTCGCAACCGGCTAGACCGCATAAAAAGGATAACTCTTTTTGTGAGCTATCTAAGCCGCAAAGAGGCGAGGGCGCATTTCCTAGGTCGCTGCTTTCGAGTGCGAGCATTAAGGGTGTGGCGCTATTATCAAGTAATACACTGGAGAGTAATTGTGCACGTAGGCTATCGCGTAGGTCTGTACTTTTTCCTAATAGCCAGCCCAAAACGACGTGGGTTTTATTGCTGATGTCGTCATCACTGTTTGGGTAGCTTTCTTGAACCCGAATAGGGGCGTACATGCGTTTTTCGTTAGGTACAGAAACGCTATAGTCTAGGCGTTGAAACTGATTGAGTGCTTGTTGTTCGAATTTTTCTTGATGATCGTAAGCACTTATATCGCCGTAGGTCATAAATATTGCGTTACTTGGATGGTAATGTGTGTCGTAAAATGCTTTAAGTTGTTCGTAGCTAAGATCCGGAATGGTTTCTGGATCGCCACCACTGTTGAAGTGGTAGGTTGTTGTGGGAAATAAATATTTACATACCGCTTGCCAAAGTTGAGAAGGTACCGAGCTCATCGCGCCTTTCATTTCGTTGTAGACGACGCCTTTATATTCTAAGTCGGATGATGGATCTTTTGCGTCAGAAAACTCCAATCGGTGGCCTTCTTGCGCAAAATCGAGTTCGTCTAAACGGGAAAAGAATACGGCGTCTAGGTAAACGTCGAGGAGGTTATTGAAGTCTTTTTTGTTAAGGCTCGCGAAGGGGTAGGCTGTCCAGTCTGAACTGGTAAAGGCATTCATAAAGGTATTAATAGAGCGTCGCGTCATCATAAAAAACGGATCGCGGACGGGGTATTTTTTACTGCCGCATAGGGCGGTGTGTTCAAGGATATGGGCCACACCTGTCGAATCGTGAGGTACGGTGCGTAGGGCAACCAGGAATACGTTCTCTGCATCACCCGTATTTTGCGGTGATAAATGTATATGTTGTGCGCCCGTAACGTTGTGCTCGTATTCTTCAACATTAATATTTAATGATTTAACGTGATGCTGACGCAGCAGTGAAAATGCAGAATGAGTGTGTGCCATTTAAACCTCAATGAGTTTTATGTTTATGGGTACTGATTGTGAGCCTTAGCCTTCAGTACTTTTTATATGCTTAAGTAAAATATCTTTTGATAAATTTACGCGCGACGCTAAATAATCGTTGCCGCCTCTGTCTGGGTGAAGCTTTTGAATGAGTGAGCGGTGCGCTTTGATCACTTCTTGTTTGTCTGGGTGACCTTCGAGGCCTAGTATCAGTTTAGCTTCTTCTAAGCTGGGGTCACCAGAACCGCCAAATGTTTGTTGGCTGCCGGATTGCTGTTGTTGATATTGGTGGCCAGATCGCTGGCGAACAACTCGAATGAGATAATATGAGGCCTTATCGTGTTTTTGATAATGTTTTTCTAACAACTCAAAGTCATCTTTCGTTAAGGCGGCGAGGTGGGTGCCTTGCAGCGGTCCAGAAATTACCTGGCCCTCTACCTGGCCGCTGCGCATATCCAGTTGTACGTCTAGAAATACAGTTTTAAATTTTGGGTTATTAAATAAACGACTGCCACGGAAGAGTTTAATCAGCGGGAATGCGCGAATGCCGAATTTTGCCGCTGCAAGCAGACCGGCGAAAACAGCGGTGAGCCAGTGGGCACGGCCGGTTAAAACTGCGATGAGACAGATGCCAAATGCGGTGAGTACAAGCCCTTTAATAAAAAACGCTCTGCGTTTGTCTTGGGGTAGGGCTTTCCAGCGGTTGTATGCCCAAAAAAGAATGACGGTAAGGGCCAGACCGGCGATAAGCTTAATAAGCATCGTTTATTTGTTAGCCATCTGTGTTGGTATTGTTGTCTTGGTGTAAGTAGACATCTGTGGCCCATGAGAATAGGGATTGGTTATGGGGGAAATGTAGTGGGAAGCTTACCCCAAAATAACCGCGAAATGTATGCTATTCGATAGTTAGCGTAATACCAATGTTACTCAGATAAAGCTGCTCTTGTTCTAAACCTGCTAGCGTAAGTGGGTGAGACGCCATCCATTTTTTGGGGAAGGATAAAATATAGGCATCGTCTTTACGTTTAAGCCGGGGGGCGGCCCCAATATCCTCTCTGCGACGGTAGAGCAGTACAGATATACGTAGGCAGATCAACAGGGGGATGAATGCCAGTAGCGCGCTACTATCTAAGCCTTCAATGCGGCCATACGACAGCTTTTTTCGCTGTAAGCGCACCAAATTTGCCAAAATATATTGTTCATAGCGACCGAAGCCGGCCAAGTCACTGTGGCGAAGTAGGTAATAACCGTGGTGGTGATAGCCTGAATGGGAAATATTGAGCCCAATTTCGTGGAGCTGCGAGGCCCATACCAAAATCTTGGTGCGGGAAACTCCGGGTAAATCAGGCCCTTTGATTTGCGCCCATAGCTCGCGGGCGGATGTGCTTACCCGCTTTGCTTGTTCTTGGTCGATGCCGTATTGGTTTATGAGTCCGATTACGGTTTCGACGCGAGAGTCGTGATTTTGAAAGCGTCCAAGTGTGTCGTAAATTAACCCTTCTTTAAGCGTCGCATCGGCAACGTGAAGGGTCTCCAGTTTAAGTTGGTCAAAGATTGCTTGGAGAATCGCCAGCCCAGCGGGCAGTACGTCTCGCCGTAATTTGGGTATGCTACTGGATTCAATTGCGCCATCATCAATGACCCGCTCGATAAGGTTATATAGCGAGTCGCGAGTGATAACGGCGCCACCGTCAAGGTCCAGTAGGAGATCACCCACGGCCTTCATTGTGCCGGATGTGCCATAGGCGATATCCCAACCAGCACGCAGTGTGTTTTTACGGATATCTTCAATTTCTGCACACGCGGCATAGTATACGTTGCGCATGTTTTTCCGTGTGACCCCGCCATTATGGAGAATGTACTTTTCAGAGTACGCGACGCAGCCAAGGGGCAGGCTTTCAAGTTGGAGGGGTTTTAATCCGTTGCCCACAATAAATTCGGTGCTTCCCCCACCAATATCCACGACCAAACGTTGTTCTGATTTACTAATGGTATTGGCAAGTCCTGAGTAGACTAATCGTGCCTCTTCATACCCAGACACAATTTGTATTTTGACCCCGAGTACCTGTTCTGCTGCATTTAAAAAGCGGGAGGAGTTGCTTGCTGCGCGAAGCGTCTTGGTGCCCACTGCTCGAATTTGGCTACTGGGAATATCCCGCAGGCGCTCGGAGAATTTGTGTAAGCAGTTAATGGCACGTTCTTGTGAGCCCTCGTCGAGGCTACCGTCGGGCTGAAGGCCTCGAGCGATTTGCACCATTTGTTTCTCTCGGTCAACGATCTCAACTTTATCTTCTGTGATGCGAGCGACCAGCATGTGAAAACTGTTCGAGCCCAGGTCAATCGCGGCGAAGTAAGGTGAGTCTGTCTGTGTCATATCATTTGCTGCGGGCGTAGATGAGGACGTTTTGAATAATGTACAAACTGCCTTTAATATGCGCTAAATTAAGGGGGTTTGCGGTATTATCCATGGGTGTTAGAGGTCTTGTCATAGTCTGATAACACCAGTCTCGTAATTTGCCCTTGTTTTATGTGAGTATGCCTTTCTTGGAGTATGACTCTGGGAAGCGCATTTGCAAGAGTTTTAACAAAAGCATCGCTAACGATTTGGAGTGAAAATTGACTAGTAAGCAAAAGAATATTCCTGCAAATAAAGCCATAAAAGAACGTAAGCCAAAAAACCTGGAAAATATGCAGCGTAGAGCCTTCGGTTTGACCATATTGAAAAATAGTCATCCCGATATCCGTAAGCTTCGTAAAGACACAGGAGAGCCAACGATTCACGGCAATAAATTTTGGAAGTCCACGTACTTATTAATGGACTATCTGAACGAATATCCGCCGAAGAAGGGCGCTCGGATATTGGAGATCGGTTGCGGGTGGGGCTTAGGTGGAATTTATTGTGCAAAAACCTTTGACGCGAAGGTCACATCGCTCGATGCCGATAGTACCGTTTTTCCTTATTTAGAAAAACACGCGGAAATAAACGGCGTGAAAGTTAACACCTGGAAGTGTCGTTACGAGAACGTTCGCAAGCAGGACCTTCGGGATTTTGACTTGGTGATTGGAGCGGATATATGTTTTTGGGATGCAATGGTCAAACCTTTGTACAATCTCACAAAACGTGCGCACAGTTGTGGTGTAAGGTTGGTGATGACAGATCCTGGCAGACCCACATTTAGAGAATTAGGCGATAAGGCTGAAGCGAAGCTAGGCGCATTTTACGATAATTGGATGACGCCGGCTCCATATAATGCCACGGGAATCGTACTTGATACTGAAAACGAATTTACGGGTTAAAAGACAGTCAAAACATAACAATAAAAACGACTTTAGTGAGAGGTTCGCAACGTGTTTGTAAAACCCCCGATGCCCACTGCCGAGACGGCTTTGCCTGGGCGCCCAGAGACCATTCATATCGGTGACCCTCATGTTGTTTTGGGTAAGCCGATATATCCACCATTTACTGAAAAATCAGAGTCTATTTTATTTGGTATGGGGTGTTTTTGGGGCGCAGAACGACGGTTTTGGCAGCAAGAGGGCGTTTATGTCACCGCGGTAGGTTATGCCGGTGGTTTCACAGAAAATCCCAGCTACGAAGATGTGTGCAGCGGGCACACAGGGCATACCGAGGTGGTACTTGTTGTGTATGAAGGTGGCAGCAGTACATTGGTTAATTTATTGAAAGTGTTTTGGGAGTCTCATGACCCGACACAAGGTATGCGACAGGGAAATGACCAGGGGACGCAATATCGTTCTAGCGTATATCCTACGTCACCCCATCAGTTAAACGGTGTGGAAGCCTCTCGTGTTGCCTATCAATCGCGATTATCTGCAAAAGGCCACGCCGAGATCACGACTGAAATCAAATCAGATCAGCCATTTTATTATGCTGAAGACTATCATCAGCAATATCTCGCTAAAAATCCAAATGGGTATTGTGGGCTTATTGGAACGGGTGTGTGTTTATAGCGCGGTTATTTTTGCGCCGGTTTTCTTGCCGGTGCTTAAAGCGGGTCTCGGTTGATTAACGTTGGTTCACCAATCACTTGCATCCGCATTTGGTAAGCAAAAGCGATAATATGAGCAACGGCGACGTATAGGGCTTCGGGAATTTCATCGCCGAGTTCTAGCTCTGACAATAGCTCAACCAGTGGAGCGTTATCACACAATGGAATGCCGTGTTCTTCGGCAATTCGAATAATTTCATCCGCTTGTAAGCCTTCACCTTTCGCGGTAACCGTTGGTGCGTCGTCCCCATCGTAAAATAATGCAACTGCACGTTTTAATTGTTCATCAGAAATATCCATTATGTATCCTGTGCTGAGTTATTTTATAGTCGCTTAGGTACTACGTTCTAATATCGACCAGTGATTGCGCAATACGAATTTCTTTATCGGGCGCCTTGCCCTGCTGGCACACCAATGAATCAACAGTAACGCCGCTATTTTCAAGGTCGGTTTTTAATGCGTCTATGTGGGCATGACTCGCTTGCCATAAAGGTGTTTTTTGTACCCATAAGGTGGTTTTTACCACCTTATCTTCTACGCTAATATCGCTTGCAAACATGCCGAGCTCATCCAAATCAAATTCTAGAAATACATGCCAACGTTTTTTTAGTTTATGCGCGTCCTTTTTCTTAGCGTTTTTGTTGCTTTTATCTTGTTTGTCATCGTATTCCCGTTCTTGTATATGCAAGGTTAATGGGTAAATCTGTTCCCCGATACGTACAGGCAGTTCCAAAAAACTCCCAAAGGTGGATACGCCACCGTCCTGTTGGATATGGGTTAGGCGTTGTAGTTGTAGTGTGCTTATCCGTGCGAGTGCCGCAAATAGGGATGGTTGGATTGCTGCCGCGATGCGTGCTGCCGCGTTTTGAGGCATTTCTTTCATTAAAGGTTTTGCTTTTTGTTCTGCCGAAAAAGAAAAAAAAGACCGAATTAATTTGTCGATATTACCGTCGGCTTTTTTTGTGTCCGTCGGGACCGTTTTAGATAGTGATTCAACATCGTTAATCAGTTTGAGTAGTTCTGCTTTGATATCTTGGGGGTTTAGTTCTAACGAATTTGAACGGTCAGTCTTAAACGGATTTGTTGTTGGAGATGTCGCGGGCGTTTTCACTCCATTTCCGGAACGATCATTACTGGCAGAAGTGGTTAGCGACGTGTTAAGTGAGGATGCGCGTGAGAGTATATTGGCAAGTCGCGGTTCTAAAAAAACGCCAGATTGGGTAATGCTATTTTTGAGCGACTGGGGCTGGCTCAATTGTGCGATCGTTGGGGATGTCGTGATTAACGTGCTTAGCCGTTGCACTAACTTTGAGATGTCGTTCGGAATACTATTAGGAGGGCTAGCTTTCGATGCTGAAATCAAGGACTGAACGTTTGTAACGCCATCGGCCACCGGTTTTTGTGCCGGCATATAGTGACGCAGTGCCGATCGTAAAACCGCGCTTTTGCTATCAAGGGGTAGCGGTCCGAGGGAATTGCCGTAGCTTTTTAATGCGGCTGGTTGTTGTGACGTGTGTGATTTTGACAGCGGTGTTTGTGTCGCGGCGTTTGGTAAAGTCTCCTTACTTTTTATCGGGGTACTTGTTTCATTGTTTGGGGTTTTTAAGAGTTGGAGTTGTCTATCCTCCCGTACGATGACGTTTAATCTATCCTTCGGGTCTAACGGCGTCGCACTGAACGTTAGCAGGGATTTCCCGAGTATTTTAAGTTGTACTGCGAATAATTGCTGTTGCTTTAGGAGTGCTCCCAGTTTTTGTTGTGTATCGGAGGGTGGTTTGAGTCCATTTTGATCGAGTGCTGGTTTCGTGTGGTCATTATTTTTTTTCACTTCCCCCGTTGCAGACGCTTGGCTTGAAAGTAAGGTCATTAGGCGTGCGCGCAATTCGGGTGTCACTTTCGCGATCATCTCTACTTGGGCTTGTAGGCGCGTTCCAGGCGACAGCAACTGCTCATTTAAAAGGTTTTGACCTTTTAAATTCTGAGATAATTGCGAGATTAATTGCTGCTGGAGCGGCGGTAGTTCCATAGTTAACAGTCTAGCAGGCGGTTCGTGGGGCAGGAGATCAGTGCCTTCTTTATGACGGTTGGGTATAATGCGGTTTTACTGATGAGATCGTATGCGTGTCCTTCGCGTTAACCCTAGATAATATTTCCTGTGAACGAGATGATAGAGTGCTTTTTAGCCAGCTATCGCTACGTTTTTCCTCCGGAGATCTTGTCCAAATCGTGGGTCCAAATGGTGCGGGGAAAACGACCTTACTCAAAGTTATTACCGGAATTTCCGGTCGGTATAGTGGGGCGCTCACCTGGTCAGAAACGACCTCCGAAAGCCGCTCCCAAAACGACCACGCTATCCCGAGTCATGATTTCAACGCTTCTATGCTTTATCTCGGGCATATGACAGGCATTAATAGTTCGCTAACGCCAATGGAAAACCTGCAGTGGTATTTTGGTTTGCATGGCGCAAAAAGTGACGGCGATGTACTCGTATCGGCCAAAGATATTGTCGCCGCGCTGTCGGAGGTTGGCTTAACGGGATATGAAGATTTTCCTTGCTATCAAATGTCTGCAGGTCAGCAACGTCGTGTGGCATTGGCGCGTTTATATATATCTAAGGCGCCATTATGGGTACTTGATGAACCCTTTACTGCAATTGATAAGCAAGGCGTGCAAGCCCTAGAGCGTTGTATAAACGATCACAGACGGTCGGGTGGGATTGTTGTGTTAACTACTCATCAGTCTATGCATGAATCTGATCCTGTCGTGATTGATCTGGCGGATTATCAAGGTGCGGAAAGCATCGGGCAACGCGAGGAAGGGGTGTAATGCGTCATATCCCTAGCCTTAGCCAAGCTTTTGTCGCGACTTTAAAAAAAGAGCTGGTCATTGGTTTTCGTAATCGTGGCGATATTGCGAACCCATTAATATTCTTCCTAAGTGTCATCATTTTTGTACCGTTGGGTATCAGTGCGGAAACAGCGATGCTCGCCAGTATCGCGCCTGGCATGATATGGATCGTTGCCTTACTCGCGACGCTTTTATCTTTGGACCGTTTGTTTCAGGGCGATTTTGATGATGGGAGCCTTGAGCAGTCCATTATTAGTGGTCAGTCTTTGTACTCGTTGGTTATCGCGAAAGTCTTCGTGCACTGGCTTATTACTGGCTTGCCGTTAACACTATTGTCGCCGCTATTGGGGTTAATGATGTCATTGCCTGAAACCGGATACGGGCCTTTGGTCGTATCACTGTTATTAGGTACGGGGACATTAAGTCTTATTGGCGCAATTGGCGCGGCGTTGACGGTAGCCTTGCGTCGAGGCGGGCTGCTATTATCGCTTATCATTATGCCTCTCTATATTCCTGTTCTGGTCTTTGGTGCAGGGGCGGTAAACAACGCGATAGATGGGGCGGCGTCTGTAGGACAAATCAGCATGCTCGGTGGTTTTGTGGTGCTTTCTTTGGTGATGGCGCCGTTGGCCGCTGCTGGGGCATTACGCGTAAGTATTAACAGCTAGCGTTGCTAGTAAAAAATGAGAGTTTTCTGGGGGATTGATTGGCTTCTTGGCAATGGTTTCATCGATTAGGTAGTCCGCGTTGGTTTTACGAGAAGACTGATGCGTGGATGCCATGGCTCGCTACCTTGAGTATCATTATGGTGGCAACGGGCACGTTGTGGGGGCTCGGTTATGCGCCTGTGGATTACAAGCAGTTCAACTCCTACCGAATTATCTATATTCATGTGCCGGGCTCCGTCGTCGCAATGGCCGGGTACTATGTCATGGCGATTAGCGGCGCTATTGGGCTTATCTGGAGAATGAAGCTCGCCTTCATGGCGATGAAGTCAGCCGCGCTCGTGGGTGCCTTACTGACCTTTATTTCATTGGTTTCCGGTTCGATTTGGGGCCGACCAACGTGGAATACGTGGTGGGTCTGGGACGCACGAATCGTTTCCGTCTTAATTTTGCTTTTTTTATACTTAGGCGTTTTAGCGCTTCAAGATGCCTATCAGGACCAAGAGTCTGCGGATAAGACAAGTGCCATTCTGTCTTTGGTGGGAATGGTAAATATCCCCATTATCTATTATTCGGTTGATTGGGTGCTGACGCTTCACCAGGGCGCGACACTGAAGTTGGCTGGCGAGTCTTCTATTTCGTCCTCAATGGTATACCCATTGTTATGGATGATTGCTTCCTTTTACTTACTCTTTACCACCCTTGTGCTTGGTTATACACGCTTGGAGGTTCTGAAACGGGAGCGTAAAACGCGCTGGGTAAAAGAGCTGGCCTTAGAAAAAACAGGGGGGCGATAAATGGAGTTTCAATTTGATAGCCTATCGGCATTTTTTTGGATGACCACAGAAGGGCGTGTTCATGGCCCTTATGTGTGGGCTGCTTATGTCATCACTTTAGGCGGCATTGCAGGTATCGCGTTACATTTAGTTTTTTCACGTAAACGATTTTTTAAGGCTCAGGCCGCTATTTTGCGTCGTGAGTCTAAAACAACAGATTCAGCTGAACGTGTTGCTGATTTATCTACCAGTATGCGTCGTGATACTCAAAGCGACGAACTAGACGAAGACGAATGAGGTTTATATGCATCCCGTAAGAAAACAACGTTTGATTGTGGTGTTATTTATTGTCATTGGCAGCACGCTGGGTGTTTCCTTGGTATTTTTTGCACTAAAAGAAAACCTAAATTTGTTTTATCCCCCTTCTAAAGTGCTGATGGGTGAGGCGCCGGATGGGCGTACGATACGCGCTGGAGGATGTGTCGTGCCCGGTTCAATACGTCGGGACGATACCAGTTTGCGTGTGCACTTTGATGTAACCGATGGAGAAGCGACATTGCCGGTAATTCATGAAGGTATTTTGCCTGATTTATTTGCCGAAGGAGAGGCGACAGTCATGATTGGTAAATACGTCAGTGGCGTTTTTGAAGCCGATGAGGTTATGGCAAAGCACGACGAAACCTACATGCCCCGTGAAGTGGCCGACAGCATCGAGAGCAAACCTTCTGAATACAGTAATCACCCTAAAACCTGCCAGGTAATTGATTATGGTTCCTGAGTACGGCCAGTTATGTCTGATTATGGCACTGCTATTATCGCTGTGTTTGGCGGTAGTGCCCCTGATGGGGACATACAACGGTAAAGTTGTGTGGATGGCTTCGTCGCGTTCGTTGGCGACGGGCTTGTTTGTGTTTATTGTACTTTCTTTTGGGTTTTTGGGGTGGTCGTTTTATGTAGATGACTTCTCCGTTAAATACGTTGCCAACCATTCCAATAGTTTACTCCCTGTTCAATATAAACTGAGTGCTGTGTGGGGTGGCCATGAAGGCTCCCTATTGCTTTGGGTGCTCATGCTTACCGGTTGGACGTTTGCCGTCAGTGTATTTAGCAAAAAGTTACCGATCGATATGGTTGCGCGGGTTCTATCTGTCATGGGCATGATCGCGGTTGGTTTTCTACTCTTTATGATACTAACCTCCAATCCGTTTGACCGAATCTTGCCCAATGTGCCGCATGAGGGGTCGGATCTCAATCCATTACTGCAGGATTTTGGTTTAATCGTGCATCCCCCTACGCTTTATATGGGCTACGTAGGATTTTCTGTGGTATTTGCCTTTGCTATAGCGGCCTTGCTTTCGGGTCGTGTAGACAGCGCATGGGCTCGCTGGGCGCGCCCATGGACGAACTTGGCCTGGGCATTCTTGAGTTTAGGCATCGCCTTAGGCAGTTGGTGGGCATATTACGAGCTTGGTTGGGGCGGTTGGTGGTTTTGGGACCCCGTAGAAAACGCATCCTTTATGCCGTGGTTGGTGGGTACTGCACTCATACATACATTGGCGATGACAGAGAAGCGGGGCTCCTTTAAAAACTGGACGCTATTCCTCGCGATTTTTACGTTTTCGTTGAGCCTATTAGGAACGTTCTTAGTGCGGTCAGGTGTACTCACGTCTGTACACGCATTCGCATCGGACCCTGAGCGAGGTGTTTTTATTCTCGGGTTTCTCGCTGTTGTTGTTGGCGGATCGTTAACCTTATTTGCGTTGCGTGCCCCGGCCGTAAAAAGCACATCAGGGTTTAAACTTTTATCCCGCGAATCATTTATTTTAATGAACACCATTATATTGGTGATTACCGTTAACTTTGTGTTGTTGGGAACGTTGTACCCCTTGTTAACAGAAGCGGTGGGCGCAGGAAAAATATCAGTCGGCGTGCCTTATTTTAATTTCTTCTTTGTTAAACTCATGTCAGTCATCGCTATGTTGATGGGCTTAGCGATTATGCTTAATTGGAAAAAGACTGATTTTTCCAAAATTAAAAAATGGCAGGTAGTGCCTTTCTTATTAAGCCTCTGGGCCGGTACATTTATTCCCGGTATTGTCGATGGTCCCTATTCAATTGCGGCTGCCGTTGCGATTACGTTGGGGGCGTGGGTTATCTTTGTATGTTTGTCTGATATTCATCGTAAAACCCGACATGCGGGTTCATTTGGTCTTGGCTTAAAACGTTTACCTGCTGGCTATTACGGCATGATCTTCGCGCACATCGGTTTTGGTTTGACCTTTCTTGGGGCGTCTGTAAATACAATTTACAGTGTGCAACGAGATGTTCGCCTTACCGTCGGCAACGAAATAACCATCGCCAATATGCAATATGAGTTAAGTGATGTTCAACGTGTTCGCGGTCCCAACTACATGGCGAATGTCGGCGAAATTACTGTCAGTAAAGATGGAGAGAAAGTTGTTGTGCTTGCTCCTGAAAAAAGGAATTACTTGTCAGGCGGCAATGTTATGACAGAAGCCGCGATTGACGCAGGGTTCTTTCGTGATGTTTATGTCGCGCTTGGTAATCAACTCAGCAATACAGACTGGGAGGTGCGAATTCATTACAAACCTCTGGTGCGTTGGATTTGGTTGGGCGTAATTTTTATGTCGATTGGTGGCATTGTTGCTGTGACGGATAAACGTTATAGGCTCAAGCGTAAAGATACGGAAGATGTTGTCAATAAAGGGACTGGTCCGGTAAAAAATGACGCTGATAGTCTTTCTGAGACTGAAGTGAATGACGAGTCCGACAACACAGAAAGCCAAGGAAATGAAGCATGAGCCGAATAAAGCTATTTATACCGCTCATGGTGTTTATTGTGATGGGTATATTTCTCGCCATCGGTTTGAAAAACGACCCTAATCACTTGCCATCCGCATTAATAGGAAAACCTTTCCCGTCGTTTGATTTACCGCGCTTAAAAGGCGGCGAGTTGGTTACGCGGGACGAGCTCATCGGAGAGCCTTTTATTTTGAACGTGTGGGCCACGTGGTGTCCGACCTGCATCCATGAGCACCCTTATTTGGTAAAGCTCGCGGAGCAGGGGGTCCGTATCGTCGGCTTGAATTACAAGGATGAGAATGCCAAAGCGCTTAACTGGCTCGAGCGTTTGGGCGACCCCTATATTCTCAACATCGAGGATGCGGATGGTCGTCTAGGTTTACACCTTGGGGTTTACGGGGCTCCAGAAACATTTCTTGTCGATCCGGCCGGAACGATTTTATTTCGTCATGCGGGTGATTTGAACGAGCGCGTGTGGCACGACCAATTTGTACCTATTCTATCCAAGCTCTAGTTATTCCAATATCTAATTAATCGTATCAAGTTCCTTTTGGCAATTTTTGGGTGCTTATTTACCTTCGTATGGGGGTATTCGCACCTGCAATATCGGCTACTATAGCTGTGGCACAAAAATCTAATATTTGACAGAAATCGCTTTTAGGGTGGCCACACCAAGGTCGACTTTTCTTCTGACGTCAAATAGGTGTATATTGGTGCTGTGGCGCAAAAAACAACGGAATTTTGATGTTTTTGTCCAAGAAATATACATTTATACGACAATATTATGAATGTTTGTTTTAAAAAGACTCAGCATTAGACTATATTGTCGTAAAGAATAAGAAAATTAACGCCAGGTTTTGCTCTGCAGCATTTCCTTGTTAATATCATATAAAGGCAGTCCAATTCTCGAGGTAGAGGGGGTTTTGAATGTTATATCATGCTTATGAAATGAACCATGCGGTAGTCGGTCCATTGCGGCATCTAGTGGATTTCAACAAGCGATTTTGCCAGTCTCCATATAACCCAATGTCATATACCTGGGCGGGAAAAAATGTTTCCGCTGCATGTGACCTGTTTGAAGCCGTAACCCGTCGTTACGAAAAGCCTGAGTGGGGCTTGGATTCGACAACGATCAACGGTGTTAGCGTGCCCGTCAAGGAGCATGTTGTTTGGGAAAAACCCTTTGCCCGCCTTCTCCATTTTGAGCGTGACGCCGCTAACAAAGCGAAAGCTACAGGTAAAAATAGCGTCGATCCTCGAGTATTGATTGTGGCGCCTTTGTCTGGCCACTATGCGACGTTGTTACGCGGAACCGTTGAGACCTTTCTGCCTGAGCACGAAGTGTTTGTCAGTGATTGGGCCGATGCGCGTAACGTACCGTTAAGCGATGGTCGTTTCGATATGAACGACTACATCGATTATGTGATTGAAATGATTGAAACTGTGGGTCCTGATGCACACGTGTTTGCGGTATGTCAGCCTGGACCATCTGTGCTTGCAGCGGTGTCAGTCATGTCTGAAAACAATTCTGAATTTGTACCTTCGTCTATGACGATTGTCGGCTCCCCAATTGATACGCGCCTTTCCCCTACGGTGCCCAATAAAATCGCTTGGGAGCGCAGTTACGATTGGTTCAAAGATAATGTCATTTATTCTGTGCCTTGGCCAAATAAGGGTGCGATGAGACGTGTTTATCCTGGCTTCTTACAGTTGGGTGGCTTTATCACGATGAATCGATCTCGACACGTATCAGCGCATAAGGATTATTTTAATCACTTGGTGGAAGGTGATTGTGATAATGCTAAACGTCACGAAGAGTTCTATAACGAATATCTGGCCGTGCTAGATTTGACGGAAGAGTTCTATTTGCAAACGATTCGCGATATTTTCCAAGAGCATAAATTACCGGAAGGTAAACTGATGCACCGAGGTAAACTCGTGAAGCCAGCGGGGATCACTAAAACCGCGCTGTTTACAATTGAAGGCGAGAAAGACGATATTTCTGGTATCGGCCAAACTCAGGCTGCGCATGCACTGTGTACAGGCCTGCCTGATGATATGCAGCAAGATTATGTTCAACCTGGTGTTGGTCATTACGGTGTATTCAGCGGTTCGCGTTTCCGTGAAGAGATTCATCCTCGCGTTATGGAATTCATGCGTACTTATCTGGATACCAAGAAAGAAGCGGCATTTCAGAAGAAAAACCCACAATTATTCGCTGCTGCAAAATAGTTTTTGCTGATTGCGCGTTAAAAAGCATCTTCGGATGCTTTTTTTATGTCTGCAGTTTTAATGTATCCTATAGGCTATCGGGTTAACGTCGCAGGCGGCGTTGTCTAACAATAGACACTATTACCGTTTTATATTCAGGTGCTCACATGTTGAAAGTCTCTTTATTCAGTATTTTGTTTCTTGTTTCAATGGCAGGGCTAGCGCAGCCGAAATCTACAGAGGATTGGTCGCGCCGTGATGCTTTTGTAAACCCAGAAAAATTAGATGAGCGTGTATTGGCTGAATGGGCGGGGGGTGCCTGGAAGCACGAAGGTGTGACGGGAAGCTTTAAATTCCTGCTTACCGAATACAAAGAAGGCCGCGATAAACTTTATATTCAATGGATTTTAGATGATGGTGAAACAGCATATTCTATGAGTGTGAAGGAGCTTAATATTCGTCCAGAATATGACCTCGAAATGCCGAAGTGCGTCGATGGTGTTGATTGTCGCTTGCTTAAGGTTAAGGCTAAGCACTTCTACGAAGAAACCGACCGAGAATTTAAAATCACGCTAGACGGTTTAGGTAGTTACAGTTTCGATTTCTAGCGGGTCCCGCGCTAGATCGCGTAGTACGCTTTCTTTCTGTGTGGTTTTTTCTTCCGTTCTTTTGATGTGTGCTTCCTAGTGTGAAATGTTGAAGCGCTGGTATACTGGGCCGCTAATTCGGGGGTCCATGTGAAATTTCTAAGTTTTCTACTCTTTATTTCAATGAGTGTTTCGGTCTTTGCGATCGATGTTGTTGAATTCGACGACGAAGTCGAGCGCGAGCGCTATCATCGTCTCACCTATGAGCTGCGTTGCCCTAAGTGCCAGAACCAGAATTTAATTGATTCCAATTCCCAAATTTCCCAAGACCTTAGGCGCGAAGTTGCCCGTCTGATTCATGAAGGCAAAAACGACGAAGAAATAAGAACCCAGATGGTGGCGTTGTATGGGGATTTTATTTTGTATCGTCCCCCTGTTCAGAGTAATACGGTTGTTCTTTGGCTCGGGCCTGTGGTCATGATGGCGCTTGGTCTACTGATTTTCGGTTTTATTCTTATAAAACGCATGAAAACGGAAATTCTTGATGACGAAGAAGATAGTGAGTCATCAGATGATAGCGGCATCTTGCCTGGCGATATTGTGAGTGGAGAGGCCGAAGCGCCAGAAGGGGCTTCGGAAGATCAAAGCTCCGGGCCTGATGAAAATACTAATACAAAGCGTGATGTCTAACTCGTTATCACTAAACGCATAATTAATGATTTAAATAGAAGCATCTATGGAATTTTGGCAAGTTTTTTTATTGGTAAATATATTAGCCGCTGTTTTTGTGGTTTGGCCCACCGTGTTTTTAGCCAAAAAATACCGGCAGGAACTACGATCAAATACTCGCACCGATAGTAATGAAGATGTTTATCAAGATCATGTCGATGAGCTGGAGCAGACGCTTGTGCGTGGTGAAATTGACGCTGCCGAGCTTGAAGGTTTAAAGCGTGATCTAGAAAAAACCATGGTCGAAGAGAATCATATGGGAAGTGATATGAGCGACCGCCCCATCATATCGTCGTTTAAAAGCCGGATTCCTGTTTTAACGCTCGTCTTTCTTTTGCCTATTTTTTCAATGTTGCTGTACTCAATGTTGGGCGCGAAGAAGGATTGGGAGATCTACCAACTGGCAACTACACGTGTTCATGCGCCTACGGAAGGTCTCACGGCACTTACTGATGAATTGATTGCGTCGCTTCAGTCTCGTGTAAAAGAAAAACCAGACAATGCCCAAAACTGGTATCTATTGGCATCTACGGCAATTGAGCAAGGCTCATTTGAGGAAGCTGTGCGTGCCTACCGTCAGGTATTGAAAATCGAACCAAATGCGCCAACTATTAAAGCCGAGTTGGCCCAAGCATTGTTTCTGAGGGCGGGTAACACCATCACGCCAGAAGTGCGTAAACATGCGAATGAAGTTTTGGCGGTCGCGCCGAATATGCCCACAGCATTGGGGTTGGCGGGTATTGATGCTTACCGTTCTGGGGAGTATCAAACGGCGATTGACCATTGGAAAAAGGCCGTCGTGCAGCTAGATCCTGATTCCGACGCGGCAAAGGCTTTGAACGGTGGCATCGCACGTTCGACCGTTGCGTTATCCAAAAGTGGTGAGCAGGCCACAGCCGATGATCAGAATGAACTCTCTGTTACTGTAAAAGTGTCTTTGGGTAAGTCTGTGGCGAATGTGAATAAGACGGATACGGTATTTGTTTATGCGAGGGCATTCCAGGGGCCGCCGATGCCGTTGGCTATTCAGAAGGTAACAGTGGCGCAATTGCCTGTAACGCTGACTTTAGATAACTCAATGTCGATGATGAAAGGGATGGATCTTACGGCGTTCCCTCAAATTGAGGTAATCGCACGGGTTTCCTCTTCGGGTAGTGCAACCCCCCAACCCGGGGATTGGCAGGCGAAGCAGGGGCCGATTATTGTCTCCAGCCAAAAGGCGCCGATTAAGCTTAAAATAAGTGAACAAATTCCCTCCAAATAATAGATTACTATCTATCCTAATTCGCGTGTTTTTTAAGTGTTGTGACCTCATCCCTGGCGTAAGTTTTTAGCGGGGTATTGGGGTGCGTTTTCGCGTGATTCCTTCAGTTTTAGGGTGTAGAATCGCGGGTTTTCACAGAAAAAATATGGGGCTAAAGGGCGATCATAACGTGGTGGTTAAATTACCATCAATGTGGCGAGCGCTCTGGCAGAATTCCTAGAAAATCGTTGCTAGACCGAGAGCCGTGCTAAAGCGCTTCAATACCAACGAATAATAAATGACCATAAGCGAACAAACATGCGGTTGAAATCCATTAAGCTAGCCGGCTTCAAATCCTTCGTCGACCCAACGACAGTCGGTTTTCCCAGTAATTTAAGCGCCGTTGTTGGCCCTAATGGTTGTGGTAAATCTAATATCATTGACGCCGTGAGATGGGTAATGGGCGAATCCTCCGCGAAAAACCTTCGCGGTGAAGCGATGACCGATGTTATTTTCAACGGTTCCAGCAGCCGTAAACCTATCGGCCAAGCCTCCATCGAGCTTGTATTTGATAACTCTGATGGCAGTGTGACAGGTGAGTATGCCGGTTATTCTGAAATCGCAGTACGTCGTAAGGTCACGCGAGAAAACCAAAACTTCTACTACCTCAACGGCAATAAATGTCGCCGCCGTGATATTACCGATATTTTTCTTGGGACAGGCCTAGGCCCACGTAGTTACGCCATCATTGAGCAGGGCATGATCTCGCGCCTTATTGAAGCGAAGCCGGAAGAGCTACGGGTATACATCGAAGAAGCGGCAGGTATATCGAAATACAAAGAGCGACGCCGTGATACGGAAAACCGGATGAACCGTACACGCGAGAACCTAGAGCGGCTTACCGACTTACGTGAAGAACTCGAACGTCAGTTGTCTCGCTTAGAGCGACAGTCTCAAGCAGCTAATAAATATAGTGAATTCAAGAAGTTAGAGCGTGAACTTAAATCGCAACTTCAAGCATTAAGATACGCCTTATTGGCCACGGATGCAGATCAAAAGAAAAAGGTCATTACTGAGCTGGAGTTAACGGTAGAAGCGAGCGTTACCGAGCAAGTGCATCATGATTCGGCGATCGAGAAGCACCGCACAGAGCATTCGGAGCTAAGTGATAAGTTTAATGAAGTGCAGGGCCGCTACTATGCGATCGGTTCAGATATAGCGCGTATTGAACAAACTATACAGCACGCCCAGGAGCGTGAACGTCAGCTAAAAATCGACCTGGACCAGGTAACACGTGATTGCACCGAAGCGGATGAGCACTTAAGTGCTGATGCATTGAAAGCCGAAGGTTGGGCTGCAGAGCTTCTCGAAATTGAACCTGAGTTGGAAATGATTAAGGAGTCTGAAGAAGATTCCAGTGGTGCACTCGTTGAAGCTGAGGAAGGCATGCATGTCTGGCAGCAAGAATGGGATCATTTCAACCAGAAAGCGGCTGAACCACGGCAGCAAGCCGAAGTGCAGCAGTCGCGTATTAAATACCTCGATCAAGTGCAACAACGCGTTATTGAGCGTATTGATAAGCTAGAAGCGGAGCGGGATAACCTTGTTGTCGGTGATGTAAAAGAAGAGATCGATGAGTTAGAAGAAACGCTCGCAGAATCGACAATAGAGCTGGACGATAAGAATATCCAGATCGAAGCCTTGTCAGAACAGGTCGAAGAGCACCGCGAGTCTCTGCAGAGCATGACGGACGAACGCGACACGTGTCGTGATGAGCTAAGAACGTCCAAAGGCCGTTTGGCCTCTTTAGAAGCGCTTCAACAAGCGGCGCTGGCAGGTGAATCAGAAACCGCGAATGAATGGTTAGAAGTTCAGGGGCTAAGTGATTATCCTCGACTCGTTGAAAAAATCTCGGTTGAAGATGATTGGAAAGTCGCTGCCGAAGTTGTGCTTGGGAAATCACTGCAAGCGGTTTATGCCGAAAGTGCTATAGATGGACTTAGCCAAAAACTTCAAGATTTATCAAAAGGCGAGCTAATGCTTGTCCATGGCGGCAGCGCTCCTAGCGCGAGCGCCGAAACCCTGCTCAGTAAAATCAGTACAGATATTGATATCAGCGCCTTGGTTGATGGTGTCCTGATTGCTGACTCGCTTTCTGATGCGCTCAGCCGTCGTAAAGCGTTAAAACCTAATGAGTCGATTGTTACCAAAGAGGGCTTATGGCTCGGCCCAAATTGGGTAAAAGTGGTTAAAGAGGGTGACGAACACAGCGGTGTTATTGCCCGTAAAGAAGAAATAGAGCGTTTAAAAGCCTCGGCTGAGTCGTTGGAAGAGACGAGCGAGAAGCTAGCGGAGCAGCTCGATAACCTTAAAAATACATTACGCGATGCTGAAACGAAACGTGAATCGCTTCGTAAGGAGATAGAGTCTCACGGTCGGCAGCACGGTGAGATCCGAGCGCAGCTCAGCGGGAAAAAGGCGAAAGTCGAACAAGTCCTTGAAGGGCGTGAGCGTACCGAACGCGATATTGATGAAGCAAAAGCGCAGCTGGCGGCTGAAAGCGAAAACCTCGTAGATGCACGCACCAAACTACATGATGCCATCGCAGCGATGGAAGTGGATACCACTGAGCGCGAAACTTTACTGAGCCAGCGAGACGAAATTCGCGGTAAGTTGGATCACGCACGGCAAGCGGCACGTCACGATAAAGATAAGTCCCATGCACTGGCGATGCGTCACCAGTCGGTTAAAACACAGCTAGAATCCGTTCGCCAAGGCCTTTCGCGCTTAAAAGAACAGATGCAGCGTTTGGCTGAGCGAAAAGAAAGTTTGCAAGCGGCGTTATCGGATAGCCAAGAGCCTGCGACAGAGCACCAGTTAGAACTCGAAGGCCACCTCGAAAAGCGTGTATCCGTGGAGCAGCGACTCGGTGAAGCACGTAAGGAAATGGAAGAGTCTGAAGCCGCCTTACGTACGTCTGAAAAAAACCGAACCCAGGTCGAGCAAGTGCTTGGCGGTTTACGTTCAAATTTGGAAGCGGCGCGCTTACAAGCGCAAACGCTCGATGTACAGCGTCAAAATTTAAAACAGCAATTAGCCGATGAAGAGCTCGACATTGAAACGGTAGTCGAAAGTCTTGATGAAGAGATGACCGAGGAAAGCCTAGAGCAAGCGCTGGAAAAAGTCGGTAATCGCATTTCACGTCTAGGCCCTATTAACTTGGCGGCGATCGAAGAATATAAAACGGAATCTGAGCGTAAGAATTATCTTGATGCGCAAAATGATGACTTACAAGAAGCGCTTGAAACCTTGGAAGGCGCGATTAAGAAAATTGACCGTGAGACACGTACGCGATTTAAAGAAACCTATGATCAGGTGAATTCAGGTCTGCAAGAATTGTTTCCAAAAGTGTTCGGTGGTGGTCATGCCTATTTGGAACTTACCGGTGAAGATTTATTGGATACCGGTATCGCCATTATGGCGCGGCCTCCGGGTAAGAAAAACAGCACCATTCACTTGCTTTCTGGTGGTGAAAAAGCCCTGACGGCGATTGCCTTGGTATTTTCAATCTTTCGCTTGAATCCAGCACCGTTCTGTATGCTGGATGAAGTAGACGCACCCTTGGATGATGCGAACGTGGGTCGCTACGCGCGTATCGTTGAAGAAATGTCTTCACAAGTACAATTTATTTACATTACGCATAATAAAATCGCGATGGAAATGGCGCATCAACTACTGGGTGTAACGATGCATGAGCCGGGTGTTTCGCGAATGGTAACCGTTAATGTCGATGAAGCTGCGGAACTAGCAGCTTCGTAAAATACTCGGATACATAAATAGATTTACATGCGGGTTAAATATACAACTGCGCTGAACATAACACTGAATACGAGAGGGGAATATCAGTGAAAGATTGGTTAACCGTTATCATTGTTCTGCTTATCATCGGAATTGTGCTCGATGGTATTCGCCGAGCGCGGTTGGCGAGGCGTGAGAACATCTCCTTATCCAAAAATGCCAAAAAAGCGGATAAAGAAAGTGATTTTTCCGTTAGTTCCAGTGAGTTTCCTTCGGGTGGGGCACGAGTTGCAACCGTTCGCGATGAAAAGCTTGCCGAAGACCTCAATGATAACGTAAGAAAAAACTTTGAATCCCAACGGGTAACCGCTGGTGCGCCGCGACGTATTCCGGAGCAAGTGTCTCTTAACTTGGATGAGTCGGTTCCCATGTTAATGGATTCTGTTGAATCATCCGATGCAGAAGCGGACGAGTATGCAGATCCGCTGTTAGAAAATGAAGAGCAAGACGTTCAGCAGGCCAGAGCTCAATCTTCGGCGCTAGACGAAGATGCGCCTTATGTCGGTGACGCTGATGAGGAATATGACACGGGTTTGGCTGAGGACGAAACAGATGAGTATAACGATCACCGTGAACCCGCGATCGGCAATTTAGAAGACCTACAAGATGACACGCTTGATGATGAGCCTGCGCTTTCAAAGCCCCGACCAGCGTCGGCGCAAAAAAATAAAGCGCGCACTCAAGAACCTGTAATTGAGCAGCGTTTACCTGAACCGAGTGCGAGCCCCGCAGTTAGGGTTGAGGAAGAAAAGCCCGATATCGTTTATGAAGAACCAGACGAAGTGCTTATCATGAATCTTATGGCGAAGTCCGGTCAGCGTATTGCGGGGAGTGATTTACTAGCAGCCCTAATGCAAGAAGGTCTTAGATTCGGTGATATGGATATTTTCCACCGACATAAAGATAACGACGGCGATGGGCCGATTATTTACAGCATTGCCAACATGGTTGTGCCCGGCACATTTAACTTAGCCGAAATGAACGACTTCGAAACGCCCGGCGTTAGTATGTTTTTAAGTTTGCCTGTAGCAGGTGAAAGCCTTGCGGCGTATAACGATTTGGCTGTCACCGCAAAAAACTTGGCGAGCACGCTTGGTTGTGAATTAAAAGATGAAAACCGCAGCGTCATGACGAATCAAACCATCGAGCATGGTCGTCAACGTGTCATCGAATATGAGCGAAAGCGAAAACTTGCGCGCGCCTAATATGAATGAGGAAAACTAAATGGCGGCGATAGATGATGTCATCGAACGTCTTGAAGCCCTTAAGCAGCAACTCAATTATCACGGACATCGATATTATGTCCTCGACGACCCTGAAATTCCTGATGCAGAATACGACCGCTTATTTCAGGAACTCAGTTCTCTAGAAGAATCCCACCCAGAACTTATTACCACTGACTCTCCCTCTCAAAGAGTGGGCGGTGCCCCTGTAAGTGATTTTGATTCGGTAAAGCACGAAGTGTCCATGCTATCCCTCGGGAATGCGTTTAGTGCCGAGGATTTGATTGCGTTTGATCAGCGCGTTCGAGATCGTTTAAAAACCGATGAGGTAATCGAATACGCCTGCGAGCCAAAATACGATGGTATTGCGATTAGCTTACTGTATGAAAATGGTGTGTTAGTGCGCGGCGCTACTAGGGGTGATGGTGAGACCGGTGAAGATATTACGCAAAATGTGCGTACTATTGGGTCGATCCCAATGCGTTTGCTTGGTACGGGTTATCCCGAAATGTTGGAGGTGCGGGGTGAAATTTACATGCCGCATAAAGGTTTCAATGCGCTAAACCAACAGGCACAAGAGGCCGGTGATAAAGCGTTTGTTAATCCTCGAAATGCAGCTGCAGGCAGTCTAAGACAGAAAGATTCAACGGTTACCGCAACTCGGCCGTTGGTGATGTGTGCATACAGTGTCGGGTGGTATAAAAATGGCGAGATGCCGACAACGCACCTAGACATCCTATCTAAGTTGAGCGATTGGGGGTTTTTCTGCAGTGCGTATCGTCGTGAAGCAAATGGAATTGAAGCGTGCCTAGAGTATTACGAATACCTTGGTGAGGAACGCAGTAAAATGCCGTTTGATATCGATGGCATTGTCTTCAAAGTAAACAACCTAGATCTTCAAGAAAAGTTAGGAAAAGTTTCGCGTGCGCCGCGTTGGGCTATTGCATATAAATTTCCCGCGCAAGAAGAAATGACCGTGCTTAATGAGGTTAAGTACCAAGTCGGACGAACGGGGGCTATTACACCTGTAGCGAAAGTTGCGCCGGTATTTGTCGGTGGTGTAACTGTATCGAATGTGACGCTGCACAATCGGGATGAAATTGATCGTTTGGGGCTTCATATTGGTGACACTGTTATTGTGCGCCGAGCAGGAGATGTAATCCCGCAAATAGTATCTGTTGTGGCGTCAAAGCGTCCGGCGGGTTCTGTTCCTGTTGGTTTCCCTTCGACTTGTCCGGTGTGTGATTCTCCAGTTTCCGTGAAAGAGGGCGAAGTCGTCTCCCGCTGTGGCGGGGGAATTGTGTGTGAAGCGCAAACGAAAGAAGCGATTAAACATTTTGCGTCTCGCAATGCGATGGATATCGATGGGCTTGGCGATAAGATAGTCGAGCAATTCGTCGATGAAGGGTTAATCCACTCCATAGCTGATTTATATGCCCTAGACAAAGAAACACTTGTACAACTGGAGCGTATGGGAGAAAAATCAGTCGATAATTTATTGCGAGCGATTGAAGACAGTAAGAATTCAACTTTCGCGCGCTTTCTATTTTCTCTGGGTATTCGCGAGGTTGGGCAGACCACTGCCCGGAATTTAGCGCGCGCATTTGGCTCCTTAAGCCGATTGCGCGAAGCTACGATGGAGGCGTTACAAGCCGTTGATGATATTGGCCCGATTGCGGCCAGTTACGTCGTGGAATTTTTTGCTAACGAGCAAAACAATAATATTGTCGATGCCTTGGTTGCCGCAGGCATTCACTGGGAGGACGTTGTCGTGCCTACTGAAGGGGAGCAGCCGTTGGCCGGCAAAACTTATGTGCTCACTGGTACTCTGGAAACGATGACACGTGATGAAGGCAAAGAAAAGCTTCAAGCGTTGGGTGCTAAAGTGTCTGGGAGCGTTTCCGCAAAAACTCACTGTGTTATTGCGGGCCCTGGGGCGGGATCAAAGTTGGCGAAAGCGGAGTCATTAAATATTAACGTATTGGATGAACAAGGGTTTGTTGCATTGTTGGATGCACATAGTTGATGAATATTTTGAGTGCTATATATAGAACGCGTCGGGGTTATATGTCGGGAATCGTCAAACTGATGCTCGTGATATCAGTTGCATGTTTGTCCGCTTGTGCAAGTTCCCCCCCTAAACACCTCGATAATATTTGCAGTATTTTCGATGAGAAGAATGGTTGGTACAAAGATGCGAAAAAGGCCTCAAAAAAATGGGGAGTACCGATTGCCACTAATATGGCATTTATGCACCAAGAGTCGCGCTTTGTCGCGAAAGCAAAACCCCCGCGCACAAAAATATTAGGGTTTATCCCGGGTCCAAGAAAAAGCAGTTCATACGGCTATTCTCAGGCAAAAGATGAGACATGGGATTGGTATAAAAAAGGTTCCGGCCATTGGGGGGCGGATAGAAATGATTTTGATGACGCGATAGATTTTATCGCATGGTATAACCATATCAGTATTAAGAAACGAAAAGTACCTTCAGATCCATACGCTTTGTATTTGGCCTATCATGAAGGTCATGGCGGGTATACTCGTGGCACATATAAAAAGAAACCCTGGCTTAAAGGGGTTGCTCGCAAAGTCGCAAATCGCGCATACCGTTATGATAATCAATTAAAAAAATGTGAAGATCGTTTAAATTCTTCCTGGTGGCCATTTTAATTCTAAAAATATAGCGTGTGACGCAAGGCAATAAGGTAACTAGAGGCATAAGTAATGGATCAAGAATCGATTGTTTACGGATGTATAAAAGATCTGGCGGGAGAACAGCTTAATGTTGATCGTCGTCGTAATAACCGCCGTGCAATGCTTGAGTTGCCGAACGCCGAAGAGTGGCCCTATCTATGCCGAGAGATGTTTTCGCCGCCCAAAGTCGAAGTTGGTCAGGATCGTTACCTTACTGAGGTCATGCATTTTGGCGCGTCCTATAAAGCCATCGAATACGAATGGTCTGAATGGATGAATCGATTCGAAAAGTTATTAGACAGTTTGTACTGGGTATCCGCTGTAGTGCATTTGGAAACAGAACTTTCCGGTGTTCATACTTTCACCTGGGAAAGCATGACCAACGGTCATGTACCGGGTGCGGGTCGTCAGTCCATCCGCTGCGAGTGGACTCAAGAGAAGATTTTTTAACCTTGCTTACCGAAGAGTTACATCATTTAGACGATCATCAACTTCAAACGCAGGATATAAAGGTCGCGTTTTTTGATATTGATGGCACGCTACTGGGGTTGGATGGGCAATACAGTGAAGCCTCTAAACATCAAATACAGCGGCTCAAAGCGCATGGGATTAAAGTCGCGGTCGCGTCAGGGCGCCCCAATTTTGCGGCTCAGTTTATTATTGATGAATTATCTATAAGTGATCCCGGTGTGTTTTGTACCGGTGCCCATGTGTATTGCCCAACAACACAAGATACTCTGGTGATGCAGGGCGTATCCCCAGCCCTGAGTCGACGTTTAACTGACGTGTTACGTAACAGCGACATATACTACGAACTCTATACTGCAAATGACTATTTTATTGAGTCGGATATCGGCGAAGAAATTGGTCGAACTCATGCGACTCACATGAGGCAGACACCGCAACGTCGGAGCTTTGATGAGCTAATAGGTGTTGATCCGGTCGTAAAGTTTTTAGTCGCGGTTAACCATGAGCGTGAACACGAAAAATTATATGCTTTGGAACGTTCATTCCCTGAATGCCAATTCGCATATGCGAGAATTGCCGCACACCCAGACTGGCTGTTCGCAAGCGTGATAGATAACGATGCTTGTAAGCATCAAGCTTTTGATTTTTTATTGGATTACTACGGCGTGTCTGCAGAGAATGTAATAAGTTTTGGTGACGCGCAGTCAGATAAGGTGTTTTTGGAGCGGGCGGGTACTGGTGTTGCTATGGGGCAAGCGGTTGACGATGTTAAATTAGTGGCCAATTATATTACGCGGCCTGTGTGGGATGATGGCGTTGCGTATGCTATTTCTCGTTTAATAAAATAGCCCACAGGTTAAATAGGATTACAGAGTAAACTATACAATGAAATTTAAAGTACGTTTTCAGCGTCGTTATAGCGTGATGATCACGATCATCGCATGTGCGTCGTCAATCTTAATGATGGTGAAACGTTTCGGTTTTCCCGAAGAGCAGGTTGTGCAAATAATTTGGGTCTCACTTGGATTTTTGCTGGCAATTATTTTAATTGCTGCCCCCATAGCCTTCCTGGGGCGATGGATAGCTGAACGCGCTGAAAAGAAGGCATCCCTTGATCAAATAGAACAGAAAGACCCATGAATCAATCTCTAGTCCCCGTAGATTATGCGACGCGCTTACTGGAGCGAGCAAAACAGTCTGGCTGTAATGTCGATGAGCTATTAGATGGCGTTGGTTTATCTACTGGCTATTTTGCATCGCGAACAGAAATTCCCGCGTTAAAATATGGTGAACTGTATCAGCAGGTCATGCGATACACTCAAGATGAATGGTTCGGGATTTTTGCGGAAGGGAAGGTGCCGCTGGGTGCTTTTCGTCTAATGTGTTTAACCTTGCTAAGTTGTTCAGACCTAAAGCAAGCAACGATTCGGGCTGGGGAATTTGCAGAAATTTGTCGGGGTTTAATGGTGCGTTATTTACTTTCCGTAGATAATAACCTCGTGACACTTGCCTTAAACCCATCGCGATCATTAGGGAGAGGGGAGTTTGACCGAAAGGTCCAAAGTGCTACGCCCGATAGTTTAATGGCTTCTTTGATGATGTGGCATCGCTTATCCGAATGGCTCATCGGAATGGAAATTCCTATTGTTAAAATAACCGTGACTTTTTCCGGGCCTCAAGAACAGACACCTTTCGATATGCGGAACATCAAACATGTCGAATATGATGCTCTGCAAAATTCTGTGAGTTACGATCCCAAATTTTTGGAATATCCTATCGTACAAAATCAAGATGCCTTGATGGCATTTTTGCGTACAGCGCCGTATCGCTTGGTTACGGAAGACCCGTCACATGTCAGTACCGCAGACAAGGTGAGAAATATTCTTAAGCGGGATGTGAGTGGGACGATGCCCTCCGCGGAAGTGGTGGCCTCCCAGTTAAATGTTTCGGTAACGACGCTTCGCCGTCAGTTACAAAAGGGCCAAACCTCTTACCAGAAGCTCAAAGATGAATGCAGGATGGAGGCCGCGTTTCATTACTTGGGTTGTTTTGACCTTTCCAATACGATGATCGCTGAAATGTTGGGCTTTG
Organism: Agarilytica sp.; assembly: GCA_045430345.1. GTDB lineage: Bacteria > Pseudomonadota > Gammaproteobacteria > Pseudomonadales > Cellvibrionaceae > Agarilytica. Next base: position 931,256 of record JAILXT010000001.1, on the reverse strand, counting down.
ATGAGCCCAGTGCGTTTTTTCGTTCGTTTAAGAAATGGACGGGTAAAACACCCGGTGAATATAGAGCAACAATTCAGCAGGATCATTAAGCGTAAGTTAATGATTTTTCTCACTTTCTAAATCACGCACAGAGCCTGGGTGGCGCGAAAACATTCTTTTTGTGTTGTGTTTCACGCCATTTCTCTTTCAGCAAAACTCCGACAACAATACCGAGCCGCTCATTGCCATAACCAATACCCGGTTTCCGGGGTATTTACGTTACGATGTCAGTAAATAAGTCCTAAGTTCTTGTTATTCATTATGACGTTTTTGGCAATTGAAACTAAAATGAAAGGAAGGCCAAATAGGCGAACACATTACTGAGGAAAGCTGTATGTCTGATTACAAAGTCCCTATGCGCGAAATGCAGTTCGTCATGAACGAAATGCTCGATTTTGAAGCCCATTATGAGCGACTTGGTATGGGTGAAGACGCATCTCCGGATCTTGTTGCTGCGATCATGGAAGAAAGTGCCAAGTTTTCAGAAAATGTGATTGCGCCACTCAATGCTATTGGTGACCAGCAAGGTTGTACCTGGAATGATGGTGATGTGAAGACGCCAGATGGTTTCAAAGAGGCCTACCAACAGTACGTAGAAGCGGGATGGCCATCAATGACACACAGCGCCGATGTCGGTGGTCAAGGTTTGCCCGAATCTATGGGGACCATCATGAGTGAGATGTATGGTTCTGCAAACTGGTCCTGGGCGATGTATCCAGGCTTGTCTCATGGCGCAATGAAGACGCTTGAGCTTCACGGTACTGATGACCAGAAACAAACGTATCTAACCAAACTTGTTGAAGGTACATGGACCGGCACCATGTGCTTAACGGAACCACACTGTGGCAGTGACCTCGGCATGTTACGTTCCAAAGCTGAACCTGCGGACGACGGTTCATACAAAATTAGTGGGACCAAAATCTTTATTTCTGCTGGTGAGCACGACATGGCAGAAAATATTATTCATATCGTACTCGCGCGCTTGCCTGATGCGCCGGAAGGGACCAAAGGTATATCTTTATTTATCGTTCCTAAATTTCACGCTGATGAAAGCGGTGAGGTGGGGGAGCGCAACGCGGTGAGCTGTGGATCCCTCGAGCACAAAATGGGAATTCATGGAAACGCGACATGTGTAATGAATTTCGATGAAGCGGTTGGGTATTTAATCGGGCCGCCTAACCGCGGACTGAATTGTATGTTCACCTTTATGAATACCGCGCGTATCGGCACGGCAATTCAGGGGGTTGCCCACGCGGAAGTGGGGTATCAAAAGTCGTTGGAATACGCGAAAGACCGCACACAATTTAGATCGCTTTCCGGCCCTAAAAACCCGAATGGCCCTGCGGATCCCATTATTTGGCACGCGGACGTGCGCAGAATGCTGCTCACGCAAAAAGCCTTTTCGGAAGGCGGCCGCATGTTATTGTACTATGCTGCTCAGTTGGTGGATGTTGAGCATTACAGCAAGAATGAAGACGATAAAAATGACGCGGGTGAATTACTTGCGTTGTTGACCCCAATCGCGAAGGCATTTTTGACGGAGTCAGGATTCGAATCCGCGAACCTTGGGGTTCAGTGTTTTGGGGGTCACGGATATATTAAAGAGTGGGGTGCTGAACAAAACGTACGAGATTGCCGTATTGCGATGTTGTATGAAGGCACCACGGGTATACAGGCCTTAGACCTATTAGGCCGTAAAGTTTTGATGAGCCAGGGCGAGACATTAAAACGGTTTACCAAAATTGTTCATAAATTTTGCCTGGCGAATGCTGAAAATGAAGCAATGTCAGAGTTTCTCACACCGCTTGCTGAAGTGAATAAAGAGTGGGGCGAGTTAACCATGCATATTGGTTTGACAGCAATGGAAAATCCCGATGAGGTGAGCGCGGCGAGTGTTGATTACCTTATGTACTCTGGCTATGTGACGCTTGCATACTTCTGGGCGCGCGCCGTCGAAATTGCTTTAGCGAAAAAAGATTCAAACGAAGCGGAGTTTTATAGTAGTAAAATTAAAACAGCACGCTTTTATTATCAGCGTATTTTACCGCGCACAAGAACATTGGCCGACACCATGAAGTCGGGTGCAGGTAACTTAATGGATTTTGATATTAGCGAGATGTAATAAAAAGCCGGAGTGTCTTCCGGCTTTTTGGTAGGCGCGACATGTGAATAATAAAAGATAGGGGTGTTTCATCGTTCAAACAGGGCGTTGCGAAAGCGTTTGTAACAATGTAATACGTGATTCATTCATAATATAAAACCACAGGTGATATGGAGTAACGACATTGGCGACTCGATACAATACTTTACTAGAGCTGCTTGACCATACATTCACAACTTATACGACTCAGCCGGCGTACACTTGCTTGAATCATACCTTGTCGTTTAGCGAGCTAAACGATTTGAGTCTGAGGTTCGCGAGTTACTTGCATCATGAACTCGGTTTGGCGCCGGGTGATCGCGTTGCAATACAAATGCCTAACATTTTACAGTATCCCGTCGCGATGTATGGCGCAATGCGCGCTGGTTTGGTAATTGTAAACACGAACCCGCTATATACTGGGCGAGAGCTTAAGCATCAGCTAAAAGACTCGGGTGCGAAAGTCTTGGTTGTATTATCTAATGTTGCGAACGTCGCAGCGGAAATTATTGAAGAGACGGATGTTGAACATGTCATCGTGACTAACATCGCGGATCTGCATCCTGCGCCTAAACGTCAACTAATTAATTTTGCCGTCAAATATTTAAAAAAAATGGTGCCGCCATACCATTTTAAAAAGGTTATTAACTTCCGCGATACGGTGGCGAATCCATCGCGATCGTTGAAGCCGTTTGATGTAAGTTCGGAGACCTTGTTTGCACTACAATACACCGGTGGTACAACGGGTGTATCTAAAGGTGCTATGTTGTCCCATGGGAATTTAGCGAGCAACGTGTGGCAAATGATCTCTCATATGCCGCAAGCATTTAAAGAAGCGCAAGAAGTCTATATCAACTGTTTACCGCTATACCATATCTACGCATTTAATCTTCATGGGTTGTGTGCGTTTTCCTACGGTGCACACAACGTGTTGATTCCCAACCCTCGGGACCTTGATTCAATGGTGGGCGCACTTAAAAACATTAAAATGACTGTGTTTGTCGGCATTAATACGCTGTACGTGGCTTTGTGCAGGCATGAGGCGTTTAAGACTGTCGATTTCTCGGAATTGCATATCAGCTCCGCAGGTGGGATGGCGATGACCGAGGACGCCGCGAGGGCTTGGCATAAGCTTACGGGCTGCGAAGTGTGTGAAGGTTACGGTTTAACGGAAACTTCTCCGGTTGTATGTGGCAATCGAATTAATAATATCAACCCAGGTACTATTGGGGAGGCGTTGATTGATACCGAAGTCCGCCTCATCGATGATGACGGCAACGTGGTAGCGGACGGCGAAGTCGGAGAGCTATGCGTGCGAGGCCCTCAGGTGATGGAGGGTTACTGGAACAGGCCGGACGAAACGAAGAAGGTGTTTACCGAGGACGGTTGGTTTAAAACGGGTGATATGGGAATACTGCAGGAAGGTGGTGTATACAAGCTAGTTGATCGGAAAAAAGACATGATCATTGTCTCTGGTTTTAACGTATATCCGAACGAGGTTGAAGACGTGGTGAGCCAGCATCCCGGCGTTGTCGAAGCTGCGGCGGTTGGTATTTCGGATCCTCACTCCGGCGAGGTCGTAAAACTCTTTGTCGTGCCCACGGATCAAAATACCACTGAAGAAGATATTAAGAACTATTGCCGAGCGAACCTTACTGGCTATAAGCGGCCTAAGGTCATTGAATTTCGTGACGCTTTGCCTAAAACTAACGTGGGTAAAATATTGCGGCGCGAATTGCGTGATTCTGCTTCTGCGTAGATTCATTATTTGATGAAATCGAAGCCTCCCTCAATGGCGAAAATTCCGTTTGCACGCCATACTTATGTTAAATAATTAGGTTGGAATCGCTTCGTTATGTCTACTAATGCACTTATTCTGTCTGGTGGTGGCGCACGCGCGTCGTATCAGGTGGGTGTGTTAAAGGCTATATCGGATATTCTTCCACACCTCCACAACCCGTTTCCCATCATATGCGGCACTTCCGCGGGCGCGATTAATGCGGCAGCTATGGCCGCTCACCAGGGGGAATTTCGCCACGCGGTGCGCGATCTGTCTCGCACTTGGCGAAGCTTGGAAATCGACCAGGTGTTCAAAGTAGGGTGGCGTGCTCAAGCAACGGGTGCACTGAAGGTGCTGACCTCTTTGTTGCATGAAGGGGTCGGACGTGAGCCTGTTGCGTTACTGGATAACTCGCCACTTAGAAAACTCTTATCCGAAGTAATTTCATTCGACAACATCCAAACTCGTGTTGACAAAGGCGAGCTGGAAGCCCTTTGTATTACGGCCTTGGGCTACAACTCTGGGGAGTCTGTCAGCTTCTTTCAAGGAAATGCCAGTTTGCGTGGATGGCGGCGTTATAGAAGGGTTGGAACACCCTCTAAGATTAGCGTGGATCATCTTCTCGCGTCCTCGGCTATACCCGCAATATTTCCAACGGTTAAACTGAGTCGCGAGTACTTTGGTGATGGGGCCATGCGTCAAATGGCACCGATTAGTTCTGCGTTACATTTAGGCGCAGATCGAATATTGATTATCGGTGTGAGTGGTAATCGCCACGCAGCCAGTCATTGGAAATATAAGCAAACTCCACAGCCAAAACATTCGCCTTCAATTGCTCAAATCGTTGGTCAGCTTTTTAACAGTGCGTTTATCGATTCTCTGGAGGGGGACATCGAGCATCTGGAACGAGTAAATGATTTATTAAAACTCGTGAACGAGGAGCGTTGTGAAAATACGGAGCAACTTCGACCTGTAGAAACATTGATCATTTCTCCATCAAAACCGCTTGATAAAATAGCCGGACGAAAAATTCGCCATATGCCTCCCAGCATGCGTTACTTCATGCGCCGTACTGGTGCGACTGCAAAAGGTGGCGGTTCAGCCGCTGCCAGTTATCTGTTATTCTCCCACGAATATTGTAATGAATTAATGGAACTCGGTTATCAAGATGCCATGTGGGAACGTGAAGCCGTTGAGGCGTTCTTTTCACCCAAAAATTCAGACAATCTATAACATCAAACGTTGTGAACAGTGTTGCCATGGGGAGTGGTTGACGCTGTGCCTTCTTCGTTTTCACCTATCTAACTTTTAAAACCTGCTGATACTTGGGGTGTTTAGCTTATGAAAGCGTTTAAATTTGTGATTGCCATTGTGATTGGCGTACCCGTGTTATTTATGGCCCTTGGTACTGTCTTACCGACACAAACACACGTGGAACGAAATATAACAATTGATGCGCCTCAAGGGGTCGTCTTCTATTTAGTTAGTCAGCACAAGCAGTTTCAAAAGTGGTCGCCCTGGGCAAAAATGGACCCTAAAATGCGGGTTGATTTTTCCGGACCTGAGCTTGGCATCGGTTCTATGATGGCTTGGTCCGGTAATCAAGAAGTTGGCTCGGGCACTTCCGTATATACCGAGTATGTGCCGAATAGTCGTGCCGTAACATCCTTAGATTTCGGTCAGATGGGGGGCGGTACGGCCGCATTCGATTTAGAGCAAGTCGGGACTAACCAGACTAAAATAACCTGGGGTTTTGATACGCGTCATAGGAACATCATTGAAAAGTATTTTGGTTTAATGATGGATTCAATGTTGGGTTCTGTTTATGAGGAGGGGTTAAAGGCGCTAAAAACCTTGGCCGAAGATTTCGACCCGATCATTACTCAACGTGTTAGTTACGACGTTGACGGTACAGCGTACCACGGGTATTTAGCTTACCCTGCAGGCGAACTTGATCCTATTCCTGGTGTGATTATTATCCATGGTTTATGGGGGCAGACTGAACACGAACGCCGTCGAGCAAAAATGTTGGCTGAAAATGGATACGTTGCATTTGCGTTGGATTTATATGGCAGTGGATTAACCACGACGAATTTGGAAGAAGCGATTACCTTAATGGATGCCGTCGGTGAAAATTCAAACGTAACCGTTTCACTGTTTGATGCTGCAGTAGAACAGCTCGAAAATCACCAAGGCGTTGATAAAACCAAAATCGCAGCCGTTGGGTATAGTGTGGGCGGCCCCATTGCAATGAATATGGCGCGACGAGGAAAACTGTTAATGGGCGTCGCGAGTTTTTACGGTGGTTTTGGTGGCCTTTCCGAAATTGTAGAAACCGCATTTACGCCCGTGATTGTGTTTAATGGCGAAGCCGATGAATTTTCGGTACCCGAGCAGCGAACAGTGTTTGAGGGGGCGCTTTCAGCATCAAATATTCCCTATGAAATTATTGATTATCCTGGCGCGACCCATGGATTTTCGGATCCTGCTTCTGATGACATTGTAAAGGATTCCGAGATAGCTTTTATTGGGTATGACCAGCACGCGGATGAAGATTCATGGGAAAAACTCACGCAATTCTTGGCTAAGGTTTTTTATCAATAAACGATTGTTATTCGGTAAGGTTCACATGCCAAATGGTTGTGCAGCGCGTTGAGTATAAAAAACATTGTCACTCATCCGATGCTCCCGGTACTCACACTTGTTACAACGTGTACGTTCTGGGGGTTAAGCTGGATTCCGTTAAAATTTTTTAGTGGCGTCGGTCTGGAAGGCCTGTCATTACTATTTGTTACGCATTCCATTCTCGCGCTCGTTATTTTTCCGTTTGTTTTACCGTTTCCCCGTTTGTCGCGGCGTCTTAATTATATTTTAGGGATCGGGCTTGCTGGTGGGTTAGGCATCTTCAGTTTTACTTACGCTCTAATGTACGGTGATGTTGTACGGGTGATGGTGTTGTTCTATCTATTGCCAATATGGGGTGTGCTCGGTGGCCGGATTTTCCTTAAAGAAAAGATTGGACTGAGGCGAGGGTGTGGAGTAGCAATCGCCTTATCCGGTGCCTTTTTGATATTGGGAGGCAGTAAAATACTGTCCTCTCCACCATCATGGATTGACGCTCTGGCGCTGTTGTCCGGCTTTAGCTTTGCGATGAATAATATTCTGTTTCGGGGTGTCGGCCATCTGCGATTACCCATGAAACTGTTCGCGATGGTGGTGGGCTGTGCTTTAGTTACGGGCTCGCTCATGACCATCGGACTGGAATCATTCCCTACCTCAGTTGCGCCTATCCATTGGGGATTACTCCTTCTCTATACGCTTACTTGGCTATTGTTTGCTAACGTCGGTTCTCAGTGGGCCGTGGAACGTATGGAAGCAGGGCGTTCCTCAATTATTATTATCGTCCAACTGGTTGCTGCCGTATTGTCCGCGACTCTTCTGGGTGGTGAAAGCCTTGATCTCTGGGAATGGGTTGGTTGTTTTATGGTGATGTGTGCGGCGTTGTTAGAAGCAAAACAATCGTAGCGGTTACTACGAGCCCACGTTTTTTCTGAATTCGTTAAAGCGTTTCCTTTCATCGACAATATAAACCGATACTATTTTTAGCTCAGCACTAACACTTGATAGCACGTAGCGTATCGTTGCATCGTATTTCACATTTTTTTGCGGATCTATAAATTGCCAAGCTATCGAAACTAACAATAGATTCTGAGATAGTTTGTCTCTTGAGATTATTTTGTGATCAAGTTTTGAGATGCCCAATGATTGGTATTCTCTGAAAAGTTGATCGGAATAGGCCAAAAATAGGTCTTCGCTGAACATGATGGATTCACCATCCTCAGTAAAAATATTAATTGGGAAGTTGTAATACTGCGCGACAGATTTTGGATCAAACTTCTCTAACGAAGAGTGATATTGCTTTATGAAGGTATTTACCATTTGTGTTTCCCTACTGAGGAGTACTCCGGTTTGTATCTCAATTTTCAGTTTGCCAGGCATGGTTTCTATCTCATTATGCTTTACGTCCTTGTATTACAAGTGGCACCTATATAAACACATTAGGGGTGTAAAACCTCAACGTATATTACGCTACCTTTCTGTAATGATGCCTGTTTCTCAAAATTTGTAAGGTTATTGAGTTACTTTCAGCCGAACAATCGTTTGTTTTGGGGTTGTACAAGGCATGTATCTGCGAAAGTCGTTGTCCCGTTTGGATCAAACCTTGTATTTCAGAGGACTTGATCTAGGTTAAGAGATGCCCCTTTGTGATCCTTTCGACACTTTTTACCTTTTCTTGTGGAAATATTGCAGTCTGTGATCGCGTACAAATAGCGTTTGTCCGCTTGATGTATGCTTGTGAAAACTACAAAAAAGCAGTTACTTGTGGGCAGACAACCAATGAAATCGATCAAAGGTAAAATCATCTTTGTGAATCCAGCGAGCCGTATCGCCGCCGCCTATATTGGCAACGGTAATTGTCTTGTGTTCGAATACCAGTGCAGAGACCACTTTAAAGAGGGTGAGCTTATCGATCGCTTGCGAGACTCTTACGGCCCTGTTATATGTCAACGCCTCTCGTCGGGGAATATGACGACGATCAACGTCCTTTCATCCGTGATGGATCGCCAGCGTGCACACCTCATTGTGGCGCCTTGGCAAGATCGTGCGGAAGAAGAATATCCTATGTCCGAATACGCATTCGGGTAAGTTTGTTTGGCGTAGTTTGGAACAACGTATTGCTAATTATTGGTGATCTCTAGAGATCTAGGAAGTCAACACCATCTGCGTGGTTGCCAGGATAGTTAGGTTAGAAACGTTTCGTAGGCTTTGTATAGTAAAACACCCCATAGTAGCACCATCATAGCCAGCCTTATTGGCTGGAACTCTCTCTCTTCAATACGCTCCGTTTTGCTTAAGCTCTTTACCTGTGCCGACCCACAGGCGGGGCACCGGCTTTGTGCGAGTGTATTGTCTTTATGGCCACATTCTAAGCATTGGTATTTCATGATCGCGCGTTTGTATCGTTGGAAGAAGGCGTCTTCAGTCGTTAATGGGTTTTCATAAAAGTGTAGACAAAAATACGTGGGTGGGGTGTATTTTGGGGCTAGAAACGCCCCTAGACTGAAGCGAAGGTTTGTTGGGATAATGCGCCCCCAATTTTCTCCTCTCATATGAGGATCACGGTGTTCCTATGGCTATATCTCATCTTATCGCTCACAAGCTTGAACGCTTGACCCCCACCAGCCCGTGTGTTTTAACCTTGCGTGATCAAGAGATAGCCCGTGATGGCAAGATTGATGAGTGTAACCGGGAACTGAAGCTTAGCTACATCAAAAAACTGGGCAAAATCCATGGTCGTTTTTCAAGCGATCTGGCGATGCATCCATTCTCGAACTGGATATCGGAATGCATTGATGAAAAACTTAGTTTTGTGTCTTTAACCAAAAAAGCGATGCAGCATTTTAAAGTCGAAATAGACAAGAGTGAGGCGTTGATGGACGCCTTCGTTTTTTTTGTACAAGAAAGCTTCGATCACGCTGATGAGTTTTATGTGTATATCGTTGACCACCTTAAAGGCCAATATCTGGACGGCGATCTTAATATTACAGACTCCACCTACTTGAATACGAACCAGGTGCAGCTTGCGGCTAAGGTAAATCTACGTGAATGGCAAAGCGATGATGCTCAGCTAAATTATTTATCTGTTTTGCCCTGGCGGGGAGAAAAAGATTTAAGTGATGCCTTTGTTGAGTTCATAGGATTTACAGATAAGGCCGATATTAAAGAAGAAACCGAGATGTTTTTGGATGCGGTAGAAAGCTTTGCCAGTGCTTTACCTGAAGAGCAGGGGTTGGAGGCACGAGAAAAGGTCGTGAGTTATTGCCTTGAGCAAGATAAAGCAGGTAAGCGAGTCGTGTTATCCGACCTTTCTAGTCAAATTGATGAGGGTAATCAGGAGGTTTTTGAGCAGCATGTGCGCGAGAAAAAGCCTCAACTAAAACCTGAATTAATTCCGGACCGTGCTCAATTACGTCAATACATCCGCATCAGTGGGCGAGATAATATGCTGAGCATGAGTTTTGATGCAAAGTGTCTGGGAAGCTCAATTGTCTATGATCATGAGTCTGGGGCGCTGACAATTAATAAAATACCCAATTCTCTTAAATCTCGTTTACTTAAGCATTTAAGAAGTACCTAACGGCAGCCCCTCTCTTTTCGACTAAGCTAGTATTGTAGTTTTATTCTGTTGCATAAAGGCGCGTGTAATGACGATTACAATACTGGCGTTAGCCATTAATATTATTTTTATTGCGCTTTTTTTCCTCTACCTTATCAGTGCCAAAATTATAGCGATATCCATTGGGGTATCGCTAATAGCCTGGTTTTTCTTTTTTCTATGGAAAAGGCAAAACCTCGTTGAGCAACGCATCAAGGGCAAAATTTTCGGTCAGGCCATTGTTCAACCGCTCGAACGTGTCATGTTTCGTGCTCAGGAATCTTACGGTTATTCTCAGACGAGCGGGACCGCTTATATGGTGCTTACCGAGCAAGCGCTTTATTTCGAACTCGTTTTACTCGACCGCTCACTGATGATTCCTCGCTCCAAAATCACTGATGTTGATAAGGTTTATCGGTTGCTTGGTGTGTCACCCGGTCGTTTAATGTTAAAGATTTCGTTTTCGGATGAGCAAGGTCAGGCTGATGCGATAGCCGTAACAATGCCGGATATGGACGTTTGGGCTGGGGCGTTGTTGCAATCTTCTTAATAGTGAGAATAATGGGGGGCTAACTCCATCATTCCAAAGGAATCCCGTCGTGGCGAAACTTTATAACTCTATTTTAGAAACCATCGGTAATACACCTGTTGTCCGTATAAATAATTTGGGTCCAAAGAATGTAAATATATACGCCAAGGTGGAGTCTTTTAATCCAATGGGATCAGTGAAGGACCGCTTGGCGCTTGGCGTTATTGAAGACGCGGAAAAACGCGGCGAGTTATCTCCCGGGCAAACGATTGTTGAAGCTACGAGTGGTAATACTGGAATAGGTTTGGCGATGGTGTGTGCTCAAAAGGGCTACCCACTGGTCATTACGATGGCAGAAAGCTTTAGTGTCGAGCGTCGTAAGCTTATGCGCTTTCTTGGTGCCAAAGTTGTGTTGACCCCTGCGGCGGAAAAGGGCACTGGGATGGTGAATAAGGCACGCGAGTTGGCGGCTAAAAATGGCTGGTGGCAATCTCGCCAGTTTGAAAACCCAGCGAATGCTGAGATGCATGTTAAGACCACGGCTCAAGAAATTATCGATGCTTTTTCAGACCGAAAGTTGGATTATTGGGTTAGTGGGTATGGCACTGGCGGCACGTTTAATGGCGTATCTTCCGTTTTACGAGATAAAAGCCCCGAGACCCAAATTGTGATTTGTGAACCCGAAAATGCACAGCTATTAGCCAGCGGCGTTTCGCAGCAGCGCAAGGAAGATGGTGCTCCAGACGCCAGCCACCCGAGTTTCACGCCTCACCCTATGCAGGGTTGGACCCCCGATTTTATTCCGCTTCTTACTGAGGAGGCGATCGAAGGTAAGCGTGCAGACACATTGTTACCTGTGAGAGGCCCCGTTGCGATACAAGCATCTAAGGATCTGGCGCAGAAGGAAGGCATTTTCGTCGGTATCTCTGGCGGTGCAACCTTCGCAGCGGCATTGAGCCTTGCTGAAAATGCCGCTGATGGCGCGAACATTCTATGTATGTTGCCCGATACTGGAGAGCGTTATCTATCTACCCCGCTGTTCGAGGGTATTGAAGCGGATATGAACGAAGAAGAGCTGGCGATCGCTTCTGGCTCGTAAGCCCTAGGGGTTAAAGTTAAGCGGTGAGCAGTTCGTCGTCTGCGTATTTGATTACTAAATGTTCCCATGCGTTATCTTCAAATACATGAAGGCGGTCTGCGCCAATTGCGTCGCTGTATGAAATAAGCAGTTTTAGTTCGTCGTGGATCACTGGGGTCGTTTCGTTCCATAAATATCCCCAGTCCCGGTGGAAGGCGCTTATGCTGTTTTCGTCCAAGTGATTCAGATCTCCCAGCTCTAACAAAAGGGTAATATCCCTAATGCTCCTGTACTTTTTTCTAAGTACGCGGGCCACATCTGAATATTCGTCGTAATGACAAATGATCGAACGGTAGCTTCGGTTAACTCTTACAGCAATTACACAATGTTTCATGGCACAAGCTCTTATAAATCACAGTTTCTAGTGTGTTGATAAAAAGCGCGGTCCCTGTGCTTGTGTCGATCATCAACGGTGCTTATGGTGCCATTTGAATGAAAGTGAAGGTAGGCGAGATATCCCCTAGTGTTTGTGCGACATATCGCACATAGCGGGAGATAATACGGCTAAGAACGGGAAAATACCGGCTCACAAAAACAATGGGGGGCATGTTTTCGGAGCCGGCGGTGAAGGCGTAGTCTAGTTTTCAGTGAAGCTTTGTAACTGCCAGTCTCGACCAGTATCTAGGCCAACTATACGAACAACGCCAGGGGCTTCGCAAAAATAGTAAAGGCGAGTATCGACAGTGTTATCTCGGCGTATTTGGTCTTCAATAACGAGGCAATCAGAGAAACTTCCTGCTGGAACCGCGATATCTTCAATACCGAGTAGTGTCATACGATGGTATTCAGATGAGAGCGGGTAGGAGCCGTTTCCGTCTACACTGAATGTGCGAGCACTATACGTTCCCCAAGATTCGCCGATGCGAGTGGTACCTTTAACAACCTGCCAAGGTTGGCTAAGTGTAATGGCGATATCAGCGCTGCTTGTGTGTGATATTAAAAAAGATGACGCAATGCCATCCGAATAGTCCCAATAGTAAGTGACGTCTGCGCAGGAGAGGCTATCGTTGGAGTTGTTTACCGTTACATCTTGTACGTAAGTTTTTTCGCTTGTGTCGAAGTTAAAGCTATCGTTACGTACGTCGCACTCCCCAGCGGATTCCGGGTTTAAATCCACGAATGTACGCGTTGCAAGATTTTCATTTGGCGTATATTTGACCGTCGGTGCAGCGTCTGTAATACGGTTGTTGAGTGATTGAAGGTTGCTATTGTCTCGTTCTTCATTTTCAGAGATTTGCCCATTTAGACGTGTAACCTCTGCGTCAATTCTCGCAGACTCGCTTAGAACGTCATCCTGTAACTGGTAGAACTCCGTGGTGAGCGCGCTGGAATATGAGTCTAATAAGCTGCTTAAGTCTATGATATCTTGATCTAGTTGAGTGAAAGCGCTTTCTATATCTAATGTAAGTGACGTATCCAAATCATCCACGCGATCGGCGAGTTCTTGGAAGTTAGCGTTTGCGCCGAGGGGGTCAACCGGGCTTCCTTCAGGAAAGATCGTCCCAACAGGCGCTCCAGCGGCGAATAGTGTACTGCTTGCAGAAATGGAAATTAAAAGCGGTAATAATTGTGTTTTGTTCATCCGTTTAGCCTTTTCATATGTGTCAATATGCGAGCTTTCACTTGTTATTGTTCAAGCGTAATGCTCTTCCTCTTATCTAGAGGTGATCGTTAATTCACCTCGGCACAGGATGTTATCGAAAATGCTTTTATGGGTAAATTAAGTTTTTACCCTCGCTTTCATGAGGCGTTAAAAAAGTATTAACTTCTGGTTTATGCGGTCAAATAACCGGCAACATGAAGAGGCTCAGATCGAGAATGACTCAAAATTTGAGTTAGATAAAAAAGACTGTCACAGAGTTCTGTTAAATTACGCGCTTTTCCTCATGGGAATCTTGATAAACCACTACAAACCTGAGCTGTATCCAACTAATGAAAACAGAATTACTCGCCCCAGCGGGCTCCCTCAAAAATATGCGTTACGCTTTTGCCTATGGGGCAGATGCTGTATATGCAGGCCAACCTCGCTATAGCCTTCGCGTTAGAAACAATGAGTTCAATAAAATAGACGTCATGGCTGCCGCTATTGAAGAAGCACATGATCAAAACAAGTTGTTTTATCTAGCGAGTAATATATCTCCTCATAACGATAAGGTTAGAAGTTATATTCGCGATCTAGAACCGATTATCGAAATGACGCCCGATGCGCTAATAATGTCGGATCCGGGGCTAATCATGTTAGTAAAAGAGCGTTGGCCTGATCAGGTCGTACATCTTTCAGTGCAGGCAAATGCAGTTAATTGGGCAACGGTGAAATTTTGGCAGCAGCAGGGTATTAGCCGAGTAATCTTATCGAGAGAATTATCGTTAGATGAGATTGAAGAAATTCGACAACGATGCCCCGATATGGAGCTGGAAGTCTTCGTTCATGGGGCGCTATGTATCGCTTATTCTGGTCGATGTTTACTCTCTGGGTATATGACCCATCGGGACTCCAATCAGGGCGCATGCACGAATTCGTGCCGCTGGGAATACAATGCCCACCCGGCAAAGGAAAATGAAGTTGGTGATCTGATTCCGGTTAAAAATGAAGATAAGCCAAATATTTATGTCCCGAATGATGAGGTCCAACCTGTTTTGCTACAAGAGCGTGGTCGTCCAGAAGAATATATGCCTGCTTACGAAGACGAACACGGCACTTACATTATGAACTCAAAAGATCTTCGTGCTGTTCAACATGTAGAGCGCTTGGTGAAAATGGGAATTCATTCACTAAAAATAGAAGGGCGAACTAAATCACATTACTATGTTGCGAGGACATCGCAGGTATACCGAAAGGCGATTGATGCAGCTGAATCTGGACGGGCATTTGATAAGGGCTTGATGGATGAACTCGGGACGTTGGCGAATAGAGGATACACCGAGGGGTTCTATCGCCGCCATGTGCCTGCCGAATATCAAACATATGAAACCGGTAATTCATTAGCATTACAACAGCAATATGTCGGTGAAATGATATCGCTTGATAAAGAAAGTAGGGTAATAACGTTAGATGTTAAAAATCAATTTAAAGTTGGTGATGAGTTAGAGTTGTTTACACCCGATAAAAACCAGCATTTTGTGCTCGATAACTTACATTCTGATAAGGGCCTTCCCTTAGATGTAGCGCCAGGATCCGGTTGGAAAGTAAATGTCACATTGCCCGAAGATATTGATGTGTCGTTAATCGAAGATTATGGATTACTCGTACGTAATCTTTGATTCAAAAACGATATTCTTTCGCGAAACGTTTTTTAAGTCTACGGACAATTTTTGTTAGAGGTTTAAGAAAGCGATAGCGATCGAGAAAAGAATTTTCATGAATGTCAGTTTTTGAAGGTCGTTGCCAACCCAGATTCTTCGAAAAATAATAGGCGTTCACTTCTGGGTGTTTTTCACGATAGAAATTCAGCGCACCGTCGTAATGCATTGGGCCGCCTTCTGGATCACCCAGGGGGCGACCTTCTAACGCTTTTAGAAAGTTTGCTAGTTTCTTAAATGTTTTAACATTAAGTGCGTAGAAGTGAGACATCATCATTGGTTGATCTAGCCGCTTCCATGAAGGGTTGTTTTGGTCATTTCCCAATGGATGGCCCAGGTAGGCAATATCCCAATCTAACTTATCTAGTTCTTCTAGTGCGTTCTGAGTGTGATCGTTTATCTTCCTGGAAAAATAAATATCATCTTCGATGATGAGAACAGAATTAAGTTTGGTTTCAATAGCCGCTTCAATAATTGCCAGGTGGCTTAAAAAGCAACCTCGTGTTCCGATATTGGGAAAGCCTTTTGTTTCATCCGGTTTTATCGCGGGAAAGAAATCACATTTTTCATTCTGTATAGGGAAAGCGTATTTTTTAAATTCAACTATGGTTTCTCGTTGGCGATCTTTACGAGTGGGTAGGTTAACAATCTGGGTACGATCGAAAAAATCGATGAGGCGTGATTCTGTACTCACAATGAGCCCGTTTTAATATCGTATAGAGGAAGGGGCATGCTCTCATTTTATGTGAGATTTATCTATAGGGCGTTAGGCTTGTAGCAGGGAAGAGGAAGGCTTGGCTCGCAGCGTACGAGCCAAGAGAGGACGTTCTGTTTTACTTCTGCTTTGTAGCGGCAGCGGCTTGTGCTTGAACATCAGCAACAACACCTTGAAGGATCTCACCGCTTTTTTCTTGAGCTTCAGAAATCACGCCATAAGCGTCTTGGGCAGCTGCAAGAATGGTTTCTTGTAGGGTTTGAGCATAAGCTTTCTGAGCTTCAACAGCAGTGTTAACGTCAGTTTGTGCAGTCGCGCTTTTAGTGAATTCAGTGCTAGTGCTTAACAACGTTTGGAATAGCGCTGTTTGCTTCTCTGCCAAAGCCTCAAGCGTTTTCACGTTGATATTGGTGATGTCTGTAACAGGCTTAAGTGTTTTTTGTAGTTGTTCTGTAATTTGATCGTACATATCAAGACTCCGGTTAATGTATGCTTGCCGCTATGCAGCATTAGCTTGATTTAAAGTCTATTCGTAACCGATTTCTGTGTCAACCTTTAAATTGTGCAATGCAGCAAATTCAGCGTTTGAAAGTGAATATCTCATGTCGTTGAATATAACGTTTTGAGATATTAAAGGTGACGTTTTACTGATTTTATACGCTGTTTACCCATTAAATCGATAAAATTCTGTCTGTAAGTAAAGATTAATCGGATCATAAAGCTCACATGAGGCTGTAAGTGTTACGTCAACTATCCAGGTGTCACCATGCGAGGTTTGTTGTCAATCGAACATGATTTTGAGTTGTTTTTAACTACTAATTTCGGAAGCAAACTACACTTACCCCATCACGATTAAACTTCGGTTGATTCTCTTATGGGGCGTTACTTAATGAGGGTTGATGGACTTTCAGAAGAAAATATGGGGCGCGAGAAGGCCTGTTACGCGGCGTTGGTTCGGTGGCGAAGGCGGCAGTTGTTGCAGGAGTGGCGAAACGTCCTCCTTCCGCGGTTGTATCCACAGAAACCACTAAAAAAAATGACGGTTATCAGCCTGTTATTCTATGTTATAACGGCTTTAGTCTTGCTGCCGTTTTCACTGCTTGTGTGGCTGCTTTCTCTTGCTTACGAATCGATACGGTTCCCCATTGTGTTCGTTGAAACGCTTTTTCCGCCCAAAAGCTATTCGGTTGGTGAGCGGAATATTCAGGGTATTCACAACGTATTTGTCGCTTATGCGCCGCTAACCCCGGATAACTATATTCGGTGTGTGGATGAGTGGATAGGCATACTTTACGGTCCGGAAGTGCTTAAAGCGTGTTCGTTTACCGACTGTATTGACCATACATTAATTCGGAAGATGCGAGGGCTATATAGCGGTGATATGGATGAACACTATGGGCGTATATTTGCCAATGCACGTGAGCGTTTTTCAAAAAGGAATGGTAATTACTAATAGGGGATGGGTGTACTGGTTATTCTGGAATTGAACGAAACGAATAGGCTTCGATAGGGCCAGATGCTGGATAGAAAAAGGCCCCGCATAGCGAGGCCTTTGTAAACACTTGCGTTGGTGTAAATTAATTACACTTTAACGTCTTCGATCTGAACCGCACCGATTCGCTTGCCTTCTTCAGCATTCGCTTGGAAAGAAGCAATTTGGTCAAAGTTCAAGTAGCTGTATACTTCGCTTGCCATTGGATCGAGGCTTTTCGCGTATTCCAAGTACTCCGCCGGCGTTGGCAGCTTACCTAGGATTGCACCAACAGAAGCAAGCTCTGCAGAGGTAAGGTAAACATTTGCTCCATCACCTAATCGGTTAGGGAAGTTACGCGTCGAAGTAGAAAGTACCGTGCTGTTAGGTGCTACACGTGCTTGGTTACCCATACACAATGAACAGCCTGGCATTTCTGTACGTGCGCCTGCTTTACCGAAGGTGTTGTAGTAGCCTTCTTCCATCAATTGGTGCTCGTCCATTTTGGTCGGTGGCGCTAACCACATACGAGTTGAAATGCCGGCGTTGTGCTTCTCTAGTAATTTACCTGCTGCACGGAAGTGTCCGATGTTGGTCATACATGAGCCGATGAATACTTCATCGACATTGTTACCAGCAACGTCAGAAAGCAATTTAGCGTCATCTGGATCGTTAGGGCAGCATACGATTGGCTCTTTGATGTCGTTCAAGTCAATCTCGATGATGGCTGCGTATTCTGCATCCGCGTCGCCTTTCATCAATTGTGGGTTGGCCAACCACTCTTCCATTTTACGGGCGCGACGCTCAAGGGTACGCGGGTCTCCGTAGCCGTCTGCGATCATGGAACGCAAAAGAGTAACGTTGGAGGTCATGTACTCAGTTAATGCTTCTTCGCTAAGTTCGATGGTACAACCAGCGGCTGAACGTTCAGCTGATGCATCAGACAATTCAAATGCTTGCTCGGCCGTTAGGCCTTTCAAACCCTCGATTTCTAACACACGGCCAGAGAATAGGTTTTTCTTACCGGCTTTCTCCACGGTCAAATGACCTTCTTTGATCGCTTGGTAAGGGATCGCATGTACGAGGTCACGCAATGTAATACCTGGTTGCATTTCACCTTTAAAGCGTACCAACACGGATTCAGGCATATCCAACGGCATAACGCCTGTTGCAGCAGCAAATGCCACAAGACCAGAACCGGCAGGGAAGGAGATCCCCATTGGGAAGCGTGTATGTGAATCACCACCAGTACCGACGGTATCTGGGAGTAACATACGGTTTAACCAAGAGTGGATAACACCGTCGCCTGGGCGAAGTGAGACACCACCACGAGTCATGATGAAATCTGGAAGGGTGTGTTGTGTGTCGATATCAACTGGCTTTGGATAAGCGGCTGTGTGACAGAAAGACTGCATGGTCAAATCAGCTGAGAACCCTAAACACGCTAAGTCTTTTAGTTCGTCACGGGTCATCGGGCCAGTAGTATCCTGTGAACCGACAGTAGTCATTTTAGGTTCACAGTATGTACCTGGACGGATGCCTTGGCCTTCTGGAAGACCACATGCGCGCCCCACCATTTTCTGAGCCAATGAGAAGCCTTTACCTGAATCGACAGGTGCTTCCGGTATACGGAAAAGCTCTGTTGTTGGCAGGCCAAGTGATTCACGTGCTTTTGCGGTTAAACCACGACCGATAATAAGATTAATACGGCCACCGGCTTGCACTTCGTCAAGCAGTACGTCTGATTTCAAGGCAAATTCAGAAAGGGTTGAACCGTCTTCAGCAAGGATTTTGCCATCGTATGGGCGAATTTCGATAACGTCGCCCATGTTGAGTTTTTCAACGGGGGCTTCAAAAACAAGTGCGCCAGCGTCTTCCATTGTGTTGTAGAAGATAGGAGCGACTTTGCCGCCGATACATACACCGCCGCCGCGCTTGTTAGGCACGCCTGGCATGTCGTCGCCGAAGAACCACAATACAGAGTTCGTCGCTGATTTACGTGAAGAGCCTGTACCTACAACGTCACCGATAAAGGCAACAGGGTGGCCTTTCGCTTTTACTTCATCGATTTGTGCCATTGGGCCGGTAACACCGTGCTCTTCAGGTGTTAAACCGTCGCGCGTCATTTTGAATGCAGCGCGCGCATGAAGTGGAATATCTGGGCGGCTCCACGCGTCTGGCGCGGGAGAAAGGTCATCAGTGTTGATCTCGCCAGTCACTTTGAATACTGACATTTTGATGCTTTCGGCCACTTTATCTTTTGTAGTGAACCATTCTGCGTCAGCCCAAGATTGGATAACGGCTTTCGCAAGCGCGTTTCCGGCTTTGGCTTTTTCTTCTACGTCGTAGAAGGCATCAAACATAAGAAGGGTGTGTTTTAGCTCTTCAGCGGCAAGTGAGCCGAGTTCTGGGCATTCAAGCAAAGAAACCAATGTTTCGATGTTGTAACCACCGTGCATGTTGCCCAGTAGTTTTACTGCAGTCTCTTTATTGATGAGTGGGCTACTGACTTCGCCTTTAACAAGCGCGGCCAAAAAGCCCGCTTTTACGTATGCGGCTTCGTCCACACCAGGAGGAACGCGGTTAGTAATGAGTTCAACGAGTGCTTCTTCTTCGCCAGCGGGGGGCGCTTTTAGTAACTCGACTAGGGCCGCAACTTGGTCGGCACTAAGGGGTTTTGGGGGGATACCCAACGCTTCACGTTCTGCTACATGTTCGCGGTAAGCTTTAAGCACTGTAATTTCCTCTAGGTGATGGTGGGGCTGATTAAATCAGGCCAATAAAAGGACGGAAGGGCGTACATTTGGCTTTGTGGGCACGGTACAGTCTCCCAAGGCGGGCGAATTCTACCGCAACGCCACATTGGTGTTAAGTTTGCCTAGCGAATAATCGGAATAATCTGGCGTTATGGCGCGTGAGCGTCGGTGAATTTGATATACTGAGCGGATTAAGTGCACAGGCGTGAGTTGATTCTAGCCAAATTTTAGACAGTCGCCACTTTTGGTTTTCTTAAGGTAACCAAAGCCCCATTTTGATCGCAGTCGTATCCGTGATGTTTTCGTGAATATAAGCCCTCAGAAATCTACAAAATCTCCCTGTATCGGTGTGTGTTCGACCGGTATCGGTGATTCGGTATGCCGCGGTTGCAAGCGCTATTGCCATGAGATTATTCATTGGAATGCCTATTCCGACGGTGAAAAGCGCGCAATTTTGGAACGTGTTGATGTACTGCTTTCTCAAGTCGTGAAAGCCAAATTGACGATTGTTGATGAGGCCTTGTTAACGCAGCAGATGTCATTACATAAGATTCGGCACGATGCCTCTGCACAGCCTTATTCCTGGGTGTTTGAGTTATTAAAGGTGGGCGCCAACCAAATAGAAGATTTGAATGAATTTGGGTGTTCTGTGCTTCCCGAATTTGAGTCCCTTAGTATGTCTAATTTACGTGATAGCATCGATGAAGATTTCTACGTGCTATCGAGTGTCCATTACCAACGTTATTTTGAAGTGAATACGCCACAAACATGAAAACTATTAACGAATTCCTCCTATGTGAAACGCCAGATGCGTGGATTCAGGAGGCGCTAAAACATCCTGAAATCATGCTGATTGATCACGCTAACTGTGAGAAAAAAGCGGCGGGTACTGCGCTTAACCTGATGTACCGTTATGTCGATAACTTTGAGTTGCTTAATAAAATGTCACGCTTGGCGCGAGAAGAGCTTCGGCACTTTGAACAAGTCATCGCGATCATGGAGGCGAGGGGCATTCAATACGAACAGATTACGGCGAGTCGTTACGCCGCAGATCTACGCAAACCCCTACGGACTTACGAGCCAGCGCGGTTGATTGATACATTGGTCGTTGGTGCGATCATCGAAGCCCGTTCATGCGAGCGTTTTGAGAAATTGGCGCCTTACTTGGACGAAGAGCTAGAGAAGTTTTATACCTCTCTTTTGAAGTCGGAGGCGCGGCATTATCAGGATTACCTAACGTTGGCGGAGAAAGCAGCGGGTGGAGAATCGATTCAAGACCGTATCGATCTGTTTTTGGCGCGAGATAAAGGCTTGGTTGAATCCGGGGACAATGATTTTCGGTTTCATTCTGGGGTTGTTGAAAAGACAGGGGCGTGAATACTGTTAGCGGCCCCTCGGTCTTGAATGCAAGGCGTTGATCCTTAACGGGGTAAAGGCTTTTGCTAGGTTGCGCTGATTTGAAACTCAATAAGTTGGATTTCGTCCGCATCCGCTTTTAGATACCACCCCGTGTCCCTCCAATCCCCCAAGACGAACCTTTCTGATGGGTTGCCATCAATTACATGAGTATGCTTGGCCGGCCGGTGTGTATGTCCATGAATCATTTTACGTACTTTATGATGCTTAAATGTCGCTGAAACGGTCTCTTCCGCGACATCCATAATCTCATCAGATTTTTGTTGGTGTGCTTTTCTACTTTTGTGTCTCATATAAGCCGCAATGAGTTTCCTGAGCCACAATGGATAGGCCAGCATTTTCTTCTGCCATGCCGGATTGCGGACCTTTCTCCTAAAAGCCAGGTAGTCGACATCGTCGGTGCACAACTGATCACCATGGAGCAGTAAAGCAAAAGTGCCATACAAATCAATTACTTGCTCTTCAGGTAATAATATAACGTTTGCTTGTTGGGCGAATTTTTCACCAATAAGAAAGTCGCGATTTCCATGAGTGAAATAAATCGGCGTGCCGCTGGCGGATCTTTGGGTAAGCGCCGATTTAATATCCGCAACTAAGGCGGAATTATCATCGTCGCCAATCCAGGCATCGAAAAAATCACCCAATATATAGATGGCTTTGGCGTCGCTGGCGGTAGTGAAAAGAAATTCTTTAAACGCTGCTATTAATGCTGGGCGGGAGATCTCTAGGTGAAGATCTGAGATGAAATAGGTAGGAGCTTGGCCTGCTGTCATTCTATAAAACGCCTTGCGTGCTCAGCTTAGTGGCTGAGCAGTTTTATTGTGTGACAACAAACAGGCCAAAAAGTGATTACCCAACCGTTACGGTTTCAATGAGAACGGCTTCTGTTGGTACGTCTTGGTGACCATGGCTGTTACCGGTGGCAACGCCTTTGATTTTTTCAACGACGTCCATGCCGTCAGTTACTTTACCAAATACACAATAGCCCCAACCTTGGGAGTCTTTGCTTTTATGATTGAGGAAGTCATTGTCCTTCACATTGATAAAAAACTGTCCGCTAGCACTGTGTGGGTCCATGGTACGGGCCATTGCGAGGGTGCCATTATCGTTGCTTAAACCGTTGTCTGCTTCGTTTTGGATAGAGTCACGGGTTTCTTTCTGGTTCATATCGGCGTCAAAACCGCCGCCTTGAATCATGAAGTTACTAATCACACGATGGAAGATGGTGCCGTTGTAAAAGCCGTCTTCTGCGTATTGCTTGAAGTTCGCAGCTGTCTTAGGGGCCTTGTCGAAGTCTAATTCAACTTTGATATCACCAAAATTTGTATGCAAAGTGATCATTTAAAAACCTTTTTTACGAGAATGAGTGTGGGAGTCTGAATCATGCCTGTGCAGACCTCGCGAGGCGGCTATAATACGCGCTTCGCCCTGAGAGCGAAATACCTGACCAAGCCGGTTAGTGTGATTCTCTGGAGCAACCTAACAATGATGGCGTAACTATGGCAGCAGAAGAAACAGCAGATGGTAAAGCAGTGGCGGAAAGACCACTTAACTTTTTAGAGCAATTGGTCAAATCGGATCTGGAGAGTGGGAAAGTAGAGCGCTTGGTCACGCGATTTCCTCCCGAGCCCAACGGCTACCTTCATATAGGGCATGCAAAATCGATTTGCTTAAATTTTGGTCTCGCGGAAACCTTCGGCGGTCAATGTAATCTGCGTTTCGACGATACTAATCCAGAAAAAGAAGAGATGGAGTATGTAGAAGCTATTAAGAAGGACGTGAGTTGGCTTGGGTTCACCTGGGCGGACGATGTTAAATATGCTTCAAACTACTTCGACACCTTATATGAATGGGCGCAGCACCTTATAAAAGCAGGCAACGCTTATGTCTGTGAGCTGAGTGCGGATGAAGCCCGTGAGTATCGGGGCACGTTGAAAGCCCCTGGCCGTAATTCCCCCCACCGTGATCGCCCAGCAGAGGAAAGTTTACGTTTACTCGAAGAGATGCGTACGGGTGCCCAGGATGAAGGCAGTATGGTGCTTCGCGCAAAAATCGATATGTCACACGGCAACATCAATATGCGCGATCCGATTTTGTATCGTATCCGAAAGCAAGCACATCATCAGACAGGGGGTAAGTGGAGCATTTACCCTACCTATGATTTCGCTCATGGCCAAGAAGACGCCATTGAAGGTATTACACATTCCATTTGCACCTTGGAATTCGCGGATCATCGTCCTTTATATAATTGGTTTATTGAAAACTTGCCCGTACCGAGTGAGCCTCACCAATACGAATTTGGGCGTTTAAATTTAAATTACACGGTCACATCGAAACGTAAGCTTAAGTTGCTCGTTGATGAGCAACATGTTGATGGCTGGGATGATCCTCGTATGCCAACCATCGCGGGTTACCGCCGTCGCGGATATACGCCAGGCTCCCTCCGTAAATTTTGCGAAATGATCGGCGTCACTAAATCGGATGGCGTTGTCGATGTTGCGATGCTGGAGCATGCTATTCGTGATGACCTAGATAAAAACGCACCACGAGCGATGTGTGTGTTGCGGCCACTTAAAGTGGTGTTGACGAATTATGATGAGGCTAAAACGGAATCATTGACCGCGCCAGGTCACCCCAACCGAGAGGATTTACCTCAGCGCAATATGACGTTTAGCCGAGAAGTGTTTATTGATCAGGATGATTTTCGCGAGGAAGCGAATAAAAAATATAAACGTTTGGTGATAGGAAAGCGTGTACGTTTACGTAATGCTTATGTGATTGAGGCGGATGAAGCCGTTAAGGACGATGCCGGAAATATTATCGAGGTTCGTGCGCGTGTAATTGAAAATACTTTGGGGAATAATCCAGAAGATGGTATTAAGCCAAAAGGTGTTATTCAGTGGGTTGATGCAAAAGATCACGCGACGTTTGAAGTACGATTGTATGATCGTTTGTTTACTGAGGCTTCACCAGATAAAGGTGAGGGTGATTTTTTAGACCATTTGAACCCAGAAAGTTTGGTTGTTCTAGATCGTTGTGTTGGCGAAAAAGGGCTAGCTGAAGTTAAGGCTGGTTCAAGCTTTCAGTTTGAGCGAGAAGGATATTTTTGTCGTGATGATTCAGCTTCTTCGGAAGGGAAACTTGTATTTAATCGAACGATTGGTTTGAGGGACTCTTGGGCCAAGATAAACAATTGAAATTATTAAGTTTTGAAGTAGCGTGATGCGAGTTTGGTGTCTACAGAAGCTATTAAAAATCGTCGATTCAAGGATGAATCGCCGAAACTACAGGATGTATTCATGTGTTTTTTAATAGCTTCTGTAGATGCCAAGCGGGTTAAGTAGTCCTTGGGACGCTGGCCATTGGGGATAAGTTTTAAAAAGCGCATAAATATGTCCCTATAGCTCCGTCGATTCATCCTTGAATCGACGGTTTTTAAAACTTATCCCCAAAGTCCAGCTCGTTAAGTGCCTTGTCTCATAGTAAATGGGGCGAGGGAGAAATTGAACAAGTAAAGGCGTTACCTTAATGGGTTTAACCGTTTATAACTCGGCAACGAGAAAAAAAGAAAAATTCGAACCACTCAAAGAAAACGAAGTCTCCATGTATGTGTGTGGACCTACGGTATATAACTTTGTGCATATCGGTAATGCGCGTCCCGTTGTTGTGTTTGATACTTTATTTAGAGTGTTACAAACGCTTTACCCTAAAGTCACTTACGCGCGCAATATCACCGATATTGACGATAAGATTATGAATGCTGCACGAGATTTAGGTGAAAGCATTGAGGCCGTATCGCAAAAGTACGCTACCGAGTTTGAAAAAGATATGTCGCAACTAAATGCGCTTACGCCCACTATTGTGCCTTATGCCACAGACCATATTGAACAAATGATCCAGATGGTAAGTGCATTGGTAGACCAAGCGCATGCCTACGCTGCCGACGGACACGTATTATTTGATGTGCGTTCCATGAAAGATTACGGCCAACTTTCAAACCGTTCCCTTGACGATATGTTAGCCGGAGCGAGTGAGCGAGGTGTAATGGCAGACTATAAACGTTATGCCGGAGACTTTGTATTATGGAAACCTTCTGCCGATGATGAGCCGGGTTGGGATAGTCCATGGGGAAGAGGGCGACCTGGCTGGCATTTGGAATGTTCGGCCATGATTGAAAAACATTTAGGTAATACTATCGATATTCATGGCGGTGGCCGCGACCTTATTTTTCCCCATCACGAAAACGAACGCGCACAAAGCCAGTGTGCCCACGGTGGTGAGCAATACGTAAAATATTGGATGCATAACGGGTTTATTAATATCGACGGCGAAAAAATGTCGAAGTCCTTGGGGAATTTCAAGACTGTACGTGACTTGCTTGGCAAATATCATGGGGAGACTTTACGTTTCGCTTTGCTGTCCGGTCAGTACCGGTCTGAATTGGACTTTTCCGCGGAGTTGTTGGATCAGGCAAAAACGAGTTTAGATGGACTATACGGTGCGCTTAAAAATAGCGATGCTGAACAGGTCCCCCTTGCTAAAGAGCAGCTTCAAGCCAGTAAGGGTTACCAAGCATTATTGGATGATTTGAACTCGCCGCTTGCATTGAGTGAAGTTCATCAGTTAGCCAAAACGCTTAACAAAGCACCTGGGGATGTTGCAGCCAAAAGCGAACTCGTCGCGCTAGCGAATTTGTTAGGTATTTTGCAAGAAACGCCCGAAGTCTGGTTTCAGGGAGAAGGCGACGATGCTGATTGGATCGAGGCGTTGATCGCTGAGCGGAATCAAGCGAAATTTGATAAAAACTATGCGCGTGCGGATGAAATTCGTACGGAACTTAAAGAAAAGAATATTGTTCTATTGGACAGTAAAGATGGCACGTCCTGGCGTAAAGAGTAAGTAGCTGTATATGAATTACGAGAAAATTGAGCACACGTTTGAGCAAATTCGCTCAAATAAAATGTTCGAGACCTTTGTGGTCAGTATTATTATTTTTTCAGCCCTAGTTGTGGGGGTTAAAACCTACGAAATTCCGCCGCAGATAGAGCGTGCTGTGGTGTTTCTTGATTGGTTGATCACTGCGATATTTCTGGTTGAGATTACAGTGAGGTTCCTCGGCGATAAAAACAAGAAACACTTCTTTAAAAACGGTTGGAATATTTTTGATACCTTAATCGTCCTTGTGTCTATCATCCCCGTTGAAAACAGTGAGTTGGCGATTGTTGGGCGGTTGGTGCGTATTTTCCGTGTGTTGAGAATGGTATCGATTATTCCGGAGTTGCGTGTACTTCTTAACTCCCTGCTAAAAGCGTTGCCCCAGCTGGGCTATGTCATGTTGCTGCTGTTTATTATCTTTTATATTTATGCAGCAGTTGGCAGTACGTTTTTTAGTGAGATTAACCCCGTTTTATGGGGCGATATTGCCGTGAGTATGCTGACATTATTTAGGGTAATGACCTTTGAAGATTGGACCGACGTGATGTACGAAACAATGTCGGTCTATGGGTTAAGCTGGACCTATTATCTGTCATTCATTTTTTTTACGGCGTTTGCATTTCTGAATATGGTGATCGGGATTGTTGTGGGTGCCTTGGAAAAAGAACAGCAAAGGTTGCTGGTTGATGAGGAAGAGCATACCCGTAGCGAGATTGATCATCTTCGCGATGATATTCGTGAACTCAAGCAAATGGTTCAGCAGTTTTCCTCAAAAAATCAGTAGGATCGTTCCTTTGGTTTGGAGTGTAGCGTATCGACGAGCATACCGATAAGACCCGAGATAACGCGCTGCTAAGTGATGTTATTCAACGGGCGACGTTATTGTTAAAGAGCCGTCTGGGTTTTCATGAATCAAAGATTTACGATTTGGTCGACGTGCTCTCGAAAGGGAATATCTATCCATGGTCTGAGTCGCCTTTACTGTCGCTTTACCAAAAACTGTTTATCACCCAGGCCGCGCTTTGTGAGCTTTATTTTCAGTATGAAGAAGCGGGCGGGCAGAGTCTTGTCCTAACGCCTGTTTCGGCCTTTCTTCGAGGTGAGGTGGAAGTGAACGCTACGGACTGCCAATCCGTCAATACTGATGCGGTCGAGGAGGTGGCTCCTAACATCGACTTTTTCTGCAACCACGCCAATTTCTATAACGTTTCAGAGGGCGAGGTTCATACGATGCTAGAAGGGTTTTGGAAAAAATATACCGCCCTAACGCGTGTTTCGCCGGCGCTGGCGGTACTAGGCCTTGCTGAAGGCGCTAGTTGGGCCGAGATCAAACGGAGCTACCGTGATCTAGCGTCTAAACATCACCCGGATAAAGGGGGCGATCCCCAGTTGTTTATCGAAATACGGCGTGCTTACGAGCGCTTAAAACGGCAATTCAGGTGAGTGTGAGCCTTTGCGTTTACTATACGGGCATGAATATTACGACAAATATTCATCGATCAGCGGCATAGGCCTGCCGCACGGCTAAAAGCAGCTATTATATTAGAGAGGCAGGAGCCCTTCGCTTCCAGCAAATACACATATTGATAGTTGTTAATGGGACCACAGAACTCCCAAACAAGCGCGTCCATGTTCCGCTACCACATTAGCCGAAATCTTGTGGTGGGCTTGGTTCTGCTCATCTTTCTTATTATCTCCGTCAGTTTTTCCGTTATTTGGCTTGAAGGCCGCCCCAAACTTATCGCATTAACACTTGATAGTCAGATAAGGCTTGGTCAGAACATTTCTTTGTCGTTGGAGAAGGAAATGGAAGAAGTTAAGGGGCTTACACGCGCGATAGCCGCGAGCGCCGCATCGCTCGGGAACAAGGATCTTAGCGCGTTATCGTCCATTGTGCCGACGATGTTACAGCCCAAAGGCGATGAGCATATCTATGCGGGTGGCGGTGTATGGCCGGAACCCTACGCTTTTGACTCATCGAAAGGGCGGAACAGTCTATTTTGGGCTCAAAACAGAGCCGGGAAACTCGAACTATTAGAGGACTATAACCAGCCTCATGGCCCTGGGTATCACAGTGAAGAGTGGTATGTACCCGCCGGAGTACTCGAAAGTGACGTCTATTGGTCAAAATCCTATACCGATCCATACTCCCAGCAACCGATGGTGACGTGCACCGCACCGATTCGGCGCCAGGGTGAATTTATAGGGGTTGCTACTGTCGATCTCAAATTGGAAGGGGTGGCAGAGGCATTAAATCGCATCATCAACGGTATGGATGCTTATTCGTTTGTGGTTGATAGAAACAACCGTTTTATTGTCTTTCCAATATTGGGTTTCGATGTTTCTCGTGCGCAGGTTTATAGCGGTACAAATGCGTTTGAATATCTATCTGATCTAGTGCGTGCGTATCCTGGCTTCAAACAAATAGAAGCGCGTTTGAATAGCATGGATAAGTCGCTGTATCAGGATATGTTAGTTCATAAACCCGAATACACCGCACTAGTAAATCGCATATCTCAGGGCAGCTATCAGATTGATGACAGTGAAGCAGAGCGTATTTTGGCTCACCACTGGCTGCAGGAAAAGTCTTCCGGCGGAAGTCTGCGTCCCTTGGATGTCTTTGAAATTCCGAATGACTTATTGCTAAGAGGAGATGCGACCGGGGTAGTTTATCAAATGCCTTCAACGAACTGGCGTATCGTCACGGTATTTGAACGCAAAGCGTACGGCGCAATCTCCGACTTGGTTAGCCAAAAATTGTTTGGCGCTATTTTAATGCCCTCGCTTATTTTTGGTGTGCTCGCCCTGGTATTTTTAAAGGTCGGGATTATTGACCGAATCACGCGGATGGTCGCGATGCTCTCGGAAGCGGCTGAAGAGAGTGACGGTAAAAGCTTAAAGCTTAAATACGACAAAAAGGATGAATTAGGCCTGCTGGCCTATTGGTTTAATCATCGCACAGACCAGCTTGAGCAAGCGATTAAAACATCAAAGCGCGCTAACCGGGCCAAATCCGATTTCTTAACGGCGATGTCGCAGGAACTGCGCACGCCTATCAAGTCGATTATCGGGTTTAACCGCCGGCTTATTGTGAAGCTTGGCGGCGATCTTGAAGAGCAAAATTATAAAACCTTGGTCGGCGTACAGCGTAGCGCCCATCATCTGTTGGGTTTGATTGACGATATTTTGGAAGTATCCGAATTAGAAGCCGGCAAGGTAAAACTAAAATTCGACTGGGAAAGCGTCAACATGTTGTTGGATGACGCCACGAGTCAGATGGTTGGGCAAATATCCGATGCGAATCTAAATTTTGAACTTATTCCCCTAAAGGATGATGTCCGGGTGTTTGCGGATAGGCAAAAAATCATCCAGGTTTTATTACATCTATTGGCGAATGCGGTTAACGCGACTAAAGAAGGTTGTGTGACGATGAAAGCAGAGCCTATGCCGCTTGCCGAGCACGACGCGATTGCGTTTTCAGTGATTGATACTGGGGTGGGCTTAAGCAACGAAGAAAAACATCGTATTTATCGGCAGTTCTCCCAAGTGGATGAGCATGTTGGGATCGAAAAGGGCATGGGCCTAGGTTTGTATTTAATTCGTGAAATAACGGCGCTTCACCATGGCGCAGTATTTTTTGAGTCCTCCTTGGATGTGGGCTCGACGTTCCGCGTACTTATTCCTATAAGTACGAACTTATCTCAAATAGACGATCAGCTAGATGATCTGACGCTAGACAAATAGCGCTCGCCAAAACGTATATCTCCCTAGATGTTCACAGAATGAAGTTTTTTTGCGCGGGTGTTAACGGTGAGGATCTTAGTTGCGTTAATATTACCGCCACTTGAAAACGCACATGATCTGATTGTGTACCGTGTTATTGTGCCGCACGTGCGCAGTACGTATTTTCCACAGTTTTTATGAGTATATTATGGTTTTAGGCAGGCTTATTGGAACCCTTATAGGGTATTGGGCATTCAACAACATCGTCGGTGCGGTGTTGGGTTATGTGGCAGGTCATTACTTTGATAAAGGCCTAAAAGGGATTGATCAAAAATTTAGCCCCGAAGAACGATTGGCGGTGGAAAGAGCTTTTTTTGACGCGGTATTTCCTCTTTTGGGGAAACTTGCGAAATCTGATGGCCAGATTTCCGAAGAAGAGGTCCGCAGCACTGAACATTTGATGACAAAAATGGGCTTAACTTCTGAAGCTCGCGCCGAAGCGATTGAGCGTTTTAAGAAGGGGGCTGCCCGAGATTACAGCATTGACGGTGACCTTGCGCATTTTCTTGAGAAGTGCGGGAAGTTAAACAACCTTAAGCAGATCTTACTCGTATATCTAATTACAATCGCGTATGCAGATGGTGTATTACACGAGAAAGAAGAAGAGCTACTTCAATACGTTGCCGATAAGCTTGGCTATTCTCGATTTGCTTTTAATCATTTACTCGGCATGGTTAAAGCGCAGTCGCATTTCTATCAAGGCCAGCAAGAGCGGGCGGGCTATCGTTCTCATGGTTATCAGCATGCGCGCCAAGATCAAAATGAACTTAAATTAGCGTATCAAGCGTTGGGTGTCAGTGAAGACATCAACGATAAGGAATTGAAACAAGCGTATCGTCGATTAATGAGTGAATACCACCCCGATAAGCTCGCGGGTCGAGGGGTTCCCGAAGATATGGTGAAGTTGGCGACAGAGCGTTCTCAAGAAATTCAATCAGCATATGAACTTGTTAAAAAAAGTCGCAAGGCTTAGTTTTTTTGTATTAACACTTTTTTATGCTTCGCTTGCTCATGCTTGGAGTAAATCCGGTCATGAAGCGATTGCGTTTACCGCTTTTTCAATGCTTAGTGAGGCTGAACGAGCGTATTATACTGAGCTCGCTACGCTTCTATTTCGTTCAAAGGGTAGTAATAATAAGGGAGATAATGACGCCTCTGGCGACGTTGTTAAACTTGGGAGCTTCCCGGATACTATTCGTGATAAACCCTTATCTGATGTTTTCCGTTTATACGGTGAAAGCGTTCCGAAGTTGCTTTTAGGGTTTAGTGATAAAACGACCGCCCGTTGGCATTATCATAACGTGGTGGTAAAAAACAGATTAAACCATCACTGTGAATTCACGAATCAAGGTGTGCTGCTCGATAGGTTAATAATTCTGGATGCTGCGCTCAAATCCCCTCTATCAAAGCGCCAAGAAGCTTTGCTACTGAGTTTTCAAATTCACCTCATTCAAGATATACATCAGCCACTGCACACTCTTACGAAACTCGGGCCGGAATGTAAACATGATTTGGGGGGGAATCGCACATGTATCATGGAGAATCGCAGTGGTCGATGTAAATTAAACCTTCATCGTTACTGGGACTCAGGTCTTGGTGTTTTTGATACGCCGCAGGTCCCAATGTTTGCTATCTCTCACAACAATGTAGGGTCAACAAAATTTCTGCCGGAACAGTGGATGTCCGAGAATAGTGCCTTGTATGAGGATATATACCAACTCGAGGACCCGCGATATCAAGAAGTATCTAAAGTGTTAATACAGAAACGGGTATGGATTTCGGTAAAGCGGTTAACGGATTATCTTAAAACTCACTATAAATATGTGCTCAAGAGTTAGCGTAATTTCATTACGTTACTCACCTTTTGAATTAAATCGGACGAACTATTGATTATGGTTAATGGGAAATCAATCCTAATTACAGGGTGTTCTAGCGGTATAGGAAAAAGCGCTGCTTTTACACTTCAATCTCGGGGTTATCAGGTTATTGCTTCTGTTAGAAAACCAGAAGACATTGTCACCTTGTTAGAGGAGGGGATTGAACATGTGATCCATTTGGATTTACAGTCCACTGAATCTATCGAATCTGCGATAACCGAAACGCTTAAAATTACCGGAGGACAGTTGTATGCCTTGTTTAATAATGGTGCCTACGGTCAGCCAGGCGCAGTGGAAGATCTTACACGGGAAACATTGCTTAAGCAGTTTCAAACAAATGTATTCGGTACGCATGAATTGACGGTAAAAATATTGCCTTATCTCACTAAAGACGATTCACGAATTATTCAAAATAGCTCGATATTAGGGTTTGTATCGATGCCTATGCGTGGTGCGTATAATGCCAGCAAACACGCTTTGGAAGGCCTAACTGATACACTTCGTATCGAGTTAAGTGAAACAAACACAAAGATAAGTATTATCCAGCCAGGGCCAATTAAAACCGATTTTCGTAAAAATGCATTGATTGCTTTGGAAGATAATGTTGATATCACAAAAAGCCGACATCAAAGTCGATACGAAGGGGCGTTAACACGTTTGAAGAAGGTCGGTGCCGCATCCCGGTTTACGCTGGGGCCTGAATCGGTTGTCAATAAAGTTATCCACGCGCTAGAATCGGAACGTCCAAAGGTCCGGTATAAGGTGACTTTTCCCACCTATTTCCTCGCACTAATTAAACCAATATTTCCCGCACGTGTGTTTGATAAGGTTCTGATGGCTTCGGCTAAATCCGAAGGGTAGCGGTTGGTATTTGATATTAGTTATAACTATGTCGTTTAAGCCGCGATTCTGTAATGCATGTTTTTCATCGTAGTAGTCAATCTACCGTATTGTTTATCCCTAGTTGGGATTTATTACTTCTATACTGAATGAAAGGTGCTATTACGTCTTGAAGGGGCGAACTATGGTAGAAAACATTCAGTTAGAACAAGCAGAAGATATTCTTAAAGGCTTTAAATTACCACCGCGCCCGACGATCTTTGCAGAGCTAAAGAAGGTGTCTCCTGACCTGGATAAAATGGCAGGCGTTGTGGAACAAGATCCTGCGCTTGCAGCGTCGATATTAAAGGTCGTTAACTCCCCTGCAATTGGGATGTCAAACAAAGTGACCTCCGTCAATCATGCTATGAGCTTATTAGGGCTGCGTAGCATCATGAATATTATCAATGCAGCGTTTTTAAAACGCACTGTCGAGACTTTCGATAACATGGAGCAGCTCGATAATTTTTGGCATTCGACAACTAAGGTTGCGGCTGCCTGTGGTGCTGTTGCGCGAAAACTAAATTACCAGCAGTACGGGGTCACCGTTGATGATGCGTATTGCGTCGGCCTTTTCCATAATGTCGGCATGCCAATGCTGCTTGATAAATACCCCGATTACTTTTCACGTATTCGTCCAGCATACAAGAAAGAAAATATTTCACTTTTGGAGGCTGAAAATCATTTTTTCGATACGAACCATACCGTGCTCGGTTTCTATATGACCAAAGGTTGGGGTTTACCGAAAGAGGTGACCGAGGTAATCCGCCTGCATCATAATATTGAAGCGATATCTAAGTTAGATACTTTGGATGAGAAAACCGCTGTATTACTTGCGGCTTTGAAAATGGCGGAGCAAATTGCTGGCGAGTCTGAAGAGTTCGGCGGAATTAACTACAACAAAGAGTGGATCGACCTTTCCTCAAGTATCTCAACCTTTATGGGGCTCAGTATTGAGGACTTCTTTGAGTTAGAAGATTTTATTTACGATACGATCGAGCAGGAGCTTGAATCATAATATTGGCGTGCGAAAGGGGCTAAGTGGTTCGGATCGTATCGTAATGGCTCGCAAACAATTCACAGAGGCGCGGCGACTAAGGTAAAATCTCCAAAATTTTCTTTGGGGATGTGATCAAATGACAGCCAAATCAGTAGGCGAAGTATTTAAAGCCAATGTTGCAGCAGCGCCAGACCGCGTATTTTTATCAGGGCCAAACGATAAAGTATGGTCGCGAGCTGATTTTGATGCTTTAGCAGAGAAGATCGCCGACCATTTGTGGGCAAATGGTGCTCGGCCCGGAGAGCGTGTTACGGCGGTGGTTGAAAAATCACCAGAAGCGTTTGCGACGTACTTGGCGTGTCAGTACGGGGGCTATGTATACCACCCAGCCAATATTGGGTACACCGACGTAGAGCTAGCGTTTTTGGTGGGTGACGCAAAGCCTAAAGTCGTGGTGTGTGACCCCGCACGAACGGCCACGTTTAACGATCTTGCTGGCGCGGTGGTGTTAACCCTTGGTCAAAAGGGCGAGGGCACATTACTCGATTTTGGTGAAGGGGAAGCCGGCGAAACCCGTGCAGCTTATGTCGCCGATGCCGACGATTGGGCGGCATTACTCTACACGTCAGGTACTACTGGTAAGCCCAAAGGGGCAATGCTGAGTCAAAACAACCTCCTTTCAAATGCACTAACGCTACTCGATGCTTGGCAAATTACGGATCAGGACAAACTGCTCCATGTGTTGCCGATTTTTCATACCCATGGTTTGTTCGTCGCTGGGAACACTTCCCTATGCGCGGGCGGCGAGATCCTTTTTGAAAATACGTTCAATATCGATGTTCTTTTTGAGCGTTTACCTAGTGCAACCATGTTTATGGGCGTTCCTACCCATTATGGCCGTATGCTGGGCGACGATAGATTAAACGCTCAGTCCACTGAAAATATGCGTTTGTTTATTAGCGGATCCGCGCCCCTGGACGCTGTATCTTCCGATATGTTTTTCGAAAAAACAGGACATCGGGTATTAGAGCGTTATGGTATGACTGAAACCGCTATGTTGACCTCGAACCCATTTGAAGGTGACCGTGTCGCGGGGAGTGTCGGCCAGCCCTTGCCCGGAGTTTCTGTTCAAATACGGAAAGATGATGGCAGTCTTGCAGCGGCAGGCGAGATTGGTATTGTGGAGGTAAAAGGACCAAATGTCTCTAAAGGTTATTTCGGTTTGGATAAGAAAACAAAAGAGTCTTTTACTGATGATGGTTTTTTTGTTACGGGTGATCTAGGTTTTTTTAATGAGGAATCGTATTTAACCTTGAGCGGGCGCCAAAGTGATATGATTATTAGCGGGGGGTTTAATGTCTATCCTCGCGAAGTGGAAAATGCATTGCTGGATCAGGAGGGCGTAAAAGAAGTGGCGGTGTTTGGTGTGCCACACCCGGATTTTGGTGAAGGCGTTTCCGCAGCCGTTGTGTTGGACGGTGAATCTATAGAGGAAGCTAAGATTATTGAATCAGCTAAAGTTGTGTTGGCCTCCTACAAGTCGCCTAAGCGTATATTCTTTTACGAAGAGCTACCTAAAAATGCGATGGGGAAGGTTGATCGTAAATTATTGAGAGCGAAGTATGCCGATATTTTTCAAGGTAGTTAGATGCTTACGTTAGATTGAATTATCACTAAAAAGGGGGCTGTAGCCTCCTTTTTTATTTTGGCCCTAATGATTCAAGAGGCTATTTTTGTAGAACATTGATTCTGAACCCGCCCCAGTGTTTCCCTTTTACCATGATAGGAACGGAGATATCTTTTACCACAAGATGTTTGCCCCCGCCGAGATTTTTTCTGTAAGTCTGGACAAGAAAAGGTTTCATGTTTTTTCCTGAGTTTTGCGCAACACGATCTTCGTATATCTGCCGGTTACGGGAAAATGCAACGTTATGTTCGTAATCACTGGTTTGTGGTTTAGATACTGCTTCCATATGTGTCGGGACGTAGCCATTTATATCTTGCGCGACAGCAGCCACGATCGCATCTTCGTGTTTACATATGGGTTCTTGAATTGTGGGGAGTACTTTGTCTGCAAAGGCAATATAGGACGTGGTGTATTGGGCTGGGTTAGAGTTGGGAACTTTTTGGTAATTTCGATCAAAGACATCGCCTTCGCGGAGTTCACCGTTATTGATAGCCGCTTCAAGTGCTCGCCCGAATTTTCCAGCGGCTTCTTCCATTATCCTGATGTAGGGCGTGTCTTGCGTGTCCACACCATCAATGGACGTCTCTTGAATAAGTTGTTCCGTAAACCCCATTAAATGACTGAGCTGATCGTTTGCACTTTTTAGTTGATCGCTCGCGCCGTGAACCTGCCCAGTGACGTTATTCAGTTGATCAACCGCATTGGAATTTCCCGCATCGATATCGTGCACGATTTTCGCGATGTATACCGATTGTTCATCGACGTTCTTCATGGCCGCGTTAACGGAATCCATTATTAGTTGGATATTTTGCGCTTCATCGGTCACTTTTTCTGCGGTTTTTGTGCTTTTTTCGCCACTTTTTAGTAGCCCATCAATCTTTTCAGAAAGCTCTTCTAGGGTGACATCAATTTTTGCGGTTGCATTACTTGTTTGGATGGCGAGTGTTTTAACTTCCTCTGCAACAACGGCAAAGCCCCGGCCCGTTTCCCCTGCGCGAGCGGCCTCGATTGTTGCGTTAAGCGCGAGTAGGTTGGTTTGTTTTGCGATAGTGGTGATGCCTTCGGCCACGTCTCTTACGCTGGTTAAGGCTTCGTTTGCGTGGCCAAGTTGGCCTTGAATATCATTAACAATATCGGTGAGCGTTCTGATGTTTATCAGCGAGTTATCGATACTGCCCCGTGACTCCTTCATGTGCTGATGCGCTTCGGCCGAAATCATTTGGGCTTCTTCCGCGGCGACGCCTACTTCTCGGTTGTTATCCGATAGCGCGGAAGCAATAGAGCGTAGCTCCTCAAAAGAGGCGACAAAATCGGTGAATTGGTCGTTAACGTTTTCAATATTAGCGGCAGAATCAACGACTCTTAGCCCGAGGCTACTGGCGCTTTTGGCGATCGAGGCAATGATATCGCGGTACTGTTTGTTCTCCGCGGTAAGTTCGCTGATAAGCTGTTTGTCGGCTTTATTACTAAACACCCAGGTATGCTTCCGCTGTGTTCGATATCTGTGATTATCAAAATTATGACCTATATAACACTATAGTTGGAATTGGTCAGATTTCTAAAGCGCCTGCAATAATTAGGGCCTTTATACGTCTTTGTTGATATAGCCGTTATAAACGGCTCAAAATATCTTACTAATCACGGGGTGTCTGACTGATTAGATACCTTACACAATTCGTACGCGGAAGTTACGCCCCTTAATTTTCCCGTTATTCAGTCGGTTCAAGGCTTTCTTGGCGTCTTTTTGCTTAATGGCGACAAAGGCAACAAAGGGGAGAATATCAATCTTTCCTACGGAGCTACCGTCGATCCCAGCGTCGCCGGTGAGTGCGCCGAGGATATCGCCGGGTCGTACCTTGTCTTTTCTTCCACCAGAAATACAGAGCGTGGCGTAAACCGGTGCGGGTAAAGACTGTTCTGCTGGGGGGAGGCTGCTTGCGGGCTCAAAGTTGATACTCTGCGCCTGGTACTCCTCAATTGCGGAGATTTTGGCGTGGTCGCCGCCTGTGAACAAGCTTACCGCCAATCCGGTTTTGTCTGCGCGTCCGGTGCGACCAATTCGATGCACATAGATTTCTGGGTCGTGGGGTAGGTCAAAGTTGATGACGACCGGTAAGTCGTCGATATCTAAGCCTCTTGCCGCAACATCGGTTGCTACTAGCACGCGACAACTTTGCTGCTTAAATTGAATCAAGATCTTGTCACGATCCTTCTGCTCTAGATCCCCGTGAAGAGCGGAGGTGCTGGTGCCGCGTTGACCAAGGTAATCGCTCAAGTCTTGTGTCATTTGCTTCGTATTACAGAACACCACCGCATATTCGGGTAAATGGGAGGACAAGACTCTAGCGAGCGCCTCTTTCTTACCTTTTTGAGAATCACATATATAGAAACTCTGGGTGATTTTACTGTTTGTATGGACGGATTCCACTTTGACGACTTTAGGGTCGCGCTGAAACTGGTCACTCAGTGTTTGTATGTTCGTGGGGTATGTCGCGGAAAACAGCAGTGTCTGACGTGATGACGGCGTCTGAGCAATGATCGACTCAATGTCCTCAATAAAGCCCATATCTAACATGCGGTCGGCTTCATCCAACACGAGGGTCGAGATCTGATCAAGCGAAAGCGTATTTTTACGTAGGTGATCTTTAATGCGGCCTGGTGTGCCAACAACGATGTGCGCGCCGTGTTCTAGCGAACCGATTTGTGGGCCTATCGACTGGCCGCCACAGAGCACCACCACTTTGATATTGTTCTGATAGCGGGCTAGGCGTCGAAATTCGTCAGCGACTTGTGTCGCGAGTTCTCGCGTGGGGCATAACACCAACGTTTGGGCCCCAAAGTAACGCTGATTAAGCTTCATCAACGCCGGAATCGCAAATGCGGCCGTTTTACCACTGCCTGTTTTGGCTTGTGCAATAAGGTCGTCACCAGCGAGCGCGAGCGGTAGCGATTGCGCTTGAATGGGGGTCATTGAGTGGTAGCCCAGATCCGTAAGGTTTTTTAATTGAGCTTCAGGTAATTTGAGCTGAGAAAAGGCGCTATCGGACATAGTAGGGGCTATCGAAGGAGTAATGAGGGCCGCGAGTATAGACGTGTTTGCTACATCGTCCTAGTCATTAGGTCGTGACTTATCGCGCGTGATATTGATACGGAGCCGGGCTATTGCTCGGACGACGGCGTATCCTCAGACGCGAGCGGCAATCGGAATAAATAGAAGCTGACGCTGCTTCCGATAACCGCAAGCATTAGCGTTATCCATAGTTTGCCAACGATAAGTGCAGAAAGCGTCATGCCAGCGGCAATCGCAAACACCGCGCGGTTTCTTGCGCGCTTAGGAATCCCCTGGCCGGATTGCCACATCGAAATTAGGGGGCCGAGCTTAGGGTGTTGTATGAGCCATTGATGGAAACGGTCGGATGAGCGGGCGAAGCACCAACTCGCTAGTAATATGAACGGGGTGGTGGGTAACACGGGCAGAAATATTCCTGCAACGCCTAGTGCAACGGATACCCAGCCCAAGGTCGCGAGGAGAATTTTTTTGGGATTAATGCGAATGCGAGTAGCCTCAAAACACTAAAGATATTGAAATGGGGTGTTACACCTCATATCTTAGTAGAGATACGAGTATAGAGATATGCATACAGGAGGAAAGGCGGCTAACACGGTTGGAAAGACGTTATTAGCCGTAGGTCCCCACCACTATATTTGCGGTCAGGCGATATTACGAAAGCGTTGTTGATTGTCGGAGTAGTGGGGCTCATTATCGGAGATTAGTGCCCTCAGATTAAACGACTTCTACGTTCTCTGCCTGAGGCCCCTTGCGGCCTTCTCCTTCTGTATAGGTAACGTCTTGGCCCTCTTTAAGGGTTTTAAACCCGTTACCTGCGATGTTGCTGAAGTGGACAAATAGATCCGTGCCGTCTTCTGAGCTAATGAACCCGAAGCCTTTACTGTCGTTAAACCATTTAACTTTGCCGTTGCGTTTTTCAGACATATTCCCCCCTAGAGTTACATAGTGTTTAATGAAAATATTCTATTTTCTGTTGTGATTTCATGGCTGTTGAAAATCGATAAAAAGATATCAAATCGCGAAGGGCCTTGCGTATTGAATTACGAGTTGATCACTTAAAAATAGGCGCGTTTGGGTAATACCGGTTTTATGATATCTAAGCCTTTTTCATATATGCGTTGAACATTTACCGTGGCACCGGCTTCTATCCTGCGTGAAAGCATGGTGACAGGAAAAAGGCAGTGTTCGGTATCGCTGACACATACGGCGTGGGACTTTCCGTCAAGGTCTTCATATACTTGCCATACCAGGGTTTTGTCGTATTCAACAAATGCATCCCCGAGTAAAACACCTAAGGCCTGGAGCTCCATTTTGTCTTCTTTTGGAATCAGTTCTTCGTTAACAATACGTTGGAGTATGGGAATGTTTCGTTTCCCTATTTCTAATGATTTCCCGAAGTGGCGCCGGCTGACAGCTTCAATACGGTTACGTTGTTTGATTAAGAATTGTTCATTTAACCAGTTGAGCGCAAGGATTTTTGGGTAAGGATTGGTTGTGTTAATGGTCGCCTGATTTTTTTGGCTTAACGCTAAGGGAGCGCAAAATAACAGTGTAATGGCGCACGCTGAAAGAATACTTTTAGGGGTAAAACGAATATGGGGTGAGATACAATTACGAAACATGTGGATACATCTGCAATATGAAGGATACTTGGCTAAAGTATGCCGTGGAATAGGGAGCCATGACAAGAGGCTCTATGGTATGGTACAAAAAATAGCGTGGGCAGGCCTCTTTGTGCCATTAAAATCGTTTTTCCCATGTAAATGTTCGCTTGGTGTAGCGCGCTAAACTTCTTGG
Source organism: Agarilytica sp. (assembly GCA_045430345.1). Lineage (GTDB taxonomy): Bacteria > Pseudomonadota > Gammaproteobacteria > Pseudomonadales > Cellvibrionaceae > Agarilytica. Next base: position 890,727 of record JAILXT010000001.1, on the reverse strand, counting down.
CTCAAGGCTACCCACGCGCGTTACGCGCTCAATTCACGTAATAAAACCCGCAGGAGTCCATCTGTGAAAACAGTAAAAATTCTAGGTTTCGTATTCGTTCTTTTAGTTGCCATTGTTGTTGGGCTTATCGCTTATGTATTTGGCAATATTAATCAACTCGTTAAAGAGGCTGTTGAAACCGTCGGCCCCCAGGTGACACAGACACACGTGGGCTTACGTGATGTTGACATCAAATTAACAAAGGGGCGAGGCGAGCTAAATCACTTTGTTATCGGCAACCCAGAGGGCTTTTCTAGCCCGTACTTGCTTAAATGGGATGCTATTGCCATTGAGATTGATCCGGCTTCGGTTCAATCGGACGTAATCGTTATCAAAGATATGGTGATAAAGGGTGTTAGCATAAAAGCAGAACAAAAAGGGACCGGCACGAACATTCAAGCTTTACTGGATAATATGCCCGCTGGTGACTCCGCTAATTCTCAACCTTCAGCTACAGAAGAAGGTGAAGCGGAAGATATTAAATTAGCGCTTTCTCACATCGAGTTTGCTGAGAATGACGTGGAACTTATTACTGAAAAGTGGGGGAGCTATACCCTTTCAATGCCTAGTTTCGAGCTAAGTGGACTTGGGGATAAGAATAATGGTCTTACGCCAGAAGAACTAGGAAAAGCAATTTTAAAACCAGTGCTTAAACAGATTAAAAAACAGATGGAAGATAGACTGAAAGACATAACGAAGGAAAAGCTAGAAGAAAAGCTTAATGAAAAGAAAGAAGAAATCAAAGCCAAGGTCGATGAGAAAAAACAAGCGTTAAAAGACGATTTAGAGCAAAAGAAAGAAGCGCTGGATAGCAAAGCAGATATTAAAAAGGACGAGCTAAAAGAAAAGCTCGAGAAAGAAAAGGACGCGTTGGATGAAAAGAAAGATGAGCTTGGTGATAAGGTCGACGATAAGCTTAAAAAACTTTTTAGATAATATTTAGCGTTTCACGAGCAAAGCTATGGATCCTTTATTCGTCGTTGTTCATGAAACTGACAGTTTTCTCGCGATAAACAAAGCCGCGGGTATTGGTGTTCACGACGAACTTATTGATAGAGTGGACGCTGATGGGGGCATGGGTGAGGAGCCTGATGCCGAGTCTGCTCTATCCCATACAAGAACGGATGGTTTGATCTCTCACTTAAGAAAAGTCTTGGGCGATCAACACTTATTTCCCGTTCATCGCCTAGATAAAGATACCTCCGGTTTGATGTTGATCGCAAAAGGGCGTCAAGCCACGAAGGCGCTTTCAGAACTATTTAGGCTGAGGGAAATTGAAAAGTTTTATCTTGCCGTGTGTGATAAAAAAGGACAGAAGAAGCAAGGCACTATAAAAGGTGGGATGTTGAAAGGTCGTCGTGGTTCATGGATGCTCTCACAATCAACAGACAATCAGGCGACGACACAATTTTTTTCATATGGTCTTGAGCACGGGCGACGTGTTGTATTACTGAAGCCCCTCTCGGGGAAAACGCATCAACTTCGTGTTGCGATGAAGGCCAATGGGTCACCTATTTTAGGTGACCGTCGATACGGTGGTAGTGCCAGTGATCGAATGTATCTTCACGCATTTAGATTGGTGTTTGAATTAGACGGTGAACCCTTCGATATTGAGACCTTTCCCCTAAGGGGCGAGCACTTCCTGTGCGAGGGGTTTCGCTCCACCGTTAAAACCTTGGGTGCTCCGGAGTTGCTCAAGTGGCCGAAACCCCCACCAAAACGGCATTGATCAGTGATGCTGTTCCGAAATTCTCATAAAATCGTAGCGGGTTTGTCGGTGTTCGTTTTTCTGGCTGCATCAGTGTCGGTTGTGACGTACCTGGTTTTTCAAGAGCGCGCTTTTATTGCTTCCCCGTCGTTGCCTCGATTAACACACAGGGAATGTGGTGATTTTTTCTCGGGTGATTTTGAGGTCAAATGCTTCTATTACCGTACTCATGAAAAAGGTGGGTTTAAACTCCCTTTAGCGTTGATTAAACAAGGCGCTCGGTACAGAGCTGGCGCTGCGTCTACTGAGCGAGAATTAATGGTCTATATTCCAGGCGGTCCGGGCCAGGGATATATGACCTCCGCTGACGAAATTACTTTCTGGGTTGAGTGGTTGGATGCACACGATCAAAATTACGACTTGTTATTATTTGACCCGAGAGGAACGGGAGAAAGTATCCCGTCGGCAACATGCGACAACTATCATGCTGTCGCTGAGCCCCTTCTCGCCGAAGCGGTTGAAACTGAGGATGAATTGTCGCGCATGAACAACATGTTGCTTGAGTGTCTAGGTATATACACAAAAGCACTTAAACGACAGTTTCCCATGTTCGATGATGCAGAGCTTTATGATGTATTTGCGACACGAAACCAAAGTGAAGATATTAATGGCATGGTAACCTCGCTTGGGTATCAGCGAGCACACCTATGGGGCGTTTCTTACGGTACGCGCTTGGCTTTAGCCTCATCTCGGTTCGAGGTGGTCAAAACCCTTATTCTTGATTCTTTTTATCCCTTTAATAAAGGCATGGCATCTGATTGGGTTGAGGTCTATTACGACAGTTTTAATACTCATCAAAGACTATATACTCAATATTTAGAAGCGCGGGATGCTCAGGATGAAGGGGTAAATGGCAGCTTCAACGAGTTATATCGAAACGTACTACAAGTCTTGCGAAGTAAACCTTTGAAGGTGGAGATAGAGCGTTGGCATGATGAACATAAAATTGCATTTACATTGACGCCAGAAAGGTTATTGGAGCTAAGTTTTAGTAATTTATACTCCCCTTACCGCTATAGTGATTTTTATTCGGGACTAGCGTTCGTGGCGGAGACCGGAAGTGCTAACGCTGGTTTTTTGGGTGTTTTGGAATACTTTGTAAATAATGTGTTGGACGAAAGTTTCAGCTTTCTTACATATTATACGGTTGAATGCCTAGACAACCAATCACAACAGATTACTCAGAAAGATGTTTCGTTTAAGGCGTTCCCAATCTATGAGCGGTATTTTTATCTGGGGTTTAAAAATACCCTATGTGACAAATTTTCGTTCTCAAAAGGCCTAGATGTTCAAAGTATGCAATTGAATAATTTTAATAAGCCTATGCTAATCTTTTCCGGGGAATACGACTCTGTAACCCCGTCAGCTTGGGCGTCGGACTTCTCGAAAAAACATACCACTGTTCAGCATGTAACATTAAGGAATAGCGGTCATGCTCAGTTACGTAGTCAACAGTGTAATTGGTCTGCTTTGAATAACTTTATTCGGGAGCAAATATCTGGTGCAACCTTCCAATGTGAGGTGCCCCCGTTGTGGCAATAGTCTGGCGTGGGGTACGCAGTGGCAATGCGTATGAAGTGCGAAAAGCTGGCAATAGTGTGCGACTCTATACGGATGGCGTATTTCATAGTCAATGGAATCCCCGTCGCCCATTTGCGGGGCATTTGTGGGATTTACTCTTTTTACCCGCGTTGTTTCATGGGCGCGTGTGGGATCTTGAGAACTGTATTCTGTTGGGCCTGGGCGGTGGTGCGGTCATCAACATGTTTAACACCTTTACACAGGTTAAAAATATAACCGCTGTAGACCTCGATCCAATTCATATAAAACTCGCAAAGCGATATTTCATCGAAAATAACACAAATGTCTCTTTAGTCGAAAACGACGCACGGGTGTTTCTTGCTAGTCAAGGGCATAACCCAAACATCAGCACTAAGGCAGATATTATTATTGATGACCTGTTTTATGGTGTTGAATCCGCGGGGAATTCTACCCGAAGAGAAGCGGTACGGGCAGTTGAAGTGGATTCAGCTTGGTTGTCGGTGTTATCCGATAATTTACGTTCAGATGGTATTTTGGTGGTCAACTTTGAATCAGAGAACCAAATGCGACAAGCACTTAAACCGAAACAGTTATCATCGTCTGGGTTTGTGTCGCACGCATACTTCCGGCACCCGCGTTATGAAAATGTTATTGGCGTATGTTTTAAGGCAGGCAGAGATCTTGGGTTGTTTAAACGTAATTTAGAGCGTCTTAAATGTGCTTATTTGTCAGCACAAGTGGGCGGTTTACGATACGAATTAGTGGCTCGCTAATTATTCAAGCGGGTATAACGACGTATTTCCAGTTATGGTTCGTGGTGGCTGACTCTAACTACCTTGAATTGTCTGTCGTTTCCCAATACCGTTATGCACTTAAATGTTTTGTCGGCCAATGTGTCGATTGGTATGAAGCTGTTTACGACAAAATAAGCTAATCCTTGTTTTGCGAGTAAACGCTTGGTTGCGTCTAGGAATAACTGGGTTAAGTCGCGGCTGTTATTAAAGCCTTGGTGAAAAGGCGGATTACATATCAATAGATCAATGGGGGGGGAAATGTTTGCGGCACAATTGTCCGCGACGACACGGTAGTTGAGTGAAGCAGACGTAGGGTGTTGCGCAATATTTTCTTCTGCCGCTAAAACGGCGGCGGCGTTATTGTCAGTGGCAATAAGTGCTTCGATACCTGTGATACTGCCGTTATTCACTGCGTCTAATATACTTAGTGACAGATACCCATAGCCGCAACCGAGATCAAGCACGTGTTTTGGCGTGATCTTAGCCAGGGCGGGGTCGTTTAATAGTGTATCAATTAGGACGCGGCTGCCTTCGTCGACCTTATTCCATCCGTACAGTCCAGGCTTGGTGGAAAATGGCGCTGCGGCTTCTTTGGGTTGTATGCGTCGCAGTTTTTGGTAGTCTTTATCATTCAGAAGGGGGTAAGGGTTTCTTTCTTTGGGCGCAGTGAGTACTGCGGTGTAGTCATCTCCGTTCTTTTTCAATTGCCCTTCGAAACCGAGTTCTTTTGTCAGTTTCTGGTGGTAATTTTTTATGCCCTCGTTCTTTTTTCCGCCAACGATCAAACTGCCATTTTTATTTAACAAGGAGAGGCATTGGTTGAAAATGTGATGACAGACGGGGCGTTCTTTTGAAACGCGGTAAATACACACGTCAAATTGCGTGCCGAGCGCGTCAAAACCGAAATCAGAAAAAAGTATGTTTAATGTATTTGTGCACGGAATTTCTGTGATGTCGAAGCGGTTGCTAAGGATGGTCGTGCTCGTGCCAAAGTCGACAGAACGAATAAGGTTGGCGTCAATGTTTTCGTCGGCGATGATCAGTACACTTTGTGAGTTATGATCGTTGATATAGTGCGAAGCGCTTAAAGCGAGCGAAGAAAAAACATCTGTATTAGTCATTGATTTTTGTACCACGGGTATTCTTTTTAATCAGTGTTAGTTCTTCATCGCTTAAATAACGGAATTGCCCTTGATCTAGTGAGCTATCTAGCGTTAAGCCTGCGATAGACTCCCGATGTAGTTGGGTCACATGGTTTCCCGTGGCGGCGAACATGCGTTTAACTTGGTGGTATTTTCCTTCACTAAGAGAAACCCGTACTTTTTTAGGTGAGATAACTTCCAGAAATGCGGGGCGGGTCATCTTTTTCTCGCCTTCAAGCTGTACGCCTTTTGCAAATTGCGCTGGGGCTGCGGGTGACAGTGGTTCGTCCAGCGATACGCGATATACTTTTTTACAGTCGACGGATGGCGAGGTAATGTTGTGGTTCCATTTTCCATCATTGGTGATTAACACCATGCCGGTAGTGTCTAGATCCAATCGGCCCGCTATCTGTAGGTCTTTAAATGGAAGCGGCTTAAGCTTTGCTCCGGCAAAGTTAGCTGATTGTTTGATTAGATCTATGACGGTGGGGTGTTGTCCATCTTCATTGGCACAGACATATCCTTGGGGTTTGTTGAGAACGAGATATACATCACCAATCGGCTCGACCCGAACACCGTCCAACATAACGATGTCTTTACTCGTTTTTGTGCGTACATCTACGCCGTCGACAAGTTCGCCATTTAGCTCAACGCGCTTCGCTTTTATCAGCCTGCGAACGTCGCTACGACTATGATCAGTATTGTTACTGATAAACTTGTCGATACGGGTGGACATAAAAAAATTAGGGTTATGTGCGGGTAAGTTTAGTTTCGCCCGAGTCGACGGTTTGGTATATCAGTGTGTTAATCGTCATCGGGCCAACACCTCCGGGCACGGGCGTAATTGCAGCGACCCGTTCGTAAAGCGGGGCCAACTCGATATCGCCGACGCCACCTGGATGGTAGCCCGCATCCACAACAACCGCGTCATCTTTAATCCATTCGGCTTTGATAAACTCTGGTTTGCCTACGGCACCGACAACGATATCGGCTTGCTTAATGTGGTCAGCGAGGTTTTTAGTGCGCGAGTGGCAAATGGTAACGGTAGCGTTAGCGTTGAGTAGCATTGCCGCCATTGGTTTACCAAGAATAGGGCTTCTACCGACAACAACCGCGTGTTTGCCTGAAAGGGGAATATCATAGGCTTCTAGCAAGCGCATGATGCCTTTGGGAGTCGCACAGCCGTATGCGTCTTCGCCCATAGCCATACGTCCAAACCCGAGGCATGTTACGCCGTCGACATCTTTACTTAGCGCGATTTCGTCAAAACACACGCGCTCGTCTATTTGTTCAGGAACGGGATGCTGTAACAAGATGCCGTGTACATCGTCATTATTGTTAAGTTCTTGAATCTTATTGAATAATGCTTCCGTCGTTGTGCTGGAAGGCAATTCGATTTTGAGGGACTCCATGCCGACACGGGTACATGCGTTACCCTTCATTTTCACATAAGTCGCTGATGCGGGGTCGTCACCAACGAGGATGGTGGCAAGGATCGGCGTGCTGCCCGTTTTTTCTTTTAACGCCGCTACTCGCTGGTTGAGTTCGGTTTCCGTCTTTTTGGCCAAAGCTTTGCCATCGAGAACTAGTGCGCTCATTCGTTGAATCCTATGTCGTGAAGTCTTTGTGTGGTGTTAGTGTCCGATTTGAGTGATCAAAACAGCGTAATGGGATATTTTCCCATAGCTTTCGATATCTACCAAATAAATCAATAAAATCAATCTGATACGCTGAAAATCATACGAATAAATTGTTTCAAATTGACGTTGACGCCCGCTATGTGCGCCGGTATGATGCTGGCCTCTCGAAACATGGCTACTCTAGCTTGAGAGACTGCTAAAAACTAGTAAGATCTACGGAATAGAGTGTAAGAGCCATTGAACGGAGTGTAGCGCAGCCTGGTAGCGCGCCTGCTTTGGGAGCAGGATGTCGGGGGTTCGAATCCCTCCACTCCGACCATTTCGAGCCTTTCTGTAAATGTAGGGCTATTAGAGCGCTCGTAGCTCAGTCGGATAGAGCAACGGCCTTCTAAGCCGTGGGTCGCAGGTTCGAATCCTGCCGGGCGTGCCATGCCTTAGTTTATAATCTAGAATCCCATTAGCCTTTCTACAGGCGGTTCTAGTCTCAATGGTGAACGTAGCTCAGTTGGTAGAGCCCCGGATTGTGATTCCGGTGGTCGCGGGTTCAATCCCCGTCGTTCACCCCAAATTCCCCCAAAAATCAATAGCTTAGCGTTTACTAATAGTTGGTGTTGTGGGCGGTAATTTATCGCGTTTTTTCTGTTCCCACTTGCATTCAATCTCAGCGTTATATTCCTATGTGCCAATTCTCGTTTTAATATTGATTCCAACGTTATCGTTTCTAGATGTAATGAATGGGGTTAGTAATTGGGTATCTAGACACGGGTTGAAACTTGGTTCATTATTGTGCGGGAAATTTCCCTCGTCTCTTTGGGTGTTCTTCAGTCAATTCCGCTAAAGGCGGGCTCTAAGGATAGGAGATCAATCAAATAATTGCAGCGTTATACGAACCAGCTGCCAAATTTGTCGAAGGTTTAGTCCATTTAACAAAAGCGTTTCATTACCACCATGTTCCGTTGGTTCACGGTGTTTCGGCTGCGCTTTATAGGAACGTTAAGAGTTAGTTAAAAATAAATCGATAAAGGATATAAAAATGTTACGAAAATTGGGGTTAATATTTATAGCGAGTGTTTCTGTGCTTCTTGGGGCATGTGCAAGTAATCATATGACAGTAATACCTCCTGAGCAGCAAACAATTGCTCCAGAAGAAGGAAAAGCGTTAATACATTTCATGAGGCCTACAAGTTTTGGGGGCGCAATACAGTCCACTATTTACGATGGCGATGAATATATTGGTACGGTATCAGCAAATACCCGAGTCTGTTATCAGTCTGATCCAGGAAGCCATATGTTTATGGTCGTCGGGGAAAGTGCTGATTTTTTACAAGCAGAACTTCTTCCAAATAAAACGTACTATGTAAATGTTCAGCCGCGAATGGGTGTTTGGAAAGCACGCTTTAGTTTTAGGCCAATGAATGGCCAGGTTCCTAAAGGCGATATTGATCAGTGGGTTAAGGAAACAAAAGAAGTAAAAATAAATGAGCAGGGCCGAGTTTGGGCAAGTAAAAACAAAGAAAGCGTTAAAAAGCTGAAGGAAAAATATCTTCCAAAATGGAATGAAAAAAGCGATACGATTAAGCAGGTATTGAAAGCGGAAAGCGGTATATAACCTAGTGAAATTACTGCGACTCCCCGTATTCCTTTGCGGGGAGTTTGGATAAGCAAGAATATTTTTTGGGAGTCTTATTGTTGAAAAAGTTTGTAATTGTATCTGGGTTAATGTTTTTGTTGTGCTCGATTGGTGTGGATTTGCATGCTGGCGAAAGCAAGCAATGGGCTTATAAGTATGTGATAACAACGTCTCAATCGGTAAATCAGCTGTATCCAATATTTAAAGACATCTATGATCATGCCGAAGAGCGAGATGAAAAAACTTTAGAATTGCTGGTTGATGTGTTGACTGAGTACGGTGCGGATAAAGAATACCCAGAAGAAAATAAAGTTTGGATAGCAAAGATTTTATCGCGAAGCTCGAGTTATCGATATGCTGATGCTCTTAGAAAAGTGAATGCACAGTTAAAGGATAGCGGAGCGAACTTTAAAAAAGTGCGAGCAGCCAGTAGATCTTACTTGAAAAAATCGCAAAAGCATAAAGTTGAGCAGTATCTTTCTGGTGGCATTGATTTTGAGGCGATTCGATCAGGATATATTAATGATGCGCTCAGTTTGGATGTTGATTCGATCCCTATTAAATCAAAACTCACACAATTAAAGAAGGGCGACAATATTGAGAAAATGTTTGCGTTGGCAGGTCCTCCTCAACATGTCGTTAGCGGTCTAACCCGTGTTTCTGATGGTTTTTTGATCCATCTTAAGTTTTTACGTCTTACTTTTTACTATCGCGGTCAAGGTCGTGTTGTTTTTGGGTTTAATAAAAAAAAGGGCTGGATGTTTCAGAGCACAGTCATAGATTCGTTGGCATTTGAAGAGCATATGCCATACCGTCGTCAGACAGGAAACACCGGATTACTTAGTGATCATGGCCTACATCTTGCGATGCTCATGAGTAACAGGCCCGCTTCCATAAAAACCGTTGCGGAAAAACTCTATAATGAGGGTGTTGATAATATTGAATTACTTGACGTTGCGGCGGAGGTGCTTCTGACGAACTTTAACAAAACTGAAGACCCTGTTGCTATCGATTCATATGCTTGGATTTCTAAGCTGCTCTCTAAAAGGGGAGGCGTTAGGTATGAGAGCGCTCTTGAGTTTGTTGCTCAAAATACGAGTAATTTAAAGCTTCGGAGATATGCGCAATCTAAGCTCTCCGACCTTGCTGAAATCACTACGGATGAATATAAAAAGGGGAGCGTATCTCTAAGCCTGTTAATGGGACGATACCCGTCTCCTTACCCGAGGCATAATGAAGTGGTGGGTCGGCTGTGATGTTAGAGGTTGTACTTCTGAGAAATATTTTTATGCAATCGTATAGTCTTGTTTTTTTTGATTTTTATGGTAGTGCGGATACCTGGGAGCAAAGATATGGGCACTAATATAGGAGAAGCTTCTTAGTGGTGAAGGTTTTTTAAGGGAAACTATCTAATTCAGTATTTGGGGGCAAGTCATCATCTTGGGAGTACGCTATTTGTCGGTGCTCTTATGCGTGATTTTATGTGCATGTAACTCCCAGTTCTGCCCATCAAATTTTGTTATGGACACTGCTTTAGCTTCTGTATCTAAGCAATTTACATTTATATCAATTCCGTCTGGGTTAGATCTTGGTGTGTAAAAAGGTTTTACTCCGCAATGTTTACAGAAGGTATGTTGCGCGACACCAGTGTTAAACGTGTAACAGCTTAGGTGTTCCTTTCCCTCGGTGATGGTGAATTTACTTAGTGGGCGAATGAGGTGCAGAAAACCGGATTTTTTACATATAGAACAATTGCAGTAGTCGGCCTCTAAATTTTCAGGCGCTTCTATTTCGAATTTAATTTTCTGGCAGTGACAACTCCCTTTGTACTTCATGGTGTATCTCCAAATTAGTTTAACTGTAATTGGATGTGGAAGGTTGTTCCAACATTTACATCTGAAGTAATAGCAAGCTGGCCTTGGTGATGATCTGTAATAATAAAATGTGTAAATGAAAGCCTGTTTTCGCCTTCTGAGGGTTCGTTTTTATGGGGCCAAGTACTCACAAATGGTTCGAATATATCCTGTTGCTCTTCTCCGGTTAATCCGACTCCGTTGTGAGCAACCTTAATCCACATGGCATCGTAGCATTCACTAATTTCGACTTTAATATGTGGTTGGAAGTCTGACTTATCAACTTTTGCCAAGGCGTGAGCGCAATGTCTAAAGAGACTCAGGAATACCTGTTGCATTTCCGCGATGTAACAGGGGATCGGCGGTAGATCTTTCTCAATGTTGCGCTCCACAGAGATATCCTGAAACCGCAAGCCCGACGGGTCAGATAGCGTGGTTTCTGCAAGGCTAACAGAGTGTTCGAGTATTTCAGGCATCGATGCGACGCGTTTTTTATCACCGTGGCTGCGCGCAAATTCTAGAAGATTATTAATAACGCTGGACACTTGTGAACCACGTTCCGAAGCATCACTTAATAACGCGTCGATTTTATCTTTTTTGGTATTCGATTCGTATGTCGAGATTGATTCTTGAATTGTAGAAAGATCGTCTGAAATCGCTTGTAGTGGTGATGCGATATCGTGAGCCATGGTCGATGCTAGTTCTCCCATGGATGACATTTTGTCGCGTTGAATCAGCATGTTTTCCGCGAGTGTTCGTTGCGTTACATTTTCAACAAGCACAACCACACCGTTATCGAGCTGCCCCTTTAAAGGAAATATGCGGATATCAAAATAGTATTGACCACGCTGGCTGTGTTTTATTGTGGAGGATAGGCCGCTAACAAGAACATCTTTTACCTGTTGAGGTGATATGGTGATCGTCGGATAAATCTCCCATAAATTCGCACCGCGCGCTTTCTCGTGATCGATGCCGGTAACTTCTTCTGCGCATCGATTCCACTGTGTGATTTTTAGCTCGCTATCCAATCCAATTAACATTGACGGCATGGATTGCAATATGTTTTTGATGTATGCCTCCGAGGCTTGGAGCAAGATCGATGTATTTTTGTGCTGCTCAATTTCCCCTTCAAGGGCCGTATTGGATTCCCTCAGTAATTGATTCGATTCATCGAGGTTGGCAGTGCGCTCAAGTACACGCTGTTCTAGCGCATCTCGAATTTCTTTTAAGGCGCGATTTGCTTTGACTTGTTTGCGATGGCTGAAAAATAGGGTAACAATTGCTACGCTAAGCGCGACGATCAATACCGAACTGGAGAAATTAGCAACATACTGCCACTTGGTGTCCCCATGCTCGTCTTTAAAGTATTGAATAAAGCTCGCTTGGCTTGAAGCAGAGAGAAGAGCTAGTGAAATAGATGTAAAGATGAACGAAAATTTGCGCATATGAAGCGAAGGTATTCCTACGTTGATATTAGCTCGAATATTAGCAGATAGCGCTTAAAATCACAGTGCTTATGCAAGAAGACTTTGCCGACGAAGTGCGGGAATAATCGCCAATGATCAGATAGGGGAATGCGTCACAAGAACGCATAAATAACGGGACCATTATGAGGTGTCTGCCATATAATGTTCCAAAGGCTTCATAAAACACGAAATTTGAACACGTGAAAACAATAACGACGGTGTTTCGACGATGTTAAAAAAAACTATATGGCTTGCAGTTGTATGCTTTATGAGTACAGCTGGGGCGTATGCGGAAGAGGCTGTAACGCCTGAAGGTCAATCAAGCCAAGACGACCGAAAGAAAACAACCATTCTTGAGGTAATTGACGCTTACGCGGATGTGCATTCAGGACCTGGGCGCGGTTATCCGGTGTTCTATACCATCGAGCAGGGAGAGAAGATCGAGGTGCTAACTCGTCGTCCTGACTGGTATGAAATACGCGCCGAAAATGGAAAAGTTGGATGGACGACAGCCGCACAGATATCCCGCACAATACAAAGTACCGGCGAACCTGCGGACCTACCATCTGTTGGATACGGCGATTACATCAAAAACAGCTGGGTAACGGGTCTATCTACTGGTCAGTTCCGGGGTGGGGATTTTGATGGCTATGAAGTGTTCAGCGTCACTGGAGGCTACCGTTTTTTGAGTTGGCTCGGAGCGGACGCAGAGCTCGGAAGGGTGTTCGGTACAGATGCGAGCGGAGATTATTATGCCGCGAATATCAGTATCGAGCCTGCAGCGCATTGGAAATTATCGCCATTCTTGTCTGTAGGGACCGGCCGAATCTCAGTTGGTTCACAGCCTACTCAGGTTGAATTTACAGTAAATGATGCTGATTTTGATAGCTATGGCCTTGGCGCAAGCTTCTATCTTGGTCGAAATTTCGTTATTAAGGGCGAGTACCGCTGGTATTCGGTATCCACTAGTTCAGATTCGGAGGACCTAGAAGCGTGGCGAATTGGCTTCAACACCTTTTTCTAAAACCGTTACACGCTAAGGCTCTGGGCGTTGCTGCTTTCGTGGCGACTGTTCCGATGGCTGCAAATGCTAGTGAGCTGAATGTGAACTCAGAGCTTTTTGATGTGAGCCTGGTAGCTGGCGTGATCAACCTGGAGGATTTTCCTGCTGAATACGTGATTGGCGCGAATGTCACCTTTAAAGCCTCGGAAGATTTTTTCCTTCAATATAACTATGTTCAGGCTGATGTTTCTAAGTCTTCCTTTGAAGAAGCAGACAGCTCTAATGTTTTCGCGTTTGACCGCTCCTTTTCTCATTACGATCTTTTACTGGGTTACAACCTCTTTCAAGGGGAGTTTTTTGGCGCTGGTGACAGTGCACATCTATCGGCGCTTTATACAGTTGGTGGGATTGGTTATACCGATTTCGGAGGCGAGGAAAACTTTACCTACACCATTGGTGTGGGTTATCAGATAGAATTTAGTCGTAAATATGTACTTCGATTAGATTATCGGGACTATATCTACCAGACGTCATTGATTATCGGTGACGAGGAAAAAACTGTTCATAACAACCAGTTTAGTGTTGGGCTAGGGTATTTGTTTTAGACTCCCATGCAGGGCGTTTAAAAAGGGGGCTCGGAAACGTGCCCCCTTTTTTGATTCGTTAGAAAAAGGTGTTGAAGCCTATAGATATCTCGGTGTTGTGTGTAATTTTGTCACTATCGACGATGTTTTCGATGTTCCTATTCACGATATGGTCTTTAAAGTCTAGGTTAATTGAAAACCAATCCGTTAGTGTGGTTTTGTAGCTAACCCCTAAAACGAGCCCCGTCTCAGTGTCGCCGGCAAAATCCACATTTTCCAAGCCGCCGATTAGATATAAGCTAGAGTTGTACTTTCGTCTTTTGCCCCAGAAGGCCCGCCCCTTAAGGGCTTGGTAGCCACCGGAAATACTTAAATACTTAAAATCTCGATCTGCAACAAAGTTCAAACCGTCGCTCTCTTCAACGCCAGATCTCTCTGTTTCGGATGCACCATAAGCTCCTTCCACAAACACTCGTTCACTAAAATAATATTTAAGTGAAACTCGCTTCATTGTATTGGTATTAAAATCCTCAACAGAGAGTAAGCCTAGGTTAAAGCCAATCTCAAAGTGCTCAGTATCAAGCGCAGCGGGGTTTGCGGACGCAGTCTTTTTATCTGGTTCAATGACTCTGATGCCAGGTTTAGCCGTTTCAGCAAAAACGGATGTGGAAAAAAGGCAGGATATTGCTGCGCCACCCAAAAAATTAATGCGTTTATTCCGGGTTTTAGGGTGTGAGGTGTTACTACCTGATAGGCCAAAAATACGTGGGTGGAAGTTAGGCATATGATATCCGCAATCAATGTTGTTATGCGTTTCATTGTACTGAATATTTCGTCCCTCAGCGATGTGTGCAGCTCTCGTTTTTGTAAACCGATACGCCTAGAAAAATAAAACGTTAGGCGAATACGCTTGTAGTCCTGTGATTTCTTTTAAACGATCGAGTCGATAGTGTCGACGACCGTAGTGTGACCTATTCGCCGGTTTACGCATTTGGTAATGATTTACCAAGAGGAAATAAGGTATTTTTTACAATCCCAGGCTAACTATTATCGGGTTTTTGTTGTATATTTTTGTAATAATTTCAATGAGTTTAGGCACAAACTTCATGCATATACTACTGAATCGAATAACAATGTGTCTGATGCTCCTTTTTGCGTCTTTAGCCTTGACCGCAGAAGAGTTGAGTGTCGACCCTGAATGGGCCGAATCTGTTGAGGACCCAAGTATTGATTTTGGTGGGTCGGCTGAAGAAAAGAGTGCCCGAAGTGCGCTAAACGAAGTTCAAAAGATCTCTCGGGATATACAGCTTCTGAAAAGCGAAGTGATCGTGCTCAACAAAGATTTGCGTCTGATGGAAGAAAAGCTCTTATTTCCATCAAGTACCAAGGTGTCATTCTTCGTATCCGCGACATCCGGGCAGTTTTTCGATATCGAAAGCATCAAGCTAAAGATTGACGGTCGATTTGTCTCCACGCATATCTATTCAGCGAAACAGCGCCAAGCGCTCCTTCGTGGTGGTGTTCATAAGTTGTACATAACGAATCTATCCGAAGGCAAACACGATGTTATTGCCTTTTTTACTGGGATAGGCCCAGGTGGTCGCGCATATAAACGCGCAACAGAGCTTAGGCTTAAGAAAGGCCCCGGTAGCCAATATTTAGAAATAGCCATCAGTGACGACACGGTTGCACAAGAGCCTACATTCGAAATGAAGGTTTGGTAAGGATGAGTCGATGCTATTGGCTAAGACCTGGTCGAGTGCTCACAGCAACCTTTTGTTTATGGTTTATGGATGCTCAGGCTTCAGTAATCGACTCCCATGTAAGCTCTAAAAAAGAGCTTGAATACGGTCTCGTTTATTACGAGTTTTATCAAAAACGTTATTTCCAGGCCTTGGTTGAAGACGCTTATGCGGTTGCCAGAGCAAACAAGATAGCCCTGAGTGACGGAGGTGAACTGCTTAAAGGTGGAATGCTGCTTTCTTACGGTATGGCGGATGATGCCAAGGTGCTATTTGAAACCTTGTTGGAAAAAAAGGCGCCCCCTCTAGTACGTAATCGTGCTTGGTATTTTATGGCGCGTTTTTACTACAACAAGTCAGACATTACGAATGCAGCAAAATCGCTAAGCTTTATTGAAGGCAAAATACCGAAAGACTTGGTGTTTGATTATTACTACCTCTCGACCTTGGTGAAAACGGCTTCTAGAGGTAACTTGGGCGATACAGAACTCGATGAAAGCCTCGTAGACGCTCCGCAGTATCCGTACCTGCTGTTTAACACGGCCATTGGTCAGCTGAAACAGGGAAAGTTGGTTGCGGCTGTAGCTAACCTGGAACTCGTTAAAGCCTACGAAGGTTTAGATGAAGAGTATTTGGTGCTTTCCGATCGAGCAAAGCTCGCACTTGCTCAAATCGCGATGCAAAAGGGGCGGTTTGACCAAGCCTGGAAGTACTTAACGCAAATTCGAACAACTGGCCTGTACTCAAATCGCGCCTTGCTTAATTATGCTTGGGCCGCGATTAAAATTAAGCGTTTTCCTGATGCGACGGCGGCGTTAAAACTGTTGAATAAACGGAGTATCGCCAGTCCAGAAGTCCAGGAAGCCAAGGTGCTATTGGCGCATCTTTATGAGCAGGAAGGTTCTCCACGCAAAGCCTTGAAGGCAAACTTACTGGCGATTAAAGACTTTAAAACCGGCATCGGTATGGTGAATGAAGCTCGGCGAATTATTGACAAGCAGGATGTGCCTGAAGAGTTTATTACCAATATGGATGCCATTATCGATGATTCTGACTGGCATAGTGCGACGCCCAGCGTAGATTATAAGAATTTGACGCCATTTTTGATCGATTTAATGTCAGGCCATCCGTTTAACGAAACGCTAAAAGAGCTAGCAGACTTATACTATCTAAGAGAAAACCTGATCTACTGGCTACAGCAGGCGAGAGAACACTTGATCATCATGGAAAATGCGACAAAGAAGGCATTTGATGAAAAAAGTCACGAATTAGTGAGGGAAAGCGCACAATTTAGGGATCGCTTTGGTGAGCAAAAATCAGAGCTTAACCTTCTTAATCTAACCTTAGATAAAGAAGACCAGTCGCGAATTGATGTGTTATTGAAGTCGACAAGCGAGGAATTGGCGCTTTTTGATGAAAAAGTGGAGATGTTCAGTTCTTTGGAGAATGTATACACCTTGCCGAGTAGCTACCGACCAGAAATAACAAAATTACATAGAAGAATTAAAATGTTATTGCAGAAAACCGAGCTAAGCATCGTCAAATTAGAACCTGTAATGCGAAGTTTGGTAAAGACAGAATTGGATAAACATGAAGAACGTATGAATTACTATTCGGCACAATCACGTCTCGCCAAAGCACGTTTGTACGACACAACCTTGTCTACAATTCGAGACGCTCAACAAGTCATCAAAGAAGAGCAGGGGACGTCCCAGTGATTCTCAAGGAAAAAATACGTACGTTTACCGACGCCATATGTGTGGCCGCTTTACTAACGGCCCTCGTTTCCTGCTCGTCTAATAACACCCAGACCTTGGGTCAGCTTAAATACGAAGAAGAGCAAGAAAAAGAAATCGAATTTGAAAAACTCACGCACGAACAAGTAAGGAACGAATACAAAGAGCTAATAGATCTATTTGAGGACGAGAAACTAAAAGAACGAATTGAGCGCCGTATCGCTGATGTCTACATGATGGAAGCGGTCGACGATCAGCTTGAAGAGGAAGAAACAAGCGAATACGTCGAAGCGATCAAAGCATATCGAAATATTCTTGAGCGTTACCCTGATTCGCCAGACAATGCGGAAGTGTTTTACCAATTAGCAAAAGCGTATGATCTCGAAGGTCAGCAACGTGAAGCAATGCGAATGCTTACCGAGTTGGTAAAACGCCACCCCACTTACAAAAATATCGCTGAGGCGCATTTTCGTAAAGCGGATATTCATTTTAATTGGCAGGAATATGATCAGGCAAAAGCATCATACTCTGCAGTAACAAGACTATCCGAAGGGCGATTATTGCTAAATGCCCACTATATGTTGGGGTGGGTTCATTACAAACAGCTCGCTTTCGAATCAGGCGTTAATAATTTCGCTTTCGTCCTTAATAAAATCCTTGTGCCCGGGCGTGACATCACCTCGCTTAATAAAGCCGAGAAGCCTCTGGTTGAAGACTCAATCCATTCTATGAGTTTGGCGCTGGATAAAATCGGCGGTGCTGAAACCATCCCGGAGATAGCAAGCATCTCTGGCCGTGATTACACGTGGATGCTTTACGATCATCTTGGTGATTACTATTTAGAAAAAGAACTCTATGAACAGTCCGCAAAAACGTTCCGCTACTTTGTGCGCGCCTTTCCTAAGTCGGATAAAGCACCAACACTGCATGAAAAGCTCATCAATGCGTATACCAAGGGGAAATTCCCCCGCCAGGCGTTGGCTGAAAAAGAACGTTATGTACGATCATACGGCATAACATCTAACTACCCCGGTAACTCAGATGGCATCCGTGCAGAAATATCCTCTCAACTTATCGTATTCTTAGAAGAATTGGCGCGATTTAACTATACCGATGCCCAGTTTTTCCTCGGTGAAGTTAAAAAGGAAAAAGAAGCGAATAAGGACAATTTCGACACAGCCAAGACCGACATGCTCGAAAAAGACGCGAGTATTGCGTTTACCCGTTCAGCAGGTTTTTATGGCGAATATATTCAAACCTTCCCTCAAGATGCACGTGTCGATGAAATGCGCTTCTTAAAAGCAGAAGCGCACTTTCAAGCGAAGCAATACCTCTTAGCTGCGGAAGATTACGAACTTGTTGCCTATCATCCGGTTGGTTCAAGCGCCAAGGACAACGCTGCGGACTCCGGCTATGCAGCCATTATTTCGTATCAAAACCATATTGAATCTTTCGGTGGGAAAAAGAAAAAACGTGTCAAAGAGTTTCGCGGGATTGCTGTTGATAGCATGCTCCGGTTTTCTAAGAAGTTCGATTCAGACGATCGTTCGCCTACAGTGCTGACTAACGCTGCTGAGTACCTCTTTGGTTTAAATCAATATGAGCGTGCGATCAGCGTTGCCCAGGACCTTATCGCCAAGGAAAACTTAGATAAAACGTTATTAAAAACCGCCTACGGCATTTCAGCTCACTCATTCTTTAAACTTGAGCGCTATGTCGAAGCTGAAAATAGCTATGTAAGTCAGCGCGGGCTCGTGGCTGCTGATTCCGATGAATACGTCAAAATATCTGAGCGAATAGCCGCGACGGTCTTTAAAAATGCAGAAGTTATCGAGCAGGGGCAGGGTAAGTTAGCTGCAGCTTTAGAATTGTTAAAATTAAAGACATTAACACCGGATTCTCCTATTCGTATTACCGCTCAATACGATGCCGCGACGCTGTTGCTAGGCGTGAGTGAATGGTCCAAAGCGATCGTTGAGCTTAGCGAGCTGTCGAGACTTTACCCCAATCATGAACTAGCCGTTGAATTTCCTCGTAAGCTGGCGTTGGCTTACCAAAAGAATGTTGACTGGAGTAAAGCCGCGAAAGCTTATTTGACACTGTATAAAAACGACCCAGACCCAGAGATAAAACGTGAAGGCTTGTTTCTTGCCGCAAGTATGTATGAAAAGGCGATGGATTATGATTTAGCCATTAAATACTTCAAACGCTATGCCTACGATTACGAGCAGCCTTTCGATACTCGAATGGAAGCCCGATACCATTTGGCGACTAATTACGAAACATTAGATGACATTGGAAAACAACTCTATTGGTTACGTCGTATTATCGCGGGTGATGCAAAAGCTGGTGATCAAAGAACGGAGCGCAGTCGTTGGTTGGCGGCGTGGTCAAATGCAAAATACGGCGACTATTTTGCTTCAGAGTTTCGCAAGAAAAAACTACGTCAGCCGTTGCAACGTAGCTTGCCCAAGAAAAAAGGCTTCTTTGAGGATGCATCTGATCGTTACCAAAAAGCGGCTGACTACGGCATTCTCGAATTTGTCACAATGTCGAGTTATAAAATTGGTTCGTTATATGAGAATTTTGCGACGGATCTACGTCGTGCGCCCAAGCCTTCAGGCTTAAGTGCCGGCGATGTCCATATTTATAATGAAATAATAGAAGAGCAAGCGAGCCCATTCGACCAGCTTGCCGTCGACGTGCATCAAGCAAATATAGACAAGGCGTGGGAAGGCCATTTTGATTCATGGATTGCTCAAAGCTTTGGTGCGTTAAGTAAACTTTATCCCGATCGCTACAACAAACAAGAAGTTAGTGCGACCTATGGTGAAGAGATAAGGTAATGAATATGATGTATATCTTTCAAACCAGTTTTTATGTTTTGCTGTTAGTCTTTGTTATGGCCTGTGGAAGTGCTGGTATCAAAAAGGGCGGCGATGTTGTTGTTGCGCCGGAACTAATGGATACAGGGCAGTACTTACCTCAACAAAAATTCGATGAAAAAACGTCAGCATTTTTGCCCTATGAACATAAGGAAAACCCTTATCTAGCATTGGAGGGGAGAATAAAGAAAGAAGCCGTAACAAAGTTTATAGAGGCGCGACGGGCACTAAAAAGTAACGAGTTAGAGCTGTCTGCTCAATTGTTTGAAGAAGTGTCTGTCATTGCGCCGGGCTTGTCTGGTCCCTGGGTTATGCGCGGGGATATCGCGTTAAAGTCACAAGACAAAGCCCTTGCAGTTGAGCACTTCAAAAAAGCAATTTCGGTCAACGTAAAAAATATTAATGCTTACCTCAAGTTAGCTAAAACACAGCGTCAATTGGGTAACTTTATTGACGCTCAAAATACTTACGCAAACGCGTTGTCGGTTTGGCCTGATTTTCCAGAGGCGCATTTAAACCTAGGCATACTTTACGATATTTATCTTAATCATCCGTTACGCGCACAAAAGCATATGGAAGCGTATGTGTTTTTAACCGAGGATGAAAATACACAGGTCTCACTCTGGCTGCGCGAGATTCAAAAGCGTACCGGCGTGGCGCCCAGTTTAATCCAGCAAAAGGGGGCGGACAGCTCAATTTCCGTAAATTAATATTATGGCGATACGATTTTTCCTTGTCTTTTGTGTAATATGCCCTGCTGCGTTCGGTGAAGATAACGTTAATCCAAAAACTGACAATAGAGCGACGGATACATCTGAGGAACCGACGCTGTTTTTAGAGTCAACCTTGGTTGGAGATAAAGAGCAGCCTACAGTCAGCTATTTTATCCCTTGGAAGGGGACGGGCACGCCAGATAATTTACATTGGAATTTAGAACAAAAAAACGACAGAACGTTAGATTTGATCGACAGAGACATTATGGTACGTTCCATGTCGATATATAACGAGTTGAATATGGAGAATGTACCTGCGCCTGAATAGCAGGAGTTAGCTTGTTTGTGCACTGGTACATTTGAACGTTTGTAGAATTTAATGAACAAAAATGATTTAAAGAGAACAGGTCATGGTTGATATTTACAGTACGATTACTCGTTTCTTTCAAGATGGTGGTTTATTTATTTATCCCATCGCGCTGGTGCTTGCCGTCGGCCTAGCGATCGCGGTTGAGCGTTGGGTGTACCTCACCAGAGAGCGTCACCGTAATGCCAAAGCGTTTGAAGATTTTTTACCGCTACTGCGGACCACTGATCTAGATAAGATGCAGCTTTATACGCGTGAAGTGAGCGTGCCCGTTACCCGTATTATCGGATGTGGGCTTGATATGATGAAAGTATCCAAGCAACGGGCCGATATCGAAAACTCCATGAGCGAAGGTATGTTAGAGACGATGCCGCGCATTGAGGAGCGTACGGGCTATCTAGCGGTGTTGGCTAACGTAGCCACGCTGCTTGGGTTGCTCGGTACTATTATCGGGCTAATCGGTGCGTTTACGGCGGTTGCGAACGCGGACCCTGCAGAAAAATCAGAATTACTATCTCTATCTATCTCTGTTGCGATGAATACCACCGCATTCGGTCTAATCTCTGCAATCCCACTGCTTGTTTTACATGCAACATTGCAAAGTAAAACCGGAAAAATCATTACAAGTATTGAAATGGCTGCAGTTAAATTCCTTAACATTATGACGATTCATCGGCTAATTGAAGCTGGCTTGCCGCGTCCGGGTGCTGCTAGCGCATTTAGTCAGGTGCAACCCGCCGAACCAGAACCGGTGGAGCAAGTGGTTACTGAAGAAGACGAGACGGCGGAAACGGAATCAGGCACTGATCCAAATGTAGAAGCGTCTGAAGAAAATAACGACGACGCAGATAGTTCAAAGTAACCTTTCCCGAGATCGTTATTTTCGATGAATTTTAAATTTAAGCAAAAGTCCGAAGAAGCCGCTGATATCGATGTAACGTCGTTTATGAACTTGATGATTGTGCTGGTGCCAGTACTTTTATTAAGTATGACGTTTACACAGACGACTGTTTTGGAAATCAAATTGCCTGAACTTACAGGGGGCGCTGTCTCGACCGATGATCCTCAGTCGAAGTTGGAGGTGGAGATTTTACAAACAGGATATCGCGTGTATTACCCGGAAAACACGCTTATACAAGAAATACCCGCGTTAGAGACCGAAGAAGGAAAAGTATACGACCACAGAAAGCTCTCTTTTATTCTCCAGGTAATAAAGCGGCAAGTGAGCGAAAAAACGGACGTTTTATTACGCTCCGAGCTAGATATTGATTATCAATATATTGTTGCCACTATGGATACGCTTAAGTCCTATCGTACTGTTGTTGCCGCCAGTGTGGTCGAAATTGAATTGTTTCCCGAAATCGCCTTAGACGATTCGCGAACTGTGGTGAAATCACGCATACAATGATTAGTTCTACTGTCTTTTATTCCAGAGAAAAGAAAGCCGGCTCACCCAAGCTGAGTCTGGTTGCGCTCATGGATATATTCACCATTCTTGTTTTCTTTTTACTGTTAAATTCAGGCGAAGCGCAAAAGATCGAAAACGCTAAGTTCGTTCATTTACCTGACTCCACAAAAGGGCAGGTACCTCACGAAGAGTTAATGGTGATGGTTAACGCCGATGAAATATGGGTCGGTAAAGAAAAAATTGCAGACGTTAAAGATGTATTAAAAGGCCCTGAAGACATAATTGAACCCTTAGAGCTTAAGCTAATTGAGCACAAAGAAAAGTTAGGCGAACTAACGCCTTTCCAAGAAAAGAACGGACTTGCAGTCATTATTATGGGGGACAAGGCGGTGCCCTATGTGCTGCTGAAAAGTGTGATGGCAACCTGCCGAAAACAGATGTTCTTGAATATGTCGCTTGCCGTGAATCGTATCGTAGATTCGTCCGTTCCCGCACCCGCATTACCCGCCCTAGACACTGCGCCTTCAGGTCAAGAAGGTGGTAATTAGCATGAATGCGGCCAGTTATCCCTATGCTTTAGATCTTCAATTGCCGTGGCAAGAAGATGCGGTACAAAAGGAAAAATTCAAACGCATTCTTAAAAGAATGCTGATACCACTGCTATTGTTCTTACTGATAATGCCTTGGCTGCCCACAGTCGAAAAAGATTACGAGGAGCGTGAGCTCGACATCGTTAAGACTAAAATCATGCTCGAACCGCTGGTTGTAGAGCCGGTTGCAACACCCACACCGGTCCCAAAAGCCAAACCAAAACCGGTGCAACAGCCTTTACAGAAAGAATCCAAGAAGCCCTTAACGGCAAAGCAAAAAGAGAAAGAGAAGAAAAAGAAAAGCGTCGCAGAAGCGCAGGGTTTAACAGCGCTATCCAGTGAGCTTAACGCTTTACGTCAGTCCTTGGATTTGACGAAGTTACAGAAAAAAAACGTGTCGACCAGTGAGAGTGGCAAAATCGCACGGGCGGACAGCACTGTATTAGGCGAGGATAAGCTCAACCAGAAAAGTGAGGGCATTAAAGTTGATGATTCCATGATGAAGAATCAGAACGTCGCTCTAGCCGCTCATAAATCAGCGACATTGGATGGTTTTGTCGACGATGGAGCCCCGGCTGTGGATTCTGAAAACTTTTACTCTGACCTTAAGGGGGTTAGGAGCACAGAATCAATCCGTCGTGTGCTAGAAGCCGGTAAGAGCCGATCATCAGTACACTATCAGCGTGCTCTGCGGCAAGACGCCGACTTGTCAGGAGTATTGGTGTTCGAATTAGTTATCGAAGCGAATGGCACTATATCGCATCTTGAGTTGATTTCGAGCGAATTTAACTCACCGGAACTCGAGAAAAAGATTTTGGCGACCATTAAAAAGCTGATGTTTGATGCTGAGGATGTATCTCCAAGAAAGATCGTGTATAAATTTAATTTCCTTCCGTCTAATTAGTTTTCTACTTCGATATTCCACGCGAAGCATAATCATTTGTTAGTACTTCTCTTACTTTTTGGGTATTAGCAGTTAGCGCTATATACGAAAAACCGTATTAAAAACAAAACCGTATCATCCTTTTGGCGTGATTTGCCTCTCATTATTCGTCATGCTTTTGCCTAATCCCCCTAAAAAACATCTAATACTTTTCTAGCACTTTTTGCGTGCAAAAAAATAAAAAGTTTAAAAAGTATTAGGCGACAAATCGAATTTATCGAATGAACAAAGATCATCGGTTTTGTCGTATCGGTTTAACTGAATTGTGAACTGGTCGATACTCCTCAGACGATGCGCGCTTGATAATACTCGCGACAGTAGAAGCATTATCAAGATCTACAAGCATTAACTAGCTCACATTTTTTATCTTTTTAGCCATTAAATTTCCCGCTTTGCGAACCCATTCCGAACTAATACTTTTGCATTAGGCATAATCCACGTATTGATTAAATAATATTCGTTTGTCCGGTTTAGTGGTGATTGTCATGGTCAAGTTGTTAAAAGTTAGCAAAAGCTTCGGGGTTGCTTCAGCAGTTGCCTTCACGCTTTTCGGCTGTTCTGGTGGGGAAGACTCGCCAAGTGGCAGCGATGCGGCATTAGCGAATGACACCGCGTTTGCATACGTTGAACGTAATATCAGCGTTGAATCTCAAGCGAATATTGATAAGTACACCCGAGCGATCAATCAAAAGTCTGAAGCACCCTTGGATGCGAGCTCGCCATATGAATTTCGTCCTGGCGCTAAGTTGGTTGTTCAAACCAGCTTAGATATTGATTCCCTCTCTCAAGAAGTACTAGAAACCTATTTCGGAAGTTCAGACTTTGACGTTAAGGACCTGACTACATCAGCGGACGGACAAAGCTTGCTTTTTGCTGCTCATGGTCCTGAAGGTCATGCATCTGACTATTCATGGAATATCTACGAATACGACTTCGCTACAGGCGAAGTTCGCCGTGTTATCGCCGATGATCTTTCAGCAAATGCTGGCCAGGATACAGGGCCGGTCTACACAGACGAAGGTGGTATCGTATTTACTTCAGACCGCGCAGCCGGAAATCCTGATAGCCCAGTGGATAACATCGTTGACGAAGATGACGGTGAGAACTGCATCAAAGTTAGTCCAAACGAGCGTCCATCGTTACTTCATTCAATGAGCATTGAAGGTGAAAACATCCTTCAGCTTACGTATGGCAATAACCATGACTTACACCCATTGACCATGAACGACGGTCGCGTAGTTTTTGTGCGTTGGTCTCGTAGTTACGAGCTTCTAAAGCAATGTGGTGTTAGTGCTCAAAAAGTGTTGCCTGAAAATTCAGACTATGATGATTTGTTCTCCGTTTCTAAAACGGAAGGATTACAGAAGCCTGAAGACTGGGCTGATGAAGCCGTTTGCCAGTTTGCGATCGAAACGGTTGTTGGTGCTGTGGTTCCAACTAATAACTATACAATTTTGCGTATTACGACGGATGGTGGATCCATCGAACAGCTTTACGATACCGTAAGCGTCGGTGGATCAGATGCTGCGTTTTTGGCAATCTCAGAATTAAAACAAGCCGAGAATGGCAAGTTAGTTGCTATCCTTCAGCATCAATACAACCAGTTTTTAGGCGGGAATCCCGTAGAGTTACAATCTCCTCACCAAACGCAGGGTGAAATGGTTTTTGGGGGGTTGTCTCCAGAGTCGTTTGTTGACGGTGAAGTTGATATGTACCCCAACCAAGTCTCGGTTAAGGGCTGGTACAGCGCGATGGAAACCTATCGCGATGGTTCCGATCGTTCACTGGTAAGTTGGTCTAAGTGTACGACCTTGGACGAAAGTGACATCAGCGCATATTGTCGCGCTGACTCTAACGTAGATGATGTCGATAACCGTTATGGTTTGTGGGTGCTAGATCAAAAAGAGATGCTCCCTGTCGTTAAAACCAAGCCAGACACCGTTTACACCGACATCGCTATTGCACAACCTCACAATAACGGCGATTTTCCTTATGCGCCATTTAACGCTAATTTTGAAGATAATCTCGATAGCGCTCAAATTATATGTGATGACCCCTCGGTTGTAGTCACACCAACACCGACCCCGACTCCCGTATGGACTGCAACGCCCGCGCCTACGGTTGCACCCACCCCAGCGCCTACGGTTGCACCAACCCCAGCGCCTACGGTTGCACCAACCCCAGCGCCTACGGTTGCACCAACCCCAGCGCCTACGGTCGCACCAACGCCAGCGCCTACGGTTGCACCAACCCCAACGCCTACGGTTGCACCAACGCCAGCGCCTACGGTTGCACCAACGCCCGTACCTACGGTTGAACCAACCCCAGTACCTACCGTTGCACCAACGCCCGTACCTACGGTTGAACCGACACCAGTACCTACGGTTGAACCAACGCCAGTGCCTGAGCCTACGGAACCACCAGAGCCAGAAAACGCGCAACCGATTGCGGATGGCGGTGACGACGTTGACACATTTGTTGGTAACTTGGTGGTATTAAATGCATCAGGCAGCAGTGACCCAGACGGAGACGATTTGTCATACGCTTGGTCTGTTTATGATGCGAATCCAGCCGATGGTTTGACCCTCACGTTAGCGAATAGCGCCACACCTCTACTTACCGCGGTAAATAAGGGCGTGTATACGGTCAAATTAATCGTAAGTGATGGCGATGTTGCGAGTGAGCCGGATATGGTTCAAATTCGCGTGGCGAATCAACAGCCGGTTGCTGATGCGGGCGAAGATGTTGCCGCAGCTGCGGGCGATACCCTCTCTCTAGATGGTTCGAATAGTGGCGATGCTGATGGCGACGATATTACGTATTTATGGTCTGTTGTCGGTGGGAGCGACGGTGTAGTGTTGAGTGGAGAAACCACTGCAACGCCAAGTGTTGATGTAATCACTTTTGGTGATTATGAAATTCAATTAATAGTTAATGACGGTGAGCTGGACAGTGAAGCTGACGTTGTTTCAATTCTTGCATCAAATGAATCGCCAATAGCAAGAGCGGGCGACGACGCAGAAGCTGAAGTTGACACTAATGTAATGCTCGATGGTAGCGCGAGTTCCGACCCCGAAGGATCAGACTTGAGCTACGACTGGAGTATCGTGTCTATGCCTGAAGATGCTAGCGCAAGCTTCGATGACAATACTTCTGTAAACCCTGTGTTTACGCCGGGCGTGGTAGGTACTTATGTAGCGCAGCTCATCGTAAATGATGGTGCTATGTCGAGCGCGCCAAGCACTGTGAGTATTACCGTTCAGAAAACAGCTGATGATGTCTTGGTCGATTGCGATACCTTGCCAAGACAGACAATTCAACTCCCCATTAACTTTGAATCTACGGTATTGGGTGATGACGAGGATTCCTATCCTGGTCGATGCGAGTGGGATCACGACACCGTAGACGGTGTTAGTACTCAGGGTAAGAATCACGATGTGATTCAAGGCTTCTACCGTCAATCTGTTGTCGCCACGCTGCCCGATAACGCTGTCGTGTGTTCTTCAACGATCAGCGCTAACAGTGGCAATGATGTTTACTGGAGATATGATGACGAGTTCTTCCTGACTATCGGTGATCAAGTGATTATCTCTTCAGAGAAAGCATGGCGTATGCAGCGTCTTGTTTCTGAAGCGGACGAAGATGGTGAGTATGGACTAGGCCCATATTTTTATGACTTTGATGCGATTAAATGGTTAAGTTATCACCAAAGCTCTGAGCGCTATTGTTTGGGGCATGAAAGAACGGGTGAGACATTCTCTGATGTGGAAAATCCATCCTGCTCTTTCCCTCGCACGCAACAGTGGGGCTCATTTAACATAGACATCCCAGTAGAAGCATTTGCTTCAGTGAGCGCAGATATCGTTAACGAGGGCGAAGCGAATTTCTCATTAATTATCAGCGGCGATGATGATCCTCAAATTGACTGTCAGCATTCTGGTATAGAACTTAATTGGGATGTGGAATATGTCGTTCCGGAGTAATTCACGCTGAGGTTTAACTTCTCGTAAATGAAACCCGCATTGAAAGATGCGGGTTTTTTTATTGTATAAAACGCAAAAGTTTATCTGCGGTATTTATTGTAATCAAACCACGTCTCTGCTTTATGACTTTCTTGGTTTATGGTGCGTGAGCTTGCCGTATTGACACCTGGTCTGTAGAGATCTACTAGGGTTTGAAGAAGGCAAATACGAAGCCACATGGAAACTACGGGCACTGGGTCCAATGTTTCATTGTGTCAATGAGGCGCGAAACTTATTGATGGTTCAACAACGGGTCCTGCAGTCATCAAACCTCAAGAACCACGCATCACGGGCAGTGACGCCCATATAATCTGAAGCTGTTTTTAGCAGCGCTTTTATATGATTTATCATCACACAAGAATATTTCAAAAACCTCGCCAAATCGAAGAAAAGTAGCCACTTTAATTGGAATTAATTTCTTTGTGATCCTGTTCTCATTTCCCTGATACTAAAAACGCATTAAGAAAATGTGCTCAACGTTAAACGCTATAAAAATGGCGCGTATTACATTTGTTGGTTTGGTGGTAAAAAAAAGCGCAGGATAATCTTTCTTTTTATCATTAAAAACATGCAGTTAGATTGTTTATATATTTGGTGAAAATAAAAATATTTTCTCCTAAATATTGGTGTAAATTTAAATGTAAGTTCTTCTTGAGATTTAAAACAGAACTTAATTTTCACACAATTTTATACGCGTTCATTATCGTCTACTTATTGGTGGGTGATATCAGATATCTAGGTAAAGCCAAGTGGATATAACTTTTTCAAAGCTCTTTCATCTGACAGATAGCCATGGTGCTGATCGGCCTGAAGGACGTGAAAACCATCATGCGCATAAAAGCGCCAGCCTTAGCGTTAACCCTAAACTCAACACAGTTTCAAACGAAAGCCAGAATATAAACCCCGATAAAAGTTCAGGAGATACCCATATGTTAAATCATCGCTCTGAAGCAAAACAGGACGAGCCCAATGTATATCCCGTTGATAATGCTGCACCGCTTCGTCAGCGTTCTGATCAACAGCAAACACCGACAGCTGTTATCGGACCGAAAATTCGTTTTAAGGGCGAGTTGGTCGGTGAAGAAGACTTGCTGGTGCAAGGTAAAGTTGAAGGCACGATCGACTTAAAAGGGCACAATTTAACGGTAGGAGAGCAG
The DNA here is from genome assembly GCA_045430345.1 of Agarilytica sp. GTDB lineage: Bacteria > Pseudomonadota > Gammaproteobacteria > Pseudomonadales > Cellvibrionaceae > Agarilytica. The sequence goes on along the minus strand of JAILXT010000001.1, from coordinate 861,703 downwards.
GGCGTATTACAAGCAAATGTGTCCGCAAAAACAATTACTGTTGAAGGCCGTGTTGAAGGCGATCTACATGGTGAAGAGCGCATTGCAATTCGGGCATCGAGTCACGTTCAGGGTAACATAAAAGCGGAGCGTGTCATTTTGGAAGACGGGGCAAAATTCCGTGGTTCAATTGACATGGAAATGGATGAACGTAGCGATGTAAAGGCGATGGCGAGCCAGTTAAAAGAACATGATGCAGTAAAAGAAAAGGCGCCAAAAAAGCCTGAAGAAGATACGTAAATTTATATACAAATGATGGTACTATAAGGGCGTACATATTTTGTTCGCCCTAAGATATTTATGCTGTTACATCGATCGCCTGCGTTAACCGCAATTTATAATGAAATTAAGAACTCTGATCGTAATCGGGTGCTTGAACTCGGTCCTATGAATGCTGGCTGTTTTCAGCTTTTCTCTGAATTAAGTTGTAAAATTCAAGTTCAAGATCTCGGTACAAGCTTACGAGATCATCTCGCCTTAGGTAACGATATAATCGATTTTGATATTCTCGATTGTCTCGATAATTACAACGAAAACGAAAAATTCGATGTGATCCTGGCGTGGGATCTTTTTAACTATTTGGACCTCGAACAAATACATGCGTTGTTCGAACATTTACGGCCGTATTGTAAAACAAATACATTGCTCTATATGCTGCGATACGTTGAAAAGAATATTCCTGAAAAGCCTCGTATATTTTCGGTGAAGGACAAATATTTATTGGAGTTGTCTGAAGAGCCTATTAGTCTAAGAGCAACCCCCAACTATAGTACGATGCAATTATTAAAATCGTTGCCGGGCTACTATATGCAAGACACTTTGCTCGGGCAGATGGGCATGTTGCCGGGGATCACCGAACACGTGATGCGTTTCTCCGCGAGTTCGGAGTCAAAACATTTGATCAGTAAATCTGAAAGCGGGCGCAATACGCAGCACGTTGATCAACCGACTACCGTTGAAGAAAAAATGCATATCTCCCCTTCGGTAGCGGAAGTCATGAGTTTGCTTCAGAGTGATGATGATTTCGTTGTTCTGGATTTAGGCTCAGCCTTGAACCGCCCAGAGGATGAAATCGTTGAAAAATCTGGCGCGTATTTTAGAATTGATTTATTTTCCATTATTGAACGGAGCCAGGCCCAAAATACTGAAAGGCTAAACCTTTCTGTTTTGGATCATCATATGTCACGTAAGTTTGATGTGATTTTAATGTGGGACCTTTTTAATTACTGTACCCCGGCGCAAATCAGGCAAATAGATATTGCGCTTGCTGCTATTTCCCATCAAAACACGTTTTTGCTGTCGTATATGTATACCGGACGAAATAACCCCGAACGCCCTAGTAAGTTTGAGGTGAGCGGGGGGAATAAGGTGAATATTGGGTGGGTGCCGCACTTACGCGCCGCAAATGATGCGATTACCGGGGTTGCATTGTTACGCTTGCTTGAAACATTCACAATGGATAAAACATACGCCTACCGGGAAGGTATGGATAGAGATATTATCGAATACATATTCGGTGTAAACCAACGTATCGCCACCTTAGATCTGCAAAAATCCGGTTGATTGCCCGGCCCTCCAAAAAGAAAAAATCAAATTTCTTCAGTTTCCTTGTCAACTTAATCTCCAGTATCGCGTTTATATACCAGACGCGTCGAAATTCTTAGTCTATTCCACGGATACCAGCGGAATGACAACATTGATGCCCACAGGGCACAAACTGGAGATTAATCATGACCATTAAAGAAGTTCTCACCAAACTCCCGCAGCGTTGCAGTCAAATCGCACTTGCTGCTGCGCTCAGTCTAGGGTTACTGGCCTGTGGCGGCACTGATACAGCCAATAACGATGATATCGATGACTCGACGGTAGTGAGTAAGCTGTCCGTTGGGATCACCGATGCCGAAGGCGATTTCCTTACCTACCAGGTAGACGTCACTAATATCACACTAACACGCGCTAACGGCGCGGTTGTGAATGTCTTACCTCAAACTACCAGCATAGATTTCGCTGAGTATGTCGAGGTCACTGAGCTGCTGACTGTCCTGGATGTTCCTTCCGGGCGATATGACAGCGCGTCTATGAGCTTAGATTTCTCTGGTGCAGAAGTGACTGTACAAGACGAAAATGGATCTGCAATCCTAGCGAGTGTTATCGACGAAGCGGGTGATCCGATGACGGATGTTGACGTGGATATAATGTTTAATGACCGAGAGGGTTTTGTCATTGCGCCAGGGGTACCTGCACAGGTAACGCTGGATTTTGACTTGGATGCCTCGAATAGCATCGAGATATCGGGGGATACCGCCACAGTCACTGTACAGCCCGTTTTGATTGCTGACACAATATTAGAAGAGCCGAAGCCTTTTCGTTTACGGGGTGTGTTAGGTAATGTCGACGGTGAAAACGAGGTCTTCTCGATGGACTTGCGCCCATTTCGTGTTAGAAATGGTGCATTTGGCAGCGCACGGGTCAATGTTGATTCAAATACGACCTATGAAGTGGATGGCGTTTCGCTAGATAGTCCCGAAGGTTTAGCCGCGTTAGGCCTAAAAGACAGTGGCACCGCGGTTATCACCCAGGGAGCATGGGATAGGGAAGCGCGTGAATATGTGGCAACACATGTGACTGCCGGCAGCAGTGTACCTTGGGATCAAGCCGATATACTACGCGGAACCGTGGTGGCGCGTAACGGGAATACACTGAGTGTGCGCGGCGCGATCGTACAGCTATCATCCGGCAGCTTTATCTTCAACGATACGTTTACTGTTGAGGTTTCGGAAGATACCGTGATGACGCAACGTGGCGAGGACAGCCCTACAATTGATGCCATCTCCGTCGGCTCCGGGGTATACGCGACGGGTGTCGTTACCGAAAGCACCCTCGATGCATCCGAGGGCATTGTTCGCTTAGTGCAATCGAATGTTGCGGGTTCGGTCGTAACTACAAGCCCATTATCAGTGGATGTAGCCTACATAAATGGCCGCCGTGCAGGCCTATATGACTTTGGTGGTACGGGCACGTCTGAAGCGACGGATGCCGACCCAGACAGCTACGAGATTAATACCGGGACTTTGGATGTGTCAGGTATCGTAAACGGTGATCCGATTCGAGCGCGGGGGTTCACCGCGCAATTCGGCGCATCGCCGGAAGACTTCTATGCAAACAGCGTGGTTGATGTTGCCGATATACGCGGTCATATGGTGGTGAACTATGGCTTAGTGGGGGCTGCAGACGGGATTGCAGGGGTAAGTGATGACGGTATTTTATTAGATATAGAAAACGCACTATTTCGTCATCATATTGTGATTGCCGGTATCCCAACGGATCTAACGGGGCTAGACCAAGTACCTTTGGTCGTACCGGGTGGTGAGCGTGGCATCTATACTGTCTGGGTAAACGGACGCCTTGAAGTTTATACTTTCTACGATGAGTTTTCTGCGGCGCTACAGGCCGACCTAGATGACGGTGCGAGAATCGTACGCTTTGACGCGCACGGATATTTTGATCGCGCGATGGGCACATTCACAACTCAACGCTTAGGTATTATTTTAAATAACCGTTCGTTGCCCGAGTAGATTTTCGGGTTATTACTTGTATCGATGACCTTCGTAACGGATTAATCAATCATTACGTTGGTCATCGAAGTTCGTTAAACAATGATAGAACGACCAGTAAATATCACCATGATAAAAACATTTCAGCCTTATCTAGCTCTGAGTATTTTTTTCTCTCCGGTATTTCTATACGCAGAGACACACAACGAAGTACCCAGTGAAGAGATGTTGGAGTTTCTCTTGGAGTTTGACGACGCGGACGATGAGACATTCGAGATGATGATTAAGAATGGTATTAGAGATAATGAACAAGCAGAAATTGAACAAATTCTCAATCAGAATGAAGATGGTGATAGCGTTTCCGAGCAGCAGGGTACAAGCAAACGACCATCTAAGCGCGAGGTGTAACGATGATTAATTCAGCTAAACCACGTTGTCTTATATTTGTGATTATTTGTTCAGCGCTAACTATTCTCGTGTTTTCTACAGCTGTCTCTGCTGGGAACTGGGAAGATATGACCCCGGAGCAGCAGACGGTTCTTTCATCCATGAAAGATCGCTGGGCCAGCCTACCCCCTGAAAAACAAAAACGGTTGGAAAGGGCGGCGAGTCGTTGGAAATCAATGTCTCCAGCGCAAAAGCAAAAAGCTAAAGCACGCTTCAACCGTTGGCAGGACTTAAGTCCTCAAGAACGCCAAGCCGTAGCTAAGCGTATGCAACGTTTCCGCAATCTACCGGATACCGATAAAAAACGTATAAGGAAGCAATTTAAGCGATTTAAAAATTTGCCCGATCAAAAACAGAAAGCAATGAAAGAGCGTTGGAATAACCTAACCCCCGCCCAGAAACGTCGACTCTTACTCTATTTTAAGAAAGAGAGGAGCGCACGCTAAGTGAGCAGAAGCGTTTTCGTTTTTCTGTTATTTATCGCGATACCTGTGCGGGCCGATACTGATGATTGGATTGGTCTAGACAGTTATGGAGGTCACATAGGTCTTCATTGGGGAGCCTACCAAGCAGGCGGTGAAAACTATTCAATGAATATCGCTCTACCGATGTTTTATTCGAGTCAGTTTAATGCTTTTTATTCTGATTATAGATCTGATCGTGGTGTCTATAGTCAGCAAAGCCAACAGTTAGGCCTATATTGGAACTCCGATCCTTTTCAACGTATTTCGTGGGGGGGAGGGTATTCTGATAATGGACGCTCCAGCGATTTACAGACCCTAGATTACTCCCTATATATACAATATCTCGCCAACAACCAATGGTACTTTCGGTTCACGGGTTTGCAGGGCGAGTCCGTAATTGATGCAAACGGTTATTCACCGGTGATTGAAAATCGGTTTCGTTCGCTCGGGTTACATAAAATTGATCGCATAGGCTGGGGTATTTCATTTGGGCTTGATGGGCTCAATCACGGGGTTCGCCTTGGAGCAACTTACTTCGATTATGATGACTCTGGAAGCGCCCCTAAAGGCCAAGTAGATCAGTTTATTGAGGCGTTAACGACGAATGAGGAGCGGTTTTATTACCAAGAAATTTATATTGCATATTTTGAATGGTTTAAGGATCGGGGTTTTAGTGACGAAGAATCCAGAATCGGCACAAACTGGGCCTTCCTAAATGACATTCAAGAAATACGTGACCAGGTAAATAGACGGGTTGCCGAAGATCTGGACGTTCACTTAGGTATCGACCAAAAAAATGCCTTGTCTAACCACGAGTTATCCCTCGATTATTTTTATTCACACAATTCATTTGTGATCTCAATGGGACTCTTTATTTATGAATCCTATATTCGAGACGAATATTCAAACCAATCATATGCGACTATAAATTACCAGGCCACGGAGCATTACTCGTATGGACTTACCTTGAGTTACTCTGATGAAAGCGCGGAGCTCTACGGTGAATTCTCCCTGGGGTTTGATTGGTAGATATGAAAAATACGCGCCTCTTGCTCAATGATTTTTTTTCGTCCGTGCAAGCCCGGACGCTGAACCAAATTCAATTTGCGGTGAAGGACCGCGATGAGGCGCTAGATATTTTACAAGACGCAATGATTCGTTTGGCAAAAAAATATGCGGATAAAGAACCTGATTGGCCCAAGCTTTTTCAACGTATTGTGCAAAATCTGATTTGTGATTGGCACCGTCGAAATAAAGTTAGAAAAATTTTCGTTTGGTGGCAAAAGAGTTCGGATAGCGAAGAGGACTGCACACGTATTGAAGACCATGTGAGCGGCGGTGATAGAGATACGCCCGATCACCTTGGGCAAGGTAGTCAAATAGCGGCCTATGTCGTCGCAGCAGTTGAGCAGTTGCCTTTGCGACAACAACAAGCATTTACATTACGCGCATGGTGGGGGCACGACATTCAGGAAACCGCTTTTGCCATGGGATGTAGTGAAGGCAGTGTAAAAACACATTACTCACGCGCGACGTCGCGACTACGGGATTTACTTGGAGATATCGATTTATGAACCACTCAAAGGATAACGAACCTAATGCCCGCCAGAAGGATCACCTAGACACTGATCAATCCAGTGACAAATATAAAGAGGCACTCGATATGTCTATCGATGAGAATGATAAAGCCCTCCAAGACCGTTTCGCCGAGATGCGTAACACAGCGCTGGCTCATATCCCCAGCACCAAAGCGCAGGGGCGAAATCGAATAGTGCGCTGGCCGGCGCTCGGCGCGTTGTCCGCCGCATTGGTCTTAGCGGTGGTGATGCTACTACCTGAACAGACCTCTGTGACCGAGGAGTATGTGTTGGATGACTTGGATATGCTGCTTGAAACGGAAGACCTCGAAATGCTTGCTGGGTATGAGCTTGAATTCTATGTTTGGTTGGAACAGGTAGAGGAAGAGCAGGGATAGGCCGACTGACATATCGTTTTTATCCGCAGGTCGGTGCTCATTACATAACCCAATTTATCGAATTACACCCACACCTCAGTGTTATTTCTCAATAACGCAAATAAAATTCAACAAACGTGGAATTAATTGTTGACAATGTATGTTTTTTATACAAACATGCGCCGTGTTTTTGACACAATAAGCCAAAACTGTCGACAATATGACCATCAAAAAAGATCAGACGCTGACCTCCATGATCGCATGCACAATGCGAGAGGGTATTGTTCGGGGTGAAATAGTACCCGGTACGAAACTCAGTGAACCGAAGCTAGCCGAGCAGTTCCAGACGAGCCGTGGGCCGATACGTGAGGCCATTCGCCGCCTAGAGATGATGGGGCTGGTGAATCATGTTGCCCATGAAGGGGTGCGTGTGACCACGTTGTCTGTTGAAGAAGTTGTCGACATTTACCACGTGCGTGAAGCGTTGGAAGGTAAGGCTGCAGGGCTCGCAGCCCGGAATATGACCGATCAAGAGCTTGATGAGTTGGCGAGCTTAATGGAAGTACACCGGGAGCATCAATCCCACACCGGCGCATATATGCAATCCGACGGTGATTTCGATTTTCACTACAAGATTATTCAAGGCAGTAAAAACGCCTATCTCATTAACGAGCTCTGCGAAGAGCTTTATCACTTAATTCGCATGTTCCGTTATCGCTCCGCCCGCTTTCAACATCGGGCCGGGATTGCGATTACTGAGCACGAGCAGCTTCTTTATGCGCTTCAGCAGCGGGATGAACAACTCGCGGAAACCATGATGCGTCGTCATATTGCCAAAGCTCGCGATGATATCGCCAGTCAAATAGGCGAGGTTAAGGTTTCGTGAGCTTTGCGAGTCAGACCCAATCTCCTGCCGCAAAATTCAAGCACGCGTTGGCTGAAAGTAAACCGTTACAGATCGTTGGGACGATAAACGCGTATACCGCGATGATGGCAGAACAAGTTGGTCATAAAGTGGTGTACCTGTCGGGTGGTGCCTGCGCCAACATGTCGTTTGGTCTACCCGATTTAGGGTTAACCAATCTCATGGACGTTGCTGAGGACGCGCGACGTATTACCGCAGCAGTTGAAACGCCTTTAATGGTGGATATCGATACGGGCTGGGGCGGTGCATTCAATATAGCGCGCGCAGTAAAAGAAATGGAACGCGCAGGTGTAGCCGCTGTTCACATAGAAGACCAAGTTGCGCAAAAACGTTGTGGCCATCGCCCAAACAAAGAAATCGTAAGTACGTGTGAAATGGTCGATCGTATTAAAGCGGCTGTGGACGCGAGAACCGATCCAGACTTTTTTATCATTGCAAGAACAGATGCTTACGCAAGTGAAGGCCTAGAAGGCGCACTAGAAAGAATCACCCAGTACAAAGAGGCGGGGGCGGACGGTATATTTGCTGAAGCTATGCGCGATATATCAGAATATAAAGTATTTAAATCGCAATGCGCGTTGCCATTACTCGCGAATATGACCGAGTTTGGTCAATCCCCCATATACACAAAGACGGCACTAGCGGAAGCCGGTGTGGATATGGTGCTTTACCCGCTGACCGCGGCGAGGGCGATGAACAAAGCTGCCGAGAACGTGTATAAAACACTGATAAATGAAGAGTCTCAGGCGGGGCTTGTCGACTGTATGCAAAGCCGGAAAGAGCTGTATCAATACCTTAATTACAATGAATATGAAAGTAAACTCGATACGCTTTTTTCGCAAGGTAAAAATTTATAAGTTATTCACAGCGGTCGCACACTGGTATTTCACGAGATCTTTGTATGGTAGCGAAGTCAAATAACCCGGCTGGATTACGCGGTTTAATTGCCGGTAAAACAGCATTATCTACCGTGGGGAATGATGGCTCCGGGTTGACCTATCGTGGGTATGACGTGAAATCTCTTGCAGCGCTTTGTGAGTTTGAAGAGATAGCGTATTTATTATTAAAGGGCGATTTGCCAAACGTAAGTGAGCTTAAAGAATATAAGGAAAAATTACGTTCGTTAAGGCCATTACCTAAGGCCCTAAAAGACATATTGGAAAAAATTCCGGCGACCGCACACCCAATGGATGTTTTGCGAACCGGCGTATCAGCACTCGGGAGTTTAGAAACAGAATGGGATGTTGCTGAGCAGACGAAAAAAGCGGATCGCTTATTAGCGAGTTTGCCGGCTATATGTTGCTATTGGTATCGGTATAGCCATGAAGGCGTGAAAATTGAGACCGAAACGTCGGCAGATTCAATCGGTGGGCATTTATTAGAAATGTTGACCGGTGAAAAAGCAAAACCTTTGCACGAACAAGCAATGCATGTTTCGCTAATTTTATACGCCGAACATGAATTTAACGCATCGACGTTTACCGCGCGGATATGTGCATCAACCTTATCGGATTTTCATAGTTGTATCACCGGCGCAATCGGGACTTTACGCGGTGCGCTTCACGGCGGTGCAAACGAAGCGGCAATGGATATGATTGCCTCGTGGACATCACCGGACGCAGCAGAAAAAGCATTGATGCTCATGCTTAGCCGAAATGAAAAAATTATGGGCTTTGGTCATGCGGTTTATCGTACATCGGACCCAAGGAATGCAGTGATTAAAGCCTGGTCGCAACGATTATCTCGCGAGGTGGGTGATACAAGGCTTTATGCCGTATCAGAACGTTGTGAACAAGTCATGTGGCGAGAGAAAGAACTTTTTTGTAATACCGATTTTTATCATGCATCGGCTTATCATTTTATGGGCATCCCGACGAAGTTATTTACGCCGTTGTTTGTTATGTCCCGTTTAGCGGGGTGGTCCGCGCATGTTTTTGAACAACGTGCCAACAATCGAATTATTCGCCCCTCAGCAGAATATGTCGGAGAAGGGAGCCGCACTGTCCTGCCTATAGCACAGCGATAGCCGAGGCACCGTGAAACCAAGTTTTTCGAATTGATTTTAGAAGTACAAGTGAAAATTGAAAGAGCACATTAATAGAAACGTAGTTTAGGTAATAGATGTCCACAAATTTCGATATAAACAACCGTCCAGATTACGACAAAGAAATTCAAAATATTGTAGATTATGTTTTGAATTATCACGTCACATCTGAACTCGCTTTAGAGACTGCGCGGCATTGTTTAATGGACACCTTGGGTTGTGGAATACTCGCACTTAAGTTTCCAGAATGTACAAAACTTCTTGGCCCCATGGTTGCGGGAACTGTTGTGCCAAATGGTGCAAGAGTACCAGGGACGCAATTGCGCTTAGATCCCGTAAAAGCGGCGTGGGATATTGGCTGTATTATCCGATGGTTGGATTTTAATGACACATGGCTCGCTGAAGAGTGGGGGCACCCCTCGGATAATCTGGGCGGCATACTCGCGGTTGCGGATTACTTTTCCCAAGTCAATGTTAGTGAGGGTAAAGCCCCGTTAACAATGCACCAAGTACTTGTAGCCATGATTAAAGCTCACGAAATACAGGGTGTATTAGCGTTAGAAAATAGTTTTAATCGCGTTGGCCTATGCCACGTGCTGCTCGTGCGTGTTGCGACCACGGCGGTTGTCGCCGATATGATGGGGTGTGATCGAGAACAGATATTATCGGCGGTATCTCATGCGTGGGTTGATGGCTCCTCGTTGCGCACATACAGACATGCGCCGAACGCAGGATCGCGTAAGTCCTGGGCCGCGGGAGATGCAACCTCTCGTGGCGTCCGCCTAGCCGATATCGCGAAGCGCGGTGAAATGGGCATTCCCGGAGTCCTAAGCGCGCCGCAATGGGGCTTTTACGATGTTGCTTTTAGCCATACGAATAACAACTTAGCGCTTAAACCAGAAAGCGAACGCACATTTAGTTTTCAGCGCGACTACGGATGTTACGTGATGGAAAACATCCTATTCAAAATATCATATCCTGCAGAGTTCCACGCACAAACGGCGTGCGAAGCGGCGATCAGGTTGCACGGCCAAGTATCCGCTCGCCTAGATGATATTGAGCGTATTGAAATTACGACCCATGAATCCGCAATCCGAATCATTTCAAAGGTTGGCCCACTCTCCAATCCCGCTGATCGTGATCATTGCCTTCAGTATATGACGGCAATTTCATTACTTTATGGTGAACTAACGGCTGAACACTATGAAGATAGTTTCCATGAGGCCAACCCCATAATTGATAAATTGCGCGACAAGATGACGGTTGTAGAGAACCCGCAGTATAGCGCTGATTATCATGCACCCAAAAAACGCTCGATAGCGAATGCCATTCAAGTGTTTTACAAAAATGGACACCAGAGCGAGAAAATTGAAATCGAATATCCGCTTGGGCACCTTCGGCGGCGTGAAGAGGGGATTCCTGTCTTAAAAGAGAAATTTAAAACGAATTTGGCGACACGTTTCCCGGCTGATCGCTGTGACGCCATCTTCTCTTTATGCAATGACCGGGAAAGCTTAGAGCAAAGTACTGTTAATGACTTTATGGATTTGTTTGTAATCTAATAGGTAGATTGCGACACACCGGGTTTGTAGACGTTTTTCCAGATGATTGGCTAGGATGCCATAGTCCCCCATTTGGGAAAGCGTCTGCAACATTCTATACCTGTGCATATGGGGTGCCTCGGCTTTTGATGCCTATGATATACACGCTATAGTGTATAACTAACCGATCAATTCGCTAGCGCGCGCCATGCCTTGGTCGTAGTACAAACCAGGTGCAGAATTTGATGAGACTGATATGATACGCGCCTCTTGTTTAATGAGCGTTTGGCGCCATCAGTCGAGGCTAAATGCCAAGAGGTTAACTGATAAGCGGCATACCGAGCGATGCGAGTATCACGATGTTGAAGCGCAAGTTTAGAAATCAATTTGAGGATCTTTGTTATGAGTAATGCCTACAAAGACATGTACTATCAAAGCAGCGATGGCCTAAAGTTATACGCGAGAGATTACCCCAACCCCGACGCCACACAAGCGGTGATGTTGTTGCATGGGTTTACTCGAAACTCTGCCGATTTTGCAGATTTATGTGAACAATTACGCGGGGATTACCGTCTAATTGTTCCGGATCAACGGGGGCGAGGTCTATCTGAGTACGATAGCAACACCGATAACTACAACCCAGCCACATATGTAAATGATATGTTTACGCTGCTCGATGAGCTTAAGCTGGACGATATTGTTTTAATTGGCACCTCAATGGGCGGTGTCGTCAGTATGACAATGGCGAGTATGAAGCCAGCCCTTGTGAAGGCCGTTATTTTAAACGACGTAGGGCCGGAAGTTGAGCCTACAGGCTTACAGCGTGTTGTCGATTCGATGGGCAATAACCCGACGATCAATAACTGGGAAGATGCTGTTGCATACGCAAAAGCAACTAATGGCATTGCGTACCCAAATTACACCGACGAAGACTGGGAAAAGTTTTCGAAAAATATTTATAAGTTTAATGATGAAGGAAAACCAGTTTCCGCATATGACCCAGGTGTATACACACCAATCAAGGACTTTGATGCACATGAAACACCATTAACGCTTTGGCCTGTTTTCGATGTTGCAAAAAACTCCTTGTTCATGGTTGTTCGCGGTGAGATTTCTGACATTTTGTCGCGTAAATGCGTTGAGAAATTGAAAACCTACGATAATGTACTTTGTACAATAGAAGTGCCAAACGTGGGGCATGCGCCAACGTTAAATGAAGACGTCGCGGTGAATGGAATCCGTGATTTTTTGGCGAATTTAAAATAACAATTTTTAGAGTAACTTTTAGGGTGATTAAATATGTCTAAAGTAGGAATTATGGGTGCGTACCACACCAAGTTTGGCGCATTTGTTGAGAAAAACCGTGAAACCGGTGAAATCAAAGACCTAAAATCCATATACGAACTCATTAATGAAGCCGGGCAGGGCGCAATTGCTGATTCCGGTTTGAACGCGAGTGATATCGATGGCATATGGATGGGTTCATGTTCTCCTGCAAGCTTCACAGGTCAAGAGCATTTGGCAGGTGTTGGCATTGAAATCGATCCCGAAGGTTTGCTATTTAAATCAGCCAACCGCACTGAAGCGGCATGTGCATCTTCTACTGTAGCCTTATATAACGCCATTAACGCAGTGGAATCTGGTCGTTATAACAACGTATTGGTGATGGGCGTAGAGAAAATGAATCTCTGCAAAACGCCAGACGTAACACGTATTCTTTCTTACTCATCGTACTTCCCCGAAGAAGGCGCCGAGGGTATGACGTTCCCTGGTCTTTTTGCCGAATTGGCAAAAGGCTATAAAGCGCAATACGGTTTCAGTGATGAAAAGCTTGCAGAAATGTTAGCAACCGTTGCTGCACGTGGTTACGTGTACGGCGCGAAAAACGAAATTGCGCATTTTGGTCCAGGTGGTCTTGCGGAGAAGAAAAATTTATTTACAGCACAAGCAATTCTAGACCTTCCAACAGACGACGGTCGTTCTAACCCGATGATTGCACCACCGCTTCGTTTGCACGATTGTAGTTTGGTGACTGACGGTGCAGCAGCCATGGTGATTAGCCGTGACGATATCGTACGCGCTAAGAAAGACAAAGTGGTTACGTTCGCCGGCTACGGCCATACGCAAGATCGTATGCCGCTTTCCAAGAAAGAAAATCTATATGAAATTCGTGGTGCTAAAGAAGCGGCTAAGCGCGCTTATGCTGAAGCGGGCATTACATCGAATGATTTGGATGTCGCAGAAGTACATGACTGCTTCACCATTAACCAATTGTTATGCGCCGAAGCGCTTGGCCTTTCAAAAGACGGCGAAGCCGGCCAAGACTTTATGGACGGTCGCTTTTCTCATGAAGATGAGCAATGCGGTATCAACCTTTCTGGTGGTCTTAAAGCGAAAGGGCATCCTGTGGGCGCCACGGGTGTTTCCATGCATGTTCACGTCTATCGTCAATTAACTGGTGACGCTTTAGGTGAAACATACAACCGCGAAGCAGAGCTAGGCGCAGTAATGAACGTGGGCGGCAGTGCCGCAACGAACTGCGTTACTGTAATGAAGCGCGAAAAATAAATTTAGATTGTACATATGACAAAACTCGCTGACAAAGTCGCACTCATTACAGGCGCTGGGCGTGGGATCGGAAGAGAGATCGCGCTCAAGCTAGCCAGTGAAGGAGCCAAAATCGTGGTAAACGATTTAGATTCAGACCCAGCTAATGCCGTAGTGAAGGAAATTACGGCCGCAGGTGGCGATGCAATGGCTTACGTCGGCAGTGTGTCAGAAAAAGATTTTGGGCAACGTTTTGTTGATGCTGCGTTAAAACACTATAGTGCGATCGATATCATTGTGAATAACGCCGGGTATACCTGGGACAATGTTATACAAAAGATGAGCGATGAGCAGTGGTCTGCTGTGCAAGACGTTCATTTAACGGCGCCCTTTAGAATTTTACGTGCAGCACAGCCTTACTTTAAAGCGCGTGCATTAAAGGAAGAGGCCGAAGGGATTGAAGGTTTCCGTAAAGTCGTTAATGTTTCTTCTGTCGTGGGAATTAATGGTAATCCAGGTCAAATTAATTATGCCGCTGCAAAAGCGGGGTTAATTGGGCTAACAAAAACCTTAGCAAAAGAGTGGGGGCGTTTTCGTGTTAACGTTAATGCCGTTGCGTTTGGGTTTATCGAAACACGGCTCACGTCTAATACCGAAGCACTTGATGCTGACAAACAAATTGATATTGATGGCCAAAAAATTAGCGTCGGCATTTCGCAAGAATTTATAGAAATGTCCAAAATGTTAATTCCTTTAGGTCGCCCTGGCACCCCTAAAGAAGCCGCAGGGTCGATATATCTAATGTGTCTGCCAGAAGCCAACTATGTAAGCGGGCAAGTATTGGTGTGCGGTGGCGGTTTTGAAATGTAGTGGTTTCGCTACGCCTTCCTCGAACCCCTTTCACCACCTTTTCCATCACCGTCGTTCTCACCCTAAACACCCGTTAGCCAAAAGCTCAGCTGGGCGTTAAACTCCCACGCTCACAAAACATTTTTCACTCGTTTACAGTTTAAGTGGATGCGGAAATGGCAAAGAAAAGAAGACTTAGAATACCGCCACCGATTTACATGCTTCTCTGCATTGATATCGTCCTTGGGCTCGACTATTTATTCCCTTTACTATCGTTTTCTTTTCCCTATCAAAATACCTGCGCAATTGCGGTCGCGGTTCTGGGGATTGTATTTCTCTCCCATGCGGGCTTGAGCTTCTTTATCCAAAAAACGACGGTTAACCCATTTAAACCCCAAGAATCGGGCACTTTGGTCACCACTGGTTTTTATCGGATTTCTCGCAACCCCATGTATCTGGGTATGGCGCTCCTGCTTGTTTCCTCTGGCGTCTATTTTGGTACGGTTTTAGTGGTTTTTCCGTTAGCGCTTTTTGTCTTCATAATGAATACCGTTCAAATACGGCCAGAGGAACAGGCCCTCATAGCGATCTTCGGCGATGAATATACCGTGTTCTGTCAGCGTGTGAGACGATGGATTTAGCGCGTAAACAGACGGAGAACACCCTGGAGCGCCTTGTTTCCAGCTAATCGTAGATAAGCAGCTAGACTAGATTATGGGGGTTTCACGTTTCCCATCTTCGAGTAATTATCACAGAGACAAAAATGGCTGCAAACGGGTTAAAACACTGGGTAAGTAAACTAAAACACCAAAACCTTCCTGTTCTAGGGAATGTGGTCGGTGAGTTGAACAAGATTACGGGCAGTGACGATTCAAACGTCAATCAGCTCGCTGAAGTTATTCTTAAAGATCCTAACCTTACGGCCCATGTGCTGAAAGTCGCCAATAGCGTTCATTACAACTATTCAAAAGCGCAAATTAATACCGTTAGCCGCGCCATTGTGCATATTGGCCTGAAGGGCGTTAGGGCGATTTGTATTTCCTGTATGGTCATGGATTCCCTGGTGAAGCAAAAGCCTAAGGAGCGCGTGATGGCGCTGATTGCGCAAGGGTTTCACGCTGCCACTCAGGCGCGTAATTTACTGAAGACGGCTGATGGCGAAGAGGATATCGGGGAGGAAGTATTTATAGGTGCGCTGCTCTATAACCTCGGTGAAATGGCCTTCTGGCTCTCTGAAAAGGTGGATGAAAACAACCAAGACCTCTTCAGCGAATCACCCAAAGTACGACGCGCTGCGATGGAAGAGATTCTCGGGACAAGCTTCAAAGCGATTACCGCCGAGTTGGCAAAGGAATGGAAGCTAGGGGAGACCCTGGAGCAAGCCCTATACCCCCGTAAAGACGCTTGCCTCAAGGTAAAAGCCGTCGTTACGGGTGAACGTTTGAGTCGCGCATCACTCTACGGTTGGGAAAGCCCGCAACTCAAAAAAGTCCTTAAAGAAGTATCCGACTACACGGGCATGCCCCTAGAGGACGCCCTTCAAAAAGTAAAACTCGGTGGAGACCAAGCCGCCCAAGTGGCCCTAAGCTATGGCGTTCCCGAAGCATGCCCACTCATACCAAACAGCATGGAAGATTTTGTCTTAGATAAACCCAAACCCATAGACAAGGTTATGAAAGGGGATGCAAGCCTCCAGCTCAACATCCTGCGCGACCTCTCAAATGCCACGCAAGAAGGTTTGGAAGTGAACACCATATTTCAAATGGTCCTTGAAGGTATGCACCGTGGCATTGGGTTAGAACGTGTATGTATTGCCTTTATTAAAGGTCACAAGCTCGCCGCAAAATACGTGTTAGGAGAGGGCACCGAACATTGGCGCACGTCCTTTTTGTTAGATGTTGGCCCGTTTACAGACAGCATCTTCACTAACGCGATGGAGAACGGGGGATCGCATTGGTTTACGCAAGAAACTCAAGAGCAACATCCAGAATTCTATCCTGCAGAACAAGTTACCATTCTTGGAAAAATGCCAAGCTTTGTCCATGTTTTAGAAGTTGATGGTCGCCGTGTTGCGTTGTTCTATGCAGACAGGTGGACCTTTGGCGGTAAACTTTCAGAAACCCAGTTCGATAGTTTTCAGCATTTCTGTCAACAAGCGCAAATGAGCTTGAACCTTCTTTCTCAGAATAAGAATCGGCGTGGGCCGGGTCGGCGGTACTAGATATTTAGCCTTTATCTTTGCGGACTAAAATATTCTTTGTCGAGTACGCGGGGGTTAGTTGTTTTAATTTTCTCATATCCTTACTCCAAAAAAAACGTTCCTCCAAACGCTTATTTTTATGATCGTTATTATGTTTCCAAGTTTTATTGATTTACTAAGTATTTAATATGAAGTCTATCGTGCTATTTTTTACTGGTTTTTTCACTTTGGTTCTAACCGGGTACGCATACTCGAATCTGTACTTGAAATGTGATGAAGCGTCAGGCTTAAGCTCGGCTTGTCATTCAGGTAATCGCTTATATTTAATCCCGGAAGGGGCGATATATGCCAACCGGATTCATAATCCCCGTGAAATACCGGATCATTGGTGCCCAAACAAACCCTATGCGATTACGCGAGCTGAGCTAAAAGGGGGACTGTTGAACGCGCAGGAAGTTGAAGTAGGTAAGGGCTGTCCTACCCTTAAGCGCTACACAGCCACAATTTGGGCGGGAGATCCATATTGTTTGGACCCGAATTTTGAGGCGCGTACGAAGCCTGACTGGACCGGACGTTTCTATGCTTGCGCTAAAAATATACGGGTGTCATTAGGTGAGAAGTACTTTTTGGTTTATGCGATTGTTGGTGATGCGTTTGATTCCTTGGAGCAGGTCATCGATGATAATAGAATTCTAAATAGTGACACAGGAGAGATGCAGCAGGGGTTTGTCAGTTTCATGATAACCCGCGAGGAGGAGATACCACCTGTGGTCAAGGTGTCGCAAACCAAGGAGAGAAACCTAAAGACCTTACGCGATGCGATTTCAGATGAGAGAAGCGAAATGGTGCAGGTTGATTGCCGTATTCGCCCTCATAATTACGAAGATAATGAAAAATTTGACGCTTCCGTCTCGGTGAGCAAGCTCATCTCAGGGGATTGGCAAGAAGTCCTTTCTCTAAATGTTTTAGAAAATGTCTCACATGGGGAAGCCCGTATGGCCTTAGGTATTGAAGCGTGCGAAGAGGTTACGTTTTTTGGCTATTAATGGGGAGCTATTTACGGCTGGATATCTACCTTCGAGGATAGGGTCTATACTACACCTATCCATTATGCTGTTTTTGCCCCCAATATGGCTTTTAAAACCGCTAATCTTGTAGCTTATGAGCTTACATAACAAAACCAAGCCTTCCGTTTACCTGATCCTCCTTTCTGCAGTGATCTTACTTTTGGGGATTGCGTTAGTCTATTTCTCCCAATTTACTGAGAAAGTCATTAAGCATGATGCTCGCGTCATTAATGAGGCGGGGATTGTAAGAGGATCTATTCAACGCGCCACCAAGCTGTTATTGGTTCGCAAGAACGGAGAGGTTATTGAATTGATGTCAGAGGTTCAAGAATCGCTTTCCCGGTTTTTTTCTATGGAAGGAAAATATTACCATGTCGGGCCAGATTCCAATGCGTTTGAAATGATGGATAAGCTCAATACTCAGTGGCAGTCGCTTGAGCGAAGTATGGTGCAATACCAAATGTCCCCCACTCAGGAGAACAAAAGCTCTGTCGTGGCGCTCAGTGAGCTTTGTTGGGATGTCGCGATTGAGGCAGTACTTGTCGCGCAAAAGGAGACTGAATATAAAGTCGGTCTGATTAAGAAAATATTCTATGTAATTATATTGCTCAATGGCTCAAGCGCCATATCTGTTATGTTTTTGGTGTTTATGTACGTGCGTAGGAAGTTGGAACATGAAACTGCTCATGATCAACTAACCGGGCTTCATAATCGGCGTGCTTACGTGCAGGCAATTGTCTCGGAAGTGGCATTGAACCAGCGGTACCAAATCCCCTTGTCCTTGGTGATGGTTGATATTGATTATTTTAAACAAATTAACGATACCTGCGGTCATAAAAAGGGCGATGACGTTTTAATCTCCACAGCAAAGGTGTTGGCGAAATCCATACGAAAAACGGATTTAGTATATAGGGTCGGTGGTGAGGAATTTGCGATTATAGCGCCAGGCACAAACGCGGAAGGGGCGAAAGTACTTGCTGAATCAGTAAGAAAAAAAGTGGAAGCAATTAAACATAAAGGCTTAGCCTCCGTAACGATTAGCCTTGGTGTTGCTGAACTGCTTCCTGAATGGGATGAAGATAAGCTTTTTTTTGCAGCGGACAAAGCCTTATATGAGGCGAAAGAAAAGGGGCGAAATAGAACGGAAGTTTATTTACCTTCGATACCTCCCCAAAGTGCGTGATTCTTACCTCGTTACTTGGAAGTCCTTGTTTTTTTTCTCAACGGATCAATGAGTTTTTCTAATCCTTCAATCTTAATTTCCAGAGCTAAACGCATTAAAAGCCCCAGCTCCCCCTTGGGGAATTCTTTTTTGGCAAACCAAAGCAAATACTCTTCAGGGAGGTCAATGATTAGTCTTCCTTGATACTTACCGAAAGGCATCTTAAATTCGGCAAGCCGTAATAAATTTTCTTGTTCAAACATCCGCTGGTGTGGCCTTGAGTAAATGGGTGTGACTTTGAGGCATGTGCCAAATTATAAAGCCTGTATCATATCGATATATTTTTCTTTCCATAACCCTTGTTGGCATTAGGATTTTGCTGCGTAGGGGATATACTATGATATCAAGTCTAAAAGCCAACGGGGTGAGCAGTGAGTAATCCAAAATTAGAAGCAGGCCTAAAAGTTCGTCGTGAAGTGATGGGCGACGATTTTGTTGATCGCGCGTTGAATAATGCAACAGAGTGGGATCAACCCCTGCAAGATATGGTAAATGAAAATGCCTGGGGTAACACCTGGGTTCGGGACGGATTGCCCAGAAAAACGCGCAGCTTAGTCACTGTCGCTATGTTGGCTGCCTTAAAATGCTCTCAGGAATTAAAAGGGCATGTGAGGGGAGCGCTTAGGAATGGGTGCACCAAAGATGAAATCCGTGAGGTTTTACTTCATTCCGCAGTCTATTGCGGCGCGCCTGCGGCTATCGATGCCATGCGTTCAGTAAAGGAAGTGATTGAAGCATGGGACGATAGTGAAACATAAGTTTTAAATCAGGCTTTGTCTAAAGAACGTCAAAATTTCATCATTGATGTCACCCGGCGGTAACATCAACGAATAGGGTAAGTTTTTGACCGGGTTGAAGGTATTTAGCCCGGTTGATCTGATTCCATTTAAGGATATCGTTGATGTTAAGGCTAAATTTCTGCGCGATCCGTGCAAGCGAGTCGCCATTGCGTACTTTATAAGACACCTTGCGAATCACGCCATTTTTACTGGGAGCAACAGGGGTTTTAGTCCAGATCTTAAGTCTTTGGCCGGGTTTGATTGGATCTCTAGGGGCCATGCTGTTCCATTTCGCGAGCTTTGAAGAGCTAACCTTGTATTGCCGGCCGATGGACCATAGGCTATCGCCACGCTGCACAACGTAGTCAATCTTCTGACCTTTTTCGCGCTTGTCGGTAGATGCGTATCTTTTGGCAATGCGCTCATCAACGCTAAAGCTATAGTGCTTCCCCGTTTTGGCCGCGACGGGCACCATCAAGGTCTTACCTGCGCGGATAGATGTGCCGCGCAGTTGATTGATGCTTTTTAGCGAGGCTACGCTCACTTTGTATTTTTGTGCGATGGTCGAGAGGCTGTCACCGTCACGGATTTTGTAGCGCTCCCAAGTGACTCGCTCCCCTTTAGGTATTGAGGCTACTTTAGCCGCAAACACCTCGGCTTTATCGGCCGGCACAAGCAGTTCGTGCGGGCCATGAGGATCGGTGGCCCAGCGGTTAAAACCGGGGTTGAGGTGATAGAGCACATCCATATCGATGCCCGCGAGCTCGGCGGCTTGGGCTAGATCTATTTGGGAGCCAATCGCGACCGGAGCGAAGTAGGGGCGATTGAAGATAGGGGTTAACGCGATGTTGTGCTTTTGTGGTTGCGCAACGAGCTTACTCAGTGCAAGTAGACGAGGCACATAGGCCTTGGTCTCTTTGGGTAAATCCAAATTCCAAAAATCTGTTGGCTTGCCAAGCTTTTTGTTTTTGCGGATTGCTTTAGAGACGTTGCCAGCGCCGCTGTTGTAGGAGGCAAGTGCTAGGAGCCAATCCCCATCGAAGCGTTTGTGATGTCGTTGCAGGTAGGTGAGTGCGGCTTCTGTTGACGCAATCACGTCTCTCCGCCCGTCGTACCACCAGTTCTGTTTGAGACCTAGCATCTTCCCAGTGCCCGGCACAATTTGCCACATGCCGGAGGCGCGGCCATGTGAGTAGGCAAAGGGATCGAAGGCGCTTTCAACAATGGGAAGTAGCGCTATTTCCATGGGCATGTTGCGTTTTTCTAGGGACTCGACGATATGAAATAAATATCGGTTGGCGCGTTCGCTTACCCGCTTCATGTAAGACGGGTGTTTCGCGTACCAATTGAGCTCCATTTGGATACGACGGTTATGCTGTTCAGGGATTGTGTAGCCCCTGCGGACCCGTTCCCAAAGATCGACTTCGGCCATGGCGGGGCTTGCGTCGAGTTCATCTGTGGCGATAAAACAGTCGGGGTCTAATGCGTAGTCGGGGTTTTGGTTTGCGGCGGGACTATTGTTTAACGAGGCGTTGTAGCTGGCGTCATCTTTGGTGTTGGTACATGCAGTGACTAAAAATAGCGAGATCACTACGGATGCGCCGACATAAAACAAATTCATTCTAACCGCCTACTGTTGTCATTAGGCGCTAGTCTATAGACCCGCGCCACAAAATCAATACATCTGAACTGAAGATATATACGCCACAACGGTCTTTATAACCGGGGAGGAAGCGGGGTCTAGAAACCGTTTTTCCATTCACGTAGTGCTGTGAAGACCTCAAGCGCATCGTTAGGTTCACGCTCAAGCCTCTGTGCTGTGGCGGTGATCACACCCGTTTGATCACAGCGAATGAAGGGGTTTATGGCTTTTTCGGTCGCCACACTGGTCGGAAGCGTGGGTGTGCCGGCGGCACGGAGTGTTGTCACTTCGGCGGCACGATCGTCGATTGCCTTGTTGTCTGGTTCTACTGCTTTGGCGAATTCAAGATTGCTCTGTGTGTACTCATGGGTGCCATACACAAGTGTTTCCGAAGGCAGGGAAGCAATGCGGTCTAAGGATGATTTCAGCTCCTGGTGTGAGCCATCAAAAATACGACCACAGCCGCCAGAAAACATGATGTCACCACTAAATATTTGCGTATCGTTCCCGTCTTTTGCCACATAGGCGAGATGTTCCGGGAGGTGGCCGGGGAGGTGCCATACGGTAAATTCCGCGTTAAAAATACTGAATGTGCTGCCTTCTGTTTGTGGGTGAGTGACTTGCGGAATGTCGGCACAATCGGGCCCGTAAACAGGCACGCGCTTGAAGGCCATCAGGTTGTTAACCCCATTGATATGATCAAAGTGAGAGTGCGTAATAAGCACGCGAACGAGATCCAGCTTATGTTGTTCTAGGTACGCAATAACGGGCCCTTCATCGCCGGGATCAATAACGCAGGCTTCAGAGCTGGTCGGGGATTGAATAATCCAAACATAATTATCGGTAAACGTGGGGACGGCGTGAACCTTAAGCATTTTTCGACCTCTTATTAATGATCTGGCGGGTTTGGGGTCTTAGCAGTGCGAGATCCCAGCTTTTGAATTAAAATGAAGATATAGTCTAGTTGGTTAGTCGGCATGATGAAGCGAATTCAATCTCGATTCAATATCCTTCCACTTCGTAAAACTTACGATGATATTTCCGCGTGGTTTACGACGTCTTTAGGCCGCCGCTTGCTGATTCACGAGCGTAAAGCTGTATCTGAAGAGCTTCGATACTTGTTCGGCTATCATTTTATGCAGTTAAGTTCGGTGAAAAATGCAAACTTTGGTTCGTCTAGCCGAATAAATCATTGTTTTTCGCTAGCACCAGCTGAGCCGAATAGCGGCGAGAACATGCATAACCAGGGTGTTGCCAACTTTGATGAACTCCCGCTTCCGGATGAGTTCGTCGATGTAACGGTACTTCATCACGTACTGGAGTTTTCGGAAAACCCCCACCAAGTGTTAAAAGAGGCCGCTAGGGTCACTATCCCTCGGGGCTATATCATTATCGTGGCGTTTAACCCACTAAGCCTTGCCGGTCTTGTCCACAAATTGAGCACAATACTGGGGGGCGGCGGTGTCTCGAAACGTCGCAGTCTTCGCCAGGGCCGGATGAAGGACTGGTTGGAGTTTCTGGATTTTAGCTGCGTCACCACCCGAAACGTATTCCATAACTTGCCTATCAACAACGCGCGCTTTTTATCGTCCACACAAATACTGGAAAAACTCCGCTATAAGAATAAAATGCCTGGCGGAATGTCGTTTGTGATGGTGGCGAGAAAAGATAAAGCCGGCTTAACACCACTTAAACCTCAATGGGAAAAATCCAGTATCCTTAATGCTATGCCCATCGCTAAGCAGGCGATGAAAGGCAAAGTAGCGAAAGAGTGCATGGTTTTACCCTTCCGCGAAAAAATCAAACGCGAATATTAAACGATCAATTTCGCGACCTCTATTCACTTTACGCGGTAGCGTATTGCTATACACGAGAACACACTTTGAAACACGTCGAATTATTTTCCGATGGCGCTTGCCGTGGTAATCCCGGCCCTGGCGGGTGGGGCACATTGTTAAGATCTAACGGACACGAAAAATCATTGTACGGCGGCGAGCCGAATACGACGAATAACCGCATGGAACTTCAAGCGGCTATTGAAGGCTTGGCGGCTTTAAAGGAGCCGTGTAAAGTCGATTTAACAACCGATTCCCAATATGTGCGCAAAGGGATTACCGAATGGATTCACAACTGGAAAAAAAATGGCTGGCGCACCGCAGCAAAAAAACCTGTTAAAAATGGCGATCTATGGAAGCGTCTTGATGAGCTTGCCGAGCACCACGATGTATCATGGCATTGGGTGAAAGGGCACAGCGGTCATCGTGAAAACGAAATTGCAGATCAACTTGCCAATCAGGGCATTGATGAAATTTAGAAGTAACTCGTCTTGTTAACGATCATAAATTACTGAGGTAAGCGTGCGTCAAATTGTTTTAGATACTGAAACTACCGGGCTTGAACCAAGCGAAGGCCACAAGATTATTGAAATCGGCTGCGTTGAACTGTTTAACCGACGGCTGACGGGTAATCATTACCATCAGTACATCAAGCCGAATCGGGAAATCGATGAAGGCGCGATGGAAGTCCACGGTATTACGAATGAATTTCTGGAGGATAAACCCATCTTCTCAGAGATTGCTGATGACTTTCTCGCATTCATTGGTGACTCGCAACTAATCATTCATAACGCGCCGTTTGATTTGGGCTTTTTGGATCATGAGCTGCGTCTTATGAATGCATCACTTACAAGGATAAGTGATCGCTGTAAGGTCTTAGACAGTCTCATAATGGCGCGGAAAAAACATCCAGGCCAAAAAAACAATTTGGATGCCTTGTGCCGTCGCTATGGTGTAGATAACTCCCAACGGGATCTGCACGGTGCATTGCTTGATGCCGAGATCCTCGCCGATGTTTATCTAATTATGACCGGCGGCCAGCGCAAATTGGCGCTTGGCGGCGGTGAGGGCGAAGATGGGGAAGACGATACAGATAAAATTATTCGTCTCGATGAAAATCGCCCCAAAACGCGGGTAATTCGCGCCAACGAAAATGAGCTTGCACGACATCAGGAAAAACTGGAGACGATCGATAAGGCATCGGGTGGAAACTGTATGTGGCTGAAACAGGATTGAGCATAGACTTTAATCACCGATCCCCACTAAGTCATTAATTTTCCTCGAATTTCGTGCGTTGTTTCCAAAGTGAGTGCTATACTCTTTTCGAGCACCTGCATAAAAAAACCAAAAAATTAAACCAGCGGGAATATATCATTTTATGCGCCACACGATTTATCTCTCAATCGCACTAGCGGCGGTTTGGCTGTTAAATTCAGGGCACTACAATTTTTTGCTTTTGGGGCTTGGGGCTCTGTCTATTGCGTTAGTGGTTTGGATCGCGCATAAGATGGACGTCGTCGACCACGAAGGCCAACCCATCAACGCCACGTTAAAAATGCCCGTATATTTTGCATGGCTTTTGAAAGAGATCCTACTTTCTAATATCGATGTGGTAAAACGTATTTGGTTATCCCCCAATTCTATAAGTCCCACCGTCGGTACCCTTAAAATTTCTCAGAAAGACGACATGGGCCGTGTTATTTATGCGAACTCGATTACCTTAACACCTGGCACGGTGACGCTTGATCTACAAGACGATGAAGTGACCGTACATGCATTAACGGAAGAAGGTTTAAGCGAACTTTCTAAAGGCGAAATGGATCGCCGCGTATCTCAGTTGGAGAAATAATGTTTACCGCCGCTTCTGCTGCAATTATCGTCTCCATGCTCTTGGCTCTGATCCGAGCGTTTATTGGCCCGACCCTCTACGATCGAATACTCTCTGTAAACATGTTTGGCACTAAAACTGTTTTGTTAATTGCCATACTGGGGTATTTAATGGGGCGGCCAGATTTTCTCGATATCGCAATCGTTTATGCGCTTATCAACTTCATTAGCATTATTGCCATCTTACGTTTCTTCGAATATACCCATCCTGCGAAAGCGCCAGGTGAAGGAGAGGCAGAATGATTTTAGATGTTGTGTCTTGGGCTTGTCTGGTTGTTGGCGGGTTCTTATGCGTGACCGGTGCGGTGGGCATATTTCGGTTCCCCGACTTCTTTTCTAGAATGCATGCGGCCAGTGTGACTGATTCCTTAGGCAGTGGGCTTATTATTCTAGGGCTGGTTCTTCAGACGAGCGAATGGCTGGTAATCGCCAAACTGTTATTTATTATGTTTTTTATTTTTATAACGAGCCCCACCTCTAGTCATGCCCTAGCTAAAGCGGCTTTGCATTCCGGGCTGCGTCCCTGGAAGAAACCGACCACTCATCTCGATTCTGAGTCGAGCTAGATTTCAGAGGATATGGCCATCGAATTTTTAATCGATATCATTATTTTGGGTTTTTTGGTGCTAACAGCGCTATCGATAGCCGTTTCAAAAGATCTGTTTGCTTCGGTTATGCTTACCGGCATATACAGCCTTTTGACTGCCGTATTTTTTGTTGTGATGGATGCCGTGGACGTTGCGTTTACAGAAGCGTCTGTTGGCGCCGGTATTTCGACAATTTTGATGTTGTCGACATTGACCCTTACCGGGCAATTTGAAGACCCCACACGCCATAACAAAACCCTTGGCTTCGTTGTGGTTTTGGTGACCGGTTTTTTACTTATGTACGGCACTACGGATATGCCCGTTTTTGGCGATCCGCTTGCGCCAGTTAATCAACATTTGGCAACGCATTTTATTGAACAATCATTTTCTGAAACCGGCATGCCCAACATCGTAACGTCCGTGCTCGCGAGTTATCGCGGCTTTGATACCTTTGGTGAAACCGTCGTTATTTTTACCGCAGGTATCGGGGTGTTAACGCTCCTTGGGTTTAGCACCAAAAAAGGCTCGCCGGAATTTGAAAGTGTTGTTGCTCCGATGCACCAGCACAAAATTTTACGGGTTGTCAGCAAGATGCTTATTCCCCCCATTTTTATTTTTGCGCTGTATGTTCAGTTTCATGGCGATTACGGCCCAGGTGGGGGTTTCCAAGCAGGAGTGATCTTTGCGGCTGCAATCATTCTTTATGCCATGCTTTTTGGCTTAAATATCGCGCGAAAAGTTATCAACCAACCGTTTGTTCAGATGCTATCCGCCCTTGGTGTGTTGCTGTACGGAAGTGTCGGCATTGTCTCCCTTGTTAATGGTAAGAACTTTTTAGATTATTCTGTATTGGCCCAGGACCCATTGCATGGCCAGCACTACGGCATTCTTTTAGTAGAGCTAGGTGTTGGCATTACCGTGACAGCCGTAATGATCACGATATTCTTCTCGTTTGCGGGCAGGGTTGACAAAGAACATGGAGAACACACATGAGTTTTCTGTCCCAATACAACTATTGGGTCGTGATCATTTTGATGATGATCGGTTTTTTTATTGTTATTTCCCATGGGAACTTAGTAAAAAAACTTATCGGCCTTAGCATTTTTCAAACATCGGTTTTTATTCTGTATATCAGCATGGGTAAAGTGCAAGGCGGCACCGCGCCGATTTTGGACGCCGACTATTCGGTATATTCCAGCCCTTTACCTCACGTACTCATTCTTACGGCGATTGTGGTCGGGATAGCGACAACGGCCGTTGGCTTATCGCTTGTGGTACGCATTAAAGAGGCCTACGACACCATCGAAGAAAGTGAAATCCAACAAAAGGATGATGAAGAGTGCTGAGTCATTTTCCAATCTTGCAGGTAATTTTGCCATTAATGGCAGCACCGACCTGCTTATTGTTACGTCAGTCAAAATTGGTATGGATGTTCGCGACGCTGGTGAGTGCGCTGGCGTTACTGATCAGCTTCCAGCTGTTGTATCAGGTACAAGCCAATGGCCCGCTTATATATGAACTAGGTGGATGGCAGGCGCCAATCGGTATTGAATACCGCATCGATATGCTCAGTGCATTTATTCTTGTGCTAGTGAGTGCCATTGCCACGGTTGTGTTGATGGGGGCGCAAAAAAGTATTGAGAAAGAGATCCCAGAAGACAAACACACACTTTTTTACGTGTCGTTTTTACTGTGCTTCGCCGGGCTTTTGGGTATTGTCGCCACGGGTGACGCATTTAACGTATTTGTATTTTTAGAGGTTTCATCGCTTTCTACTTACACATTAATTGGTTTAGGTCGAGACAGAAGGGCGCTTTGGGCGTCCTATCAATACCTGATTATGGGGACGATAGGCGCGACCTTTATCCTTATCGGTATCGGGTTGATGTATATGATTACCGGCACCTTAAACATGTCGGACATGGCCGATCGGTTGCCTGAAGCGACGCAAACTAAAACCCTCTTTACAGCGTTTGCCTTCTTTATCGTTGGTGTGTGTTTGAAATTAGCACTGTTCCCGCTGCATCTTTGGTTACCGAACGCGTATGCGTATGCGCCTTCTATCGTTACCGCTTTTCTGGCCGCGACAGCGACCAAAGTGGCAATATATGTACTCGTACGTTTTATCTTCACAATATACGGGGTGCAATTTTCCCTTTCGCACTTGCCGCTCCCCCAAATATTAATGGCGCTCGGGCTGTTAGGTGTAGTTGGGGCTTCCGTTGTCGCTATATTGCAAACCAACGTTAAGCGACTTTTTGCCTTTTCAAGTGTTGCTCAGATCGGCTATATGGTCCTTGGGTTTAGCTTAGGTTCGCAGGCGGGTCTCAAAGCCTCATTACTTCATGTGTTTAACCACGCTTTGATGAAAGCGGCGATTTTTATGGCGATCGCGGGGGTTGTTTACCGCATTGGTGCATCCAACATTGAAGACTTTAAAGGTATTGGAAAAAAGATGCCCTTAACAACGGCGGCGATCGTTGTTGGTGGGCTAAGCCTAATTGGCGTGCCCCTGACGGTCGGGTTTGTAAGTAAATGGTTTTTGATCGTTGCACTTATGGAGCAGGGGTTATGGCCCATTGTCGTCATCGTGCTATTTGGCTCGTTACTGGCCGTGCTATATGTGTGGAAACTTGTTGAAGTCGCATACTTTCATAAGCCAAACGATGGTGATGAGACGGTTAATGAAGCGCCGTTTTCGATTTTGTTACCTACATGGTTGTTGGTGGTGGCGAATTTATATTTTGGGATTAACACCGACTTTACGGTTAACGTATCTGAAATTGCCGTGTTTAGTTTGTTTGGAGTGTCCCCATGAGTGTTGAATGGCTACTCCAGCTCGCAATTTTACTGCCGCTCGCTGCTGCGCCGGCTATCGCATTAACCGGCAGTAAACCAAATCTACGTGAAGCGATCACCATGGTTACAAGTATTGTATTGCTTGTAATTGTTATTCAGATATATCGCGCCTTTATGGGCGGTCAGGCAATTTCCGTTCAATGGATTGAAATTCTACCCGGTTTGGATTTGAAGTTCGAAGTCGAAGCGCTTGGTGTACTTTTTTCCTTAGTCGCTAGCTTTTTATGGGTTGTTACCAGTATTTACGGTATCGGCTACATGCGTGGCAATAGTGAAAAAAATCAGACACGGTTTTTTATGCTGTTCCCTGTGGCGATCTCTGCGGCGCTCGCAATTGCCTTTGCTGGCAACTTACTCACGTTGTTTATTTTCTATGAAGTAATGACGCTTTCCACGTTCCCGCTTGTCACTCATGCAGGCACGGAGCACGCGATGAAATCTGGCCGCATCTATTTAGGCGTCCTTATTTCCTCCTCTATCGGTTTGTTTTTACCTGCAATTATTTGGGTATGGATGGTCGCAGGCACCACAGACTTTACTGCTGGCGGCGTACTTGTTGGACACTTAGATGGGCCATTACTGACGGTTCTCGCCTTTATGTTTTTACTCGGCATAGGTAAAGCCGCTGTAATGCCCATGCATCGGTGGCTGCCTGCTGCGATGGTTGCGCCGACGCCCGTCAGTGCTTTGCTTCACGCGGTTGCGGTCGTAAAAGCCGGGGTATTTACTGTACTTAAAGTAATGGTGTACACCTTCGGCATCGATCACCTAAGAGAAGCCGCGTATTCCGATTGGTTACTTTATTTGGCTTGCTTTACAGTGGTGATGAGTTCAATCATTGCCATGCAACAAGATAACCTAAAACGCCGGCTAGCATACTCCACCATTAGTCAGCTTTCGTATGTAGTGCTTGGCGCAATGATATTGGCTCCGATAAGTATTATGGGGGCTGCGTTTCATATCGCTGCGCATGCGTTCGGTAAAATCACATTGTTCTTCGCTGCCGGTTCTATTTATACCGCGTCTAAGAAAACTGAAATTAGCCAGCTAAAAGGTATCGGTTATCGCATGCCTTGGACGATGGCCGCGTTCACGATTGGTGGTTTTTCGATGATTGGTATTCCACCGCTAGTGGGTATTATTTCAAAATGGTACCTGTTGATGGGCGCATTCCAGGCAGAACAAATTATTGCCGTCGTGGTGATATTACTTTCCACCTTGCTGAATACTGCGTACTTCATGCCTATTGTTTATCGCGCATATTTTGTGAAAGAAGAGCCGGGTGGAATAGATCATGGTGAGGCCTCTCTCCCGATTGTTGCCGCGCTAACGGTTACAGCCTTTTTAACTGTCGCGCTATTTTTCTACCCCACAATTCCTTTTGAATTGGTGCAGCTAATTCAAGTGACGGCTCAGCCGTAAATAGTGAGAGCGTAATGAGCGATCAAAACCAATTAAAAGACGGCGCATCCGATTCGGGGATTCCGTCGGGCGTGAAAATGGCCGATAGTAATGAACCAAAACATTGGCTGTACCGCGAAGAGAATCGCAAAAAACTGTGGGCGATCCAGTTTGGCATTCTCGTGTTGGTTATGATTCCAGAGTTATTTGTGCATCATCATGCCCATTTCGAATCGCAGGGGATTCATGTTGATGCCTCGTGGGGGTTTTACGCTTGGTACGGTTTTGCAACATGTGCCGCGATGGTGGTTGCGGCGAAGGTGCTGGGTTTTGTTTTGAAGCGAAAGGACACTTATTACAATGATTAATACTGTCATGCCGCCTGGGGTGATATTAATTCTAGGTGCATTTTTGCTTGCGATCACTGATGGTCGGATTAGGAAAACACTGATTATTGTGTTGCCTGCGATTGCTCTCGCACTTATTTGGATTACGCCAAATGGACATAACATTGTCATTCCGTTTTTAGAGTATGAGCTATTACCATTGTCACCCAACCCGACGGGGAAAGTTTTTGCGACGATTTTCGCGCTAATGACGATGGTAGGGGGCTTATACGGTTTACATCAGGCAACAAAAGCCGAGATCAGCGCTGCATTCGCATACGCAGGCTCCGCTATTGGGGTTACTTTTGCCGGTGACTTGATGTCAGTCTTCATCTTTTGGGAATTGATGGCTGCAGGCTCAACCATTGTGATTTGGGCGGCT
The DNA here is from genome assembly GCA_045430345.1 of Agarilytica sp. Taxonomy (GTDB): domain Bacteria; phylum Pseudomonadota; class Gammaproteobacteria; order Pseudomonadales; family Cellvibrionaceae; genus Agarilytica. The sequence goes on along the minus strand of JAILXT010000001.1, from coordinate 831,092 downwards.
AACTCTTCATTAGCGTATAAAGCAAGCTACCGCTATTTACTCGTTCATCTTATGGGTGGCGTGATACTGATGTCAGGTATTGTGGCACATGTATATGAAACGGATTCGATTGCCTTTACGTTGCTTGAATTGAATTCCGTCGGTTCGTGGCTAATTCTTGCTGGTTTCTTAGTGAATGCTGGCGCTCCACCTTTCTCCGCTTGGATCGCAGATGCTTACCCCGAGGCAAGCCCCAGCGGTAGCGTATTCCTCTCTGCATTTACAACCAAAACAGCGGTCTATGCCTTGATGATCACCTTCGCGGGTGCCGATGTACTGATCTACGTCGGTTTATACATGGTCTTCTACGGTATTATCTATGCGCTATTAGAAAACGACATGCGCCGTATCCTTGCCTACAGCATAGTGAACCAAGTGGGCTTTATGGTCACCGCGATTGGGATTGGGACAGAAATGGCCCTCAACGGCGCTACAGCACACGCTTTCGCCCATATTATCTATAAGGCGCTATTACTGATGTCCGCAGGTGCTGTGCTTATGCAGACCGGCGAACGTAGATGCTCCCACCTTGGCGGTCTTTTCCAAACGATGCCCGTTACGGCAACCTTCGGTATCGTTGGCGCGCTAGCGATATCTTCATTTCCGTTTACATCGGGTTTTGTCACCAAGTCTCTGGAAACCTCAGCCGCCGCTTACGAAGGTTTAACCGTCGTGTGGTTTATGCTGTTAGCGGCGTCTGCAGGTGTGTTTTTACACGCGGGGATCAAATTTCCGTGGTTCGTATTCTTCCAGAAAGATTCTGGTATGCGGCCTGCTGAGGCACCGCTTAATATGCGCTTGGCGATGGGGATATTTGCATTCCTTTGCATTGCGATAGGGGTTTTCCCCAGTCCGCTTTACAGCATTCTGCCGTATTCAGTGAAATACGAGCCCTATACGACAGATCATTTGGTTACCCAATTTCAATTGCTGATGTTTGCTGGTTTTGCGTTCTTTGCTTTGCTGCCGATGATGAAGCGTACCCTCACCTTAAGTCTCGATTTTGACTGGTTTTATCGCCGGCTGTTTGTGCGTTCTAGCGGCGCATTCTTTCGCGTATTCTGGGCTGTAGATGGTTATATACGTCGGTTGATACTTAACGGTATTGGTGGTCTGTTTGGCTTCATCCAAGCTCATGCGCCGAATGGGATATTGATGAAGTCTCGCCCTTCAAGCAGTATGGTGATTTGGGTGACAGTATTGCTTGCCACCTACCTTGTTATTAGTTTCGTTTAAATGACCTAGTAAGTTTGCCTCCCGGCTAAATATCCATCCTCCGTGCTTTTGCGTGGAAACCACAGCGTTCTATCATCTCGCTTAGGCATGAGAGTTTGAGTTAAGAAAGCGGGGTAACTGTCAGAAAATTAAGGATTTTTGCCTAAATCGTATTATACTTGTAAACAGGTCATTTTCTCGATCGAGTTTTGAGTACAATCAATACATATATGGGTGGGATTTCATTTTGGATACAGTCAACTTTCAATCGCTAAACTTAGTTCGTGACGAGTTGGTCGCTACGATTGAAGAAGCTGCTCGTAACTTAGAAAAGTTCGTTTCATCGCAAGAAGACGGCGAAGCATTGCAAGCCTGTATCGAATGTGTCGGTCAGATCGTCGGCACACTTAAGTTGATTGAATTTCGCGGTGCTGAATTACTCGCTCAGGAGCTATTGGCCTCAGCGAATGAGATATCACCGGGTAATAGTGGTGAGAAATTCGAACATTGTTTAGAGGTCGTGAGTAGCACATTCTTTGTACTTACGCGGTACTTGGAATACGTGCAGCAGACAGAAAGAAAAGTCCCGGTATTATTAATCCCCCAAATTAATGACCTTCGTAAAGCACGGGGGGAAGTTGTTTATCCCGAATGCCACTTTTTCAAAGTAGATCTTTCTAACTCTCCAGTGTTGCCGGCGGTGGAAACCCTCAGTTTTGAAGGCGATGATTTCACTTTCGCGATTCGCCGTGCCCGGCATATGTATCAAATCGGTCTACTTGGGTTGATCAAGGAAAGGCAGATAAAGAACTCATTGGCGATGATGCGTAGAGGAATGAAGCGCTTACGCCGTATGAGCGGTAACGAAAAGCCTTTGGCATTATTGTGGTGGTTAGCGGATGTAACCCTGGGCGTTATCAGTGCTCACAATATGCAAACGATAGAAACCCGTAAAATGCTTTTCGGTCGTATAGACCGGGTAATCAAACAAATTGAACAAAACGGCCCACAAGCCTTCGATGCGCAACCACCAAAAGGTCTTATCAAAGAGCTGGTTTATCTGATCGCGCTATCAACATCCGACCTAGAAGAGGTTAAAGAAATCCGTTCTGTTTATGGCTTGGATCGTTTTGCTTATACCGATCACGACCTGGCGGGTGAACGTGACCTTTTGAATGGCCCCAGCGCTCATACTGTTTCTTCGCTTGCTAGCGTTCTTCACACAGAATTAGCAAACACTAAAAAAGTCCTCGAAGGGGCTTCGCAAAGCAGTATTCAGCGCATCGATGATCTTGAGGGTTTTTTGGCTACGCTTCAAAAAGTGGCGGAGATCTTGTCCATCGTGGGTTTGGTTTCTGCCTCAAACACGCTTAAGAATGAGCTGAAACGCATTGAAGGCTGGAAAGATAAAAGCGAAATCGATCTGTCAGAGATGGATGAGGTCGCCAACACGTTGCTTTACCTTGAGTCCACCGTCAGTGCTATTGAATCGACGAAACTGTCAGATGAAAAGCTCGAGATGGCGAATAAGGTCGCTCAACGTGAAGTCATCGCATCCGGTGAGCTCGCCGAAGCTAAACGAATCGTCCTTTCAGAATCTGAAGCGGGCATTTCACTTACCAAACGTGCGCTTAGCTCTTTCTCTGATTCCGATTTCGATACAGGGCATATTAGAAATATTGGCAAGACGCTTAACACCGTTCGAGGCGGTATGGAGATGCTCAAATGTGGACGGGCGTCTCGCATCCTTTCCCGCTGCGCGGCCTTTGTCGACGAAGTATTGATGGAGCAAGATCCACAGCCTGGCCTGAAGGAAATGCTAGAAACGTTTGCCGATTCAATCATCTCGGTGGAATACTACCTAAACTCCGCCACTGCGAGCCTGCATTTGGATGAGTCAGTCCTAAAACTTGCGGAAGAGAGCTTGGAAGCCCTGGGCTACTCTGTGGAACCGCAAACTGAAGACGAATAAACGTTATGGCGTTTGTTCCTGCTGAAACCTGTGCGGCAAATGTCACAATTGACCTGGTTATTGCTATTCATCGAGGGCAACTTCTCGCTCGGATAGATGAAGTCTGGTCACCTCAAGCCCCTGATGTATGCGCTTCACTGGGTGATGCGCATCATTCCCACTACCTGGGCACACTTGACGGATTACACTGTTTCGCCGCGTTTTATAATCAACCAGAAGCACCCGAAGTTAAACGTTTTGAATGGCAAACCCTAAGAAGTCTTCTTGGACGTGTCTCTGAAGAAGTATTTCAGTTAGCGGGTAGGGCGCTTCAAATTACGCGGTGGTACAAGGATCATCAATACTGTGGCGCGTGTGGCAGCAGTACACGAGAAGGTACAAGTGATCGCGCATTGGTGTGCTCCTCATGTGAGCAACGTTTTTACCCCCGAATTTCTCCCTGTGTTATCGGCTTGGTGATTAAAGGAGATCAATGCCTATTGGCGAGAGGGACGCGAACGCCAGAAGGTGTTTTTACCACGCTTGCCGGTTTTGTAGAGCCTGGTGAAACCGCTGAACAGGCCTTCGCCCGCGAAGTCAAAGAAGAGGTCGGCGTGTCTATTGATAATATCAGATATCAATACTCCCAACCGTGGCCATTCCCTGGACAATTGATGCTCGGATTTTACGCAGATTATGCAGGGGGAGATCTTGTGCTAGACGAGAGCGAGATCATAGAAGCTGGCTGGTTTGATACAGATAACTTGCCTCTTACGCCGCCTTTAGGCACTATCGCAGGAAAGTTAATTCAAGGTTTCGTTAAAGGCTCTGCTACCTAAATGTTTAGTATACTCACAGGCGTACTTATTCTACTCGCCATGTTGCTGGTGTTTTACGGCGGACGTATTTTAGCCTCCTTCAATTGGATCCTGGGCTGGGTGCGCGGCATGGCAGGATTGTCGCTGATTGCCCTTTCGTTGCTGTTGGTCTTTGTTGGCTTAGATCTATTCACCTATAAGCAAATACTCAGCGACAAACCCATTCTCACCATCAGTTTTCAGAAACAAAAAGAACAGCACTTCAAAACGACTATTTCCTATATTGAAGAAGGTTTTGAAGAGCACTACGAAATCTACGGCGAGCAGTGGCAAGTAGATGCCCGCGTTATCCGATGGCGCGGCATAATGGCCTCATTCGGTGCTAAGCCAGGCTATCGTTTGGATCGCCTCAGCGGTCGGTATTACTCCCTAGAAGATGAGCGCAGGAAACAGCGTTCCGTTCATCAGCTAGATCAAAGTGAGTACGGATTAGACATGTGGAAATGGGTACAGGAAAATGGTTTTTTGCCCATTTTTGATGCTATATACGGTAGCGCAACGTTTCTTCCCATGGAGGATGGCGCGATATATCAAGTCTCATTAAGTGCCAGTGGGTTGGTCTCCACCCCGTTAAATAGCATCGCAAAAGAGGCTGTTAACCAGTGGCAGTAATTTAACGATAGATTAGTTCGCCACGGCACGTCACTCTATACATAACGCTCTCAACCATTAGATATTTACACTATAAACGTCGTAAAGCGACTTAAAGGGGATTTACTTGGAATTTTTATCTGAATACGGCTTATTTTTCGCGAAGACCGTAACATTCGTCATTGCCATCGGCGCCGTTATATTACTGGTTGTTTCTGCTGGAATGAAAAATCAATCCAGCGAAAAAGGGCATTTAGAAGTTACTAAGGTTAATGATAAATTTGACGACCTATCTAATGTCGTCAAAATGATGATTTTGGATGAAGAAGAAATAAAAGCGGATCAAAAAGAAAAGAAAAAGACAGCAAAAGAAGAAAAGAAGAAGAAAAAAGCTGAAGCTAAAAACAAAACTAAAGATGTCGATACTACGGAAAATGAAAAGCGTAAACGCCTATTTGTCGCAGATTTTGACGGTGATATCAAAGCAAGCGCTACCGAAGAACTTCGAGAAGTTGTTACCGCCATATTAAGTATTGCTAGCGAGGGAGACGAAGTAGTGCTCCGTTTAGAAAGTTCTGGTGGTATGGTCCATAGCTACGGACTTGCTGCTAGCCAGCTTAGACGTATTACCGCAAGTAATATCCCACTAACGGTTTGTGTTGATAAGGTTGCCGCCAGTGGTGGTTACATGATGGCCTGTGTCGCACACAAAATTGTCAGCGCCCCATTTGCCATCATCGGGTCTATCGGCGTTGTTGCGCAATTGCCTAATTTTCATCGGCTACTCAAAAAGCACGACGTCGATTACGAAATACTTACCGCCGGAGAATATAAACGTACGCTGACAATGTTCGGTGAAAATACTGACAAGGGCCGTGAAAAGTTTTCAGAAGATCTGGAAGACACGCATGAATTGTTCAAGGATTTTATTTCCGAAAACCGCGATAAGGTAGATGTTGAGTCTGTGGCAACAGGGGAAATATGGTTTGGGACTCGCGCTTTAGAAAAGAATCTTGTAGACCAGCTTGATACATCCGATCAATACCTCTTTAACCTGAAAGACGACCACGATATTTTTGAACTCAAGTTTGTTCACAAAAAATCAATGGCAGAAAAGATTGGAATCAACGTCGAACATGCCGTTGACCGAGCAATGACGCGTGCCATGCAGAGTATGAATACCCGTTTTTTTAGCTAGAGCGGATACGCTTTCAGCCAGCCCCTCACGTAATCACCTGGTTGCATTGAAACGGGACACACTCTGAGAGGGGCGCTATGTGAGCACCTGCGTTTCGGAATAGGTTCACAAGTTAAGGAGGTTTCTAGCGGCTAACGAGCCAAAATGGCGCAAAAATACACGCCAGGGTGATTTATACTACTCCGATAGCGCTATACTGGGCAGCATATCGTACAGGCGAAAATAGATATTAACCCTAAGTTAATATCTATTAGAATAGCGAAGCTAAATAACTGCGTATAAAGATCTAAGATTATTGGCGCGGAAGTTAATGTTAGATGAAAATTTACGCTATCCTGTTATTGATACAATGTAACCGAGGCCCTGTTGGTATACCCGCGAAGTGCGTACCCCTTTGATAAAATTTGATGCATTTCGATATCCGCTTATGAAAATACTACGCCTACTTTCAAGTGTTTCTATTTTATTTTGGTGTATTTCCAGTCATGGTTATTCAGACCCAGATCAGCGTGTTACTCACCAGCCCCCTTTGGTATATGTGCATCCCAATGTACCCGTCATAAGCCGTATGAACTCAAAAGGCGAGCAAATTAACCCCGTTCTTCATATGACAAATGCTATGTTTGATGCCGCGGGATTGCCCTGGCGAAATCGTCCAGTGCCTATTTCAAGGATGTATCACTATCTAAATAAAGGGAAAGCGAATTTCTCGATACTCATCAAGACATCCAAGTTGGACCGGTGCTGTATTACAAGTGAAAATCCCATATACAAAATGGAACTGGGCTTGTACCAAAGCCCCGAAACACCGAATATTCACGACATAAAAGACATGAAAGGAAAGAGCTTTATCCATATAGAGGGGTATGCGTTCGGCTCACTCAAAGACTTCGTTTTTGATAAAAAAAATGATATTACGCTTTACCCTGTCGCTGACCACGCATCTGCATTTGCAATGCTTGCTGCGGGTAGAGCTGACTATTTTCTAGATTATCGCGGTCCAGCCCAGATAGTGGCCAGAGAGAAGGCTCAAAATGGTTTTGTGTACAATGTTTTTAAGAACATAGAACTCTATTTGGTATTAGATAAAAATTATCCTGATGCGCCCAACGTTGTATCGAGGTTAGAAGGGATTTTCAATAATTTGAACGAAGAGGATTTTATTAATTAATCCCGTCTTAACTTATCGGATATCGCAATGGGGTTAGGAAAATTAAAGATCACGATGTAGCTAGAAATCACGAAACTGAGTATTGCTGCACACTGGATTAGCATCGACGCTCGCTCCCCAATGACTCCACTGTCACTTGCCACAAATGCAATTAGCAACGAAAACTCACTGATTTGCCCCAACCTAAAACCAACATCCCACGCAAGAGATTTCTTCTCGGCCTGCTGTCTTAACAACAAAAAGAACGTCACCGGTTTTGCGGATAGCATGAGGGCTGTGTATACCAGCACGATTACCGCTACGCTTGGTAATATGTCGATATTTAATTGCGCGCCGAGCGCAAAGAAGAATAAGACAAGAAAGAAATCCCGTAGAGGTTTCAAGTTTAATGCGATGTACTGGGATATGGGGCTAGTCGCAAGGGAAATACCGGCGATAAATGCCCCAATTTCTGCAGATAAGTGCATTAACTCCGCTAAATGCGCAAGGCCAAGGCACCAGCCGATGGCGAGAAGAAATATGTATTCATGGAAGCGGTCGAAGGTCGCGATAAGTTTAAACAATACGTAGCGAACTCCGAGGTAAGCAAAGCCCGCCAAAAGGGGCAGGGCAATCAGTGCTGTAATAAGCGGTTTTGCTTCAACCTGGCCTTCTGATCCGGAAAGTAAAATAAGGAGGCAGAAAATCGCAATGAAATCTTGTACCAACAAAAGTCCAACCATCAATTCACCGGAATGGCGATGATGGAGGGCAGTGGTTGGCAGTAATTTGATGCCAACAATCGTACTGGAAAACATCGAGGCCATTGCGATAACAATGGATTCCAGGAGTGAAAAACCAAACGATAAACCGATAGATAAACCGAGTAACGCGAATATCGCACAGCTCACAAGCGCGACGCTGGTGGCCTTTTTTAATACTGAGAATAAGGCGCTTGGTTGCATATCAAGGCCAAGCAAAAACAGCAGAAAGATAATGCCTATGTGCGACATTTCCAATAAGTATTCGACTTGGGTGATGACCTGAAACCCGTAGGGGCCAAGTAATATCCCTAACGCGATATACGCAACAAGTAGAGGCTGGCGGGTATATAAGGCAATCGAGGCGATTACGGCAGCGCCACAAAAAATCAAGAAAAAGGTGTCGAAAACGGCGCCACCCATAGGGTCGTCTCACTTATTGTTCGTATCTCTGTAATGCTACACCATATGGCGACTACGTGCCGTAGAGGTAGGCTGCCTGCCGTAAAAAAAATCCATGGGTACTTTTACATTAATCTGCTAAACCGCGTAAATTGATCTCACAGATACAGATACGACAAGATAGAAGAAATAGAAAATGATTTCTCACTAGGCGCGAGATCGGGCCTAAAAGGACTTCAAATGATTTGGAGAGATGAAATTAATTTGAGAGATTCGTATTGTGCGCCCGAAAGCGCACATAAAACGATCTATGAGCGCCGACGAAAAAGGGGTTGTGGTTCATCGCAAGCGGCTTGATATGCATTACTGAAGTCGGAAAGGCTCGTAAGTGCAGAGTCAATATTGGCGTCGTCAGGCAAGACGAAAGTATTCACCCCACAGCGAGAGAGATAATAGAGCTGATCTTGAATGAACGCGCCTGCAGCTCGCACTTCCCCAGTAAAATCGAGCTGATCACGCAATACACGAGCTTGGGAAAAGCTACGCCCATCGGCAAATGCATCAAAATTAAGCGCGATCATGGGTAAATGTTTAACATAGCCTTTTACCGAAAGAATGTCTTGGTCGGAACTTAAGCCAATAGCCAAGCGTTCAAGGTCCGCAAAACCATGCTCAATCGCCTGTTCATACAAACCAAGGGGCAGTATCCATTTGCCCTCATCAAGTTGAGAGAAGCTAAAGCTTTCTTCGTTTATTGATTGCCATTCATCTTGCGACAATTGGCCATCTTTAATCAGCTTTGGCATAAACACGCTCCTTAAAGGGGGCAATTCCGACGCGACGATAGGTGTCCAAAAACTCTTCACCATCAACACGAGACTCGGTGTAAACATTAAATATATCGCGCACGACACGAGGCATGTCATCGCGAGAGAACGAGGGGCCAAGCACCTTGGCCAGGGCGGCATCGTTCCCTTGGCTTCCGCCGAGCTGAACTTGGTAGAATTCCTGCCCTTTTTTATCCACCCCTAGAATCCCAACATGGCCAATATGGTGATGGCCGCATGCGTTCATACATCCAGAGATATTGAGCTCAACGTTTCCTAGATCGTACAGATAATCCAAGTCGTCAAATTCACGCTGAATTGCTTCAGCAACAGGAATTGATTTTGCGTTCGCAAGCGAGCAAAAATCACCGCCAGGACAACAAATCATATCCGTTAATGTGCCGATATTGGCTGTAGCGAATCCGAGGGATTTCAACTGTTCCCAAAGTGAAAACAGACGTTCGGCTTTAACGTCAGCAAAAACAAGGTTCTGTTGATGCGTGGTGCGGACTTCGCCGAGTGTGTACTCATCACTAAGGTCGGCTACGCGTTCAAGCTGAACATCTGTAATATCGCCAGGTGCAACACCCGTCTGCTTCAGTGACAGCGTTACCGCGCGGTAACCCGGTATTCTGTGGTCCGAAACGTTTTGTCTCAACCAGTGAGCAAAGTTTGGATCTGCTTTTGCCTGTGAATCAAGGGCAGCCTGTGCTGCAGCTTCGTCCAGATTGCTATACTCGGGTTCCGTGAAGAAACTGGTGGCTCGCTTAATCTCTTTTGAGGTCAGGCTCATTTGGGAGTCACGCACATGCTCCCATTCCTCTTCAACCTTCGCCGTAAAGGCTTCGACACCGAGTGATTTAACTAATATCTTGATCCGAGCTTTGTATTTGTTATCGCGACGACCGTTTAAGTTGTATATGCGGAGAATTGCTTCGAGGTAGGTCAGTAAATCTTTTTCGGGTAAAAACTCGCGGATAACGCTCGCAATTACAGGTGTGCGGCCAAGTCCGCCGCCGACGAGCACTTTAAAGCCTATCGCGCCGTCTTCTTTTTTAACCAGCTGCAAACCAATGTCATGAAAATGAATAGCCGCCCGGTCATTTGAGGTACCAGAGACAGCGATCTTAAATTTGCGAGGTAGAAAGGCAAACTCAGGGTGAAAAGTCGACCATTGGCGAATGATCTCACAATAGGGGCGAGGGTCTATCAGCTCGTCCTTTGCGACACCGGCAAATTGATCCGCAGTAACGTTACGAATACAGTTACCGCTTGTTTGCACCGCGTGCATTTCAACCTTAGAAAGCTCAGCGAGAATATCCGGGACTTCCTCCAGCATGGGCCAGTTAAATTGGATGTTTTGGCGGGTGGTGATGTGGCAGTAGCCCTTGTCGTAATGCCGACAAATATAAGCCAGCTTACGTAGCTGGGTTGAATTCAGCAAACCGTAAGGCACAGCAACGCGCAGCATAGGCGCTAGACGCTGTACATAGAGGCCGTTCTGCAGCCGTAATGGTAGAAACTGTTCTTCTTTTAATTCTCCAGCGAGAAAACGTTCTGTTTGCCGGCGGAATTGCTGAACACGTTCCTGAATAATTTTATGATCATGCTCGTCATAAACGTACATGTAGGATAGACCCTATAGCTAATTGTTTTAGCAGTAAAAAAACGAGGGCGAATGATACAGCAAAACAAATCCAATCGGGGAGGGTTATAAAGTAACATTTAAAGCCCTCTAAGATCATTTTGGCACATAGATATAACTAAAAAGCAGGAAAGAGATAAAAACAGAATGTTGTTAGAAGGTTTTTTTATTAAACCTTAATAATTACTTGATTAATATCAATGGCTAAGGTTGAATTAGCGGCTGAACAGATTTTCAGTCGTTTTGTGTCCAAGTGTTCATAAATATGGTCATTATTGGGGGGCAATGAGCGTACGAGTGATGTTCTATCTCATACTCTAAATAAACGATTCTAAAAAAATAAAAGATGCTAAGAGGAGAATAAGATGGAAGACGATAACATTCAAATGATGGAGCAAGGCGATAGCATGGCAGATGCTGTTGCAGCAGTGGCACTAATTCTTATATTTGTTACCACTTGCGTGTTTTGGATAAGTGGCCAATAAGCACGTAAAAAGCGCAAAAATAGTACGAACATAAAAAAACCGGCATAAGCCGGTTTTTTTATTCGCTCAATACCAGTTTTACCACGAATATCAGCGTTAACATAAAGACCACCGTAAACACGATCCCCGCAATAATGTAGGGAAAAGGACTCGATTGCTCGAAGTCCTGTTCTAAGTTTTTTCTGTTTTGCACCCCAACGGCCGCAGCAAGCACAGAAAGACTCAGCGCAAATATGCCAATTTTGGGTTTAGCGCTTTTTTCAGCTTCTTCACTCATATCACTTTCCAATCGCTAATATAACGAACGACGTTAGGATGTTACGCATCGTAATCTAGGTTACTTTGAAGCCAGCGTTCCACCTCAGTGACTTCAAGGCTCTTCCTCGCGGCTAAGGATTCTACTTGGTCCTTCGCAATTTTTCCGGTGTTAAAGTATTTTGCATCCGGATGAGCAAAATACCAACCAGAAACAGCCGCCGCCGGGCTCATAGCGAAATGCTCCGTCAGTGTAATGCCAATTTGGTTTTCTGCATCTAACAAACGGAACAGCGTACCTTTTTCTGTATGATCAGGGCACGCAGGATAACCTGGGGCAGGGCGTATGCCTTGGTACTGCTCTTTAATCAGGGCAATGTTATCTAGGGACTCTTCCGCTTGGTATCCCCAATATTCTTTACGTACGCGTTCATGTAGATGTTCAGCAAAAGCCTCGGCAAGGCGGTCAGCGAGGGCTTTCACCATTATAGACGAGTAATCATCTCCTTTATCTTCATAGGATTTAGCTAGCGCTTCAGCGCCTATGCCTGCGGTTACGGCAAAGCCGCCGATATAGTCTTGCTTACCCAACTCTTTGGGTGCTACAAAATCTGCCAGCGATGGCAGGGTGGTGGCGGCACTTTTAGACACCTGTTGTCGAATGTGGTGGCACGTCGCAATGGGCGTGTTGTGGTCGTCGACGAGCTCGATATCGTCATGGTTCACCGTATTCGCTTTCCAAAAACCAATAACCGCTTCAGCACGGAGTTGCTTATCTTCAATTATTTGTTTAAGCATCTCCTTCGCATCGTTAAACAGATTTGTTGCGGCTTCACCAACGACTTTATCTTCCAATATTTTGGGGTACTTCCCGCTTAGATCCCAACTGATAAAGAAGGGGGTCCAATCAATATAATCGACCAATTTTTCTAGTGGGTAATCTTTCAATACCTTTGTCCCGGTAAAGCTTGGCTCGGGCGCGTCATAGCCATCCCAATCAATAGCGAATTTGTGCTTAACCGAGTCAGAGTAGGGTGTTGCTTTACGCTGACTGGTGCGCCCTGCACGACGAACACGAATTGTCTCGTATTCATCTTTAGCCGCCTGAACAAATTCATCACGTTGAGTTGATAATAGTTGGGATGCAACCCCGACCGCACGCGATGCATCCGCGACATATATCGATTGGTTTATATCGAGTTGCGGATCAATTTTTACCGCAGTGTGTGCCTTGGAGGTTGTTGCTCCACCAATCATTAACGGTTTATTAATCCCTTGTTTTTGCATTTCTTTGGCAACAAAAACCATTTCGTCTAAGGACGGCGTAATGAGGCCAGAAAGCCCAATAATATCGCATTCTTCTTTGACAGCCGTTTGCAAAATCTTTTCACAGGGAACCATTACGCCGAGATCCACAATCTCAAAGTTATTACACCCTAAAACGACACCTACAATATTTTTCCCGATATCGTGTACATCACCCTTAACGGTGGCCATTAATATTTTGCCATTAGACTTCGTTTTTTCTGTTTTCTCGGCTTCAATATAAGGCTGTAAATGCGCAACGGCTTGTTTCATTACGCGCGCTGATTTTACGACCTGAGGCAAAAACATTTTGCCAGCGCCAAATAAATCACCCACAACGTTCATGCCGTCCATCAAAGGGCCTTCAATAACATCGAGAGGCCGTGAGCTTTGCACCCGTGCCTCTTCGGTATCTTCCTCTATAAAGGTTGTTACCCCTTTAACCAAGGCATGTTCAATGCGTTTACCGACGGATTGTTTTCGCCACTCCAAATCCTCTTTTTTCTCAGTCTTTGAGCCATCCCCACGGTATTTTTCTGCGATATCGAGTAATGCTTCGGTGCCGTCATTTCGTTTGTTAAGCACAACGGCTTCAACGACTTCACGTAGCTCTGTAGGTAAGTTATCGTAAATAGCCAGTTGCCCAGCGTTTACGATCCCCATATTCATTCCCGCTTGTATGGCGTGATAAAGAAATACCGAGTGTATCGCTTCACGCACGGGGTTATTTCCCCGAAACGAAAAGGATACGTTACTGACGCCGCCGGAAACCCCAGCGTAGGGGAGGTTTTCTCGAATCCAGCGAGTGGCTTCAATAAAATCAACGGCGTAATTGTTATGTTCTTCAATGCCGGTGGCAACGGCGAAAATATTTGGATCAAAAATAATATCTTCTGCAGGAAAGCCTACTTGTTGCGTAAGAAAATCATAAGAACGCTGACATATTTCAATTTTGCGTTGCGCGGTATCTGCTTGACCTTGCTCGTCAAACGCCATAACGATAATCGCCGCACCGTATTGTTTACACAGTGTAGCTTTTTCAAAAAACTCAGCTTCACCTTCTTTCAAGCTGATGGAATTGACGATGGATTTACCTTGGATGCACTTCAAACCCGCTTCGATAACGTTCCATTTTGAGCTATCGACCATAATCGGCACCCGCGATATATCCGGCTCGCTCGCCACCAAATTAAGGAACGTGGTGATCGCGTATTCCGCATCAAGCATACCTTCATCCATGTTGATATCGATGACCTGGGCACCTTCTTCAACCTGCGTCGCAGCAACTTCTAGTGCGGTGGCATAATCTTCTTCTAAAATCAGCCGTTTAAAGCGGGCGGAACCGGTGACGTTACACCGCTCACCAACGTTTACAAATAATGATTCCTTATTGATCGTGAAAGGCTCTAAACCTGAAAGACGGCAAGCAGGCTCTATGTCCGGGATAACCCGAGGTTTAAAGGGCGCGACAGCCTCCGCGATGGCTTTTATGTGGGCAGGGGAGGTGCCGCAGCACCCGCCAACAATATTGAGATACCCGCTATCCGCAAATTTCTGGATAATCTCAGCCATTTCGTCTGGTGTCTGATCATATTCACCGAACTCGTTTGGCAAGCCCGCATTCGGATGTGCTGAGACCAAAGCATTCGATACGCGCGATAATTCTGCGAGGTAGGGCTTAAGCTCCTCGGCTCCTAAAGCACAATTAAGTCCGATTGAGAGCGGTTTCGCATGCGCTAAAGAGTTGTAAAAGGCCTCTGTCGTTTGGCCAGATAGCGTGCGGCCAGATGAGTCAGTAATCGTACCTGAGATCATCACGGGCAACTCGTAACCATACTCTTCAAATAGTTTGAAGGTCGCGAAAATTGCGGCTTTTGCATTTAATGTATCGAAGATAGTCTCGATCATTAGGGTATCAGCACCACCATCTATCAGGCCTTTCCCTGCTTCGATATAGTTTTCGACAAGTTCATCGAAGGTGACATTACGCGCACCCGGGTCGTTAACGTCAGGCGATATAGTCGCAGTACGGCTTGTTGGCCCCATAATCCCGGCGACGAACCGTGGCTTATCGCTAGTAGAGCGCTCTTCAGCGGCTTCTTTCGCGAGCGCCGCCGAGGCTTTGTTTAGCTCATAAACACAATCCTCTAGGCCATAGTCGGCTTGAGACACTCGTGTGCCATTAAAGGTGTTGGTTTCGATAATATCGGCGCCAGCGTCCAGGTAAGCCAGGTGAATATCTTTGATGATATCTGGGCGCGTCAACGTCAGTAGATCGTTGTTACCACCTAGATCTTGGCCGTGATCGGAAAATCGCTCACCACGATAATCGGCCTCCTGAAGCTTGTAGCTTTGGATCATGGTCCCCATAGCGCCATCAAGAACGAGAATGCGTTCGGAAAGTGCGTTTTTTAGTTTGTTCAATGTGTCTAGCTTGGGGTTCATGGTTACTTATCCTGGCAAATTATATCTATATCAAAATATTTCGATGTAGCTTTGGCGCTATTGTGACAAATTTAGCGCAATTTGAATATATCTGCATTGGAATCTAATGAAATTAGCGGAATATTATTGAAAACATCTTCATTTGTGGCAGTATAGTTGTATATACAACCTTCCTTCTGTATTCAATCTAACGCAGGGAGGAACAACCTAGTGTTTCATGCAAAGAGGGGCCAGAGATGAATGTAAATATAATGTTGAACAATACGATTAACAGTGGTGACGAACTCTATTGGTTAGTCCTAACCGTACTTATGACGGCGCTATTTTGGGTGCCGTATATCATTAATCGAATAATTGAGAATGGGCTCATAACTGCGCTGCGTACGCCAAAGCCCGATAGCCCACCCAAAGCGCAATGGGCTAACAGAATGATGCGAGCGCATGAAAATGCCGTCGAAAATCTCGTACTCTTTGCGCCCTTGGTGCTGGCTGTACATATGCTAGGGCAATCTAGCGCTACAACGTTGCTGGCCTGCCAGGTCTATTTCTTCGCTCGTTTATCACATTATGTTGTGTATAGCGCAGGTATTCCTTACTTACGCACTGTCGCGTTTTTTATTGGGGCCGTAGCGCAATTTGGGTTAGCCATCGAGCTATTGGTTTAACGAAGGGATTAAAAGGAAGGTCGGCGGTGTTTGAACGATGCGTTTATTTTAATGCAAATACCTTAGCGCGGAAATTGAGTGCTCGATGGGAAGAGTCGTTTAAAAAATATGGGCTGTCGCCAGCGCACGGCTACCTCATCCGCCTTATCCTGGAGGAGCCTGGCGTCAGTCAGCAGTATATCGGCGAGACCTTAGTTTTGGATAAGTCGACGGTAACGCGTTTTATTAATAAACTCGAGAAATCCGGATGGGTGTCACGCGAACCGAGCGAGAAAGACCAGCGAGAAAAAATAATTAATCCAACAGATAAAGCGCAGCAGATACATCAAGATCTGAGATCGCTAGGCGATGAGCTGTATTCATCAATGAAGCAATTATTAGGAAAAGATGAGCTTGAAGTATTTGTAAAAACATTAAGAGCATTTTCGCTAAAACTGTGACACATTGCCCTAGGGGATCCAGCATGCCATACGTGAATTTCAAACTGCCGCCAGAAGGGCTAACACCTGAAAAGAAACGAAGACTGATTGAGGGCGTAACCGCGCTGCTCGAACAAGAGCTTCAAAAAAATCCAGAAACGACGATAGTGACAATAGATGAAATAAATACCGATAACTGGGGTATAGGAGGGCAGACTGTTTCATCACGTCGAAAAAAAACATGAGCAACCTATGAACAGTCCCCTTTATTTATCAATGATTACCCTATTTGCTGGAATAGGAATCCCCGTAATGGCCTCACTGAATAGTGAGCTGGGGCTACGACTAAAAAGCGCGCCGATTGCCGCGAGTATTTTATTTATCGTCGCCTTTATTATTTCTGTATCGGTGGTAGTTGTTCAGAAACCAAATATAAACTTTGGGGACGTTAAACTTCCGTTTATCTATTATTGCGGTGGGATTTTCGTAGCGTTTTACGTGTTATCAATTACTTGGGTTGCCCCTAAACTTGGTGTGTCGAATGCAATATTTATCATATTACTGGGGCAGATTGTCGCTGCGGTTATGATTGAGCATTTTTCACTGCTTGGCGTAGAACAAATTCGCCTTACGCCTCAACGTATTCTGGGTGTAACCTTCATGGTTGTGGGTATCTTTCTATCTAGGAAACAGTGGTAGTTACGTCGGCTTCCTACAACAACTGAAAAGCAGGGTTATCTGCCACGCTAAATGTTTGAATATTGGCCATATCACGCGTTACTTGGCGCTTGCCTATCAGCAGGGATGCAACATCATTTCGCCTAACAAGCAGAGGATATACATATGCCAATCGCGATCCGTGATTTATCCCTTCATCGGTATTCACCAAAAGCACAATTTCACGTAGAATACCCTACGAAATTACTCGGTTATTAGGTTTGATTTACGAATGCTCAATGTAACGATCACAGACTCTGCGCAAGAATACCTACGCGATTTACTCACCAAGCAAGATACTGAAGGTGTAGGTATCAGAATGTTCGTCTCCAACCCCGGGACGCCTCAAGCAGAAACGTGCATCGCGTATTCCCGCCCTGGCGAGGAAGAAGACGGGGATGTATCTCTTGAACTTACCGGTTTTAGTGCTTTTTTCGAGGAGAAAAGCCTACCGTACCTAGACGAAGCAAAGGTTGATTACTCACCAGACAAGATGGGCGGGCAGCTGACTATCCGTGCCCCGAATTCTAAGATGCCTAAAGTGAACGACGATAGTCCGTTAGAAGACAAAATCAACTACGTTTTATTCAACGATATTAACCCGGGTTTAGCATCTCACGGTGGGAATGTTAGCCTTGTTGAGGTAACCGAAGATATGTACGCAGTACTTCAGTTTGGTGGTGGTTGCCAGGGCTGTAGCGCCGTTGATATGACCCTTAAACAGGGGGTAGAGAAAACGCTAATAGAAAAACTCCCTGAAGTGAAGGGCGTTAGAGATATGACGGACCATACGGACACTTCCAAAGCCTATTATCAGTAGCTAGTCTAATTTTTGTGAACGGTTTGGTATTCTGTTGATATAACGAAACGCGTCGAGAGAGGGATCATATGGTGCTGCTTCACTCGCAAGCAGCACCTTTCTAAAATTCTAAGCCGCGCCGGCTAACATGCCACTGTGATCAAAGATGGTGCGGATAAATTCTTTCTGACCAAGACTTTTGATCGGGCTAACATGAAAATCTTTTACTAACCCACTTTTCCAGCTGACTTCAAAGCTAGCGAACTCAGGCTTGCCGACAGATGTTGGCGAATAGATGAAAAGTTTTGCTCGATCATGCGTTGTTTCCATTAGCTGATAGACGTCGATAATAAACTCAGAAAGGCTCGTTTTGTTTGCGAGTTTAGAGTTCACTTTCGCCGAAAGAAAGATGTAGTCGTAACCCGACAGCTCAGCGCAACGTAACTCATCCCAGTCGGACGTAGGGTCACTCGGCTCGCCAAGTACGGAAAAGATATCGGTATCTTCGGTATACGGAGTTAAGGGCTCAACAGCATTCATAATCTCTACCTATCTTCGCTGGTTTTTATTATCGGCTTTTCTGTTTTATCGCGAAAAACGAATCGTTTTTATGATCGAGTTTGCGCTGAAAACAGGATGCTGAATTACTGATCAATCGAGTGTTTAGGTTATCAACGAAAGATATAAATATCTATATTCAACAGAGCTTTTAGGTATATCGATTTTTCCCAAGAACGAGAAAACACATAACAAAAAAACATTGAGAAAAGCGATACAAGCGATAAGGAAAAACTCGTAACTTATTTAATATCAATAAGTTACGATCCATATTTGAAGTCGTTTAGAGGTCTATATTCTAGAATTGAGCGGGGTGTTTAGCTTCTCGGCAACGCTTAATAGCAATGATTCAGTCGTTTCCCAATCGATACATGCATCAGTGATTGATACGCCATATTTAAGGTCAGACAAATCTGCCGGCATCTTTTGATTGCCTGCGCCAAGGTGGCTTTCGATCATGACCCCAATGATCGATTTGTTCCCTTCTATAATCTGATTGGTAACATTTTCCATGACCAAAGGCTGTAACTCATGATTCTTATTTGAATTAGCATGGCTGCAATCCACCATAATATTGGGGGCAATCGCATTCTTCTCGAGTACTTTTTCACACATGGCAACACTGACAGAATCATAGTTAGGCTTGTCATTTCCGCCACGTAACACGATATGGCCATATGCGTTACCACGTGTATGCATGATCGAAACGGCACCATCCTTATTGATACCTAAGAAACGATGAGGGCTAGACACGGATTGCAATGCATTGATAGCGACAGATAAACCGCCGTCAGTGCCGTTTTTAAACCCTACAGCAGAAGATAAACCACTTGCCATCTCCCGGTGAGTCTGAGACTCGGTTGTGCGAGCGCCGATAGCGGACCAAGAAATTAGGTCTTGTAAATATTGAGGAGAGATAGGATCCAGGGCTTCGGTTGCAGTGGGCAATCCAATCTCAGCAATATCCAATAAGAGCTTACGGCCGACGTGTAGCCCCTCTTGGATTTTGAATGAGTCATTTAAATCTGGATCGTTGATAAGTCCCTTCCAACCCACTGTTGTACGCGGTTTTTCAAAATAAACCCGCATTACGATGAATAGGCTATCTTTTACCTTATCACTTAGTGCCTTAAGCTTTTCGGCATACTCGATCGCAGCCTTTGTGTCATGAATGGAGCAGGGGCCTACAACAACCAATAGGCGGGGGTCCTTTCGATCCAGTATATTTCGAACAGTTTCACGCCCTTCTGTCACGATTTCGTTAACGCGTGCGCTGGCGGGGAGTTCGGTTTTTAACTGATCGGGGGTAATCAATACTTCCTGTGATACTACATTCAAATCTTCTATCTTGGACATGTCTTGTCTCGCGCAACCATTTATTCATATATAAGCGCGCATTGTACGGGAAAATGAACGCCTTTTATTACTAGAAATACATTTTTAGGGCGTTTTCATGACTAATCTTGGGAATTCGGGTTTAATTTACTAGTCGACCATTAATCTGGCGTCAAAACTACGCCTCATTCTTTTTGTCATTAAAAATTTTATTGTTATTCGCTATATCGGATGTCGCTGATCACGACCCATTTCGTGTCAAAACAATTTGAATTGCGTAGCACTTTTGTCTTGATTTTTGACAAATTTGTTACTAAAAGGCCTTACCGGTTAACATCCACTAACTTTTTATGCACACCTGGAGAGCAACCGTCATCGAACCTTGACATATTGGCTCAATTACATACAAAAATGAACTAATACGCTAGAAAAACCTTGTAACATATTGATATTAAAGGAAAAATAAAAACTGATCAATATTTAATCGATCCAAGCATACCCAAGGATTTATCGGTATTTTGACTAGGTTATTCTTAACTATCCACTAAGTTATCCACAGTAAATGTGGAAAACAATGGCGCAGATTATTCGCGAGGTTTAACAAAAATGTAAAATTTGTGAAATACGACTTAGAATGCCTATTTTTATAACCAACTGATTTTAAAACGAACTTTTATAAGCATTATGACGCCAGAAAGATTTGATCGTATAAGCGCCGTTCTACAAAAACGACAGCCAGATTTAACCGTAATAACTGACGAAGTGCATAAACCCAGAAATTTGGCTGCCATTGTTCGCAATTGTGATGCCGTGGGAATAGATGAAGTCCACGCGGTAGTGCCGTCAACGGGCTTTCAAATCTATTCCGGGACCTCTGCAAGCGCAGAGAAGTGGGTTGATGTAAATTATTACGCAAACGTAAACGAGCCAATAAACCTGCTTAAGGAGAAAGGTTTCCAGCTCGTCACGGCAAACCTGAGTCACAATGCGACCGATTACCGCAATGTTGACTACACGAAGCCCACAGCGCTTCTTATGGGGGCTGAAGTCAAAGGGGTTAGTGCTGATGCATCTAATGCCGCCGATCATGAGGTGGTGCTCCCTATGTTAGGTATGGTCGAATCGTATAATGTGTCCGTAGCGAGCGCCTTAATACTCGCAGAAGCGCAAACACAGAGGGAGAAAGCTGGCTTATATTCACACACTCGACTCCCTAAAGACCGTTATGATCATTTGTTCTTTCGATGGGCGCATCCCGTACTTGCAGCGTTTTGCGACGATAACGGTGTGGCGTACCCGCCAGTTCGGGATGATGGCGAAGTGATCAACTTGTCTGACTGGTATGCGAGTGTCAGTAAATAGCAGACAAAAAAAAGCCCGACGTTTCTGGGGGGAGACCGTCGGGCTAGGACCATTAGGAGTGAAACATTAAGGATAAATATCCTCAACGAGCTACTAGGTAGCTCAGCTACCGGCATCGAACACTTGGGGGGATGTTTGCCAGCAGCTGATTTAAGTATCGAACATATCTTGAAAACTTCCAGTAAATAGGGAAAGTTTTTTAAACCAAAATCTTCTAGCGTTATAGGTTTGTGTGTTAAGAAGAAATAACCGCCAAACTGACGTTTTTTCGATGAGATTATGCCGCTAAATATGGGGGGCGTGAGTGTCAGAAACCCGAAGATGCGACGCCAAAGCGGCAGCGGAGCTCCTGAGCCCCGGCCGACGTGTTATAGGCATTTCGAGGAAATAAGGTTCGTCGCATTAGCGAGCGAGCTTTGGAGAGATTGCGCTGTACGCGTACGGGGAAACCATTCATCAATATGGCTCTGTAACTGTTTGAACTTTCGTGCGCAGGCGGGGAATTGCTCGGTAACCGGCTCATACCCCATATAATGATCTTCCATGCTCAACTTGCCCAGTTCATTTAATTCCCCTGTAATGACGGAAAGAATGTCAAACACAGTGTCTTTTTGAAAAACGTCGTTGGCATCCCAGTAGGCTGCTGTTAAAGCGCCATAAAGTTCTTCAAGCGTGTCGACGGCGTTTGCGACGGTTAAACGTTCCATAAAATTGTCCAGTTAAGTCTCTATATTTTCTTACAAAGAATGCAGGTGCGTAATTACCTGAATTCATAACCACAGTAAAAGTATAGTCTTAAGACGTCTTTGGACAAGTCGAATGCGTGGGTATAGGGCAAACTGGGTACAATTAATGCTGAGTTTACGCTTCGACTTTTCGCATTAGGCCTTCCTGGCTTGTGGTGGCGACCAATTGTTTGTCCAGATTGAATATGTGGGCCTGAGCAAAGCCTCGGGCGTTGCCGGCCCAAGGGCTAAACGTACGGCATAGGAGCCATTCATCCGCGCGAAAGTCCTGACGATGGAACCACATCGCGTGATCGACACTGGCAACGACCAGGTTGTTATCGAAGATTGTTGCATCGTGAGGCAATAACGCCGTCGCCAATAAACCGATATCTGATGCGAATGCCAAAGAGCAAAAATGGCTAATCGGGTCGTCTGGAAGGGTATCCTTAGCTTTTATCCAAAAATAGCCGACCGGCGGATCAATAACTTCTTGTGAAAATAGTGACTCCCCGACGGGTAAAAACTCAAACGGTGTAACCGTTTTTGCTTCATCAAAGGTTTTATCCGCCATTTTGATATGAGCGTTGGATGATTTGATCTCGTCCGGTAAGGGAATGCCTTCCGGGTAGGCCAACTGGTGCTCATAACCCGCTTCGTGTTTATGAAAAGATGCCGCCATATTAAAAATCGGCCGGCCAGATTGCCGTGCGATCACTCGTCTACACGAAAAAGATCGACCATCTCGTAAATTTTCAACATCGTAGATAACAGGGGTGTCGCTGCTTCCGGCACGTAAAAAATAGCCGTGAAGAGAGTTGGGAAGGGCGTCTTTTTGCGTTTCATAGGCGGCCATAAGCGCTTGCCCTAAGACTTGCCCACCGAATAACGTTTTACGGAAATTCTCATAATGATGTCGACTGCGGAATAGGTTGTTATCGAGCTCTTCTAAAACTAATATTTCATCCACAGGTAATGACATAGATATTTCCTCAATGTTCGCCGGTTATAGACGATAATACTAATAATGCTCAAAAATGGAGGACGCTATGACGCGCCTATCAAAATTGGTTCAGCGGGTACTTTTTTGCGTACCGTTTTTTTGGGGCCTCAATGCGTGCACCTACCAATACACCGTCGCTACCGCAGATAAGACCCTTCAGTACGCGCGGCTTAAGGAAAATTTTTCCATTAATCGCAACGCAGACTGGATAGTCCATGGCAACACTGCCATTACACTCGCGCACCCTGTACAGGTGCAATCCAAAAACATGCCGCGTAATTTGCATACTTTGTATCAATCACTTGATATCGCACTTAAGCAAGTGTTTCCAAGTTACTCGACCCACAGCCAATCCGTTTCTCTTGATAAGGCACTTGAGCTAGCGAGGTCCGATTCCAGTGAGCTCCTTTTTTGGCCGAGTCTTGTGCTGGTAGAAAATAAACTTAATACCGAACAAGAGTTACGTGAAGGTAAGGCGCTCAGTGATGCGCAATCCTATGGTCCTGATCGTGCGGTATTTCAGGTCCTTATATACGAAGTACGAACAAAAAAACTCATCGACGTAGGCAGTATCGTCAGCCGCAGCCGAATGTTTGCACCGAACGACAGCTTACCACTCGATTTATACCGTGATGCTGCAAGACATTACATCCACGCAATTACCGGTAAAAAAGCGTCTTAAACGTCATGCTTACATATTGGGATAGTTGGGGCCACCGCCGCCTTCCGGGCATACCCAAGTAATGTTTTGTGACGGATCCTTTATGTCGCAGGTTTTACAATGCACACAGTTTTGTGCGTTGATCTGAAATAATTTTTCGCCCTGTTCATTTTCCACAACTTCATAAACACCGGCAGGGCAGTATCGCTGCGCAGGCTCATCAAATTGTTTTAAATTTACCGATAGCGGAATTGATCCATCCGCCAGCTGCAGGTGAACGGGCTGATCCTCTTCATGGTTTGTGTTCGATAAATACACGGAACTCAATTTATCAAAACTCAGTTTTCCATCGGGTTTGGGGTAGTTAATAGGTGAACTATTCGCCGCTGCTTTCATTGTGGCGTGATCGGGTTTGGGGTCACGAAGCGTCCAGGGTAATGTACCGTTAAAGAGATTGATATCGATAAATGCGTAAGCTGAACCCAATAAATTGCCCCATTTATGTTGCGCAGGGCCAAAATTCCGTTGCGCACGAAGCTCTGTAAACACGGACGATTTCACATATTCTTTCGCGTACGATGTTAAATCCGTATTCGCTTGATTCTCGGCTAACGCTTCCGAAATGACTTTCGCTGCGATCATTCCAGACTTCATTGCGGTATGGGAGCCTTTAATTTTCGCAAAATTGAGTGTGCCTGCATCATCGCCAATGAGTAAACCGCCGGGGAAATGCATTTTAGGCTGGCTTTGCATGCCGCCTTTTGTTAGCGCACGCGCACCGTAGGCGATACGTTCTCCACCCGCTAGGGTTTCTGCTATTTTGGGATGGTGCTTGTAGCGTTGAAATTCATCAAATGGGCTCACATGCGGATTGGAGTAGGACAGGTCGGTAATTAAACCTACTGCAACCTGGTTGTCTTCGATGTGATAAAGAAAACCACCACCGGCGGACCCTGACTCTGATAGAGGCCACCCTGCCGTATGTACCACAAGTCCTTCTTGGTGCTTTTCGCTTGGGACTTTCCAGAGTTCTTTAATGCCGATACCGTAATGCTGTGGATCTTTGCCCGCATCTAGCTTGAAGTGATTAATCAGGTTTTTACCTAAATGGCCTCTAGAGCCTTCCGCGAAAACGGTATATTTTGCATGCAGCTCCATACCGGGCATGTAGCCATCTTTTTGTTCCAATGACTCCGATACACCCATATCGCCGGTAATAATACCTTTAACACTGCCGTCATCATTCCAGGCAATATCTGCCGCTGCGAAGCCTGGGAATATTTCAACGCCGAGATTTTCCGCTTGCTCTCCCAGCCAACGACACAAGTTACCGAGACTGATAATATAATTTCCATGGTTGTGCATGGTTTTGGGCGCAAACATCGAGGGAATTTTTAACGCAGATGACGCGCCATTAAATAGGTAGATATTGTCGTGCGTTACCGCTGTTTTTAACGGTGCACCTAGTGATTTCCAATCGGGAAATAGTTCGGTTAATGCCGAAGGCTCTAGGACGGCACCTGACAATATATGCGCACCGACTTCTGAACCTTTTTCAACAACACAGACATTGATATCTTGGTTGAGTTGTTTTAGACGACATGCAGTGCTTAAGCCTGCTGGACCAGCCCCCACAATAACAACGTCGTATTCCATAGATTCACGTTCTGGTGCATCCATCATTTTCTCCCCAAGGCATTTGTGAATAAGTTATTCGAATCTGCTGTAAACAGCGACTATATAGTGTAGGTAACGAGTTCTTGCGCTTTATTGTTAGCCATATGTTCACAAATAACACGTCATCGAAAGAGTCAAATCTTCTAGCAGTATAGGAAACTTAGGCCGTTCTCTCCATGGCAAATGCTCGCAGGCGAACTGACAAATGCGTGCAGCCCAACAAGTGTGCTCCTATTTCTAAAAATAATCGTTAAATCAGTTGGTTATAGAGTGGTCTGCATGTTGAAATTGATCTTATAATGGTAGTTAAAGCTGCATAATAATTTTGTGATCTTAACGGAGGCTCACTGCCCAATGAAAGTTCTCGTGCCGATAAAAAGAGTGGTTGATTACAACGTAAAAGTCAGGCCAAACGCCGACGGTTCAAATGTCGATTTGGCGAACGTCAAAATGTCCATGAACCCTTTCTGCGAAATTGCGGTTGAAGAGGCGGTTAAGCTTAAAGAGGCAGGTACAGCGACAGAAGTGATTGTCGTATCTGT
The DNA here is from genome assembly GCA_045430345.1 of Agarilytica sp. Taxonomy (GTDB): domain Bacteria; phylum Pseudomonadota; class Gammaproteobacteria; order Pseudomonadales; family Cellvibrionaceae; genus Agarilytica. Next base: position 805,482 of record JAILXT010000001.1, on the reverse strand, counting down.
CGGGCCAGCAAAGGCTCAGGAGCAAATTCGCGCGGCAATGGCCATTGGCGCCGATCGCGGTATTCACGTACAAACCGACGATGCGCTTGAGCCGCTCGCCATCGCCAAGTGCTTGAAAGCGCTTTACGATAAAGAATCGCCCGAATTGGTGGTCTTAGGCAAGCAATCTATCGATGGGGACAATAACCAAACCGGCCAAATGCTCGCGGCATTAACCGGGCTAGGACAGGGCACATTCGCATCGGAAGTGGTTGTGAGCGATGGGAACGTGGCCGTTACCCGAGAAATTGATGGCGGCCTGCAAACGGTTCAGCTAAAACTTCCCGCAATCGTCACTACAGATCTTCGTTTGAACGAACCGCGTTACGCGTCGCTTCCCAATATTATGAAAGCCAAGAAAAAGCCTCTTGAAACGGTGACACTAGAAGACCTGGGCGTGGATGCCAGCCCCAGAGTAACACTGCTCGGAGTATCTCCACCGCCGGAGCGCAAAGGCGGTGTTAAAGTGTCTGATGTGGCTGAGCTATTAGAAAAATTAAAAAATGAAGCGAAGGTGATCTCATGAGTGTACTTGTCATAGCTGAGCACGATAACAAAGCGCTCAAGAACGCAACTTTAAATACGATTACAGCCGCAACACAATTGGAGCGCGACGTCGTCGTTCTTGTTGCTGGCTCAGGATGCAGTGCTGTTGCTGACCAAGCGAAAGAGGTCTCAGGCGTATCCAAAGTGCTTCTTTCGGACCAAGCAGCCTATGAACACGCACTTGCGGAGAACGTCGCACCTTTGATCGCTGAAATCGGTAAGCAATATAGCCATATTATTGCTCCGGCCACCACTACCGGTAAAAATATTTTACCACGTGCGGCAGCGCTATTAGATGTACAACCAATATCTGATGTTATCGCAATTGAAAGCGCAGACACTTTCTCTCGACCATTTTACGCCGGTAATGTGATCGCGAAGGTTCAATCGAGCGACGCAATAAAGATATTCACCGTGCGAACAACTGCTTTTGATTCAGCCCCAGCATCGGGTGGCAGCGCGAGTGTTGAATCCCTCGATAGCGCTCACGATTCAGGTTTATCCTCTTTTATAAAAGAAGAATTAGCTGAATCTGATCGTCCCGAATTAACGGCAGCTAACATCGTGATTTCGGGTGGACGAGGTCTTCAAAATGGTGAGAACTTCGAGTTATTGTACACTCTGGCCGATAAACTCGGTGCTGCCGTAGGCGCATCCCGAGCCGCAGTCGATGCTGGATTTGTCCCTAACGATATGCAGGTTGGACAAACGGGGAAAATCGTCGCTCCTGACTTGTATATCGCGGTTGGTATTTCCGGTGCGATTCAGCATTTAGCCGGCATGAAAGATTCGAAAGTTATTGTAGCGATAAATAAAGATGAGGAAGCGCCCATATTCCAAGTTGCGGATTATGGTTTAGTCGCCGATTTATTTGACGCAGTACCCGAGTTAACAAACGCACTTGGTTAATGCACACTTTACGCGATATTAGAGCGCTTACATACTGCTCTAATATCGCTGCATCAAAACAGTTTTTCATCTTACTTACTCTAAATCTAGTGTGGTCTTATCTATACCTTCGACGTTAGTGGTCTCAATATTATATTTCGCCAAATCGTACGTATAGCAAATGCCAGTTTTTAAAACGTAGTCGTTTTCTCGGTAACATAAACTTCCATGTTCAAATTTTTTCTACCTGCAAGTAAAGTACAAAAAGATCGACGCATTATGCGCGAGACGGATTCTCGTCTCGCAAAATACAGTCGCCGCGGCGTTGTATTCAATTTTTTTGCATTTCTACTCTGTACAGCCCACGGGCGCTTCATTGACGAAAACCCTGTCTTAATGGCGGTGCTTACTACGGGTATTTTATTAAACACCATTGTTCGTAGCCTTTACCTCTTTCGGTTCGATAATTTATACCCGCGTGCACCGGCCAAATGGCGTACGCAATATTTTTTCGCCACACTCGCCGGAGCCGTTTGGTGGGGCGTTATAATGGTATTTGTGACATTAAAGTTAGACATGGACGCCGAAGCCCCGTTGCTTTGGCTCTACACTGTAATCTTCTTTTCAAGTACTGCGCACGCTTTCGCGCCTTATCAAAAGTTTCTTTCTTACTATCAGTTTTTTGGCCTAGTGCCCGCAGCTGCCGCGGCTTTTTATGTGGGCGGTCTAACTGGGTACTTATATGGCGCGATTATGTTGGTGTTTTATTTGATGCTGACCCACCAATGCCGCTTGATGTCTGAAAACTATTGGGAGAGGCTAGAAGCGACTTATGCCCTTGCACGAAAAACATTGTCCATCGAAGAAGAAAAGCGAGACACTAAGGCAAACGTAAAACTCAATCAAGAGTTCATGAGACACTTGCATAACGACATTGATCGTTTTATGAATCATGTGCATGAAGCAGAAGGAAAAGACAGCCAAGATTTAAAGCTTCAAATACTTTCTGAGCTAGATGAACTGCATACCAATATCAGTGATTTTAGTGGCGTATTGTCGAAGGAACTCGACTTAGACGAACGCGTATTTAATATTCGCCATGAAATCCAGCACTTGGTCGCCGAATTTATTGACGCAGCTGAAACGCACCACATTCAGATTGAGACAAGCTTATCCCCAACACTCCCAATGCGATTAAAAGGTGATGCATCCCGCCTGGCTCAGATCATTCGATCACTGCTCAATATCATCCTTGATGACGTCGAACGATGTGTTGTGCTTCTGGAAGTCGAATTTCTTCGTGAGTACGAAAACGCTGGGGAGTTGTATGTTTCGGTAACACGAAGCTTTGACAAGAGTAAAAAACTTTTCTCTCATGACACTGTTACCCATGAACTAGGTGGCACACTGGGGTTAGTCGTCGCTAAGGGGCTTGCCGAGCTTATGAATGGCAGCATCGAACTCAACGAAGTGCTCCAGGAAGAGCAGCAATTTCGTTTCAATGCGAAAATAGATATTGCCGAGCACGCGGGTCAGCTCGACTTCCACAAGGACTCTTTCTCAGGAAAAAGCGTCCTTCTAGTCCATAACCACCCACGCATTGTCGATATTAAACGCCAAGAGTTAGATGCGCTCGGGTTTAATGTATTCACAGAAACGCAGTACAACCGAGCGATCCAAACATTAGAAAACAGCTACAAATTTCAGACACCAATAGAAAGCCTGATTTTTTATTCTGATGCGGACGCCGATGCCGTCAATGATTTTTGCGAATCCCTTAAACAGATTCAAGAGCTGAGATACACAAAGAAAATTGCAGCTGCGACAAGAACACAGCAAACGCTATTACGTGAAAAGGGCTACGATGAAGCCTACGGTTTTCATTTTGTGGATAAACCCACGGGACTGTTTGAAATTGAGAGTCTATTCCACGAACTGTATCATCTGGACGAGCAGGAAGGGGGCGCAGACAAAGACCAAAAAATCGCACTGTTTACTGGTGACAGCGATGAAACTGCCCGCATGTCCGCTCAGTTCGATGATATTTGCCGTGATTTTTCCTTTGTAGACAGCACCTCGCCTTTAGAGGAAACGCTCTCAGAACAAAACAACTACCAAATTATATTAATTGACTGCGACACCAATGATGATGTCTCTGAGCTTGTGCATAAAATACGTGCTTACGAAGCCCAGCTTTCAAAAGAAGTGTATATGCCAATATTGGGTTTGAGTAGAGGAAAGGAAGCTTTCGAAGACTTCGCTTATGAGCTTGGTCTAGATGACTACATCGATTTAACCCACAACCCTAAAAAGACACTGAAAAGCACGTTATCTTATTGGTCTACATTGATTTAGCCGCGATGACCCACTCGCCCAAAAGAGCATCCAATAAACATACGATCGAAAGAGATACGTATAGGCCGCTGAGGGCAGTGCACTGCATTTTAACGTGGGGGAGGTAACGAGAGGAGCCTACTAAGAGGATAGGATAAAGCCGCAGCCAAGGGCTGCGGCTTTAAATATAGAACTACTGATGAGCAAATGCTTGTTGCTGTTTAACACTCTTATTCGTTAGTCGGATGATATCCACTAAGATACTTCCAGACTCAATTAAGATCGTATCGCCGTCAATATCGATCTTCTGATTGTTCTGAGTCCCAGCTTCTTCCTGCTCTTCATCTTCAGCGTCTCCAAAGCTGCGATACTCTTCAATAGTTTTGAACGCCTCCATATTTTTTGCGCTTCGACGTTTGTTTTCGATGAACATCGCCTCATGCTCGAGTGATTCCTTTTCTTTAACGCGTTTCTGTTCGTTAAGGGAGATCGTTTTCTTTTGTTTGTTTTTTTCCATAATGCTTACCTGATCTAAAAGATAGGTAAAGTCAGGATCTTTCTCGGCACGTTTTTCATGAAGATTTTTGATTACCGGCAGCACCGAAGAGTAATCGAAGTACTCTGCGTGGGGGACCGCGTGAATCTTATCCCAAGGTAGCGCGTTGTCGTAAGCTGACTCACCTACTTCCTCAGGGTCAATTAAAAACGGAATTTTTACATCAGGAATCACACCGCGATGTTGAGTGCTATCACCTGAGACACGGTAGAATTTAGACTCAGTAATTTTAAGACCACCTTCAACAAGAGGGTTTACTGATTGGACAGTGCCTTTGCCAAATGTTTGAGCGCCGATAATAATGCCACGATTGTAATCTTGTATCGCACCCGCGAAAATCTCAGATGCAGACGCACTTAACCTGTTCACCAATACAACTAATGGCCCACCGTACATTGCTTTGAAGCGAGAGCGGTTGTGGCGATTAATACGATTATCTGGGCTTCGTATTTGAACAACAGGACCTTGATCTATAAATAAGTCTGTTAGGTTTACCGCTTCTTGGAGTGAACCGCCACCGTTATTTCTTAAATCAAGAATGATGCCGTCGACATCTTCTTTCATAAGCTCGCGTAGCAGCTTGGCTACGTCACTGGAACTGCTTTTGTAATCCATTTTACGCATACGCTGCGCATCGAAATCAACATAGAAGGTCGGCAAATTAATCACGCCCAACTTATATAGTTCGTTGCCGTCACTAAGCTCCAAAACTTCTTTCTGTGCGGCTTGGTCTTCTAACTTCACTCGACCACGATTAATGCGCACAACTTTGTTTTCAGAATCGCCCTTAACCTCAAGCTTAACCACGGTGTTCTTTGGTCCTCGAATAAGATCAACAACTTCTTCAAGCCGCCAACCGACCACATCCACCATCTCACCGGCATCGCCTTGAGCGACACCGACGATCTTGTCCGCTGGTTTCAGCTGACCTTGCTTGTCTGCGGGACCGCCTGCAACAAGCCTCACGACTTTAGTAAACTCTTCATCGGATTGGAGCACAGCGCCAATACCTTCGAGCGATAAGCGCATATTGATATTGAAGTTTTCAGACGTGCGTGGGGACCAGTAATTCGTATGAGGATCATATAATAGGGTGAGGGCGTTGGCGATGGTTTCAAAAATGTCAGCTGTATCCAACTGATCCATACGCTTTAACTGACGGCGATAACGCTTAGTAACCGTTTTCTTGGCTTCTTCAACCGTCTTGCCGGCCATTTTGAGGTTCAAAATACTGAGTTTAACGCGCTTATGCCAGAGCTTATCCGCTTCTGCGAGAGTAGAAGGCCATGGTTGATCTTCTCGCTCTAATAGCACTTCATCATCAATGCCGAAGTTAAACTTGATCGTTGGATCGTTTAATAGCTCTAATACCGATTCCAAGCGGGATACCACGCGCTTACGGTAAAGGTGGTAAATATCATACGCGGGTGTGAGCTCCCCAACTTTGAAGTAATCATCGAACTTCAGCGAATGAACTTCGATAGATTTTATGTCTTTGTCGTAGAAAAACATCCTTGAAGGGTCAAGAGAATCTACATAGTTCTCTAAAAATCGTTGAGAAAGGTTATCGTCGATACGAAGATCGCGGTAATGCCGGGACTGTAATTTTGCAAGAATATCCCGGATTGTGTCTGACTGAGACCGGGAGTGCTGTATATCGGTCATTGGCTTTGCCGATGACAATGTGCTTATACAGACCGTTAAACTCAAAACAAAAGAAACCAAAAGCTGTTTCTTGGGAAGCATACTAATAACTACCTTTCTCGTAATTTATTGTCGTTTTTAGTTCGTGTCATACATTTTTCTGTTCGCTACTATAACATAGCGTATTCTTGTAACCAGAGCAGAAACTATCGTTAAAGTTCAACAACTTATGTCGATTTGCATCTAAAATCCTAGGTACGTGCCTAATCGATAATAAAAAATGCGCAAACCCCTGGTTTTGCTCGAAAGTTGTGCAAAAATATAGCCTACAAGGCGTCAGAAGCCTTAAGGGAAAGCGCCATATAGTTCGACATCGTCTATACATAACAATTTCACATCATTTAGACCTCAATATACGGAGACCTCTGTTATGCCAACATTCTCGAAGCACCCCATCAAAACCTTAATAAGTATATTTGTTGCTGTTCCAAGCATCGCGTTTGCCGCGTCGCCTGGGTATTTGTGCCACCACGGCGAACAGTCTCGTGAAATCCTAGTACAGTACGATGTCCCCGGACAAAGTGTTCCGTGTGGCGTGCTATACCGAAAGGCTTCCGGTGAACAGGAGCTATGGCGAGCAAATGACGAAACTGGGTACTGTGAAGCTAGGGCCCGTGAATTTGCAGCGAAACAAGAATCTTGGGGTTGGCAGTGCAGTGAGTTGAGTAGTAACTCACCTGAACAGGATGAGGCCTCAACTGAAGACGCGTCAGAACAATCGGCTGCGGCTAACACTGCCGAAGACGCGACTGAGGGCGCGGTAAATGACGCGGAGGAGGCCACTAGCGACGAAGTTGAAACATCTGAAACGAGTGGTGAGACATCATCAGAGCCCGAGCCCCTGAACGATGCAGCTAATCTGCTATAGTCCACAAACGGCTTATTAGTCTACCAACGGCGAGCGATACGCTATGGTTCTCGCCTTTGGTGGACTCGCTCAACCTCACTCCAGTCTTGATTCTCATTACCCCTCCGTTCCTTTACAATCCTAACCCTTCGGTACTGGATAACTAAAATAGGGACCCCCTATGCGCAAACTTCTTTGCTCGCTGATAATAATTGCCAGCATGCTTTCACTTGGCTGCTCAAAAAGCGAGACTGGACCAGCAAACGCCGAAAGCCACAGCGCGCCCACTCCCACGCCCAAACCTTATATCTATACGGGGGATCTTGATGGGATTCGCGAGCATAAGCAGATACGTGTTATTGCACCCCGTTTCGACGGTGCAGACGCACTCCCTAGAGCAGGCCTATCCGTACTGACATACCAAAACTTGGCCGAGAAATTCGCTCAGGAGCTAGCGCTAGACGTTAAATGGGTCTTTGTAGATGGATTTGAAGAGATGATACCGGCGCTGAAAAGCGGTATCGGCGATATCATCGTGACGAATATGACCGTTACTCGCGAACGCAGTGCGCATGTCAGCTTCTCCAAACCCATCGCACAAGTATCTGAGCTGCTGGTTGCGCATAAAGATTTTGCTATCGCGGATGCAGAAGCATTAAAGGCTCACTCCATCGCAATCCCTGCTGGCACGGCATATCTAGACACTCTCGAAAAACTTGGTTTAGGGGCTAAAACTACGCTTTTGGATACGTCTGTGAGCGATGTTGACACCTTGGCTCTTATCGAATCGGGCCAATACGACGCCACCATTCTCGATAGCGATGTTGCTCGTACTTTGCTGCCCCAATTTCCCTTGTTATCAACAAAATTTAAGGCTAACAAAAACCGGCCCATCGCTTGGGCCGTACGCAAAACTAGCCCTGAATTGTTATCTTTACTCAATGAGTTTTTGGTATCCCATCACGTTAAACAAGCCGCTACTGTTTTCGACAAACGTGACTGGAGCGCAATCAAGACGAGCGGGCGCTTGCGCATGCTGACGTTAAATAACCCAGCCAGTTATTTTATGTGGCGCGGTGAACTAATGGGTTTTGACTATGAATTAATGAAAGCGTTTACCGAGCAACACGATTTACATTTAGCGGTAGTAATTAAAGACAGTATTGACGAGTTAATCGAGGCCTTAAACAATGGGGAAGGGGATCTTATTGCGGCGTCCTTAACACGCAGCACCCTGCGAGAGACTCAAGGCTTGGTCTTCTCAAAAGCCTATTTAAAAGTAAAAGAGCAGCTTGTCGGGAGTAACGCTGGGCCTGTGCTTGCTGATCTTTCCGAGCTGGATGGAAAATCAGTTGGATTAAATCCGCAAACCGTGTTTTTTACGCGCCTCAACAACTTGCTTCCTTCATCACACAACGTCAACATCGTAGAAGTTGACGGCGCCACAACGGAAACGTTAATTTCAAAAGTAGTCGACGGGGAGTACGACTTTACCATCGCGGACAGCCACTTGGTTGCACTGGAAAAAACATATCACGAAAACGTGACCGCGCATTTAGACCTTACCGAATCATCGGAGATCGCCTGGGGTACCCGGCAAGATCAAACGCAATTAACGACTGAGCTGAATGCATTTATCGATCGGGAATACCGTGGACTGTTTTATAATATTATCTTCGATAAGTATTTTAAAAATACACGCAAAATAAAACGATACCAGACCGGGCGTGTCGCCTCAGATAAAGCGCTTTCACCGTTTGATGACATCGTGAAACCGTTAGCACAGAAATACAATATGGATTGGCGATTAATCGTTGCACAAATGTACCAGGAAAGTAAATTTCAGCCTGGCGCAAAGTCTTTCGCTGGCGCACAAGGCTTAATGCAGGTTATGCCCAGGACCGCTAAAGAGATGGGGTTTGGGGATTTATACAATCCACATAATGGTTTAGCTGCTGGCATTGCGTATCTGGATTGGCTTGAAGATCGTTTTCCTGGTGAACTCGATTTTGAAGAACGTCTGTTCTTTACACTTGCGGCATACAATGCGGGAACCGGCCATGTGAGAGATGCGCGCAAACTTGCAACCCAGATGGGATTAAATGCAAATAAATGGTTCGATAATGTTGAGCAAGCTATGTTGCTCCTTTCGCAGCCCAAGTATTATAAAAAATCCCGATTTGGCTATGTCAGAGGAAAAGAGCCTGTAGAGTATGTTAGACGTATTCACGACCGCTATCTCGGGTATGTGCAAATGAGCGAACAAGCAGCACAATAAAAACAAACTGATTTCATTCATTATCGTAAAAGGATATATGTTACATGGCAACAACCGGCTTATTAGCGTTAATTGACGATATAGCGACGCTACTCGATGACGTTGCAATACTTTCAAAAGTTGCAGTAAAAAAAACCGCAGGCGTACTGGGTGATGACTTAGCGCTTAATGCGGAACAAGTTTCGGGCGTGCGAGCAGAGCGGGAGCTTCCCGTAATTTGGGCCGTCGCAAAGGGCTCCTTCTTAAATAAACTTATCCTTGTTCCTGCCGCATTGTTAATCAGCGCATTTCTTCCGCAGCTAATTACACCACTGCTTATGATTGGCGGATTGTATTTATGTTTTGAGGGCGTCGAAAAAGTCCTGCACCCCTTGTTACACAAAGATGAGGGCGAAACAGAGCATGCAGACAAGCTTAAAGCCGTTGCGGACACATCGGTGGATTTAGTCGCGTTCGAACAACAAAAAATACGCGGCGCTATTCGGACCGATTTTATTTTGTCTGCCGAAATTATCGTTATAGCACTAGGCAGTGTTGCAGGTGCCACGATGATGATGCAATCGCTTGTTGTCTCGAGCGTCGCGATAATGGTAACCGTGGGGGTTTATTCCCTTGTCGCAGGCATAGTTAAAATCGACGATGCAGGTTACTACCTATTACGAAACGGGGAAGGGAATAGTATTAAAACCCTAATCGGGAAATCATTACTGCTTGTCGCGCCAAGATTAATGAAGTTACTTTCAGTGCTGGGGACGGCGGCAATGTTCTTAGTTGGCGGCGGGATTATTGTCCATGCTGTTCCATTCTTTCATCATATTCTTCATGATATAAAACATACCATTGAGCAGAATGTTGGGGGGTTATCGTTCCTTGGAGAACCACTCGTATCAGCAGTAGTGGGAATCGTCTCGGGCGCTATCGTCTTGTTAATCGTATCTCTTATCCAGAAAGTACGTGCGGCAAAACCTGCATAGCGGCATTTATACGCCATAATCTAATATCAATAAGGTCACTGCGTCATCAAGACCTGATAATTCGCCTGAACCTCTTTAAGCGGTGCTATCGCACCGTTTCTAAAAATGACGACCTTACGATTTAACCCTCTAAATCGAGCGGGTAAATTGAGACTTTTCTCTTTGTTATGCCGTGGAACGAATACATCATCCACCAATAAATGCCTGCCGCTAGGGGAGCTTATTTGATCGCCTTGCGAAAGCTCTTTTATAGGTGATTTAACAATACTATCCATTGCGGGCTGTGCTTGCATACCCAAGGTATACGGCTTTGCGATGTTATGAGATGTATGAGTGAAGTACATGGTAACCGCCATAAAACAATGTATTTTCATACAGTGTATAGTTGTACAGTAGTTTTGGCAACCCCCCTGAGAACACACAACTCACTGGTTGAGCAATGGGTTGGTAAAAAATCCTTTATCGTCGTTATTAGAGGTAATCGTTATACTGAAAAGTGAGACCAAGAACCGGCGGTTCCCTAGGGTTCGTCATCATCGAGGTAAATCTTTTTAAGATCCTCATACGCATCTACCCGCCTATCCCTAAAAAAAGGCCATATTCTACGGACGTTTTCTGCACGTCTCATATCAATATCAACGATCGCGCTTTCTTCCTTATCTACTGATGCTTCAAACAAAATTTCACCTTGGGGTCCAGCAACGAAGCTAGAACCCCAAAACGCGATACCCGCATCTTGTGCAATAGCCGTTTCGTAGCCAACACGATTAACCGCAATCACCGGAATGCCGTTTGCGATAGCGTGAGCCCTCTGGGAGGTAATCCACGCATCCCGTTGCCGAGTCTTCTCATCGGCGTCATCAGACGGATTCCAACCAATCGCAGTGGGGTAGATCAACAGCTCTGCGCCAGCAAGCGCCATAAGCCGGGCGGCTTCGGGAAACCATTGGTCCCAACAGATAAGTACGCCTAGCTTACCAAGCGACGTTTGAATCGGTTCAAACCCCATATCCCCCGGTGTAAAATAAAATTTCTCATAGAAGCCAGGGTCGTCTGGAATATGCATTTTTCTATATTTACCGGCAATCGAGCCATCTACATCAAAGACAACCGCTGTATTGTGGTAAATGCCAGCAGCGCGTTTTTCGAAAAGTGATGTAACAAGTACTAAGTTGAGTTCTTTCGCTAATTTGGAAAATATATCGCTCGTTTTTCCGGGGATCGTCTCAGCAAGATCAAAAAGCGCGGGGTCTTCTTGCTGACAAAAGTAGGTACTGGTGTGCAGTTCCTGTAATACAGCCAGCTCGGCGCCTTTGCTCGCCAAATCTCGGATTTTAGATACCGTAGATGCAATATTGGCTTTTGGGTCATCGCTGCACTGATGCTGAATAAGTGCTGTCTTTATCTTTTTCATATTTTATTGTCGAAACATTTCTTTAAAATTTCAAATATGGAAGCCACTCAACTCATCGAAAAACAGCCGAAATTAAATTTCGGTCAATTGGTCAAAAGAGAGGCTATGTTTCAATAGCTGCATGGAAATACAATGCAAGCTGCCATGCTGCGCTATAAGTGCCCGGCAATCTATCCCAATAACACGATGCTTAGGAAATGCCGTTTTTAGCTGTAACAGAGCGGCTTGGTCATGCGCGTTATTATAGGTTGGAGCGAGAACGACCCCGTTAGAAATAAGGAAGTTAACGTAAGTCGCGGGGAGCCGCACACCGTCGTCGTTATATATTGGCTCTGGTAACGGTAGAGGAATAAGGTTAAACGGCTCGTTACCTTCCTGAGTAAGTGTCTTCAGTTGCGCTTCCATTTTGCTTAACGCTTCAAAATGCTCATCGTTATGATCATCGCATGTAACATAGGTAATCGTGTCCGGTCCAGTGAAGCGCGCAAGTGTGTCTATGTGACTGTCGGTATCGTCCCCCGAAAGATAACCGTGGTCTAACCAATGTATCGTGTTCACGCCCAAAACGTCGTGAAGAGTCTCATCCATAAAGCGCTTTTTGGTGTGTGATGGAATTGCCTGATTACGGTTATCATTCAGTAAGCATTCCGATGTTGTCAGCAGAATGCCACCGCCATTAGACTCAACGCCACCGCCCTCTAACACAAGGGCAATATCCTTAGACTCAACGCGAAAAATATTTTGATCAATCAGCTTTGATGTCACCGCATCATCCAATACCGCATCAAATTTCTGACCCCAGCCATCAAAGGTGAAATTTAAGAGTACAGGGCTGTTATTTTCTTCAAGACCAATCGGGCCAAAATCCCTTGTCCAGGTATCGTTGTAATCCGTGCAAGATAGATAGATAGAAAAAGGGTGATTTTGAAATTGAATTCCGAGTATTTCCCGAAGCACGGTGACACGTGATTTTTGGACGAGCAACACGATATCGCTGTAATCTAATAAGGCATCAAAGATAGCGAGATATGTGCGCTGAACAGCGTCTAGTTGGGGAGCCCAGTCAGTATGAGCATCGGGCCATGCAAATAGCACCGCGTCCTGAGGCTCCCATTCAGCGGGGAATCGTTTCATGCGTTCGTCAGTAAAGCCCAATGAAGATTTAAATCATTAGGCATATTATCACGTGTCAGGTATTCAAATTCCAGAAGAACTGGAGGAGGGTATTCGAGGTAAGGGGACTGACGAACAGTCTTTTAGACCCTTGTACTTGTTCTAAGCAATTACGCTTGCAGCGATAACAACGGCGGCTACTACACCTAAACCTAAGGTGGATACCATCATCAAATTGTGAACGACGTGTTTATACTCGGCGTGAGTATGCATTTCTTTTCTCCTTTTGGGTTTTTGTCGGCGCGCATCATAATACAAACGTCTCTTTTTGTATTGATTCCCGTCAAAAAACTAACGCTAGCGTCTGTTTTTTGTCACTTTCCCTTAAGGCCTGGACTAAATGTGATCAACTCCTCATTGATCATACTTGATTGTGATTTGTGCAATTTTTTAGGTCATCTCATATTGAAAGATGACGTTAATAATAGGATGATCCGCGCCGATACACCATAAAGGGACAAGAAGTGTTTTTTTGGGGAATCTCACTTAAATAGAAATATTAAAGGCGGCATTTTATACCGTTTTTCTATTTCGAAAAGGACAAACTATGAACAATGCAAATACGCTCGGCGCAGATGCTATTGCCGAATCCATATTGGACCAGAAATTTAGCGACTCTTACCGACAAATTCAAAAAGAACGAAAGTTAAATCGTTTTAGTGGCACACTCGAAGCACTATTTTTTATAGGCTTACTTGTGGCATTTCTAAGCAGTATTAAATTTGTTTTTTGGGGCGCTGGTTTTAGCTTCTTCGCAACTGAGCAACACAACTTTACTGTGAATTTTTTATCGCAGCAGCCTGGGCCCCAGGCGCAAATGGTACGCGATACCATGGATAGAAAGGGCCACGTGAGCTTATTCGAATACCATAAATACGTTACGCTAGCGAACGAACATAAAGCCTCTTCGCTCAAATAGAGGCTTTATCGTATCCCAACCGCTTAGTTATCAGTGGTGGTGATGGCCGCCTTCGCCATGTGCATGGCCATGGGCTATCTCTTCCTCGCTTGCTTCCCGCACGCTTTTCACATCAATTTGAAAAGTTAACGTTTTGCCCGCGAAAGGGTGGTTCATATCAAGTTCCACCATGAACTTTCCTGCTTTCACAACACTAGCATCCACATAGCCTTTCTCCGTATTAACCTTCACAATCATACCGGGCATTAGGCGTTTATATTTTTTTGCGAGATGTTTTATGGGCACCTTCTGTTGAGCGCCATCACGCCTAGGGCCGTAGGCTTGCTCTGGCGATAACGAAACCTCGACATGATCACCGGCTGCTTTTCCTATTAAAGCCTCTTCCAGCCCCTCAAGAATATTGCCTTGACCACATAGAAACGCCATGGGAATGCTCTCATGGTTATTTTCTACCGGCGTACCGGAGTCGTCACTGATGGAGTAGTGAAACGTCGCAATGCGGCCTTTTTGAATATCCATTGAATTACCTTAGCTGTATTTCTCAAATTGATTTACCTGAATAGCCGTATTTAGCGTTTTAAAACACAAGAGGCGGAGACAGGGAACAGGCTGAACTAGAGCATTTTTTGATCAGTCGTTGCAAAATCTAACGATGTTCATCTCAGGCGCGCAATATATCAGTATTGTGTCACCACGAAAATCCCCAACAGGCGTACGAAACGGCTTAAAGCACCACCATATCAACGTTTTAAACACTAGTTTTAATGTAACGACGAAAATTGCGAAAAGTAGTTAAAATTCAATACCTTGCAGTAACCAAAAAATATCTTGTCGTCGTTCACAGATATTGCCTTAAACAGTTGGCAATAAGACGAATACCTCTTATGATCCTGTCCATTAAAGGACAAGTAAATGAAGTAATACGTCACGACGAGCGCAAGGGTTATGTCCGCACACACAAGAAGTGTACAAAAAGAGAACAGCAGTTCCCCTCTACTGATAACAGGCGCCCACCGGCAGCGTTATCAAATTATTCTCTCGAACGAAGCGCAACCGCATCCAGCGGCCATCGCAGTGGATTCACATTGCCCAGAAGCCGTAGGCCGTTTTATACGGCATGAGCTAGGTTCCAGCGACGCATTTTGGCGAGGAATACTCAGACAGCACTTCCCGGAAACCCTCGCTAACGATTCAAAGCCCCTCCATAGCAAAGTCACAGAACTTACAATAAAAAAGCGGATTCGCTTTTATCGTCTTCCCGGCCTCAAGAAAGCCATGGTCGCAAAAGATGGGAAAGGCAAAGCCTACCGGTTTGTAAAAGGCCCCGATCCACTTCCCTCTGAATCACTCAAACCCGTCAATTTCGCTACCCCAGACATTATTGAAAATACCATAAGTAAAACCTCTGCTGACGATGGGTTTTGGGCCTCAGTATTGGAAGAGAGTGGCACAATGCCACGAGGAAAGTACGTCGCCCCAGGCGGTCACAAATCCTTAGTGGTTGAAAAGCTCGCATCTGGCGAGTTACGCGCATACGAATTGCCATATACACCCGCCGCACCAAAATCGGTAATGGAGCTTGTTTCTGAGGAACCAAGTGCAGGAGCCAAACCCGTACCACTCGCGCCGGAAACGCCTCCAGGCTGGATCGAAATAAAGCTAATGTACGACGATGACGAGCCCATAGCCAACGAACAATATTGGATTCGCGACAAAGACGGGAATGAATACACCGGGACCACGGACGAGCAAGGCATGGCCAAAGTGAAAGATGTGAAAGACGGGTATTGCGAAATTAAATTTCCAGAGCTAGACGGGTGGTATCAATAATGCCCACTACGCACACAGTCGCCCAAGGCGAAACTCTCGCTCGCATTGCTAAACAACATAAATTCGCCTCGTGGGAAACAATATACAACCACGCCGACAACAAATCCTTTAGAGAAAAACGTCCAGATCCCAATATTATTTTTCCTGGCGATCAAATAAAAATTCCGGATAAAAAAGACCGCATGGCATCGGGCGCGACGAATAGCACTCATGTATTTCGTGTCAAGAAACCAGAGGTCGAAAAATTTCGGGTCAAAATACAAAGTGATAGCGGTAAACCATGGGTAGGAAAGCGAGTCGTTCTCAACGTTGGCGGTCAAAGCATTGATGCTCCTATAGGTCCTGATGGGTTAATAGAAATAGATTTACCTAACGGCAATGAGAACGGCGGAGAACTCAAAGTGTTCATGGATCCGAACTCCGACGAACCCACACACGAATATGAAGTTAAACTGGGGCATCTAGATCCAGTAGAAGAACTCAGCGGTGTGCAAGCCCGCTGTAATTTACTTGGGTTCGACTGCGGCGTTGCCGACGGCATTATGGGGTCAAAAACCCGCGCGGGAATAAAAGAATTTCAAGCTGACAACAGTTTGGATGTCGATGGTGTACCTGGGCCGATGACAAAAGGAAAACTGAAAGACGTTTACGGATGTTGATATGACGAATGCAACTGAAGAGAAAAAGGCAAAGCCACAACCAGCGCCAATGGCGATAGGAGCTTTGAATCAGCTTGTTATTAAAATACCAGGTATTGCATTTATGTATCAACTTGATATTGATGCACCAAATGCGAAAAACGATGAGATAGTGCTTGAGCATAATGAAAGCGATTGGAGCGAAGTAATCAAAGTCGCTGACCTTGAAGAAGTGGATGAAGATTGGGTAGAGCTCTTTTTTACCAACCCACCAAAATCCGGCACATTTAATTTAATTCAAGACCCAAAGGATAATGAAGAGCCTTACTTCGTGTTTTGGGACATCCCCTATGAAGAGCTCAATAATCTCACGCCGGAAGCGGAAGAAATGGATATTATTCCCGACGAGGAAGAAAAAGGCGACGATGACAACCCAAGCGCACCCAAAAACTAAAGAGATCTGCCTGTGAATTTTAAAGTGAGTAAGTTAATTGCTTATATATGTGCGTGTGGCCTAGTCGTTTCCAGTCTGACGGCTTGCGAAAAGCAAAAAAATGGCCCGACTAATGATGCGCTATTGTATTCTGAGCCAACACCAACGCCCGCTCCCTGGGAGAACCCGGAATACCCGAAAGAAATACGCGAAGAGATCTATGGGGATACAGAAATATTCTCCACACCACGTATTCAGTTTACGGCCACGGTTTGGGACAGTGAACGTGAGGATATTTGGTCTATGCGGATGGATGGCTCAGATCGTCGTCGTGTTGTAGCTTGGCAAAATCTGTTTAATGGTGACCGACTTATCAATGTGCCGGAACGTTCGCCAAATAACCGTTATATCGCGGTTAAGATGGACGGAGAAAAGGGGTATATCGGATTTTACGACCTTAAAGAGAAAACCTCTACTCATATTATCGACGGACGCGGCGTTCCCATGTTCAATTGGACGCCTGACAGTGAGAATTTGATTTTTCACACGGACTCACGTATTTATAAATACAACCTTCCAAACTCAAAACTTGAAGAATACCCGATCACTGGCGAATATGCTAAAGAGATATTTATTTTTCCTGATGGTAAGCGCTTTTTGATATTTAAAGGCAGCGGTTACTGGATTGTAGATGAAGCGGGCAAGGTCTTGAAAAAGGTCGACTTTGGTTTTCCTGTCGATTGGTCTGTTCAAGCGCATAAGGTTACGCCAAACGGTAAGTTCCTTTATTTTTTTACAACGGGAAGAACTGACGGAAAGAGCACTACATCACATTTTATAGATATTGAAACAGGAAAAACGGTAGCAGAGTTTGAATCGAAAACGGCTATGGGAACCTATAGATTCCATTTTTCACCAGATTCAAAAAGCTTGTTCCAGATTAAATACAAAAACTTTATTCATTATGAGCTGTTCTCCTGGAATAAAACTCAGACTCCTGTAAAAGAACTGTGGATTTGGAAAATGCCAAGTCCAACATCTGTAACAGTATTCAACTTAAAGCAGCTCCAAGGAAGACAATCTGAATGACTGGAAAAGCCAAGGCAACAAAAAGTCAATTCCCAGGGATTTATCTCCTTACAGGGTACTATTCGAAAAACAACCCGGTGAGCAAGCTAGCACCTCTTGTGAATACCGTCGTTTTTACAGAAGACCCAGAATCAGCCTCCTCAGAAAACGGCAAGCCAGTGGTATTGCGAAGTGATAAAAACGGGCAGCTTAATACCCTCAAAGGAGATGGGAGCTTAGATGTTCGGCAGCTTTTTCATGCTCATAAAGATAGACCCATCATTATTCCTCCTT
Organism: Agarilytica sp.; assembly: GCA_045430345.1. Taxonomy (GTDB): domain Bacteria; phylum Pseudomonadota; class Gammaproteobacteria; order Pseudomonadales; family Cellvibrionaceae; genus Agarilytica. The sequence continues at coordinate 787,547 of JAILXT010000001.1, read as the reverse complement.
CTGACGCCATAAGTTATCTTGCTAGCGCTAAAGGTAATGCTTGGGCTGAAGAAATGGTAAAGATGGTTTCCACGTTCAAACCAGGTGAAGCGGCTCAAACCCTAAAACTTCAAAGCGTACCATTTGAAAACTTACGCAGACCAAAAAGTGTAATAGGCGATAAAGATGTCGATAGATCCTATAAAGCGTGGTACGACAAACTAAAGCCAGGAAGCAAGATTAAGGCCTTTGTTTTAGCAAAAACAAGAGCGCTGATGGTCACAATTAATAAAAGTGTCGAAATAAACACAGATGCTCCGCTTAAAATCACTATGCCTAATGGTAGTTATAAGGTTCAAGAGTGGCCTGAACAGCATGACGCCAACATCAATATTGCGTTTTTATTCGGCACTAAAAACTCTCTTCCAGAAGGACTTTATAAGTTTTCTATACCACTAAAACAAGAAGTTATAGATGCATCAAAAAGCCGATGGAATAGCAATATTGTCAAAACTAATGACATGGGCGAACCGATATATGAACTGGCCGAAATGGTGCGGTTTGATATCAAAAACCCCGCTGGTGAATTCGATATTGTTAACTGCGACCCAATCTCCGTAGAAGAAAGCTTAATTACGCAATACCCGCGTTTTTACAGTCATTTACTAGACCAGGCCAAATCGCTTCCTCAAAAACATGAAGTAAAAAACGTAAGCGGAAATACCTATGAGAAAGGCGACAAAGCTTCGATAAGCGCCTCATCTAAAGCTCCGGCCAAAGGCTTCGTAGACTACTGTACTAGCTGGTCGGTAATGAAAGGAAAAAGCCAGCTAGCGGCGAACTTAATTGCGACCGATATAGAAACTTACGACAAAGATGGCGAGCAATACAACGGAAAACATACTTTAGCTTGGAAAATAGGTAAAGCCTTACACGAGTCACTGGAGAAAGACCCCAAAGTTAAAGCAACGTTAGATTCTGTTTTCGCCACAAAAGAAGGATTCGATGCTTGGAAGGGCTTTCGGGAAGCTCGTAAAGATTACTTGGAAGCTATATCTGGAGATGGCTTGAAACCTTGGAAAGAGGCTCTGAAGGAAGAATATTTCAAAATTCCGCAAAACAGCGCGGACGATTTGGCTAAATATGAAAAAACCATTTCAGGGAAAATCGGATTACCCAAAGCAGGACTTGACTTGTTCGGGAAAGCCATAAACATTGTGGATTTTGGGACTAGTGCCCATGCACTAGGAAAGGACGGTTTTCTTTATTTCAATAACGTTTTGCCCGAATTAAGTAAAGCCAAACACAACTACAAATATGTTGCACAAGATTATTTCCATACACTAAAAAAGGTGGAAGTGAAGCAAAGTGTTGAACTCTCGGGAGAATTTGATTTTGATCAGGCCGTGGTGAACGATGGCTTTCGCACTCAAGTGGTTCAGCAGTGCCAGCTTATATTGGAAGCAATGGAGAAGCATCCAGATCAAAAAGTATCTGTGGCTGGACATACATGTGATATTGGTGGCTTTGAATACAACCAAAGGCTCTCGGAAGATCGGGCCCAAGCGGTTGTTGATGTCTTAATCGACGCTGGTGTAGATCAATCGCGCGTGGAAGCTCAAGGCTTTGCGTATTCAGACCCAAAAGCGCCGAATGATTCAGATATAAACCGGGCAAAAAATCGCCGCGTAGAGATAAAATCTTATGTATTAGCAACCTCCGACGTATCCGCGTCTCGGGAGGGTATTGGGTCACTAGAGCGTTACCGAAATCTCACGGTTCAACAAACCTTGGGCAAACAAGATAAAGAATTGGCCATGGCCAGCCAAGCTACGGATATTGCACTTGGCATTATGTCCGTCATTCCCGCTACCGCGCCGATCGCAGCCGGGATTGCATTGGCTAAAGCAAGTACTGGCGCAGTCATTAGTCTAGGTGCTGCAATAGACGAAGTTTTTATGGACAATACTTTGTCCATGTTTTTGTTAGATCAGAAAAAACAACACTTGATGACCCGCGAAAGTGTGGCGAATCAAAGCCTGATAGATGACCTTTATGACGGTATCGGTGACAAAGGCGGCGCATCCAGCGAGATACAATGGGCCGCTCAGTTTAGAGTCCGCGCGGAAGCCATTGCGGGGCTAGTTGGCCTTATGATGCGTGCAGCGAGCGGTTCTGACAGCGAGGGTGGTGAAACCTACGAACAACGCCTCAAAAAATACTACATTGATGCGTATATAGAAAACTTTATACTCAATGATGAATGGGTGTACCCTCTAAATGAACTGAGTATATTACGGTTAGATACGTATTGGTTATACGCGATAAATCAAATGGAAAGAGAGTCGGATGTTTTAGGGCCTTCTGGTGGTCTCCTTAGCTTTGGTTTATCTGACAACAATCGCCTGGCTTCACCCCAAGAGCGAGCAAAAATCAAAACGCTTGCCACCCAAAAGCTCAAGACCGCCGAGCCTGCAGCCGTTGGCGGCGCAGGGCATTATGGCGGGGGCTATATGATGGCGTATCCACCGCAGTCCAGTATGCGTGACCACCTTACAACCCAGTACCAAAAATATTTCCCAATTCATCATTTTGGCAGCGACAATATCACCGAATTTGGTGAGACCTTTAATCCAGTATTTAGCAACTACTCAAAAACAAATTACTTGCATACAGAGATTTTTTACAAAGAGAACAATCGCTGGATTTCATTTGCGGAAACATCTAAAAGGGTACGAGTGGGAAGAGTCGTTAAGAATAAACCCCATAAGATTACGCCCTTTACGCCAATCAAGGTATTAATTGTCTTCGATAAAAATATGGCGGCTATCGCCCCCTTGTCATTTCAGGTGAATCGAGTAGATAGCTTTGACGTAGAAGGCCCGATTTACAAGGAACTAGCAAAGGAGCTTACCAAAGTTGATTTAAATGCGCTTCCCGAGTCAGTTCATCAACATGAAGGGAAAGTAGGGTGTGTTTTTCATCCCTTCTACCAGCTTTGGGATCGCACGTATTTAGGCCTAAAACCAATGGCTGGGTCGACGCGACTGGGGTTTTTCAGCTCTGCCCAATCTTATTATGATTGGGGATACATGGATGATATGCGCTTTCAAATTACTTGCCAGGTTGGTGAAAACAAATCAACAAAATCAGAGATTCCACTTCGATCTAATCTGGATTCAAACGGCAATGCGATATTAGAAACACACTTCAATACCATTCCTGTGGGCCTTGATATTGCGAAACGACCAGAAGAGCAATCCTTACTGAAAAAATACTTCTTGGAAAGTCGCTCAAAAGATTTTGATTATCCGCCTCTATATAAAGGCGATAAGCGAGTCCGCATTGCAATTCGGGTCGGAAAGGACTCTCCATATGTGGTGCCAGCAATGAACTCTCAGGGCCATATTTTCCAAAACGAAATTGACGCAGGAAACCAATATGGCCTAGAAGCCAACGCGGCAAAAGTCGTCGTAAATACATTTGATTGGAACACACCCGTAGAGTTTATTTTTGTTGTGAGTTGCACAAAACTAGAGACTAAAAACTACCAAAAAGAAAGCAATAATTTTTACGACTGGAAGTCAATTCCTTGTGATGTTGATTTATACGAAGACGCAACCTTATCTGATACATTCACGTCGGATACGCAAGGACCAAAACTAAGCAAAAAACTTATCTATTTGGGTAAAGCCTCTCGAACGAAGTCAATGTCCAGCCAATACTCGTTTGATGAAAGTCAATCTGCGAAAGATAAAGACCTTGATTTAACCCCCATTTATGAGACTTTAAAGAAAGCAGATCATCAGTCGTTGGCTCTACTAGGTTGGGAGAAGGGAATTGATTATAAAGATACGGAACGATACGTTTTTGCCGCTCATTTTAAGTGTGAGTATGAAACTTGTCGTGGCGTAAAAGTAGATAGCATTCGACCTTTTGGAAAGGGCGTACTCGAAAATGATGGATCTGTTGACGAATTCGTTCAATATTTTTTCAAAAACTTCAGCACCGCTGGCGATTCTGGATTCCCTAAAAATAATGGTGATACGCTTTCAAACCACGGTGGAGTGGACTATCAACTCCACCTTAATATTTCAAACTTTTTTGACAAATCCATGCCCTGGTACAAAAAGAAAAGTGCTGAGGATTTAGCGCAACTGAAAGAAAAGCTGCGAGAAGAAACGTATGAAAAATTGTCAAGCGCCGATCCTGGCCGGGACTACCTTTTAAAATGGATGGAAGACGATGCTAAGGCACTTAAATTCGATATAGTATCGGCATTCAAAAGCTGACCTCCCTGAAAACGATCGTGATAATACAGATATTTTAATCAGTGCGGCCCACAATCGGTCGGATCTGCCAAGAACATTGCTGCCTGCATATTCTCTTGACCCGGTTTATGCAAACGCGCCGCCAGAACACATTCTGGAGCTCAACAACCACCTAAACAATATTGGAGCGAATTAATCTTGCGTCTATTTGTGGTACTTTTATTGAGCGCTCAACTGAGTGGGTGTGGCAAAACAAGTCAAGCAACATCTCCGGAACTGGGCTGGCTCAAACAAAAGACGCTAGATAGTTTAGTTTATGTCGAAGGAGGCAGGTTCAAGATGGGCGATGCAGGCTACGTTGACGAAAATGGCCATCATCATTACTACAATCATGCTTCCGACGACAAAGTTGTTCGTGATGTGACACTGACTAGCTTTCATATTCAAAAATACGAGATCACACTAAAAGAGCTCGATTTATATACCTCCGCCAAAAATCTAAATTTAATCGCAAAAAATAGGCGCCACAGAAAACATTATGCCCCAAATTATCCAGCGTCTGGTATGACTTGGCAAGAAGCGCGGGCTTACTGTCAGTGGGTAGGTGGGCTTACTAATTTACCCATTGATTTACCTACTGAAGCGCAATGGGAATATGCAGCCCGAAGTCGTGGTCTTGACGTTGCCTATGCAACTGATAACGGAAAATTTGAACGGGGGAGAAACGTCAGTGACCCTTCCGTAGTGGGGTTTTCTACAGTTCCTCCCGGCTCCTGGCCACCCAATCCCTTAGGGCTTTATGATATGACTAATAACGTGACGGAATGGGTATTGGATTGGTATTTGAGTCGATATCCATACGAAGATGAGACCAACCCGACAGGGCCTAGCGAAAAAATGGTAGATGAATACGGGATCGAGAAAAAAGTCACCCGTGGTTTCGCGATGGGTGGTGAGACTAATGTGCTTTACGCGCGGCTAGAATTTAAGCCAGATAATACCGGGGCAGGAGCGGGTATTCGTTGCGTTGCGAACGTATCTGAGCCGATCCATAAATGATGGGTGATTATTTGACTCTTTCGAATTTTAGGAGCATATAGGGAAAAATGGATCGTGCGTAGGACGATTTGCGATAATTGCTTTAGTTGATTTGCAGAAACACTTCACATAATTATGTAACGCCAGTATCGCTGGTGTCATCATTTGATAGAATTACGGTGTATTTGCATTAACGGGTGTCAGTTCAGGATAGTTGTAGTTTCACCCTAAAATATCATTATGTTAAAAGGATTTACGAAGTGCGACATTCTACTTTCTCATCATCTCAATCCATTTTTGCGAAGCTCGGTTTACGTAATGCCACGCCGTCGATTAAAGACCAAGGGATCTACGCAAAAGGCACAACAAGCTTTGTTAGGCTAGAAAGTCACCCGTCAAAGCGGGTCGATTACGCGAAATACAGCACTTTACCCTATGTCGAGCGGAGCGATGAGACACTCGAGCTAGTCGTAGTTAATGAAAGTTTCAATGCCGATTCTGTTCGATTTTTTCTGTGCAGCATGGGGTTAAAGGGGCAGGTTAAACGCCTTTCGCCGAAGATTACCCAAATAAATCGCACCAAACACAGGATAACGTTCGACGCTCCGGTTTTACCTAACCACTGGCTCTATGTTCAAGATAAAACTGACTCTGATAACTCGGTAAGTGTTATTGCTTTATCCCACCCCGGGGGACATTTGATTAAAGTTTTTTCTGATATGACGCAGCCCGTGAAGACAATATTGCCACAGTTAAATAAAGCACTAATATCCTACCCTGATGATGACGCATTAAGAACGTTATTACCGGTATGGGAAAGAAAAGACAGAAACTTGAAAGACAACAAATGTTTTGGGTTGTGCGAAGAGCAGTGGGAATACTATATTTATGCGGATGACCGTCGTTCAAAAGAACGTTTCTTAAAGCGCGCCAAACAGTTTCTCGTGGGGTACCTGAGAAAATTTCCAAAAGGGCTTCATTCGATTGAAGCGCATAAACGGTTATCGCTTATCGAGCAAAAGTTCGAGGATCTTAAGCAGATTATGTATTAAGACCGCCGCTAGCCTTGTAATAATATAACGAACGAAGGACTAGTCCCCGAGCAAAGCGTTTTTCTTTTCCAGTCTGCCGGCGATGCCTTGGGGGAAAAAATACACGCTCAAAATAAATATTAGACCGAGCCAAAACAACCAGCGCTCATGCTCAAACATTACCGCGAAAGGTGTATCCACTGTAGCGGATGTCGCAAACCCTAAAAGAGAGGGAATATAATTTTGTGCAACGATGACCAAGGTTACACCGAAAACTGCACCATAGACTGTCCCCATCCCCCCAATCACCACCATCAGCAAAACGTCGATCATTACCTGCATGGAAACGGTGATATCGGTGTTGATATAGCGGTTGATCACTGCAAGCATAACGCCAGCTAGTGCCGCGAAGCAGGCAGACATTACCAGAATAGCAATCACATAAATATTGCTAGTATAGCCAAGTGCATTAGTGCGGAATTCGTTTTCTCGAATGGCCTTAAGTATACGACCAAAGGGCGACTTAGTTATACGTAACATCATCAAAATCATTAAGAACGTGCAGCTAAATACGAGATAAAACGCAACAACTTTCCCTGAGATACGAACACCAAATAGCTTTTCATCAAGCAATTTAAAAGAGGGCTTTAATGGCGAGGGCAACTTAACGCTTAACCCATCTTCGCCTCCGGTAATGCCATAATTTTGATTAATAAATATCGCGAAGACACTGGCAATTGCTAGCGTGATCATGGCAAAAAATATTCGTTTAACACGAAAACTGACAACCCCGAGCAGAAAAGCGACTACCGCACTCGCGACTAAAGCCCCAACGCCTCCCAGGGTTAAGGCGTACCAACTTGGGCCAATCCATTGTATTGCCATAGCAACACCGTACGCGCCCATTGCAAAGAAAATCGTATGAGCGAAGGAGATAATACCGGTGTAGCCAATTAACAAGTCATAGCTCGCGACAAGGAGTATAAATACGCAAATCTTACCAGCGATTAAGAGGGCCTTGCTTCCCCCAAATATCCATGGGTTTAAAAATAAACATATCATAATCGCCAAGAGCCCCAGCTGGAGTAAGCGGTTATTCGGAATACTTTCAGAAAATAGAGAACGACGCATATGGAATCCTAGTTACTCAAAGGGATCAGGCCCCTAGGGCGCCAAATTAGCACGGCAATCATTAACGCAATGGTAGAGTAGTGAACAAAATCGGGAGCAACGTAACCAACGTAGTTTGAAAGTAAACCCACTAGTAGTGCGGCGACAAAGCAGCCCATAATAGAACCCAGCCCGCCACATATCGCGACGACAAACACGGCGACCATCATGCTTTGTCCTAGCTGAGCGGAAACCTCTTCTTCATAGAAGCTCCACAAAACACCACCCATCGCAGCAAGGGAAGCACCAACAACAAACACCACGGTGAATAGTCGACTGACGTTATAACCGAAGGATTCGACCATCTCGCGGTTTTCAACACCGGCACGGATAACCAACCCTATTTTCGTGCGTTTAAAAATTAACTGAAGCCAACCAAAAAGAAATAGGCCGACAACCACGGCCAATATTCGATACTTTTCAAACACAAAATCGCCATACGCCCAGCCACCTTGTAGAGCCGCGGGCTTAGGAATAATGACACCTTCGTTCCCCCAGATCATATAAATAACTTGTTCGATCACGATTAAACCACCCATCGTAATCAGTATTTGCATTAATTCACTTTTGTATACTTTCCGTATGAGTAAACGTTCAAAAACGACCGCTACAGCACTCACAAAAATCATTGCAAACAAAATGGCCGATACGACAAGCATTAAATTAATATAAATATTATTTGAAAGTAGGGCGGCAATATTATGGTTAACAACGAGGAACCCACCATAGGCACCAAGGCTGATAAAGATACTGTGGCCAAAGTTAAGGACCCCCATCAAACCAAAGACAATATTAAAGCCCGCAGTCATAATAAAGAGCATTACACCCATAGCAAGACCAGCGATCGTGAGCGTCGCCCAGCCTGATACCTCTGGAATAAACCCCAAGAATAGCGCCATAACGCCCGGGATCAGTAGCCACGCTGTAGTATCTGGGTGAGTCCACCAAGATTCACCAATGGGGTTGAGGCGTTCGGAATCACTCATATTCATGTCGTTTGTGATCCGCCAAGTTTAATCCCAAGTAATCTATTTGCATCGCCTCATTCGCTGAAAAATCTTCCATTGTGCCTTGGCACACAACTTTACCGTTATCCATCACCACGACATTATCGCCGATAGATTTTGAGAAGCGGAAGTTTTGCTCGACGATAAGCATCGTCGTTTTAAGTTGTTTAAGTTCATGAATAACTTCGATTAATAGTTCGATAATAAACGGCGCGAGGCCCTTGCTTGGCTCATCCATAATCAGCAATTTCGTGGGCTCTATAAGTGCACGAGATATCGCCAGCATTTGTTTTTGTCCGCCAGACAGACGATCTGCAGGCCAATGCCAAAACTTTTTAATTTCTGGAAAAATCCCAAAAATCCAATTAAGTCTATCTTCATTGATTGGACCACGCTTGGCGGCAACCCGCATATTTTCAAAGACGGTGAGACTACCAAATATTCCAAGATTTTCTGGTATATAACTTACGCCACTATGGGCAATATCCCGAGTGGACCACTGGTCGGTAGATTCCCCATGTAACACAATATCGCCACTACGCGACGGGGACATTTTCATAATACTTCGCAAGGTCGTCGTTTTCCCCGCGCCGTTTCGTCCCAATAGCATCGTAATTTCGTTTTCAGGGACGATAAACGAAACACCCTGCAATATATGGTATTGATGAATATATGTTTCAACATTGTTTAAAGTGAGCACCGGGTTCATTAGACGAATTTCATCCCTGCATCAGGAGACACGCCTAGATATGCTCGTTGAACATGTGGGGAATTCATCACGTGATCAAAATCCCCATCGGCCAATAACTGTCCGTTATGAAGGACGATAACGCGTTCAGCCAGGTTTTGAACGACCTCCATCTTATGCTCGACGATAACCACAATCTTATCTTTATCTGCACGAATAGAGGCGATTAAATCTAAGATTTCCGGAACCTCTTCCATACTCATTCCTGTCGTCGGTTCATCAAACATATACACTCGGGGCTCAAGTGCCATTAACATCCCAACTTCCAAGCGACGTTGGCCGCCGTGAGATAGGTTAGTGGCGAGAAGGTCCCGTTTATGAATCAGGTTGACGCGCGTTAAATACAACTCGGCCTGCTCAGAGACATTCCGCTGCATACTGCACAAGGACCAAAATTTATGGCTGATATTTAACCGAGACTGCACCGCAATACACACGTTTTCGAAAACGCTTAACCCAGGGAATAAATTGGTCCGCTGGAAGGCCCGACCAACACCCAAGTTTGCACGCTGGGCCGCGGTCTTTTTAGTAATATCCAGTTCACCCAAGAAGACCTTCCCTTGAGTCGGGGTTAATTGACCTGAAAATAGGTTAAAGAGGGTGGTCTTACCCGCGCCATTGGGCCCAATAACCGCAGTCACACAACCGGGCACAAATTCGCAGTTTACGTCGTTCACCGCGACCTGCCCGCCAAACTGCATGCTAAGGCCAACTGCGGATAACTTAATGTCGCTATTCGTAGGCAAAAAATCTACTCTGAAATGATGTAACGGACCTGAAACCTAGAACTTCGCGCGAATGGGCACGTTCATTTCTTCGGCTTTGATCTCTCTGACTAAGTCTGGAATCGCCCAAAGGACGTCGTCATCGACTCGAATCTTGAAATGATACATGGATTGCATCGCTTGATGGTCTTCTTTTCGAATATGCATCTCACCTTTTGGCGTTTCGAACCGCATCCCCTCGGCAGCAGCGATAATATCATCGCTTTCCAGGCTTTTGGCTCGGCGCAGGGCCTCCACTATAGCGATCCCCGCGCTCATACCACTTGCGGTAAACATATCTGGAGGATACTTAAACCGCTCCTGGTGAACTTTAACTAACCAATCGTTAACCGGGTTGTCAGGGTTTTCGTAATAGTAGTAGGTTGCGCCCTCAAGGCCCGGAAAAAGCTTGTAACCCGTCAACCCAGCAAAGATATGCCCTCCAGTCGAATACCTAATATCGTAACGTTCCGGCTTCATACCATGTATTTTTCCGAGAGGGTTTCCGGTCCCGCTCCACAAGAAAAAGATAAAACGCTCACCATCAAATCGTCTCAAGGCGTCGAAGATCCGTTGTCCATGAGCGGTAAAGTCCTTGGTTGTCGAAGGTGCGTATTCCTCATGTACTAGCTTCGCGCCGGTGCGTTCCAAGGCCTCCTTGTAAGCTTTGATCCCATCTCGACCATATGCATTGTCAGAAGCCAGCGTCGAGACATATACACCAGGCTTGCCGATTGCCAACGCGTTGGATATAGCATCTTGGCTGGAATTACGGGTAGTCCGAAACACGTAGCGGTTACCATCCTTTCCCGTAATACTGTCAGCCACAGCGGTCTCTATAAACAGTACCTTTTCATATTCTTCGGCAATTGGGAGGAGAGCGAGCGCAACAGACGAGGATATGCCGCCGATGGCTAGTGTCACCTCATCATCCGCATAAGCCTCCTCTAGTAAGGTTCGGCCCAAATCGGGACGTAACTGGGAGTCTTTGACCAGAACTTCAATCTTGCGACCTCGCACCTTGAACGAACCCTTTGTCGCATATTCAATACCCAACATCAGACCATCATGTGATTGCTTGGCATACAGTTCAAACGGACCCGTCCTACCATACACATGCGCTATCTTTATCGGATCAGCATAACTAAAAGGGAGAGAGCAGATCAGTATGAGAAGTGCTGTTATTCGGTAGCAGAAGTTACCGTTGATCAAGTGCACGTAAATAGGGCTCCGGGGCAGAAAAGATAGCTCATGAATCAATCGTTAAGGTTAGCATGATTATAGACAAAACCATCGCTTAGAGCCCGCATTTACTGAATAACATGACTCACACATCACAAAATAAGCCCAGCTTTGCACAGGCCTATCAACCTAAACTTTCAGCAATATAGGTGGTCAAAAAAACTACGACATTATGCGACATAAGCGAATATGCACTAAAATATATCCAGTTAATGCTTTTGGATAACGGGATGTAACCCCGTGGAATATCAGAGTTCAAGTTTTGATGCCATGCGTTATATTAAAGCTCAGTAATGCGAAAATCATGTGGAATTATTTCGTGGGCAAACGGTTACCTATTTACCTCATATTATTGACTGCTGTACTAGCCGGTTTTGGCTACGCCAGCAGCGCCCCCAAAAAGATCCTCATGATTGATTCCCAGTCAGGAGACCCGTATCAAACAGTACGAGAATCCATGTTGAGGGAGCTTGGTAAACGAGGCTACAACGAAAGCTCAGGACTCAACTACGAATACTACTCGTTATCTCATTACAGAGGCGCGGCCAGAAATCTTTGGAACCACAGAATTCAAAAAACAGACTACGATCTTATTTTTCTTACTGGGACCTTGGCCTGTAAATCATTTAAAGAAATCGCGTGGCAGTCCGACAAGCATAAGTTTATTTTTGCGGCAGTAACAGACCCGGTAGGCTTGGGTTTAATTAGCGATTACGGTAAAACGCCACCGGCAAATTTTACTGGCGTGGCCTTTCACTTACCGGTAAACGTGCGCATGGATTTCGTTCGAGAACTTATCCCCGACGTAAAACACATCGGTATCGTTCATGCTGATATGTCACAGGCTCACAGTTATCGAAAATGGCTTGAAGAAGTGTTAAAACAAGACCACTGGAAAGGCGTGACATTGCATTACAGACAGGTCGATTTTATTCCGAGTGAAGGCGGGCATCGGCGCATGGCCCAGATGGCAAAAAAACATATCGAAGAACTGGACCCCATTGTAGATGTCTTTCTTAGTCCAAGTGATCAGATGGGAGCACAAAGCCCATTTGCCAGGATGGTTTCAAAAGTCGCAACGAAACCCTTGATTGGCATGGGAAAACAAGACGTTGTTGACGGGTGGGGAGCCACGGCATCTATATACCCCGATGAAAAAGCGATTGGGGAGCAAGCCGCCGCATTAATAGAAAGGATTTTTCAAGGCGAATCACTGACGGACATATTACCGGAGCGCGCAAAACACTTTGGAATGGTTATCGATAGAGAAAAAGCAGATCGGTTTAATTTGAAAATTTCTGAAGAACTAAAACAGAAAGCAACACTAATTAACGAATAACGCTATAGTCAACATGCACCGCTCATGAGAGAGCAAAAGACCATACCATTTAGTATCGATATTACTTAGCGATACTAAAAAGAGAAATACATGATTAGTAAGGCAGTAAAGTATTTTCACTCTCGCCATAGCGCATTGATCTTTTTGATTACATGCGCCTTATCCTCGCCGCTACATTCAGACCCGGCCTATCAGAAACGACTAATTATTATTGACTCTCAAACCGGTGCGCCATACCAAACCGTTCGTGAATCGATGCTGGCTGAACTTACAAAGAAAGGATACACCAAAGAAAACGGATTTATTTCTGAGTACTACTCGCTATCTCATTATCACGGTGCAGCTAAAAGCCTCTGGCAACATCGTATGACTAAAATTCATTACGACGCTATATTTTTAAATGGCACGCTCGCGGTATCGTCGTTTAAAGACATCGCCTGGCAAAACCCTCAATATAATTTTATTTATGCCTCTGTTACAGACCCTCTCGGATTGGGCCTTGTCGATACATACGATAACCCTCCAACAGGAAACTTCACAGGGATAGCCTTTCATGTACCTGTAGATATAAGAATGGATTTTGTTAAAAAATTAATTCCGGGAGTCAAAAATATTGGCTTCGTTTACGCCGATATGCCTCAATCCCACAGCTACCGCCAGTGGATAGAAAATCTGCAAAAAACGCCAGAATGGCAAGGCGTTAATTTTCATTTTAGAAAAGTTGGTTTTATTCCCAGCGATGGCGGTCACCACCGAATGGCGCAAATTGCAAAAAAGCATATCAAAGAACTGGACCCCATCGTGGATGTTTTTCTGAGCCCCAATGACCAGATGGGAGCACAAAGCCCGTTTGCGAAAAATGTATCGGAGATAGCAACGAAACCACTCATCGGGTTGGGGCATGATGATGTATCTCTTGGGTGGGGCGCTACAGCATCCATTTACCCAGACGAAATAGCGATCGGGGTTCAGGCTGCGAATATGATCGAACGTATATTTCTGGGAGAAAAAATTAGTCAAATCCACCCCGTTCGCCCTGCAAGCTATGGCATAGTCGTTGATAAAACAAAAGCGGAAACCTTCGGCATTAAATTATCTACGGAGTTCATGAGCGAAGCCGAAATAGTAGAGTAGCGGCCTACACATACATACCCATCCCTAGCATTTCCCCAACCACACCACTCATAACATTTGCCCAACACCATGCTATATGGTAAAAGGTTGCGCTTTAATACGTCTCAAAGGAATACCCTAAATGAATATACTAGGAAAAATCGCGAGTGGCATAGTGCTCGTATCACTAATTGCTTCGCAAGCAAACGCTCAATCGTCTGACGACTCTATCCCCACCACCCTCAAAAATGGTTTCTATATTTCGCTTGGAGAAGTGACGCTAGACGAACAAATTGCATTTCAAGAAGGTGTGGAAGATAGTGCCTTTTATTTTAGGCTCGCTTGGGAAGGCCAGAGCGACAAACTAGTGTATGGCGCAGGGTTATCTGGTTATGTCTATTCGGATAACGAAGGGTTTAACCAGTTAGTAGAGGACTTGGGTGGCGATGTATCTAGCGAAGACTCAAGCGCTGTGGCAATAAATTTGTTTTTCGAAGGTGGGTACAGCCACGCAGTTAATAAAGCGTTGTCCTTCGAGGCTATCGGCGGTTTTGAACCCACAATTTCCTCTGAACGAAGCATAGGCAATTGCACGGACTGCTACTCAGAAGATATTGACATTGGTGGCGGCCTGTACTTTTCTCCACGAGTTCGTTTCGGTGGAGAGAACACATTTAGCTTTCTTTTGGCATACCATCAATACCTAACCGGAGAAGTAGAAAACGGCCTTACCGCCAGTTTCTCTTGGCGATTTTAATTCAACATTATTTTTGGGGCGGGCCTGACGCCCCCCTTATAAGTCACCGGAAACACAATCAATCTACTTTTCGGCCGCGACCACTCTCCGCACGCTTTTTATTTTCCGTCTGAACATACACGGTATCAGTCGTCGCCATACTAGAATGACCAAGATCTTCTGATAAATCCTTTAACGCGCGTCCGCGCTCGATCTCCATGCTCGCACCCGTGTGCCGCAACCAGTGTGTAGACGCTTCTTTTAGTCGCCGGGCTTTATCTTCACCTTCTTGTGATTTCATTTTGTCGTATGCGATATCAAAAATCTCCTGCACCAAACGCGTTAGATGTCGAGCCGTCATGCCTCCGTAGCCGCGAACCTTTTCCACAAGCGCAGAAGAATCCGAGGAATAGGGCAGAGGACTCAATCCCCGATAACAACGATAACGCTTTAAATACCCAAGGAATGTTGGCGGAACCGTTGTATCACGTAATTTCCGCCCTTTTCCAAATACCTTTAACCACCAATTACCGTTTTCATCTTCCCAGAAGTGGCTCATTTCTGGTGACCAAGTTTTTCGTTCAGAGAGTTCAGAAATACGAAGAAAAAGCGTTTTTAGCGCGGCGATGATAAATAAGCTTCGCTCGTACTTCGGATCCGCGTCGGCCAACGCTGTTGAGACATCGAGCACATATTGCCACTGATCTGTAGATAAACGGCGCACCTCCTTCACTTGCGCGTCTTTAATAAAATAACGGCAATCCTTTTTCGCTATTTGAGCAGGGTTGCCATAACACAGCTCCTCATTCATCAAATATTTATAAAAGGCAACAATTGCAGTGAATGAAGCCGTTAACGTTTGCTGAGATGGTCGATAGCGTTTTTTATCGAGTTTTGCCGACTCATGCTTAGAGCTCTGAAGCCGATAGGGCGCCCATTTCGTGTTTGGTTGGAACTCCCCATTTCGATAAACGAACTTATCGTGATTCGCCGTACAAATCCAAACCTCAGGTGGTGACCAACAGAAATCCGCATAATCCAGGATATCCGTCTTTTTAAAACTGCCTACTGGTCGTTTTTTGATCAGAAAGCTCCATAACAAAAATCGCTCAACTTCGTTCCTGAATCTTATATAGGTATGTTCTGATTTATTACGGCCGGTGTAACACAAGAAATCTCGTGCCCATTCCCAGTGCTTTTGTCGCCAGTCGTCGCCATGCTGTATGAATTTCGAAAGCTGAACGTACTCATCAAAGGACAAATCCTTCAACAGTTCATAGGTTGGAAACAGTGGGACAGGCTTATCAATAGATTGCGGCATACGGACATTTAGTCGTTGGAAGGGTATAGTACAAAATTGGACGTTTGTTTGACCAAAACTTCATTAAGTCTTTGTAAAATATGGATATTTTTAGATGTTTCTAGTTTTAAAAGTGGCGCTACGAATAACGCCACTTTGGTGTGAAAGTCTATAGTTTGAGGCTTTGCATCTGTCTTATTGACGCCTTGAAAGATTTGATTGGTTTGTGATCAAAGTCATAAACTCCATGCATATTCACATGGCGCCAAGATATTACCGACCCGCTTGAGATTGATTCGAGAACGTTTTCAATTTCGTTACCACTATCTAGGCTGATAATGTAATCAGAGAGATAGAGGTAATTCCATAAAATTACCACATTCTTGAGGAGCGTTTTACATAACATAACTCTTTCTATATCGGTCTGGCCGCCAACACGGAGTTCGCCTTTTCGGGCAAAAAACAATGCACTCGAAAACCTTTGCCCAAGCTCTACGCGATTTAACTGTTTTTGAACCGATCTACGAAGTTCTTCATTTTTAAGGTAGTTGACAATGTAGTGGGACCTTAAGAGCTGCCCAAGTTCCTTTATTGCTTTATATAGATCACTTGCTTTTTTACTAGCTGAAAGCCTTCGAAAAATTAGAGATGCAGATTGTTTTCCTGATTTTATCGTTGCCATTAGTCGAAGTATGTCATCCCAGTTATCCAAAATTCGAGTTTTATTGATCGCGGTTTTTGGTCCAACTGTGTACTTCGAATTTTTCAATAAAGACTTGTTATCATATGAATATAAGGCACGGTCATGAAGGTTGGTAAGTCTCGGAGCAAATGAGACATCAAGTAGGTGGAGCCCCGCAAAAATCGCGTCAGTGTAACCGTTAGTATCGGTAGAATGTTTATGAGACTTAAATACCTCGAGATCCAATTCGTCTTCACGTTCACTGAAAAGCGACTTTTTGGTTTTAGCTAGACCATCCATCATATAGGCCGCTTCTCGATCAGAACTCGTTAAAACATTTACGTGAAAAAATGATTGCTTCGTATCAACAAAGCTATTCACGGTTACCCCTTGGTCTTTCCCATAGTATTTATATGAATAATTAGCCAACAGTGAATCGACCGCAACAACCACTTTCTTTCCATCACTACTAGTATGTAGCAAATCATTGTGATCGTTAAATATTGTGGGCAGGGGAAGCCTTTGTATAAATTTAACCACCGTTTCGTTAGCTTTTTTAATGTTGTCAGTCTCGAACCAGAGCTGCTCAGTATCTCGAAGTTGTTTAACTGATATATTTTTACTCGCTTTAGCCATGTCCGTATGACCAATGTTTGTCCCTAGACTCATCAAAGCGGCAAAAATCAATTTCTTGTCTATCGATTGTTTTGCATTTTTGACCTGATAGTTTCTAAAACTATCGCTAAATCCAGTATAAGTATCAATTTCACTCAACATTTCATAAAGTGTTCTAGAGCTGCCATCACTTAGAAGTTTAGGTATATATTCTGATGCACTGTAATCAGCTTCATCCCTTTTTGTTTTCCAACCACTATTTCCTCCTACAACAACAAAATCGTTTTTATCAAGGTTATCATTTAATGACTTATAAGACTTGGTTAGTTCACAACCAATTTTATCAACAATACTCTTTCCATCAACAAAATTAGTTAGTCCTGTTGAAAAAATAATTTCATTTTTATGGTTTTTCCACTCATCCTCAGGTATCCAAAAGTTCTCATCAGCCAAAAACCTGTACGAGTACTTTAACGTGAGCATTCTATTTCGAATGCAGTCGTTAATGTGTGAAATAAGTAGCACCTTATATTTTGTGACTTGTGGAATATCATCTTCCTTTTCAAACGCCGCCAAATCTTTATTTTTGATAAAGGATGTTGGTGTCGATTTGCTAAAATTAAAGTTGCCACCTTGTATATTGTCTATGGCATCCAGAATATCTTGATTTTTGCTTTCTGGATCAAAGCTTATAACTTTAACAAGGGGTAAAAGGCTCTTGATAAGAGTTGATGATGAATTAAAAATATAGTCATAGTAATTGCTATTGTTATTTCTTGATTCTATTTCGAACTCTATTTTTGCCACTTTGTCGTCAAAAGATGGGTCTATTGCCTCAAAGTAATTATCTACGAGATTAATAACTTTTTCATTTCGTTCAGGCAATGATTGTGATATATCTTTAGAAATTCTCCCTATGGTATTTATAACGCCATTGGCATTTTTTGCGGAATTTATTACACTTTTATTGGCTTCATGTATTTTTTCTTGAAGAGACTCACGATGTTTTCTGTCATGTCCTCTGGCACCGTTAACAGTAGATTTTATTTTTTTAAGTATCGCGTCAACAGCATGGTCTTGCCTTAAAAAAAATTGATCTTGCACGAACGCTGCCAATCGTAAAAGTAGAAGATGTTTGTTTTTCAGACGCCTGATCTGTGTGATATTTGAATTGTAAATCCATTTTGAGATCTCTTGAATTGCTTGGGTAGATAAGCATAGCTTGTTCAATAGCGGTAGTATCACGTAAAATGTTTCTCTAAAAAGACTTAGAATATCGGCATTATCTATTAGCGATCTTTGATTCGTTTTCTGGTTAATTCGTTTGATTTTGGTGAAGTTGGGCGTGATATCGGGGTGATCGATAAACGCAAGCAATGTTGAACACTGGTGATCAGTAATATTGCTTTCAAGTGCGTCTAAAGTTTTTTGTAGGAATTTTTCATACGCATCAACGACAATTATTTCTAATGTATTGTAAGGGGGGATTTCTATTTTGTTTCGCCAACAATGCTCAAGAAGGGAAAACAGTGTATCTTCCATCTTTAACTGCTCTTTCGAATGTATGCGAGCTAGGCTTTCAAGATTAGATTTAGACTCACTGTTGAAAGGTTGCCAACTATGTTGTTCTAAGATTAGCTGTCGGTGTGAGTGTGCGGTTTTATCACTGTAACGCGATATGTCGCAAGCGGTTGTAATACCAAGAGACCTTTCGGCCTCTTTTATATCCGCGTTTTTAAACTGCTCTGTTTTAAAAAAACGACCTTTAGACTGGAAATACGCTCGTTGCACTAGATATCCGATTTTATTTTCTTTAGTGCGGAAATTTCGTGTTATTTGTTTAGTCTCCTTGTTTTGGATCATTAGTCCTTTCCTATCTGCGGTCGAAAGGTTAGGGATACCGTCGAATACGGCTTTTCTTGCGGCTGAAAGAATTTTATAGCTACTCATGGTTATCGTACTTTGTGTTAAGATGAATAAAAATGGACAGAAATTACCCGTTTATACGATTATATAAACCTATCATCGATATAACCAAAAAACGATTTTTCTGTAGTGTACACTACAATTATCAAAACTTTACACGCCAGCCTGCTTAATTAATAACCCAATAGAGCAGTATGTGATCTGTTTGAGTGTACACTTCAGCTACCCTCCGTAGTTATGTTGTACAATTAAACTAATGTCTACATTCGATAAGACCTCATGGCACCTTCAACAGAACTATACTCATCGCTTCAGGCGGCGTACTCGCACTTCAATCAGACGCTTTTTCAGGCAGAACTGCCAGAGGTTATTTTTACCGTTCAACGACAAAAAGGGGTCATGGGGTATTTTTCGCCAAAACGGTGGGGTAGCTTAAACGGTAGGAAATGTGACGAAATTGCCATCAATCCGGCCTATGTGGCGAATTCGCGCCTTATTGAAGTGATGCAAACGCTCGTTCACGAAATGGTGCACTGTTGGCAATATAATTTTGGAAAACCCGGTAGGAGTTATTATCACAACAAGGAGTGGGCAATGAAGATGATCAGTATAGGCCTTATGCCATCGTCTACAGGTGACCCAGGCGGCCAAATTGTCGGGCAACACATGGGGGATTATATTATTGAAGGTGGTAAATTCCTTGATTCGTTCCACCAACTAGAAAAAGAAGAATCCTTTCAGTTAGCTTGGGTGGATCGTAAAGCTCTGCCGCGACTTTTTAACCCAATTATCGCTGATCCCAACGAAATTACGCGTGACAACTCGAAGTCAATAAATTCGGCGCTAATGCGTTTAGATGAAGAGGGCGTTGAGATTTCGGAAATTACGGATACCCCTGTATATCCCCACCATATCCAAGCCGGTACCTCTATGCTTTCTGAACTATTGCCGGAAAATTTCGTTGAATATGAAGCACCCAAACGAAAAACACGACATCGATATGTTTGTAATGGATGTCAATCTAAGGTTTACGGTAAACCTCACTTGAACATTCGTTGCGAGGATTGCAACAAAGCGTTTGAATGCGAGGAAATATAGTTAGGTGTAGAAAATAGGGGGGTTGTTCTGTTACATCTAATTCTAATTAATTCACATCTCGATTTTTACCGCTTTCAGCGCGGATCCTGTTTTCAGTTTGGACGTATACGGTGTCGGTGGTGGCCATGCTGGAATGCCCAAGATCTTCAGATATGTCTTTTAACGCACGACCACGTTCTACCTCCATACTGGCGCCCGTATGTCTTAACCAGTGCGTAGATGCCTCCTTAAGTTTTCTAGCGCGGTCTTCACCTTCTTTCTTTTTCATTTGCTCGTAGGCGATATCAAATACTTCTTGAACAATACGGGAGAGTTGCCGAGAACTCATTCCGCCTTTTCCTCGAAGTTTTTCGACGATAGGGGTGTTTTCTCCGGTAGATGGCAAGGAGGGCAGTCCTCTGTAGTGACGGTATCGTTTAAGGTAGTCTATAAAGCTTTCAGGGACGGTTATATCCCTTAATTTGCGCCCTTTTCCGAAAATTTTAAGCCACCAGTTACCATCCCTGTCCTGCCAAAAATGACTCATAATCGGCGTCCAATCTTTCCGCTCGGACAGCTCTGAGATACGTAAAAATAAGGTTTTTAACGCACAGATGATGAATAAACTTCTTTCGTATCCTCGGTCTTCTTCAGCTAGCCTCAACGCCACATTAAAGACATATTGCCACTGAGCTTCAGTTAAACGACGAATTTCTTTCACTTGTGCATCTTTAATGAAATGTCGACAATCAGTTTTGGCGATCTGTGCGGGATTGCCATACAGATGTTCTTCATTCATTAGGTATTTGTAAAACGCGATAATTGCAGTAAACGTCGCTGTTAACGTCTGCTGAGATGGCTGGTATTTTTTCTTATCGGGTTTAATTTCGCTGTTCTTTAAGTTCTTCGGTACCTGCAGTTTAAACGGCGCCCAGGAACGGTTCTGTGTGTAATGACCGTTGTGGAAGTTGAACTTTTCATGATTGGCAAAGCAAATCCAGGATGCTGGCGGTTGCCAACAAAAATCGGCGTACTCAAGGATGTCGGCTTTTCGTAGCTTATCCATCGGTTGTTGTTTAATAAGAAATAGCCACAAAAGAAAACGCTCGGTTTCATTACGAAATCGCGTAAACGTGTGGCCAGATTTGTTTCGGCCAATATAGCTAAGGAACTCTAAACCCCAGTGCCAATGGCGATTCCACCAAGTTTCGCCGGAATCTATGAAACTCTTTAGGTCCGGATATTCTGAAAAATCTAGATTCTGAAACTCAGCATATACTGGGTACAAAGCAACGGGCTTGGGTATGGCCATAGGTGTTCACGTATTAGAGAATTGTACATGCACCTATTCTAGCAGCCTGGAGACGCTATGTCGAATACTAGACCGTATAGGAAATAGCGAGGTTTGGTATAGGTACTCTTTTGGTCATGGGTCGCTGAGCTATATTAGCTGCCACCTTTCGCTCTTATACTTCCTGTCTGGTTTAATATATTTGGATCGTCGTTTAGAGGTGTCAGCATCTAGATTCTCTATTTTCTTTTCTTTGAGCATTTCTTTGATTCCTAGTTGGAAATCCGTAGGATATAGGTCTGTTTTCTCCAAAAGATCCGCCCAATAATCGATACAAAATAATCTAGGGCCATTCTCGAGTTCATCTTCAATAATCGTCCGAGCCATGAACTTGTTGTTATTTTCTTCAATTTTTTCAATATCTGCATCAACACCAAATAGATCCATCGTTTGATTATTTTGCTCTTTGTTTCGTAGCTTGATTTCCTGTTTGGTAACGCGCTGTAGATAATCTATTTTCTCGGACTCGGTTTTAAATACATCAATACCTTTAGGATGCCTAGTAAAATAGACTAAAAAATAGAGTAAAAAATAGAGTAAAAAATAGAGTAAAAAATAGAGTAATTTGTCCGTGCCGGGTCTGAAAATTGGAACAAAGGAAGATCTGGGGTGTTGATTATTGCTATGTCCTATGAATGCCTTAATGTTCTTGCGATATGCGTTTAAGAAAATCGATTGACGCTTCTCTGGAGATTCGGTTCCATCTAAATCAATTTTTTCGCCAACGAGTTCCTCTATATCTCCTTCATGCTTTTCAATACTAAGTGCACGATTGGCAAAGTCATACATTAGGTTAATTAGAAATTCGGACTTTGGCAGCTCAAGTAAGGGCTTTAATGTTGTGGGCCCTACTATCCGTTTCCAACCCTTGGGATCTATGAAAAAAAATGTGAAATAGTTATTTGTCCACCTAACAATATCATCGATATGGTCAGTGTAATCTCCATTTATACATGACAACTCAATATCATTAGTAGTATGTATAGCTAAATAAGTTTCTAGTTTTTTAAATGCAGTTTTATCTTTCTCGATATAGAGCGCTCGAAATTTTATGTTCTTATTGTGGTTTTTACTTAACGTATTTGCGCACTTCTTTAATTGATCAATTGATATCCCTATCGATGTATCCCGGAGGTCATCGTGATTTTCTTCCCATGGTCCCGCAAGGCAATCGACATAGTTTATGACCTCTTCGCCCGAATTTCCAATTATCATAAACAGGCGCTGTATATATGTTTTTAAAATAGTGTGCTTTAATAACGCTTGTTCTCTTCCTTTATATTCGTTTGGTATCACGCCCATTAGTTAACTTCCTTACTTTGTTGATATCAAGCTACTGCCACGGTCGGGATCATGTCCCACGTCTGCCCTTCTAACATACGGCCATTGTCTTTTTTCGATCTTTTAATGCCATCCTCCCCCCAAGAACCCCATTGTTTGAAAAAGAAATCCACATTAGCTCTTTCGCACTGGTTTTTAATAGAAATTGCCCAGGATTCTCTCATTGGGCGGGATTTTACGCCGGATTCGCCTCCTACAATCACCCAATGAATACCGCTTAACGGTACCCTGCCTAGATCCTCGAGTAGCGGCTCAACAGATAGAAAGCGGGTTCTTGCTCTTATTTTTTGGAGATCTTTTATTCTAGGTTTTCCATAGCTTTTATCTTCAACTGAAACTCCTAGCCATGCATTCTTAGGTACTAACCGAGTTTCAAAGTACTCTCTCATTCTGGAGGAACGTTTTGTTAGAATTTGATAGGTATGCTGGGGTGTTGTCTCAATGGTTTCAAATACTTTGTCAATATAGTCAAAAGGGACTTTATCGTGAAATAAATCGCTCATTGAATTCACGAAATACATGGTTGGTTTTCTGCGACTTTTGGGTTGACTCAGCCGTTCTTCTATCAAAGTAATCTGATTAAACCCGTTTTCGTAACCCGGTGCCCCCATAGCTCTTAGCCTTGTAGACATCGTTTCTGCGTAACAGTATTTGCAACCCGGAGAAACCTTGGAGCACCCCGTAACAGGGTTCCACGTCTGTTCTGTCCATTCTATTTTGCTATTCGTCGCCATAATTTCACCCTAGATTGAATTTTGCAATTGAATGAATTGACCTTGGATAACCGATTTTTCCTGCGCTAAAGATATCTTTTCATCAGTTAAACTTTCTATTTTTTGTTGTAAGCGATCGATTGTTTTTCTCATAAAACTGCTTTGTTCTTTAAGGCTTGTGTTTTCAGTATTTAATTCAACAAGCTTCTTATCGGCAGTTTGATTTAAGTTTTGAAGAGATGCGATTGTTTTGGTCAAATCCACCTCCCCCGCTTTAAATTTATTTAGTTTTTTAATGTTAGTTTCATTTGAATCTGAAAGAACTGTATTCTCGTTTTGTAACCTTAGTAATTCTGAAGACGTTTCTGTCAATTCCAAAACGTTACTGTTATGTGTATTTTTCAGCGTTTCAAGTTCATTTGTGATTGCTTGTAATTGTTGCAGCTGCTCTGAGATTCTAGTTTCGAGTGTTAATTTGTTGAAGTTGTGAGTTTCTCTTTCGTTCGCTCGCTCTTCGGAAATACTGTTTTGATAGTGCTCAAAGTGCTCACGAACCTGTTTGTTATCTGATTTAAGCTCTTTTATTGCACGGCCTTGCTCTTGTGTCTGAATTCTAGCCTTATCAAGCTCGGCTTCCAGTTTTATTTCGGCTATATGTTTCTGCGCAAGCTCTTCTTTTAGCTTTTCAGTTTCTTTGTTAGCGGTTTCAATTTCAGAGCTTAGTAGTGACTCGCGTTCTTTAAGGGACTTGTTTTCCTCTATGAGCAGCTCAATTCTATTCTGCATTTTATCTAGCTTATCTTGGCATTTGATTTGAGCGTGTTCGATTTGATCTTTAGCTTTATTTTGAGTGAGTTCATAAAATGACTTAACTGATTCAACAATATCTGATGGAATGCCCGACATATCCTGTTCAGTCAATCCTGTCTTCCAGCGTTTTAGCAACGGCGCAATCGTACTTTTACTTCCAGTTCCAAGTTTTTCCCTTACTCGATCTACAGTGGGTTCAAGGCCGTCTGACCTCAAAGATTCCGCTGCATTACTGACGTCGATATATGTAATGCCTGCTCGCGCCACTTTTAACTCCCACTCAAATAAGATGATGTAATACGTATTATGTAATATTACATAATATTAACCTAATTTGATTGATTTGCAAACACAAATCCTAACTTTCGATAAGGAATATTATCGTGGGTTAGATGATTGTTTGATGCTAAACTTCATTGCACTTTTGGTACACATAGAGCGTTTCGATGACAACATCGCCCGAGCGATTTAATACTCCCTTAACTCAGGGGAATGAGAGTGCGATCGACGCAGGTGTTCAGCACTTGATTCAAGCCGCCACCTCCGAAAACACCCGTCAAACCTATCGTTCCGCCATTCGCCAGTTCGAGAAATGGGGCGGTCGTCTGCCGTGTAACAGCGACGCCCTACTCCACTATATCCGGGACAAATCAACGATTCTTAATCCGCGCACGTTGGATTTGCACCTTACTGCGATTAGTCAATGGCATCGTTTTCAGCACCTTCCTGATCCAACGCACACCCCAACGGTAAAAAAAGTACTGAAAGGCAATCGTCGCTTGCATGCTAAACCCAAGCACAAGGCAAAAGCGTTTGATCTAATCAGCCTTAAACGCCTCGTTGAACATTTAGATGGTCGCAATCCGTCTTCAAAGCTGATTAGAGACAAAGCGCTTATTCTCATGGGGTTCTTTGGTGGGTTTAGACGGAGCGAACTCGCCACCTTGACCATGGAAAATATCTCCTGGCACAGCGATGGAATGATTATCAACCTGACCAAATCGAAAACTAATCAGGAATGTGATGATCAGCTTCGCGCGATTCCAGCATCAAACACCGCATTTTGTGCAGTGGCTGCGCTCAAAAAGTGGCTTCAGATTGCGAATATTACAGAAGGATTTATCTTTCGGGGGCTAAACAGGTGGGAACAGGTAAGTGATGCATCGTTATCCCCCGCGTCAGTAAATACAATATTGAAAGAACATGCTGCTCAAGCGGGGCTAAATGACGTCGAGCTCATTAGCAGCCACAGTTTACGTCGCGGTATGGCGACATCCGCAGGAAGAGCCGGTATCGATTTTGCGCTGATAAAAAAGCAAGGTGGCTGGAAACAAGATTCAACAGTATGGGGTTATATCGATGAAGGGCGAATATTCGAAAACAATGCGTCACTGCAGCTATTAAAAGCCATAGAGGAAATCTGAGAAATCGCCGCACTGGCTTTTGGTTGCTCTTTATGTGTGTGAAGCCCTTTTTCAGAAATATTACTTTTCTGAGTTTATCGTTTAGAGCGGGCCACTATACATCTCCATACGTGCAACAAAGCGATCAAGGCATTGCTGTGAGCAAAACTTATATTTAATACCGCGATAGCTCCGCCAGAGTTCGTCATTAATTTCTTTCATCCCACACACCGGACACGTCAGGTCATTTTCGTGAGACGAAGGCATATGTGTCATGGGCGTCACTACTTTTTAGGCCGTTTGGGTTTGGCTTGCGTGTTACCGTGGCAGCTCCATGGCTCTGTTTTGGCGTTGTCTTGAATATTTTGATCAATAAACCGGTAATAGCCTTCTTTAAAATGTGTCCACCAATCGTGACTTATTTCCAACGCGTATTTTTCTATCCGTTCTTCGATACACTCAATACTGAGTCTTGTCGCGTCGTAAGCGATATTTAGCACATGCGATGCTGCATCAAAAGACACAGAATCCACGCCGTATATTTCATCGATTTCATGCACCACCGCGTCTATCTTTTCTTGGTCAGCGGGCTCCATTTTCAAGTGGCGAACCACCAGCGTCACTTCTGAAACGCCCGGTCGATGTTCTTCACTCATATCCACACCTCATATTGCAGAGTTAATTTAAAGATTGAACATACTATTCATTCAATTCTTGTTTTTTGTGAGTTCTAGTACTCGTATAGGACGCCAATGGGCGTCCTATACGTTTTCATCTTTTCTAAAAGGTATCATCTTTTCTTATGTTGATGCCCCTTGGTTTTTTTTTCCTCCGATTGATGTGACATCATCTGTCCCATCATCATTTGCATCATGCCCATACGCTGCTCCATCATCTCCATACGTTTTCCCATGTCCATATCGCCCATTTTCTTCGAGTGTTTTTGTTTTTTCATATTCTCACCACCGCTCATCATGTGCATTCCCTTTTGCATGGCTTGCATATGTTCCTGCATCAATTTATGACGTTGTTCAGGATTTGTTTCCGCCTTTATTTTTTCCATCTTGGATTTCATCTTCGCCATGTGTTCATGCATAACAGACATTTGCTCATGACTCATCATGCCCATCATCCCCCCGGCCATTCCATTAGCCTTGCCTTCGCCGTGCTGATGCTTCCCTTCAGCAAATACAGGGGAGATTAATACGCTTGAAATTACGATAGATGAGATTAGCTTTTTCATAGTTTTTTCCTCAGATAGGTGTTGGTTGGTGTTTAAACTTGGGTATCCAGCTGGGTGTAACCGCCATATAACGGCGATATTCTTCACCAAATTCGGACATTGCGATATTCTCCTCGCGTTTGGCAAGGCGCACGTAAACCCATACTAAAATCGGAAACATCACAACGGTTGGAATGGTGGGCCATTGAAGAAGAAATCCGAACATAATGAGAATAAAGGCGAGATATTGTGGGTGACGACAACGTGCATACCACCCAGACGTCGCGAGTGATCTCGTCTGCTGTGATTTATGCAATACTGCCCATGCCGACGATAGAAGAATAAATCCAAGAACAATGACGACATTGCTGAGTAGGTGCAATGGGTCAAAGTGCGCATTCCCCTCAAACCCCAGTAACGTATGCAACAAATGCCCGTTCTCGTGAGATAAAAAATCGACACCGGGGTATTTTTCTGACAACCACCCCGATAAGAAATATATTGTTAATGGAAAGCCGTACATTTCTGTAAACAAGGCAACAACAAAGGCTGAAAAGGCAGTTAGGCTTCGCCACTCTGTTTTCGTTTTCGGTTTAACAAAACTAAACGCAAAAAAGATAAAAATAGCGGAATTTAAAATGACTAATGTCCACAAACCGTAGGCGGATTCACCGTGCATAATTAATCTCCTTTGTGATGATTTTGATGTGATTGTCTCCGGCCCTCTTCCACGCCGCGCTTATATGCCTGGGACGGATCGTCTTGATGGTCGTCGTGGTGCCCATGCCCGTGTGAGCCGTGCATAAAAATATGCATCAGCGGACACAGTAAAATAATCAGGAATGGCAAAAACTCAACGACATGCTGACGATGTTCCATCAACAAAAAGTAGGTGACCGCGGCAATAAGCCCCATCGCCGCTAATCCTTTTGGTGTCATCCAAAAGCTTTGTCTTTGATTACTCACGATCAGTCTCTCCTAGCCAACGTAGATAAATTGTGGTGGTTAACCACACCACCAACCACGTCATCAATGCCCAAGCAAGCATGCCCACTACCAGTTTGCTTACCGATAGATCCCATACCCAGTGCGACATTTCGAGATGCATCATGGCACCACTGATATAATTGATTGCACCTGGCGCAATGAGCACCAGGACTGAACACAGCAGCCAAATCAATGCCGTGCTCAAGGCCGCGGCGCTTGCGAATTTTATGGGGATTACGTTCATTTCACACCGCCTTTAATTCTGACAGCCTTATTATTCATCTGCGTTTGGTGTTGTGATTGGTGACTCATAGTTTTCTCCGGTTATTTAATGCGTACATCAACACGCTTTAGTAGGATGGAGTTACCAATGACAGACAAAGAACTCACAGTCATCGCAATAACACCGATCATAGGGTGAAGCAGGCCGAGCGCTGCCACAGGAATCGCCGCAAGATTGTAAAACCAGGCCCAAAAAAGGTTTTCAACGATTTTTTTAAACGTTGCTTTTGATAAAAGAATGGCTTCGACAAGCTTGGTCAACTGCCCCTGCACCAGGGTGACATCGGCTGCCTCGATCGCCACATCCGCGCCAGCGCCAATCGCAATACCTACGTTGGCCTGTTTTAACGCCGGTGCGTCATTAATCCCGTCGCCCACCATCGCAACACTATTGCCGTACTTGGCTTGCAACTGTTTAACAGAATCCACTTTGCCTTCCGGTAGCACGTTGGCCAGCACTTCATCGATACCGACTTGGTCTGCAACAAATTTAGCTGTCCGCTCGTTATCGCCGGTCACCATCACGACATGGATGTTAAGATCGTGCATCGCTTTTATGGCGGATTTGGAATCGTCTTTAATCGTGTCGGCAACCGCGACAACCCCCGCTGCCTGCTTATCGATCGCAACTAACATCGCTGTCTTTCCTTGAACCTCAAGGGCGGTTAAGGTCTCTTCCATCTCTCCCAGATCAACACCTTGTTCGTTAAGCAATCGACGGCTACCTACGTGTACCAACTGGCCGTTAACAACGCCCTCTACGCCACGTGCCGTAATGGATTTAAAGTGCTCTACCTTGGGAATCGCCAGGTTCTGAACCTTAGCCCCTTGCACAATTGCCTGCGCCAAAGGATGCTCCGATCCCGCTTCTACCGCCGCAGTTGCTAACAACAGGTCTCCGGCGGTAAAGGCGGCAGTTGGAACAACATCAGTAAGGGAGGGTTTTCCGGCGGTAATGGTGCCCGTTTTATCCAATACAACGACCTTAATATCTTTCAAGGTTTGTATCGCTTCGCCGGAGCGTATCAACACACCTCTTTCAGCACCCATTCCGGACCCCACCATAATCGCCGTAGGCGTCGCCAACCCAAGCGCACAGGGACAGGCAATAACAAGGACGGCAACAGCCGCCAGTATGGCTGCAATAATTGGACTCAGCGTCGGATCGACCCAGGGTAAAAAACTTCCTCCCCATTCCAGAACAGGCTGCAATGTGTCGAAAAAAATCGCCCATGAAAGAAAGCTTAAAATTGCGATCGCAATAACCGCAGGCACAAAGGTGGCCGTAACCCTGTCAGCGAATTCTTGTATCGGTACCTTTGAGCCTTGCGCCTGTTCGACTAATTTGATGACCTGAGACAAAAACGTGTCCGCGCCAATCTTGGTGGCGTTAACCTTTAGAAGCCCTTCTTTGTTTATCGTAGCGCCCAGCACTAAATCACCTGGGCCTTTCTCTACCGGTACAGACTCACCCGTTGCAATCGACTCATCCAAGTGACTGTAGCCGTCAACAATTTCCCCATCTGTCGGCACTTTGGCCCCCGGCTTAATGACCATAACATCCCCTATTTTTAGCGCTTCAACCGGGACTTCTATTTCTTCACCGTCGCGCATGGTGATGGCCGTTTTCGCACCGAGCTTAATCAGCTTTTTGATGGCCTGTGACGCCTTCCCTTTTGCACGAGTCTCAAGGTAGCGGCCTAACATATGGAACGTCATAATGGTGGAGGCCATCTCAATAAATGACGTCATCGGGTAAACAAACCCAATCAAACCAATTAAATACGGCGGCATGCTTCCTAATGAAATTAAAACATCCATATTCGCGGTTCTATTTTTTAACGAACGCCACGCTGAGCGATGTGTCGATTTTCCACCCCGAAAAAACACCACAGGAAAACCCAGCACAGCAACTATCGCGAGATACCCCGGTAGTGGTTGCCAAAACATTTCTGGGATCATTAACAGCATAATGAGGGTGGTGGGTATTGCTGCAAACCAGAGGTTTTTCCACGCTTGATCGAGATATCGCGCTTCGGCATCTTCTGAGGTTTTGTGTGAATCGTGATGAGCGCTTTCTACACCAGCAACATCATATCCTGCGTTTTCTACGGTTTGTTTTAAGCGAGCACTGTCCACTTTGCTCGGGTCGAAACTCACCGTAACTTGATGGTTGGCAATATTCGTCTGGATGTCGAATATACCGGTTAAACGCTCAAGCGATGTACGAACAAGGCCAGCGCAATGGTTGCTGCCCACACCGGGGACTGTGAGGGTAACCTTTTGAACATGGGCGTCTGTCACGAGCTGCGCTGTCGTCACGTCATAACCGGCGTTTTCGACTGCTACCTGAATATCTTGCAATGATGAGCGAGATGGATTGAAAGAAACGTTCACCTGATGACTGGCTATATTAGTCTGAATATTTTCAACGCCTTGCAACCTTTCGAGGGATCTTTTTACCAGGCCCGCACAATGATTACTCCCCATACCCGGCACGATAAGTTGGGCATCGTCAGTCACTGGGCGCGATATTGTCGTGTTTTTATTTTTGGTAATGATGGCATCAGTCATAATTATTTACCCTTGCGAAAATTTGCGCTGTATCGCTAACATGGTGGGAGTCCGAAGCCGCAGCGCCTAGGCGTTGCGTCGCACCTGACATTTCGTGTGTATTCATTCGTCTTCCTTTATCATGTACTCTTCGATTAAATGACAAAGCATGTGACCCGTCGGCGCCTTATCTGGCAAGCTACGCCACTCGTCTACCGCAACGCGCATCCGATCACGCAGTCGCTTCGTCTCCTGGAATTGCGCTTCGGTTTCTGCAAGACGCTGTTCTATCAATAACCTCACCACAGGACAGGGGGCATTCTTTGCATCTGCGACGGCCAGAATTTCCCCAATATCATTCACCGTGAATCCCAAAGCCCTCGCACTCAAAATAAAACCCATACGCGCTTGCTCATTTGGGCCGTATTCCTTGTAGCCATTCGTTGGACTCTTTACCGGTGATAGATAACCTTTTCGCGTATAGAAACGTATCGTCTCCGGACTGACCGAAAGAGTTTTTGCTAATTCATTTACACGCATAAAGTATTTCCAATTTTTTAGTAAAACCAACTCCCAGGTTTAAAACCTGAGTTTAAATATGCATACCCACTCTAAACCTGTGTGTAAGACACAGGTCAAGGCATTTTTATGCCTCCACCATCCTTGGCACTATTTTTCCTAATCAACCTTTAATATGCTATTGCTCATTCATCCCTTTCTGAGATAAAAACGTCGCTAACGCTTCAATTTCATCTACCGTCAGTGGCATTCTCGGCATTGGTGACGATGGATTATTAAATTGCGGGTTTTTCAATTTTTTAACAAAATATTCGTTTCCCTTATCTTCGATCGTTGAATCTAGCGCTGGACCGACCGTGCCGCCAGTCCCTTGAAAACGGTGGCATCCTAGACAGCTGTATTTTTTAAATAGATCCGCACCGCTATTAATGGATTTTTTCTCCGAGTCACCACTGCCATTTTTAACCAATCGAATAAACTGCATAACCGCATCGGTTTCTCTCCCCGTAAGGTGTGCTTTTTCACGCATATGAGGCATGATGACGGCCCATTCGTTCAGGGAAAATTCATCTAACGAGCGGGCATTATGACAACGTGCACAATTGTTATTAAATATCGCAGCGCCGTTAATTGACGCTTTATCTGTGTCGCTGGATACCGCGCTCATTCCCAATAACATGAGAACCGCGACAAGTAACATTAAAAGGCTTACTTGAAATTTTATTTTTTTCATCACTGACCTCTCTTAAAATCCGTAACTTAATTGAACGACAAAACGTTGATCATCGTCGCCATCTTTCACGTCAGTATCGTCATACGCCACTTTGATCACTGAACGAGCGTCAAGCCAATAATTTATCCCCGCCATCCAGCGGCTGGCTTCTGCTAATTTATTTGTTTCTGAATATTCGATAACGATTTCCGTTCCCGCTACGGATGGCCAGAATTTTCCAATCTGTAGTGTGTTTTGTAGATACCACCCGTCACGTTTAAATGTATGGGTTTCAATTTCGCCTTCCTCTTCTTCCAAACCATCGGTTTCCGTAGCAATGTATTCACCACGAAGCGCGTAGTGTGCACTGTAAATATTGAGGTCCAACCCACGCGCATTAAATTCCAAAGCGTCTTCATCATCGTATTTTGATGTGTAGAAAGAGGCTCCTATTTCGATATTTGGCAGCAAGGCATACGCCACTCTTCCGCCGAACGCTTTATTTTTGTTGTTATCGCCATTGGTGGCATCAAATTCAAGTTCTGGCAACTCATCATGAGACTCCTCTTCGACAACGTCACCCTCTTCCCCTTCGTCTTCATGCGCCGCTTCGACGCGCGGACCGTTCGTACTGTATAAATCCAAAAAAATCTTTTGGTTTTCGCCCACTACGAATGTTTTTTGAAAAGCGATCCCTACGTCACTCAAAACAGGAAGTAAGGCCTCCATAGCTTGAGTACCACCATGTGTGCCGTAGATTCCCGGTGTCCAAGGTGAGCGGTTAATCCAACTAGGGTGAATATTTGGTCCAAACTGACCGAACGGTAGAAGGAATTTCCCTGCGGTCACTGTGACTGTATCGGTGAGAAAATAATGCAAATCGGCATATTCTAGTTCGATTTCTGTCTCTCCTTCCGCAGAAAGGCTTATTTCTGTTTCGGCCTCAACATGCATTTTGTCGTTCAAGCTAAATAAAAAAATGGGAACGAAGCGAGCGCTATAGGCGCTTGTATCGTTTAGTTCTGTTGTTTCATATTTAACATCGCCATAACCACCCACAGCGAATCGTGGGCGATCCTCGTTCGCCAGTGCACTGGTTGGTAACCACGCAACCAACGTCATCAGCGGAACGGCCGCCAAGAATTTAACGGACATGTTTCTGTCTCCTTAAGACTTACATGATGGGCTAAACGCCAACGGCGCCCAACCATCACATACGGTCAAGATATTGATTAAATAAAAAGTATTTTTATAAGTAAGGAGAATAAGCCGATGACCGGATATCCCACGCTAAAAAAAAGAAGCATAGGGCATAAACAGCAGACGGACTTATCCTAGGTTAGGCAAAAATGGGGGGACGAAAGAGTGACTCGCGGTGCGCAGCCAAGATATGCGTGTATAGCAGTTTATAGGGGGAAAAAACATAATATCGAAAAGCGGTGAATGCATTGGGTTGCACAACGGCGCCACACTGACAGTGATTCATATCACCATTAACACAAGGACCACAATCATGGGGAGTCGCTTTCATCAATGAATGGTGTGCGTCTTGGCGACCCTGATGGAATGCTTCATGCTCATGGTGATCGACTTTTTCTTCGTGATGATCGCTAAAATGCGTGCGGTGATGATCATCATGGTGAGCTGATGAATGATCATGAACTACCTCATCATGTGCCGCCAGATTCGTTAATGCAACAGAAAGCACAGGCTGACTCATCAGTAGCCAGGCTAAAACTATTGCACTTATACGTCTGGTCGCCATCAATTTTCTCGCGTTAGATTTGGCAGATTCAAAAACATTGAAATCTAAACATAGAGGTGTATTATTTCATCACATTACGTTTTAAGCTTGATTCATGTCAATCAATATTTAGTCCAGAAAAAATATTTTTATTTTTCGAATCCTAGATGAGAATCATGCCGTAGAACAACGACTCCCGTTATAAATGTTAATTGTTTGAACCCGTGTTTTTAATGTCATTTAGCAATGTATCCATTTGCGCCAATGTTTTTTGAGTGGCTTTTAATGTGTGTGCTATCTCTCGCATATAACGAACTTCCCCATTTTTTAAACAGGCCACACTTCCACACTCTGCAAGTTCATTCCGTAATAACAATGTTCGTGAACGTAATACGTCGAGTTGCCGGGAGAGGTTTTTAACTTTCGATCGAGATTTCTCACTTCCTTTAAATTCCGACTGGTATTGTTTCAACCAATTGAGCGCTTTATCCAACTCTCTCTGAGGATCTTTACCGCTGTGGGCATACGCCATCGTGCCAAAACTTAATACAAGTGGAAAAACGCTCATAACAAACACTTTTTTCATGGTTACCTCGTTGCACCAGTTGGTTTCGATAGTCTGCTTTTAATGATGATCATCGGCGTTTCCTCGCGCGGTTATAATTTGATAGTAGTCCTCGTCTAACTCAGGAAGCCGTTGAATAAACGCCACCATGGCCCATATACGTTCGTCACTATGGGTTGGCCCCCACGCGGGCATACCGGAGGCTTTGATCCCATGTTTTATAATCCAAAACTGTCTTTTTGCTTGCTCTTCTTCCGAAGGGTCACCATGCACGTGGTCATCATGAGGCATGCTTAAATTAGGCGGTTTTGGGTACAGGCCGATACTCAAGTCGGATTCTGTGACGCCAGGCTTTAGGTGGCAACCAGCGCACATATCATTGTAGTCTGCACCACCACGCAATAATAAATCGGCTTGGCTTAAATCCGGTACTCGGATATTTTTAGATGCATGTGCAACTGATCGCTCTCGCGCAAACTCTAAAATTTTATATGTTAAAGCGTTGTGTGGCACATCAGCACCAATCGGATATAATCCAGCAGCCATATACACAAGCCCCCCACCCGCAATAACGACAAATACCAGAATACTGCCCCAAATCATTTTTTTCATAAAACGCCTCACCTTTAATGATTGTGCTTTTCACTCTTTTTGGGTTCTGTATGTTCCGAATGAGGTTTTTGGTGTTGTTTGTTATTGCTATCGTTCTTTGCGTTATCTTGGTCGCTATGGTGCATACATTTTTTCATCATGGCTTGCATAATCGGGTCGTCTTTTTCTATTTTGCTATGATCCATGTTTTTCATACCTGCACAACGCGGTGCTTCCGCATCTTTTGCATGAAGTGATTCATCGTGCGCCCAAACGAGCGATGAAAAAAGAGTAAGACCGAATAAAAAGAATGATTTGTTTTTCATGACGGATACATTTCCTTTAATGATTAAGTTAACGTTGAACCAGCCGATTCTGGTCCACACTTGAAAAGCGATCGTTTCCATAGAAAATAGATCGCGGGTAACACCAACAAAGTAAGAACCAAAGCACTTACCATTCCCCCAACCATAGGTGCGGCAAGACGCTGCATCACCTCTGAGCCTGTTCCTTCCCCAATCATTATCGGGAGTAAACCCACAATGGTGGCACCCGTGGTCATCAATACTGGCCGTACTCTTAATGCCGCGCCTTCGATAACGGCTCGTCGGATATCCTCTTCGCTGACCTTGTTTGCGCTCTCATTTTCGTCCAACACATTGGCAAGCGCCTGATTAAGATACACTAACATAATCACCCCAATTTCAACTGCCACACCCGCAAGGGCAATCAAGCCAACACCCACCGCAATTGAAAAATTAAAATCCAGCCAATACATCAACCAAATACTGCCGATCAAGGCAAAGGGCAACGTCCCCATCAATAACGCCACTTCCGTTACACTACGAAAGCTCATGTACAAGAGAATCGCAATAATCGCCAAGGTTAACGGAACAACATACTTAAGCTTCGCTTTTGCACGTTCCATATATTCGTATTGCCCTGACCAGTTAAGAGAATACCCCGCTGGCAAATCTAATTGATCAGCCACAATACGCTGGGCGTTTTTCACATAACTTCCGATATCAACGCCATCGATATCGACAAAGGTCCAGCCATTGATACGCGCATTTTCACTTTTAATCCCTGGTGGACCATCGGCTATCACAATATTTGCCACGTCGCCAAGTGCAATACGTTCTCCTCGGGAAGTGACAATCGGTAGCAAAGCCAATTGTTCAGGAGAATTACGATAGGACTGCGGGTAACGAATATTTACCGGATAACGCTCTAAGCCTTCGACCGTTTGAGTGACATTCATGCCGCCAATGGCAGACGCGATAACTTGTTGTACGTCTGCGATATTCAAGCCAAAGCGTGCTGCCTTCGCACGATCAATATCCACATTTAAATAACGACCACCCGCGACCCGCTCGGAATATACCGACGCGGTGCCTTCCACATCTTTTAATAGTTTTTCCAATTGCTGGCCAATATCTTGAATGATGGCGAGATCTGGCCCGGCCACTTTAATCCCCACAGGGGTTTTTATGCCGGTTGCTAACATATCAATACGGGTTTTAATGGGCATCACCCAGGCATTGGTGACACCAGGCAGTTTAACCAACGCATCCAATTCTTTTTTCAAACTTTCGGTGGTCACTCCATCACGCCATTCGCTACGCGGTTTTAATTGGATAAATGTTTCTATCATCGTGAGGGGCGCGGGATCAGTTGCCGTTTCTGCACGCCCGATTTTTCCAAAGACCGATTCAACCTCGGGCACAGTCGCGATCAATTTATCGGTTTGCTGAAGTAACTCACGCGCTTTGCCGATGGAGATTCCTGGGTATGTGGTGGGCATATACATTAAATCGCCCTCGTCTAATGGAGGAATAAATTCACTCCCAATTTTTTCTAGCGGCCAAATCATGGTCGACAACAGTATAAACGCTGCAACCAAGGTGACTTTTGGGTAGGTTAAAATTTTATTGAGTGTCGGCATGTACACCCCAATAAGAAAACGATTGATTGGATTTTTGTGCTCAGGTAAAACTCGTCCGCGAATAAAAATCCCCATTAACACGGGCACCAAGGTAATGGCCAAAGCGGCAGACGCGGCCATGGCATAAGTTTTAGTAAACGCCAAGGGACTAAACATACGCCCTTCCTGTGCTTCTAAAGTAAAAACCGGAACAAAACTGACCGTGATAATTAACAAACTAAAAAATAAAGCTGGCCCGACTTCACATGCGGAATCGGCCACAATTTTCCAACGGTTCTCATTGGTGAGCGGCGTTTTTTCCATATGCTTATGCATGTTTTCAATCATTACAATTGCGCCATCAATCATGGCGCCAATCGCTATTGCTATTCCTCCTAGCGACATAATATTTGCGTTAATCCCTTGCGCATGCATCACGATAAAGGCCGTTAATATACCTACCGGCAAACTAAAAATTGCCACTAGGGAGGAGCGAATGTGAAATAAAAACAGCATGCACACGATGGCCACAACAATGAACTCTTCGAGTAGTTTGTGCCAAAGATTTTTTATTGCACGTTTGATCAAGCCTGAGCGATCATATACGGTGACAATTTCGACGCCTTCCGGTAAACCTTGCTTTAATTGCGCTAATTTTTCTTTTACACCATCTATGGTGGTTTGTGCATTTTCGCCGAAACGCATCACAACGATACCGCCAACCGTTTCGCCTTCGCCATTTAATTCGGCGATACCGCGTCGCATTTGCGGGCCATGGACAATATCAGCAATATCCTTGAGTAATAGCGGCGTACCATTATCGTTTACCCCCAATGGGATATTGGCAAGGTCTTCTTTATTTTGAAGGTAGCCCGATGCACGTACCATGTATTCCGCTTCCGCCATTTCTACCACCGAAGCGCCGACTTCTTGGTTCGCGCGTTTAATCGACATTTGAATATGAGCGAGCGGAATACCGAAAGCGCGCAGTTTTTCTGGGTTAATGGTGACCTGATATTGCTTCACCATGCCGCCAACGGCCGCCACTTCCGATACGCCAGGCACCGTTTGCAGTTCGTATTTCAAGAACCAATCTTGCAAGCTTCGCAACTGGCTTAAGTCGTGTTTTCCGGTTTTATCGATTAGTGAATAAATGTACACCCAGCCCACGCCCGTGGCATCCGGGCCCAGTTGCGGTTTGGCGGCGCTTGGCAACGACGGCGCGACTTGACTGAGGTATTCCAGAACACGGCTGCGCGCCCAATACAGATCCGTTTCTTCATCGAAAATAATATAAACATAACTGTCACCGAAGAAAGAAAAACCTCTGACTGTTACTGCACCGGGTACGGAGAGCATGGCGGTGGTCAACGGGTATGTCACTTGGTCCTCAACCACTTGGGGGGCTTGCCCTGGATACGAAGTTTTAATTATGACCTGAACATCACTCAGGTCTGGGATGGCATCAACGGGCGTTTGTTTCAATGAAAATAAGCCCACGCCAATTAAAATCAAGGTTGCTAAAAGTACAAAAAAGCGATTGCCAACAGACCAACGGATAATGGATTGAATCATCACTTTCTCCCTAATGGCCTTGATGATGGTTTAGTTGATCATTTGAATGTTCCATCTCGCCATCATGCGCCTGGCTATGATCCATTTGGGAATGATCCATTTGGGAATGATCCATTTGGGAATGATCGACCTCTTCATGATTCGTGTCGTCATGCGCCGTTTGGGTATGGTCCATCTGAGAGTGATCCACCTTCATATCGTCTTCGGGCATGGCGTTGCCGTGATCAGTGTCAGACGCAAGAATATGAACACCTGTGATTTCGTACTGGCCATCTGGGCGTTTTGTGATTTCCATATGTAACTGTGTTCCTGGTGACAAGCTTTCAATATCAACGTCGTCGTTTATATAGAAGTCCATTGTCATCGCTGGCCATTCCCATGCATCGATTGGTTCATGACTCGCGTTAACCTTGCGCGGTCCTTTCATAAGCGCTTGAATTTCACCGGCAACCCAAACTGATTTAGGTTTGCCTTCGCCATGATGCATGCGCTTAAAATCTGAAGTCTTACTCGACTCAGAATCCAATAAAAATTGCGCTGAAGTGACGATCCTTTCGCCCTCTTCAATCCCTTCGAGTATTTCCACCTTCTCGTTCTCCATGCGGCCCACTTTTACCGCAATAGATTTATAGTTTCCATCACCTAAGGCAAGCACCACACGGTCTTGCTTACCTGTGCGTATTAACGCTTCACGCGGAATCACCAAAAGAGAATCGGCGCTATCGGTATGCACCGTCACTTGCGCGAACATATTCGGCTTGAGCGATTCTTGAGGGTTATCAAAACGCAAACGAATGCGAACGGTGCGTGTTTTACTATTTAACGTCGGATAAATGTAGTCGACACGCCCTTTCCATGTTTGTCCGGGAAGATAGTCCAGCGTCATGGTCACGTCGTCATTTGGTTTGACTAAAGAGGCTTGCCGTTCAAAAATTTCAGCTTCGACCCAAACTTGCGCCAGGGAACCAATACTTAACATAGTCGTTCCAGGCTGAACAAAAAACCCTTCCCTAATATTTAAATTATCAACAACCCCATTTTGGGGGGCATAGAATGTCACGGTCTGTCTAATTGAACGATCATGTTTTAGTTTTTTGATAAATTGGGAAGAAATCTGCAAGGCTTTTAGTCGATCTTCAGCGGCTTGCACCAAGCGTTGATTGTTGCGACCGAGAGCAAGCATCAGTTCTTCTTGCGCATTGACCAACTCAGGGGAATATAAATCGTAAAGCGGCGTATCTTTGGTCACCGGATCGCCCGTAGATTTTACGTAAAGTTTTTCAACCCACCCGGACACGCGAGGGTGTATATGGATGAGCTTATCTTCGTCGTATTGTACGTAGCCAACAGTAACAATTTCACTGTGAAGCGGGCTTCGTTCAGCAAAGTGAGTACGAACGCCAAGATTGTTCACAACATCGGGGGAAATATAAATGGTACCCGGACCTTCATCATTAGTTTTTTCGCCTTCATCAAAAACGGGGATTAAATCCATACCCATGGGGGATTTTCCGGGTTCGTCTCTTCGGTAATTCGGATCCATGGGGGCAACCCAATAGAGGGGGGCTTTTTCGGGTGTAGCGTGCCCACCACCGGAACTTCCTCCAGATACGATGAGCGTAGTCGCGATACCCAGCACTAGCCCGACCGCGGCTGACGTGATCATGATATTAAGTTTGTTAGAGGGTTTCATATTAATGTGATCCTTGTGCTGCGCGTGTTGAATGCGTCAGATCTTTTTCGTTTTCTGGAACTTTGGGGCGAGCCACAAAAAAATATTCAAGCTGCGCGATAGTTTTATGGATGTCGACGTCAATATTGAGCGCTTCAATTCGAGCGTTCAGTTCAGCGATACGTGAACGTACAACTTCAGCAAAATCGCCGTCATCATTGGTGTAAGCGCTTAGCGATGCCTCAGCCTGCTCCGACATTTCTTTCAGTAAGCGTGAATTAAATAAGGTGTGGCGATCTGATAAGCGACGGTATTGTGCTTCGGCGGTTTCAAACCTTGAACGCAGCTGGCG
Organism: Agarilytica sp.; assembly: GCA_045430345.1. Taxonomy (GTDB): domain Bacteria; phylum Pseudomonadota; class Gammaproteobacteria; order Pseudomonadales; family Cellvibrionaceae; genus Agarilytica. Next base: position 747,193 of record JAILXT010000001.1, on the reverse strand, counting down.
TAACATCAGCGCACGTTCGGTTTTCATTGCTTCGTATTCGGCCGCAGCCGCTTGCACTTGCTTGTCTTGTCGCTGGTTAGTAAATAGAGGAACATCAAAACGCACACCCACGGAAAATAAATCGGCGCGGTCATTTCCCATGGGGTCGCTATCGCGGTAGCCATAACTCGCATTGACGCCCCATTGAGGTTTGTAACTTTGCTTGGCTAATTTAACCTGTGAGGCTTCGGCGCCCACTTTCTTGTCAATGCTCTGTATTTTGGGGTGTTGCTTCAACACTTGAATTAAATATTGCGTGTCTATCGAAGAATTTATCTGTGCTAAAACGCTTTGGCCTAAACCTTCGTGATTCAAAACCTTGGGCATTTCTATCTGTAAGGTATGACTGGACTCGTTAAGCCATTCAGCAAGTCTTGCCAATTGTGATTCACGGTTTTTCCGAAGCTTGGTTAAACGGTCTTCAATACGAGTCAGTTCAAGTTGCGCCCGTACCAAGTCTTGTTGTCTTGTACGCTTCGCCGCAGTGGTATAGCTCGATTGCGCAACATCCACTAAATGCTCAAACAAGCTCTTATCCTGTTCAATGAGCTCAATGGTTTGCTGATTCCTATACACCTCTAACCAAAGGTGTGCGACAGTGACCGCCACCTGCGCTTTTCGATCTTCACGAACGAAAGGGTGTATTTGGCTCAGTTTTTCTAACTTTTCTTGGCGTAACGATAAGGTCTTCCCTCGGGGAAACATTTGGCTGACCCCCACTTTAAATTGCGTCATACCCTCTTGGCCGAAATCGAAGCTATCAATAGGTAAGTTTGCAAAACTGAGGCTTACGGTGGGGTCAGGCAGTGTGCCTGCACTCGCGCTTAACGATTCAAGTTTTTCTTGGCGGTAACGACTTCCCTTTAGCCAGGGATCATTCATATGTGCGGTATCTATCGCTTCCGATAAACTATATTTTGCGGCATAACCTTCTAACGGAATGCAGCTCCAAATCACTAGAATCGTCAGGGCTATGGGACGCATTTTTAAGAGCATATTCATTTTCATTCGTATTGTTCCTCAAATGACGCCACATCGGCGTACACTTCACTCGAACCGTCTTTTTTTACCAACATAATGCTATAAGGCTCAAATTTATCGCCCATTTCCATACCGGGACTCCCCGCAGGCATTCCTGGCACCGCTAACCCAATGGCATCCACGGGAGGATTATCTAAAAACGCAGCAACAAATTTAGCTGGAATATGCCCTTCGAAGAAATAACCACTGTCACTTACGCCGGTGTGACACGATTGCAAGTGCTTAGGAACACCTAACTTTCTTTTGACACTTTCAAAAGAATTATGATTTCTTACTTCCGGAACAAACCCCGCATCCTCCAGGTGTCCCACCCAAAGTTTGCAGCATCCGCAAGTAGGACTTTTAAAGACTTCAAACTCAATACTTTTCTTACCCACGTTAGGCTCTAGTTTCGAGCAGGCAGACAAAAACACAAACACAAGTACACACGTACTTTTTGCAACAAAATTCATAAACGAAGCCTCGTAAGACTTTCCAATTAATGGGTTAAAAATGGGTTTTTGGGGCGGGTATACACCCAAGTAACACCTAGGTTTGAATAGGGAAAATACGCATCAAACAGGCGCAACTATCCTGTGATTAGCTGATAATGGGGGGGCGAAAAAGGGAATTTGAAACTTTAGAAAGGTGAGCGTGGTTTACAAAGAAGTTATTGGAAGAGGAAAACGCAAACACGCGCGCGTCAAACGATTCAAGGATAACACTCACAGAAAAGCAACTGAGCATTGAGCAGTTATCAGCACAGCATGACATAAGTGGGCCATGAGAACCTTCACGTTTTTCATCGGTATGCACTGCACGTTCAAGCTCATTCACTTGGTGCATCATTCCATGATGACCCTCTCCATGAGGCCCTTCTCCATGACATGAAGAAGACATCGCAGGTGCTTCCTTGGGGGCGCCCATCATGACCGAAGCGTGCGCACCAACACCTAGCATCTGGCCTATATAGGCGAGAAGCAGCAAAAATACCCATACTGTGGCGTTTTTAGGCTTGCTTGAACGTGTCATCACTTATCTTATAAAGAGGGAACACTCTTAAGATACCATTTAAAACGTTTAGTTCAAGAACCATCGGTAAGTTTTTTGACTCAACGCAATAGCCTCTTAGCGTTTTGTTCTCGAACCTAATGCGAGACGCTAGTGTTGTGTCTCGAACAAAAGCGCAACTAACTCGTTTTATAATTTTGTTTGAGCTTGTTAAGTAATTACTTGAATAACGTATCTTTTTGCACTTCGTCATAACGGTTCTTTGACGCTTCAATCGCGAGGGGAAGCCGCAAGGGTCTACCCTCGCCCCCTTAATTCTGTACCAAATTTTTAATAATCCCGCATTGATCCATTGTGCGATTTTCTGAGCAATTGCCTCTAAGTCGAAGAAGCTGATTTCGTAGGTTTTCAAGTTCCGTAATCCTTTCTTCCACATGCTCAATATGCTGCTCAACCATCTGATTGACTTTGCCACATGTGGACTTGGGAGTATGGCTTAGTTTCAATAGCTGCTTCACTTCTTTTAATGAGAGATCAAGGTTACGGCAGCGTTTGATAAATGTGAGTCGATCCAGTCCGTTCTGATCGTACAACCTAAAATTACCAGCGCTACGAGATGCCGAACCAAGCAGCCCTTCTTTTTCGTAGTAACGGATGGTCTGAACCGAGCAACCGCTGCGTTTTGCCAGCTCTCCAATTCTCATAAACTTTACCGATTGACTCTATAGTGGCTATAGAGTTTACACTTGCGCCTACCCTGCAAACAAGAGCTGGATATGTCATTAGAACCCAAGACCTGCTGTGGGTGCGGCCATGATCAAACCACGCCCCCCAATCCGAAAGGCGATATTAAAAAAGCCGATGCAAGCCGTGTAAGTGTGTTTAATGTCCCTCAAATGGATTGCCCGTCTGAAGAGAACCTGATTCGCACTGCATTTGCGAGCCTTGATGAGGCGCTCACCTTTGAATTCGACATCCCCAACCGCAAGTTGCGGGTATATCATCCAGATATTGCGAAGACAGTGGAAAAAACCATGAAGTCTGTGGGCCTTGGAGCCAATTTGGTTTCAGTTGAGTCGGTGGACGAAGAAACCGTTCAGGAAGTGCAAGAAGCTGCAAAATCCGATGAAGCACGGGAAGCGCAGGCGTTACGCTGGTTACTGGTCATTAACGCGGTCATGTTTACGCTTGAGTTCGGCGTGGGCGTTGTGGCGCAATCCACCGGGCTTATTGCTGATTCACTGGATATGTTTGCCGATGCAGCGGTGTACGGCGTGTCATTATATGCTGTAGGCAAGGCTGCAAAACTGAAACTCAAAGCGGCGCACTTTTCCGGCTGGCTACAGCTCACTCTTGCCGTGGGGGTCTTGCTCGAGGTGATAAGGCGAGCCATCTATGGAAGCGAGCCGGTTTCGGCACTCATGATGAGTATGGGCGCCGTGGCCTTGGTGGCCAACATTACATGCCTATTGTTGATCTTTAAATCGCGTAACCAGGGCGCCCATATGAAGGCGAGCTGGATATTTTCAGCGAATGACGTAATCGCCAATGCCGGTGTAATCTTGGCAGGAGGCCTCGTTGCTTGGACAGGGTCCCAAATGCCTGACTTAGCGATTGGGTTGATCATCGCTGCTATTGTGCTAAATGGGGCAAGGCGCATTCTGAGTCTCAACGCCTAGGCAGGCAACGATTCTTGAGTAAATGTTATAGCGTTTTATTCATACATTAACCCTATAGATAACAGAGGAAATACCGATATGAGCAACAATTACAGCTTCGGAAAAATTGTCGATCTAACGTTTGATGCTGCAATCCAGCGACTTACTGAAGAACTAAAAAAAGAAGGCTTTGGCGTTTTAACCGAAATTGATGTGAAGGCCACGATGAAAAAGAAACTTGATCTGGATACGCAAGAATACCGTATTCTTGGAGCTTGTAACCCATCGCTTGCACATCAGGCTTTGACAGCCGAACCCACTATTGGTCTTTTGTTGCCATGTAACGTTGTCGTTAGAGTAGGCGAAACTGGGGAAACTCATGTCGAGTTCATGGACCCCAGTGCGGTTTTGGAGCTAGTAAAAAAGCCAGAAATCGAAACATTGGCTAGTACGGTGCGACAAAAGCTGGAAAATGTAATGTCGGCACTACCATAGTTAGTAGCCTCCTGGCGTAATCTAAAGTAATTTTTTAAAACACAATATACCATTTAGTTTCAATGAAATATTAATGAAAATTTGGCTAACATACATTCTTGTTATTTTGGTTACGTTGCAATCGATAGCGACCTTTGCAGACGCATACGAGTTTCATCAGTCAAACAAAGAACGCTTATCTTTTAATGATGTTTCACTCAATTCTGAAGCCCCGGAACCGACCATAAATAAAACGGAGTTACTGGAAGAGCAGGAGCGAGATTGCAATCACTGCTGCCAGTGTCATGGACATGGTTGTCCTGCAATTTTAGTTAGATCGCTGAATTTTACCCTTCAAAAAACACGCTCCGACATATCTACTTATCGTGAAAATACGTCTTCAGAAATTATTAACTCTCTACTACGTCCTCCAATCTCACACACCTAGTTAAATAATATTCTCTCCGTAATCGCGGAAAAATTAACTAAACTAGGATCATTTTATGAGATTCAACACACTCATTAGGTGCAAAGCAATCTGCTTGTCAGCGGCAACTTTGATTAGCGGATTGTTGTCATATTCAGGTTATGCTAACAGTGAAACAACCCTGACATTAAAAGGGGCGATCGCTAATACTCTCGAACGAAACCCACAACTATATCAATACTCTTTCGCTAAGGAGGTTTTAATATCTCAAAAGCAAATCCATTCATTGCGCCCAGTAATGGAATTCGAACTCGAAGTGGAAAATTTTGCTGGATCCGGTGATACCAAAGGTGTTGATAGTGCTGAAACCACACTACTACTCTCATCGGTTATTGAAATGGGGGGCAAGCGCAAGGCGCGTATGTCCCTAGTAGATGCTCGAATCAATAGAAATCATTGGGAACAGCAAGCAGCTACATTGGATGTCTTGAGTCAACTGACCCAAGTATTTATCGAAGGCTTGTCAACGCAGGCAAATATCGACCTTGCTAACAACTCGTTGGATCTGTCGCGATCACTGTTCAAGGCCGTACAAACACGAGCAAAGCAAGGCGCGACACCTGAAGCCGAGGTTATGCGTGCGCAGGCTGCGGTCATTCGGGCGGAGCTTCAATTAGCCGCGTTGACCTCAAAGCTTCAACGACAAAAAATACTGCTGGCACATTTTTGGGGCGAGACGTCTCCCGAGTTTAGTCATCTAAATGGAAATTTATTCGAATATGGTAAGAGCGAGAGTTTCGATCAGCTTTATGCGCGCATTAAAACATCGCCTTCTGTTCAGGTGTTTGCGAGTGATGCACGAATAAAAGACGCGGAAATTACTTTAGCGCGCACAAATAGTCGTAGCGACATTACCTGGCGTGCGGGCGTTAGGCGCTTTGAAGAAACGGGTGATTCTGCGTTAACCGCCGGCCTGTCAATACCACTGTTTGCATCCAAGCGAAATCGGGGTGAAGTTAAAGCCGCACTCGCTGAACGCAACGCCATCGAGTATGCCAAGCAAGACTCCCTCCTGCGTTTGCATGCAAAACTCTTCGAAGCTTGGTCTCTGCGAAACCAAAACATGGACGCTGTGATGAAGATGGAAGACACGGCCATCCCCGCTTTGGAAAAGGCATTTCAACTAACAAAAAAAGCGTATGAGAACGGACGATATCGATATCAAGATCTCGTCGCCGCACAGGAAGAGTTGCTCACTACAAAACAAGCCCTTATCGATGCCGCCACGAATGTGCAGATAAGCCAGGTACTGATAGAACAGTTAATCGGTACATCGATCTCTCAATAAACCGTTTTTAAAATTTCAGTGATCCATCGATACGTGGATCAAATAGGAAAAACAATGAATAAATACTTACTCTCACTATTTCTATTGCTTGGCGTTTTAGCGCCGATTCAAAGCACCTTGGCGGATGACGACGATGATGATGAATATGAAGAAATCAGTCGAATTAACGACGAGTTATCTACCAAGGTAGGCATTGTTACCGCAAAAGCAACAGCCGGGACAATCAGTCAAACCGTCACAGTCTATGGGAGCGTGGCACAAGCGCCTGAGAACAGTCACGAAATTTATGCGCGCTTCCCCGGCATCGTCAAATCAATCAACGTTGCAATCGGCGATAGCGTTAATAAAGGTGATCGCATCGCGACCATAGAGTCAAACGAAAGCTTAAAAAGCTATCCAATACTCGCTCCGATATCCGGGGTTATTGTGCAACGTCACGCGAACCCCGGTGAACCAACACAAGAACGGCGGTTATTGACGATTACCAACCTGGATACGGTGTGGGTAGAGTTCCGTATTTACCCGGAAAAACAGGCAAAAGTGAGCGCCGGACAGCCTGTTTCTATCACCATCAACGATAAGACGATTCTTTCCGATGTAGCCCACCTGATACCGGCTGAAGGTAAACCTTATGTGTTTGCGCGCGTCAAGCTTGATAACGATGAATTAAAGCTTTCTCCAGGTCTGCTTGCCAAAGGGAAAATACATACCAATGAATTTGACGTTTCTTTGGTGGTGACGAAAGACGCCGTACAAGAATTGGGGGAACGATTAGGTGTGTTTGTTAAAGAAGGTGAAGCTTATGAGTTTGCGCCTTTGGTACTAGGGAAATCCGACGACAATTTCATTGAGGTTGTTTCAGGACTGGAACATGAGGCCGAATATGTTTCAGAAAATAGCTACTTAATCAAAGCGGATATTTTAAAATCCGAAGCTGAAGACGACGACTAGGGGTGCATTATGATTGAATCAATTTTGCGCCTCGCGATAGAGAGGCGTTTTCTATTTTTAAGTTTTATTTTGGTGATTGTTGGTATTGGCGTGTGGAGTTATCAAAAACTTCCCATCGATGCGGTACCGGATATCACCAATGTACAGGTACAGATTAATACCTCGGCACCGGGCTATTCGCCTCTGGAATCGGAGCAACGAATCACCTATCCGGTTGAGACGGCTCTCGCTGGCTTGCCCAAGCTTTCGCACACGCGTTCTTTATCTCGCTATGGTTTATCTCAAGTCACGGTGGTATTTGAAGAAGGCACGGATATCTATTTCGCCAGAAACCTGATTAATGCGCGCCTTGGTGCGATTAAAAGTGTGTTGCCTGCCGGACTTGAGCCAGAGATGGGACCCATATCGACGGGTCTTGGCGAGATATTTATGTATACAGTACAGGCTGATTCGTCTGCACGCATGAGTAACGGTGAACCGTATACAGCAACCGCTCTAAGAGAAATTCAGGACTGGATTATCAAACCTCAATTAGCACAGGTTAAAGGTGTCATCGAAGTTAACAGCATTGGCGGATACAACAAGCAATACCATGTGATGCCAAGCCCCGAAAAGCTTTTATACCATCAGGTTAGTCTCGAAGATGTTGCCGATGCATTACGGTCTAATAACGATAACCGAGGTGCCGGCTACATCGAAGCCAATGGCCAACAATTATTGGTACGTTCTCAAGGCCAATTAGGCACGATTGAGGAGATCCGCCAGGTCATTATCAAACAAAATGATGGTGTGCCAGTTAAAATAGATGATATAGCAGAGGTTGCCATAGGGAAGGAACTCCGTACCGGTGCCGCAACGCGGAATGGAGTGGAGACAGTACTGGGAACCGCCATGATGTTGATTGGCGAAAACTCACGTACGGTGGCACGAGATGTCGCGCTTAAACTGGCGGATATACAAGCCTCGTTGCCAGAAGGCGTTATTGCGGAAGCGGTATACGATCGCACAAGCCTGGTTGATAAAGCCGTTAAGACGGTAAGCAAAAATTTATTGGAAGGCGCGCTACTCGTTATTGTTGTGTTATTTGTATTACTGGGGAATATACGTGCTGCACTTATCACCGCTGCAGTCATTCCTTTGGCGATGCTGATGACGATAACGGGCATGGTAAAAACGGGCGTGTCCGCCAACTTAATGAGTTTGGGAGCCCTCGACTTTGGTTTAATTGTCGATGGTGCCGTAATCATTGTTGAAAATTGTATTCGACGCTTGGCTAACGCACAGCATCAGAGTGGACTGCAAGATCTTCGTGAACGACTGAATACGGTATTTGAAGCGACTTCTGAAGTGATACGTCCAAGCCTGTTCGGTGTCGCCATCATTACCATCGTCTACATTCCGATATTTAGCTTGACTGGCGTTGAAGGAAAAATGTTCCACCCGATGGCCGCAACTGTTGTTATGGCGCTAATTTCTGCCATGGTTTTGTCGTTAACACTGGTACCTGCAGCCGTTGCCGTGATTATGAATGGAAAAATCAGTGAAAAAGAAAGCGTCGTCATCAACGCAGCCAAATCTGTTTATCGTCCTTTACTGCTTGCCACACTCAAGTTTCGCTGGGTAGTCGTATCAGGTGCAGCTCTTCTTGTGGCGTTCAGCATTTGGCTGGCGACCACTCTAGGATCAGAATTTGTGCCGCAATTAAACGAAGGTGACATTGCGCTTCAAGCGCTACGCATACCCGGTACAGGCTTGGAACAATCTGTCGAAATGCAGGAGGTTCTGGAGCAGCGCATTAAAGCGTTTCCGGAGGTCGATAAAGTCTTTTCGCGAATAGGGACACCAGAAGTGGCCACTGATCCCATGCCGCCCAGTATTGCTGATATTTTTGTGATTCTAAAACCCAGAAATGTATGGGCAGAACCATCAAAAACAAAGAATGAATTACTTGAAGAAATAGAAGAAGCACTGTGGCAACTACCCGGCAATAATTATGAATTCACTCAACCCATACAAATGCGTTTTAACGAACTCATTTCGGGTGTACGAGCAGATCTAGGAATAAAGATTTTTGGTGATGACCTGGACCAACTGACCCTTACCGCAAAAGACATCCTACAGGTTGTAAGCACCGTAGAAGGCGCGGCCGATGTCCGAATGGAGCAAGTGGAGGGATTGCCATCCTTGTCAGTGAGCCCTAAACGAGAAACACTCGGTCGCTATGGTTTGAATGTGATTCAACTGCAGGATTGGATTGCTGCAGCAATAGGTGGCGAATCAGCGGGTGTTTTATACGAAGGAGATCGTCGCTTCGAGCTGATCGTGCGTCTTCCCGAGCTGCTCAGACGGGATATCGAAGGACTTAAATCCTTACCTGTTCCTCTTCCCAACGGCGACTATGTCCCTCTGGAAGAAGTGGCCTCTCTCACTATTGCGCCTTCTCCGGCACAAATTAGTCGAGAAAATGGGAAACGACGTGTTGTAGTAACCGCAAACGTGCGCGGGCGAGACCTAGGAAGCTTTGTTAGTGAGGTAAAACAGGAGATTCGCGAACAAGCAGATATCCCTCCGGGCTATTGGCTGGATTACGGCGGTACGTTCGAGCAATTGGAGTCGGCCAGTCAGCGACTATCCCTTGTGGTGCCACTCACCTTGATGGTGATTTTGGGTTTACTGGTCATGGCCTTTGCATCACTCAAAGACGCATTGATCATTTTCAGTGGTGTGCCACTCGCACTGACAGGTGGAGTGCTGTCGTTGTTTTTACGTGATATGCCGTTGTCAATCTCGGCTGGTATTGGGTTCATCGCATTATCCGGGGTAGCCGTTTTAAATGGTTTGGTGATGCTCGCGTTCATACGACAACTTTGGCATGAGACTGGAGAATTGACCCAGTCCATCGTAGACGGAGCCATGATACGCCTAAGGCCTGTGTTAATGACCGCCTTAGTGGCTAGCCTCGGTTTCGTGCCGATGGCATTAAATACCGGTACAGGGGCGGAGGTTCAACGACCACTCGCTACTGTTGTGATTGGGGGAATTATCTCCTCAACTATCTTAACTTTGCTCGTACTTCCAGTGTTGTATCAATGGGTACATCGAAAAGACGTTAAGCACGGCTAACAGAACCACCCCTCTTCAACCGAGGAGGGGTTATCTATTACAAGTTATTGACTCTATACCAACTATAGACTTTATAATCGTAACTGATTCTCATTCCCTTTAAAAATCTCGAGGTTATACCGTGTTTCTCCCTTGGTTCAATGGCTTTAAAATTCACCCAGCAATGCTGCTATTTATCTCAATACTTTCGGTCAATGGTATTGCTAATACATCAATACCAGACTACAGACAGATGGCACAGCTAGCGGAATATATAGGCGTGGACTATCCGGAAGCGGTCGATAGCGGAAAAGTCATTAATGATGGGGAGTATCAGGAGATGCTGGAATTTTCCGGTATCTTGATAACACAGGCAAAGGCATCAAAGGTAAGTGCACTCGTTTCCAAGGCAGAAATATTGGAAGCGGCCATCAAGCATCTTCAGCAATACAACAATTGTGTAACGAGCTACGTTCTGAACTATTGGAGCAAATGCCTCAAGCGACACTGCCTCGGCAACTGTTGCCAGAGTCTGAAACCCAATCTCTATTTCAGCAACAATGCTCAACCTGTCACGGCCGCCAAGGCAAAGGTGATGGCCCCACTAGTATTGGGCTAGAACCACCGCCCACAGATTTTACCGACAGAACGCGCGCGATGAATCGTTCCATTCTCGGGTTATACGATGCGATATCCAATGGCATCGATGAAACAGCCATGGCTGCTTACGACCAACTGAGCGAAGAGCAGCGTTGGTCGCTGGCTTTTTATGCGGGAAGTTTGGCTTTTGAAGAGGTTAAGGTTGAGTTTGCGAAATCACCAAATGTTACCTTGGAGGAATTGATCAATAATAGCCCCACGCAATTAGCTAATGGGGATATAGACGAGCTTGAAAAAGTTGTACAACTTCGCGCGTCACCCAGCAGGCTTTTTTCTCACTCCCCTTCTCCCCTAAGTATAGCTCGAAGCAAGTTGTTAGAGGCTCGCTCTGCTTACAAAAATGGTCAATTGGAAAAGGCAAATCACTTTGCTGTGAGCGCCTACTTAGATGGGTTTGAGTTGGTAGAAAGCAGTCTCGATACTCGAGACTCGAACCTGAGAAAGCAAATTGAAGCCAATATGATGGCATTAAGGAAGCAGTTTAAAAACGCGGAGAACCGGGAGCAGCTAGAAGCAAGCTTGGATGCCACCCTGGCACAACTCGAGAGTGCCGAACAGATTTTGTCTTCGGAAGGATTATCTAACGCAACCTTATTTAGTGCCAGTTTAATCATCCTACTGCGTGAAGGGCTGGAAGCGCTTCTGGTTACACTAGCACTGGCGATGGTGTTGATACGTTCTGGACGAGCCGACGCCCTCAGATACGTGCACGCAGGGTGGGCCACAGCACTCATAGCTGGCGGACTAACCTGGTGGGCGGCGCGTGAACTTATCAGTATCAGTGGTGCCAGCCGTGAAGTAATGGAAGGCGTGGCCGCCCTGACTGCCGCTGCAGTATTATTTTACGTGGGCGTTTGGATGCACAGTAAAAGTCATGCAGCACAATGGAAGGCTTATATCCAAAAACAGGTCACTCAGCGATTAAAGTCTGGCACACTTTGGGGGATCGCCCTATTCGCATTTATCGCGGTCTACCGAGAGGTCTTTGAAACGGTGTTGTTTTACGAAGCCCTTTTAACACAATCGCTACCTTCTCAAACGTCCACAATTATCAGTGGATTCTTAGCAGGAGCACTTTGCTTAGCGGTGGTAGCGTGGCTAACAATCCGTTACTCAGTTAGACTTCCGATTGGTCGATTCTTCTCCGTGACCACCTATCTATTGGTTGGACTGTCATTTGTGTTGATCGGGAAAGGTATTATCGCATTGCAGGAAGCGGCAATCATCGGAATCTCTCCCCTGCCTATGACTTTCGAACTTGACTGGATAGGACTGAAATCAACTTGGCAAAGCGTCCTTGCTCAAGCCTTGGTCATTGCAGTATTTGTTGCTTATACAATCCGCTCCAGACTTTCCAGAATCCAGGTCATGTAATGAAAAATATTCCCAGCCGATTAAGCGGGCAGGTAAAGATGTATTGGCCAGGCGTGATCATTGCGGGAACCCTTGTGGCGCTGACGGGGTCTCAAATACGGGACTTGATCATCGGTGTCATCATTGAGTTTATTATTTAAAACGGCGCTCGACGCATACTTTTGCTAAGATGATCGAGTGATAGCCCATAAAATAGAATCGCATAACGAATGAATTAGAATTGTATAATGAGTAAACGTTTCCTGACATATTTTATCCTTGCACTGGTGGTGTTTCAATCCGCTGTAGGGATTGCCGATGCACATCAGTCGCATCAGTCAGGCACGGAGCATCTCTCTTTTGACGATCACCAGCATTCGCATGAAGACATAGAGACTGATCATACCCTGGTTAACGGGGTCGACGATCAAGAACGGGACTGCCATCACTGCTGCCACTGCCATGGTCATTCTGGCCCTGCGATTTTGATTAAGCCCACGAGCTTGGCGCTTCAAAAGTCGTCGACTTGCCTATCCTTTTATCTCGAAAATACTCCATCCGAAATCATTAACCCGCTCTTACGCCCCCCTATCGCACACACCTAATTCAAGCCCTTATTTTAATTTCGCGAAAGCGGAAAAATTAGACTTAATTTAGGATCAAGTTATGCGGTTTATTACACTTATCGGGTGTAGAAAGATCTGTGTGATTGTGTTCATTGTGGCTGGCGGTTTACTACCACCAGTTGGATACGCAAACACCGACACCCCACTCACATTAGAAGACGCGATCACTCAGACCCTCGCGCAAAACCCACAGTTATATCAATATCGGTTTGTCAATGACGCCTTAAAGGCTCAAAAACAAACGGGTGCCCTACGCCCCGCACTGGAGCTCGAGTTAGAGCTAGAAAACTTTGCGGGTTCAGGCGCATTCAAAGGACTCGATAGCCCCGAAGCCACGCTTTCACTTTCATCCGTTATCGAAATGGGTGGTAAAAGAAAAGCACGCATGTCTTTGGTGGATGCTCGAATTCACCAAGCGGAATGGGAACAGCAAGCCTCTACACTGGATGTACTCGGTGAACTGACGGCGAGCTACATCGAGAGTTTGGCAACCCAAGCCAACATTCGGCTGGCAAAAGAATCTTTGGCTCTATCTCAATCATTACTAAAAACTGTCAAAAGGCGTTCCAACAAAGGGGCAACACCCGAAGCTGAAGTCATGCGCGCTCAAGCGGCAGTTGCCCGCGCTGAGATCCGCCTTGCTGCGTTAGTGGAGCGGCTAGAACGTCAGAAAGTGCGGCTTGCACGGTTTTGGGGGGATACCACCCCGACCTTCGCTTCCCTGAAGGGAAGCCTATTTGCATTTGGCTCAAACCAAGGATTCGACCAGCTGTATGCGCGAGTGAAGACGTCACCAGCTATTCAAGTATTTGCGAGTGAGGCGCGGATCAAAGATGCAGAAGTGACGCTGGCACGCGCTGGCGGTCGCAGTGATCTGACCTGGCGTGCGGGTATCAGACGCTTTGACGAGACTGGCGATTCGGCGTTCACTGCTGGACTCTCTATTCCGTTATTTTCCAAAAAACGAAACAGCGGCGAAGTTAAGACCGCCCTCGCAAACCGCAACGCCGTGGATTATGCCCGGCAGGATCTTCTTTTGCGTTTGCATGCCCAGCTTTTTGAAGCATATTCGCTCCGACAGCAGAGTATCGCGGCCGTGAATAAAACCGAAAATGAGATCATTCCCGCGCTCGAAAACGCGCTCAAACTCACACGTAAAGCTTATGAAAATGGGCGCTATCGATACCTGGATTTGATTGCTGCCCAGGAAGAGCTGCTTGCTACCAAGCAAGCACATATCGATGCGGCATCGACAGCACTTATTAGTCAAGCACTGATAGAAAAGCTGTCCAGTGAATCCCTTAATCAATAATTCAATCCATTTTATTCAGGTTTGATCAGTATCAGGCCTTAGGAATTTATGACCATGAAAAAATCAATTGTTACAGTACTCACGACGCTAACCGTTATTTTAAGCAGCTTTGTTTTAAGTACGTATGTTCACGCAGCGGAAGAACACAACCACGACCATCAACATGAAGAAAGTGGAAACCATAAAAAACATCACGCTGAAGGCGATCACGAGCAACATGAAAAGCATGTCGATCACGAAGAGAAATCTAAAGATAAACACGTTGAAGATCATGACCACAACGATCACGCCGATGACCATGTGAATAAAAAAACAAAGGAGAATAAATAATGAAAGGCTTAACTACTTTGTTTTCTTATTTCAAACCTAAAAGCAAAACACCTTTTTTAGGCGTACTGTTTGCTTCGGTATTTCTGTTAAGTGCACTTTCATTAAACGCCTGGTCGGAGGGTGACCACGAACACGAACACGAACACGAGCATGAAGCCAATGAACAACATGCACCACATCATGAAGACGGTGACCATGATAAGCACGAAGATCATGTTGATCACGATGAAGACGAGCACGATCATGATGAACATGGTCATGGAAATGATGACGAAGATGAGCACGGACACGGCGAAGCTTATGGCAGCCGCATCGATAGCGACATGGCGCAACAAGTGGGCATCGTTACCGCAATCGCCGGCTCACAAGAGCTCCACCAAACCATCACTGTTTACGGTAACTTGATCTCGGGGCCAGAACAACTGAGTCATGTACGTGCACGCTTTGAAGGTCTCGTTAAGTCTGTTCAAGTTACTATTGGCGATACTGTAAAAACCGGTGACGTATTGGCAGAAATTGAATCCAACGAAAGCCTTAAAATTTACAAAATCCGCTCACCTATTTCTGGTCGTGTTGTTCAACGGCATGCCAACAGTGGTGAAGTGACTCAGGATCAAATTCTATTTTCTATCGCCAACTTTGACACTGTGTGGGCAGAGCTGCGTGTTTACCCTGCGCAACAATCCTCGGTCTCAGAAGATCAATCCGTTCATGTTTTGACAGCCAACGGACGCATTGAATCTAAGGTCAAACATGTTGTGCCATCGATGGACGCCCCTTATCAATTGGCGCGGGTCAAGCTGGACAACAGCAAGCTGACCTTATCTCCGGGCTTGATGGTGGAAGCCCAATTAGAGATTGGTCGCTTTTCCGTATCCCTTGCCGTTGCGAAAGATGCCGTCCAAAACCTGGGCGGACGCCAGGGCGTATTTGTTAAGCACGACGACGAATACACCTTTACCCCTCTTGTGTTAGGTCGTGGAGACGATCACTTTTATGAAGTCATCGATGGCCTTGAGGGTAGCGCTGAGTATGTCAGTCAGAACAGCTATTTAATTAAAGCCGATATCGAAAAATCCGAAGCTGAACACGAACACTAAGGGGCGCACCATGATTGAATCTATCTTGCGCCTAGCTATAGAAAGGCGCTTACTGCTTTTATGTTTTATTTTTGTCATCGTCGGTGTGGGCGTCTGGAGTTACCAAAAACTCCCAATTGATGCGGTACCCGATATCACCAATGTTCAGGTACAAATCAATACCGCTGCTCCGGGTTACTCACCATTGGAATCGGAACAACGCATAACCTATCCGGTGGAGACTGCGCTGGCCGGCTTACCCAATCTATCCTACACACGATCACTGTCACGTTATGGTTTGTCACAAGTTACGGTCGTGTTTGAAGAAGGCACTGATATCTATTTTGCCCGCAACCTGATTAACGCTCGACTGGGTGCGATCAAAAGTGTCTTACCGCCTGGGCTCGAACCGGAAATGGGACCGATCTCCACCGGCCTGGGTGAGATATTTATGTATACCGTGCAAGCCAAATCTGATGCCCGGATGGCCAATGGTGAACCCTACACCGCAACCGCATTGCGAGAAATTCAGGACTGGATTATCAAACCTCAGCTTGCACAGGTGAAAGGCGTCATTGAAGTTAACAGTATTGGTGGCTACAACAAGCAATACCACGTAATGCCTGACCCCGCTAAATTGCTGCTCTATAAAGTCAGCGTTGAAGAAGTCGTGCAAGCTTTACAAGCTAACAATGACAATCGCGGTGCAGGCTATATCGAACGCAATGGCCAGCAACTTTTAGTGCGCTCTCCTGGCCAGCTTGCAACAAGCGAGGACATCGGCAATGTCATCATTACTGAACATGACAGCGTGCCGATTAAAATCAAGGATGTCGCTGAGATCGGAATTGGTAAAGAGCTGCGCACTGGTGCCGCAACACGCGATGGTGTGGAAACCGTGCTAGGTACGGCCATGATGCTCATCGGTGCCAACTCCCGCACGGTTGCTCAGGATGTAGCGAGTAAACTCGATGATATTCAAGCCTCGCTTCCGGAAGGGGTTGTGGCGGAAGCCGTCTACGATCGCACCGCACTGGTCGATAAGGCCATTGCTACGGTGTCCAAAAACCTGATGGAAGGCGCGCTTCTGGTTATTGTGGTGCTGTTTCTCTTGCTAGGGAATATGCGAGCGGCATTGATTACCGCTGCGGTGATTCCGCTCGCCATGTTGATGACCATCACCGGTATGGTGAAAACGGGTGTATCGGCCAACCTTATGAGTTTGGGAGCCCTCGATTTCGGATTGATTGTTGATGGTGCGGTGATCATTGTTGAAAACTGTGTTCGCCGCTTGGCTGAAGCTCAGCATGCGAGTGGCAGATTGCAAGACTTACGCGAACGTCTAAACACAGTATTCGAGGCCACATCCGAGGTGATTCGGCCAAGTCTGTTTGGCGTGGCCATTATTACTATCGTTTACATCCCGATATTCAGCCTGACCGGCGTGGAAGGTAAGATGTTCCACCCGATGGCTGCAACTGTGGTGATGGCCTTATTGTCTGCCATGGTGCTGTCGTTAACAGTGGTGCCCGCTGCTGTTGCGGTATTTATGAATGGCAAAATCAGTGAAAAAGAAAGCATCGTTATCAGCAAAGCAAAATCTGCCTACAAACCCCTGCTTAACCTCGCTTTGAAATTTCGCTGGGCAGTGGTGAGCTTTGCCTCAGTACTCGTTGTGTTTTGTTTATGGTTAGCTTCCACTTTAGGCTCAGAATTTATCCCTCAATTAAACGAGGGGGACATCGCACTGCATGCCATGCGTATTCCAGGTACTGGTCTTGAGCAAGCCGTGGAAATGCAGGAAATCCTCGAACAGAGAATCAAATCCTTTCCTGAGGTGGATAAGGTATTTGCCCGTATCGGCACAGCGGAAGTGGCCACCGATCCTATGCCACCCAATGTTGCCGATAACTTTGTGACATTGAAGCCACGAAGTGAATGGCCGAATCCTGCTAAAACGAAAGCCGAACTCGTCGAGCAAATTGAACGCTCTGTGGAGGAGCTACCAGGCAATAACTATGAGTTCACCCAACCCATTCAAATGCGCTTTAACGAGTTGATTTCGGGTGTGCGTGCAGATCTGGGCATCAAGGTGTTTGGTGACGACTTGGACCAACTCGTCATAACAGCCAACGACATCCTAGGCATCGTTAACGCAATTGAAGGCGCGGCCGATGCCCGGGTTGAACAAGTGACTGGGTTACCTACGCTTTCCGTGATGCCGAATCGCACTGCGTTAGGCCGATATGGATTAAATGTTGCTGAACTTCAGGATTGGGTGTCCGCTGCCATTGGTGGTGAATCCGCCGGCATTATCTACGAGGGTGATCGGCGTTTTGAATTGGTGGTTCGCTTACCGGAAACAACGCGTCGCGATATCGACCGTTTAAAGTTTCTACCTGTACCACTCCCCAACGGAGATTACGTACCACTCGAAGAAGTCGCAAGCTTCGATATCTCACCGGCGCCTGCGCAAATAAGTCGCGAGAACGGTAAGCGCCGAGTTGTGGTCACTGCTAACGTCCGCGGTCGCGACCTAGGGAGTTTCGTAAAAGAGGTGCAAGCCAGCATCCGTGAACAAGCGGATATCCCACCGGGCTATTGGTTAGATTATGGCGGCACCTTTGAACAACTGGAGTCTGCAAGCCAACGCTTGTCCATTGTGGTACCTATTACTCTATTGGTGATTCTAGGAATTCTCGTCATGGCTTTCGCGTCAATTAAAGATGCCTCGATTATTTTTAGTGGCGTGCCGCTAGCGTTAACCGGTGGCGTCTTGTCGCTGTATCTTCGAGATATGCCTTTGTCCATCTCGGCGGGTATTGGCTTTATTGCACTCTCTGGCGTCGCCGTACTTAATGGCTTGGTCATGCTCGCTTTTATTCGCGATCTCTGGCATGAAAAAGGCGACTTAATTTTGGCCGTTACCGAAGGCGCAATGATTCGTCTGCGGCCTGTCCTGATGACAGCGCTGGTTGCGAGCCTGGGTTTTGTGCCGATGGCACTTAATACGGGTACCGGCGCGGAAGTTCAGCGACCCCTTGCCACTGTGGTGATCGGCGGAATTATTTCATCAACGCTCTTAACACTTCTCGTTTTACCGGTGCTGTACCACTGGTTGCATAAAAACGAAAAGGTGAGCTAATAACAATGGAGGAGCCCCTTCTTTGCAAGGGGCTATACCTATGCAAAATACTATTATCATTTTTTTAGGCGTTTACTTTATTTTCTTCTTTGGATTCGCTGTTGTATTCAGGAATTTTGTTGTTGCAAAGAGAACGGGCGTAAACGCCTTTAAACTCAACCAAAAGACAGGCGCCGAATCGATTACGGGGTGGTACTTTAAATTTCTACCTCTTGTTTCCATTCTGGTTTTTATTCTCTATAGCTTTCTGCCAAACCTGTATCAATCTATCGGGCCAATTGACCTGATGAACCATGCCGCTATTCAGTGGATAGGAATGGGAATAATGGTTGTTTCGCTAGTTTGGGTACTGGCGGCACAATAACAAATGGGCGCGTCATGGAGAATCGGGATCGATCATGAAGCAAAGACCGAGTTTGTTCAGAAAGGCTTATTTAAATATTCACGAAACCCCATTTTTGTCGGTATTATTTTCATTTCTTTCGGATTTTATCTATTGCTCCCCAATCCAATTACGTTAACGATACTTGCCCTCGATATTGCGCTGATTCAAATACAAGTGGCCTTGGAAGAAGAGTATTTAACAAAGCAGCACGGGGGTTCATATAGTGAGTATTGCCAACATGTTCGTCGCTGGTTATAGCAATAAAATAAATCTAGACACTCTTATTTAATAGGAATCAGTATGGACTGGAAAGTATTTTTAACGATATTCGCTTCAGTATTTGTCGCCGAACTCGGTGGCAAAACGCAGCTAGCAACAATGCTATTCGCAGCAGATAAAGATGTCAGTAAGTACACCGTCTTTTTTGCTGCCTCAGCTGCACTAATTGTGGCGTCTGCCTTGGGTGTGCTCGCTGGTAGCTTTCTAGCGGAATACATCAATGAGAAATACTTACACTATATTGCAGGAATTGGTTTTATCGGCATTGGTATTTTTACCCTCTATAACGCATAGAGAACCACCTAACACTTTATGTCTATTGAAGACAACTTATTCAAACGTCAAGTGAGTTAACAGGACAATATTATGAGTTTTTTATGGTTTACTGTTGCCGCCATTTTCGAAATTGCCGGTTGCTACACGTTTTGGATGTGGTACAAACTCGATAAAAGCCCCTTATGGCTAGTGCCCGGACTTCTATCGCTTGCATTATTCGGATGGATTTTATCGTTTGTGGAGGCCTCATTTGCCGGACGAGCTTTTGCTGCTTACGGAGGGATTTATATTGTTATGTCTCTTGTTTGGGCCTTCATCATTGAAAGACAAATGATCAATATTCAAGATGGATTAGGCGCAGCACTCTGTGTTGTTGGTGCACTGCTTATTTTCTTTAATTCGTATCAAACGACCTAGACAATGGGCTATGGCACACAACCAACCATTAGCTAACGGACTATCATCACAATGCCGAGGTGAATGAGTATGCACAGTCACGCACATAAAAATGAAAGTACCTCCAGAATAGCCTGGGAATTTTTCCTGAATGTCAGCTTTACGATCATCGAATTTATTGGGGGCTGGCTGACCAACAGCACCGCAATCATGGCTGATGCGGTTCATGACCTAGGGGATAGTCTATCGATCGGCCTCGCATGGATATTGGGAAAACTGAGCAATAGAGAGTCCACCTCAAAGTTTAGCTACGGCTATCGAAGATTTTCCTTACTGGGCGCAATGATTAATGGAATCGTATTAATTATTGGTTCAATTTGGGTGTTGTCTGAAGCAATACCCAAACTCCTTAATCCCGAAATGCCAGTTGTCGAAGGCATGTTCGGCTTGGCCATCCTAGGGGTTACCGTCAATGGCTATGCAGCGTTTAAATTATCCAAAGGTAAGTCACTTAACGAGCAAATGCTGAATTGGCACTTGCTGGAAGATGTTCTAGGTTGGGTAGCCGTGCTGGTAGTTTCAATCATTTTGATGTTTGTTGAGTGGCCTATACTCGACCCTATTCTTTCGATTGCTTTTACGCTTTTTATATTGATCAACGTACTTCGTAATTTATGGGTCACAATCAAACTGTTTCTCCAGGCAACTCCAAATGATGATACGGCCAATAATATTCGTGAATCGCTGTTGAGCTTTACCGAAATCAAAGATGTTCACCACCTACATTTTTGGTCACTTGATGGAGAGCACCATGTAATGACCGCGCATCTAGAGTTGTGCGAACTTTTAGAGCCTGCTCGTCAAATCCAATTAAAAACCGAAATTGCAAAAAGACTGACGGAATTTCGTTTAGAGCATACGACTATAGAACTAGAATTCCCTGATGAACGTTGCAGAGATCAATAAACCATGACTAGAACAATCAGCCGCCTTGCGAAAGAGCTGGGTATTAATATTGAGACCATTCGCTTTTATGAACGCAAAGGCTTAATCCAACAACCTCCAAAGCCAACAACCGGTTACCGCCACTACCCAAATGAAACGGTCAACCGAATCCATTTTATTAAGCGTGCACAGGAGCTAGGGTTTACCCTTGATGAAATCGTGCACTTACTCAGCTTGGAAGACTCGCCATGCCGTGAGGTCCAAGCACTTGCGAACAATAAGCTTGAAAAAGTGCAGTCCAAAATACTCGATTTACGACGCCTAGAAAACGCACTTGAAGTGCTCCTCTCTCAATGTCATGAGAATGACGACAAAAGCCATTGCCCAATCATCGATTCATTACAACCCCCACTATTGTCTTGACTCCGTACCTAAGTACGGAGCATAAACTTAGGGGATCTCAACCAGGATAGGAGCTAACCGGTGCTCAAAAACAAATCACTTTGGTCAATACTCGCTGGTCTTGGGGCCGCTATCGGCGCCAGCCTTTGCTGTGCTGGACCATTGATATTATTGTCAGTTGGTGTGAGTGGAGCTTGGATCGCCAACCTGGCTATCCTGGAACCCTACCGCCCCCTATTTGTCGCCGCAGTCATAGCGTTATTTGGCTGGGCAGGCTGGCAATTATTCAAAACAGACTCACCAAGAAGCAGTGATTGTAAGCCTGGGGAAGCATGCGCGATTCCTGAGACACAGAGAAACCGCAAGATCTTGTTTGTCGCGTCACTTATTGCTGCTATTGGTTTTGTGGCAAGCCCATACTGGATTCCACTATTTGTATAGAAAGGTACCTACATGAAAAAGTTAACGGTTCTGTTATTAAGCTTATTTGGGTTCAACAGCGTATTGGCAGAAGAACAGCAAGTTGAGCTGAGCCTTCCCACTATGAACTGCGCGGTATGCCCGATCACAGTTAAAAAAGCATTGGAAAAAGTTGAAGGAGTGGGTTTTGTTGAAGCCTCTTACAAAACCAAGCTTGCAACGGTGAAGTTCGACGATTCAGTCGCCTCTATTGATTCATTAATCTCCGCAACCACCAATGCGGGCTTTCCATCCAGCCTAAAATCGGAAGCGCCCAATGACTAAACCACTTGTGCCTGACTCAGAAATTACCTGCCCGGAATGCGGCTTTAAGAAAGTGGAAACGATGCCAACGGATGCTTGTCAGTGGTTTTATGAGTGTGAGTCGTGCCATACCGTAATAAAACCCATGGCTGGAGATTGTTGCGTTTTTTGTTCCTATGGGACAGTGAAGTGCCCACCTATACAACAAGGAAGCCCGTGTTGCTCTTGAGGTTCCTATACGTCATTTCGCAACGGTAGTTAAAGAATGGAGTTGCGGATATTAAGCTGTACCGAGTTTTAAAGCCATCAGAGGACCATCGTGCATTACTTTTGCACTCTCGAACATTCAGCAAGGATCAAATTTAACCCTTCGTGTGGGTCGGCCTCAATTGCATTGCAATAGGCGACAAACTCCATTAACTCAATCTTACGCCTGTCCTGTTCTAATTTACCAACGACAGAGTGATGGCGCCCTACTTTTTCGGCGACCGCTCGTATGGACAAACCGCTCTCATCCCGCTTTTGCTTCATCCAGGCGCGAAGTTTGTCGTATTGAGGTGAGTAGGAGGAAGGCTTCATTGTCTCGATGATAGAGACGATGTAGAATGTCGCGAAATTCGAGACAAAATACGCGTCAATATATGTCATGAGCACGATCAAGATAAAGCCAGAACTCCTTCATGCACTCGTGGGGCTACAGGGAAAGTCCTTCACAGTCGATAAAATAACGAAATATTACCTGGAACAACCAGAAAGCCTCCACAGTGGAAAGAAGCCGGCTAGGCAGTTCGTCTATCGTAATATGATTCGCATGATGAAATTAGGGCTGATGGAAAAGCTGCCTGACGACGGCGGATGGCCGAAATACCGTCTGACGAGGAAGTTCAGCTCTGAATATACTCCCGAGCCAAAAACATCAAAAAACACTCAACTCGCCAAACCTAAAACGTCAGACAAACCCAGAGATACTCTTCCTTCGAGTACGCCGACGAATGTTTTACGCGAAAGACTCGGCAAGCATCGATCTGATATGTGGTGCGCTGTGGGTGAGGCAGAGGAATACGAATCGCTTTGTAACGAGTTACCCGAGTTAAGTGACAAAGCCCAGATGCTCTATAACGAGGCAAGAGAACGTAGCGCCCTTCTCTTAGGAAAAATTAAAGCATTGGAAAGCTTGTTGTCCTCAGATCAATTTAGGTAACCCGCAATGAAATTGAGACTATGGCAGCAAAAAGCTGTATCACTGGCGTTATCTAGGTTTCGTACTGGTCAAGAACACTTTTTGTGTCTTGCAACGCCTGGTGCTGGAAAAACAATCATGGCATCTACAGTAGCCAAAAAGCTATTAAAAAATGACGATATCGACCTCGTATTTTGTTTTTCCCCATCGATTAATGTATCCAGCTCGTTTCAGGCAACATTGGAGTCTATCCTAGGGCGTAGTCTTAACGGATTACTCGGCTCACTAGGTAACGTCCTTACCTATCAATCTATGCTTAACCTTGGTCCGGCTTTCTGGTCAATATTTGAATCACATCGCACGCTGGTCATTTTTGATGAAATCCATCATTGCGCCGGAGACAACCTTGGTAATGCTAATGCATGGGGGCAAAAAATCATTCAGCACATCCAAGGTAAAGCCACATATACACTTGCTCTGACAGGAACACCCTGGCGATCCGACCGTATCCCCATTGCGTTAACATCGTACTGCCACGAGGGTATGGTTCGCTGTGACTACACCTACGGTCTCTCGCAAGCAATAAGAGACGGTGTATGCCGTACTCCCAAAATCACCGCCATTGATAACGAAAATATTACTGTGAAAACCGAACAAAAGGAGGATTACTACCGCTCTTTTTGCGACCTACTAAAATTTTCTAGATGCACTTACCAACAGCTACTCGAAAATACATCGCTGGTTCGATATATGATCGGACTCAGCAAAAAGAAACTCGATGTTCTAAGAAAAGCTCACCCCGATGCTGGAGGCCTAATCGTCGCAGCCTCTGTCGAGCATGCTGTCCTGATTGCTGATATTTTAACGAGGGAATACGGAGAAGTTCCCGCCGTAGTCACTTATATGCACGACGAATCCCAGCGGGTTATTCAGCAGTTTCGAAACGGAAACACTAAATGGATTATCTCGGTTGGGATGATCAGTGAGGGAACCGATATTCCACGACTAAGGGTGTGCTGTCATTTGACGCGAGTAAAAACGGAACTGTACTTCCGGCAAGTCCTCGGCCGAATTCTACGCGTACAGAATAGTGCTCAAGAAGAAGCGTTTTTGCTAATGCCTGCAGAACCAAATTTGATTGGCTATGCGGAGCGGGTATCCGAAGATGTACCCACCTCCAATACTGTATCGGTGAAATTTATGGATGAAAACCTAATACCTACCTTGGACGATGAGCCTCACAATCAAAAGGAACCATCACCACTAGACGATACCCGAGAAGAGCCTTCAGGTGCTCTTGAAAACGGCGCCGGTCTACCCACAGAAATCGCCATTGGTGACCTGAATAACGATGAGGCTGCTAACTTGCCGATTGCGAGTTTGGCTGAGGCCTATGAAACCACGTTAGGTTTATTTGGCCGCTTTAAAAAACGTATGATTCAAGTTCCCTCATGCGCGGGCTAAAGACTGTAACGTAGACAAGGCGTCAGTTTGTCTTTAGTACAGCACTCAACCCCCCTCACCTAAAATATCATACAAAAACCTATATAAATCAACAAGGTAGGGACGATTAGGTGTAAGCCCAGTTAGATTTAGTCAGATACCCTTGGAATGTGATGTTGAGTTCTCAATAAATCCCTGTGAGGCTAGGGAATACGTACTCTCGCATAAACACCCTCCTATGTCCAATACTGTTTAGTATTGGACATAGATCATGTTTCGATATGGACTTATATTCAATGCTAAGCTTAACCAATTAACACGACGCTAAGACTTATTATCCTACGTATGAGTATCGTTAAGCTTTTACTCTTTGTGATGATCACCATCGTATCATTAGACTCGCACTCATCAGAGACGCTGCGTGTGGGATTTGTCGAATTTCCACCATTTTATTACACAGATGAAAACGGCAAAGCCCAAGGTCATATCACCGAACTCACCAAGCAGATCGCGACTAAAGCCGGCTTTGAGGTCAGTTTTCATTCGTACCCGCCAAAACGACTAGCGAAAAACCTCGTAGCCGGTGATGTCGATTTTTGGGTAGGTCTCGCCACCTTAGAGAATTTTTCAGGCAACACCGAAATATCGTCAATGCCTGTTGTCAGTGAAGTTTTGAGAGCATATTCAACCAAACCGATGCCTGAAATAAAGCGTAAATCTGACTTAAACGGGCGCCACGTCATCGTTTTATTAGGTTACAGCTACGGAGATTGGTTTGACTATATAAAGGACCCCCAAAACAATATCACCCATGAGTCCGCTATCAAGCACGATCAGGCCTTACGTATGTTGCTTTCTCACCGCGTGGACTATTTACTCGATTACCAGCTACCAATCAATTTGGCACTGGCAAACATGGAGACGCCTAAACTGTACTACCATGACGTTTTTTCCATTGAAGGTCACATAGTTGTTTCGAAAAAACTCCCAAACGCGAAACAAATACTACGACGACTTGAAGATTCATATAAAAGTCTTCAACTAAACCCCGTAAAGTAAAAGACCCGCAAAACCGTGGGTTTACACAAACTGAGAAAGCTGTTCTCGTGTGTTATGCGTCTGTTCGTTAAGGGTATTTATTTTTACGTTTATCTCTTGCATATCTTGTTGGACATCTGAGCACAGATGGCTTATATCGTGGACATTTTGGTTTGTCTCACCATAATTATTCGCGAGTAAACCAATGGCCTGACTAATGCTTTGTAGCTGAGTGTTATTTTCCGATAAATCGTCAACCATAACGGCGAAAGTGCTCGATGTGTGCTGAATAGTATTTGTTGCAGTATGCGAAGCCTCAATCAGTCTTTCCGATTCGCCTCTGGTCGATTCAACTAAATTTTCCATTCCATTAATAAACTCATTAATCTGGTGGGTCGCATCGTTCACTTTATGAGACAACTGCCGGACTTCATCAGCCACGACAGCAAACCCACGCCCTGCTTCGCCGGCTCTGGCCGCCTCAATTGCGGCGTTTAGGGCTAACAAATTTGTTTGATCAGAAAACTCTTGAACCATCATTAGAATATTACGAATGTTTTGTGCATTTTCTTGCAAACTATCAACCGTTTCACCAAAATTTCCGAGTAATTTTGATATTTTCTGAATATCACCAATCAAGCCATTCAGTGCCGCACTTGATTCACTCGCTGATTTTTGGTTTTCAGTTGTGGCTTGCGCAACGGACTGAGCGCGCTCTGTGATTTCATCAATACTTTCAGCAATCGTATCACTCGCGCCTTGTATCTTTCCGCTTAGGTCCGTTTGCTTTGTACTTGACTGGCTCGTACTACGAACCAAACGCTCCACATCACTGTTTGTATTTGCTGCTAACTCAGCCCCGACATAGATGCCTTGTATCATATGAGACAAATTATCCATAAGTCTGTTATATGCGCTAGAAAGTTCGCGAAATTCATCATACGTAAACTGCGGTAGGCGGCTAGAAAGATTCCCCGAATGCTGTTCAATTTCTTGTATATTTCGCAACATAGCGCGCACAGGCCGAACAATTAGAAAGGACATGTACCCAATGGTAAATACGTATGAAAAAGCGGACATCACAAGCAGGAGCGTTACCCACCCAGCGTATTGATCACTAATACCTTCTCTATCTAAGATAAAGAAACATACGCATCCCAGCGCTATTTGGAATAGAAATAGAAATGTAATATTCCCTATAATTTTTCGCGTTAGCGTGTAGAAGAACTTGCGCTCTATCCAGCTATAGATGTTCAAAATCACTGAAATTTGCCCTTATATCGATGCTTCAACCTCGTCGTATACTATAAGTATAGATCTTTTTTTGGGCTAGAGAGGCCCCCTAGTCAGCCATAGGTTGTTGAAATATATGGGTTTTACGAGTCATTCAAATCATGCTTTCACGCTCATCTCGGGGTTGATGATCAGAGCTTCCTAAGTTTTATTGATTTCCCTGGCTTCTCCAATAGCGGTTCATCTGGCCATCGATGTTTCGGGTATTTCCCCCTCATTTCTTTCGCAACATCAAAATACGAATTTTCCCAGAAGAAGCCTAGATCACTGGTGGTTTGGATGGGCCTTCGCGCAGGCGATAGAAGCTCAAAACGGATAGGGACGGTACCGCCCCCTATTTTCGGGGTACTTATTTCGCCAAATAGCTCCTGTAGTTGGACAGACACCAACGGGCCCTGTTGACTATCGTACGCAATGGGAACCGATTTATTGCTTGGCGTTAGATATTCTGACGGGGCTTCTTTATCCAAAACCTGTTGGTTATCCCAGGATAAAATACCGACTAACAATTCGAATATATTTACCTTTTTTAATGCGGCAATCGAGGCAATATTCGTGATGTATGGCAGTAGCCATTCGTCTATCGTATCGAGCACAATCGACTTTGATAGCTTAGGAAATACATCCAAATGCTCACCCAACCATTCAGCGCGAAACAACCATGCTGCGCACCGGGGCGTCCAATTAAGTATATCTAATCCATGTTCGCTTAATACCTGACGCAAACACGCTTGAAATTTTTCAGGTGGCACTTCAGGCATAACATGGGAAGAGAGCGTTATCGCCGCGTATTCGATCGTTCGCCGCCCACCAATCTTTTGCTTTTCTTTACTATATTCATACTTTTCGACTTCAAGAACCCGGCTACCCAAACCCTCAAGAACTGCTTGGTAAGAAATGGAGGCCGCAGTATAAATACGCCCCTCCTTCTTTTGCGCATCGCAATCTGCAACGACCAACCACTCATGACGATATAAAGGATCATCACCAAAAAGGAACACGCCTCTTCCATTTGCCAATTGATAGCGGCCCTCATTACTGGATCTATTTTTAGCTAGTCGATCAGGAAAGGCATAAAGTAAAAGTTTACCAACGGTATCTTGTAATTGGCGAAGTGAATAGCTCTCTAGCGGGACCTTGAGTTTTATCATCCTTTTTAAAGCGTCGGTTGTCGCCAATAATTGTTCAACACTAGCGCGCCTCACCGGATGCGCTTTTAACGCTGCATTTCTGTTGGTTTTATAATCCTGCACCGCCAACAAACGCTCAACGATATCGACACCTGAATTTAAATGAAAAATATCACGATCCGAAAGTAAGGCAGCCAGCTCACAGGCAATTGCTTTTTCATTGGCCCCCTTCGCTTGCAGAAGCATGGCGGCCAGTCGCGGTGTCAGCGATATACTCGACGCGCTTACCCCTAACGCTGTCACGGTGTTATCCGCATTAATGAGCCCTAAGGAAGCTAAGGTTGCCAGCGCAGCAGAAAAATGAGCTTTGGGCGGCGGCGTTAGCCAGTTGATATCATCGTAATTTCCCGCACCCCACGACAAGAGTTCTAGAACGAAACCGCACAAATCCGCAGATAAAATTTCCTCACCTTGGTAATTACGAAGAGTGCGCTGTTTATTCTCATCCCACAGCCGAACACATGCGCCTGACTGGGTACGACCCGCCCTGCCTTTTCGCTGATCCGCAGATGCCTTCGAAATATAAGATGTTTCGAGACGCGTCATGCCGCTCGTCGGGTCATACACAACGCTTTTTTCAAGCCCGCTATCAATTACGTGTGTAACGCCTTCAATCGTTAAACTGGTTTCAGCAATATTCGTTGTGAAAACAATGCGGCGTTTTCCATGAATATCGGGTGTGAGCGCGCTTTCTTGTTGCATCAAAGAAAGGCCACCGTAAAGCGGTAAAAAGAGAAGCTGAGAGTCTGCACCAAAACGCTGCTTCGCTTCAGCCAGGCAACGCTTAATGTCTGTTTGCCCAGGAAGAAAAACTAATATATCGCCATCACGATCGCCATGCAGTATTGCATCTAAGGCACTCGTAACCTGACCCGACAAAGGAGCTGAACTTGGTTTCGTGTACTCAAGCGTTACTGGAAAAGCTCTGCCAGGACAAATCAGAACGTCAGCGCCGCCCATATAATTAGCCACTAACGCCGTATCTATTGTCGCCGACATGACAAGTAGCTTTAAGTCTTCTCTGATCGTCTGCTGTATCTCAAGCGCGAGTAATAACGATAAATCTGCGTGTATAGAGCGCTCATGAAACTCATCAAAAATAATGAGACCGACATCAGAGATCTCGGGATCGTTCTGCAAGCGTCGCGTTAGAATACCTTCAGTGACAATCTCCAATACGGTATTCTTTGAGATCTTTCTGTCGTTTTTTATTTGATAGCCGATCGTCTGTCCCACTTTTTCACCCAGCTTTTTCGCCAGATAATGCGCGATAGATTTCGCGGCTATTCTGCGCGGTTCAAGCATAACGATCTTTTTGCCTTGCAACCACGCGGCGTCTATCAAGCTTAGTGGAAGTGCCGTGGACTTCCCTGCCCCAGGCTCTGCCTGTATTACCAGATTATTCATTGATCGGAGCTTGTCATGAACATCAGGCAAAAGGTTTTCTATTGGCAACACAAAATTTTACCGGGTATCAATTGGGTGTTTTCATAACGCACGAAACAGCTAGATCCCGTGCTTCTTTTTATGGCGCGTTGTCAGTTGCGTTTAACTAGCATCACTATTACTAAGCTCGCCCATTACGTAATACCAGCGACCTTGTTCTCGCTTAAAGGAAGACTTCTCTCGCATCGCCTGCTCGTTACCTGCTTCATCTAAAAACCAAGCACAAAAGCTCACCCAACCATCGTTCCCTTTTTGGCCTTTGTCTAGAACATCCAACCTTACCCACTCGTACGTTTTTTCTGAAAGCGACTCGGACGTTAACTGGGTTGCGTTTGCAGGCCACCACGTGGCCAGTAGGTAATCACCGCAACCCCCCAATGCGTATGCAGTAAAACGGGAGCGCATTAACTGTTCTGGCGTTTTCGCAGCGGGGGTCCGTTCAACCGATTGATTGTTCGTAAACACATATCGGCCGCAGCATGCTTTGAACGCCTTACCACTGGTGCACGGGCACGTGCTCATATCAACTCCCCCAAAAGGTGTTGCTTACAGGTATCAAATGAGCTGAAGCAGCATTCAGCCATTCCATTTTTCACTTTATCGTTAGGTGCGGACTTTTCATTAATTGATAATATACGTCGGCTAAACTAAATCTCACCACCATACGAGGTAAGGAGCTTTATCATGGCATCCTTCTTATGGGTCGTTGCGAGTCGTAAGGGCGTAGAGCCTTTTTTTGTGGTTGCATTCACATTGGCACCGTATTTCAGGAGTAGCTTTGCCGCATCAATTTCGCCCTTAAAGGCGGCCCAATGCAAGGGAGTTGCGCCCTCACTATTAAGGCTGTTGACCTGCACCCCACTTTTAACCAGCTCAACAATACGCGCTACATCGCCTTTATAAGCCGCACGATGTAAAGGCGGCTCACCCTTCAAGTGGGAATCACAAGACAGCACTACACAGCCTAAAAACAAGATTACACAACACCGTCTGATCATATTCATCTAATTCCTAGGCAAGCCATTTATGGGGCTTATTTGGATTTCTTAACTTCTCGATCATAGTTTAAGCGTTTTGCCGCATCTAAGGTTAACATTTGCATAAATGCTTTTACCTCTGCATCGCTTCCTACTGGCGCTCCGGACTGACCACTACCGAATACAGTAGTCGGTACCTTCCGTTGAGAGAAAGCTTGCGCCCATAATTTTTGAATCTGTATTTCCGCTTCTAATTTTTGGGCCAATGCGTTATCCGCTTGTAGAATAACTTTTTTCTCATAGGCCTGCGCTTCTGCAAGGGTGCGCTTTGTTTCAGCTTCAATCTTTGCTTTTTCGTAATTGATTTGTGCGGTTTCCCTCGCGATGGAGGCTTCTGCCTTTAATTTCTCTGCGCCGGTAATTGCCAGCTGTTTATCCGTTTCAGCTTCGGTCGTTTTTTGAATCTGCTCTACCTTGGCTTTAGCTTGACGTTGCGCGACTTCTCGCTCACCACGCGCGATTGCCAGCAATCGTTGCTCTTCTTCTTGAACGCGCTGCTCTCTCGCGATGGCGCGGTCTGCAGAGGCCTTTTGTTTCAATTGCATGCGTTCAATAAACTTCTGGTTGGGTCGCATATCAGTAACTAAGGCTGAAACTACTGTAATACCAAACTCTAAAAATCTTTGTGATTTACGTTTAGGAACGCCGGTTTCATCTAACACTTTATTTACCACGAAGACTGTTTTTGCGTCTTCGCCGTACTGTTCTTGGTCGGTACCTAAAGATGCATTGGCCGATGACGTTGCTGCTCGGGCCGTTTTCACGCGCACCTCTTCGCGTTTGACTAAGTAGATGCCATTGCTCATTTGGTTTTCGAACTCGGAATTAAACTCTGTTCGCCCGCCAGCATAATATTCTTCTGCTGCCATTAAAGAAGCATTTGCTTGAAGGGTTTCTTTAAACGCAGGCATTAATGATGTGCGTAAAAGATTTTCAGGCGATCGATACTCATGGGCAAGATTAAGGAACGATTCCTTATCTGACGGAATAGAAAATCGAACGGTTGCCTCTGCATGAGCATCGACCTGATCTAAAAACATAATGCTCATAGGTGGGAGGCTAGCGGATGTGTTGTCCGAGTCTTTTTCGGCGCGAATACCATTCGTATTTCCACCGCTGAGTGCCTGTACCGTCATGGCTCGTTTCCATGAGTTATAGCGGCCAAATGGGAAGAACTTATACCCGACCTCCGTCACGACTTGTTCGCTCCCAGTGAGTGTTCTTACATGATAAATATACCCAGGCTCTGCATAAAAGATCGAGTTGGCAAATAGATAGCCAAGAAATAGCAGACCGGCAACAACGCCTAGGGCTTTAAACAAAAGCCCTTTCCCTAATTCCATAATTTTATTCGTTGATGCGTTCATAAACAGCTCCTTACTTGGCTTATTTTTATACAGTCGGGTATTGACGCTCGACGCGCTCAGCACCACATTCAGAATTTCGTAGCCGAGTATAGCAGCGTTTAATTAGATTTAACGTATACGGCTGTTTTCCATAAATAGTACACAGAAGGGATCACAAATAGCGCTAAGATGAGCGCGCTGATCATACCGCCAACCATCGGCGCGGCAAGTCTTTGCATCACCTCAGACCCAGTGCCGGAACCGACCATTATCGGCAATAAGCCGACAATGGTCGCCCCGGCAGTCATCAATATCGGGCGGATTCTTAACGCAGCGCCCTCCAACACACTGCGCTTTAACACATCCTTTGTAACGGGGGACATATCTAGGGTTGACTCACTACCTGGCTGAACCAACTTCGAAAAGGATTGATTCAAATACACGATCATAATCACACCAATCTCCACGGCAACGCCAGATAAGGCAATCATCCCTACGCCAACAGCAACCGAGAAGTTAAAGCCAAGGCAATACATCAACCAAAGGCTTCCAACCGACGCGAGCGGCAAGGTGCCGAGGATAATCGCCACTTCGGCAAAACGTCGAAAGCTCAAATATAAAAGTACGATAATAATCGCTAATGTAAGGGGGATGACGTACGCTAACTTTTCCTTCGCTCGCGCCATATATTCATACTGACCCGACCACGAAAGCGAATAGCCTGCTGGCAGTAACAGTGTCGATTTAACCGCAGCTTGTGCGTTTTTAACATAGCTCCCCACGTCGATATCCGCTATATCCACATAGATCCAACCGTTGATACGTGCGTTTTCGCTCTTAATTGCCGGAGGGCCGTCAGTGATGGAGATGTTCGCCACATCACCAAGGGCGATACGTTCACCCCGGCCGGTTAACATCGGCAACAGGGATAACTTTTCCGGTGAGTCGCGATAAGATTGGGGGTAACGAATATTAATCGGGTAACGTTCAAGCCCTTCCACCGTTTGGGTGACATTAACACCACCCACGGCGGAAGCGATGACCTGTTGCACATCCGCTATATTCAAACCAAAGCGTGCGGCTTTCGTTCGATCAATATCCACATCTAAGTACCGACCACCAACCACACGCTCTGAAAATACCGATGCAGTCCCCTCAAGGTCTTGCAGTATCGCTTCGAGTTGTTTGCCGACCATCTCGATACCGATCAAGCTCGGCCCGGCCACTTTAATACCCACAGGGGTGTTAATGCCGGTGGCTAACATATCGATACGGGTTTTTATCGGCATCACCCAAGCGTTGGTTACACCGGGAATTGAGACCAATGCATCCAGTTCTTTTTTAAGTTTTTCTGTGGTGAGACCTTTACGCCACTCGCTGCGAGGTTTTAGCTGAATAAACGTTTCAATCATTGTGAGCGGTGCAGGATCGGTTGCGGTCTCTGCACGCCCTACTTTACCAAACACGTTTTCAACTTCGGGAAGGGTCGCGATTAACTTGTCGGTTTGCTGAAGCAGCTCACGTGCTTTACCGATCGAAATACCCGGATGTGTGATGGGCATATACATTAAATCACCCTCATCAAGATCAGGAATAAATTCACTGCCCGTTTTAGTTAACGGCCATAAAACACTTAGCAAAAGCACTGCTGCCGCGGCAACAGTCACCTTTGGATAATCAAGCACTCTACTCAATAGGCAATTGTATGCACTGCCAATAATTCTGTTAACCGGGTTTTTATGTTCAGCATGAACGCGACCACGAATAAACAAGCCAATTAAAACTGGCACCAATGTAATGACAAGCGCTGCCGATGCGGCCATTGCATAGGTTTTTGTGAAGGCCAACGGGCGAAACATTCGCCCCTCTTGTGCCTCTAAGGTAAAAACAGGAATAAAACTGACCGTAATAATTAATAAACTGAAAAATATCGCTGGCCCGACTTCAGTTGCTGACTTTGCCACAACGTGCCAATGCGTATCCTGTTCGGAACGTGGGTTTTCCATATGCTTGTGCATATTTTCTATCATGACGATAGCGCCATCGATCATTGCCCCAATGGCAATCGCTATCCCGCCCAAGGACATAATATTGGCATTAATCCCTTGTAAATGCATAACCACGAAGGCGGTTAGAATACCGACTGGCAAGGTAATGATGGCAACGAGAGACGAGCGCACATGAAACAGAAAGATAAAACAGACCAGCGCGACAACGATGAACTCCTCGACAAGTTTGGTCCACAAATTTTTAATTGCGCTCTGAATTAGAGATGATCGATCGTATACCGTTACAATCTCCACACCCTTGGGTAAGCCTTGCTTCAATTGTTCCAGCTTCGTTTTTACACCATCAATTGTGGTTTGCGCATTTTCCCCCGACCGCATGACCACCAAACCACCAACCGCTTCACCCTCCCCATTTAGCTCAGCAATACCACGACGCATTTGCGGGCCTATGCCAACCTGCGCAACATCCGACAATAAAAGTGGCGTGCCATTTTCGTTTACACCAAGGGGAATATTCTGAATATCCTCAACGCTTTTTAAATAGCCGCTCGCGCGCACCATATACTCAGCTTCAGCCATTTCGATTACCGAAGCGCCGACTTCTTGGTTTGCGTGTTTTACGGCGGTTTGAATGTGGGATAGCGGTATACCGTATGCCCTCAGCTTTTCGGGGTTTACGGTAATTTGATATTGCTTGACCATACCGCCCACGGCAACAACTTCACTAACACCAGGCACCGTTTGCAATTCGTACTTTAAGAACCAATCCTGCAAACTGCGTAACTCACTGATATCGTGCTGACCTGTTTTATCCACGAGCGAATAGAGGTACACCCACCCAACACCCGTTGCATCCGGCCCGAGTTGTGGTTTTGCAGCAGCGGGTAGGGATGACGCCGCCTGACTTAAATATTCCAGCACCCGGCTGCGCGCCCAATACACATCTGTACCCTCTTCAAAGATGATGTAAACGTAGGAATCACCAAAAAAAGAATACCCTCGCACCGTGGTTGCGCCAGGAACTGAGAGCATAGCCGTGCTCAGCGGATAAGTGACTTGATCCTCCACAACTTGTGGGGCTTGACCTGCATAGGAGGTTTTTATAATAACCTGAACATCCGACAAATCCGGAATAGCATCAACAGGCGTATGTTTTACGGAAAACACCCCGAGCCCAACGAGTATTAATGTCGCTAACAACACAAGAAAGCGATTTGAAATGGACCATCGAATAATTGATTCAATCATAGTCGCCCCCTACTCGCCTAGTTCGTGGCTTTCTATGTGATCCATATCGCTAGCGTCATCGATATCGTGATGCATCCGCGCAACACCGAATGTTTTACTTGATTCAGAGTCCAGTAAAAATTGTGCTGACGTCACAATGCGATCGCCCTCACTCAGCCCCTTCAATATTTCAACGTACTTTGCACCGAAGCGCCCAGCCATTACCTCAACAGATTTAAAATATCCGTCGCCCAAGGCAAGTACCACGCGGTCATGCTTGCCTGTGCGAATAAGGGCTTCGTGGGGAATAACCAATAGAGCCTCTGAACTTTTTGGTTCTACCACCACCTGTGCAAACATGTTCGGTTTTAGGTCACCGTGTTTGTTATCAAATCGCAAACGAATACGCAGGGTGCGGGTTTTACTGTCTAATGCAGGGTAAATGTAATCGACATGTCCCGACCATGTTTTACCGGGTAGGTAATCTAAGGTCATCGTTACGGGGTCGCCCGTGTTAACAAGGGAAGTTTGTCGCTCGAATATTTCGGCCTCCACCCAGACTTGATCCAAGGACCCAATACTTAACATGGTGAGGTCCGGCTCAACAAAAAAACCTTCTCGTATATTCAGCATACCGACCACACCACTTTGTGGCGCAAAAAATGGCACGGTCTGTTTAACCACGCGATCCCGTTTTAATGATTCAATAAAACGATCGGAGATTTTAAGCACACGTAAGCGGTTCTCAGCCAACTCCACAAAACGGGCATTATTTCGGTTTAGCGCAAGAATAAACTCTTCTTGCGCATTAACCAGCTCGGGCGAATATAAGGTATACAGCGGCTCGCCCTTTTTAACTGGGTTCCCTGTGGAGGTGACATACAGCTTTTCCACCCAGCCCGAAACACGGGAGTGAATATGAATAAGTTTATCTTCGTCGTACTGCACATAACCCACGGTCACTATCGTATTTTTAAGGGGTTTTCTTTCGGCCACTTTCGTACGAACACCCAAATTATTAACGACGTCGGGTGCAATAAAAAAGCCGTCCGTTTCACCCTCATGGGAATTATTCGTCTTTTTATATACCGGAACTAAATCCATCCCCATCGGGGATTTACCCGGTTTGTCTCGACGATAGTTATCATCCATCGGGGCTACCCAATAGAGAGGCGTATTGTCACTCACGATTTCCTCGCGATGCGTCGCTTGTGGCCCGAAGATATATAACAGCACGCCAAGCACACTAGCGCCTAAAACGACCCCGAATAAAATAGAATAAATCGTAATCTTTGATTGAGTTGAAGATGCCACTGCGGCCCCCTATTCGGTGCTATTTATCAGCACCAGAAACAATATGTGAAGGGATACCCCTCGCCTAAACAGCCGTCTTACAAACGGATTAATCCCGTGTTAGCCGAGTATGGGGGGACGATAAAGAGAAGGAATAGAGATAGAGCGAAGCGCGGGTTTAGCAACCGTATTAATCACCTGAGTCGGTAAAAACACCAATACCTGATAAGACGCCAACGCCGCACTGCCGGTATGGCAATCGATCATTGAGCAATCCGCTTCGCAACAGCTTTGTGGAGTGTTTTGTGTCTCTGAGTTTTGTGTCTCTGAGCTTTGTGTATCTATGCTATCCGAATGGCCTGGGCTGTGAAACGGGACGTGAAGCATGACCATGTTTTCGCCATCACCGTGACACGGCAATGAGGCTTCGGCGCTGATGTGTGTCATTTCTTCTTTAGAGGAATGCGGCCCGGAATCCACCATCATGCTGGCGTGCGCACTGAGGCCAAACAGCTGGCTTACATAAGCCAGAAGCATGAATAACACCCAGGTACGGGTGTTTTTGACCTTACGAAAACGCTGCACTGTAGACGCTTCACCTAGAGCCCAATCGTTTGGGCGCATTACACTATGAATGATAACTGCTCACATTATGTAAGATAGCAGCTGGGGCTATGAGTTCAAAGCCCCAGACGTTTACTGAGATTCGGGCTTACTTGTCCGCACGGCCCGTAAATTTACGCTCTTCCACGTTCACTTTGATTTTATCACCCGTAGAAATATGCTCGGGGACCTGCACAGTCACACCCGTTGAAAGCACAGCAGGCTTTGTTCGTGATGTTGCGGAGGCGCCTTTGATGGATGGATCTGTTTCCGTCACTTCCAGCTCAACGGTCGTGGGCATATCCAGCGCTACAGGCACATCATTGACGATAATGACTTGAATACCCTCGGTGCTTTCATTAATAAAGAGTATTTCATCCGCGATGGCTTCTTTATTTAGGTTGTAGGG
Organism: Agarilytica sp.; assembly: GCA_045430345.1. Classification (GTDB taxonomy): domain Bacteria; phylum Pseudomonadota; class Gammaproteobacteria; order Pseudomonadales; family Cellvibrionaceae; genus Agarilytica. The sequence goes on along the minus strand of JAILXT010000001.1, from coordinate 709,738 downwards.
CGTGTAATCTTCCGTATTAAGGAACACATACTCATCACCATCCACGTAAGAGAACATCGCCGGGCGGCGAATAAGATCGGCAAGGTTCAGCATATCGGAGTCTTTAAAGGTCTCGTCGATTTTCCCGCCAGAGACCACGTCGTACATACGCATCCTGAAGATACTGCCGCCCGCACGGCCCTGGGGCACAGAGCGGTCTATCTGCCTTACGATGTACGTTTTATCGTTATAGTCGATCGCGGTATTCTTCTTTATTTCACTAGCCTTCGGCATTGTTGTTCGTCCTAAAATTAGAGCCCATCAAAAAGCAGATATGAATTCATATTCCAATGAATATATGAACGAGGGATTTTACATCATGGGGCAGCCTATGTGCTATTAATTACCCTAACTACACGCACCATATTTCACATTAACAACAAACCATAACCCACTGAAACTATTAGTGTTTTTATAGTTTTATCAGACGTGTTAAAGCAAATACCGTAAGCCTCAGTCTGAATAGGTCAAAGTTTCTGTATTTCCATGCCAAATGACGCTAGCTCCGCCCTCATAACTTCTATATTCTCTCCCCCTCAGAAATAAAATCTTAGCCCATGTTTTTTACCGACGAACGCCTCCATTTCTTCAAAGCCCTTACCAGCAAGTATCGCGAGCAAGTTGTTCAATGTTTGTACTTACTCTATCAAAGGCAATACAGCGCCAGTGCGGATTATGGTCAATCGCTCAACCGCGATCAGCTCATCGAAATACTTGAAGAGGCTCTCGCACGCTCAAAAAATTTGGTGCTCGAAGACGATCAAGAAGAACAAGAGCAGCGCTTTAAAAACCATCGAGAACACGCCAACTGGGTATTAAAGTTATTGTTGGACTGCGGCTGGTTAGAACGCCAAGTCGACCCCGCCACCCTTCAATCGACCTACCCCTTTACTCGAATGGGCCGTATTTTTGCGCTTGCACTTATCGAGTCAGATAACACCCAAGTGCGCACACGTCACCGCAACACCCGAAATACGCTGAATGCCCTTGAGGCATTTCTCAGCCGTGGCGAGGTATACGACCTGCTCGATGCCTATGAGTATTCAGAGCGCATTGTCACTGACTTTACCGACGTGATCTCGGAGCTAGAAGAGCGCAAACGAGCGCTTGTCCGCGAAGTGGAAGCTCAGCAATTAGTGCAACAAGCATCCGATCAATTTTTCGAGTTTATGGAAAAACGTTTCCAGCCGGACATCTCCGTTCGTTTATCTGCCGATAGCGTGGAAAAACACCGCGAAGACATTAATAAAACCATTGCTAAAATCCGCCGCAAACAAAAGGCTTTTAAGCAGGACACGGAAAAGCAACTGCGCCGTACCGTGCCAGATTTGTGTCAGCAAGACCAATCCTATCTCTGGTTTATTCTCGACGCGATCGAAAAACATATGCGTAATGCAGCGGAAATTATGCTGCCCGCCTTACGCCGCGCTTTGCACAGTTTTACCAAACGTGCGGATATCATTATTCGCCAAATTAGCTATATGAATAGCCAACAGAACAATGACCTACTCGATGTATGCAAAGAACTTAGCGACTTATGCGTAAGCGAATACGACGAGCGTATGGAGCATGCTGCGATTTCAATGGCAACGATGCGCCTTCAGTACGTCGATCCAGAACATATTAAGTTACAGGAAAGAAAACAGAAGGAATGGGTCGACAGCAGCATACGCGAAAATAACACGGTGGATGAAACCGCCCAACGCGAACTGATGATTCAGCAACTCCTGGACCAAGCATTCTTAATTAACGGCAAGGGCGTGCGTGAATATGTATTAAGTGCTCTGCGTGCAGGGCAACGTATATCCACACGTGAACTGCCTGTAGACGGCGCCAAGGATTTACTCGCCATGGCCCACGTCATCGAAATCGGCGCAATCAACAACTTAAGTTCCGAGTTCCAGTTTAAAGTCGAACCCACCGGCAACACAGTAAACAATTCAGAGTATTACCACAGCTACGACGAGTTCTCGATTGAACTTATCTCACAAAATCGTTAGCACTAAACTTACGCATAAAACACCACGAACGAAGTCGCATTAGGCAAACCCCATATGTTAGAAACAGTCATTAAAGAAGCGCTCGCCAAGCTCAACATCAGCAATGAGGAGTTTTCAGAACTGATGATCCGCTTGCTCGATTACGGTGTTATTAATCGAGATGAAAGCTTAGTTGAAGCTAAACTCTATGACCGTTACGTACAATGTGCAGAACTTATTGAAGATTATTTATCCATACTGAAAGTTCGCATATTACACGATCAAAAATTCTGTTTTATTCGCGTATTCCCCCCCGGCGCCACCGTGGCAGGTGTTCCCGATGATGAACACAACGCATTTAACAGCGGCTTCCGAGTAAAACCTACCCAACAAGAAGTCGCGGTGATCTTGGCATTACGTGTGGAATATGAAAAATCGTTGCGGGAAGGCCAAGTGGATGACAAGGGCTGTGTATTGCTGCCCCTTGAAGGATTAACGATATCGCTGACCAATTTACTAAAACGTGCTCTCCCCGATAATGTAAGTGAACGCAAAACCTTGTTTAAAAGACTCCGCCAATTACGCCTCATAAACTTTAATCAGGAAACTGATATGGAATCCGGCGATGGCTGGATCAGCATTCAACCCTCAATTACCAGTTTTGTGAGTGACGAAGTCCTCCAACATTTATATCCACAGGATGGTGCAGCGATCAGCACGGAGACAGCAGATGTTTTGTAAAAAAGGGATATATGTCAACTGGGGTAACATTCCGCATTTAGAATTCGACTTCGGCCCCATTAATTTATTTTCTGGCGGCAACGGCTCAGGTAAAACCACCGCCGCCGACGGCATTCAGTCATTAATGACCGCCGCCCATGAGAATTTATTTACCTACAATCCAGGCCAAGATGAAACCACCCAGCGTGGCCGTGGCGGCAAACAAGTCCGCACCCTCGCCTCGTATGTATTGGGGTGCGACGACGGCAGCTATGCCCGCCCTCGGGTAACCGACGGTTATGTGGCCGGGGTATTTCACCCGACAACAGGCGAGCAAGGTGAAGCCTTCACCGCCGTTATGTGTGTACGCGCACGGCTAGATACCGCCAGCTCACCAAAACAAGCGCGGCAAGACGACCTACTGTTTTTAGTCCTGCCAAACCAACAGCTCACCCTCTCTCATTTTGTAAGAGAAGACAAAGGCGGTAAATACGTTGTTCCTATTACTGAAATAGCGAATTACTTAACAAAAGAATTCGGCAAAGACGCGGTTGAAATATACGATAAAAAAGGCCCCTATCTACGCCGCTTATACGGCGCATTTAAAGGCCAGAAAGGCGCCGTATCCGACCGAGAAGCAAAACACGCGGCCCGAACGTTTTCTAACTTTATGGCCTATAAACCCGTAAAAAGCATTACCGAATTCGTCTCGCGGGAAATACTCGACCCAAAAGACCTTTCCGAAGATATCCGGCAAGTCTCCGAGTTAATGAAAACCATCCACAGCATGGATGAAGAAACTCGCCATATTAAAAATGCAATTACCACTTTAGACTCGGCACAATCCCTCGCCGAACAATACATAGAAGATTGGTTATCTCACTGTGTAGGCGAATATGCAGAAGTATCTCGCCAACTGCTAGTAAAACAGCAAGAATACCTAAAACAAAAAAATAGCCAAAACACCAACCTAGAACAAATTGACGATACCGATCGCCAACTGATCAAAATTAACGAACAGAAACAATTACTCCACTCACAACTTGTGGAGTTCGAAGCACAACGACAAGGCATCGGAGCGCTAAAAGATAAAGATCAGCTCGAAAAAGATATTGAAACGGGTAAGGGAAAGCTTATCCAGCTTGTAAAACCCCTGTTAGAACAAGACCAACAATTTGAACGCAACCATCAAGCGGCTACGCAACTGCTCAAAAAGCTAGCAGAGTACTCCATTGGCGTCGACGTACCCGCGATGGACAAAGGGGAGTTTCGAAAGAAATTACAAAGCGTCGTAGAAGGAAAAAAAGACACGGGCCTCAACATGCAACAGCTCCTCACCAAAGACTGGGTGGGGATCGATGCCTTAGAACACCAGTTCGATGAAGTGATTGGTTTAGAATCTATTCACGGGACGCTCGCCGATGTGTTACACAACCCCGAGCGGGAAGTGCTTGGTGTCAGTATTCGTGACCAATTATTTTCCTGTGCCACAAAGTGCAAAGACACACTTGCGAAAGCAAACCAACAACTCAACGCAAAAACACTTGAAATTAAACAACTTGAAAACCGCCAAGTCAGTTACCCGCCTCACATAGAAGCGGCCATCGGCGCGATACATCAACAATGCCCTGATGCAAAGCCCGCCGTATTGTGTGACTACATTGAAGTGATCGACCCAAAATGGCAAATGGCCATCGAAGGGTATATTGGCGGCGCACGATTTTCTATTATTGTCGAGCCAGAACACGAAGCAGAAGCCATTCGGATTGTAAGGCGTATAAAAGGGAATCGAAACTCAGCACGTATTATTCAGGGTGCGAAGGCACAACGCGACGCGGCTAAAACCGCTCTCCCCCAAGGCTCCATTTTTGACGTGATGGAGTTTGAACACAAGATTGCTGAATACTATGTAAAAGCCTCCTATGGTTCGGTTATTCGTGTTGATGACGAAGAACAACTTAAGCGCACCGCACGGGGCATTACCGCAGCGGGGCTCGGTTCAGGCAACTACAGCATGTTCCGTTGTGACGTCAGCGACACCAATTTGGTGTTCGGCCAAGGCGCACGTGAACGCGCATTGCTCGCAAAACAAGATGAACATGAGAAGCTACTCGCGCAAAGCCATGAATCAGAAGCCAGCTACCGACAAATAGAACGCATTCATACGCTCGCCAACCAGATTCAACCTATTCAGTGCAGTGATATTATCAACGATATGTTGACGCAATATCGTCAGCTGCAAATGGCGGAGACTCAACTCGGCAATTTGGACCTTACCGATTTTGAAGCCCTAGAAACCCAGCTTTCAACACTGAAAGAAGAATATTCTGCGGTCGATACTGAAGCGAAAACATTAAGTGAATCTCGCGGCGCCTTCATCAGCAAAATAAAAACCTACGAAAATACAATCAACAAACTGACAAAAGAACAAGAAGCGCTACAGGCCGATCAGGAACAGAAAGAAAATGCCGTAACCGACGCCGGCAAACTATTCCCTGGGTTTGATTACGATACGGCCTTAAGTGAAGCCGATACACGTGCCGCCGCCGCAAGTGCCGACTTCAACTTTACCTCAGAGAATATAGATTGCATCGCCCGTATGGATAAAGTGGATCGTCAACTCTACGAGACGATTATGGCCTATAACCAGACCAGTAACGCGCATAACAACCTCGTCTATTTCACCGGTAACGCTGAAAAGAACGACGCGCAGCACTTTAAACACATTGTCGCCGTATCCCAACAAATATCGGGCATTCACAACAGCCTGAAAAACAACATCTTAGTGGGTAAACACGAAAAGCTTTCCGCCTTAAAAGACAGTTTTAATACGGCCTTCGTTACTAACCTATGCCATTCCATTTTTCAATCCATCAACGATGGTAAGCGTATTCTAGAAGATTTAAACAAAGAACTGGAGCAACACGTATTCGGCTCTGACCAAGAGCGTTTTAGCTTTGGCTGGGAATGGGTGCCAGAATTCCAAGAGTATTGGAAATTCTTTAAAGAAGTCATTGAGATTCCCAATCTTGGAGATGGTAGCACGCTGTTCGATGCCGATATCAGCGAAAAGTCCTGTGAAGTCCGAGACAAGCTATTGGGCATGCTGCTCGATAAGGACGCGCAATTCGCACTGCGAGAACTGCAACGTATTAGCGATTACCGACACTACCGACGTTACGAAATCTACAAAGAACCGTTAAACAAGGCGCGCATTGCGTTAAGTAAGTACGGCACAGGCTCCGGCGGCCAGCTAGAAACACCCGCCTACATTATTCGTGCAGCGGCGATCACCTCCGCATTTCGTTTTGCGGACGGCAACTCACACTGCCGCATGGTATTAGTCGATGAAGCGTTCTCTAAAATGGACGAAACCCGCTCAAGAGAGGTGATTAACTATTTAACCTCATCATTGGGCTTGCAACTTATATTTATTATGCCGACCAGTAAATCCGGCCCGTTTATGGATTTAATCAGCAACCAAGTCGTCTTCACCAAGTGCCCGACCACAGAAAAAGTCGGCGAACTAAACACACGCGTACTGGTAGATAGAAAGCAATGTAACCAAGATAAAATACGAGAACTATGGGCCAGGCACCGCAAGACCATTCGCCAACAGGCAATGCTCGATTTTATGGAAGATATTGTGTGAATCGGTTTATGAAACCTTAAACCGGTATAAAAACGAAAGAAAACATACCTCTCCAGAGCTACGCGTTAATACCATGACGAGAAAAATACTAAGCTTAAAAGGCAAAAGAAATAAGCCGCCGAAAAAAGTAGACCACGTGGTCAGGGACGACACTAATGACGACCCCCAAAAACGTTTTCTGAACGGCATAGCGATTAACCCCACACCCTGCATTCGCTTAGCACAAGGTTCCCAGAAACTCGCAATGCGCGCGATGGATTTGATCACACCAATCGGCATGGGCCAACGCGGCTTGATCGTCGCCCCACCTGGCTCAGGGAAAACCACCCTCTTGAAACAGATTTGCCAAGCCGTGGGCGAAGCTTATCCAGAAATAAAACTATACGCCCTACTCATTGATGAGCGGCCTGAAGAAGTGACGGATTTTAAACGAAGCGTGCCAGCAGAAGTTCATGCTTCGTCGTCAGACGACAGCTATGAGCAACACGTTCGTGTGGCCAATAAGCTTCTTAACACCGCTCGCAGCGAGGCTGGCGAAGAACAAAACGTGATGATTGTTATTGATTCACTCACGAGGCTTTCGCGTGTACATAATGCCGAAAGAAAAAGCAGCGGGCGAACAATGTCCGGCGGTGTTGACGCCAGAGCATTGGAAATACCTCGTAAAATGTTCGGCGCTGCTCGCAAAATTGAGAACGGTGGCTCGCTTACCATTTTAGCCACAATGCTCGTTGATACCGGAAGCCGAATGGACCAAGTAATATTTGAAGAGTTCAAGGGCACAGGGAATATGGAGATTGTGTTATCGCGGGAGATTGCTAATCAGCGGATATTCCCCGCCGTGGATATCGCAAAAAGCAGCACAAGGCATGAAGAGCTTCTCCTAAACCCAAAAGACCTCCAAAACGTGATTACGTTACGACGTGCGCTTACTAACCTTACGCCTATAGAAGGCGCAACTAAACTCGTTGAGTTACTAGAGCAATACCCAACCAATGAAGAACTATTGAACCGGTAGCAACCACGTATTCATAGCATCGATTCGACGCTATGCAAATGATTGGCCCTGAACATTTTTCGACCTGCAAGCTTGAATTTTCGGTTGATCAATATCAATCGATAAACGAGTATTTTTTATCGTCATGAGAAGGCGTTCTGCAATATCTATACAACGAACAAGCATCTATACATCCGCATATGCCTCCACAAAAACGTCTAAGGTTGAACGAACTGCTCTGCCTCGAAAACGATCCAATCTCTAAATGTTTTTACAGGCAATTTATTTTCGTAATTCAACGGACACAGAAAATAATAAGACTCGGTTTTTTTCATTAGATGATCATGTGCCGGCATAACTCGATTATCAGCTAATAAATGTTTTGATAGCGTCCGGTACAGCGGTAAAATTCCCAATCCATCCACTGCTGCTTGTGTCGCTACCGCGACATTATCTAGAACGATGTTTTTTTTCTTGGTTTTTAATCCTGGCATGCCTGCAGATGTTGCCCATTGCGCCCACAAATCTGGAAGGTGACTATAATGGAGCCAGTTATATTCATCTAGCAAAGGAGTTTCTTGAAAAGAATGATGCTCGATAAGGCTTGGTGCTGCACAAGGTTGAACGAAAACATCGAATAATTTGTCAATGTGACAATTTTCCCATTGCCCGCGACCTAAACGTATGGCCGCATCTAACTGCTCGCTGCTGAAGTCGACAGGTTCTTTTCCTGTATCACAGCTATTCGTTATAAAATTTACGGTGGTCTCTGGATGTTTTTTTTCAAATCCAGGCAAACGCGCCATTAACCAAGTTGCATTTATAGTGGCCGATAGATTTAATATCATTTCGCTTTGATTGCTTAGCCCCATAACCTGATCGGTTGAAACTTTTAAATCAGCAAAAATGAGCGACAGCGCGTTTGCATACTGAGAGCCCTCTTCTGTTAGCGTCAGATGCGTTTTGTCGCGGTTAAATAATGATTTTCCCAAAAATTCTTCTAGGCTCTTAATTTGTCGACTGACGGCTGAGCGTGTCACAAACAATGTCTCTGCGGCACGGGTAAAACTTTTCGTCCTTGATGCGACCAAAAAGACGAGGAGTGTATTAAGCGGTGGGTAACGACCTTTCATCGTGTTAGGACCTGAATGACCGACATGCATCTGTCCGTTGTTTTTTTGGCGTCAGCAATGATTATAGACGGATTACTAACCTCTTACAGAGTCTTTTATCTAACCGACCTTGTTTTAATTGGGTAAGCCACCTACGCAGATGTATTTTAGTTCGAGATAATCTTCGATACCATATTTCGACCCCTCTCTCCCCGTTCCTGATTCCTTCATACCCCCAAAGGGTGCGACCTCAGTGGAAATAACCCCTTCATTGACTCCCACAATGCCATATTCTAGCGCCTCTGAGACACGCCAAAACCGATTAATATCTTGGGTATACATGTAAGCCGCTAAACCGGCCTCTGTGTTATTGGCCATCGTAATGGCTTCATCGTCCGTTTTGAACGCAAAAAGCGGTGCAATTGGCCCAAAAATTTCTTCTTTGAATACGCGCATCGTATCCTTAGCACCGATAAGTACAGTGGGTTCGTAAAATGTACCTCCCAATGACGAGGACTTCCCACCCACAATAGCCTTTGCGCCGTCATCCAGCGCATCGCAGACTAAGCTATCTACGTTCGCAAGCGCTTTTTCGTCTATCAATGGCCCTATTGTCACCTCATCGTTCATGCCATCACCTAACGTTAACCGGTTTACGGCTGCGGAAAACTTTTCTGCAAAAATGTCGTACACGCCGGCTTGCACTAAAATACGATTCGCACAGACGCAGGTTTGCCCTGCATTTCGAAACTTTGATGCGATCGCGCCCGCGACGGCGGCATCAATGTCAGCATCATCAAAAACAATAAAAGGCGCGTTACCGCCTAATTCCATCGAAGTTTTCTTTACCGTACTTGCACATTGTTGCATCAGTATTTTTCCCACCCGCGTTGAGCCCGTGAATGTGACTTTCCGGATACTAGGGTGTGTCGTTAATTCCTGGCCGATACTGTTTGAATCAATTCCCACGACGACATTTAAAACACCATCAGGCAAACCTGCGCGACGACTCAATTCGGCAATAGCTAAAGCAGATAACGGTGTTTCGCTGGCAGGCTTTATTACAATGGTACAGCCCGCGGCCAACGCAGGCCCTGCTTTACGGGTGATCATGGCATTAGGAAAGTTCCATGGTGTGATCGCTGCAACGACACCAACGGCTTGTTTAATGGTAATAATACGCTTGTCTTGGCCATGACTGGGGATAACATCGCCATAAATACGCTTGCCCTCTTCTGCAAACCACTCAATAAACGATGCACCGTAAGCCACTTCGTAACGTGACTCCGTTAAGGGTTTACCCTGTTCCGCGGTCATGATTTTTGCCAGGTCTTCTATGTTCTCCATGATTAAATCAAACCAGCGTCTCAAAATATGGCCACGATCTTTTGCTGTACGCTGTTGCCAATCTTTCATAGCCATTTCAGCTGAGATAATCGCCGCTCGCGTGTCGTTTATGCTGGCATTGGTAACTGTTGCGATTACTTCTCCTGTGGCGGGGTTATAAACGTTTAACGTTTCTCCTGACTCTGCGTCCATCCATTGGCCTCCAATATAATTTTGAAAGCGAAGTAAGCTCGTGTCTTGTAGCGTCAACATAAATATCTCAAATAGGTCTGGTGATTTAAAATGTCTGTTTTAAGAGGCAGAAGTGGCCTCCAGAAACGTTTTAAAAACCTAGGTTTATTCTGGAAAACCATTCAAAGATGGCTCCTTGCTCACAGGGCTAGTCAATTTTTCAAAATGCAGCTTGGTAAATTTTCAGAGCATCGGATACCTGCATTTTTTTTGGATTATTAATCAGTAGGCGCTCTTGTCGCATCGAGGCTTCAGCTAGCATAGGAAGTTTGTGTGCTTCAACGTTAAGGCTTTCTAATGTCGAAGGTAAGCCCAGAGAATGAATAAGGTCAACAAGGTATTCAATAAGGATGTTTGTTTTCTCCACATTTGTCCCGTTTAAACTGTCACTATCGCGCAATATGCACGGCATCAATTCTGCGTATAGATCTGAGGCCACGTCTGAGTTGAATCTCATGACGTGGGGAAGTACAAGTGAATTACTTAACCCGTGAGGGATATGGTAATAGCTGCCTAAGGGATAAGCTAAGGCATGTACAGCCGCAACAGGCGCATTAGCAAACGCCTGCCCTGCCAACATGGCACCGTACAACATCGCATTGCGCGCGTTTAAGTCACTTCCGTGATGAACTGCTGTGTGGATATTTCGGGATAAAAGTTTTAATGCCTCGCGAGCGAGCATATCCGAGTATGGATTTTTTTTGTGGATACTGGTGTACGCTTCAATCGCGTGGACCATGGCATCTATACCGGTTGCCGCCGTAACGTAGGGCGGTAAACCCACAGTCAACCCGGCATCCAATAACGCAACATCCGGTATGAGAATCGGTGATACGACGCCCTTTTTTTCCTGCTCACTTACGGTCACGATGGAAACAGGTGTTACTTCTGAACCCGTACCGGCCGTAGTCGGCACAAGTATCAACGGAAGACGGTCATTTTTGATGTTATCGACACCATAAATATCGTTAAGTGATTGATTTCCTTTTGCCAATACCGCTACAAGTTTTGCGACATCCATTGAGCTCCCGCCCCCCAAACCGACAATGCCATCCACGTGGGTTTCGACAGCGTACTTACGGGCAGCGTTCACTACAACTTCATCTGGGTCTGCGCAGACATCACTAAAAAGACCATATGTAATATTCGCCAAACGAAGACTCTTAGTCGCAGATTTATGTAAGCCCAATGAAACAATACCTGGGTCTGTAATGATAAGCGGATTTGTGACACCGAGATTGATACAAATATTTGCCAAATCACGTATTCCTCCGACTTCGCTAATGAGTGATTTTGCAGTACTAAATACAAATGAATTCATTCTATTCATCCGGGCTGTAAGGGAAGGACAAGCAACACGATATTACCCTATCTAAAGTTATTTTTATGGACTAGAAAAACTGGCCAACCATTCTCGGCGTTATTAACGAATTAAAATTTTCACGCAAATAGTCACACAAATAAAACATCTAGTATCGAAGTACCTTTGCCAGCACTTCAGCTGATTCGTTAATCGCTAGTCGGCTTTCAGGAAATACACCAAAGTTATAGAAGCCATGAAACATATTCGTATAACAGGAATATCGCACGGCAACGCCACTATCCCTCAGCCTATTTGCGTAGGCTTCCCCTTCATCACGTAGAGGATCAAATCCCGCGGTCATAATAAATGCGGGAGGTAATCGGCTCAAATCAGCCGTCGCTAGCACATTAAAACGGGGATCATTGGCGTGTTCTTTTGTGATGTATAGATCATGCATCCAGGCCAATACACGACGAGGTATTATTGGGGCATCAATTAATAACTCACGGCTTTTCGATGAACTGTTCCCACTGGTGCAGGGGTAAATTAACATCTGAAAAGCAGGAGAAGGAAGGTTTTGATCTCGGTTTAAAACACACGTTACCGTTGCAAGGTTAGCGCCGGCACTATCTCCGCCGATGGCCATTATTTTTTGATCGATGTTAAACTTATCTGCATTCGCATATAACCAATTAAAGGCATGTTGCGCATCTAATAGCCCGCCAGGGAAAGGTGTTTCAGGGGCTAATCTATATTCGACAGAAATCACAGCCAAGCCTGATTGCTCGGCCAACTGGGCAGCAACACCATCGTAGGCGTCTATATCGCCAAGAGCGAAACCTCCGCCATGAAAGTAAACCAACGCACCAATTTTTTGCTTGTTCTTTCCTCCTAAGCGAGGACAATAAAGACGTGCAGGTAATTTTGAATGAGGCCCAGGGATAAGAAAATCCTTTTTTCTTACACCCGTATTTCGATTATGATCATAGGGGTATCCGCTATCGGATTTCATTTTTCGTATTTGCCGGGGTTCGAAACCCGTTATACATGGCAACGCTTTAATTTGATCTAGAATCAATTTTGTTTTATAAGGAAATCCTTCTGGGTCACTCATGCTAACATCAGTCACCTTATCACTACCCCGTTCAACACTCGTCAAAGCAATCTCGATCTTGCTGTTAACACTCAAATCACTGTCATTGCATACCAACATAATCAACGGCCCTTACCTTCACGACTAAGCGCTGAAATCACTCAGCACCTATAGTTTGTATGAGGGGATATTGATTGTGGGCCGTTTTTTGGTCAAGCGACTAAATGTTACGGTCTGTTGCGTTTAACTCACCCCAACAGTTGACTTATTTTATACAAAAGATTTTGGAGTAATACCGGGTCTTCTATTTTTAGCGAAAGTAAACATAGCCAATTAGGTGTTCTTAGATAAAAGAATAGACAGAAATGATCATAAAATGGGTTATCCAAGAACCCTGATATCTCAACAAATGACCTATGTTATAAGAAACTAATCTGACGTGCCTTTCCATTCACTGCTACTATTAAAATCATCCCCATCGGATTTACTTGTGCGTTATCTTCGATTTTTGTTATTTGCTATTCCTCTTTACTCGATGGTTTCGTACCCGTCTCAACCACTTCGAATGGCCTATATTGAATTTCCTCCCTTTAATTTCACTGATGAAGACGGTACTGCTCGCGGAAGCATAACCGAATTAGCACGAGATCTTGCTGCTAGAGCAGGATACACGATAACTTTTCGCTCCTACCCCGCAAAACGACTCGCTGAAACCATCGTTAGGGGGGATGCCGACTTTTGGATCGGACTCCCAACACTGGAAAATTTTGCGGACGGAACAATAACCTCATCAATACCGGTTGGAAGCATCCATTTAAGAGCGTATTCCAAAAACCCTATGCCGCCCATTCGATCGAAGAAAGATCTCGACGGCAAACATATTATTATTTTACATGGTTACAGCTATGGTGACTGGTTTGAGTACATACATGACCCGAAAAACAAAATTATTTATGAATCTGCCTTTTCCCACAAACAAGCACTTCTTATGCTATTAAATCGACCGGTGGATTATTTGTTAGATTACAAACTCCCTGTATCTCTTGCGAAAAAAAATATGGAGGTGCCTGAGCTATTTTCTAATGAAGTGTATGCGTTCGAACGAAGGATTGTGGTTTCAAAAAAGACACACAGAGCCGATGAAGTTCTGCGGCGACTAGAGGCTGCCTATACAAGTATTAAGTTGCAGAGCCAATAGGACACGCCCCCGGTAAGGTCACAACATGTATGCCCAAACTCACTGAGAACGTGAATCAAACGCCCAACTATATTACTCATGCCTTAGGCTCTCGTAACGACGATTGGGCATATCAAACTCAAGCCCTATCAGTGCACCATCATTTACCTTAAAAGGGCACTGAGTTTAAACGTGTATTGCCTACCCCGGCGAGGACAACGGGATAGCAATGAAATACCGAAAAGCAAAAAAGCAAAAAAGCAAAAAAAATAGGTTAAAGGTTCCATTTTGAGCTAAGATGCAATCGAGCATACAATGCAGATTGAATCATTCGCCTTTCTCGGTATGGTGCTGACTGGATATTGAAGAAAACGAAGTTAAATAACGCCAATAAATACGCCGTTTTAGTCGTCGATATAGATACAAGAAGTTAAAAGAGAACGAATACTTGAACAGAGAGTTTATTAAACAACGGATAGACATTTTTTCTGGCACTGACATTGACCCAAATAATGATGCTCAAGTGATAGAAATTTTACAGCGAAAATTTGATATCCATCTTCCTCAGAGGTCATCTTTGGACGATGCGCTTGAAGCCACCTCCTGCGACCACGACATAATTGGGCTAATTATCAAATATCGTGCGTTCAAGCAGGGTTAGAAAGAAACAGAGCGGATCTATGATTGGAAATAATTAGGGACCAAAATATATTAAAATTGAAGCGCCCCGCTATCGCACAAGCGCCACAGATTTTACCTGCGCCCAAATATGCATACCAGGCTCAAGTTTTAGATGACTGACTGATTTTTGCGTTAGCCTTGCAATAAGGTATGACGCCCCCGCTTTCAATCGAATGAGTAACATCGACTCATCAGAGTCTTGAGATATCTCTGCAACTTCCACGGGAAGTCGATTAAGAATACTGCTGTCATCGTGGGAGGATAAGGCGAGGCTGACGTCCTTCGCTAACACCCGCACTCTTACATCGTGATTAAGTGCATCATCATCGTCACGCACCCAAAGTTCGCCACCAGCAAATGCGACGCGCATTAAGTGCCACTTAGCATCGCGTTCGACCACCTTGCCTTGCAATACAACGCCGGTCTCACTTCCAAACCCAAGGGGTAAATCAATACGAGAAAACACATCCGTCAATTCCCCGTGGGTGCGCACCTGCCCTTCCTTCAATACCACCACATGATCAGCAAGTCTTGCCACTTCACCCATCGCGTGAGTCACATATAAAACGGGCACTTCGAACTCCGTGCGCAAACGCTCTAGGTAAGGCAATATTTCCTGTTTACGAGCGGCGTCTAATGATGCCAAGGGTTCATCCATCAATAAAAGTCGCGGCTGAATTAATAACGCACGGGCGATCGCTACTCGCTGACGTTCCCCGCCCGACAACTGATCTGGACTCCGCGTCAACAACGCTTCTATGCCCATAATGCTGATAACGCGGTCATATAATGCTGAGTTAAACACTGCATCAGCACGCTTAATAGCATAATTTAAATTACCGAGTACTGTTAAATGTGGAAATAAACTCGGCTCTTGGAATACATAACCAAGCGGGCGTTTATGAGTAGGGAGAAAGGTATCTGCGTTTTGCCAAACATCGCCATTAATGCAAAGATTACCGTGGTCAGTCTTTTCTAAACCAGCAACACAACGAAGCAACGTAGTTTTACCCGAACCGGAGTGACCAAAAATCGCCGTTACACCAACACCGGGCAAGGTTAAATCTATATCGAGCATAAAGGTATTATTGTGCGCCGCCTTACCCGTGGAAGGGTAAGCTAAATTAAAGCTCGCTCGTATACTGCCCTCCCCGTTAAAACTCAAAATCTACCCCCGAAACGCATACCGAGTGGCGCACGCTTATGTTGAAAACTATAAATTGCCAACAATACCAAGAATGAGAAAAGCACCAACATGCCAGACAACATATGCGCCTGAGTGTATTCCAAGGATTCAACATGATCGTAAATTTGAACAGAAACAACTTGCGTTGCACCTGGAATATTACCGCCGATCATTAATACAATGCCGAATTCCCCCACCGTATGCGCGAAACCCAAAATAGCGGCAGTAATAAAACCGGGCTTAGCCAAGGGTAAAACAACCGAAAAGAAACGATCGACAGGCCCTGCTC
The DNA here is from genome assembly GCA_045430345.1 of Agarilytica sp. GTDB lineage: Bacteria > Pseudomonadota > Gammaproteobacteria > Pseudomonadales > Cellvibrionaceae > Agarilytica. The sequence continues at coordinate 693,932 of JAILXT010000001.1, read as the reverse complement.
TTAACGTGGCCGCCACTTCTAATGGCCGACGGCCTAACGATTCGATTGCGTTTTGAATCGGCTGAACTACAAAAGGCATTGAATAGAATACAGAGGCTATAACCAAGCCGGTGAAGGTAAATGGCAATGTGCCTAAGCCAAGGCTTTGAGTGAGCTGACCTAAAAAACCGTTCGGCCCCATCGCAAGTAATAAATAAAAACCTAATACCGTCGGTGGTAATACCAATGGGAGCGCGACGATGGCACCCACAGGCCCTTTCCACCACGACTGTGTTGTTGCAAGCCACCACGCGATAGGCGTACCGATAATAAGCAATACCACTGTAACCGTTGTCGCCAAACGAAAGGTTAGCCAAATGGCCGCGATATCCGCTTCTGAAAATCCCATACCTTTATCTATATACCTGACTTTTAATTTGGTGGTATTTTGTAGCCATAAGATTCAATAATACCCCTGGCCGTTTGGTCGCGAACAAAATTCATTAGTGCATGCGCCGCTCTGTTATTGCTGCCGCTTTTTATAAGTACGACGTCTTGTAAAATGGGAGAATGTAGTTCGCTCGGTATCAACCAATATCCGCCCTTGTCCTTTTGTCCGCTTTCCACAATTTGAGAAAATGCCACAAACCCTAAATCCGCATTCCCGGTACGCACGAATTGGTAAGTTTGCGCGATATTTTCGCCGCGCACCCATTTCGCTTGGGTATTATCTTTTAATTCTAGGTGATCCAACACTTCTACAGCGGCAGCACCGTATGGGGCAAGACGGGAGTTAGCAAGGGCGATCCGCGTATATTCGCCTCCGGCCAATATATCTCTTCCTTCTTCTATATAGCCAGTCTTGGCCGACCATAGCGCTAACTGCCCAGTGGCATAGGTGAAACGACTGCCCGCTACCGTCATACCCTGGGCTTCGAGCGCGACCGGCTTAGCTTGGTCTGCTGAAAAAAAGACTGAGAAAGGCGCCCCGTTTTTAATCTGGGCATAAAATTTACCGGACGAACCAAACGATAACTTAACGCGATGGTCAGTAGTCTGCTCAAACGCGGCTACGATCGCTTTCATCGGCGCGGCAAAATTAGACGCGACTGCGACCTTCACCTCATCGGCATTAACCAGCCTAACCATAATACTCAGCGCCACAAAACAGCCAAAAAGGCGTGCGGTCATTTATTCGTTCCTAATCCAAGATAATAGTAGTTAGTACGGCCCCACAGAAGGATTTCAGACCGTAGTAAAAACCGAAATTATACAGCGCTTGGGGCATAAAGGATTCCTTAATATCGGAAGCTGTCGTACTCACATGAATATATAGAAAACCAACACGAACCCCGATGCTTATACAGTTATCATATTACGCAGTTACAACTCGCAATCTCGCAGCTATAGGCAGTACTTGCTCCCCCATTTCGCCTAAATTGCCCTTATAACGCTTTATAACCAAATCCCGGTTTTTAAAGCGAGATAGTCACATCAACACCTATTTTGGTTATAAATACTTCCTCCCCCCAACGATCCAATCATATAGAACATAGAGTTATATCAAAATCACAGGGATATTCCATTTTCTAAAACAAAGTGTTTTTAATGTAGTCAAAAAGAAGTTTTTTAAGTCGCTATAATGAATTTAAGGAATTTCTGGCGCTTAAAGCCTCCTTATTCGACTAAGTATTAACCTTTTAAATTTCGATAGTATTTGATTATGAATAAATTAACCGTCTCAGCTTTGTTCTTATTAGCCACTTCTGTGAGCATCCCGAGTTTTGCATCCAGCAAGACCACATGTGATGACATAGATAAATTGGCTACCAAAGAGGTCTCGATTAGTTCTACCGAAATGGTAGCGGCCAAAGGTGACCTTCCCTCGTATTGTCGTGTGACCGGAACGATTCAGCCCCAAATAGGATTCGAAATGCGCCTACCAGTCGAAAACTGGAACGGCAAGTTTTACATGGCTGGCTGCGGCGCATTTTGTGGCGCGGTGGGTAGTGACACACCAGGCTTTATCAATTCTATAAACTACGGTCTTAAACGTAACTATGCCGTTTCAACCATGGACTCTGGCCACGAAGCGGCCTCGAAAGTTGATGGCTCTTGGGCACATAACAATCGTGATGCTGAGCACAACTGGGGCCACCGCGCGGTACATAAAACTGCCAACCTTACCAAGCTCGCTATCGACGAATATTACGGTAACAAACCAGACCTCTCATATTTTGCTGGTTGTTCAACAGGCGGCAGAATGGGTGCAATGGAAGCGTCTAAGTACCCAGAAGATTTTGACGGTATTATCAGCGGCGCACCTGCACTTAACTACACAAGCTTAGTAGCAACCTACTTTGCGTGGATGGTTCAACACAATACAGACAAGAATGGTAACGAAGTTATTTCCGCCCATGATCTCTCGATAGTAGAGAACCATATATACGACGAGTGTGATGGAAAAGATGGCGTAGTAGACGGCTTAATCGACGATCCTCGTGCGTGTAACTTTCGCCCACAGCAGTTACTTTGTGAAAATGGTCAGGCTGAGGCTTGTCTAACCGCACCCCAGGTATCTGCGCTAGAAAAACTATACTCCCGTCCAACAAACAGCAAAGGCGATGCCCTGTTCGCCGGCGCAGTGCCCATCGGCGCGGAGCATTTCTGGAAAGTGTGGTTCACTGCTAGCCCTAAAGATAAGAAAGCGATGAATAAAAAAGTCGCGCTAAAAGCAAAAGGATTAATGTCAGCACTTAACCAAAACTTCCTAAGCTATATGGCATTTGAAAATGATCCTGGTGATAAAATTTCACCTACCACATATGATTTTGACAAACACCCCGAAAAACTGGATTACATGAGCAACATTTATAATGCTGACAATCCAGATCTTGCAAAATTCAAAGAGCGTGGCGGTAAGTTTCTTTTATGGCACGGTTGGGGCGATATGATCATCCCACCCGATATGTCTATCGACTACTACGAGCGTATGGTAAATCGTTTTGGTGGCATTGAAAAAACCCAAGAATTTGCTCGCTTCTTCTTGTTCCCAGGCATGGATCACTGTGGCCTAGTCCAAGGCCCTGGTGCGACCCAAAGCGGGTTTGATCTTCTTACCACATTGGAAAACTGGGTTGAGCGCGATACCGCACCAGAGACAGTATTGCTGACTAAGTTTGATAAAGACAAGAAACCCGTGTGGACGCGCCCATCATGCGCTTACCCACAAGTATCACTGTTTAACGGAAAAGGAGATGCATCCTCACCCGACAGCTACCAATGTGGCGAAGCGCCACACACACAGCTATCGGTTCAATAAATCCCTAACATTCGGTATGAGTACGGAAGCCCCGCCGTTTGAGCGGGGCTTTTTTATGGGCCGAAAACAACAACTAACGGCTAGAGAAAATCAGGCCAAGCAATTTTATTAACAGTGTATTTACTATGAGCACATAGTCACCTCATTACGAGAAGCTATAATCAACAGAGCGAAATACTGAAATACTGAAATACTGAAATACTGAAATACTGAAATACTGAAATACTGAAATACTGAAATACTGAAATACTGAAATAGATTAGACCAGTCGAAAAATCTTATAATACAAGAAAAATATGGGGCCAGGACTAGACCGTACCAGCTATAGCATTAATCCCATACGATGATATTTTTATATTATTCATCAAGCGAGCTACTGTGAATATATTTGTTTCGCCCTGTTTGCTTTGCTTCATAAAGAGACTTATCCGCAAGCCTAAACAACTCCATATCAGACACCGGATGAAGCAAATCACACGTACTAACCCCAACACTGACCGTTAGCTGTATGTTCTGAGATTCAAATTCGCATGAGGAACCATGAAAAGAACGACAAATACGATCAGCAATTAACAAGGCCGCACTCTCTGCAGTCTCTGTCATAATAATAACGAACTCTTCTCCTCCATAGCGACATAGGACATCATGAGAGTCTCTAATTTCATGGGAAAGTAACGCTGCAGTATATTTTAAGCACTCATCCCCCGCTTCATGGCCGTATTGGTCATTAACACGCTTAAAGTGATCGATATCCACCACAAAAAGAGAGAGCGGCGTTTTTTCGAGGAGTGCTTTAGATACCAACCCAGCTAAACTCAAATCGAACTGGCGCCGGTTTCCAATACCCGTCAATGGGTCTTTATGACTTATCTCTTCGTACCGATTTGCCCGCTCACCCAGCACCATCTGATCATTAATAGCCTCCTGTATATATCTTTCACGAAACCCGCCTTGCTGAACGAGGACAATACTGCAAAAAAACATAAATACAGAAGTGATAACGTAGCTCACCTCCCCTGACAATAGCATTACCCCGGCCGATGGCAGAAACAAACCGGCCAGGTATACTTTACCTGCGAGCGGGCTCAACAACCAAATGGAAAAACCACCAACAGTTGAAAACGCGAGCACCAGCGCCAGGGATATATAGATGGCCTCATATTCGGGATTGGAAAACATGTAAGCCGTGACCCCCCCCCAGTGAAAAGAAAACATAATCGCCAAACTAACGTATAAGTTACGCACGCGTTGTGGGCGCTCTTCATAAAATGAATCTGGCAAATTTTTGTAGGTATATGCAATTCCATCATATATAAAGAAGATTGCAGCGTTGACCCACACGATCAGAGAACCCGCGTCGTCCATAAGTTTTGGAATCATCAACATCAACCAAACGAACATGATCGACCCTTTCGTTTCCTTCCGATATTTCATCAGATGTCTTACTATTTCGGTATTTGCATTGGTCATATAGGGTTTACATATCTCTTGTATAAAACTGTTTTTTAATGTATTAAACGGTTACGGTGCTGACACAAACGCTGAAAGCACCTCAATTAAAATCACCTTAGCGGATTGGAGGTCGTTCCAAGTGTCCACCAAATTCCTATCTTCATTTTTCGCCATATACTCTAGCTTTGCAGAAAGTTTATTCACCTGGGTACAACCAAGGTTTCCGGAAACGCCTTTAAGTCCGTGCGCATGATCGGCAATGAGTAAATAATTAAGATCATTAACGGCACCTTCAATGTCGCGCATATTTTGTTCATTGTTTTTTATGTACATATTGACAAGTTTTTTTAAACGATCCTCTCTCCCCCTCACGCGTTTAAGCGCGTCATCTTTATCCCAAACCAAACCATCATCCTTTTCTGTTAACTGGGAGATAGTTTCGCTACCCGAGGATTCCTGTTCTAATTTCGGGCGCAGATCGCCCTGAGAGTCAGACATCGGAGAAGCGGCCACTGTTGGATCAGCGTTCGTAAAAAACCACTTATCAAGCGCAATTTTTAATAGGTCTGGCGACAGTGGTTTTGACAGATAGTCGTTCATCCCCGCATTAATGCAGCGCAGCCTATCTCCCGTCATAGCATTCGCCGTCATCGCAACAATCGGAACATTGCTTTTCTGAGTCCCACATTCACCCGAACGAATTTTTTCAGTCGCTTCGTAACCATTCATTTCAGGCATCTGACAATCCATTAAGATCAAAGAATACCCACCGCCTTTCGCGTGTTTAATTTTCTCTAACGCTTCCATCCCGTTGTAAGCAACATCACCGCCTAAATTAAACTCTTCAAGGAGCCCAAGCGCGACTTCTTGGTTAATTTGATTATCATCAACGACGAGTATCTTATTTTTACAGGGCTCAGTGAGTGCTTTGTGGGCTGGGCCATCGGGTATAGAGACCGCTTCAGTAGTCCCATCCTTTAACGGCATCTTATTGTTAGCAATAGCCGGCCCACGAAGCGCCTCAGTAAGCTCGTTAGGCAAGATAGGTGTGTTTAGCGTTTTGTATTCCGAGGTATCGGGTATATCTACGTCTGTATTTTGCGTAGTAACAACAATAATTTTCGTGCTTGTATCTGCAGGCTCAACGCCTAGCCGTTCTAGTAACATACCAGAAGGCACATTGTCAGTAATTATCACTGCTGGCGCCAAACGCTTATCGGTCGCGGTTCCTAGCTTAGCAAGGCACTTTTCTTCGGACGAGAAAATGCCTACAGACTTGAACAGGGTTTTCAAATATGACAACAGCACGGCGCGATCAAACTCGTCGGCAATTAACACCAGCGCCTGCTTGGATTTGAAACATGACGCCGATTTCTCTGGCAGTTTCCGTTCGCTTTGGTTGACAGGAATTTGAAATTCAAAAATGCTACCGACGTGTTCCTCACTTCTTACCGTGATCTCCCCCCCCATCAATTCACACAAACGTCTGCAAATGGCCAGGCCTAGGCCGGTCCCTCCGTACTTTCGTGTCGTAGACGCATCTACTTGTGTAAAAGAAGAGAAAAGCGAATCTATTTTATCGGCGGGAATACCAATACCCGAATCTTCGACTGAACACGTTAAAACATAATTGCCCGTTCCTGCTCCCATCTTTGTATGTGCACGTACGGTTACACTCCCCTTTGCAGTAAATTTCAACGCGTTAGACAACAAATTATTGACCACTTGAGCGAATCTAACCGGGTCACCTATTAGGGATGTTTCTAAAATCCCCCCTAAGTCAACACGTAACGCTACGTGCTTTTCACGGGCGAGCGTAAGACTGTTGTTAATGCAATTTTCAAATACATCAACAGGGTTAAATTCCGTTTCCTCCAGCGTAAGTTTTCCGGATTCAATTTTGGAGAAGTCGAGAATATCGTTAATAATAGTAAGCAACGATTGCGCACTGTTTAATGCAATATCCAATTTTTTACGGGTTTTAGCATCGATATCTCCTTGAAGAACAAGGTGGAGCATCCCTAAAACACCATTCATAGGTGTTCTTATTTCATGGCTCATCGTCGCTACAAATTCACTTTTCGATCGATTCGCTTCCTCAGCAGCATTGCGGGCACGGCTTTGTTCTTTCTCCAGATTTTTTTGTTCCGTGATATCAAAGTTAACGCCGGTCATTCGAATCGCTTTACCGGAATCATCACTAATGACGATCGCATTCGATTTAACATTTCTCACAACGCCATCGGGGCGAACAATCCTATGTTCACAATCAAATGGCGTTCCGCCAGATAACGCCGTATCAATTTTGCGCCACGTTTCTTCTTTGTCGTCAGGGTGTAGTGCTTGAGACAACAAATCATAGGCAACGGGACCATCTTTCTCATCGACACCATACAGTTGGAGCATTTGGTCATCTAAATGCAACGCTTCACTGAGCAAATCCCAATCCCAGACACCGATTCGCCCCGCGTTTGTCGCCAACTTTAACCGTTGCGATACAACCTCCTGCTGCTGCTTTGATTTTTCCAATGCATCTAAAGCACGCTTCGATTTATCTATGTCTTGAAATAATCCGTAGACACGTATTTTGCTGGGGTCACTATCGTCTTTTAGACCAACGGTACGAATCCATTTTTCCTTACCTGCCTTGGTAATAATAATCAGCTCTTCGTCAAAACTTACTCCGTCTTCAATACAACGCGAGAACACCTCGGTTATACGGTCTCTACTCCAGCCCTCTTTGTAAAAATCAATGCCACGTTCGACGTCTGGCTGATAACCTGCGTCTACTTCGTGAATTTTCTGGGTCATTTCACTCCAATACACCTCCATATCACTGACATTCACATCCCAACTGCCTATTCGCGCAATTTCACTGGTCTTCACCAGCAAGTCCTGTTCTCGATTGAGTTTTGTGTTGGCGCTGATCAAGCGCATTTCAAGTTGTTTTTGTTTACTCAGGTCAACATGCGTTCCAACCACGCGTTTCGCGACACATCCGTCTACCCACTCAACCACTTTTCCTCGCGCTAAAATCCATTTGTACGAGCCATCTTTACACCGTAAGCGAAATTCAATTTCATAATCCTGTGTCGGATCTTCGTGGAACTGTCTTGCTTTGGCTGTTGCCTGGAGATGGTCATCCGGATGAAGTAATTGCTCCCAAGTATTGAAGCTATTTGTTAGTTCTAAATCACTGTAACCCAACATACTTTTCCATCGGGGAGAGTAATACACTTGATTACTCTGTATATCCCAATCCCAGTATCCATCGGCGGTAGACTCCAATACATCATTGAAGAGCTTAACCTTTTCTCTATTTTCCAGGTAATCCCGTCGCCACTTAAGCGCGTTGCAAGTACTTTGTATATGAGGTGCATAAGGAAGATAGACGTCATAATCGTCTACTTGAATATGGACACATGACTGGTTGAAAATATCGTCAGAAAGCGCGAAATAGACATTATGCGTGTCTGATTCCGGCAATTCCTCGCTCAAGAGATGCACTGAGGTGATACCAGGCACTGAACCCAGTAGGTTTACCAAGGTATCGAATGAGGTCTCTTCCGAACCCTCGATTTCCGCAGCGTTTACGGTGGACGCGAGCTGAGCCAATAGGCGTGTATCGATAACGTGACCAGACGGGGGTGTTGTAGACATAATTTAGAGGGAGAAAGCCCCCAATATTCCGTGAAAACCTTTCACTAAGAATAGATCACGCAGGCCGAAAATGGGGCTATTTAGCGCCCGAAAATAGGGTTTTTATCAAAAGAATACGGCTGATCACGCGCTTTTCGTGAGATGTTCATTGAGGCGCCCTTGACGCGGGCTTTGATTGCTATATTTTTGAAGCCAGCTTCAACCTTACCCTAAGAATAAGACAAAAAAAACCGTCTATTCCGCAATGACACGATGGCCAAAAGAAGCCCGTACCTGACTATTGGGCCCCCAAAATCTTACGACCCGTTGTATAAACAGGCTCAAAGCCAAATTTCCTATAGAGTGAGCCGGAAGGATCATTCCCCTTAAGCCAGGATACATTCACCGAATAGGCATCGTGCGCTTTGAACCAAGACTGCGCATGATCCAGTAAGCTCGTGCCAAGCCCTTGGTTCCGGTATGCCTTGGCAACAAAAACCGCGAGCACTTCGCCACTCACAACATCTTGGTTGTTATAGATATCATTCTTAAGCTGTCCGGCGAGAAAGGCACATACGTGGTGGTTACGGGTCACAACGAAAACGGACACGTTAGGCTCCGCTTGCCAGTAATCGACCAGGCGCTGAATGGTTTCATCACTGGTATGTAAGTGCGTTAGGAGGCTTGGCTTTTCGAAAAGCGCCAGTTCCTCCTCAAGCTGCTGACGAAGTAGCTGCTGAACTTCGGTCAGCATTTCAACCTTTTGCGAGGCTGAGATGCCTTCACCTTCAAAAAGTGCGCTAATTTGATATGCATCCATAGGGATAAAGACTTCTGGCCAAAGTTAGAGATCTCTATCATTATGGCATCAAATTGCGTGGAGTCGCTATGCGCTTGTCGACGCACGCGCACAACCCCCGCCAACACGCCGGGCGCCGCATCAACAATCAATGTTAACTCGCCTTTGACCAAAGCTGAGCAACCGATGAAAACACCGTAGGGAAGTGGCGTTTTGCACGTCTCACTGCAATACATTCAGCCGTTGCGATCGCCGCGCAATTAATAATGTCCAAATTACCCGCGTACGCCGGCAAATAATCTCCCTGACCTACCACTTCTACGTCAATAGATAAATAGCCGCTTTCATAACGAGGCAGCCCGACCACGTTATAACCCGGCACATACCCACGAACTTCATCGGCCCTTCTTTCCAGCGCCTTGGCAAGACTCGCACTAGGCGCTTGATCCGTTTTCACAACGATAGACGTCAACATATTTTTAGGTGTCGATGAATCATCAGATAACAATGCGACATCGACCTTGTCTGAACCGCCATACTTACTTAACATTTTTTTTGTTACACAATAATAATTATCAATATTCGCAAGCGTCGCTGGTCCAATTGAATCCTCCGCTAAAACACTTTTAACTTCGATGGATTCAATGTTATCTAAGAACTTCGGAAGTAACTCAACAATAGGAACAGACGCTTGCCCACCACACGTCACCATGTTTATGTTCTTTTTGTTTCGGGATACATCGATGTTAAGTGCGGGGATACACGCATCACCGATATTGGCAGGCGTTAGATCAATGGCAATAAAACCCAAACGATCCAATATGGGGGCGTGAATTTCATGGTCTTTAGCGGAAGTGGCGTCAAATACCAAATCAATATCTGAACCGTGATTCAATATTCCTTGCATACTTTGTGTTGAGGAACAAACTCCGAGTTGCTTAGCAAAGCTAATCCCCTCAGACGCACGATTCCTTCCGGCGAATACGGTGCATTCGAGATGCGGAGAACGCAACACCTTAACCAATAGATCCGTCCCTACTTTTCCCGTTCCTATAATGCCGACTTTCATTTTTTCTCGCGTGTTAATAGCCATACATATTTCCTATATCGTTACATCAAACAACGAATATAAAGTTACATAGATAACATGTTATTTAAATGTTCACTCTGTTTTTTTATGACGAATGTCACATCAAACAGCATAAACTTGCGACGAACGAGACGTGTACAACGTATAAAATGACAACATGATAATCACGAGGACGGCTATTTTTTATCCAATTATATCGAGTTAAAAAAATCTACCGAATGAGTCATATTAATTGAAACGTGCGTTTAAAAACGCCCATCTATATTGATCAAAATTAAAGCTTCACATATCAATTTAGTTAACAAAGCAATCATTCGCGCCACTTTCTACAATAACGCGACCTTAGTTGCGCCTAAATCCCCATTCTTTATTTACATTCACGAATGTTCCGCTATAGTTGGTTCCGATTTACCATCTCCCAAGAAACAATACGTACATACCTCCCACTCCTTAGGTTGCACTTTTTAGGTAATGAACAATCACACGCACTAATCGATAAAATAGATACGCTTAACATATTCATTTTATTTGTTGTCATGAGGTGATTTGTCAACAAAATAGCATCATTAGAGGTTATTCATGGAAAAAGACAGTTTAAAATTAGTTGAACAGACATTGGGAATTTACCCTCCATGGAAGATCGATAACATAAGTTTTAACGATGCAGAAAACCAAGCCAACATCACCTTAGGAATGATTCAAAAAACATCACGGTTATCTATATTTAACAAAATAGGTAATAATGAAGTTAAGCCCACGTTCATAGGAAAGTGGTTTCATATTAAGCTCGGAAAATACCGCTGCATTGTGCACGCCCCTGTTACCGCGAATGAAACACGCCCCACCCATGCGATCGATGAATATATTGCATCCCTCCCCAGTTTCGTCGGAAATGATCAACGGCAGTATTCAAATGAGCTTCGCCAGGAAATTGCTCAGAACCTATTAAAGGGCTTCGACGAACAGAAGCTGTCATCTATATATGACCTACCGAAAGAACTTGTCGGCACTATAGTCAAAGATTTAGATACGCTCCCCGCACAAATGGAATCCTTGAGCTACTTGCCAACGGAAACAGCCGTTGTCTGGGGGAACTTACTGAGCGATAAACACTTACTGAAAACGCAATCGATCCCATTAAAAATGTTGCTTTCCAAACTGAAACTGGCAAATGCTCGCCGGGAGAATAAAGGCCCGCAGTGGGAGCATATAAATGAACTGCGCCAATTTTTTATTCTAAACGCGAATAATTTGACCTCAGAAGTTCAACAGTTATGCGGTTTGATTAAAACAAAATCCGCGTCGCCACAGCGCTCACAAAGACGCGCAAAACTAGTGCTGCCTTCGTTAAAAAGCCCTGTTTGGCTAGATATAATGAGTGCAAAACTACCGTTACACTCGCAAAGTATTGCCTTAAATCTGCTTATTTCCAGTCAACGCTCTGCTTTTGTAAATGGCCGAAGCTCCCAAGAAAAGCTCGCCGCGGTATCCACCATCCGTGAGTATTTTCTTAAAAACCACCGAAAATTACGCCCTGAGTTGCTGTTAATCAACCGTGCCCTGGCGATCCATAAAAAATCAGCCTTCAAACTGCCAAATGCAGAACACATGATTTGGAAAAAAATATTACACGATGAAGAGTTTGTTTCCAGTAACCACATGGCTTACCAACTGCTCTTATCGAAATTACGCGCTCAGATAAAGCTCAATAGAGACCCTGTGATCGAGTTAGAAGCGGCAAGAAGTATTCGCAGCTTCCTATCGCAAAACCAGCACTCGATGAAGAAAGAGCTATATCAAATGTTTAAATCTAGCCCGGCTAGAACAGCCAGCTAATACGGGAGATACCTGATGAGTAGTAAGAGCACTGTCTCGGTCAATCACGAACTTGTGGATATTGACACACTAAGATCAAAAATCGACGCAGGGGAATCACTGATCATCGCTGCGGATGAAAGTATATTATCTACCCTGCCCTCGGGTAACTGGGTAGGCGGTACAATCCCCTATTTCATGAGTGACGATGGAGGCACCGTCGACCGAGAAAAAATCTATGTCAATACGATTTCCGGTGCGGACGTATCGCCACGTATTACGATGTATAACAGCGATACGATTTCACGCATCGCCCAGGAAGCACCCAAGCATGGGTTCACCATCTTAATTTTACCGGCAATGTCGGATGTGCATGCGGCTTACGCACAGAATGCGCCTGACTTTCCCAACATGTTTTTTTCGCCTATCGTAGGCTGGATATCTGGCGTACATTTGGAAGACCTCGAAACCAGTACCGCAAAAGTCGGCTTCGGACCCGCATCAGGCATGCTAGTCGATAACCAAGCCGTTGCCATGCATGTCAGCCTGCCGGAAGAGCAAAACGCTAACATCAAAATCATCAACCTGTTTTCACAAGGTGATGGCGATACTATTACCTTCCCTGATAAAAGTTTTACCACAGACAAATGCTTCGTTAACGGGAATGAGTGGCGTTTTAGCGACTATATAAAAGAACATAATATCGACACGCGCCTTCCGCTCGTCGCCAACTATTCGGGTGTTATGGTGAACGTCAGTATTCAAGATGTAAGCGCTGAAAAAGTGGCGCTATATGCCCCCGTATTTCCGGGCGTTGAGTACAAGTTTGCCTCGCCAGTAGACGATTACGTAACAGAATTTAATAAAGCCTTACCCTCGGGCGGCTCTGATGACGTGGCCTTTTGCTGTAATTGTATTTTGAACTTCCTCTATTCAGAATTAGAAGGTAAGAAAACCGGTAAGATGACGGGCCCGATCACTTTTGGTGAAGTGGCTTACCAACTACTCAATCAAACATTGGTCTATCTTACGATCGAACAAAATACCTAAGCCTTCCCCTGCCAGGTTACGCACGTCTTTTGCTGTAACCTGGTTATTTCACCCAATAAATACCGCGATTGCGGCTATTTCCTTTTACCCAGGCGCCATCCCAACGGCTGAAGAGCGCGAGCCTTTCTGCTAAGCTAAAAGCATCACAACTGGCTTAGAGAGCTTACATGCCCACACTATCCACAGTTGCCATTATTGGGGGCACCCACGGCAATGAACTGACTGGCGTTCACCTTCTTGATCACTGGGCTAGCAGCCAAGATGAGATAAAACGAACGAGCTTCAATACTGAATGCCATTTAGCCAACCCAAAAGCCCGACAAGCCGTCAGACGTTATATTGACCAAGATCTGAATCGGCAATTTGGCCTAGCGACGCTTAACGATCATTGCTTGGAAGGCTACGAACACAATCGCGCCAAAGCACTCAATACCTTACTCGGCCCAAAAGAAAACCCCAGAATCGACTTTGTTTTGGACATGCACACAACCACCGCCAATATGGGAACCACCTTAGTCTTCAATACGGATGACCCATTTGTAGCGAGAATGGCCTTTTATATAAAACAACAGATGCCCGAGGCCATATTGTTTAGTCAGCCGACTGATCGCTTAGAGGATAATTTTTTGACATCCATAGCGCGATTTAATGGGCTGCTTGTGGAAGTCGGGCCGATCGCGCAAGGCTTGCTAAATCACCACGTCTACGAACAAACACGGCTAACAGTGCTTCACGCCCTGGATTATATTGAGAAGTCCAATCTCGGCGAAGCCCTTGATCTTCCCAAAACGATGGAAGGTTATCAATTTATTAAAAAGGTCGCCTTACCCAGCAATGAACAAGGCGATATTACCGCGATGGTCCACCCCGAGCGGCAACATAAAGATTATGAGCCCATCAACTCAGGAGACCCGCTTTTTATCACGCTAGATGGAAAAACGATTTCGTATACAGGCAATGAAACTGTGTACGGCGCGTTCATCAATGAAGCCGCTTATTACGATCAAAAAATTGGCTTAAGCTTGATGAAAAAAATTGATATCAAAGCGTAATCGATACTGAGCGTAACTTGCTGCCAGGGCCAATAAAAAAGATTCGCCTTCGATCCCCACTCATATTTCATTCATACACACTGCTATGCCCTATTCGTTAAAAAAAACGGAAGCCGTGCTTCCGTAAATCATTCGTATAGGGCACCAACGCGTTATTTGACGTAAAGAATTATCGATTAAAAACGTACTTGTAAACCAATCTCTAGTGAGCGCCCCGGTGCCGGCGCGAGGTCTTTAACAAAAGACACATGCTCACGCTGTTCTTCATCTGTCAGGTTACGGCCCTGTAAAAAGACATTGAGGGTAGACTCTCCGATCTCAAAAGTTCGCGCCAACTTCGCACTAATATCCTGGTAACCGTCGGTGGCTAATTCAAATGGTGCGACATCATGTTGGGTACTGACATCACTGAACGTTACTTTGCCTCGCCAAACGTTGCTTTCCCATACCAACGCAGTGCTAAATCGATCTGCAGGGATTCGTGGTAAATCTTGCCCACCATCCGATACAATTTCGGCCGACACCGTATCGTATGTTGCTCGAATATCTAGGTCACCACCACTTACGCTAAACAGGTGGATACCAATTTCTAGATCTAAACCAGTAAATTCCGCATCATCCTGGAGATAGTCGAATACCGGTAATCCGTCTTCTTCTTCGCCTATACTCGCTTGATAAATAAAATCGTTAAACGCGTTGTGATATATGCTGAGGTGAGCATCCAAGACATCGGTTTCGTACGCCAAGGAAATACTGGTACTGAACGCCGATTCCTCTCTTAACAAGGAGTCGCCTCTTTCAAAAGTTCCAGAAGCTAAATGTGCACCATCAGAAAATAACTCTTCGATACTGGGCGCTCGCTCGGAGTAGTCAAATAATACCGCCCACGAAATGGCTTCAGATTGTGGAATTATAAACCCGACGGATGCGCTCTTTGTGTTGAAATCTCGTCTATCTGCCCCGCTCCCATCGGTCGACTCGATATCAACAGCCTCACTACGGGCACCCATCTCGAGTGAAAAGGCCGAAAACTCCCGCTCAGCCACCCAGTATACCCCTGTCATTTTTGACGCAGTCGGCGGAACAAAGACTTCACTGTCAATCTCGCTCAATGCGCTTCCACTATTCGCACTATATTCTCGATCACCCAGCTGTAGACCTAGGACCCCGGAAAAACCGCCGATGACAGCATGCTTGGCTTGAATGCGCGCTTCCCAAGCGTCGTTTTCAAAGACTGTACCTACCTCACCATCACCTTCCAATTCGACATGCTGATAATCGTTAGCGCCAATACGAACACTGAGCGATTCGATACCCGAAAATGGCGATAAAAGTTCAGCGCTAAAATCGACACGTGTTTGCTCAAGTTCAATCATCCCCACGCCTTCTTCATGCGCCTCTTCCGCTTCACCCTCAATGCCCTCGTCATGCTCCTCGTGCCCATGGCCACCGACCAAGCCGTAACGTGCATCGATCGTGCTGATAGAGAAGCCAAGATGACCACGTTCACCCACCCAGCTTAATCCGCTGGCGCCACCGTGAATATCGTAGCGGCTGCCCTCGAGCACACCGAATGCCTCTTCACCTTCGTGCACCTCTTCTGCTTCACCGTCCTCCGCAACTTCTGCCGCGTGAAAGCGTGCGGACTCAGTAAAGCCGGGGATTTCGTAGTCATCCGCCTCTTTAGTGAAAGCATCTATATGCCATGCGAAGGCATTGCCAAGATTCCCATCAATACGTGCGGCGGCTGTTTGTGCGTTTTGGTTGTTCCCCGCACGCAGCTCTGCGCGACCACTGATATCTTTTTCGTAGGCCTTCGTTGGTATGCGACCGGTTTCAATATCGACCACACCACCAATTGCGCCGGCACCGTATAGCAAGGTACTTGCCCCCTTTAACACGGTAATTTGCTCCGCGATAAATGGCTCAACCGTCACGGCGTGATCCGTGCTTGTGACGGAAACGTCCAGACTGTCGATCGTATCTTCCGTTGTTTTTACACGTGGACCACCCAGGCCACGTATCACTGGTCGGCCTACCGCCGCGCCAAAACTACTCGCACGAATTCCAGGTTGTTGGGCGAGTGTTGCTCCCAAATTACTTTGCAATGCATCCGCTAACTCGGTACCACTTAGCACTTCAATACTCTGAGATAAGCCTTTTTCATGTAAGGGGTGTGCTTTCACAACAACCTCTTCCACTTCATGAAGTGGGGAATGGTGTGAGTGAGACTTGGCGTGAGAGTTGGATTCTGAAGCAATCGCAGGCTCTGAGGCTTGCGCATCCACAACAGCACTTATCACGGGCGAGACAAATAGTATGCCTGCCAAAACAGCATTCTTTTTAAAAAACATAATTCTTTCCAATACAAAAATACAGGCCACAACATAGTGTGTGACCAAAAACATTCGTTAAGATGAAATTAATACTTAGGAAAGAAAAGGTGGTGCGCGCGACGAGTAAGGCGTGCTGGAAGATGATTCACCGACTAAAACACGGAAAGCAAAGGTCCGTGAAGCGGAAGAAAGATAGGTAAATATTGCGGCGTCTTGTGTGACACCTTCTTTGTGAGCATCTAACTGACAAACAATACAGTCGTGCTCGATCGAGCCACTTTCGTGCCCGTGATCTGCGTGCGCCCAAGACATCACCGTAATGGCGATGGCTAAGGTAAAGGCGATATATGGACGCAGTTTTTTCATATAAGCGATAGTAGCAATATATTGGATACCAGGTAAAACGAAATTTAAACCGTATTTTTGTGCAGGTTATTACTCGCGACATGCATTTGCGTTGGGATCTAGCTAGTGTTGATGCCCACCCTTTAGCGTATTGCCCTTCGCGTCGTAAAAACCAGAAGCACCATGCTCAATAAACCCGAGATGGATCATCCTCCGTAAAAATGGATCGGATTCGTTATCGCCGATATCGGCATAATCGGTGGTTTTGTATGCTTGGCGCAAGCTAAACTCGTGGAGCACGAGCGCTCTATCGGTTTCAATTTTGTCTAAGGTCCAGCGTATTTCTGCGTTTTTGTACTGGCGAGCATATGACTTCATCAATTTATATTCTGGCAACCATGCTAAAGACATCGTCATTTTTTTTAGCTTATCCTCAAAGGTATAATGCTCCACTCGATCGCAACCGGTACCCAATTTTTCTTTCAAGGTCATGCGTTCAAGTAAGCCATCGGAAACCAATTGAAATTTTAAGCTCCAATCTTTATCGCCTTTTCCGTTGTTAATCTCCGTTGGTTGATACTCAATCGCACGTTTATCCTTGTCAAAATAACGCACAGGCCGTACAAATCCATGACGCGTTACATTCCATATTTCAGTAATGCTTTTTTCTTTATCAACGTGCGCAACTTCATTTGCTTTTCGCCACAGTGAAAAGTTACGGTTCAATTCCACTTTATGTTCGTTATAGCCGCCGTCACGAATAGTTTCTGATACGCGATACGTCGCCCCTAAGTATTCTGCACTCGGGCATTCGCTGTGGGGCGCTGAAAAGCCCTTCCCTGAAATACTTGTTACAAAAAATATACTTAATAATAATCGCTTACACATGTTCAAACCTATCCGTAAGAATCACACTAAAAAGGGCCAACAAGGCCCTCGTCATTTATTTTTGAATGGCGGCTATTCAGCGTCCGTCAGTACCGCATTCGCGGATTCCACCAACGATCCCGCAAACGCCATCACGTGAAAAATAACACTTTGCTCGTTTGTCCCGCCAATTAACGACGCGCCAGGGCCTGAGGCATATATACCAACGTCTTCACCCGCGTGGGTTTCAGAGCCTAACGGCACCAGTGCTTCTTGGTGAAAACCCGAAGATTCGGTATCAACCAAAACGAGATTTTTTCGCCCCGCCTCCGGCTCTATGCTGTAAGTCACGTCGGCATTGGTCTCGTCACCCAAATTTCTAAACCCTCGACCATTGGTGTAACCCAAAGTTGTATAAGGCATACCATCACTCGCTAAGCTTGGTGACTCCGCGCCTACGCCGACAACCTTACCTAAAATTGGATTGCCGCGTTTTGGGTAACCTGCAATCGTAAATACATGGCCATGATCCGCAGTCACAATGATTAATGTGTCTTCAGCATTGGTTTGATTTACGGCCGCTTCGATAGC
Source organism: Agarilytica sp. (assembly GCA_045430345.1). Lineage (GTDB taxonomy): Bacteria > Pseudomonadota > Gammaproteobacteria > Pseudomonadales > Cellvibrionaceae > Agarilytica. The sequence goes on along the minus strand of JAILXT010000001.1, from coordinate 675,595 downwards.
TTGAGAAAAAGCAATGGTATCTGTCAGCGCGTTATAGGCACTGCCGGCGTGATGGGCGTGATCGATTCGACCAGACTCCACCATAAGGAAAAAACCATCGTCGTTATTATCCAGTATTTGAATGGCTTTTGATGTCATCTCCGCAATTGAAGGCTCACCGGCAACATCATTGTGACGGTCAGCTTCGTACTGCATATGAGATTCATTAAATAACGCAAACAGATGTTCTGTAGATTCCGGTTCGATCGCCTCGAAGCCAGTGCGTTCATAGACATAGTCCCCATCTGTATAAATGGCTCCCCACTCAGCCGTGAGGTCTCGCCCGTCACTACGATCACCTTCTATTGAACTGACGGCGTCAGCGCTATTAAATGTTGCATCGTTCGGTAAGAAATGACGACGCCCGCCGCCCATCACAACTTCCAAACCATCAACGTCCAAGCCGGCGTAACGCGCTTCTAGGTTCGCTTCAAAGTTCACCAGTTGTAATGCAATATCTTCACAGGCTTCAGCGCCCTCCGGTATATCGGAAATATCTTCCCAGTTACGGTCTGCCGATTTTGCGTAGGTCGCTGCGGGCGTTGCGTGCGTAATGCGCGCAGTCGAAATAATACCGGTAGATTTACCGGCAATTTCAGCAAGCTCCAGTGCCGTCACCAATTCGTTTCCGGATACTGTTGCGCAATCGCCTCGCTCGATATCTTCATCTACACCGATCACACCGACATCTGTTTTTACCCCAGACATCATCGCCGTCATTGTGCCTGCAGAATCCGGCGTTTGTGCATCAACGTTGTACGTTTTCGCAAGGCCAGCGAAAGGAAATTCACCAAAGCTCAGGACGTTCTCTTCCCCCGCCATTCCTTTTAGTTGGCCCTCGAGAATGCGTGCGGCCGTAACGGTCGAAATCCCCATCCCATCACCCACAAACAATATGACATTTTTCGCAGCACCGGCTTCCGACGTGAGATCATAGGTAGCCGATCGCGTCGCTTTGTTTTGCCCGGCGGTATACCACGCGTTAGCGGTCGTGTTTGCGAGGATATCAAACGCTTCGAAAGGCAAGCAGTCGTAACGCGTACTGTCGATTTCTTCCGACGCTAATACGCCGTCACGATCGTCATCTAAGCCTGTATCCGTACGCGTACCCCCACCCGGACAATTCGTATCACCTGCAGCCACTTGTGTTTGGGCTAGCAAGCCATTTAAACCGTTATTCCCATCGTCACCACTACACGCCGTCAGTGTTGCGATTGTGGTGAATAAGAGCGCTATATTAACTGTCTGTAATTTTTTCATGTGCTTACCCCCAATTATTCCGTTACCAAACCTAAGGCTTGATTAATGATGTGGAATACGACGTTTTGTTCGATAACCCCTTTCGCTAAATGCGCGCCCGGCCCCATTGCATGCAAGGAAATATCTTCGCCTGCGTGGGTTTCAGAGCCGAGTGGTACAAGGGCTTCTTGGTGGAAACCCGTTGACGTTGTATCAACCGCTGTTAAATCTATCCGGCCCGCGTCAATTGCTTCGCCGTATCGCGCATCAGCATCGGTTTCTGTGGCTAAATCAGCGAAACCTCGGCCGTTGGTATACCCTAATGTCGTGTACGGTAGGCCATCGCGTGCCATTAGCGGTTCTGTATCCCCCACCGAAATCACTTTTCCTAAAATGGGATTTCCACGTTTTGGATAACCCGCAATGGTAAATACATGGCTGTGATCCGCAGTTACCAAAATCAAAGTATCTGTGCCGCTTGTGGCATCGACCGCCGCTTGCACTGCCTCTGCAAATTCAATGGTGTCCGTTAATGCGTTATAGGCGCTGCCAGCATGATGACCATGATCGATTCGTCCAGACTCAACGGTCAAAAAGAATCCGTCGGTATCCTTGTCTAGAATCGCGATTGCCGTTTGTGTCATTTCGGCGAGTGATGGCTCCTCAGCAACATCGTTCGCACGATCGGCTTCGTATTGCATGTGGGACTCATTAAACAAACCGAAGACGTGGGTGGCTGTAGCGGTATCAATCCCATCAAAACCCGCTTGATCAATGATGTATACACCATCGCTGTAGAGGTCCTGCCATTCTTGCGTCAGATCACGGCTATCGGTTCTGTCACCTTCGACAGTACTGACCGCATCTGCACTGTTAAATGCCGCATCTTTTGGCAAGAAATGTCGACGACCGCCACCAAAGACAACTTCTAATCCGTCCACATCAGAGCCTTCAAAACGCGCTTCAAGATTCGCTTCAAAGTTCACCAGTTGCGATGCAATATCTTCACAGGCTTCAGCGCCCGAGGGCATGTCAGAAATATCTTCCCAGTTTCGATCCGCGGATTTAGCGTAGGCCGCAGCCGGTGTTGCGTGCGTGATGCGCGCCGTAGAAATAATGCCTGTCGATAAGCCTTTAAGTTCTGCCAATTCCAAGGCGGTAACCACTTCATTACCCGCAACCGTTGAACAATCACCTCGTACAATGTCTTCATCAACGCCGATAACACCGACGTCTGTTTTAATGCCCGATATCATCGCCGTCATTGTGCCGGCGGAGTCAGGCGTTTGCGCGTCCACGTTATAGGTTTTCACGAGCGCAGTGTAAGGAAAGGTTTCAAAACTTAAATAGCCTTCTTCGCCGGAGTTACCGGCCAATTGTCCTTCTAAAATACGTGATGCTGTAAGCGTCGAAATACCCATGCCATCACCAACAAATAAAATGACATTACGTGCGGTTGTATCTTGAGTGCGCGCTAACTTGTTTGCGATTTGTGACTGCGCATCTGCGTACCAAGCATTACTTGTTTGGTAAGAAGGTAGGACTTGACCTTGTACACTCGCCGAAATGGCAAACGCTAATGCGCTAGACACAGCGATACATGTCGTCTTCATATTTCACCCCAATGTGATTATTTGAACGTTTTGCGTTCTTACCTAATGTATTCGTTAAGACGTGACATATGCCTCATGACAATTTATATGTCGCGATAATTGTAAGAATCCAGGAGAGTATATGTATGCCAAATGTCAGATTTGTTTCAATGCCGGATACAAAACATGAAGATTTTATTGCGTTTTTATTATGGCAATAATTAAGTGGAGATCAGACTAAAAACCGTAGATCAGCATCACGCGCCGCCTTATCTGTTTGATCACAAAAATCCAACGAAACAACTCACATCCCCAACATTATACGCAGAAAAATCAGCGCTAAACGGCTATACATAAAACACTGCAGCCTTTGATATTAGCGCCTCATGAAATAATATCGGGATGTATTTCGTTGTAATTTACCGATGCACCTTTATGCTGAATCATCCTCATATGTGAGCGGCGTAAGCCCCTTGCTTCACTCACCCCACAGGAATGCGCAATCAAACTCACGCCGTGATGAACTTTCTTTGCATAGTTCGCCACCCGTAAAGATTTTTCTTCTGATACTAGGCCTTGCTGTAAGCGTTCTTTATGCGTGGTAATACCGGTTGGGCAGGTATTTTTATTACACTGCAATGCTTGAATACATCCCAAGGCGAACATAAAACCACGCGCAGACGTAACAAAATCTGCACCTGCGGACAAAGCCCACGCGACTTTTCCTGGTGTAATCAATTTTCCCGATGCAATTATTTTAATGCGTGATTTTAAATCGTGATGATTTAAAATATCCACCACCTTAGGCAGGCTCTCACTAATTGGCATACCGACATAATCCATAAGTGACTGGGGAGCGGCGCCGCTACCGCCATCAGCGCTGTCAATCGTAATAAAATCAGGCGCGACGTTTTTTCCTTGAGCAAGGATAAGTTCACATAAACGCTCGATAAATGCGTAGTCGCCGACGACTAGTTTGATACCCACGGGTTTTCCGGTAGCGTTTCTGACTTGGTTTACTAAGGTAATGACATCTTCTTCATTTCGTATATCCACATGGGCATTTGGGCTGATCGAGGCTTTCCCTTCCTCAATCCCACGAATATCTGCGACTTCTTTTGTTACTTTTTTCGCCGGTAAAATACCGCCCTTCCCCGGCTTAGCGCCTTGGCTCATTTTAATTTCAAACATTTTGACTTGTTTATGCGCGGCAATTTCGGCGAGTTTTTCATTACTTAAACTACCATCGCTATTTCGTACGCCATATTTTGCCGTACCAATCTGGTACACCAAGTCACAACCCCCGGATAGATGATACTGGGACAAACCACCCTCCCCAGTGTTTAACCAAACCCCCGCCTTTTGTGCACCGACAGACAAGGCAATCACAGCGGGCTTAGAAATAGCGCCGTAGCTCATGCCCGAAATATTAAGAATTGCCCGCGTACTATATGGCTCACGTGCGACACCTTCGCCGATCGTGAGCAGTTTTGGTTCTTCAATCTCTTCCTCAAGAATAGGGAAAGCACTATTTAAAAAGATAATATCGCCTTCTACGTTCAAGGGCCGAGTTGAGCCAAAGGCGATTGTGGCATCGACTTTTTTCGCAGCTCGATACGCCCAAGAACGCTCGGCACGGTTGAATGGGAGTTCCTCTCTGTCCATCGCGAAAAAATACTGACGAAAAAATTCACCCAGATGTTCAAACACATAGCGAAAACGCCCGACAACCGGATAGTTACGGCGAATGGTGTGCCGTGTCTGGGTTTTATCGACAACATAGGCAACAATCACGTACAAAACACCCAAACCTAGAACGAACACGAGGCTAAGCGCACTCCATTGAATGACATCAGCAGCAAACGACTGAAGATAGGTCATAACGACTCCGAAAAAAGGTAGAAAAATTTGCGTAAAACCATACTACAATATCGTGCAGCGGTCACAGGTACTTAATCAATATCCGCCCATACGGTCTATCGTTATAAACACTCATAGCTTAACAAATAATACGGCTTATCAGTGATCACTCACCTCTGTATCATTGTTTATAAAACACGCTAAAAGGTCGGCAGATAATGCTTACACCAAAGCAAGTAAAAGACTATCAATCTCAGCTAAAAGCGTTGTACAAACAGATTGAGGAATCGATTAATCTTAATGAAGAGACGTCGAAGCCCGTTGCCCTAGACCAAACATTACAGGGGCGTCTATCCCGTGGCGATGCACTGCAACAGCAAGAGATGGGGAAAGCCAACCTCATACGTAACAAGAAACAGCTAGCCTCTATCCAAGCAGCGCTTAAACGGATCGAAGACGATGAATACGGCGAATGTTTCGCGTGTGGGGACGATATCAGCGTAGGAAGGTTAACTATTATGCCGGACGCAACGCTCTGTATCGCTTGTAAAGAAAAGGCCGAACCTAAAGCCGGGCAATAAAATTACACTAGCCATAAAACATAAAAAAGCCCCGAGTGTTAGTTAACACTTGGGGCTTTTTTATCAGTCATACCGTCGGTTTAACGACTAACGCATCATGCTAGTATTTGTAACCCGACTCTTCATGTAGAACAATATCTAAGCCTTGAGTTTCTTCATCGGCTGACACGCGAATACCGTTTGTCATAACGCCTGTGAGCTTAAGAATAATATAGGTCACAATCGCTGTGTACGCAGCTGTCGCCAACACACCGATCACCTGTACCTGAAACTGATCACCAATACTTTCAATACCATCAGCAAAGCCTTGTCCACTGAAGATACCCAATTCAGTCGACGCAAATATACCGGCAAACAAAGTACCTAGAATGCCGCCCACACCATGCACTGGGAATACATCTAAAGAATCGTCGATGACCAACTTACGCTTAATAAACTGTGTCGCATAGAAACACACGACGCCGGCGCTAAGGCCGATAACGAGCGCCCCTGCAGGACCGACAAAACCCGAAGCTGGCGTAATAGTACCAAGACCGGCAACCATACCCGTGACGATACCTAGGACGCTGGGCTTACCAAACTTGATCCACTCAACCGTCATCCACGCAAGTGAGCCTGCCGCTGCAGAGATATGGGTAACCAACATGGCCATTGCGGCATCACCATTCGCCGCAAGCGCGCTACCCGCGTTAAATCCAAACCAACCGACCCAAAGCATACCCGCACCAGTGACGGTCATCGTCATGTTGTGAGGCGGCATTGCCGTTGTCGGGAAGCCGTTTCGGTTGCCAATTACAAGCGCCGCCACAAGCGCCGCTACACCGGCAGTAATGTGAACAACAGTACCTCCAGCAAAGTCCAGCAGGCCCATTTGACCCAACCAGCCGCCGCCCCATACCCAGTGGCAAACAGGTGCGTAAACTAATACAAGCCATAGTGCGCTGAAGATAAGAAGTGAAGAGAACTTCATACGCTCGGCGAATGCACCAACAATTAGCGCTGGCGTGATAACCGCAAAAGTGAGTTGAAACATCACAAACAATGATTCAGGGATATCGCCAGAAGCAGTGTCTTCACCCACCCCGGACAAGAACACATTACTAAAGTCGCCAATCCAGGAATTACCTTCCCCGAAAGCTAGGCTATATAAGCCGATAAACCATAGCAAAGAGGCGATACAAGCGATCGCAAAACACTGCATAAGCACAGAGAGTATGTTTTTTGTACGAACCAGGCCGCCGTAAAACAGGGACAAGCCAGGTAAGGTCATAAACAACACCAGTGCTGTAGCGGTAAGAATCCACGCGGTATTGCCGCTATCCAGCGTGTCGCTCGCCAATGCAAGCGGCGAGGCCATTAAGCCCAAAGACAATCGGATAAGAAATTTCATTATCACTCCTCTATTTTTATATTCTTGTATTAGTACTCTTTGCACAAAAAGCAGCGCGACTATTCGCACCAATGGCGAGCGCTTCCCCAGAATTTGCACCAAAAAGATCGAAAATAAGTCGGGCGACACTTTATCAAAGTGAAGCAAAGCTTGTAACAACATTTTTTGTAAGGGATTAGCTTTTAACGTGAGAAAGCGAGGCGAAACAGCTCCCACAGGGACTAAACTTGAAGAAATCAAACAGGAGGTTGTTTTTTGTACAAAATAGAGGCCATTATAAAAATGTACCCAGGGGCCCCAGGTTGTATAAACACTATGACGCTGTTATTGAGCGCTGATACAGTTGTTCAATGGCATCGGAAGGCTGCGTTTTTAGTCGATCTAACAACATCGTACTGCAGTCTGCATAAACCTTTGCCACACCTTCTTTATCTCCCACAGCATCGAAACACACCATTTGTCGGAAATATAGCTCTTCTGTTAGCGGGGAAACGACGATCGCTTTTTCATAGAGACCCGACGCCTCTCTATAGGCGCTACGCGCCTCCAAATACAAACCAACTTTCTTCACTGCTTTATCAAGCTTGTCGCTGATGCGGTTGTGCGTTGCGATTACAGGCGGGAGACTGCACACTCCCATTAAAAAGTCGCCCTTATACAAAGCCATTAATTTGTTGCAGGTATTTACGGCCTTTTCAACACTGCCCTCGATATTATCTCCTGTATTCCCAGAGGGTTTTAAAGCGTCATCCAATGACCCCGCAATTTTTTCAAATGCCCACAAATCCAGCCATACAAGGGAGTCGTTAAAGCTTAAGCGACCTCTCTCTAAGAGAATGACATCGTTCTTAACTAAATTTTTATGTATTGCGGTAAGCGTTTCTGTAAGTGCTTTATTTGCAAACGCCTGATCTTCGGCTGGCCATAAGGATGCTACAACCATATCCACATTTACACTTTTTCCACCAAACGCCACGATGAGCTCTATAAGCTCACGCTCTTTATCTGAAAAACGTTCAAGACTGATTTTTCGACCTTTGAGCGTTAGCGAGAACCCACCCAAGGATTCTAGTTTTAAAAACCACGGCCACGCGGAACTAACAATATCAAGGCGTGTAGGTATCACTTTATTTACATCAATTAGAGTGTTTATGTATCCCGGCTCAATATTATTATCTAACGCGAAACTATAAAGCCGCTGAACCGAGGCTCGACGCCACCCAACCCAGGGGTGCGTTAGAAAATGATTTTCTTTTCCAATATGAATCGCTTTTTCAAGCGTTTTTTTCCCATCCGCGACCATGTCTTGATCGAAAAACCACTGAGCCTGCACAAGTAGCAACTGAAAAATAACATGTTGATTGCCACAGCTAATTGCCCACTTTCGCGTCAAATCCAGTTTATCGGCCGCGATCTGGTATTCTTTTGCCTCGATTAAACATTGCGTAAAAGGTAAATTAATAAAACCTAAATACAGCGGTAAGTCATTTTTATCGACATGTTTTACTGCGAGCGAAACTTGCTCCATCGCCGTTTCAAAATCCTCGCCTTCCATTAAAATTAAACTACTCAAAAAATAATGATGGGAGGTATATCTCTTATCCCATGTTTGTGGGTCTCCTGGCGCTAAATATAAGTACGACCGAGCAACCTCCAAATCGCCCTTCGCTATCGAGGCGTAAACCATTTGCATTTGAAGCATGGGGTTCAACGCTTCAGCGCCCTGAGCCCCCAATACCTTCATCCCTTTTTGAGTGACTTCTATCGACCTATCCGGCCTAGCCGTCATCCAAAAAATCATAGATTCAGCGATATACCACACCACCAAACTCATCGGTGCGATTTCTTCGGTTTCAATTAAAGGGTCTATTCGTTCAGCAATCACGCAACACTTGTATAAGTCACCAATCCAACGGCCATAGTAGCTGAGTAGGCTGGAACCAATAGTGATTTTGTAACTCGTTGTAATCTGCGTATCTAATAGCGCTTCCGCCCGCTTCGCCCAGTTTGCAATCTGTGCGCTATTGTTAAAATTCCGCCAAGCAAAAGCACCCAAAATACAAATAGTAACGCGCGCCTCTATCTCTGGATTTAAAAACTCTGGGCATCGTAAACGCAAGTTGTCTAATTGGTTTTGCCAATACTCAATTAAAGTAATATCTGAAAGGCTATAGGTGATGCTCTCCATCGCCATGACCCACGACAAATACGCACCATCGTATATTTCATGATCCATAAAACTATGAAAAACTTTCTTAAAATCATCATGGCACGCCCGAGGACGAAATGGTTGCTTTGCCATCGCCGCCCAATACATTAACCAAGGGTCTTTTTCAATTTCACTTTCGGGCATACGGTCCAGCCATAGCTGTAACGTAATATAGCGCCCACTAAAATAAACTTCCTCTGCATTGTTGATAATAACTTGAGCGAATTCATCCCATGCTTCGATCTCGGTGAGTAACGAAGCCGCGGATAGAAGGTTGCCTGTCGATAAAAGAATCTTGGCTGCCTTCAATTTGATTTCGTAAAGATCTTCACCATTAAAATACCCCTCTAGACGATTCTGGAGAAAATCTTTAAATAGCGGAAGGTAGGAATAAGACAACACGCCATCGTGTGCCGTCTTATGCATAAAGTAATTTCGCTCACAGATCGCAGCGAGCGTATTGCCGATCCCCTTCTGATCACATATTTCTTCTACATTGTTTTCGTTAAACTGGCCAAGTAAGGAGGTCGTTAAGAGTAGGCTCTGAATATCATCGGATTCCTTTTCAAAAATTTCACCCGCGAAATAGTCAAAAATAACCGTCTTGTCCGCTCCGTATACAGGTACTTCAGTGGCTTCAGATCCATCCCGCTGAAGTAAAAATACCATACCCAGCACCCAGCCCTGAGTTTGCTCATAGATTTCGTGAACTTCATTCTCGTCTTCATATTCACCAGTGTGATAAAGCTCCGCTAAGCCCAAACACTCCTCTGCAGAAAACTGAATATCCTCCCAATCCAAGAAGCTGAGTCCCTCGTTGGCGCTGATATCGCCGAACGGATCCGTTGGCGATTCGCGACTAAGGACAATAAATTGAATATGATCAGGGAGTTCTTCGATTGCACCAACGATAGCGTCCTGCAATCCGCTATCCAAAGCTAAAGAATGATAATCATCGATCACGACGACAAGCTCATTGCTTACGAACTCATATAGCGCTTTAAAATAATTTTTCGCAAATGCCCGAAGACCGGGTAAATGCACAGGCATCAATATCGGCAGATTCAACTCTTGATCGGGACACATCTGCTGAACAGCGAGTTTCATATAATAGAAGAATGAGGCGACATCTTTATCCCCTTCATCCATTTGGTACCAGATATGAGGCAGCTCGCGATCATCTAGATAACTACCTACTAGTGTAGTTTTACCTGAACCAGGAGGCGCCTGAACCCAAGCGACAGAGCGCTCGCGTGCACGATCTAAAGCATAAAAAAGACGTGGTCGCTGATAGACATTTTTGACGGTAGGTCGAGATATCTTGGCTGGTGTGTACCCTACTTTCACCTGTTACCCGCTAATTAGTGGTGTATTTTGAGCAATAAGAACTGACTATTATAGTACTAATTATAGTGACTATATCAGTAACAAATCAGACTATATTCATAAGCATTCCAGCCTATTTTTTGATTTACTCAGCATTTTTTACCGTTTTTCATATCCTATACGTAAATACAGCGACAGTTTCGCACCACGCAGGACAAATATGATGGCCCGAACGTGCTCGAACATTGGTCACGCAGCAATCACGAATAAGAGTCTTACGGCGACAATGATCAATGATTAACACGAACGTGCAATGGGTTTTTGAAAAGAAGAATGAAAACGGAATTTACCAATAAGACTCAATAATTCTCTCCCCCTCCAATCGCTAGGTAAGCTAAGTACGATTATTGAGATAATAGCATCGGCTCTGCATTGGCTATTTTTGAGACCATTTTTTCTGACTGGCTATCGACATCAACAATCAAAAAATACACTTCTTTGGAAGGCATAGGAGTAGAAAGAAATACTAGCCCAGAACGACTAAGCAATTTAGCCAAAACAACAATGGCGATCAATATAAAAGAAAGCGTAGTAAAGCTAATAAGGGACGAAGATATTGCGAGAGTCCCCAGCATAAAAAAGCTGACGTAGAATAGAATACTTATAGAGAGTTCACGAGTTTGCGCATTATGTTCGGATTCAACGAGAAGGCCATCGTAACGATGATGCGAGTTATCCCGACTGAAAACTTTTAATCGGTTTATATCAAACCCCTGACGAGCCAAAGCATTAGTTGCGCTTTTCACTGCGGCGGGATCTTTAGTGAAATATTTTAGTTGCTTCACCATAACCTTCCTACATTTTTACATTTTCGTATAAATAAATCGATTATCTATATCATTTTATAGTGCGAACAGTAAAAGCATACTCTCAAGCTAAACAACAACCAGAGAAAGCCCGCTATAACATACGACCAGAGTCTTAAACATCCGTCCGAAGGTCCATCTATATTTTTTCGAAAAAGCTCATGTATTGACCAAATATTAACACAGGCGCCAGTGTAGCCACAGCTTTTCTTAATGAAAATGGTGAAAAATCCACATACCCAAGGCGATATAAACGATGCATTATGCCCAATAGTTACGAAGATCTATGGATTAAGGATTAAAAGTGATTAAAAACAGGTAGTGGATTAAAATCTTCTTAAAAAATAGGTGCTTACGAATTGAGGGAAAATACTCACCTATATCGGTAAAATTTGATACGAAAAAATAAAAACTGAGGTAACACAATACCTAGCGCGAGAGATACGCGATACTTTTCGTTAAGCCCGTAATAGTAAGAGGGAACATTTTATTCTCAAGTAATTTGCTCGTAATACCGATTGAATGCGTGTACCCCCAGAAACGTTCTGCAACCGGGTTTAACCAAACAACTTTATCGAAATGCTCGGTCACCTTCCCCATCCACTGAGCACCAGGCACATCATTCATATCTTCAACGCAACCATATTGGCTGACTATTTCATAGGGAGACATGGACGCATCCCCCACAAAGATCACACGATAGTCTTTGGAATACTTATGCAACACATCCATAAGCGCTGTGGATTCAGAACGCCGACGATTATTGTCTTGCCATACATTTTCATAGATAAAATTATGAAAATAAAAATACTCCATATGTTTAAACTCGCTACGGCAAGCTGAAAATAGCTCTTCACAAATGGATACAAACGGATCCATCGAACCGCCCACATCGAAAAACAACAGCACCTTTACAGCATTGTGACGTTCAGGCACCATTTTTAAGTCAAGAAAGCCTGCATTGCGTGCAGTAGACGAAATCGTATCATCCAAATCCAATTCATCCGCCGCGCCCGCACGCGCAAATTTTCGCAGCTTTTTAAGCGCGACCTTAATATTGCGAGTGCCCAGCTCAACACTATCGTCAAGATTTTTGAATTCGCGTTTCTCCCACACCTTGACTGCGGACTTATTCTTGCTGTCACCGCCTACACGAACACCTTCTGGGTTAAACCCACTATTGCCGAACGGGGATGTACCCCCCGTTCCTATCCACTTACTCCCGCCCTGATGACGTTTCGTTTGTTCTTCGAGCCGCTCTTTGAAAGCCTTTATCAATTCATCCAAGCCTCCTAGTGACTGAATTTTGGCTTTCTCTGCATCCGTGAGGGTTTTTAAAAATTCAGATCTAACCCAATCTTCAGGAATAAGCTTATCGAGAATATTGTCTAGATTTTGAATACCATTAAAATATGCAGAAAAAGCGAGATCAAAGCGATCATAATATTTCTCATCTTTGACCATGATCGTTCGCGCCAACAGATAAAAATCATCAATACTGCCAAACGCCAAACGTGCCTGAAGGGCCTCAATTAAGATCAATAGCTCAGTTAGGGAAACCGGCACTTTCGCATGTTTAAGCTCTGTGAAAAAATTAATTAGCATATGTAGATGGTTTTTCGCATTTAACGTTCGCTACGGCGCGTCATAAAGGCTAAGCGATCCAGCATATGAACGTCTTGTTCATTTTTTAGTAAGGCCCCATAAAGCGGTGGGATAGCCGATTTCGGATCGTGATTTCGTAATACATCTTCCGGAATATCGTCCGCCAGTAGTAATTTCAACCAGTCAATTAACTCCGATGTGGAAGGTTTCTTTTTAAGGCCAGGGACATTACGCACATCGAAAAACACATCCAAAGCATCGGATATGAGCTGTGGTTTAATCGACGGATAGTGGACGTCAACGATCGCTTTAAGGGTATCTATATCGGGGAAGTTAATGTAATGGAAGAAACACCTGCGAAGAAACGCATCGGGCAGCTCTTTCTCATTATTAGACGTAATGATCACAATGGGACGATGTTTAGCTTTGATGGTCTCGCCTGTTTCGTAAACGAAGAACTCCATTTTATCCAACTCGACCAATAGATCGTTTGGAAATTCAATGTCGGCTTTGTCTATCTCATCAATCAGCAGCACAACTTGTTCGTCGGCAGCGAAGGCCTCCCAGAGCTTGCCATGTTTGATGTAGTTTTTGATATCGTGAACACGATCTTCGCCTAACTGAGAATCCCGCAACCTAGAAACGGCATCGTATTCATAAAGCCCCTGCTGTGCCTTAGTGGTCGACTTAATGTGCCACTGGATCAGGCGCTTACCTAAACTGTTCGCTACCTCCTCGGCCAACATTGTCTTCCCAGTGCCAGGCTCGCCCTTAACCAATAAAGGGCGCTCCAGTAGTACGGTAGCGTCAACGGCCATCTTAAGTTCTTCAGTTACGACGTAGCGGTTAGTACTCTCGAAAGCCATTGAAACCTCTCATAATCACGTATTGGGGTGATACGGTATTATTTGAGACGAGCAGAATCAAGTTGTTCACAGATAATCTGCGCACCTTCGGCTATACGCGCCGAGTGCCGCTGGATGATATCCGGCGGGACATAGAAGAGGTTACCGCGTTTAACGGCTGATATGCCTTCCCAGCGCTTCCATGCATCAAGCCAGTCAGGGCGCTCGTCCTGCATGCCGCTGGCGATAATGGCTTCTGGATTGCGCTGAAGCACGGATTCAACACTGATTTTAGGGGCTGACGAGATCGCATCGCCGAAGACATTACGCCCACCGCACAACTTAATAACATCACTGATAAAGGCTTTGTCGTTAATGGTTTGCATCGGGTCGTCCCACACCTGGTAAAACGTACCCACTTGTCGCTTGCCCGAATACTGCGCTTTTAAACGCGCCAACTTTTCTTCAAAAACACGTGCGTTGCGCTCTGCATATTCAGACGTGCCAGCGAGTACACCAAAATCGCGAATCGAACGCGCCACATCCTCAAGCACATGAGGCGAGCTGGCATAAACATTAAAACCCAAAGATATCAGCTTCTTCATCACCTTCTTTGCGCTACCAGAGCCCCAAATCACTACCAAGTCAGGTTTTAGACTGACGATTGTTTCGAGGCTATAGGTACTAATCGCCCCAACCCTCGGAATACTAAGTGCCGCTTCTGGGTAGTCACAATAATCAACTGCGCCCACGATTTTATCTCCGGCGCCTGCGGAAAACAGGTTTTCCACGATATGGGGCGCCAGGGCGACGATGCGCTCTGCTGGCTTATCCAGGCGCACGTCACGATCAAGGTAATCCACCACGTGAATTTCGGACCACGCTCGTGGTGTTAACGTTATCGCCACCCAAAAAAACAGAAACACCGCTGCCAATGGGTAATGCGTATTACGTACTAGCATACAAGCTTTAACCTTTCTAAAAATGTTTGAAACCGATCACCCGGCAAACCAAAACGTAGTAAACCTGTGTTATCAGTCGATGATATGAAGCGTGTTAACACACCTTGTACACCAAAGCCGATAAAATCATCCAAGAGGGTGTCAGCCCTGCCCGACACGCTGACGAACAAGTCCGTCGCTATCGGCGATTCATACCGCGAGGACAGAAGGTCTAGCAGTATTCGAGACCCTTCTTCAACGCGTCGTTTTTGGGAAGTTATCCACGCCTCGTCACGCAATGCTTTTTCACCAAGGTATATCGCAGGGTGGCTAATCAACCAGGGTGAAATTTCGCCCTCAAAGATCTTACACCACCGTGAGGACCCAACAATAAAGCCCAGCCGTAAACCCGCCAAGCCGAAAAACTTACCAATTGAGCGGAGTACCAAAATATTAGCCGCGCCTAATGATATACACGACTGATCAGGCGCGGTATCCATGAAGGCTTCATCAACCATCAGCAGACTATCTGGATGTTGCGCCGCAAGGTTTTTGGCGATATGTGCAATCACTTCAACAGCAGCACGCTCACCACTGGGGTTATTGGGATTAATAATGACCGCATATTCAACGCTCCCCTGTTCCACTAGGGCCTCAAGCGAATCCATGTCGTTATAGGTTTCAACGCAGTGGCCATGTTTTTCCCACGCAAGACGATGTTCCTGGTAACCCACCAACGGTAATGCTACGTGGCCTTTGGGCACAAACATGGGAACTCGACTGATCGCATACTGCGACCCCGGTATTGGGGTAAGCCGATGTTGCGCGCAACCGTAATAATGACTCGCCGCCACCACCAAGCGCTCACATGAAGCTGGCAGCGACTGCCAGACAGATTTGGGAATATCCGGGACTGGCCAGGACCAAGGGCTCACACCCGTGGACACATCCACCCAATCGTCTTTTTTGCGTCCAAATACTTTACTCGCCCAGTCTAGATCACCGCCATGAGCCGGCAAACCTTCACGCGTAAGCCGTTTTTTTATTGCGTTTATTTGTGCTTGCGAATCACTTATTCCGACATCGTTACACCTGAACACATTGGGCATACAATGAAAGTCTACGGGGTCAGACATGAGACAGCACCAACGACATAAACACGATTTCTCCGAACACGATTAGCGCACACCACAAGAACAAGGTCTTATTGAGTAAACCTAAGGTACGCAGGATATCAGCGTTTACCGGTTCGTCCCCTACGCCAAGCTCAGGCCGTGTTTCCTCCTTACCATGATAAACCGCGTTGCCACCAATACGAATCGATAAAGCCCCCGCCCCAGCGGACATCACTGGCCCCGCATTAGGACTGCTACACAACGCCGCCTGATGGGACCAGGCCCAAAACGCATGACGTAAGTGCCCCACAAGCCCGTAACTTACTGCGACTAAACGGGCAGGCACCCAATTTAAAACATCATCGACACGCGCCGCGAAACGGCCAAAATAGTAATAACGTGCGTTTTTATAGCCCCACATCGCATCCAACGTATTCGCTAATCGATATAAAATTACGCCGGGAACACCCGCAACCAAAAACCAAAAGATAGGTGCGAACACCGCATCAGAACCATTTTCCAATGCTGATTCAATTGCCGCCTTTCGGACCCCCAGTTCATTAAGCGATGATGTATCACGACTGACCACACGAGATAACGATTCACGGGCAGAGATGAGTTCGTTATTTTCCAAAGGCCAATATATTTCACGAATATGGGAAAACAAACTTTTGTGGGCAATACAGAAATACACTACGGCCACCTCAAAAACCAGACCCACGATACCGATATTTAAATCTGTGAAACCTGGGGGAAGGAAATCATCGATACCCGGAAGAAAAGAACCCGCATCAATATCCAATGGCTGAAAATCGAGCGAAAACAAAACCCCTTGGATGTACATACTGGCCGCAACAACAGGCAGCACTAACACGCCCCAAGCAACTGCCCCCATCCACATCTGCTTCACATGCGTGCCCGACCGTCTAAACGACGCTTCAACAACGCGAACAACTTTTCCAAACCCCACCAAAGGGTGAAAACATTTTGGCTCACCAAAGATAAAATCAAAAAGCGCGGCTAACACAACAGAAATAGACATAAAAATTTAGTGGGTGCTCTTCATCATAAATGCTTCATGAAAACGTACTTAAGCAGACAAACAAACAAAGCACCTCAGCCACCTCAATCAATGCGCCAACACAGTCTCCCGTATACCCCTCAATTTTTCTCAACCAAAATCTACGCCAATAATAAACCCATACAGCCAGAATCAAGATCAACAACGCAATCAACCAAAAAGATGTGATCGAGATAAAGCAACATAACGTAACGCCGCTAATCAGCCATATCTTAATTTTAAATCCAGATAACTGAATACCCGAGGCAATACCTTGAACACTCTGATAGGGAGTGATTAACATAAAAAGCAATGCAGCTAAACGAGACAGCGTCGTGGAAATAACGATAACCAGAAATGCATTTTCGTTAAGTACAAACGCGGAAAGTAACGAAAGCTTTAGCATCAGCACCAAACATACACTGACAACCGCCATAGGCCCCGCTTGTGGGTCTTTAAACACAGATAACGTTCTTTCATGATCTTTATGGGAGGCAAATGCCGCATCGGTTGAATCCGCAACCCCGTCCAAATGTAATGCGCCCGTAACGACAACCCAAAACGTCAGAACTACACTGGCTACAACAAGCGCTGGGACTTCATCACCAATAACAAAAGGCACAACGTAATAAATCAGACCTACAAATGCCCCAACGATCAATCCAACAAATGGATAAAATAACGTAGAAAGGCTTTTTGTTTTGTTGGTCACCTCATTAGGAAACAGCCCTGCTGGTACAGGAATACGCGTCAATAAGGTAAGCGCGAGGAGCAAGGCATGAAAATATTGCATAGGTGTCATCGTTACCGAGTAGGTTGATCCGTCTCATCAACAACATCCGAAGAATCGCCTTCAATAAAACTAGGCATAGATCGACGATGATCACAAAAATTATGCGCGATGAGCTTTACGACATCGTCCTGATCACTGTGGAATATTGAAAACCGGGAAATTGCAGCGTAAGGCACATCAAACCGATTTACGTTTGCTAATGGCATATTGAGCAAGTGCGCCAGAAATACGCGAATAATACCTCCATGAGTCACAAGTAAAATGCGTTGCGACTGGTACTGCTCAAGCAATTGAAGATAGAGCTGCTTTACACGCGCGGACACAGAGGTAATTGACTCCCCTTTTGGCGGTGTAAATGCCGAAGGGTTTCCGCTCCACTGCGCCATTTGTTCAGGGTAATCGTTCCACACTTGTGCAATTTCCTTTCCCTCCCAATCGCCAAAATTCATTTCAGCCAGTAAGGGCTCAACAACAAGCGTAATATCAAACTCTTTTGTGAGGGATTCCGCGAACGCAAGACAACGGCGTTTTGGTGAAGAGATTACGACATCCCAGCCACCGGTTGCGCTAACCACCTCATGAGACACAGCCTTCATCAGAGAAAAACCAGAAGACAATAAGGGCACGTCCGTTGTACCACGAAAAATATGCCCGCCCTCAC
This sequence comes from Agarilytica sp., assembly GCA_045430345.1. Taxonomy (GTDB): domain Bacteria; phylum Pseudomonadota; class Gammaproteobacteria; order Pseudomonadales; family Cellvibrionaceae; genus Agarilytica. Next base: position 657,473 of record JAILXT010000001.1, on the reverse strand, counting down.
ATTCACCATGACGCAATAGATCCAAGGTGGTGGTTTCATATTCTGTGGTCATATGATGCTCACTTTATATCGGCTTGATAACCCACAAACGCACAACGCTGTAATTAAATACCCAGGGCTACGTCTCTTCACCGGTACTCACACCCGCTTGAGCAAAAGTAGCCATACCACTATGTAAGACAAGCGCACTGTTAACGATAGAAACCGCTACCGCAGCACCGCTCCCTTCTCCTAAACGCATACCCAAATTAAGTATTGGACGCGCATCAAAATATTGCATCGCAAGTTTATGCGCCGGCTCTGCGGACTGATGCGCAAACAATAACCATGGCCGTACACTGGGGTTCAGTTTATCCGCCAATAACGCTGCGGCTGTACTAATAAACCCATCAACCAAAACCGGTATACCTTCTTGTGCACAGCGAATATACGCCCCTGTGAGCGCCGCTATTTCAAAACCACCGAATACCCGTAGCACTGAAAACGCGGAATCAATATGATCCCCATGTAAATTGATCGCGGCCTCAATCACTCGTTGTTTTTTGCTAACACCGGCAGCGTCTAACCCGGTTCCAGGCCCGACGGTGGCGGCGACAGGACGATCAAGCAAAAGACTGTAAATAGCGGTCGCGGCAGTCGTGTTGCCGATGCCCATTTCACCGCCAATAAATAAATCAGCAGCACCAATGGCATACCGACCCGCAGCCAAAGCCTGTTCACACTCATCAATGCTCATCGCGGGCTCGATTGAAAAATCCTTCGTGCCATTTGCGACAGCGGCATCCACTACGCCCTCTTCGCTAATGAGAGGATTGGCGAGTCCCATGTTCACCACAGAAAAATCCGCGTTAAGCTGCTGACTTAACACACTGATGGCCGCGCCACCACGCACAAAGTTTTCAATCATTTGGGTAGTCACAATTTGAGGGAAAGCTGAAACACCTTGCGCACAAATTCCGTGATCACCCGCAAATACACGAACACACACCTTTTCTATTTTCGGGGTTAATGTCGCTTGGAAAGCACAAAAACGTGTGGCGATACTTTCCAGTTCCCCTAAAGAACCCGGCGGCTTGGTGAGTGTATTTTGATAGGCAATCGCGCGTTCATAATCATTCTGGTTTGTCGTTTTAGCCGCTTCGAAATACCACGATTTTTCAGAACCCTTACCATCCACTTTTTTATACCCCCTTTAAATGCAGTGGCAAACCCGCCACAATTAAACTCACCCGATCGCATAATGTCGCAAGCTCTTGGTTTAACCACCCACTCTGATCAACAAACTCGCGAGACAATTCGCCCAGCGGGACAATACCGGACCCAACCTCATTGCTGACAATAAAAACATCCCCGCAATGCTCCGCAATACTTGCTAAAAAATTCTTTCGATGTAAATCAAACTGACCATCACACAAACAATTTGTAATCCATAGTGTTAGGCAGTCGATGACGATTACGTATTTTTTTGTGTTTACTCGCGCTAAGGCCTTAGCCAAATCCAACGGCTCTTCAATCAATAGCCAATCATCGCCACGTGATAATTGATGGTGTTTAATCCGTGCGGCCATTTCTTCGTCACCGGCTGACCCCGTCGCGATATATACCAGCGACTTTTCCTCGGTAGTTAACCCTTCAGAGATGCATTCCCGTGCGCGTGTTTCTGCGTAACGGCTTTTCCCGCTTCTCGCGCCACCTAAGATCAACGCCTTCATGCAAGAATGACCTTCTTTTTCGTTTTCGGATGTTCGACAACGTCTATCTTTGCACCAAATAGTTCGGTCATAACCTCTTCTGTAATCACCTCTTCCGCTTTCCCCACCGCAAGGGTTTCGCCGTCTCGTAAAGCTATAACTTTGTCCGCAAAATTTGCCGCAATGTTGACATCGTGCACCACCATGCACACCGCCGCGCCATTTTTAGCAAATGTGGCAACTGCATTCATAAGCATTTGTTGATGCGCAATATCGAGCGCTGTAGTGGGTTCATCTAGTAATAACAGACGCTGTTCAGCGTCCTCGTCACGCCATATCTGCGTCATCACCCTAGCCAATTGCACACGCTGTTTTTCACCGCCCGATAATTGCGGGTATAAACGCTCAGAAAGATATTCAATGTCCATCAAGACCATCGCGTCATGAATAATCGTATCGTCTATTTCGACGCCGGTGCTATGCGGCGTGCGCCCTAAACTCACGACTTCATGAACAGTGTATGGGAAATTAAGTAGACTTAACTGAGGTAACACCGCCAGTGATTTAGCACGTATTGGTATTCCCCAGTCATTAAAACGATGACCACATACCTGAACAGCGCCTTGATTGGGGATCAACTCTCCCGAAATAGTATTAAGCAAGGTCGTCTTCCCTGCGCCATTTGGGCCAATAATGGCGAGTACTTCACCATTGTTTAGTGCGACACTAATATTTTTTAGAAGATCACGTTCTTCTTTTTTAACTGACACGTGATCAACAGATAACACCTGCCTAACGTTATTATTGGCTTTATCGTGCGTCATATAATCATTGCATCCCATAACGATGCCGCTGACGTAGCAACGAAATAAATACCGGCGCGCCGATAAACGCCGTCACTAAACCTACCGGCAATTCCGTCGGTGCGATAATCGTGCGAGAAAAGGCGTCTGCGACAACCAATAACACGCCACCCAAACAGGCGCTAATGGGAATCAGGTATCGATGATTTGGCCCAACAAAAAAACGTACCATATGCGGTACAACCAAACCAATAAAAGAAATGGTGCCCGCTAAAGCTACAGAAACACCCACGCCGGCCGCCACGATGACGACAATATTTCGTTTTACTTTGTCTACGTGAATGCCCAGGTGTCGCGCTTCAGACTCACCCAACAACATGGCGTTGAGTGCCTTGTACTGGGCCGGCAACACAATCAAAATTACGGCACACACAGTAGCAATGATAAATACGCGTGAATAATCCGCGGCTTCAAGCCCGCCCATGCGCCACAGGCTAATTCTACGTAACATTTCATTGTCGGCAACAAATTCAAAAACACTGGAAATACTGCCAGCCAAAAACGTCACCGCAATCCCCGCCAGCAACATTGTCGCGACGGAAGTGCCCGTTGGCCCAGTCGCAATCCGGTACACGAACACCACAGCGATCATACCGCCCGCAAATGCACCGAAAGAAACCAGTGACAACCCAACCCACGACCACTGATAGGCGTCGAGCAACACAATCACTAAACTAGCGCCAGCCGCGGCTCCCGCACTAACGCCGATTAACGAAGGGTCTGCCAAAGGATTACGAAATAAACCCTGCGTCACGGCGCCACAGCAGGCCAGGAGTGCGCCCACACACAATGCGAGTAACGCCCTCGGCAAACGCAACTGACCAATTATCATTTCAGTTTGACCATTCGAACCACCCACCAAAAATGAAAATACCTCAGTGAGATCAATAGTAACCGCACCAAATCCAAGCGAGATAATCACAATCAAGGCGGATACCAAAAGCAGTCCCCATCGAATACGATGCCAAGAGTGCGCAATTTGGTGGTGAGATAGAATCATGTGCTGAGCGTCAACCTATCACGGCTTCGTTGTTGTTGAACATCTTATGAATTTTTTCAAAATCAAGATGCGCTTCAACGCTTTTAGCCAAGCGCTCTATTTGCGTTTCTTGTAAATGATGCATATCCACCGACTTCATTGCTGAAGACGCATTTAATCCAGCCCACTCCAATATCAGGCGGCATGCGGAAGGGTCATCAAAAAGGCCGTGTAGGTAACAACCGAAAATTTGATTATCCTCGCTGATCACGCCATCATTGCTTTTATCGGAATACGTCATCGCGTTCCCGCACGTTTTGCCAGCATCATCGACTTGTCGATACTGCGTGATACCATGATGAATTTCGTAACCAGACACTTGCCCGACACTTTCGCCTAAACGAAATTCACCCGATTTTTTTTGTAATGTTTTATCCTTTTCAAAGGAGGTTGAAATAGGCAAATAGCCAAGACCTTCAACAATGCCCCCTTCAATCGATGAGGGTTGTTCAACACCATAGGGGTCGCTAATGGACTGACCTAACATTTGAAATCCCCCACAAATCCCGATGACTTTTCCTCCATACCGTAAATGACGATCAATATATCCGCCCCAGCCATTTTCGATAAACCACTGCAGATCATCACTCACGTTTTTACTGCCAGGTAACACCAACAAATCACAAGCTGGTGCTGTCTGGCCCGCACCAACATAGGTAAGGTTTACATCGGGATGATGCCTTAAAGCATCAAAATCAGTATGGTTGCTGATCCGAGGAAAAACCGGCACCACTACATTTAAAAATGCCTGCGAAGAGGCGTCGCTCCCCTGTCGCACTTGTTGAACATCAATTGCGTCTTCTGCTTCCAAATAAAATTCGTGCAAATAAGGCAGCACGCCTAACACGGGCTTTCCTGTTCGTGCTTCCAGCCATTCAAGCCCAGGGGTTAGTAGATCAATATCTCCCCGAAATTTGTTAATCACAAAGCCAACAACACGCTGCTGTTCAGTCTCAGAAAGCAGCGCAAGCGTCCCAACTAAATGCGCAAACACACCCCCCTTATCAATATCAGCGACTAAAATCACTGGGCAATCCACCGCTTCTGCAAACCCCATATTGGCAATGTCGCCTTCGCGTAAATTTATCTCCGCCGGGCTTCCTGCACCTTCGACAACCACGACCTCATATGCATCACTTAAACGTGCATGAGACTCACGTACCGCGGCCATCGCCTCCTTTTTAAAAAGATGGAAAGCTTTCGCATCCATATCCTGATTCACGTGACCTTGAATGATAATCTGCGCCCCGGTATCACTGGAGGGTTTTATCAGCACGGGGTTCATATCTGTATGAGCATCGACACTGCAGGCTTGGGCCTGTACGGCCTGTGCACGGCCAATCTCGCCACCGTCGGTGGTAACGGCACTGTTTAACGCCATATTCTGTGGTTTAAATGGTGCGACACGATACCCTTGGTTTTTCAACACTCGGCAAATACCTGCGACAAGCGTACTCTTACCCGCGTCGGAAGTTGTGCCTTGCACCATGATCGTATTGTGCTTCATGAGATAGATTTTACGTGTCGAAGAAGTAGTTAAAACTCGGTTAAGATGCGATTTTTATCGGTTTTCGCCGTGCTATCGAGCGTATAATAATCCAAGCTGCTCGATAGTGCTTTCTGAACCGTACGTGCAAGCCGCTCACCCAACACAGTATGCTTTCCTATAAACCTTACGCATTGAGCCTCATCGGCAACACTAGGTGACGCGATGGCGATCGCATCAGTCCCGGTCCCTGTTGCGATCTTGCCAGAAACTGGGCTAAGTATGGCCCGCTCTTGCATAACAGAACATTTCATTTCTGTAATAATAGCGTGAGCTTCAATCATTGCCGCCGAATGTATCGGCGCAGAAAACGCGGCAAAAATATTAATCGTACCTACCTTTTGTGGCGAGGCATCGTAGAGTTCGCGATATTCCGCGTCGTCTCCGGCACAACGCGCGTTTGCCAAGCCCGCGGTTAATATCACCAGCAGCGTCTCGCCGTTAATACATTCCGTTGTTATGCGAGTTGATTTCATTGAGGCCGCAGTCATCATCCCAACAACAGATCCCTCTAATTTCCGTAACTGACTGAAATGAGAAAAGGCAGTATCTGGCCCAGCGTCATCTACCGAGCCACCGTCACTAACGTGTAGGTTTACATAATGATCCGCCTGAACAGTACCACCATTATGAACCGAAGAACTGACAAATAAACGCGAAGTATTGAAAGATACAGAGACAGCCTGGCCACAGACAGAAATGTGGCAACCGAGTGGATCAATATAAAATTGATCATCAAGCGCCTCACTAGGCTGCCAGCGCATCAATAATCGACGCCCTTTCGTGCTTTAATACCCGATTTAAACGCATGCTTTATTTCTTTTAATTCGGACACCGTATCCATGCAATCGCGTAAAGCCGCACCACCACCACGACCGGTAACCACCACGCTCTGCTCAATCGGACGATCACAGATCGCGTTAATCACTCTATCTTCATTTAAGTAATCGTAGGCAAGCATATACGTCAGCTCATCGAGTACAACTAAGTCATAGCTTGCATCTTTTAACAGTGGCTCAACAACTGCCCATGTTTTCTCTGCCGCCGCAATGTCACCTGAACGATCCTGCGTATTCCATGTAAACCCCGTTCCCATTTGATAGAAGGTCACTTGCGGGCACTGATCACGAATATATATTTCTTCGCCCGACAACTGCTCGCCCTTAATAAACTGTATGACAGCGATTTTATGACCGTAACCCAAGGCACGCATGACCATGCCAAATGCAGAACTGGACTTCCCTTTTCCGTTGCCGGTTAACAGAATTGACACGCCGCGCTCTGTCGCGGCTTGTTCAATTTTTGAGTCAACATTGGCCTTTTGCTTTTCCATGGCCGTTTTGTGTTTTTGGTCTTTTTTGTCATTATTCGAACTGTTGTTCGATTGACCATCTTGTTGGTTTTGCTCTGATTCAGACATGGCTTTACCCGTTTATTTAGAATTTGAAAACGGCTTTAACGCTACCGTTTATGCCATCCTCATTGTAACGTTCATTAAGTAAGTACGATTTATCGGTAAGATTGTTGATTTTCAGTTTAATCGTCAAATGTTCTTCTGGCTGAAAGCTCGCATAAGCGCCTACGACCCCATAACCACCAATATTCTGCCCACTACTTTGCGTGCGTTCGCCTTGAGCTTTGAATGTAGCCCCCACGGTAAATTTTTCAAATTCTTTACTAGCGCCTAAAGTCAATTTACGTCTTGCGCGGTTTATCAAATCCAAATCCGTGTCTGCGTCAACAGCTTTTGAATATGAGACGCTCCCATCAACTGACCATGTTTCGCGCTTATATTGAGTTGAAAATTCTACGCCTTCAATTTCGACTTCATTTACGTTCTGTGGCGACCATACAGTAAAGTCCTCATTGGGAGTCCATTCTATTAGGTTTTTTATATCTGTTTTATACACACTCACATCGAAATAAATGTTGTCAAACTTCGCTTTAACGCCAAACTCCCTCGCGTCAGATTCTTCTGGCTCCAATTCAGGGTTCCCACCAAATGGCCAATACAAATCATTAATTGAAGCCTGCTTAAAGCCTTCTGCCCAAGAAGTATAAATACGGTAGTTATCACCGATACTATAGCCGGCAGCGATATTTCCCGTTGTTTCACCACCATGAGCTGACATCTCGTCATGACGACCACCGACAACGATATCGAATTCACTCTGTTTCCACTGTAACTGCGCAATAAAGGCTTTAGTATCTCGGGCGTCTTCGGCAAAGTTTGTTGTTCCACTGACTTTTTCATCCAAAAAATCAAACGCCAGCGTTGTTAGCAGAGACTCATTTATACGAATATCATTTTGCCAGTAAACACTATCCCTACTTGTTTCTATGATAGTTGCAAGATCATCACGGTAAGTTCTATCCCTTAAGTCTGAATGATCTACGGAATGCCCCACAGAAAAGCGAGATTGATACGCATCGCTAGGCTTATAGTTCACATCAAAGCTATTCACACGCACTTTATTAATACTGTATGGCAATGTATCTACGCGAGCAAAAAAGCCAGAAAGATCGTAGTCGCTTTCCGTATATGAGTTTAGGTGAGACGCCTTTATCGACAACGCCTCCGATACATCATAGGACCAAAATAGATTGCCATTTGACGCTTTATAAGCATCGTCATCTCCGTTTTTATCAGAGTCATCGATTTGGCTATCGATACCATCAGACTGTTCATGCGATAACGCAATAGAAAATGAAGCCTTATCGAAAGAATTACTTATTCCCGCTGAAAAACGGCTAGTACTATGCGAACCGCCTTCCATGGTCAAAAAACCTTCGGGATCTTCGCTCGGTTTTTTAGTGAAAATTTGCATGACACCGCCAATCGCATCACTTCCGTATATCGCAGAACGAGAACCGCGAACAATTTCTACGCGCTCGATGAGTTCGGGATCAACAATTTGAAATTGAGTGCTTCCAAGGGTCGCACTGCTAAAACGCTGGCCGTTTATCAGAATTAATGTGTGGCCATTATTGGTTCCCCGTGTGAACAAGCTGGTCGAGGACATACGGCCACCGTTGCGCGTCACATCCAACCCCACTTGTGATTCCAAAATATCACTAAAATCTAAGGGTTGATGTATTGCGATATCCTGAGCTGTAACGACGCTCGCAGAACCCAACACTTCAAATATAGGGGTTTCAGTCATTGTAGCGGTGACCACAACTTCCTCATATTTATCTTGGGCGTTAGCGTATATTGGAAATATCAGAGACGTGCAAGCGCACGCTAAAGGTAAAAAGTTTTTCATTTGTCAGCCTCAATAGCTAGTAAATCATTAAGCAATTGAGGGAGGCATCACTAGGAAGAAACGAGAGAGCTTGAGAAAGGCCACGAATCAGTCCTGGATGGCAGCCCTCCGCTCCATCAACGAACATACATTAGGCTGGTATCGGACTTGTTCTTCGTAATTTTAGATACACTAAAAGTAGAACTTACCGTTGCGGGGGCAGCGTTGGTCTTTCACCAAACTTCCCATTTAACTCTCGCTTCTCAAACTTCAACTGAAGGAAATCTGCGCCAAGAGACCAAATGCAGCGCGAACTTTAGGGATAAAGGTGAACTAAGTCAAATACAATACGGGCAAAAAAATGCCGTTGATCGTGAGCCATGCGGAAAAATAGGTCGTTTTTAAGCGTGAATGATGCCCCAGCAATTCCAATAGGGAACCGCCGCTTGGTTGATCTAACAACGCTTATTAATAGATATGTACGAACTACGTTTCCGCATGGGCCACTAAATCAACGGCCCAGGAGGATAAACTAAAGGTGTTCCACACAGGGTACGTGCATACCCTGCTAAATAGACGAGCGATAATAGTTTTTCCTCAACTGTTTAAAATGATCGTTAAGAATATGAACGCACATCATTTACTGTAAATCGCTTCTATCTGCATCACGAACGCATAATTGGGGTGCCAATCATCTACCTCTGGATAACTAACCTGAGGGACGAACACGAGATACATCCAATCCCTATACACCCGTTGCTTATAGGCCAACTGTATAAAGTATTCTCTTCCCTCCTCTCCTTCACTCGTTCTAAAACCACCCACCTTATACTCCATGCCGCGCCCCTCGCTAAGAAAATGATTAAGTTGGAAGGACTGATAGCTCTCATGCAGATCTAATTTACGTGTATGTTTATAACGACTCACACTCTTAAACGACACGCTTTTCGATAGATCCCGGATAACACTTACTCTTGCGGACGGTTTTGCGCCCTCCTGGGCGTAATATGGTAAATCTATGCGTGTTTCCATACGCCAGGCTCTTGGTAAAGCCGTCAGCTTTGTAAACCTAAGACGTGTAAATAAGTCGATGGGAAACTGGAAGCGCGCCCCCACATCGATAGACGGTTGCCATTTGTACTTTGCACGTGTTTTTGTGTACTCAACCCCCGCGATCGCGCGATCAGAGGCGATATTTTCACTCCCAACCTGCCCGGATAGCTCGTTACCCTGGGGGGAAAAGTCGTCTTCCGGATCGGACTCAAAAATGAGTTTATATCGGCTTTTTGTATTTGGAAGATCCGCTTTAGCGCGAATACGTGCTTTAAATTCTCTCTCGCCGCCCTCGCTGAATATGCTATCAAGATCAAGTACAAGATAGCTGTTATTTTCCTCGCCGCTATCCTTACGCGATATCAACCGATCTAATGCGTCGCTCAAGTCAACAAATTGGTTTGTCACAAAAGTCCGCTGTCGATCCAGAAAAGTATCTTCGACTACTTTTTCTTCCTCAATACGGGCGAGCGCTTCTTTACCCTCGTCTTCAAGAGGTCGAGCCAGCGCAATGGGTGAAAGTAAGAGGAACAAGCTAACAACAAAGGGAAACCGAGGACTAGCACTCACGCAGCAGTGGCGCATAAAAAAACTAACCACGCTGGTAAACCACGCTAGGAAGGAATAAAACCCAAGTCGACGAATAGCTTGCCTTTAGGCAATTCATACGGCACAACAATCCGCGGAGATCCAACCAATTTAAGGTCGCTAAAGCTCTCCGACGAGTAGGACGCAGGGCGTTGTAAATCAAAATCATAACCTGCTTCTTGCAAACGAGCCTTTGCCACACCTGTCACCATATTGGTTATCTCACCAGCGACATCAAGCGCAACTTCGTCAATACCATTTAACACTTCGCCAAGTAAGCGCTGCGAAACATCCAATAACGCATCTTCTGTGAATGAGATACAAAGCTGGCCGGAAAGGATGGGACTATTCATTGGCATCACGCTGGCCGCGTCGCCTATGGGAAGTGGCTTTGTGTAAGGTTTCGGTGACTGCGCCAACGGCTCTATACCCACCATGTCTTTACAGACTTGTTTCACGCCATGCAAAAAGGGAGTAATGAACTTCGTATCTAGGCATTGTGCTGCCTCGGCGGTGCTGGTCTGCATCGATACCCCATAGAAGATTGTGGTCGGCCATATATGCCCCGAGCTATTTATGGGAGCACTGTGACTATTATAGTCGAGGCTCGGAAGTATCCCAGTTAAAAATGTAGGGAATACGCTTAACCGACCCGGATCCATCTATGGTGGATTTCATTGAGCAAAACGTCCTCTTTACCACGGGCGACGACACGCTTTATCCCTCAACATTAAGCACTGACCACTAATCGATCAAATCGACCTGCCGTCTCTAAAAAGAGATAAAAAACCCCTTTTTTTTTCTGGAATATGAACAAGTTTTAAATTGCGTGTAAAACAATAAATGTGGCGCATAAAACAATGTGATCTAGATCACTATCTTGGCGATTTTTCATGAACCGGGTATCACATGACTGTCGGTATTCGTTACAATGGGGGAGCTAAAACAAGCGTTTAAGTGGGTCAAAACATCGACAAAAATTATAGAAGGCATAATGATGTTAACGCTATTTTCAAAGAAGCAAAAAGCTGTGGAAGGCGAACAAGGAAAGAAAGAAGATTTGACTGAGTCAGTGGCTGCAGAGGTGCACCCAATTCGGGACGCTGCGCAAAATGAAGCCGCTCTCAGAAAGAATATCGCCGATAAACTTAGAAAGTACCGTCCAGTAGAAAGAGACGCAAATTTTACTGGGCCGAAATACTACAAGTAGCACCAATAAAAAGAGGCCTTTTTAGGCCTCTTTTTGTCAAATCTGTCCAATAATTATTCACATCCAAATTTCTCAATAATATTCTCCGCTATACCTCCTGGCTTAAACTATTATTGTGTCAATAACTCTTAATTCTAAAGGCTCGGCATGGATATTGATGGCGATATTTGCATCGAACTGTTGGACTCGTTCACCGATCTTGCGCACGAAATAGAAATATCTTTAGACCGTCTGAGCCAAGGGACTGAACAAGACCTCCACGCGTTATTCCGGGCAATTCACACCATTAAAGGTAACGCAGCGATCGTACAGCTCGAATCTGTCGTGAATTTCACTCACAGCCTGGAAGAAGTCATCGGTTCCCTAAGAAGCGAACACTACAGCGCAACACCGGTGATGTGTGAGGTGCTACAGCTCGGGATGGACCGTTTAAAAGATATTCACCAACGCGATTTATTTGATCAATCATTCGGCAATCTTCACGAAGAAGAATTGATCGAACGGTACTCCGAACTCGCGCACGCACGTGACGGAAACGTGGAGCGTCAATGCCACGAAATTTTAAAGCTTGTTGGCGTGGGTTTCGTTCATGAAAATGAATTAGCGGAAGACGATACGCCCGAAACTGAGCACGCCTACGAATGCATATCGATGCCGGCAGAACACAGTAAACAAGCCTTCGATTTGCTATTTTTTAGGGAGCTAGCCCAGCAGATTGATCGACAAAGCCAGTACTGGGAAGGAAGAAGCGAGCAGTCTCATGATTGGGCGCAAAAGCTCAACGCCCTAAGAGGGAGCCCGGTTGACCCAAATCAACTTTCAGCCGCCACCTATCTTCACGATATTGGGATGTCGTTTATCCCAAATGACATCATCGACAAAAAAGAGCGGTTAACACTCGAAGAGCTATCTCAAATCCGGCAACATCCGGTATGGGGCTACAACTACCTCATCCGCATTGAAGGCTGGGACCAAGCCGCCACGATTATTCTTGAGCATCACGAAAGAGTCGACGGCAAAGGCTACCCTATCGGAAACAACGGTGAGCTTGTTTCTGACGGCGCAAAAATTCTCGCCATCATTGATACCTTTTTCTCGATCACCAATGGCCGCGCCGACCGTAAGAAACGTAAATCAACGGTACGAGCCGTATCAGAAATCAACGCACGTATCGGTGCTCAGTTCGACGAAGACTGGGTCTTGGCGTTTAACGATATGATTAAAGGCGAACTAAAAGCTGGCGAGCTATAGTCATAAAAATCAATGACTTATAGCTCTTTTTTAAAGTTGCTTGTTTTATTTGTACCTGTGTTTATAGATTCCCCTCACGCACTGACTCCCGCATCGTCACAAACTCCTCAGCAGAAGTCGGATGAATACCGACAGTTGCATCAAAATGCCGCTTGGTTGCGCCGGCTTTAATCGCAACAGCCACACCTTGAATAATCTCCCCTGCATCTGGCCCAACCATATGCGCTCCCACAACTTTATCGTCCGTTTTGTCCACAATAAGTTTCATTAAGGTCCTTTGCTCGGAACCGCTAATGGTATTCTTAAGCGGCCTAAACTCGCTCGTATAGACCGCGTACGGCGCCATGGAAAACTGTATTTCCTCCTCGGTTAGACCTACTGTGGCGATGTTGGGCTGGCAAAATACCGCTGTAGCAATATTTTGATAATCAAGCGCAACGGCCTCATCTGCGAATAAATGCTTTGCTAAGGCGGTACCTTCGGCGAGCGCCACAGGCGTAAGGGTTTTACGCCCTACCACATCGCCCAATGCATACACACTCGGCTCGCCGGTCTGAAATTCGTTATTCACTTCGATCTCACCGCCTGGGCCAAACGTCACAGCAGTATTTTCTAACCCAAGGCCTTCTGTTTTAGGTTCTCGGCCAACCGCAGCGAATACCATGTCCACAATACGGGTTTCCCCCGTATTAAGCTCAACCGACAGTGAGCCATCGGACAAACGTTCGATACTGTCTATATCCGTATCAAAACTCAGTTTTACACCGCTACGGCCAACCTCGGTAGCAACAAATTGCTGCACCTCTTTATCAAAACCGCGCAGAAACAATGGCCCGCGATACACCAGCTCGGTCTCCGCGCCCAAACCATTAAAAATCCCAGCAAACTCCACGGCAATATAACCACCGCCTTGTACCATAACGCGCGAAGGGAAGCGTTCCATTGAAAACACCTCATTGGAATCCGTTGTATATTCGCCGCCAGGAAAACTCGGCTTTCTCGGCCAACCGCCCACCGTAATCAAAATATTCTTGGCCGTGTATTGGCGCCCTGCCACGGCCACGGTATGTGGGTCTACGATACTCGCCCGTCCGTTAATCAATTCCACGCCCGCGTTATCCAGAATCGATCCGTATATGCCGTTTAAACGGCTAATTTCCGTTGTTTTGTTATCTCTAAGGGTGGCCCAATCAAATTCTGGCTTTGAGGCAGTCCAGCCGAAACCCTCCGCTTCTTTAACTGACTTTGAAAACTCAGATGCGTATACGAATAACTTCTTCGGCACGCAGCCCACATTGACACAAGTGCCCCCAAGGTAACGATCTTCTGCAACGGCAACACGCGCGCCCAGTTGCGATGCAATACGGCTCGCTCTAACCCCGCCCGAACCCGCACCAATAACAAATAAATCGTAATCGTATTTCACACATCCTCCAGGGAATACTTAAATAACAAATCGTCACGTAATCAACCTAGTGATTGAGCGACATCGTCTATATGACTATGGAAACACTAGGGAGTTTAGATGATATAAGAATAGATAAAAACGATTAGGCGATAACGCTTTTTAATCGAGATGATTAATTTTGATTAAAATTAAAAATTGGGTAGATCCTTTGCGGAAAACTCACAACGCAATCGTGAGAAACCCCGATAACACAGCGCTTACTTGGTCGATGACGACTAAACTCTAACTTCGATATTCGGGCCACCTTTATCATCTTTACGGCGACCGCCAGCCTTACTGCGCATATCGTACATTGCCCGGGATTTGTGCCCACGATCACGACGATCTTTTTTCTGACGACGGTCTTTTGTGACGACATAAGCTTGCCCCGCCTTATCGTCAGTCGGTGTTTCGACATCTGAAGATTTGTTTACCCGAGCAGAATCGAGGTTTTTTAAGGGTTGATAGGTAGGACGTATACTGTCGACCATGCCTAGCACCTCACTTTCATTGACTTGATTGGTTACGTTATAGCGCTTTATCGATTACATCGAAAAAAGCGAAAATAATCACTAAAAGCAGCCTAAATGCAGGTTTTTTGCCTTATGTGACTATATATCGGCCAGTTAACCAGAAGTTTTATACCAATTCAATTTTTTGTGAAGCGAGACCACATTCCCTATCACCAGTAACGTTGGGGCATGAATTTCTTTATTTAAGACAATGTCAGGTAACTCACCCAAGGTTGAAACGTAAACGTTTTGCTGAGGAAGCGTCCCTTTTTCAATTAACGCTGCCGGTGTGGCCGCGCTTTTTCCATGTGATACAAGCTGCTCACAAATAAGCGGGAGACCTTTTAAACCCATATAAAACACAAGGGTTTGCTGATCGTTAACAAATTCATCCCAAGGGTATTCAGCCTGCCCTGTTTTTAAATGCCCCGTAATAAAACGAACGGATTGTGAGTGGTCCCGATGGGTAAGCGGAATTCCCGCGTAACTTGCGCAGCCAGACGCCGCCGTAATACCGGGAACAACTTGGAAAGGAATATTATTTTCAGCCAGCAAGTCGATTTCTTCGCCGCCACGGCCAAAAATAAACGGGTCTCCGCCTTTTAAACGTAAAACACGTTTGCCCTGCTGCGCATACGCCAGCAACATTTCGTTAATCTCTTGCTGAGGTATCGCATGTTTATCGCGTTTTTTACCGACATAGATGCGATCTGCATCGCGGCGCACCATATCGACAATTGCCGGCGATACGAGACGGTCATACAAAACAATTTCAGCCTTTTGCATTAAGCGCAACGCTTTAAACGTTAATAAATCAGGATCACCCGGACCGGCACCGACTAAATACACTTCGCCATGGGTATCACAATCTTTGTCATCGATCTTCTTTTGCATATCCGCACGGGCTTGCGCCACATTGCCGCTCAATACATTTTCGGCGATATCACCATTGAGGACAGCCTCCCAAAAACGACGGCGCTCATCCTCTGATTGAAAAGTTTGTTTTACTTGCTGACGAAATTCAGCGGCAACTTTCCCCAACTCACCATAAGCGGAAGGGATCGTGCTTTCTAACTGCGTGCGTAAGCGTCTCGCTAAAACAGGAGATTCGCCGCCACTTGTAACACCAACAATTAAAGGACTACGATCGATAATGGCCGGCATAATCACACTGCATAACGCAGGATTATCCACCACATTAACCGGTAGTTTTTTCGCGTGACAATCGTTGGCGACACGTTGATTTAACGCGTGATCGTCCGTTGCTGAAATCACCAAAACCTTGTCTTCGATATGGTCCGCATCATATTCACCAGCGATGTGCGCCCCGCCACTTTCTTTGACGATCTCGCTCAACTCATCTTCTATCGTCGGCGACACCACACATATCCTTGCCAAGGCCTTATGAAGCAATCGCGCTTTACGTGTAGCGATTGACCCGCCGCCAACGACGAGGCATTGCTTCCCCTTTAAATCAAAAAATAACGGCAGAAAATCCATACTGTATACGCCACTTATACCGCTTTAATCGTGGTTAGGCCCCGTAGATAGGGTTGCAATACTGCTGGCACATCAACAGAACCATCTTCGTTTTGATAGTTTTCTAAAATTGCCACCAAGGTACGCCCGATCGCTAAACCGGAACCATTTAAGGTATGAAGCAACGCGGGCTTACCTGTTTCGCTGCTACGATAACGCGCCTTCATGCGGCGCGCTTGGAAATCGCCAAAGCTACTGCACGAGGAAATCTCACGATATTGCGCCTGTGAAGGTAACCACACCTCTAGATCATAAGTCTTACGTGAAGAGAAACCGATATCACCGCCGCACAAAATTACTTTGCGATATGGCAATTCCAATTTCTGTAAAAGCTTCTCTGCACAGGCCGTAAGGTCTTCAAGGGCTTGATCTGAATCTTCCGGTTTTACAAAATTCACCAATTCCACTTTCTCAAATTGATGCTGGCGAATCATGCCACGCGTATCACGCCCAGCAGAACCTGCCTCGGAACGGAAACATGGCGTGTGCGCCGTAAATTTAAGGGGTAACTGATTTTCGTCGACAATTTCATCGCGAAGAATATTCGTCACAGGCACTTCAGCGGTGGGAATCAAGTAGAACTCTCGCTCTTCGTTTAGCTTAAACAAGTCCTCTTCAAATTTCGGCAGCTGGCCCGTCCCATAAAGAGAGTCGCGATTCACTATAAATGGCACGTTCACTTCTTCGTAACCATGCTCGTCCGTGTGAACATCCAACATGAACTGAACAAGCGCGCGATGAAGCTTGGCAATGTCGCCACGCATAAGCGCAAAACGTGATCCTGTAATTTTAGCTGCAGTTTCGAAATCTAAACCGCCAACACCCTCACCCACATCCACATGATCTTTTACATCGAAGGCATATTGTTTTGGCTCACCCCAAACGGTTACTTCAACGTTATCGTCTTCGTTTTCGCCTTTTGGCACATCCTCAGCCACCATATTGGGGATACAGGAATACAGTGCTTCAATTTCATTCTGTATTTCCGTTAAGCGATGCTTCTCCTGATTGTTTGCAGCTTTCAAGTCTTCTACTTCTTTTAAAAGCGGCGCGATATCTTCACCAGCGGCTTTCGCTTTCCCTATTTTTTTTGCACTTTGTTTTTGCAAGTTCTGCAAAGACTCAGATTCACTTTGAATCGCTTTCCGTTGAATTTCCAACTGTTCAATTTTTGCTTTATCTAACACATACCCTCTTTTAGCGAGGTTTGTTACAACAGTGTCTAGATCTGAACGAAGGAGTTTTGGGTCTAACATAGGGGTCCCGTTTTGATTTCTATAATAGTTTGTGAATTAAATGATATCCGCTAAACGCGGCAAATACGCAGGCAAACACACTGCTTAACATATAGGTAAAAGCCAACTTTCCGTGGCCGTCACTTAAAAGATGTAACGATTCTAATGAAAACGTTGAAAAGGTCGTAAACGCACCGAAAAAACCAATCATTAACGTGTGGCGCCACATTGCCGGTAAAGCGCCTTTCTCAACAATCAACACAAAAAGCATCGCCATCAACAACGAACCAACAAGGTTTACCGAAAAGGTCGCAATAGGAAACTTACCCGGCACATTTGGGATAACAATGGAAACACCGTACCGACTGATCGCACCGATACTGCCTCCTAATGCCACTGCTAACCAATGCATTGCGCTACCCGTCTAGTCTTATTCACGACTTCGCCTTTTGGTTTACCGCGCGAAGCTGCTTTAGCTTTTCCGCAATTTTGATTTCTAGTCCTCTTTCAACGGGCTCGTAATACAGCTGCTCACCCATTTCTTCAGGAAAATATGATTCCCCGGCCGCAAAGGCGTCCTCTTCATTGTGAGCGTAACGATAGTCTTTACCGTAATCCAACGCTTTCATAAGGCTGGTAGGTGCGTTGCGTAAATGCATCGGCACATCGTAACTGGGAAGGCTTTGAATCTCACTGCGGGCTTTCTTGAAGGCATTATACACGGCGTTACTTTTGGGTGCGCAGGCTAAATACACAACCGCTTGCGCAAGGGATAACTCGCCTTCCGGGCTCCCAAGCCTTTCTTGCGCTTCCCAGGCATTGATTGCGATCGATAAGCCCCTAGGATCTGCATTACCAATATCTTCGCTCGCCATGCGAACCACTCGGCGCGCGACATACAAAGGATCACACCCACCGTCCAACATGCGCATTAACCAATACAACGCTGCGTCCGGGTTACTGCCCCTTACTGATTTATGCAGCGCGGAGATTTGTTCATAAAATAGATCCCCTCCCTTATCAAACCGACGTACATCGCCAGTAAGGATTTGACTGATAACATCCTGCGTGAGGCACTCACCGTCATCGACCAAGTCACTGGCGATCTCTAAAAGGTTCAGTGCTCGCCTTGCGTCACCATCAGCGCCGGCAGTGAGTAATGTCATCGCTTCTGGCTCTATTTCTAAGCCTCGCTCACCCAAGCCATCAGTCTTATCGTTTAATGCGCGGTGAACCACCTGTTGTAATTGCGCGTCGTCAAAGCTTTTGAGTACGTACACACGGCAACGTGAGAGCAATGCGTTATTCACTTCAAACGAGGGATTCTCTGTCGTTGCGCCGACAAAAACCACCGTTCCGTCCTCCACGAAAGGTAAAAATGCATCTTGTTGCGCTTTATTAAAGCGATGAACTTCATCAATAAACAATATGGTTTTCTTGCCATATGCACTGCGCTGGGCTTTGGCCTCTTCGATAGCGCTGCGAATATCTTTAACGCCTGCCAGCACCGCAGAGATGGCAATAAAATGGGCGTTTATTTCATTCGCCAAGAGTTTTGCCAAAGTGGTTTTCCCTACCCCTGGCGGCCCCCAAAAAATCATAGAATGAAGTTGATGGCGCTCGATGGTTAACCTAAGCGGTTTACCTTCAGCTAAAAGGTGGGACTGACCAATATATTCGTTTAAATGCGCGGGGCGCACCCGCGCAGCAAGCGGTGCGCCAGGCTCGTAACGCTTAGGAGAGCTCGACTCGGTATCAGGCGAACGCGCGTCATTTTGTTCAAATAAATCAGCCATCGACGATAATGTCTGTGCCTTTCGGTGGCTCGAATTGAAAAACACTCTCTGCTATAGGCACGTTTATTTTTTGATTGGACACGGTAATTTCGGTCTTTTGCCCTAATTTATCCGTAAAAGACATTTCTAAAAGTGTTTTTTGTTTCTTTTTACGAGAGAACACAAAAACAAGGGATTCAAAAGCACCGTCTTCTTCGGTTTTTTGTCTGAGAAAATAGGACTCTGTTTTGGCATCCTCTTCTCGCTCGACTAGGTAACCATTTTCGATGGCCGAAATATCACCGCTCATTAACGCCGCCGGTGTGCCCGCTAACGAGTCTTGGCCATGTACCGTCATCTGCTCCAAATCGGGATCATAAACTTTAAGTGCCTTAGGCGTTCCCACAACCACCTGCTCATATGGCGGCGCTACATGCCACAAAAAATATCCTGGCCGTTTAATACTGAACTCGCCATCCGTCACTTGTAATGCTTCGCCATCACTATCGATAATGCGTTGACGAAAATTTCCTTTAAGTGTATCGATCGCTAATAGTGTTTCAGAAAATAAAACCGTGGCAGCATTATCACCTTGGTCGCTTCCACCACTATAGGTAAAGCTCGATAACAAGAATGTTCCCAATACAACTAAATGCTTGAATCCCATTTTAAATGCTCTTTTTAAGTAATTGCATGACAGTTACGCGTTGCGTTAATGTCGCGGCGGCGCAGGCGCTAGCACCTCGCGGCTCCCGTTACTGCTCATCGGCGTTACAACGCCCGATGCTTCCATTTGTTCAATAAGTCTCGCGGCACGGTTATACCCAACGCGTAATTTTCGCTGCACGGAAGAAATACTGGCTTTTCGTGTTTCTGTCACGAAAGCGACAGCTTCGTCATAAAGAGGATCAGATTCAGCATCACCGCCCTCTTCCCCGTCTTCGCTAAAACCAGGAACGGGAATAGATTCGACACTCTCACTGAAAATTTCTTCAAGATAGTTTGGCGCGCCGCGCTTTTTCCAATCCGCAACAACTTTATGCACTTCATGGTCGTCAATAAACGCACCATGCACACGAGTGGTTACCGCGGTTCCTGGGGCGAGATACAACATATCACCATGTCCGAGCAGCTGCTCAGCACCGCCCTGGTCAAGAATTGTTCGCGAATCAATCTTTGACGATACTTGGAAACCAATACGCGTCGGCACGTTTGCTTTAATCAAACCGGTTATCACATCCACTGACGGACGCTGTGTTGCTAAAATGAGGTGAATACCCGCCGCACGTGCCTTTTGCGCGATACGTGCGATCAGTTGCTCCACTTTCTTGCCGACAATCATCATCATGTCTGCAAACTCATCAATCACGACGACGATAAAGGGCATCGTGTCGAGCAAGGGTGGCTCGGGCTTTTCCGCTTGAATTACCCCATCATCTTCAGGAATCCAAAGCGGATCAGAAATCGGTGTTCCCGCTTTTTGAGCATCACGTACTTTTTTGTTAAAGCCCGCGAGATTTCGCACGCCAAGTGCAGCCATCAATTTATAACGTCGCTCCATCTCACCCACGCACCAACGCAAGCCCGTGGCGGCATCTTTCATATCCGTAATAACGGGGGTTAACAGATGGGGGATACCGTCGTAGACCGACAGCTCTAGCATTTTCGGGTCGACCAAAATCATACGCACTTCTTCAGGCGATGATTTATACAGCATACTCACTAACATGGAGTTCACGCCCACCGATTTACCTGAGCCGGTTGTACCCGCAACCAGCAAGTGGGGCATTTTTGCGAGATCCGCAACAATCGGCTGGCCGGAGATATCGTGCCCCAAGGCCAAAGCAAGTGGCGATTTATGGGATTCATAAACATCGGAAGCAATGACTTCACTCAGGCGTACCATTTCCCGGTGCTCGTTTGGTATCTCGATACCAACAACAGACTTACCTTGAATCACCTCAACCACCCGCACGCTAATCACCGCCATTGAGCGCGCGAGATCTTTCGCAAGGTTTGAAATTTTACTCACCTTTACGCCTGCTGCTGGCTGTATTTCAAAACGCGTTACTACAGGGCCAGGTAATACAGCGACAACTTCGGCAATCACGCCAAAGTCCTTAAGCTTCAGCTCAAGTAAACGTGACATAGCCTCGAGCGATTCATCTGAAAACCCTTTATCGCTGCGCTTCTCCGCCGGGTCTAACAAGCTGATAGCTGGTAACTCACCCACAGGCTTATCATCAAAGTCTAAGGCCTGCTGCTTCTCTTTTTGAACGCGCGCGCTGACCTTGGGCTTTTCTTTAATCGGCTTGATGGTGGGCGGAATACGCTTTTCTTGACGTTTGGTTTCTATTTGCACAGCATCGCGGCGTTCTTGCACGGCTTGTTTAATCTGTTTCTTTTCCTGCAATTTTGCTCGCCACGCGATGAACCGGTGCTTAACAGACTCGATTGCCCACAATACGCCAGCACCAATCGCATCCATCACCGCCAACCAGGAAATCTCAATAAACACGGTTAATCCAAACAGCAACAAGGCCAGCAATAATAGCGTGCCACCCATATAGCCAAACGAGCCATCGACCGCAGTCGCAGTACTGAGGCCCAGATAGCCACCGTTTGAAAAAGGTAAAGTCGCGCTAGCGTCACCATATTGCATTACCGCAATGCCCGTAGCAGAAACCATCACCAGAATAAAACCAATACTTTTCAGGCCGATCATTAATGGATCGAACTCTGCACCGAGACGGTTTCGAATTTGCTGCCAGACCTGAAAGACCAGCATGATGGGGAATAAATACGCCAACTGGCCAAAAATAGAAAAGAAGACGTCGGCGATCCAAGCGCCGGCCGGCCCCGCAGCATTTTCTATGCTGCGGCCTGTGCCGGTTTTTGACCACCCGGGGTCGTTTGAGCTGTAGGACAAAAGCGCGAGAATCAAATAGGCGCTCGATGCCGCTAAACCGATTAACACACCTTCTCGGAGAATTTTACTCCCGACTGAGGGCGCCTCCGTTACTTCGGGTTCTGGCTCTATTACTTTTACTTTCTTTTTCGGCATACGTACGTAATCTGAAATGCGACTCTAAAACCATGTGAATACCCTGACGCCATCTAACTTTGTCCAAAAATAAGACAAACCCGAACACCAGAGCCATAAAACCGGCCATTTTACCCTAGTTACTAAAACAGAACATGAAAAACTCTTTTGGTTTCACACTGGTTTTATTACCGGCTAGTCAGCCGTTCCCTACACGACCGGTAGTCAATATCTATCGGCCAAATAGCGGGTTTTAAATAGCGAATTTGACCCGAATCCCTTATTATCACCCGCTAACTTAGTCGGGTGAATTCTTACGACATACCACGCCCGCTAAAACCACATTAACCGCCACACTCAACAACAGCGAAACACACACAGGACACCCCACTTTATGAGCGACGCCAAACACCACAAACTCGTCATCCTTGGCTCTGGACCAGCAGGTTATACAGCCGCTATTTACGCTGCACGCGCCAATTTAAACCCCGTGGTAATTACAGGCATGCAACAAGGTGGTCAACTCACAACTACGACAGAAGTTGAAAACTGGCCAGGAGGCACATCGGAGCTTCAAGGTCCTGATTTAATGGTGCAAATGCAACAACACGCCGAACGCTTCGAAACAGAGATCATCTTCGACCACATTAACGAAGTGGATTTCAGCAAAAGACCCTTCACGCTCGTCGGAAATGAAACCTACACCTGTGATGCGCTAATTATCGCAACAGGCGCATCGGCACAATACATCGGCCTCCCATCAGAAGAAGCCTTTATGGGACGCGGCGTCAGCGCTTGCGCAACCTGCGACGGATTCTTCTATCGCGATCAAAAAGTGATTGTTGTGGGCGGCGGCAACACGGCAGTAGAAGAGGCACTTTACCTTTCAAACATATGTAAAGAAGTCGTACTGGTTCACCGCCGCGACAGCTTACGCTCTGAAAAGATATTGCAAGACCGCTTATTCGAGAAAGAAAAGAATGGCAATGTCACCATTATGTGGAACAACACATTAGAAGAAGTACTTGGTGATGACGCTGGCGTTACTGGCGCTCGCCTAAAATCCACTGCCGACGACAGCACACAAGACATAGATGCAAGCGGTGTTTTCGTGGCTATCGGTCACAAACCGAATACAGACATATTCAAAGGACAAGTCGATATGGACAACGGCTATATCGTGATTAAAAGCGGTATTGAAGGCGGCGCGACATCTACAAACGTTCCCGGTATTTTTGCTGCTGGCGATGTGGCTGACCACATTTATCGGCAAGCAGTAACATCTGCTGGTGCGGGCTGTATGGCGGCACTCGACGCAGAAAAATTCCTCGACCAATAAAACGAACCACATACGATGAGCGAGCTGGCATGGCTCGGGGAAACACTTGAATTCCCAGATACAGCTACCGCCCTAACCGACCCCGACGGCTTACTCGCCGTTGGCGGTGACCTATCCGTTGCACGCCTGCTGTGTGCATACCGGCAAGGCATCTTTCCCTGGTATAGCGAAGGCCAACCCATATTATGGTGGTCGCCCTCCCCCCGAACGATATTGATTCCTGAAGCACTTCATCTCGGTCGCAGTAACCGAAAACTCTTTAATAAGGCCTCCTTTACCGTCAAAGTTAACACGGCATTCCGGCAAGTTATCGAACACTGCGCCGAAACACCTCGTGCAGACCAAGACGGCACATGGATAATGCCTGAGATGATAGAAGCCTATTGCGATCTTCATGAAGCAGGCCATGCCCACTCGATAGAATCGTGGCAGAATGGGCAGCTTGTCGGTGGCCTATATGGGGTAAGCGTCGGCAAAGCGTTTTTTGGCGAATCCATGTTTAGCTTATACTCAGGCGCCTCTAAATTCGCATTTATGAGTCTGGTTAAAACGCTTCAAAAGTGGGATTTCCAACTGATAGACTGCCAGATATATACGGAGTACTTAGCATCCTTCGGCGCGCATGAAGTATCTCGCGACGAATTTGAACGTAGACTTAGCGACGCGGTATCGTCTACAGATAACATCCAATGGGCCCAAAACTGGGCACATCCCCCGATTACGGATCATGAGTAAACCACCCACTCCAGACCCCCTAATGCGTGCAAGAAGACGATAAAACCTTGACTGACATTTCAGAATTAAAATTCTACGCCACACGTGAACACGATTGCGGTTACCTGCCTAACCAACAGGCAAAAACCATTTTCGTGGATCCGAATGCGCCAATAGACGCAGAGCTGTATAGCGAGCTATCGGAATTCGGCTTTCGCCGCAGCGGGCCACATATCTATCGCCCCCACTGCGATGATTGCAATGCATGTATCCCTATTCGTATATCCGCCCGAGAATTTACCCCCAACAAAAGCCAAAAACGCTGCTTAAAACGGAATGCAGACTTATCTAAACGTATCATAGAGTCTATAGATACTGACGAACACTACGCACTTTACGAACGCTACATCAACGAACGACATGCAGACGGTGATATGTACCCACCAACACGTGCGCAATATGCGGATTTCCTCACTAAAGAGTGGAATGTTACGCAATACATAGAATACCGATACAACGATCAATTACTGGCCGTGTCCGTGGTAGATCGATTGGAAAATGGTCTCTCTGCTATTTATGCCTTTTTCGACCCGCAAGAACACAAAAGAAGCCTAGGCGTTTTTAATGTGCTCGACCAGCTCCAACGCGCCAAAGCAAAGGGCTTACCCTTCCTATATCTCGGCTATTGGATCAAGGAATGTCAAAAAATGCGCTACAAAGTCGACTATCGCCCTTTCCAGGTATTCGTCGAAAACCAGTGGATGACGGTAAGAGACTACCCTTCAAACTCAAAAAGCGCCTAAAAACCTAATTAAATCGTCAGATCGATCAACGGTTCTTGGCTTTACCATGCAAATCAGGCAAAATTGCCGCCTTTCAAAATCCAGATGGTTTTGAGCTAACTGCCTACGTTACACAGTCGCTCCTATAAATCCTATTTGCCCATATACTTCAGGTCGAGGTTACTGCCGAATGGCAAAAGAAGACAATTTCGAAATGGAAGGTGAAGTCATCGACACCCTTCCAAATACTACTTTCCGTGTAAAGCTTGAAAATGGCCACGTGGTTACCGCCCATATTTCAGGAAAAATGCGTAAAAACTATATTCGTATATTAACTGGCGACAAAGTGAAGGTTGAACTTACGCCATACGATCTAAGCAAAGGCCGCATTACTTACCGCGCCCGATAATCCTTGGGGTTTACATAAAAAAAGCGGCCTAGTTGGCCGCTTTTTTTCGTATCTGCTCGTCTTTTATCGGCGCCAATTCAGACACCTACAATCAACCCTGCATCACGCAGGTTCCAAGCTTTCTGTTTCCGGTCGCAGCGATATCTGATCATCCACCACTTCGATAACGACTGTTCCACCACCGCTAGATAAATCACCAAACAATACCAATTCTGCCAACGGCTTTTTGATTTTCTCCTGGATGATTCTCGCCATAGGGCGCGCACCCATTTTTTCGTCGTAACCGTTAGTCGCTAACCATTCCCGCGCCTCATCAGTGATATCCATGGTAATTTTCTTATCATCCAACTGGGTTTGCAGTTGCATAAGAAATTTATCCACCACGGTTTTGATAACATCCAAGCTAAGAGAACCGAACTGGATAATACCATCAAGCCGGTTGCGGAATTCCGGCGTAAAGGTCTTCTTAATCATTTCCATTCCATCAGTGGAATGGTCTTGCTTCGTAAAGCCGATAGAAGCTCGGCTCATAGATTCAGCACCGGCATTCGTTGTCATTATGAAAATGGCATTTCTGAAATCCGCAGAGCGACCATTGTTGTCAGTTAAGGTACCGTGATCCATCACCTGCAAGAGCAGATTAAAGACATCCGGATGCGCCTTCTCGATCTCATCGAGCAGGAGCACACAATGAGGCTGCTTGGTGACAGCCTCCGTCAATAAACCACCTTGATCAAAGCCCACGTAGCCAGGAGGTGCGCCAATTAAGCGTGATACCGTATGTCGCTCCATGTACTCAGACATATCGAAACGAACAAGCTCAACGCCCATGGTCGCAGCAAGCTGCCGGCAGAGTTCAGTTTTACCCACACCAGTAGGCCCCGCAAAGAGGAAAGAACCGATTGGCTTATCGTGATTCGTTAACCCTGCACGCGATAACTTGATCGCGGACGAAATAGAATCGATAGCGCTTTCCTGACCAAAAACAGTCATCTTCAGCACATCATCGAGCTTCGCAAGCTGCTGTTTATCATCCGACGAAACTGTCTTCGCTGGCACGCGTGCGATTTTCGCAACCACTTCTTCAATATCACGAACGCCAATCTGCTTCTTACGTCGGCTCACAGGTTGAAGCTGCTGATAAGCACCCGCCTCGTCAATGACGTCTATGGCCTTATCGGGCATAAAACGATCACTGATATATTTTGCGGCCAATTCCGATGCCGCGCGTAATGCTTTATCGGTGTACTTAAGGCCATGATGCTTTTCAAACTGAGGCTTTAACCCTTTCAATATTTTGAACGTGTCATCGATATTTGGCTCATCCACGTCGATCTTTTGAAAGCGACGAGAAAGCGCACGGTCCTTATCAAAAATACCGCGATACTCTTGGAATGTGGTCGAACCAATACAGCGAAGCTCTCCCGAGGTTAATAAAGGCTTCAGCAAGTTCGAAGCATCCATTACCCCGCCAGATGCAGCACCAGCACCGATAATGGTGTGAATCTCATCGATAAACAGCACAGCATGCTCTCGGCGTCTTAACTCCGCCAGCAAACCTTTAAACCGTTTCTCGAAGTCACCCCGGTATTTTGTACCCGCCAATAAAGAACCGAGATCGAGGGAATAAACGGTGCTCTCAGCCAGGACTTCAGGAACTTCACCGTCAATAATTTTCTTTGCTAAACCTTCAGCAATTGCGGTTTTGCCAACGCCGCTCTCCCCCACCAACAAGGGGTTATTTTTACGACGTCGCGCCAAAATTTGTACAACGCGCTCTACTTCCATATCTCGCCCGATTAAGGGATCGATACGACCGAGTAACGCCATTTCATTTAAATTCGTAGCATATGAGTCTAGAGGGTTCTGCTGAGCACCGTCGCCGGTACTTACCGCCTCATCTTCATGTTGCTCGTTCTGTTCATTGTGTGCGCTGCCAGGGCCTGAGACTTTTGAGATCCCATGGGTGATGTAGTTAACAACATCAATACGGGCCACACTTTGTTTTTTGAGGTAGTAAACGGCTTGGCTTTCTTGTTCGCTAAAAATCGCGACAAGCACATTAGCGCCGGTCACTTCATTTTTACCAGAAGATTGCACGTGGAAAACAGCACGCTGAAGAACACGCTGAAACCCTAAAGTAGGCTGTGTTTCACGCTCTTCATCTTCTTCTGGTATCAGCGGCGTTGTCGAGTCAACAAACTCAGACAAATCTTGCTGAAGTAAATTTAAATCTGCCCCACATGCACGAAGCACTCCGGCAGCGGAATCATTATCAGTAAGTGCCAACAGCAAATGCTCGACAGTCATAAATTCGTGTCGCTTATTTCGGGCACTCTTAAATGCTGTATTCAGCGTTGATTCTAGTTCTTTACTCAGCATGTTGTATTCGCCTAGATTCTTTGATCAGTCCTTCAGGTTTTACTCTGAATCACCTTCGTCAGCCACTTCTATTTCACACATAAGAGGGTGTTCGTTTTGCCTAGAGTATTGGTTCACTTGGGCAGCTTTTGTCTCTGCTACATCGCGTGAAAAAACACCACAAACCCCTTTACCTTGCGTATGCACCGCTAACATCACTCGCGTTGCTTTCTCCCTGTCCATCGCGAAAAACCGCTCTAACACATCTACGACATATTCCATTGGGGTGTAATCATCATTCAACAACACCACTTGGTACATCGGAGGCCGTTTTAGTTTCGGTTTATCTTCCTGAACCGCAACCCCACCGTCATCAATTAGGGGGCCAGAATCGCTCTCTCTATTTAATGTTAGTTGAAGTTTTTCAGAATTACCCATGGATTGACCTGACCCTTTCAAAACGATCTAGATTAATGATTTTTGCTAACTAAAAGTCGCAATACCTGACAGCAAACGTACATGATGCGCATTCCTTAACCTAGACCTGACGGACTAGACTAAAGACCAGTCAAAAAATCGTCGAAAAACTTGACAACCGCTTCACTATTGCCTGAAAATCACACAACGGCTCATCAAGCAGCCGATAATAATAATTAACCTCAATACTACACCTATTTGGCAAGTATGGGTTCGTAGTTATTCACTTTAAATGGGGAGTACGTTATGCCTAGTGGAACCGTCAAATGGTTTAATAATGCGAAAGGTTTTGGGTTTATTCTGCCTGAAGAGGGAGGTGGTGATCTATTTGCCCATTACTCTTCTATTGAGATGGACGGTTACCGCACACTCAAAGCAGGACAAGCTGTAGACTTTGAAATTGAAGAGGGAGATAAGGGCTTACACGCCTGTCACATAAAAGCACATATCCAGGAAACAGATGAAGATACAGCAGCGCAACCTGCTGATGTAGTGGAAGTACAAAATGCACAACCCGAAAAAGAGTTAGAAGAAGCTATTTAAAGCTCAAAATAACTTTAACAAAGCCCTACAACATACTGATTTCCATAAAAAATCCCAGATGCTCTGGGATTTTTTTATGATCGCAAATCAATCGATACTAACAGCACTTACACGCTAGATATCTTTCTCTAGCTACAACTACATCCGCCACGCGATACCAAAACTATAGTTGGTCGATTGTAACTTAAACCCTTTGGGATCATTCCCACGGACATTAGGGTAACGATTATCAGCATTCCCGACATTACGAACACTCAATGACGCGTCTAACCCCTCATACCCAAGCACCTTAGCAATCGACCAGTGAAGATCAAAAACGACAAACCCGTCAAGATGTAAGTATTCGGGTTCAAAATCTTGGTTAAGGTACTCCGTAAATACACCGCTTTGGTATCTACCCTGTAGCGCAATACTGCTCTTCTCGGAAATGAAGTAAGTACTCGATGCCCCCATTTTCCAGCGGGCTATGTTTTCCTGGTCCGAGACGTTCGTCCAGTTTACCCAAAAACGATTCCGGAAAGCCCCATGCCGCCCACTGACGTTCGCCTCCATCCCCTCAATACGGGCTTCCCCCTCGTTCGCAGAGATGAAATTTTCCGTTTGGCTGGAATCAAATACCGTCACGATGAGGTCCTCAACATCGGTCCGATACAGCGCCACCTGAGCACTATATCGATCATCCTCATGTAGGAATGAAAGCTCATAGTTTTTAAGCGCCGCAGGACCAAGCTGGGCATTCGTTTCCAGTTCAAACATCGTAGGGGAACGAAATGCTTCGCCATAATTGAACTTCACAACACTTTGTTCATTGAGGTTAAAATTGAGCCCCGAACGTATCGTCAAAGGCGCATCGTATATATTATGATCATCCTTCCGAGCACCGAGCGTGAACCGTAACTGATCGCTCAACACCGCATACTGCGTTTGAACAAAAACATAGCGTATTTCCTGAGTGGTATATGGCGCTAAGCTTTCGAAATTGGTGATGACGGTCTGATCACCATACTTTTCCCGAAACTCTGGTACCGGTAAATTCCGGTCATGGGCACCCGCACCGATAATGGTATACCCCCTACTCTCAGCGCTCCCGAAATCCACTTGTGTTTCTAGGGCGCGATTCGTCGAATCAACGATATCAAAGATATAAACCGGCGATAAACCACCCTCCACAACCTCCCGAAAATTCAAATCGTTCAACTCATCAGAGTTGTGATAGTCATATTTAATACGCCATTTAATATCTATTTCCGGAAAGCTATGCTCATAAGAAAGATGAAGTAAACGCTGATCGCGTAAGCTCCTAAAGTTTTGCATGGAGATTTCAGGGGACTCTAGCCCTCCGCCATCTCGATCCTTCAGATATAGCGCTTTGGCAGACAGTTTTTGTGTATCGGATATGTGCCAGACAGGAGATAAATCGATGTGCAATGCACGGTTTTTGTCCTCGTAGGGCTCTTCGCCGCTAACAAGCAAATCAGTCCTAACATCCCGATTGGGCTGAGGCTCACTAAAGTCCTCACTCACCACATAGTCTGAGTAATCCGTGTCATTCAGCGAATACGCACCGATGAAAAAATTAACACTTAGCCCCTTGTATGCTTGAGTGCTCGACAAAGACATATGTGTTCCAGAAAAATCATCAGCGCCGACATCGGCCCTGATGTTAATACCACTGCCCGTCGCAAGGCGCGCGGCAGTTTTCGTCACAATATTAATAATGCCGGCAAACGCATCCGCCCCATACAGTGATGAACCAGGCCCCTGAATAATCTCAACGCGCTCTATATTGTCAGTCATAAACTGGTGGCCAATAAATGCCTCCCCACTGTATAGAAGATTGACCTCCACACCATCGATCATTAATTTTGTTTTTGACCAGTTACCCGCAAAGCCCCGCTGCCCGCCCTGAAGCCACGAATGTGGATCTGCGTATTCAACGCCCGGCACCGCACGCAATATATCTTTTAAATCACGGTAGCCGTGTTGACGAATTTGATTCGCATCGACAACATAAATGGTGGAAGGGACGTCAATAAGTTTTTCTTCATGACGTGTAGGGGAAATAACTTTAAGCTGGGACAGCTGCTCAAGGCTAAGCGTATACAGGTCGGCCGCACTATGAGCCAGAGGCCCAAAGACCGAACAAAGAACAGAAACAACTAACAGGAAATAGGCACGCATTGGGCGCCCTCGTTATCCAATATTAGATCGAGTATATCAGCGATATCGATTTAATCGCTACAAATAGCCATTATTCATATTCTTAAAACCCAACGAACTATTAAACGGATATACAGAGACAATTAAGGGGCCGCCTAAACGAAAAAGCCCCCGCATATAGCGAGGGCTTTTTGTAATTCCGAACAGCGAATTACATTATAGGAAGATCTAAATAGATCTTACATATGCTTAATGATCTCTTCACCAAACTCTGAACAAGACTTAAGCTCAGCGCCGTCCATCAAGCGTTCGAAGTCATAAGTAACGGTCTTCGCACCAATGGCAGCTTCGATACCTTTAACCACAAGGTCAGCCGCTTCGTTCCAGCCCATATGACGTAACATCATTTCAGCAGAAAGAATAATTGAGCCTGGGTTTACTTTATCTTGGCCAGCGTACTTAGGTGCCGTGCCGTGAGTCGCTTCAAATACTGCGATACGGTCAGCGATGTTTGCGCCTGGCGCGATACCAATACCGCCCACCTGTGCAGCCAACGCGTCTGACAAGTAATCACCGTTAAGATTAAGCGTTGCGATGACACTGTACTCAGATGGGCGCAACAAGATTTGCTGCAACATAGCATCTGCGATTACGTCTTTAACAACAATCTCTTTGCCGGTTTTAGGGTTCTTGAAAGAACACCACGGACCACCATCGATGGGCGTTGCGCCAAACTCTTCACGAGCCAGCTCATAACCCCAATCAGCGAAAGCACCTTCGGTGAACTTCATGATGTTACCCTTGTGAACGATTGTCACTGAAGGTAAATCCTGATCAATAGTGTACTGAATCGCTTTACGTACTAGACGCTTTGTCCCTTCAGCAGAAACAGGCTTAATACCAATACCACTGGTTTCTGGGAAACGGATTTTCGTTGCGCCCATTTCATTTTGAAGGAAGTCGATAAGCTTTTTCGCTTCTGGCGTGCCTTCTTTGTATTCGATACCTGCGTAGATGTCTTCTGAGTTCTCTCGGAAGATCACCATGTCCACTAGGTTTGGTTCTTTAACAGGGCTTGGCACCCCGGTAAACCAGCGCACTGGACGCTGACATACGTATAGATCCATTTCTTGGCGCAATGCAACGTTAAGCGAACGGAAACCACCGCCGACAGGCGTAGTCAATGGCCCTTTGATTGATACGCTGTACTCTTTAAGCGCTTCTAATGTTTCACCAGGAAACCACTCTCCATCGTAGTTTACCGCAGCTTTCTCACCACAATAGACTTCCATCCAGGAGATGCTCTTCTCACCGTTATATGCTTTTTCAACAGCAGCATCGGTCACTTTTTTCATGACAGGAGTAATGTCGACACCAATACCATCACCTTCGATAAAAGGAATAATTGGACGATTAGGGACATTAAGAGAAAGGTCATCATTTACGGTGATTTTTTCACCATCAGTAGGAACTTGGATATGTTGATATCCCATGCGTTAACTCCGTTGTTTTATTGGCAGTTACTAGATCACTTACAATTCAAAAAAACCCAGATCATGAGTTTAGTCGATCGACAAGCGTCTTGAATGTTTCGCTTGAATGGATGCCAGATAAATACTGATTTTTACTCGGCTGTACACCAACTTTTACTATCTTTAAAGCCGTCGTCTAACATACGAAATCAGCGTTTAGCTCTGACAAAAGCGGGCGGATTATACCAGTCTTTGCGCCTCAACGTAAGATGAGCCGGGGATTAAGCACTATGAACCCTATCGCTACCCCGAAAGGGTTAGATGTTTTGAATCTGTCTGAAAGTCAGGTTCAGCCTCTGCGCAGTGCAGGCATTGTCTTTTAACAGTGCATGTTGCCAATATGATTGCGTCCCTGCACTCATAACGAGCAAATCACCATGGTTCAGCGTGATATCACGCCGTTTTAACGCACCATTTGGAAGCATAGAGGACTTTGGCTTTAGACTGAATATACGAGAACACCCCAAGCTTAAAGAAGCGATGACCGGGTCAGCCCCTAATTCTTGCTCATCATCCGCATGCCAACCGACAGAGTCTTGACCATTGCGGTAAAGATTAACCAAAACACTGTTGTAGGTCGCGCCAGTTATGAGCGCAATGCGATCTTTCAACTCGCTAAGAAGGGGCAACCACGGCAGCGGGCTAAACCTTACGCCTGAATACGCCATTTCAGCTCCTTGATCCCCGTACCAGGCTTGCTTTCTAGGAATCAAATGGGCTTGCCCGTAAACACTGATCTCAGGCTGAGTCCAAGCAACATCACTGTTTAACGATTCGAGGTAACAATCGGCTTCCGTTCGCGATAACCAGGATCGAAAATAGGTGAGCGAGCCAAACCCCTCGAGGTCGAGTACTTGTTCATTATCTGAGGGAAAAAGAGAGTCTTGATTAATGGTCTTACGCCTTAAATCCCAGCAGGTCTATCCCTCAACAAAATAACTGAGGCTCCATTTCAAGCTGAATACCGAACTTGCTGAAGACATCTGCTTGAATGTTTTGTGCAACAGCGAAAATATCATCTGCATCCGCTTGGCCACAGTTAGTCAAAACCAAAGCATGCTCTGGATGAATCTCCACATCCCCTACAGCGCGCCCCTTCCAGCCAGCGGACTCTATGAGCCAAGCCGCCGCCACTTTTTTATGTGCGGCCCCCGCATCATACGCGGGGATGTCCGGATACGACTCATTGATAGTTATATAGTGCTCGATAGAGATAATTGGATTTTTAAAAAAGCTGCCCGCATTAGGAACTCGGCTTGGGTCTGGCAATTTTTTTGACCGTATCCCAATCACTGCATCCATCACTTGTTTCGGCGTCGCGCCATGAGAATTACCGCCAAGCGCAGCAGATAACGCTGGATAGAGGACATTAACCTTCGGCACCGTTGATAAACGAAAAACCACATGAAGAATAACATAGCGCCCTTTGTGCTGGTTTTTAAACACACTTTCGCGATAAGCAAAACCACATTCCGAATTAGAAAAGGTGCGTAAGCTTTGTGTTTCCAGGTCAAAAGCCGAAAGGGAATGAATAAGGTCTTTCACCTCAACACCGTAGGCACCAATATTCTGAACCGGCGCAGCACCGCAGCTGCCAGGAATTAAGGCTAAATTTTCCAAGCCGAAAAAGTCATGTGCTACACAGTAACTTACGAAATAGTGCCAGCCCTCCCCCGCACCAACCGTTACAAGTACGTCATCCTCATTAACCTTTTCTAAATCAATGCCTTTTACAGTCGGGTGAATCACCAAGGCGTTGATACTATCAGGAAGAATGACATTAGAACCGCCTCCCAAGACCAACACATCTAAGTTTTGGCTTTCCGCCCATACCACCGACTCTCTAAGTGATTCAAGAGAATCCACCGACACAAAAAAACGTGCGGTACTCGCTAAGGCTAGCGTATTGAAATCGGCTAATGATTTGTTAGTTTCGATATGCATGATATTTGTGAATCAAGCCCAAATTTAGTAACGATTACACGCTGAGGAAAATTTCTATTTAGCACGTTGAATAGACGGAAAACATTTCTAAGCCATCAGAGACATGGATACTGAAGCTGAAAACATACCCCACGTTATTCATTGCTTTGATTAACGCTGAATTTTGATATGAGCCATCAAGCCTTCAGACGCATCTTCAATTAAATCTAAAACCGTATCAAAACCTTGCGCACCACCATAATAGGGGTCTGGTACTTCGCGTGTAGACGCCTTGGATGCAAAGTCCAAAAACAAACCAAGGTGCCCAGAATAATTATTTGGTTTTAGGTCATTTAGCGCATCAAGATTTTCTTGATCCATCGCCAGAATGAAATCGAATAATTCAAAATCTTGTTTTATTGCTTTTCGACCACGCAAAGCACGTAAATCATACCCGCGCGATTCTGCGGCTTGTACCGTGCGCGCATCGGGAGCGGAATCGATATGCCACCCAGACGTACCTGCAGAATCGACGACAACCTGGTCACTCAACTTCTCGCGTGCGACGATATGCTCGAAAACACCCTGCGCCGTCGGCGAACGGCAAATATTACCTAAGCACACAAACAATACACGGCAAGGTTTCATTTTGGCTCCGCGCTGCTAAAAAGCGCATTCACTTTCTGCAGATCTTCTGGCGTATCAACGCCGCCGGGAACGAGCTCACATGCCTGCTCGACATGTATACGCTTACCATTTGATAAAATACGTAACTGCTCCAACTTCTCATTGGCCTCTAGCACGGACAATGGCCATATCACAAATTGATTTAACAAACCAACACGATAAGCATAAATGCCAATGTGTCGCTGTATTAGATCATTTTTAGGGAGCACGGGCTGATCTTCGTCAAACGCCTCTCTAACCCAAGGAATAGGTGCACGGGAAAAATATAATGCGTAGCCATCATTATCCGATACAACTTTTACCGCATTGGAATCGAAAACAGTCGCGCTATCGGTAATGGCCTCGCTGAGTGTTGCCGCACTTGCCAGCGTATACTTGGCTAAGTTATCCGCCACCTGATTTATCACCGCCGCTGGAATAAGCGGTTCATCCCCTTGCACATTCACAATAATTTCATTTTCACCTAAACCTAAACTCTGACAAACTTCCTGTAGACGATCCGTCCCTGACGCATGCTCGGCGGATGTCATAACAACATCACCGCCAAAACTCGTCACGGCTTCAAAAATCCTTTGATCATCAGTTGCTACGATAACCCGCTCAGCCATGCTTTTTTTTGCCGCCTGATACACGCGTTGAATCATCGTTTGACCAGCAATAGTTTTAAGCGGCTTCCCCGGCAATCTCTGAGAAGCGTAACGAGCAGGAATAATGACATTAAATCGCATACTAACTTTTCTTAATTAATGTGTTGATTTGAGAATAAAAATCGTCAAGAAACGCATTCGGTAGTTTCATTTCCACTTTTAGATAAAATGCGTTATCACCAACAATTGACTTACATTTCACCGCATCTTTCTCCGTCATAAGAATGATATTGCCGGCCATATCCGCTAAGTCATTATGACGATAAACATGATGATCTTTAAAAACTTTCTCCTGAAAGGTTAAACCAATCTCTGACAAGGTAAGGAAAAACTTGCGCGGGTTACCCAACCCTGCCATCGCAACTATTTCAGCCGTATCACGTGTTTCAGAAAAATAATCCAAGGGAAACGATTTCCCGGTGCTAACCTGCACAAACTCGACAGGCGCAATACGCATATTAAATACCGGCGTCTCAGCATCCAATAACGAAGCCAATGAAGACACACCATTAAACAGAACCCAATCCACACTATTCAATCGCTGAGCGGGCTCTCGCAAAGGTCCAACAGGTAATAGTCGGCCATTTCCTAGGCCACGTAAGCCATCGATCACCACAATTTCGCGATCCCGATACATGGCATAGTGCTGCAGGCCATCATCAGACAAAATAATATCGCAAAGGTTGTCGTCGCTAAGCGCTTTAACGGCATCACTTCGATTTTCACATACCGCTAACTGACAACCTACATTGGTATAAATGAGATAAGGTTCATCACCAATGTCTCTTGTCGAACTGGCTTTATTCGCAAGGACCAGCCCAGCTGTTCGCCGGCCATACCCGCGCGACACAACCCCCACCCGCACGCCTTTGCCTTCTAAAAAAGAAATTAACGAGATGATTGTAGGAGTTTTGCCCGTTCCCCCCACGGAAATATTCCCCACGACGACGACAGGAACTGAATATTTCTGTGCGGTTTGAGCGTGTGCTTTCCGTCGAGAGGCGGCGGTTTTTTTATAAAAACATTCTAAGGGAGAAAGCAAAGACAGCAGACCTGGCCGACCGTACCAGCGCCCTTCTACCCATTTCTGAAACCTAGAGGGCTTGCTACTCATATAATCGGTTGAACACTACGCTTTGGTTTTCTAATTTGAAGCTTCGGGTGTTTTTGTTGTCATGCTAAAATTCACAAAACCCATCTCATTCGCCAAACTCATCACCGAGATAATCGACTGATAGGAGCTGTTGGAATCACCCGTGATAATAAACGGAATTTTGGTATCGCCACCGGAAATTTCTTCCAAAGCGCGGCGTAATGTATCTACCTGATTATTCACCAACAATTTACCATTCACCGAATAGCCGCCCTGAGCATCCACGACCACATCAATTTGCTGTTTATGCACAGGCTGTAGATCCCCCGCAGCTTCAGGCAAATCTATTTTTAAATGATTCGGTTTAGTTAAACTAGAAGACACCATAAAAAAGATTAATAGGAGAAATACAACGTCGATCAGTGGCGTTAAGTTAACACCTTCGTCAGCGGTTTCTTGTCGTTTAAAGTTCATCGAATCCTATGCCACCTTTAGATCTACGCGACGATCACCGTGAAGTGCATCAACAAGCTTCACAGCCTCTTGCTCCATCGTGACAACCAAAGTATCTACCCGACGCACGAAGAAGCGATGAAATATCATGGCGGGAATCGCTACGGTTAAACCCGCTGCAGTTGTAATAAGTGCTTCAGAAATGCCGCCGGCAAGCACTGCGGCATTGCCACCGCCTTCCAAATTTAATGCGGTAAATACTTTAATCATACCGATAACGGTACCAAGCAAGCCTAATAGCGGTGCAATCGCCGCAATTGTGCCTAGCATCCCGAGAAAACGTTCCAGCTCGTGTACAACCTGACTAGCAGACTCTTCAATACTGTCTTTCATAACATCCCGCCCTTGGCGAGAGTTACTTAACCCTGCAGCTAAAATACGGCCCAACTGAGATGAGCGGCGTAGCTGCTTTAAACGATCGCTATCCAATTCGTTATCACGAATAAGGGACCAGACTTGCCCAAGTTGGGCTTTAGGGGTAATTTTCGTGGGGTTGAGGGTCCAGAAGCGCTCAACGACGATGGCAATCACGGCCACAGAACACAGCAATATTGGCAACATCAATATACCGCCAGAGAAGACTATTTCTTGCACACGTAGCTCCTAATATTTACGCCTAACAGTGTTTTAACTTATTGAATTATCGAAAGAAACGTAGAGTACCACTAAAACCTAATAATACATTAACATCTGTGAAATTTCTGTGTGGCACGCCCCATGAACTTAAGCACCGAGAACGCTAATCGAACCATGGCTTTTTAGCCTGCTCTCGCTCAGAAAACAACCTAGACGCACGATCGGTTTCTACCACCGCAGTTACGGCGCCATGAATCGCCGTGTTCCACACCCTGGCACCAATATCTTCGTAACGTGTCAAAACCGCTTTTGATGGGTGACGATAACGATTCAAGTAACCTGCGCTCACAATGATATGTTGAGGGTTGAGCCATTTTATGAAATCAATAGACGACGAAGTATTGCTGCCATGGTGAGGCGCTATCAAGATATCTATACCCCTAGGCAAACGCCCTTCGCTCACCAGGGCTTTCTCTACGTCTTTTTCGATATCGCCCGCAAGCAGAATTGTAACGCCGGCAACCTCGACCAGTAGTACACAGGAATCATTATTAGAACTGCCGCCACCCAACGTGCTGCTTTGCGGCCAAAGCACCGTATATTTAATCGCATCATGGTTAAACGTCTGGCCAGATAAACAAGGCTCCGCGGATAACGCCTCGGCATGGTGATTACTTAACATTTGCGTATAAGGTAATTGCTCGATTAGGCCGTCGATACCGCCGGCATGATCATTATCGCCATGACTTACTACGATGGTTTCAATCTTTTGAATATTTTTGGAACGAAGAAATGGCGCCACAACACCACTTCCTGCGTCAAAATTTTCTGAAAAGCGTGCACCTGTATCGTATACCAAGGTTTTTTGACCGCTATTCACCACGACTGACAAGCCCTGGCCAACATCAAGCACCGTTATCGTTGGCTTAATATTCTCCCGCTGAAAAGACTGGGAAAACCATACGGTTAGCAGTAATACCCCAGCCAGAGGCGCCAATTTAAGTGCCCTAGGCGCGATCAATAGCGCTACAGCGGCGGCCCCGATGAAGAGTAACCACTGCGATTGAACAGAAAACCACAACTCACCGCCGATCCGACTCATCCATAAGAGGTACGCCCACAACACATCCATACTCCAATCCGCGAAACCGATAAATACAGACGCCACCGCAGTGGACATAGGGGTGAACAGCGCAGACAAAAACAACAAAGGCATTACAACGAAAGAAATCACCGGTACTGCGACGATATTGGCCAAAAAACCGGAAACACTTACCGGCAAATGAAGTGCAATTAACATTACCGGCAACCCGATAGTCACGATTACCTGGGCACGTATAAGACCCAACACCCAGTTTATATCCCGAGACCGAAAGGCAAATCCCAGCATCAGTACCATCACTGCGCCAAAACTCAACCAAAAGCCATTTTGGGTAGGCGCCAAGGGATTTAGCAAAACGACGCACAACACCACATAGAGCAACAGGTAAAAAGGGTTAATACGACGCCCAAAAACGTAAAGGGAAGCAACCAACACCACAGCCCACCATGCCCGCTGTGCCGGGATACCGTAACCGGACACCGCCACATAGCACGCCGATACAAGAATACTGGCAACAGCGGGTATTCCCCGTATATACCCAACAGAATATGTGAGTGAAAACAGGCCTAATAACGCACGTATCAACACAAAGCCAAGCATCGCGATAAGACCGATATGCAGCCCAGAAATGGCCATCAAATGCAGTGTACCTGTCGCCTGAAACACAGCCCACTGCTCTTGCGATATAGCGGATTTGTCGCCCACCATAAGCGCTTTTAGCAATGCGCTATGTTTGAACATGCCCAGGTCGTCTGAGATAACTAACCTTACCCCAGAAACAAGACCGCCTCCCCCCTCGCTCGAATCGTGTCGCGTGGTCTGGGGACTTTTTTTCACATATCCCGTCGCAGAGATACCGCTATTGAGTAACCACGCTTGGTAATCGAAGCCACCGGGGTTAACGAAGCCTCTCGGTCGCTTCAGCCGCACCACCATTGTCCATTTCTCGCCCGCAACGATCCTGGGGGACGCACCATATCGTCGCCATGACAAGCGCACCAACCTTCCAATCATAGCGCGGCATTCTGTGCATG
Source organism: Agarilytica sp. (assembly GCA_045430345.1). Taxonomy (GTDB): domain Bacteria; phylum Pseudomonadota; class Gammaproteobacteria; order Pseudomonadales; family Cellvibrionaceae; genus Agarilytica. The sequence goes on along the minus strand of JAILXT010000001.1, from coordinate 617,544 downwards.
CGCTCATATCGGCGCGTTCCATTGCCAATATTCGTCCCCCGAAACGCACAGTATCAGCCCCTACTGAAACCCCATTCTCAATCACCAATGTAACGAGGAGGTCACGTTTCTCTATGCCCACCGGAAGCTGGCGATCGATTATGTCCTGTAATTGCCAGGAGGCAATAGCCGCACCTACACATACCAAGCCAATCGCACGCATAGAAGGCGAGCGCCAAAACAAAAGCACGGCACTCATCACAACCCATAAAGGCTGAAAATAGATTTTAGATGTAAAAACAGGCAAAAAAGCGCCAATACAGAGGGCGAGAAGATAGAAATATCGTGGCATATCCATGGCCGAGTCAAGTTACATAACGTCCTGTCTAGCAGAGTTTACACACTAAATTACTAGAAGTAACCGCAAGGAGCTTAAACCGCAATCGCCCTAGAAAGGCTAATCCATACACTGCAAAATAAGTCGGCAACGAGAAACCAACAAAAGGACACTTATCAACCCGAACAACAACGATTAGGACGAAACTTTGTCTGGAAAAAGGCACCCTTCCTCGGCATAATACCGCCCCACCGAATTTGGTAGCTGAACTCCCCTACATGCCACGGAAAACGTTTAAACGCTGGTTCCCCTCCCCCCAAGCCATTCGTGAGAATCCTGCGCTCAAAATCTTGGGCACGTTAATTCACGACCCGAACCTGTTCCATCTGAATCGCCACTCCGTGTCAGTTGCTTTCTTTGTCGGATTATTTGTTGCCTTTATCCCAGTGCCGATGCAAATCCCTATTGCCGCCGGAGGAGCACTGCTCCTACGCTGCAATCTGCCAATAGCCGCAGCACTTGTGTGGGTAAGTAACCCATTAACCTTCCCCATTATTTTCTTTGCTTGCTACAAACTCGGCGCCCGTATTTTACAGCTGCCTGAAAGAAGCTTTAATTTTGAATTCAGCATGGCCTGGTTCCACTCAGAATTTCTCGTGATATGGCAGCCCCTTGTACTAGGGTGCTTATTGTCAGGGCTGTTTTTCGGGTGTCTCGGCTATGTCGCAATGCAATGGACATGGCGCTGGCATGTTGTTAAAAAATGGGAAAAACGAAAACTGCGTAGACTTAGAAAACAAGCCCAGCCCTAGCCAAAACGTTAAACCTTCAACGTGTCCCGGCTCGCCTCACCCCGCTTCCGATCTATTAATATCAATTAACCCCATACGTATTGCCTCAACAACAGCCTCACCTTTGCTGTGGATATCGAGCTTTCGATAAATATTTTTAACATGTGACGACACCGTATGACTTGAAATATTTAACAAGCCTGCGATTTCCGTACTAGAACACCCTTTCGCGATACAAATTAAAATATCATTTTCTCGGCGTGTTAAACCTGCGCTCACTTCTTTCATTGATGGAACATTCGTCATCGCTTTTAATAAAGTAGGTGCAATATCAGGATGAATATAAGAACCGTTAATAAACATTTGCTGCAGCGCCTGAACTACCACTATAGGCCTTTCGTATAGAGGTAAAAACCCCGTGATACCCAGTTTAGCGGCGTGCACCAATGATTCACTGTTTGTAGCTTTAGACACCATCATCACATTCACCTTGGGGTCATTACATATTGCGAGGGAAATAATCTCTTCACATGCACAGGTAATAGATTCGCTCAAAACGATTAGGAGTGAAAAAGGAACCGTCTTAAATAATGACGCGGCGCAATAGCTTTCATCAATAGGAACAACGCGCTGAACAGAATGATGCCGCCCTAGCAATTGTTCGAATTTTTTATTGGCTACGCGTTGGGAATTAAACAACAGAACATTATGAGTATTAGGCATAGGTGATACCTTATTATTATAATTTAGCTGCCATTCTTTAGGTAACCTACCATTTACGTCCTAGAAGAGATCCTTTTTAAAAGGAAAAATTCTAAAAACAAAATAGAGGAAAAATAGCGAGATATATTTTTATTATTAATCACGTATATGCTGCTAACTCTAGCACGCTATCGTTAACTCAGCGTGAACCTTTTCCCGTTTTGCCGCATTCCACAGATCTGAGCATATCCCCTAGTCAGGGGATATGCTCAGATCAACTTTACTCCTATGGTAGATGGCCTGGTGAACACTCTAAGCAATAGCCAGATAATAATAATCAATAACGGAGCTACAAGATGAAAAAAACGATAAAAACGCTTGTGCTGGGCATTATCGCCCCAACGCTACTTGCACTATCCACTTTCTCGTTCGCAGGAAGTTGGAAAACCGAAAGCCTGAATGGTATGACAGTCTATGTCTACACGCCGACAACGAGCCCTGCCCGAAATGGTAAGCGCGCGTTAATGATCAACCTTCACGGGTGTGCTCAGACAAACTCAGACCTTAAAAATGGCGGGAACTGGAAAAGTACTGCCGACAAATACGGTATGGTCGTTGCTATTCCTGGCGTACCTGGCGGTGGAGTCATTGCAGGTTGCTGGGATTATTACGGCACAAGCCAGTCCCGTAGTAACAAATACAACGACAACCTTATTGGCCTAGCCAACACCTTGAAAAATCGCGGCTCTCTTAATATCGATTCTAAACAAGTTTATATTAGCGGCCTTTCGTCCGGTGCATCTCAATCAATGGTTGTTGGTTGTCTAGCGCCAGACGTATTCGCTGGACTTGGTATTAACGCCGGCCCAACGATCGGCACTTCGAGCAGCCAAATTGGTTCAGTACAAACCAATTTAAACTCCGCCAAAAACCTATGTAACAACTGGGCAGGCAGCAGGAAAAGTCACTTTTCAACACAAATCACTTCTGCCGTATATGGCTCATCAGACTACCTTGTCGCGCAAGGCTACAGCCAACTTAACGTTGATGTAATGAAGGCGGTTGGTAATCCACTTGGCTGGAATAAAAAGGTCAACGGTTTAGGTCATGAATGGCCAGCAGGTGGCGGCCCCGGTGGTTCATACATTAAAAACTCTGGTTACAACTACCCCAACGGGCTTACCGACTGGTTATGTAAAAACAACAGACGTGCTGGCGGCAGCTGTAATCCAGGCGGCGGTGGCGGAGCTACGCCAACACCCACGCCAACAGCAACCCCTCCTCCCAGTGGTCTTTACTGCGGAAGAACAACTAACCTAAACCACTACAATGCTGGCAGAGCGATTCGTAATGGTAATCCACCATGGGAAAACTATTCAGCCAGAGGATCTTATCAGTGGTTAGGATACCCAGGAGATCGTGTTCGATTAAAAGAAACGAGTGCAGGCTACTTTGTTAAAGCGTCTTCGTGTCCTTAAGTTAAATAACATTCTTTGTAAATAGCATCACCGAGGGGTATCTATTGCCCCTCGGTTTTTCAAATAAACTTTATCCCTCTTCTACCTTCCCGCCGACTCTAAGCAAGAAATAAAAGACCACGACTTTTGTCTAACATGAGTATAAAAAAGAAAAAGGGCTTTACGAAAGGACTAACACGCCGAATACGGCTCCAAGTCCACACTCAGATAAAAGCCAACCAAATCTATTCGTAACGGAGTGCGACTGCAGGCTGAACTCGTGAAGCTTTCCACGCGGGAAATAGCGTCGCCACCAAACTCATTCCAAGTGCTGTAAGCATGACTGAAATAATATCCGCAGCTCTAATCTCGGTTGGCAAATACGTGAGTGGGTACACATCAGATTGAAGAAACTGAAAGTGAAATACCGATTCAACAAGTGCGACAAAATCTTGCGCCACAAAGGAAAGTAAACAACCCGCAACAATACCCAAGCCCGTCCCAATAAGACCAATCGTTGAGCCCATCACCACGAAAATACCCATAATGCCGCGACCGCTAATACCCAATGTGCGCAAGATGGCAATGTCACTCTGCTTATCAATGACGACGAGCACTAAGGTCGAAACAACATTAAACGCAGCTATTGCTACGATTAACGACATCAACAAACCCACGAGGTTTTTTGACATTTGTATGGCTTGGTACAAATTCCAATGCGTACGCGTCCAATTACTACTGTAATACCCGGAATCTAGCTGCTGTACAACGTCATACACAACTTGTGGTGCGGCAAACAAATCAGTCAATTTGAGCCTAACCCCCGTAACACGCCCGTCACTCCCGGAAAGCTTCGACGCTTGGGATAAAGAGGTTAATGCCAAGCTCGCATCTAGCTCGGTTTTAGATTCGATAATTTGACCAACAGTAAAATATGCTATTTTTGGTGTTCGTGTAGACCGGCTTTTATCGGGAACGATCACCATTATTTTATCTGAAACCTTCACCCCCATCTTTTGTGCAACATTTTTTCCTAACAAAATAATCGCTTCGCCCGCCGTTATACGTTGCTGCATTTCCGGTAAAACATAGTCATTAATAAGCGAGACACTTCGCTCAGCTTCCGGATCGAAACCATACAAAGCGACAAACATCGATTCGCCTTTATGGCTCACCAAGCCATCCAGTTGCACGAAGGGCGCAACCCCTTCTACCCCTTCGTGTTTGTTGATCAGTGATTGCAGCGCTTTCCAGTCACCAACACCTTGACGATGATAAATAGCCGCCTGAGGCACAAGTCCCAAAATGCGTTGTCGTAATTCCCGATCAAACCCATTCATCACGGATAATACGAGAATCAGTAAGGCCACCCCCACAGCCAGGCCCGTCATCGATACCCCAGCCAAGAACGACACCGAACGAGATGTCCTTTTTGCGCCGGTATAACGTAACCCGATAAAGGAGGACAGATTCATGGTGCTGTTTTTTCCACAAGAATACCGTCAGACAATTCGTACACGGTATCCATTGTAAAGGCGAGATGTTCATCATGGGTTACCACAACAAAACTTGTGGATAAGCTTTCACTTAACGCCAGCATAAGCGCCTCTATCGCAGAAGCATTGCCTTTATCCAAATTCCCCGTGGGTTCATCCATTAAAACGCATGCAGGGTCATTCACTAAGGCTCTTGCTATCGCGACACGTTGACGTTCACCGCCGGAAAGTTCTGAAGGTTTATGGTGAGAGCGGGCTTCCAACCCCACTTTTTGCAAACAAGAAAAAGCCAGTTTATTCGCTGTTTTTTTATCTCGCCCAGCAATAAGCAGCGGCATCATCACATTTTCCTGCGCTGTAAATTCTGGCAGTAAATGATGAAATTGATATACAAAACCCATTGTTTGGTTTCGCACATTTCCACGTTGGTTTTCATTGAGTGTGGAGAATGACTTTCCATCAACAATAACATCTCCGCTGGTTGCCGTATCTAAACCACCAAGCACGTTAAGCAATGTACTTTTCCCGCTACCAGAGGTGCCTACAATCGCGACACGTTGCGATTTCTCAAGCTGGAAATTCACGCCCTTTAACACATCAACGGGCTGAGGGCCTTCATCATAGGTTTTCGTTACATCGGTACATGTAAGAATGAAATCTTTATTCATAGGTTTTTATAAATCGTAACGTAGGGCTTCAGCAGGCTCGATAGCGGCCGCGCGATAAGACGGATAGATGGTCGCAAGAAACGACACCACGACAGCAAACCCGCAAGTAATCAACGTATCTTCCAAGCGCCAAACAGAAGGTAAATAACTCACGAAGTAAACATTTTGATCAAACACTTGGAAGCCCATCAGAGATTCAAGCACTCCCATAATATCGGAAAGGTAATGTGCAACGACAACGCCAGAGACGGCACCGATCAAAATACCCACTAAGCCCATTGCCGTTCCTTGCACCATAAAAATCTTAATAATGTCTTGGCGCGTCATTCCCAGGGTTCTCAGTACCGCTATGTCCGAGCGTTTTTCAGTCACCATCATGATCAAACTTGTGACGATATTAAAAGCGGCAATTGCGATAATTACGCCCAACATAATACCCACCACGGTCTTTTCCATTTTTACAGCTTGAAACAAACTGCCCTGGGTCTGACTCCAATCTTTTGCGACATAACCCTCGCCCAAACGCGCTTGTATGGAGCTCACTGCGTCGGGCGCTCGATACAAATCATCAAATTTCAATCGAAGCCCGTGTACCTGCTCAGGCATACGAAACAATTTTTGAGCATCATGGAGATTAATCATAACTAAGCTCTGGTCAACCTGAGCCCCCACCTCAAACACCCCCACTACCGTAAATCGCTTACTGCGAGGAAATATACCCGCAGGTGTAATAGACATAACAGGCAGCGTTAAAGAGACTTTGTCTTCCGTGGTAACACCCAAGTGGCGAGCGATAATACTGCCGAGAATAATCCCATACTCTCCCGGATGGAGGTTATCTAACTGACCGACCAGCATATTGTCGTGCAACTCAGAAACGGCGGCCTCAGATGATGGGTCGATACCTTGAATTTCCACGCCACGAACTGCGCGGCCATAACCGATCAAGCCTTTGCCTTCTATATAAGGCGCACTGCCTTGCAACCCTTCCTCTGAGGTAATTTGCTCAGCAAGACCACGCCAATTCTCTAAAGGTGTTTCTGTTGTTAAAAACCCATGAGGAATCACACGCAGTATTCGGCTTTTCAGTTCATGATCAAAACCATTCATTACAGACAGTACAACGATCAAGGCAAATACGCCTAGCAACATGCCCAGTAACGCGAAAAGACTGACGAACGCAATATAGCCATTGCGCCGTTTAGAGCGAATGTAGCGAAGACCAATAAACCAGGGGACAGAGTACTGCATGGCGCAGATTAAACAGGAGAAACGAAAACGGGACAAGAACTATCTGAGTGATCTATGATGTAGGTGACAACGGAAAAACGTATCGATGAGATTATGAGCAAACCCGCATCAAAACCGGTAAATGGGCCTGATAAACGGGATTTTTTTCGTGTTAGCCAAGATGTCATCTTCGACTTTAAACCCGCAGAATCTTTCAGCGCAGAACACGATAAAGCTGAAAACGAGTTCGAAGATGCTGTATCCCTTAGCCTTATCGAAGAGCTGCGACGGCTAGACAAAGACAACATTCAAACTCTGCGTCTACTTACCGAGAAAAACCGTTTACTGGGTGACTACCTACAAACACTCAGCAGTAAAATTGACCTGATCGCGCGTCATACTCTATTTGCTCAAGATGCCAATGCAAACAGCAAACCCACAACGCGTATAAATCTTAGTGAAGACGGGCTCGCTTTTTTAAGTGACCGCCCTATCTATAAAGGAAGCTATATCTCGGTACGGCTGATTTTTCTCCCTAGCTATTCTCCTGTCATCACTTTTGCTAAAGTATTGCGCTGCGATATCAAAGACGATCAACACCAGATTGCGGCCAAATTTCATCGTTTGACCGATGTTGATCGGCAAGAGATATCGCGACAAATACTCAAAGCGCAAGTAAACCACCGCAAAAAGAAAAAGCTGAGCCAATAACTTCAACAGGACCCCTTCATGAAAAAAGTCGTATCCGCACTATTCCTGACGCTTTCATTTTCAGCAGCAACGATATCCACACCACTTTATGCTGAATCGATCCGGGTACCCGTTGGCCAAAGTAGTTATAGCGGTGTTACCCCAAAAAAAGGCCAAACGAAAGACCAAGTCGAAGCCCAGTTTGGCTCACCAAACAGTACTCATGGACCCAACGGTAACCCACCGATTTATTACTGGGAATATGAAGATTTTACGGTATATTTTGAAGCTAACCATGTAATCCATAGCGTCATAAAAAAACGATAAGACCCTATTAATCAAACACTTACGAGTAATACCTAGAATTTACAACAGACAATGAAATCGGCATATAGCGTGGAGTAAGACTGACTGCCCTACCTATTCCAAATTGGCTGTTGTCGCAAGAAACAACATACCATAGACTCTCCATCCAAGGCTTTCAGCCCAGCGTCGGTGCCCACCCTGTGAGTACTGACGCGACCAAATCCTCGCTAAACTCTAACTATCCTTCACAAAACTCACGAGCACTTCGAGGGAGCTAATCTCGAAAGTAGCGTTATCCTCTAGCGGGATTTCACTTGCCTTCATCCCTTTCGCAACCAGGCCGTTCTTCGAGTTATTGTCCACAATTGACCACTGTCCCTTTTTATAGTGAATATCCGCGTGATGCTTCGAAACACAGGGGTCTGCAATACACACATCACAGGCTTCACTTCGACCAAAATTCCAGGATTGCTTGCCCGGGGTAACAAGAACACTCTTGAATATCGGCAGATTATCCTCGGAGAAAAAGATAAGAAATATACCAACGCGGCCTTTCAGCTCGCGGTTAAACTTTTCTATATAGCGATTGATTGCCGTCTTTTTCTTTTCATCCAGCTTACCAATAACGCCTTTAAAGCTCGCTCCATCATCCCACCCGGGAGGCATCGCATACATCTCTAATAAACTGGTTGAGTCCTCGTCGTCTTCGTCGTCCTCGTCATCATCAATGACCATAGCACTTTGACCCGCGCCAACACCGAGAGAGCGCATCATCACCGTTGCCTCAGGAGCAGTAAGAGATTGCACGCTAAACGCTTCGTCACCAAACTTAACCACATCACCCAGCTGTAGCACTGCATCAACCTCAATACGCTTATTATTGACGAATGTGCCATTGGTCGAATGTAGATCCTGTACAAGCACGGACCCGTTACGCTCCATTACCCGCGCGTGCTCCCGTGATGGGTGCCCTTCCATCACCTGAATATCGCACGAGTCGCTGCGGCCGACGAGCAAAGAAGTTTCACTCAGGTCAAACTCCTCTCCATCGCTAATCCGCTTGAGTTTAAAATTACTGCTCATACCTTGCCCTAGGTCGATAGAAGAATGTGTTTATGTTGCGAAAGAGGCCGAAAGCCCATGTCAGGCGATCACCGATCTGCGCCGAAGCTATGTAATCTACCGTAATTATGGCCGGTATTTTCGCAATTTTCATTTTAAGACTAAGATCCCATAAATTGACCGGTTAATTAACGTCAAGAAACAGGACAAGCGCCACATAATCTCAATTTTTTACGAGATTTTTATGCCAAAAATCCCACAATCGATCAAATCGTTTGACTATTTTCTACACGATATGCACAATGCCGGCCTCTAACACTAGGCTAAATATACAAAGGAAAAATAGATGCTCATATTGACACGTCGTATTGGTGAGACATTACGAATCGGTGATGATGTTTCCCTAATGGTGCTTGGCGTGCAAGGTAACCAAGTAAGAATCGGTGCTGACGCGCCGAAAGAAGTGGCGATACACCGAGAAGAGATATACCGCCGTATTCAGCAAGAAAAGCAGATCGCAGCAACGCCACCAACAGAACAAGAGCGCGAGATAGAACAGAAAGTCTCGAACGGAGCTCGCTTCTACTCTACTGAAGGCATCGTTGAGCCAACAGTCCAGAAAAAAGTACCTAATGTGATCGTCAAGAAAAAGCGCGTATTTGAGAACGTATAGGTCTCCCCTTTAACGTTCCCTCCCTTCAATTCATATATAAAGTCGCTTCGCAGAAAGCAGAAGTTAAGAGACCTAGCGCCCGCTAGGCTCCATAGACAGCGCCATACAATAATACAAATGTCCCCCAATCAGTGCGCCCCATGTAAGATCAACATACATGGGACGACCTTATGAGCGAGCGCTACGCTTGAGGCTCTACTGCCACCTCGGCAGGTACAAGCGTTTTCGCAATAAAACGTGCATGAATATAGCCCAGCACATAAATAAAGGCGGAAGCGAATATCGCATAAGTACTAGACACTGCCGGGTTGAATATAATGCCCGACAAATTCAGTATCAGATGCCCAAACAAGCCTATTACCGCACAAGCAAAAATCCAGTAAACATGAACGCCTTTCGGGCCAATCACACCCATTAAGATTGGCACCAGGCTGGCCGCCGCCAAAGCATAGATGCCTTGCTGAGCAAAGATCCCCACGAGCACTGGAGGATTCCACGCGATGACCAAAGCCACTAGCCCTATGCCAACGAGTACAAGCCTAGACAACATCAAACCTCTTCGCGCATATACTTCCGGTGACTCAGGCTTTGCAAAAGGATGATAAATATCATTCACGGTCATTGCCGAAAGCGAGACCAAAATTCCATCAAGTGTACTCAAACCAGCAGCAAGTAAGGTAACGGTAATAAACGATGAAATGTAAGGGCCAAAGGTACCCGTAGAAAACTCTTGGTAAAGATAAGTCGGTACCACCATATCCTGACGGGCGACCTCAACACCTGAAAGCTGCGCATAAAACCCGATAAACAGGACTAAAGTATAGGCTCCACCTACGACGACACTCGTTCCTATAAACTTGGTGACCTGCTTATCATCCTTCAAATACAGTACTTTTGTTAAGATATGAGGCTGAAGCATTAACGCAAACGTCACCACAAATGACGCAAGGAAGACCGATACAAAATCAGCATATAAAAGGGAATTCGGAAGCGAGGGATACAGCAAAGATTCAGGATTAAACACGCTTGCGTAATGCTCACTAACACCCGCCAAACTGCCAAAAATATCACCATCAAAATACTTCCACCCCTGGAAAAACAGGAAGATAGCGATCACGAACATCATCACCCCTTGGAAGGCATTAGTATATGCGTGAGCGTACACCCCTCCCATGAGCACATATGAAAACACAAAGAACAAACAACAGACTAACGCAGCCTTAGGGGAGATCGGAAATTGAACACTCAGCAACAACGAACTACCGACAAGAATCAAGACGACAAAAGAAATCATCAATAAGTTGGTTAAGGCAAAAAACAAACTTAAACCACGATGCTTGTATCGGTCATATATCCACCCAGGAATCGTTATAGACCCCATCGTATCGCCACTTTTCCTAAACTTTTTTGTTAAAACAAGCAGTGCGGCAAAACTCCCTAATGCAGCAAAGGTGAAATGCAGATAAGCGGAAACCCCATGCTGATATACAAAACCGGGGTTAATAACGAAAAGCGCCGTACTCGCAGTAGACGACGCCATAGTAATCCCAACGAGTACAGGACTCATATCTTTATTACCGATAGCAAAACCTTTAATGCTTTTTGCCTTTTGCATTCCTATCCAGGAAAGCCAAAACGTTAAACCAATAAAGGTAACAAGTAGAAGATACTTAAATATTTCTGGACCCATAATGTTTCCTAGCGCACGTAATAGTTATTTTATCGCCAGGAGACTGGCGTGATCAGGAGTATATAGCATAGGAGCGGCGCTTGGGAGACACCGGTTATTCGCGGCAAAGAAGGAACGCGCACATATACACAGTAAGTGTGGCTGGAAGCAAGACAAAACTAACTCAACGGTTAATTAGCGCAAAAATTGAGAAGGTCAATCTTCATCAGCCATTCTGCGGTCTTTCCCATCAAATGCGGGGGAAAATACAGCAAACACAACAACGGGCTCATCATTTAGTCGCTCGGCCCAATGGTATGTCCCCTTGGGAATAAAAACGGCATCCCCTGGCTTTAGTTCAACTTTGCGGCCCTTAAAGTTAATCGCACTTTGACCGGAAATAATCGTCGCCATCAGGTCGTGATGATCGTGATAGTGTGGCGGCTCATTCGCATTCATAAGCATCACGACGGCGCTTGAATTAACATCCTTATATAAAGGACGAATCGCGAAATCCTTTTGTTTTTCCACTTCGGTCCACACAATCGAATCGATTTGTTGCTCAGGAAAAACCACTTTCTGAGTGGCTGGGTGTGATTGACACCCCACTATCATTAGTAAAACAATCAGGGATAACAAAGTGCGCATTCCGGCCTCTTTAACATTTATTTATCGCCTTTATATAGGCGTTTTAACTGAATGGTTTCATTCCTGCTTTGGCTTAGGACGAATCATTTCGATAAAACCCTCAGCCTATTCAGCGACAAATTAAATCTCGCATGAACAACGTCACAAAAAACGATATTTTGACACACGTACGCCCTATTACCCAGCTCACCAACGTCGCCTTGCAAGTGAAGATTTTGCAAGCTTATGGTACATTGCCCACCTGCTGATTTTAGTGCCTCATTTTGAGTAAAATGCAGGCTCAACATGCCAAAACAGCACTTTAGTATGACGAAATCACCCTAGCACTCGTCAGAAACTAAAAAACCAACCACCGCTAACCCAATAAGATTCGTTTTAGCAGGCCAAACTAAATGACTGAAGTAACAGGTAATATTCGAGACAAAGCGCAGCAGTATTTTGCTGACAACCCTCTTTCAACTGATGACAAAACGCGTATCAGCCTTTTTTTACAAAGCGTTAAGTCTACCAATGCCGCCATCCTATCCAAAATAGAACTTCAGCCCTTTGACTGGCTCCCCTACAAATACTTACATACCCAGTATTACAAAGATATTGAACATTCAACGCTGCTCGCCAAAGCAACCCAGTGGAGCTTTAACCCCATGCTTTACATGGCGGCGACCAAGATCAACATGGACCTGTGGCAAAACGCAGAGGTGACCAAATACCTCAGTGGTTTTTTCGAAAAGGACAGAACGTTTTATGAATATTTGGCGCTGAGCCATGCGTTTATGTCGGAACTCAGAATCCTGACACTGTTCCCCCATGATTTCGATCTCAATGACCCCTTCATTCATTGTTTACATGAAATAGACCAAGAAAATAGCCGGCAAATTCAAACCCAAGTCCGAATGTTAAAAGACATGGATATCGAATTATCCGATGAGGAAAAGCAAAATATCGTTGATAGCATGCGCAGGATCATCGCCAACGCTTTAGATGAACTATTAGCCACCATCGTTCAACGATAATTACTTGCGATTTTACTGGAGAAGATTATGCCGACCGTTAAGTACCGCGGCTACGACGTTTACTACGAATACTATGGTAAAACCTCTCGCCCAACGATTGTTTTTGTTAATGGGCTCTCAATGCGGACCAACCACTGGGAACCGTTTGTAAAACTGCTTACTGCGCAGAACATATCTGTTTTGCTCTACGATATGCTCGGCCAAGGGGCATCGTCTAAGCCTGTGCTGGGCACTAACTTTAGCGAAAACGCCGATGCCATCGCTCAGGTGATGAACGAACTCAGCATCCCTACCGCGTATATCGCCGGCATTTCATTCGGCGGTGTTGTCGCTGAAGAATTCGCTTTCCGCTACCCAGACAAAACCAAAGGGCTGATTCCCATCAGTACGTTCTCAGAACTGGATGGCCAACTGAAGCTTCATAGTGAAAACCTGCATATGGCGTTGACCCAAATAGGGTTCGAGGGCTATTTAAACCTGTTACTGCCGTTAAACTTTACGAGCAAATACTTGGAGAACATGGCTGAAGTACTTGAAGTGGCGAAGCGGCTTTCGAGTATGAGCCTCGACGTATACGGAATTCAAAACCTGATGGAGTCTCTTGCAGATTTCCCGAGCATTACTGAAGATATTCAAAAGATTACCGCGCCCACACTCATATTGAATGCTGAATATGACTTTTTTACCCCGCGGCATATTCACGACATCATTCGACGAAATATCAAAAACTCGAAGATGATGATTATTCAACACTATGCGCACGCCTTTACCCTGGAAATCCCTGATATTAGCTGTCGCATCATCGCAGACTTTATTAATCAGGTAGAAAACGATAAATGGGTAGGTGATCAAAGTATGTGGATCGCCGAAGATAAGCTCGATAGCAAAGAAGTCGCATACCCTTGTGAGGAAGGCAATTTGCGTTTTCTTCCACCGAAAAAAACAAGTGGCTCTACTCGTAAGAAAAAAGCTACAGCCCAAAGCTAAAGTACCCAAAGCCCCTATTCATGGGGCTTTCTACGCCATACCTAGAAGAGCAGGCCCTTAACTAGCTCCCCGGTAATAATTGACGTAACGGGACTTTCTCCCATAAGGGCATAAGCGGTGTATAGTACTCCAGCCCATCGCTCTTCTTGCCGCCTTTATCTATTAGCCAATATACGCTTTCTTTCATTTTCACATTGAGCAACACGCTATCCATCAAACGGGAAGGCGCCTGAGGCTCATCACCCAGTGAATGCGTCAAACTATCCCAATGAATCGGCACGACTGAAGTCGCGCCAACAACGTCGACCACCTCACGCCAATACTCCCGTTGGTATTGCGCTGTCTGCACAGCGATCCCCGCAACACTTAAAAACACGATATCGGCCTCGATTCCACCTAATAGGCCGTCCACATATCCTGTTGAACCATTGATTAAGATGGTGGCTTGAGGGTGTTCGATAATAACCGCATATGCCCCTCCCTCATGATACTCCGTAAAACCTGCTGGTTGTTTTAGCGGTTCTGTAATCACCTTACCTGCGCCTGTGTTTAGCTGCTCATCGACAAACACATAATGCTTTGACTTTAATAAGGTGACCTTAAAATCCCCAAACTGCTCAGACCGTGCTTTATCCACCACCACGAACTGCTCTTCCGGTAGCCCCCAACCTCGCCCTACATTGGCGGAAGACTCTGAACCAAATATCACCGCACCTGTCAGCTCTGCCACAGCAGGCGCATCCATCACATGATCATAATGAGAATGAACCGGAATAATCGCATCAACGGTACCGATACCCGCTCGCGTTAGTGAGGTTTTCACCGCCGTCATATCCGTAGCAATACCCGACAGAAACTGACTCACGCCGGGCCGAGAGAACCAGGCATCCGTCATAATGGTATTTTTACCATCACTCACAGCAACCGTCGCATTCCCCAGCCATTGCACCGTCAACTCATTCGGGAAGGCTACCGGTTCAGGCGTAAGGGTGTGCTGTTTTAGCAAGTCGTCATATTCAAGCTGGGAGTTCACATAAATAAGCAGTGCGGAGAAACACGCAACAACGAGCATAAGCCCGTAAAAGAAGACCCTCTTCATAAAATATGACCCAAAAGTGATTAAAAACAGGCTAGAAAAAGCCGGAAGAGATAAGCACAGCTCCCTATATTCGTCTAAAGTAACATAAATAATTGCTCAACTTCAGAAGAATATGGCCGAAGATAAATTAAGATTTTTGAGGAAAATCATCACTTTGCATGCCAAATCTAATGCTCAAGGCACTTACGTTCTCCAAATGGCCGTCTATACTGATTAAGGGAAGGTGCCCGAATGTCAAAATTTGTAATCATCTGGGGTGCAGAGCCGAAAATTGCTCAGATAATAGTTAGAAAGGTCCGTTAATGTCGTGGTTGCGATCCAGTAGTATAAAAGTACGTTTTTACCTGCTAGTGGTGCTATCCCTTGCAACACTCCTCGTTGCGAGCGTACTTACCATCGCCATTCTGCGCGATTCTCTTTTTGAGTTCAAAAAGCATGGCATTAGCCAAGTGGTCGTTGCCAGTATAGGTATTGCAGAATATTTCCAAGAGCTAGAATCCTCTGGCGAACTCACCACGGAACAAGCACAACATTATACTAAAGAAGCCATTAAGCGTATGCGCTTCGATGGAGGCAATTACCTCAATATTCTGGACACAAAAGGTATGGGGATTATGCACCCTACCATCGAGGGTTTCGCTGGCAAGGACATGAATTACCTGAAGGACAAACTCGGCGCTCCGATTGTTGTCAACCACATCAAATCTGTACAAAACGCTCAGAAAGAAGGTTTCAATTATTATTGGTGGCCTCAGCCCGGGCAAAAAGAACCCTCAGAGAAGTTTGCCTTCAATAAATTATACGGCGGTTGGGATTGGATATTCAGTGCCGGAGACTTCTCAGACTCGATCAATAAAGTGGTGGGTGAAAGCGTTAAATCCTCACTCATTGTACTCGCCATAACCGGCCTGTTCCTCGGAGGTATCTCCTTCGCCGTAATGCGCAGTATTATCGCCCCCCTTCAAGGCACAGTCGAAAGTATGAACCGTATTACAGGCGAGAAACTGGATCTCACTGAACGTATTAACGATAAAGGTAAAGATGAACTCAGTGATCTTGCAGCGAAATTCAACCGGATGCAGATTGAAGTGCAAGAAGTGGTTAGTGAAGTTAACGTGGTTAACAATAACCTGAATACTTCTGCCGCCGAATTAGTGGAAATTGCTGACCGGACTAAATCAGGTACAGACCGGCAAAGCATGGAAATGGATCAGGTTGTTACGGCCGTTAACGAAATGTCCGCTACCGTAAATGAAATTGCGAGCAACACTGCGCATGCTGCGGAAATTGCGGGCAGTACCAACCAAAAAATGGAAGCGGGTACAGAGAACATTAATGAAACCATTGTTTCAATGGATACTTTGGTTAAAAAGATTGCCGACTCTAGCGCCACTATCCGGCAACTGCTTGATACCGCAGAAAAAATTAATAAAGTACTCGATGTTATTAACGGCGTCGCAGAACAAACTAATCTACTCGCATTAAATGCCGCCATTGAAGCCGCCCGTGCAGGCGAACAAGGCAGAGGCTTCGCCGTTGTTGCCGATGAAGTACGCACATTGGCAAAACGCGTTCAAGAATCGACCCACGAAATCGATGAGATTATTCAACACATACACTCAGGCGCTGAAGATGCGTCGAAGAGTATGGCTGCAGTTGTCTCCGTCGCGGAAACAACCAGCGATAAAACTCGCCATACCGGTGAAGCGTTGGAACACATCATTCAAGCCGTTTCGGAAATGAATGATCTCAATATGCAGATTGCCACAGCCGCAGAAGAACAAGCGGCGACCACGGAAGAGATTAACCGCAACCTTATCGGTATTAACAATATCACCCACTCCGCCCAGGAAGATGTCCACCATGTAAAATCAGCTACGGACGGTTTATACGATATGGCAAGGCAAATGGGCAAAGCGATCGATCGCTTTATCCACTAAAATTTTCTCGTGCCCACTGCACGCTATTATCACCCGTCACAGCTTAACCGTATCACGCTCGACGGTGTTTGATATCGAGCAAAATGGTATCGCGAGTAGCAGTACCGGTATTTGCGAAAGCTAACCGTCAAATAATTGGGCGCCCAATACTGCTCTGTATGTATTTTGGGCGCCGCCACCTGTTGAAGCCCACGTCAAACGGACCTATACTGAGCAAATATTAATCAATTTGGGCCCTAGCAATGAATACTATCCAGAATCAACAGACGTATACGGCCCCCTCCTCCACCAGCAAAGCCACGCCAGTAAAACCGAGTTCTAACGACGAACAAGTGCCAATCAGCAAAGAAGCCACGGATACCAACGCGGCGCAAGATGATAGATCGACCCGAGCCGCTCAAACCAACGCGGCGACGTTGCAGGCCCACCTAGACGTAAGAAACGATCCCATGCGCTTGATATATAAGGCCGCCCTGGAAGGCATTAACGAAGCGTTAGCGCCTAGCATGGGGCCAGATGCCGCCCAACAAATTCAGGACAGCGGGATAGATGTTTCCCCCCAGGCCACTGCAGGCAGGATCGTGGACTTCTCTACGGCGTTTTTTAGCCAGTACCAAGAACAAAACCAGGATATGAGCCTTGAGGAACAAGTCGATAGCTTTCTTTCTCTGATCGGCGGTGGTGTAGATCAAGGGTTCTCTGAAGCGCGTGAAATTCTTGATGGCTTTGGCGTATTAGAGGGAAAGGTGAAAGAAGATATTGATAAAACCTACGACCTAGTATTCGAAGGTTATGAAGACTTCCGAAATAAAATATTGGGCAAAGACGGCTTAGCCGATACAGCGGACACCCCTGATAGCAAAAGCCCCGACAATGACGAGACGGCATAGCGCCGCGAACAAATACGAGGGCATTTACAACAGGTTAAACTGCGATCAAATTAGACAATCGCCGCATAAAAAATACAATCACTTAGGGCAATATCTGCGCGCTCGGTTGCCATAAATACACGTAAGTTTCGTTTTGCTGTAAGGCGCCCGTTTACTATTTCAAAAAGCGCCTCAATGACCTCCTCACCATGATCATTAATTGCGGTTAAACAATCTCGTAGGCTTCTATCTAACCACGCTAATTCTGTACCCGCCTCCGTCACTTGGTAATTCAATTTTTCAATATCGGGGATCAACGTAATATCGACCTCGTCGGTTTTATCCATGCCATAACAGAGCGATATACCTTCGTGGGCTTTTATGCGAACAGGATGACAAATCACATGAATATCAGGAGGGTCCATTGAAAATATATCCGGCTCCGTGACCAGTGATATCAAGCCTTTATACGCCGTATCGTGGGAAGCCACTTCTTTTGCGCCACCACACTCAATCGTAACAATCGGGCAATTAAAGTTTTGCTCCATCAAGGAACCCACAACTAACTGGGTGACCACCATTTCAGACGTAAACAATGAAGCCATCTTGCGGACATCGATATGATCACTGATCGATACCGCAAATGCCGGACCGTTTCCCGATGTATTGTGCAGATCCGCCACAAACTGCGGGCACAACCCGCGAATATATTCAGTAATATGTTTCGCTAGTTCGGTCACTCGGTCATGGCAATCAAAATAACCAAAGCGTCGATTTAAATCGAACTCACCTGGAACAAAACGCTGGGTAAACACGGGGGCATGCCTGGCCGCTCGTACTGACGAAATAATAATGGCCACGTTAGTTTCTGGAATCAGCTGTTGTTTTAAAAGCCTGAAAACAGCCAGTAAACCAGAAGGTTCATTTCCGTGAATTAACGTACTAATCACCCGCCATTGATCGGTGTTTTTTCCCTTTATTTCGATAACGGTTGAATCGTGGAGTTGAGTCAACCACTCTTCAGGCGTATCAGGTAACGTTATAGATTTCGACCGTATGATACTCAGCATGACAGCGCCCAATCGCTCACTGGCACGGCCGTTTTTTGAAGGGCCATATAGCGTGAAAACATCTGAGAACAGGCTTCTGTACGCCCACATTTTTCTTCAAACTTTTTTACCATAGCTCTTTGCCAACGTGCACCTGTACACATTTTATCAAGCCGCGCCTCAATAATACCGAGATACATTTTTATCTCTTCAGGCGCGATGCCGAGCGATACTAACCCACGCTCAGCGACCGGTAACATTTCTCGAATAACATCAACGATCGGCAATTCTACGAGCTGGTGATTACTCGGCCGCGTCCAAATAATAGACGCATCTAAACCCCGTTTGGCGGCACGGTAAAAGTTATATTCCGCAAACCGAAACGGCATTACCGCCAAGAAATCACGAATAGAATCTTTTAGCCCCATAACCAAACCTGTGGCAAAAGCGGCGTTCGCACACATATCGACGGTACTCGGCCCAGCAGGCAACGCTCTCATCTCTATCCGAACATGACCACCATCAGCCCCTGAATATACCGGACGGTTCCAGGGCCAGGTCGTGCCCATATGCAAGCATAACTCCTCTAACTTAGGAATACCGCCCGCGCTAATAATAGACATCGGATCTTCATTTGAAAGAATTGGGAAAATTGGTGGATATAACGCGACCGTTTCTGCAAAAATTTCCCAGGCGTCGTCTCGTACCCAGCCATGACCAAATGTGACACGCGCAGGCTGCCGCCAATTGAAACCACTGCGCACCCTGCTGTCGATCGACTGCTTAAACAA
Source organism: Agarilytica sp. (assembly GCA_045430345.1). GTDB lineage: Bacteria > Pseudomonadota > Gammaproteobacteria > Pseudomonadales > Cellvibrionaceae > Agarilytica. Next base: position 598,088 of record JAILXT010000001.1, on the reverse strand, counting down.
CGCGATACGTGTTTCATCCCACAACATTTTATCTAATAAAATAGGAGAGTTCGCCGAGACGGCAAGCAGTAAGGGCGTGACCATCTGAGTCACATTAAAACAATCGGCAAACTCATCGGGCTTTACCATTAAATGATATTGAAACGAGGTGTTTGCGCCCTCCAATGCAACATGACTGCTCGTTAATTGAATTTCATCTTCACCACAGATGTGGACATGAAAGTTTTCACCCCGCTTATTTCGTAAAAATTTTGACAACCCACGATACCGAGCATAATCGGTCATATATTCAGGTGTTAAATGGGATTCTCGAAGAGTCGGCAAAATACCCGTCGGCACTATTTGCGCATCAAATTCATTCGCGACAGAATCAAGTGCGGCCAGATTATTGGTCATCGCCGTTTGCAAAGACGAAAACGCCGAAGCGTTTAGAGGGAGCGGGTCGAAATTGACTTCCAAATTAAATTTATTTAGCTCTACTGTATAATTGTCGCTGTCCGCGGCATGAATAATTTCCTTATTAAGCGGCAACACCTCCCCTTTCGAGTCAACAATATAATTTTCAAGTTCAGCGCCCAGCATTGGGGGACTTAAACCGAAACTTGGTGAACGGATTTGAGTTTTTAATGCTGATAAGCACCCATACAAACGCTCTGAAAAAGCGTCATATTCTTTCTTTGTGAAATCTTCTCGCTCAATCGCCAAGCCCATAGCTCGCCCCGCTACACGTGTTTATCGCTTGAGTTAAGGACTTATATTACCCACTCAATAACACCACTATAAAGATATACAACCAAACGCTTCATGATATACATCATGGCTTCTGTATTAGTATAGCTAATAGGCTAAGCGCCCCATTGCGTGTGTCGGAGAGGCCGTAGTGTTAGCAATAACTACTGGGAAAAACAGGCGCTTTGAATAAAGGTTTCCTGAATAATACGGGCATCGTTACTCGCGCGGTGACGCGTGAGCTTTAGTTGTTTCATCACGTGTTCTTTCACACTGTGCCAACGATCCATTTGCGGCTCACTCATAATGGTCTGAATATCATACATACGAAACCCTCGCCTTATCTTAGCAGCCTCAAACAAACGGATGATCCACGGTTCATCCACTACCCAACCGTCGGTGTATACCTGCTTCCCTTCCAGCATACGGTTTAATTCACTGGCAACGACATCTACCGGCCTACCCTTCTCCACCAATGTACGGCGTGAAATACCGTGAACAGTTTCCGCTGCATCATCCCAATGCGTCCAACTAGGACCGGGCTTTATCAACGAACAGTATCGCTGCCCGCACGCCATCGAAAGCCCCACTTCAATGGGGTAGCTCGCCCCACCAAAACCGGAAGCCTCCACGTCAACGATATTGGGGTTACGTACTCTGGACATAGAATAAACAAATAACGAGAAGTCAAAGAAAACCGATATCTCTTAGCACTTCACTTAAACAGATATCCTAGGCGTATCTACAGAGCTTAGCTCGTTTTAAGCGCCCATACACATCCACAAGGCAAAACCTGACACCGAAAGCCATCAAAACGTCACGGTAAGATTTTATTGGTGGGACAAAAGGATAAATCAGATCAATACACGCCTTCAGAAATCAGCTCAGCCTGAATCAAATCAAGATTCTCCTGCGCTTTTTCATAGGGTGTTACGGTGGGATAGAATTTAGACTGTGAAGATTTGGGAAGTAAGTACTTCAAAAACGTCGCCAAGGTCCCTGCTGGGCCTAAATCCACATAATCGTAATCCCCCGAACGCTCCAACAGGTTTACTGTATCTTTAAACGCGATAGGCTGACGAGCAATTTTCCATAACGCATCAATCGTCAGTTCCGGTAATTCGCCTATCTGAGCACAACAAATCAACGGGATAGTTGGCTTCCTAAACGTAAAGCTCGACATCATTTTTCGATATGCATCCTCGGCACATTCGATCCATCGCGAGTGATAAGGATATTCAACAGCCAATTCCTGATACACCAGACCGTTATCTTGTAAATACCGAACAACCTCATCACGGTGCTCACTCGGCAAAGCAATCACATAGTGAGATTGAAAATTAACAGAAGCAATATCGCTACGTTCAACGAGAAACGAGTGATCACGAAATTGTTCTGGCGCATCCATTATGGCAATCATCAAACCAGACTGAGCCTGTTGCTCCAATGCACCCGACTGCGTTAATAAAACATCCAGCGCAGTCTCTTCGTCAAAACACCCCGCATGACAAGCCGCCGCGAAGGTCCCCATGCTGGCACCCAAAACATAGTCAGGTACAAGGCCATTCTCTTCAAAAACCAAGGATAAAGAACGCTCTATTAGAAAGATCCCTGTATTAGTAAATGCGCTTTTACTGAATACATCGGTTTTGAGTTTTGCCTCATCAAACAGAATATCCACCATGGATACCCCTAAACGAGCAAACGCCAGCGCATCTAAACGGCGAAAATGCGCCCGAAACGACGCGTTATTCTGATAGAGGTCCCGCCCCATTTGATAATAATGAGAACCTTGCCCCGAATACATAAAAACGACTTGTCTACCGTTGCTCACCTACAGATACCTTCGAATAATTGTGGTTCAGCGAGATACTAACATAGCATCGGTAGAAAATTGGATGTGCTAACACTGCCCAGCCTCAAAGACCACCACGCAATTACGCCCTTTGCTCTTAGCCGAATAAAGCGCTTTATCTGCCTGCTCCACCCACTCAGAGGTGCCTTTTTCCTCAGTAAGCGCCGAGATACCCACCGATATTGTTATCCTCGCCTCATCCTTAAACACAGAGGATTCAATTTTCGTTCGCAACTGCTCTCCGAGCTGCTCCGCTCTGGTAATCGTCATATCTTTTGCGAGTACAAAAAACTCTTCGCCACCGTAGCGATACACACTTTCAGACGTCCTCACATTGAGTTCCAAAATCTCTGCAACCTTGATGAGAATGTCATCGCCAACTTGATGCCCAAACGTGTCGTTGATGTCCTTAAAATAATCAATATCCACCATCAAGGCACACATGGGCGCCCCATCATTCACATGTATCTCAAAGACCTTTTCTAGCGAGGCATCCATCGCTCCTCTATTACCCACTTGCGTTAAAGGGTCTTTTTGGCTCAGTTTTTTCAGCGCACGGCTTTGATTTCGCATAACCGTAGAAAATACATATGCACACGTGACATTGACGAAAAGCGTTACCAATATTTTAAGAATCCCCAGCGTCGATAGCTCGTCGCGTAAAACAGGCACAATCGCCACGATTGAAAGGCAGCTCAACAACAAAGCAACTTTAGGAAGAAGAAAATAAAAAACGACAACAAATGCAGGGTAAGCCCAGTGAATTTGCTGCGCTCCTTTTATGTAAATCGTCGATATAGTCCCTAATATAAAGACCGCAGCGGTAACATAACCAGGAATTTTGACATTCCCAGTCACAAAAACGAAGGTAAAGACCCCCATTGTACCGATCAGTATTCCGGCATCTAACAACGCCAAACCAAACTCACCCGAAACGAACCGTATGACGGTAAAGGGGATAATAACCAGGCCAAGAATCGCGCATAGCGCAAGAAGAATATACTCCGTTTCTGTACGTTTTCTTCTATGCATGCATGTATCCGAAAATCGATATATTTAAACGCGTCTGTGGACTTACTTATAGAAGTTGTCAATTGTACAGTTTAGTCGTTAATCAACGACCTAAATACATATAGATCAAATAGTGTAGATACTGAACATGATTATAACGCTTAGCTCGGAGAGAACTCGTTCGACACCTGGGGTATGACGAAAATAGATAAGGGGAAAATATAAGAAATATTGGTGCCCGGGGCCGGACTTGAACCGGCACGATCTTGCGATCGGGAGATTTTAAGTCTCCTGTGTAAAACTTTTTATCTATGTTTTTCAGTAGGTTATGATCATTTGCAACAACAAAAGGATTTCATATCTACCTTTTTAGAAACAGCCTGCGCCTCCAGTGTCTGTGCGATGCTGATCATATCACCCCGGCCTAACATGTATATTCGCAACGAATTGTATGCGATCGGGACGCCCCCCGCACCCCTTGCATCGCACGTGATTTTTGAGCTGATCAAGGCGTAAATCTGGCCCCTTTCGAGCGATCACTAGAGGGATGTCAATGAGCTCTCTTCGCTGGCAATTATCACAATAGGCTAGCTGCCCGTCTTTCTTGGGGTTTAGCTTTCCAACGGTATCGATAACTATTTGGGCCTGTGTCACAACACAAAAGCCCGCCTGGCTACTCGGTCACAAAGTGGCGCCAAATCACACATAAAACACCTTTTGAGTTTGTCCGCATTATAGCCTAGTGCTAGGCTTAACCAAAAAAAACAAGGTGGGCAAGATTATTAAAATACTATATATCGATCGCGATCGAGAGGCTATCGATTCGTTTATTGATGTTGCCGCAAGTGTAAGTGACGCCATTCAGTGTGTTGCATGCTCTACAACTCAGCTTCTAATAAAAGGCATACACTACTATCATGATGTCGATGCGATTGTGTACCGATGCCAGCCTATCGATAACGAATCATTAATCAGCTTAATATCCGAGAACACGTCCGCACTGTTTTCTGTCACTGCTGAGCATTGCAGCAAGGTGGCTGGTGATCACCACATAGTTCCACACCCATTTACCGTTGACGGCATAAAGGACTTAATCGCCCGTGCAAAACCTCCCAAGTCTATCTCTGCTTAGCTTCGCATTAATACTTTCAGTCTTCGCCCAGGCAAAAGACTACGGGGCCGCCCACGTTAAGCAGGTCGTTTCCGTTTATGATGCAGACACCTTCACAGTCGATATCTACGATTGGCCCGATATAGTCGGTAAGAAAATAAGCATTAGAGTAAACGGCGTGGACGCGCCGGAGATTAAGGGAGAGTGCGCAAGCGAAAAATCAGCTGCGCGCGAGGCGAGAGATTACGTTAGGGATTTGCTCGATAAATCCAAGTCGATAACGCTGCTCAACATTAAGCGAGGCAAGTATTTTAGATTGATCGCGGATGTGTATGCAGAAAACGATAGCCTTGCAGATCTGTTAATTAGGAAAGGGTACGCCCGACCATATGACGGCGGGAAAAGAAAGGGATGGTGCGGTTAACTCCATTCCCCGCGAGCAGTCATACGCATAGTTGTGCCTGACCGAGATGTTCTCACCGTTACCGCGCCACTAGCATTCAGCAATACAGGCATGCTTACAAGACTACCGATTGACCCGCTCGTCACCTTCCCGCATACATGCTCTCCAGTCTGGCCGTTGGTTTGCCCGCTGTTTCGAACCCACATTGTTGTATTGCTTGTCCCCCCTTGCACATCAAACATTAACCACACCCACGTATTTGCGCGGCTCGCATCAATCACGACCGAATACCATGTGGTGGAGGTGGGGAACGTGTAATTTACCGTCGAGAGACTGAGGTCGGGTATAAACACAGACCCATTCGAATTTATGGCGTCGAGTTTTGTTTTGTCGGATGTCGACATAAACCCGCTCACCGACGGCGTGGCATTTGAGTGCGTATGCGAGCTGTCGGATTTTCCGTTAGCGATTAACCGCACAGCGTTAACGGCCGACGGGGTGGCGGCAGTTGATGCGCTAGTGCTGTCTGTCGCTGAGTTTAACTGGGCAATACCGGCGCCGCCTGTGCTGGCTGTCGGTAGTCTATTAGTGCTAAAAATGCCGCTTGTGATTCTTGAGGCCGGTAAACTTGGAATTCTTGCACTCGAAAACGTCCCCGCATTTATCTTAGACGCGTCCATACTTGGGATTCTTGACGTGCTGAAGGTTCCAGCGGTAATTTTAGAGGCGTCTAAACTCGGTATACGCGCATCACCAAGCGTGCCGCTCGTAATCTTGGACGCAGCTAAATTAGGAATGCGCGCCGTGCTGAAAGCACCCGCATTAATTTTCGACGCATTTAAACTGGGTATGCGTGCGTCTGCTAATGTACCACTGGTAATTTCGCTGGCAGATAGCGATGGCGATCGCGCAACCCACGACCCACCCACCCTTTCCTCAGTTCTATACGTAGTTCGGTTAACTCGAATAAAACCGTCTTGAATGTTGTCGTCACCGGAAAAATCCATTTTCGCGACGTGATCAATTCTTTCCTCGGCGAGATCGGGAAGCCCGATCTTCGCCAAGGTGGCTGTATCCCAGCCTGCCCAGTTAGCCATATAGTTACCTTGTTAATTAATTGTTTGAGAGATAGCCTTGCACGCGCCAGGTAAAGTCCTGCGTAATGCGGGCGCCGACCTCGTTGAACATGTGGATGTAAAACCCTGGAGGGCTTGGAATGCCTAGCCCGGTGATCCGGTATCTGGCGTTTTCATTGTTGAGCGGTGTGATTGCTATTGATGTGATATCGATCCATGACCGATCGAAAGGAATAAACGTACCACTGGTATCGCCAGCGTTTGCCGCTGTCATCCCGTCCTCGCTTTGAGATTTAAGGCTTAGCGACGTGTTGAGTGTTGATAAAATCCCTAAATCATTTCCATCGCCGGTTGTGGTGACGGTTACACGAACATAGCGAAAGTTCGTAGCGAATGCCTGGGTCACGCCGCTAATAGTTGTGTATGTAACGTTATCCGCGCTGTAACCAATATCGATGGCGTGTGACGGGCTTCCGGCTAAGGTTTCAAGCACTGCGTTGACCGACACAACAGCGCTGGCCAGCTCAGCACCGGCATCGTAAACCTCTTGATATGTAGCGCTATTAGTCCCCGGTAAAAGCCATAGTGTATGACCCGCGTTATGCTCTTCCTGAAATGTGGCATATCCATTTGCCGTGTATTGATCCCATGTTTCATTAGGATCAACCAGCATTATTAATCCGCCGGACGAATCAACGTATGAATTACTCTTCGTTCCGACAAAGCCCGTAGGCCTCGCCTCGAACCGATTAAATAAAACAAAGTCAGGCGGTGCGGTAGGCGAAACCGAAACAACACCAGGCAAGCCTTCGTTTAATGCGGTATCAACTGCGACTATCCATATAGTTCGCTGCCCATCGGACTCAAACTGAATTAATAGCGAGTTTGAATTCCCGGCGACAGAATCGTGAAGTGTTGCAGCACCAAACGTGTCCCCGATATAAATATCATATCGACCAATCGGTAAACTGTTTGCGGGCGCCTGGTACGAAAGCGAAACCAAATGATCGATTGTTTGCGCCGATATAGTAGGCGTGCCCGGGGCAACAGGATCAACGTCGATCAATGCTGGTGCTGTTTCAATCCCTGAAGGATAAAGTGCGACTAACTCAAACCCTTGGGAACCAATCCAATCAACACGAGAGGAAAATGTCGAGCCCGTAAACTCTGCAATCGTAGTTGCGCCCTGCGTTAATCTATATCCAATAACTGAATATTGACTTGCGCTTGGCGTGACAGATAAAACATAATTTTCACCCTGGAAAGCGGTGGACGCGGACGGTGGTGAAGGTAAATTAACAGACACTTGCTCCGTCAATGTCCCAGCGCTTAAATTCCCACTGCGATCACGAACCGATAACACATAATCGTAAGTCCCAACCCCAATAAACCCGCGAACAAACTGAGTGCTGTTGCCTCGGTAAATTTCCGTCCCGTTTTCAGTAATAATAAATTCAAGAAAGTCCGCGTCGGTGTGCTCCTCCATATCCAGCACGACCCCACGCAGTGGGCCAATTGAAGAGATAAATGCGGTGGGGTTGCTAGGCGCTTCTGATTTTCCAATTACCGTATGCGTTCCAACAACCCACCCCGAAGGGATAACTGAGTTGTCGACGCCGCGAACACGCACACGCACGACGTAAGTTATATCCTCAGTAGTATCTATGAGCGCTTCTGGAGTGGAAACGGTTGCCATAGTTCTGTATGCGGAGTCAGGCTGCGTAGATTCCTTCGCTTGTACTTCATAATCGTGCGCTTGCGCTTCTGCTGAAGCTGTAAAAGTTACGCGTATACGCTCGCGTATGGTTCCATCTTTTGACCCCAACAATTGGTTCGTACCACTCTCTAAAAGAATTGAGCCTTGTATCGGCTGTAACTCATATTTAGGTGGCACTATCGAGCCAGAGTTTGTGTTTTGTGGCGCGGGGATGTATTGGACTTTAAAACCAGATTCCGCAACATCAATTACGGGGTTTAGCGCGCAGCCAAAACTAAAATTATTCTCTTGCTCGGTCGTTGCGAATTCAGAATGCGGACGGTCTGAGCTTCCATCAAACAAAACAAGTTCGCTTGACCCTTTCCCACTTAACCCTCGGTCCTGACGAATGTTTACAGAGCTTGATCCGAACGTGCTATTGCCATCTATCTGCAAATAATAAGCACCTGGATGACCCCCGCCACCTCCGCCATTTGTCAAATTATAGCTACTCGGGGTATCGATACCCGTATTGAACGGCGCAGGAGTTTCGCCATCCTCACCACTTAAATTTATTTCACTACCGGCGCCGACCGATTCCCCTCTACAGGTAACCATTAGTCCTGCTCCACTGTTCCCACCTCTAACTCCGTTCTGCACAATATCGTATTGGTTTCCCTGACCTGACAGCCTTCCCCATAAGGGCGTAGACCCGCTACCGCTCGTACCCATTAATGATAAAGGGCCAAGGTTTCCGACGCCCGATCCATCTCTGTTAACTAGTGGCAACCGCTCTACAGCACTGTTTTGTCCTTGCACCAGCGGTGGCGTGTACACCCAGCCCTTGTTCACGTCGTTAATGGTATTAACATGCTGCCAGTTTAGATAAATCCCCAACTTCACAAAATTAGAAGCCTGAGAGTTCCCGAAATACCCAGGAATGCCTTGCTCCTCATTTGTCCTTGTCCAATGGGTAATGTTTGTGAGGTGTCGTGCTAGTTCCGCCATCGTTGTAGGGGGGCCGGGAAATTCTTCATCAATCGACGTTTGTCCATTTTCGACAAACAGCGTTCCGCCTGCGCCTCCTGGATGCCCCCGACCGGAGCCGTCAATATCGCCGTTACGCGTAAATGTACCGCGCACACGAATCCATACGTTCTGCTCGATAAATACGGTGACACCTGGCGCAATAGTTAAATCATTTGGCCAGTAGAAAATTCCGGTGCCCATCGTTTCCCCACCGACGAGCGTACAGTCTGCGGTGATAACGTTATTAACGATGGTGGCAACCGTTCCAATATTTACACCTTCCGATTCATACCAGTCATCATTTAAAACGTTGGTTTCGGTGAGCTCTATAAATTCTCCCGCCGCTTCAACACTGGCAAATAACGACAGGCGCAATCTTCCCGTGCGTGAGCTAGGTGTTTTTTGCTGGACTTCAAAAGGGCGATCTAGCGGGGCATTTGTAAAAGGATCGATAATGTTAGTTGTTGTAATACGGACAATATCGCCTACTTCCAACTGATTAACGTGAGGCATCACCTCACACTGAAGCGTCATGCCCCCAGCCGAGTATCGATTTCTATATGCGTCGAAAAAGTTTCTTAGATCTTGGTCGGTTTGGTTAGAGCTCTTAACGCCCTTAAATGCGAATCTCTTTACATCGCCAGTTTTGTATTTCGCTAGACTGTCTACGTCGATGACTTTTGTGGGCTGCAAAAACTGCCCTTTAATAAACGAGTAATCCCAATCAATTGAAACTGTATTGATAACATCTTGAAAGCGTGGGACCAGCGAGCCAAACGACACCACATTGTCATCGTTAAGCTCGTACACGTACGACGATTCGCTTAATACGGAAGTGAGCTTTTTAAAACCAATCGAGCCGTCGCTGTATACCGGCCGTATGCCGACAGCCCATGACAGGACTTGTTCACGCAGAAACTTTTCACCGTTTTCTTTTTTAATTCCTTCAAAACGAAGCTTACGCCCAGTGTTTGCGCTTGGCTCCCACAGTAAAGGATCTGCCCCAAGGTAGTCCGATAATCGAACAAGCGATGGATCTATATTTTGGTGCCAGTGTTTAGGTAGCGTTGCGCCGCCCTGCCCGTAAAGAATTCCTGTTTGCAACGCGTAAAGTTGTTTTAAAACGGGGCCTTCAAGATAGAAAAACTCCTCAACTTTTGTTTTTCTATCATCGCCAGCGTTTTCATCCACTCGATGGCCAACCGCGCGAGTATTTAATGCCCCGCGCTCAAGAACGTCATAACTTGGCCCAAAGGTGGGGTGCGTAATAATCCCTCGGTGGCATATTACTTCGTCATCAATTTTGACATAGCCTACGGTTTCGCCTGGGCGATCACTGTAGCTGCTGTCGTGCTCAACAAGTTGAAACTTAGAGGTTGACGCATTCTCGGCGATGGGTATCACCATTTGTTCGGCAGTGATCGTTTCGACCAACGTTGTCACTTCGGGAATAAATAAATCGACACGCTCAAACCTCTGCACATCCTCTGCAACTAGCTTGTATGTCCCTGGCGCTGCTTCCATGCTTGATACAAACATGGTGAACTGCAATTGGTAATCAATCCAATCAAGCGGCGATATATCTGCGGGTAGCGTTGGATCCAATGAAGGCGTGACGATATTGCCGTAACCAAAAAACGCTTCAACTTTTCTACGACGTGCGCTTTTCCCTTCCGCATGTTTCTGCGCTAGCATTGCGCTAATCTCGCCATTAAAATCGACAAGCTCGAAACTAATATTTCCGATCGATGAAGAAGCATTTTTAGGGTCGACCTTTTGCGTGGCTCCATTAAACCGCTTAATGCAGCCGTCGACAGCCTCGACGCCTTGCGGTCGCCCAATGTCATCGTGCGAGGTAAAGTAAACCGTGTCCGATCCATCATCTTCAAAATGAAGCGCGAGCGTAACGCGCGGGCGCAACACTGGGAGCCTTGAGGCAGTCTCAAAGCGGGGATTAAGTGCGAGCATTAAGGAAGAATCCTAACCTGAAAAGAAAATGACCATTCGTTAACTGGTCCGTTGCGTTGTGCGGTGTAATTGCCTTCTAGTTTTGCAAGCTGTGGACCTGCCCCAATATCAACAGTGAAGAATTCAGATTCATCCACGCTTTCTAAAAACTCAAATACCTCGAGAAATTCAGCGGTGTCGCCGTCAATCATCACGGTATTAAAAACAATAAATTTGTCTCGACGATGAACAACGGTTTGCACCTTTCCGCTGAGAGACACAGAGCTAACATCGTCAGTATTGTTTTTCGGTTGACGTCGTTTGTCGCGCACATTGACGGAGTAACTAAGCCCCGCTGTATGTGCAGGCGCTACGCCTCTTAGCGCTGTGTAGGTAAATACCGCCATCTAGGTAAGCTCCATCTGTAGTGAGCCAGACGAGTCAGTGAAGCGCACAATTCCGGTGTCGGTTACGCGCACCATTTCGCTAGCGAGTAAATCTCTGAATTCTTCAAAGCCGTATACATCGCCATGAAAATGAACTTGTTTTGTTTGGCTTGCTGCTGAGTCTTGCGGGCCAACTTGCCCCGTGATTTCGTCGAGAGTTGAAGGTGTTGATACGTCTACCGTTGGCGTTGCGCCGCCAGTAGTGCCAGCGATTGAAGCAGAAGAACCGCCGCCAAACTTGGCATTTTTAATTGCTCGAATTCGGGCTAGGCCACTGGCAAGTGTTAGCGCGCCAAAAGCAGCACCCCACGGCAAGCCGCCGCCGCGCTCAACGGCTTTTAATACAGCACTAGGTAGCGTCACCGCAGCGTCCGCCAAGGCCAACGCTTTATTTATTTTAAAAAGTTTTCTGCTTGTATTTGCTGCACCCTGAGTAAGGGCGACACCTTCGCTTAAGGTTGTTTTTATTTTTTCTTTGGTTGAGGCTTTCTGAAACTGCAAAACCTTCGCCTGGAATGAGGAAATGTTTCTTAGCCGCTGCTGCTCTTCTGATTTTTGTATGTCCGTTATAAGTGCGCCAGTCTTGATCTCCTCAGACAGAATCACTTCGTTTTTTGCTTTGTTTTTCTTTACTTCGGGATCGTCTTCTATATTAATCGTGTCTGCTGAAACATCCCCACCCAAATCTTTATCGGAAAGAAGATCTACGGCGTTGCGCTGGCGCCTTGCCTTCTCGGCATCGATCAGCGCTTCCAATTCCGCAATTTCTTTTTTCCAAGCGTTGACCTGTTCGTCTATCAAGCCTGGAGCGTAGAAGTTTAGCGCTAGAGTTGGAGCACGCTTTTTCAATCGTTCTAGTTTTTGCTCCAAGCGCACAAGGTCGTCATTGGCGGGGCCGCTGATCCTTGCCGCCATCTCCTCGCCAAGGAAACGCATAACGTTTACTGTTTTTGTGATCGCTTTTGCGACACCTGTAAACGCAGAAATGATAGCGTTCGCCAGTGTCACCGCCGCCGCTTTAGTTTCTGGGTTCTGTAATAGCTGTGTTAACTCCTCGATGCCTTCGGTGGCTCCAGCCATTGAATCGGCTTCAAACAAATCGCCAAACGCATTATCAAGAGCCTTAAGCGCACCACCGAAAGTTTCACGGGCAGCTTTGGCGCTGCCACCAAATTGATCTTCTAGCTCGGCAAGAATTATTTTTTGAGCGCCTGCTAGATCGCCAAGCGTGGCGAGCGTTTTTATCGTATCTTTTTGGTCGTCGCTAAACTGAATCCCTGTGCGAGATAGCGCACCAAGGTTCGCTATAGGGTCGTTTAGCACTTTGCCAAGCTGAACTATGGAAGTGTTAAGGCTCTGGTCCATCTTTGTAGAAAGGTCCAACGCTGCGACCGTTGCAGCCTTAAAACTATCCGTGGTGATATTCTTAAAAGTCGCAAGCTGGCTTTGCGCCTTGATGATGTCCTCGTCACCAAAAATCGTAGTGTCTTGGAGGCGTCCGGCCTCCTTGATCATTTCATCTACGGTTAGACCGACTGCTCCGCCGGTACTTTTCCACGTGGCTTCGAGCTGTTTTACCGCGTTTTCTTGCTTGATCGTTGCGCTTACTACCTTGCGCGTAAACAATCCGATCCCGATAGCGGAAAACCCGGCGACGAAGGCGGTTTTTAATCCTTTTAGACTTTTCTTGGCGCCCTTCTCGAATCGGTCTAACTTCTTGTTTGCCTTCTGAAGTTCCTTTTGGAATTTCTCCGTTTGAGCTTCCAGCCTTACCGTCAGTTTCGCTAGATCTGTTGCCATACTTCGTTTTTTCCGAAAGTGCTTTTAAGTAATTGCGAAATGCAAAAGCGGTTGCGCGCGAGGTGTCCGTATCGCTTTTTTTATTTGTTTCGCGTGGGAAGGTGAAGTCGGTCGGCTTGTAGGTGGTGCGAGTTTTGATTTTTCCGTCTGCGTAAAGCGTGGTATTTAGCGTGTTTGCTAAAATTGCTTGCGTCTTGGAGTGGTGCCAGTCATCGCGGCGCGGGCCAAACGGCTCGATGCGCGAGTAAGCCGCCATCATTACGAAATCAGAACTCGACCATTGTTTTATTTCAGAGGGTGAGCATCCCGAGTAGCCGACTAATTCGCAGATGAATTCAAGTTCGGGACACTCTCTGATTTTTTTTCTTCTTCCTTAATCGAGTCTTCGTGCATTTTCGAAAACTTCAAAGCCTCGTTTGCCAAAAACACCAAGCAATTTGGCGACATTTTTGCGGCCAGTAAGTCAGCGTCCATGCCTTCAAATTGTTTGCACGCGATGGAGACAGCTTGGGCGCACGCCAAAAGTTGTGAATTTTGATCGTCACCGCCGTACCTACCTAAAAACAGGCGTTCCCCCACATCCATTTCACGAATTACGTATTTGGTGTCGGCATACGTAACGGTTTTAGTGGCGAACGTTTTTTTAAACACCCCAATGCGAAACAAGCTTTTTAGCCACTCCATTATGGTGTTACCGTCTTGACTGGGGCTTGTCCGTTAACCTTAATCGCGAAAGTTACCTGATCTTTTGCGTTCTCGTCTTGAGCGCTAGAGGTTGTTAATTTGGGAAAATTGATAAGAGCATTGAATTCATGAGTTTCGACATATGTGGAATTGTCTTCTCGCCAAATGAACCGAAGGGAGACGCCCAGGTTGTTTCCGGCTCGCGCAATTAAACGTGCCTGTGCAGTGTCGCCAGGTCTGTAATCGCACGTGATGGCTAGCTCCTGACCATCTCGAAGTTTATTGAAGGCATGAAGCTTCACATCGCTTGTTTGCAAATGCGCGATATCGGTATCATCTCGCATAGTGAGCGGAGCCAAATCAATTTCGCCCAATTCGGACAGCCCCTCTAGTGGTGTGTATACCTCAGGGCTTCCGCCGTCACCTACTTCAAATTCCCAGCCTTGTTGTGTTGGCATAATGATTCCTCAATTTTTGGACGCAAAAAGTCAGGCCCGAGTTAACGAGCTTTTATTGCGTGGGTGTGTGTTATTGGTGGTTAATAGATAATGTCATTGTTCGGACGTATGAACCGGAGGCCTTTTCGTCTGAATCGAATTCGCTTGAAATGCGTGCGAGCGTTATGAATAGCTCCCCCATTTGCCCCTTAAAGTTTTGCAATGCCTCTTTCACTTCTGTGCCCAATACAGCGGCACGTCCAGGCGTATGATGGTATACATCAATCTGAAACTCGGCGTAGGCTAGCCCACTGCCGCCCTTCTGGTGGTCAGTATCATAGTGCTGCAGTTCAAACGTTACGAACGGTAAGGACTGGCCTGCGGGCGCCTCAACATAAAAGGCGGGCGCGGTTAATAATGTGTTTAAGAAAGTGCCTAACTCTTCTTCGATCATCGCGCCGCCTTTAGAATTCGTTTAAGCATGTCCTGCTTTAGTTTATTGGTAACCTCTCTCCGCTTTGATTCAAGTGATTTGGTTAGCCACTCGTTCGGGTCAACGCTTGAGTGCTTCTTCTTGTTTCTATCGGTGGCTGTATAGCCTCGCTCCACAAATTGGACACCGTAAAACGCTTCTTTCTTTACACCGATCACGGCTGAAGCATAGCGACCATCTCGACTCTTGAACGTTTTCTTTTTTATGCTTCTCGATAAAAACCCAGGCGCCACCAGTCGGCCTTTATGTGTCTTATGCGATCGATCTCCTTGCGGCGCATTTAGTCGCGCCTCTTTTAGGACGGGCGTTACCGCTGCGCCGACGGACTGCCTGAGTATTTTTCCGCCCACGGCAGAGCCCATGGACGATAGTTTTTTAGAAAGCTCCTTAAAGCCCTCTAGTCCCGAGTCTGCCGATATGGACACAATCTAGTATTAGCTCCCTATTGCGTTCGTTAACGTTTTCGATGCCGACAATGTCAAATACTTCACCGCCTTCAATGACGCGATTGTCAAATGATATGTTTTTTCGAAAACGAATCTTGAACTGGTAAATGGTTTTTTCAAATTGCCCTGAAGATTGATTTTCTTCGCTTGATCGTACGTATTTTTTTTCCGCCCTCACCTTATAGACTGTCGTCCATGGTCCCGGCGCTTCGAACTGGCCGTGTGTTGGCGGTGATTGAATTTCTATGCGGGCTCGCATTTTTCCGGGGCGCATCATCGGACTAGATCTTTTTGATAGCCACGAATCAATGACAGATACGCCGCATTACATTGGCCGCCCTTGACAAACTCATGGCTTTCTCTGTTTTCGTAGAAATCCAACGTTTTTTTAAGAATTGCCAGCCATAGTTTTCGGGGAAGGCTTGCAACTGTGTAGCCCGCAGAATAATCCACCATTACTTTCTGTGCGCTGGGCCACGATTGGTCCATTTGGATTTCAACGCTACCGTTTAGCCCAGTAATTACGGTGTATACGGAAGCCGAAAGAACTTGTGTTGCGCCAAGTTGATCGATGTATCGGATTTCCGACACTGTTGCGACGGGCGTATTCAGACAGATCAATGCGAACGAATCGAACTCATCCGTGAAGGAGCGCTGTTTTATAACTCTCCCCACGTCTTCTTCCACACATTCGAGCGCCGCGTCTCGGTAACCCTCTAAAATCCTGTCGTCGAGATTGTCATCAACGACAAGATGTTGGCGGACCGTTTTTAAATCGATCATGCTTTAGTTTTTTTTACTGGTTTTTTAACTTTAATGACCTGAACTGCCTCGATGTTTTCTCCATGCGCAAGTGCGACAGGCGGCAAGCTTTCGTATTCGCCAGGCTTGTAGGTCTCGAGGGTGCAGCCGTTTTCACTGGCAGAGAATTCTTTGGTTACTTTGAACATTTCAGTTTTCCATAAAAACGGGCCGTTAAGCCCGTTGTTGATTTTCTTACCTAGTTATACTTGTTGGTTTACGGTGCGATTTGAATCATCTTGAGTGATCGAGTGTCGGCAACCATACCGCCTACGCGCTTAGTCGTGTAAAACTGAACGTAAGGCTTGTTAGTGTACGGGTCGCGCAATACTCGTGTTCCCATACGGTCAAAGATGTAATACGCGCGATTAAAATCACCGAAAGCGATGGCGTTTGCACCGGCGGCGACACCAGGCATGTCTTCATTTTCGATTACTCGACGACCAGACAGTTTGAGTGGAGCATCTTCTTCGAGGCCAGCTCGCCACAAATAATTCCCCTGCCCGTCTTTCATGACCATAATGGTTTCTAGCGTGGCGCCAGCCATCATCCATGCTGCATTTTGTCGATAGCCGGCTTTAAGTTTGTGAGGGAATATCTTTAATGCGTCTGCTGACGCATCGGTTAATGTGCCTCCCGTACCTGCAACAACATGCTCAAAAGTGCCGAAAGCGCGCGTGGCGTCAGCCGTTGCTGCAGTCGGCGCTGCGAATAGCCCAGGAGGCATATTTGCCCCAACCCCAGACGTGTAAGCCGCATTTTCTTGCTCAGCGAACTCAAGTTGAACCTCTTCACCTAGCCACGCCTCCGAATCAAAAAACATATCGTCCAATGATTTTTGAGTGGCGCTTGGGTTGGCATAAATCTCGCCAAAGGTTGGGGTGAGTTGCGCTAACGTAGGCGTACCCGTTTCCAGGCGAGCGTCGGTTTCACCAACCCATCCCGAAGTCGCACCGTTTAGATTGAACAACTTTTTGTAGCCTTCGCCACCGACAGTAATCACCCTGCACGCTTGACGCATTGGTGTTTCGTTTCGGAGCATGGAAGAAATATTTGTATCTAAATCTTCCGGCACGGCATATGCGCCATCTTCATCTGCGCCAAGGTTGAGGGCTTTTGCTTGTAGGGCGGCCAAACCATCGTCGGTACCCTTGCGCATAAACAACCCGAAGGCCTCTTTATGCGCCTCCGCATCCTTATCTGCTGATCGTCCAGGGCGAGCGGCAGAATTTTCCATTTCTTTGAGGCGCGATTCTAGCTCGTCTTTATGTTTTTGCAGCTCCAAAACGTTGTTGGTTAAATCCGAAACCGTTCCGGCAAGCTTTGCTTTTTCGCCCTCAATACCATCTAGGCGCTTGTCATTGGCTGCCTGCATTTTTTCGACAGTTGCGCCTAACACTTTGGCGACTTCTTGGATATCTTGCTTGTCTACTGACATATTAATTTACCTTTAATTCTGATTTGAAAATGTGTAGTACATCGGCGGCTTTCAATTCCTCGGCGTCGCGCAGAGCTGAATATCCTTCAGACATGAACCCCTTCGCTTGTTTTCTGCTAAAGCCAGCGTCACGCAGTAGCCGTTCAATCTGGCTAGCATTCGGGGTATTACCCTGTTCGAATGTGCTTTTTATTTCAGAAACTCGCGCAATATCATTCGCGGGAAATGTCACCAAGGACACCTCGCGCAAATCAATTTCTTTAAGTAAATACGCCTCTTTGTTGGGGTCGTATTCTTCATCCTTAACCATAAATCCGATGGAAAGTCCGGTTAGTGATCCCGCCTTCATATGTGCGTAGGCTCGCTTGGCTAGCGGGTCGTCATCAATTAATAGCTGCCCCTTAACAACCAGCCCGTGATCGTCTTCGTAGATTTCTTTGAATACTCCGATAGGCTCTTTTCTGTCGTGCTGCCACAACAAAGCAGGCATTTGCGATTTTGATTTTTGTTCGGCCAATGATTTTTGGAACGCTCCCTTAACGACAATATCTCTATCACTGTCGATCACGTTAAACACTGACCCATAACCGGTAAATTCACCACTCTCACTAACGCTTTTGATTTTTAGATGCGCATCAAGGTTTTTTGTTTTCACTTTCATCTGCCTCTGGGTCGGTTGTCATGTTCATGGGGGTTAGATATATGTCGCCACCCTCTCTTGGGTTCCAGTCTTCGAACGCCCTCGCCTCATTCGGAGAAAGTATTCCGTGCTGAATTCCAGTGCGGTATGACTCGAATCGCGCTTTCATATCCCCGCGTAGCAATGCGCCCGTATTAAACTTTGCAAAATATTTTGCGCGATCTCCATGGGGGATTAGACCGATTGAAATTCGCTGCTCGATTCGGGTTAGGTAAGGGACAAGTGAGTTTGTAACAAAGCTCAAGCTTTGGTGTTCAATGTTTGAGAACGTGGCCTTATCCATGTTGGCAACCATGTGTGGCGGCACCCTGAACATTGCGCAAATTTCGTCGCGTTGGAATTTGCGAGTTTCTAAGAACTGCAAATCCTGAGCGTTCATACTGGTGCTTAGCCATTTAAGGCCAAGCTCCAGTATCAGGGGGTTGCTTATATTGCTACTGCCAACGTGCTTCTCTTTAAATTGCTTGGCTAGACGGTCCATTGCGTCATTAGTTAGCTTGCTGTCGGTAGAAAGGACACCGCTTGGCGCAACGCCGTTAGCGAACCATCGAGCGCCTTGCTTCTGTGCGGCCAAAGAAAGACCTATTGATTCGCGCGCATATGCAATTGGGCTTAACCCATTGAGCCCGTCCTTAGAAAAAAGCCGAACATGCCAAATATCATCCTGCGTTAACGTTTCTTTTTTTCCATTAGCAAACGTTACTTCGTATTCAGGCACCCAATCCGATCCAAGCTTTGGCTTAACACTGCTATTTGCCAGCGGTAATAATTCACGTACCTCATCGCGTACCCGCACCTTGTATGCGTAAAAGTTTCCACTCCAACTTAGGTTCGCAACAACCAGCTCCCAAAACTCTTGTGGCGTCATGTAGCCATTCGGCTGTACCGCCAACAATTGGTATAGCCAGTGGTCAGTTGCAGTGTTTTTTGATAGCCCCGCTTGCTCGAACAGCTTGCAAGGCAGCATACCGACCGACTCACACAACACCCGGACGCAACCAAAGACTGTGGCGGCGCGCATGGCCGTATCTTTCGTTACCTTCATGCCCGTTTCACTTTGATACGACGATAGATATTCTTCTAGAGCCGTCGCTATTTTGTCGGGCGTGTCCAATATCTCCGCGCTTTTCTTCCGAAACGGATTTGAAAATAATGTCATAGGGTTCTTAAACCGGTTGATTCTAGGTGTTTGGCGAGATTATTGTCGTCATCTTCGGGCGTATAAATATTCGCAAAGGCCATCAACATCGCGACGCCTCCATCAATTTTCTTTTTAGCGCTTGCTTTAACTGGTCGATAATCTTTTCCGTCCATTGTTGTTTTCGCAATGATGTTGCCCACCATCCACGTTAAGCACGGGTTGCCGTCGTGATGAATTCGATCATCGAGTAGCAAGGACTCAAAGTCTTTCATTATTGGCGAAAAATTTGTGTAGGATTGTTCGAAGCGGACTGCCTCGATACCGATATTATTTTGTACTCGTTGCGCTAAGTTGGCCGCGCCCTTGGGATCGAAAAAACAATGCTCAATGTCGTACTTCTCAGCCTCGGCTTCTAAGTCCTCTTCGATCTGAACGTAATCGATCATGGCGCCGTCACATTCGACTAGGTGGCCGTCATCAATCCATTGTGCGTAGTTCTTGTTTTCTTTGGCTTGTTCTTCCGTCGTGTAGTACGTTCCCGAAAAATAGTAATGGTCTTTTCCGTCGATGATTTTTTTGAAGCATTTAACAATTGCAGTTAAATCTTTCGATTCGGATAAGTCGGCACCAAGTCCGCATTCCCAGCCAAGGAAGTCGTCAAGATCGAATACCTGTTTAGCTGGTATCCAATACTCCATATTGAGCCAAGCGTCTCGCGCGCTAACCCATACGTCTAAGTGCTTATTCTTATAGGTGCTTTGTTTGCGCGGGCTGCGCTTTGCTCTAGCTAGCTGAGAAAGTAAATTCTTTCTGAAGACTGAAACACCCATATTTGGGTTTGCCATCTCAAGCGCTGTAACGCTTCGCCAGTCAATGTCTTTATCTATCGTATAAACAACACCGAAAAATGTTTCATCTTCGACCGCGCCACTTAGAATTGCTTTTAGATCTTCTTCAGTGGCGAAACACGGACCTTCGTGGTTATCGCCAGCGGTCGTAATGATTAAGCCCAATCCCTGCTCACGAGCACCTTGCCCTGTAATCATTGTGTCAACGAATACATCGTTTTCGTGTTCGTGATATTCGTCGGCCACCCAAAAAGAAGGGCTTGATCCATCCCCTGGCTTACCTATTAACGGCTCCATTCGCGAACCGTCAGAGGTTTTCTCTAATTTCTTTGCATGTATCTCAACGCCGTGAGCCGAAGTAAAAAGGCGTTGCTGTGCGGCCATCTTTTTAGCTGGCCTAAACACCTCCCATGCTTGTTTTTCTGTGGTGGCTCCGCAATATACTTCGGCGCCCTCCTCGCCATCTGCGGCGAGCATAAATAAACTCAACCCTGCCGCTAGAACGCTTTTGCCGTTCTTCCTTGGCACGCAGATATAAACTAATGAAAACCTACGCAACCCATCAGCTTTGTTTCGCCATCCGAATATGCTGGCAATTATCCATTTCTGCCAAGGGCTTAGCTGGATTAGTTTTTCTGCCAGGCTCTTGCCGCGCGACCACTTTCCTTTGACGTGAGTGAAGCACTCAATAAAGTGGATGGGCTCTAACGCTTTGTCGAAATCAAAATAATATGGGTAGTCGTCTTCGTTCGCCGAATCCAAGTCTTTTAGGTGGCGTTTTATTGCAAGCTTTTCCCACTGACACGCGGGACGGTCACCACTAACTACACTATCTTCGTAAGCCGCTATGTCGGCCCAATGATCTCGCGTATAAGTGGCGTACTGCATTCATTACTTTTTAAATGGGTTGCTTTCTTCTGGTTTCTGTTCGGTGCCGACACGCGCTGCGGTGGCTGGTGTAATACCAAAGTGCGCGCATAGCTGCATAAATTGAGTGCGCAATGTGTTGAGCTGCGCTATCTCTGGGTGTGTTTTCACTTGGTCGCCGTGTCGGCCTGTTGTTTTGTAGCTGTAATTATTGGTCTTTCTAAATTTCCGTAGCGCTGCCATCTCCACAACCACATCGCAGTACTCAAGAAATGCGTGCACTGACTGCTCGCTTAGCCGGTTGTTAGCGACAAGGGTCGGTCCTAATTCAAGCCATACTTTTTTTTGAGCCGCCGTCGTGCCGCGAGGAATTAATGCCGCTGCAGTTTCCTCGTGTGTCGTTTCGGCTTTAACATCCTCCAAGTCAACACCAGGGAGCGCAGAGACATTGCCGTCTTTGGTTGGGTATCGATGCTTGATGTGGGGAGTGCTTAGCGTTTTTGGTGGCTTTTTATCCATGGTGAAAACCGGTTGAAAATTGGTCCGCGTAAAAATGTTCCTGGGAGCGTGGTGTCCCGGCACTAGGCGCTAGACTTTTTACCCGCCCCCCCTTCTCTGCATTACTCGGCATGACATCACTCAACCCCTAACCTTAACGAGGCGCTCACCAAACCCTTTAAGCGAGCACTCTTTACTAACAAATGTCACCGTCACCCCGTTGGCTCTGCGTATCTCCTCGACCATGCATACTCTCCTCTTGCGTCTTAACCTTGTCGCACCCTTGGCAAATAGTTTGTAGGTTGCTCTCGTCATCCGTACCGCCTTGCGATATAGGTACGATGTGATCACATACACCATGGTTAGGGCCATGAAGATCAACAGGACGGCCACAAACGCTACAACAATACATATCACGCTCAAATACGCGCTTACGCTTAGCGCGCCATCGTGCACCACCTCGACCGCTCGTCTTAGCATCTTTGTTACTCCATGCTTTAGGCTTGTTGGGGCATTCATCTTTGTGTGTTGTCCTGCATCGTGCGCAATAACGCGATGGTTTATTATTCTTCACGATCTTCTATGTCGAACACGCGTACCCATCGACCCTGAGAGTTATTGCTAGAATCAATCTCTACGGTAATGGTGCACGTGTTATCCAATAGCTCTAGGTCGTGCGGTGTAGAGATAACCCATTGATCTTCAAGCCGTGTAAGTGCGAGAGGTCCAAAGATGGTTTGTTCTAATTCGTTTTGAATAACTATGACGGCCTGTTGCACACTCACGGGATTGTGCGTAAAGGCGCCGAGAATATCGGTAGCTACAATATAGTTCGTATTGTTTCGATATAGCGATGTCGGAATTCCGGCATCGGCGCCGGGTAGCGCGTATATGCGCGCGTCTACTGGCTCGTTAGTTTGGCCTGCTACAACAGCGACCACATTAACCGTACGTACCACACTCGCAACGTTACCCGCTGCATCACTGGCTGAGTATGTTATTGAATAAGAGCCGATAGTATCGGTATCAACACTGCCCGTAACAGTAACACTTGGAGTTATATCGCCGTCCGTCTCATCTACAGCCGTGTAACCAGGATCAACAAACGAGAAACCAACAAAAGCAGATAAAGGGTTATCACCTTGCAGTGTGATTATCGGGTTAATGACGTCGGGGAGTGCGAGAACGTTTACGGTGCGCTGAACTTGTACCGCTGCATTACCGACTGCATCAGATACGTTATAGCTAATCGTGTAGCTACCAAGCGTATTTGTATCAACTGCTCCCGTGACAATAACGTTTGCCGTTATATCGCCATCTGTATCGTCTGAGGCTGTAACACCGGGATCAATAAATGGCGAACCCAATACAAGGTCAATCGACTGTCCGCCCAACAACGTAATTACCGGTGCTACGGAATCAACAGCTACAACATTAACCGTACGACTAATTGTTGTATTGTTCCCGGCTGCGTCAGTGCTTGAATAAGATATTTGGTATTGGCCAATCGTTGATGTGTCAACCGATCCAGTTATCACTATTCCCGCAGATATATCGCCGCCGATATTATCATTCGACGTAGCTCCCAACTCAATATAAGCGGTATTTATTTCGAGTGTTAGAGGGTTAAGGCCATTAAGCGTTACAACCGGCGGCGTACTATCCGCTTCTGTCAGAATCGCAAAGTTTGCCGTTGCGGTTCTCTGTCCATTGCCGGGGTTAAAAAATGCAAACGTACCAATTATCGATTGCGCTGGATTTATTGTCGGTATCGTAAACCCGTCAACCGATAACGCCGTTACTGCGCCAGTATTTACAAATATCTGTAAATGTTCGCCAACAGAAGCGGAATAATTTAGGTCGCCCACTCCGTTAGCCGCCGCTAATTCTACAAAGCTTTCCGTCGCTACAAAATCTGGTGCAGCGCTGTAAATCGACGTTAAGCCATTTGCTGGAATGTTTAGCGTTACGTTAATTTGAGATGCGGTGTCTGCGCCATCGCCAACAGTTAGTGTGTGCCCTTCATTCCAAATTAATGCAATGTCGCTAGGGATTAAGCACGTTACGGAATTGACTGCCGTGCCCTGTATTTCTAACGGGCGACCACCAAAAGTTGCTGTGGTGATCGTTCCTATATTCTGAGTGCTTACATTTATCGTTTGGCCGGGTGCAATCGTTCCCGTAATGTTCGTGATTGCTGCTGCACCAGAAGCAACGTAAGCAAGGCTTTCGTATTCCCAGCCGGGCTGTGTTGGGTGTCGATGGCTTTTGTATGTCCAATCACCCATTATTAAGCGTCCAAATCAATTACGGTGACAGGAACTAGCATTGCTGCAATATCTGGATTGCCCTCTGAGGCGTCACGCACTGCCAGCCACACGACATCATTTAATAATCCAAGTGCTTGGCTGTCGACTTCAATTAAGCCAGATGCAGACGCAATTACTTGAGTTGGAATCAAAATATTTAACGAAGAGTCTAAAACCGTTACGTTGTAGTTCTTGTCAGTTACCGGGGTGCCCGTCCCATCCTGGTAGAAAGTTTCTCTCAATCCCAGATTTGGACCGGCTCCGCCTAGAGTGCCATCAATGTTCCAAAACATTTGTCCGTCGGCGTCTTGCGCGCCAACAGTTAGTGGGTCGGGTGCCGGGCTGTATGCGGAGGCCAATGAGGTTGTACCATCCGGTGCTACAACTGAGGAATCGCTAGACCATTGAACAAAAGCCGCTCCATCTACCGCTGAAACATCGCCCCATTGAGCCAAGTAATAAACATTGCCTGCAGTGATGGTAACGCCTGACAGTGGAGTGTTTTGGGGGGATGGTCCCGGTAAAACATCAATCTCACCAATTGGGCTTAAAGGTCCTGCCCCTCCTACCTGCTCATATATGATGCAGTGGACCAGCGTATTTGTACCAAAATCTAGAATGCGCGTTTGTAATACGTCACTTGAGCCTGAAGCTGCTGCGGTGAAGCCGGTAACGTTTACGTTGCCGCCTCCAAATCCGTAATATCCAATGGCTGAATACGGAGCGGCATCAGTTGGGCCAACTAAATTCGGCATAAATAAATCTCAATAAATAGAACTAAAATTAAAAAACTAAAACGCCGTTAGCGTTGTGGTAATTAAGACGAGATCGCACGGCGCTGACCAAAGCGGCTGCGTTGTCCGTAACCTCTGGGAGCATTTGCGTTGCGCCCGCAGGAAAAGTAAAAGATGCGATGTTTGGGTCTTGGCCATATATCGCCCGATAGCAAATTAGTGCGGCGAGAAAATATATATTTTCGCTTCCGTGGGGAGCTGAATCGCCATACACCTGATTAAAATCAACCGATTGCAGGTAGCTCTCATTTTCAAAAAGCCATCCTATAATTGGCCCTACCGGTATAGTCCTAACGCCCCGGCCTGAAGCGACGAGCGCGTCTTGCCATGCGATATGCCAGTCAAGGTAGGTTGTTTGCTGGTCCGTGTTATACGTATCGAACGAAGCGCGGAGCATGTTCTCTGCGCCGGGGTAAGTGCCTGCATCTCCCCAGTGAACGTATAAAAATATTTCGGCAGAAGGATAAACGGATAAGATGTTATCGATTAGCGTGCTGGCGTCAGTTGTTGCGGTGGTGACTGGCTGACTATGGGGAGGCATTCCCATGTCGGCCTCTAAGAAGTTAGAAGGCATTAAATAGAAATGCTCGTAACTGTGGCCTGGGAAGCTTCCATTCGGCGCTGGGTCAAAACTGTTTGACGCATACCCGCCTTGTACGTTTGCGTTTGGCCAAGGCTGTGAGTTGTGGTTGGTAAACTGGCCGAACGTATATGTCCCAGCCGAAGATGTTCCGCTAGCTTGCGCTAATAGCCCCAACCATTCGCCTGTGGTAGTCCATTGCGAAGGTGTTGCGTCATCACCGCCCGTATACGTAAAAAGCGAATGGCCGAATACGTGGAATATTGAACTCGATACCGGTGTAGGAGCGCCCGCTAAACCTTGAGGGTCGTTCCCGTCCATTACACCGTTATTATTAACGATGATCATTTGGCCATTGCCGGCCGCTGAGCTATCTAAACTTGTAAAAACGCCAAACGATACTAAGCCCGCCAACAGCAGGCCGATAAATTTTTTCATTGAATTACCTAAGAGATTACTTAATTTTTGTGGAGGCCCACTTGTGAGCGAAGTCGCGAACAGTCATAGATCCTAGACAGCCGATGGTGGCCCCAATAAATATACCGAGGTCATCACTAAACCCTAGCGATTTAGAACCGTAGTACAGACCCAGCGTTAGAACACCGCAAAAACAAGACTCGGTGAACTTGCGTGCAATTGGCATCGGCTTAGCGTCCAAACTTACCCGTAGGAACGCCGTTACTGCAGCAAGCGCGAATGCTTTTGAAGCCGTGGGCGTCTTATCTACGAACTCAAGCACGCTATTAATTATTTGTAGTACGATCACTTGCCTTATACGCCTTCATTGTTTTTTCTGCTGACCTTCCGAGGATGTACCCACCTAGCCCGACTTTAATTATTTCTAACAACGAAAGTATTTGTGCTTCACTCAGTTTGTCAGACGTAAACCCCAGCCAGTGAAGCCCGATCAGTAACGCAAAAAATATCATTGTTAATGGTCGCCAATTCCTTTGTATGCTCGACTCGCGTTGCTCCGTTTCAGTGGCGATTGTGCTAGCGGTGGTATTCGTCGGGGTCAATATGATCACCTTCGGGCGTTTTAATTTCGTAATGCACGTGAGGGGTCATACCTCCTGGATATCGATCAGAGATATTTTGCGCGGTGCCAATTACATCGCACGTTGTGACCTGATCTCCCAGTCCAGCTTCTGGCTCAACGTAAAAAATACGATGGCGATATTCATTAGCATCCGTGATTTCGACATATCGAAAAGTAGAATCGTCGCTATAAGCGTACCCGTGTTTTGTGATCATCCCCGATATGGGCGAAAGAATTTCTGCTCCAGGGATGCACTCATAATCAATTCCGTTGTGCTCTCGACCTCCGCGCGGCGCTCCGTAGTGACCGCCGCCCATTTTGTCCCAGCCTCTTAGTGGCGCTATCATCCTAATCACGGCTCTAGCGTCTCCTCGACCAGTTTCGTATAACCAATAATGTCGTGCCATGAGTCGTGATACTCGGGGTCACCATTGAGAATACGCCCAATTTTATGAGCGACCATTTCTAAAGCTTCTTTTTTGTCGGCCGATAACGCTATCCAATTTGGCGAGTTATACATTGCCTTTTTTATTGACTGGGTTATTTCCGCATGAGACTTGAAATCACCGTATCGGGTTTCGCGTTCCTGTAATGTACTTTCAATGGTTTGTAATCCTGCCACAACCACACCTCTTAAAATTTCATGATATTTTTATCCCAACGACCTCGTTTATTCAGAATCATTGGGTGCGTTACTGGGTAACCGCCTAGCGTGTTTAGCCAGTATTCGTCAGTCCACACCCATCCATCATCAAGTTCATAAACTCGATTCATATCCGATAGCATTGAGGTGGGAAGGCCAACTGTTTTTAATTTTCGCTTGGGGATGTCGTCATGATTCCCGTACGTGATGGTCATGTGCGGAAAGAGCGCCTGAAGCGTCCAAGCCGCCTGCTGAGCTGCGTAGAACTCCTCTTCTTCTCCGTACGCGTCTGGCTCGCTCTCGTGATAGCTGCCACGGTGATGATCGAACAGGTCCCCCACCTGAATAACCTCGACAAAGTTGTAGTAGCTGTTTAGCGCGTATAAAAAATCAAATGTGTCTTTATGGTGGTAGGGGAAATGTAGGTCAGAAATAAATAACTTGTTGCCCTGCTCTCCTAACGTCATACCCAACCCAAGGATTGGACGACGTAACGTTGCACCACTCGCGTAGCGTGCCGCAGGGCTCCAAGGATCAAGCAAGCATCCAACGGTCATTGACCATCTCGGCACCGCTGTGTCGGCATAACGCTCTACACCAAAAATCGAATGATGATGCCCTTGAACTGAGTTATATGAAAAACTCCGTGCGTTGTTGAGGGTGTTTCCTGAAACGCTATGCTTAACCATGCAGTCCTTTTTTCGTCGCATGGTCACCTCAATTCTTAGACATAAAAAAACCCGCTCAAAGGCGGGCTAAAAATAGGGATATCGTTATTCTTTGATAGCTTTGGCAAGCTTAAATGAATTGTAGGGGTAAACGACGACACCTAACAATAGTTTTCAGAAGAAAGTTAAAATATTTTTTCTAGATGTTTGCGCAGCTCAATTTTTCCATGTGCTCGTCGGTGTGTCGGGCAAGCTTCGCGGGATAAAGCTCTTTAACCACCAGCAGCTTAAGCCGCCTCAATTGGTCTCGACGCTTTCGCCGTTTTAGTTCGCACGTCTCAAGTGATGCAGGGACCTGTTTTTCGTAATTAATCACGGCCACATCATAGAGGTCTCGATGACTCTCCCTAACCCTGCGCATAAACTCAACGAGCTTTGTCATATCCTCCTCTCTGAAGTCGGATAGTGAGCCGTACGTTCTGTAAAAAGATGCCATTTGAATACCGTTATCCGGCGCCCAAACCAAACGCATATGTTCGCCCCATGCGCGCAACTGATAATCGGCCATCGTTAATAGAACCTTGGGAATATTTAATTTCATTGGCAAACCTCTTCGGTTAGTTCGCTGGCAACCGAATCAAACAAAGCCCTGACTAATTCAATGCCTTTTAAGTTTTTAACCATATCCCCGGTTAACTGTAAAACGGTCCAGCCATCAACTTGCGCCGTGCCAATTTTTAAGAAATCCTCATTCATACCCTTCGGTCGGCTGTGTCGCCCACCCACCCAATTGCCGCCATGAACCTCAACCGCCAACAGCAAATTTGGCCACGCAAAATCAAGTCGCCACTTTCGCTCGCTATGAAAGATAAACTCTCTTTCGGGCTCAGGGAGGCGGTTCGCCCGGAGCTGATTTAAAAACTGATCTTCAAGCTTACTACTCATGTTTTGGCCTCATGGTTCAATGTCGTTTTCATTACGTTTTTCCCGCCTCTAAAGAGGCGGAAATAAAACGTAAAACGTAAAATCAAACGAATTTGATTGAACGGGAAAAAGAAAAACGTAATCGTACAAAAACGTAAAACGTAAAATTCTCTCTAACATATTGTTTTATAAAGGTTTTTATTTTACGCTTTTCGCTAACGAGAAACGTTATTATCTGCCAACGATTATCAACTGCATTACGTTTTTGGTTTTTTGTACCCCATTCTCCTAAATGAGAAACGTTATTATTTGTCACCGTTTTGGTACGCTTAATAGTCATTTGTGACATTATGCGTCAACCCGAAAAACCAATGTCTGACTGTTTCTTTGGTTTAGGTAATCCTTGTCTACGAGTGATTTGATTGTATTGTGGCGACGCGTATCAACCGGAATATCGTCCGAAAGTAGTCGCAAAACCTCGTCGCGAGTGAAGATTATTTCTTTTAAATCGGGCTTATTTTGAATGCGTCTGTCACGCTCTGATCGTAGAATTTCAAGTGCTACTTTTTGGTTTTTGCCCATCTTTACACCCTGATCTAGCAGCGAGCTTTGCATTGCGTCGAGGGCATTACCGTCTTTTGCAACCTTGGGCACAAGCGCCGAAATCTCTTTTTCGAGCCCGCGCATATCCTCAACGATTCCCAGTGGAACAATGTCAAATTCAAATGTAATTGGCTTCAGCTCCTCTAGGCCTTTTTGCTTTTCCATCATTAGGCGCGACTGCTTGTCGTTAACCTTTGCCACTTTCATAAAGGTGTACACATTACCCTTTGCCGCTGAACCCCCTCTAGCGCCCTTGTTACCATCTTTGCCAGAGTGGTGAACGATAAGTACGTGTGACTTTGTTTCAAGCGCTACGCGGTTTAGGTTGTTAATGAACTGTGCCATTTCTGCGCCGTTCTCGTCCCCGCCACCAAAGTTAGCGCTTAGCGTATCGACGATGATCAAGTTTACCGGCGGGATTCCCGGCTCGCTGCCAGGCAAATCCAAAGCTAAATCAATTAACTCTTCTGTCCACGACTCATCAAGTAAATCTATGCCGTGCTGCGTATTGAAAAATGGGGGCTCTTGATTGCGATGAAGGCCACGCTGTTTTTTCCAGCCATCAATTCTATGATTTAAATCTTGATGGCCTTCACCAGCAACATAGAGCACCGCCCCTGGCGTTACTGCGCGCCCGTGCCAATCCATACCCGCTGCAACGCTCATTCCGATATCTTGAACAATGAATGATTTCTTTGCGCTTGGCTCACCATATAAAAGTGACGTTGTGTCACGCACAAGAAAATCTTCAACTACAAAATCTAATGGCTGAAGCGTTTTGTGTTTGGTTGTTTTTTCAATTTTTATGCGGCTGGACCACTCGCTTACGCCTAACGCAGCACGTAAATCTTCTATGCCCAGCTCACCATGAAGGTCATTAAAGTCTGTGCCCTCGATTTTCTCGGGCCAAACAATTGAACATCCTGGAACGTCCTTCGCCACCTTTTGTCCGCACTCAAGACCTGTATTCTTTTCCTTTTTGTGGTCGTTATCGACGGCTAAAACTAAGGGGGCGCCCGTGATCTTTCTGATCGATTGTGCGACCGGTAGAATATTATAGGCATCGATCGCCATAATGACGGTTTTCCCTGTCGCCTCTTTAATGCTGCACGCAGTGGCCCACCCCTCACAAATGTATGTGGGGGATGTGTACCGACGACCGAGCATTGCAAAGCTTCCACGCTTCTTGCAGTCTTCCGCATTTTTTTTAAAACCATCGGGACCAATGGTTTGATAGCTGACGACATCCCCTTTTGTGTTCTGCCATGGTATTACAAGCTTTCCTGCCCGCTCATCAATGAGCGCGCCGAAGGGTTTTATTTTCTTTTTCTCAATGTATGGGTGGACTGTCGCAACGGGTAAGACGGATATGTATTCTTGCGCTGTTTTTGCAGACGCCTCAAATTTTTCTGCGGCCTCCTTATCTCTTCGTTTTTTTTCTGCCGCTAATAGTTTGCGTATCTGATCTCGTTGAGCTGGATCGATTTTGTCAATCTTAGTACTGCAAAATTTTTGCGCCTCTGGCTGGACAAGCCAGTCACCCCACACGGCGTACACGATATTGTGCTCTAAGTTGTAGCTCGCCTTGTACCAAGACTTTTTCTTCGAATGAAATTGAGAATTCGAATAAACATATTTATCAAGCTGAATTTTCCCATCTAAAAGAAAACCTTGACCCGCCAAAAAATCAGCAAACTCATCTAAGGGGCTTATCTCCACTACTCCCCCCCGATGATGCGGAAGTGCACAAGAACTTGCGAGTAACTGATCTCTCCACCGCTATTTTCGGCAAGCTTCTTCCTAAGGTCTGAGCGAGCCTCTTTCGCCCCCGACCTTATTGTGTTCATAAGATATCGATACGATGTGCCGCACGCCACAGCGTACGATTTACGCTGGCTTACGGTCATTTTGTTTATATATTCTTCGAGCGCGGACGGCTCGCGGGAGGGCTTATTCACCTCAATGTCACCTTTTAGGTTGATTTCGAGAGAATGTACCCTTGTTGGTGACACAATGCAATATCTGCTAGAATTTACCTTTAAGGTGACTTAACGGATAATACCCCCCATGGATAGCAAGACAAACAGATACAGAAACGCACGAACCCTTGTCGCTGAGGCGGGCTCAATTGAGGCCTTTGCCATTACGATCGGCAGAACTCGCACAAGGGCAAGCAGCATCGCTGGGAACGTAAAAAAGCCCAAGCCGATAGGCGACTCAACTGCGCGAGATATAGAGAAGGCCTTTAAAAGGCCGGTGGGGTGGCTGGATATTCCACACGATCAGGGCGGCCTTGAGGATGTCGAACTTCACGGTCAAGCTGCGAGCCTTGTAGAGATTTATAAGACGCTCTCGCCCGAAGCAAAGCAGAAGTTACTCCGTCACGCTCAGGGGATACAGCTTCTTGATGAATGAGCATCCCTCCCGCAACAACGAGTAAGGCGTCTCGCTGAGTTGGCGACAACTCGCGCATGAACGCCTTAATTTTTTCTATTGATTTAAAGTCATCAGAACACAAAGTCATTACATCTATTCTCTATGCTGAATCAAGCGGTTTTGGAAAGCTCTATTTCCTGAGTGAACATGTTTCGACCTTCCTGGGCGGCCTTTAGCATGTAACTATGTATATTGTCGCCAATATCGTTTGAGCTATCGCGAACATCTGCGATCACTAAGCTACTACCCATCTCATTAATGATTTTTGCCAGCTCCAATCGAACTTTTTCAATTTCGATTTCACCTTCAGTAGACGCCAAAACTACCTCTATACAATTCATTGCTCTCATTCCCTCTTGATTAGATGAGCGGTAATGTTAAACGCTGAGTTAAAGATTTTGAACCGTTTTGAACTAATAAAACGAGCATGTTTTTTTTAGTTCAAACGTTAATGGAAAAGAATGGTCGCTGTTTTTGTATAGGCGTCAAACTGGATGTGATGCTCTGGCTTAAGGTGCTTATGGAGTCTATATATAGCGGTTGCCTTAGCGTGCCGGATACCCTGGGAGCGTCGATACCCTTCAAACTCCCCCATATCACCAAGCAAGGCGGTTGTGTTATTTAATCCAAATGCTTTTTCCAGCCTAAAGGCTAGCTGCATTTCTATCTTTGAATTTTTCTCGGGATTTTCCATGTTTCTGTATGTGTTTGGTGACACGTTTAGCGCCTCCGCCACAGAGTCTATACCTAAGTCGTAAGTCTTGCGGAAATTGCGCAAACCAAAAGATAGCGCCGTGGTGTACGCGTGTTTGAATTTTTTAAAATCCAATGGCGAAGGCATAAGATATTGATTTCCCCCTAGTGCCGCCAATTCCTCTAAGGGGATACCTATTTCAATGGGCGACACGCCAACTACATCGCAAAATAATTCCATCGTATTAATGAAGTGCTTAGTTGGCATTCGCCCGAGTCGCGCGGCTAGCTGCGTTGCCGAATAATCAAAACCAACCCAAGCCTCTGCCGCCTTATTGCCCAAGAAAAACGCTTCAATGGGTATTTGTGAATACCAACTTAAAGCGGCGATAGTGGGCAAGGTTCTCTTTCCTTCATGACCTAACCGCGCATAAGACGCCCAGGTAGAAGCCGCTACGCCATCAATATTTGCAGCAAGCAACTTCGCATTCAAGCCCTGAACTTCAAACAGCCACTCGATCGCCTTGTGGGCCTGATCGTGAAGCTCCTTTTCCTGTTTATCTATCTCTTGAATCCTGTCTTTTGTAAGCATCAACCCCTCCTAGCGCCAGGCGACCAAGCGTTGAGTCGCCGCACCTGTATGGCGCGTATTTCATCATCGGTACGAAATATACACATTTATACGCAATAACGCAAAACACCAAGTAAAAAAAAGCACGCCAAAATGTGACGTACACCGAATAGGTGACGAAACAATAACAAAAATTTAAAATAAATGTCACCTTTTAGGTTGACCCAATGTCACCCTTTCGGTTACATTGATCTCACTGAATGAGGAAGCAGTTATGAATTTACATGCAATCAAGAGCACCGAAGTAAACGAGATTGACCGGCTCGCCTCTCTTTTGGAGCGAGCAAAGCAACACCACAAACAAGCCGGCAATTTTGTCATAGAAATAGAAAACGAGATAACGGAAATTTGCGGAGTTGAGAAAGAAGGTTCAACAACGTTCAAGGGCGATCAATACAAAATCACCACCACCGGAAAAGTCAACCGAAAGTTAATCGTTGAAGATCTTGACAGGGACTACCAGCAGCTACCTCCGCACATAAAAGTGTGCATCAAGCACAAGCCGGAGCTAATAAAAAAGAACATGGACAATTTGAGAGAGGCAGATAGTGCAGCTTATTTGACGCTGTGCAAATACTTCACCGAGAAACCAGCAAAGAACGCTGTAAGCATATCAAGAGTAGGCGGTTAATCATGGCTTTCGATTTATCGTCAATCAGTAAGACAAGCAACATTAAGCCACCCATTTGTATATTTTACGGAGTTGCGGGCGTAGGAAAAACTACCTTGCTTGCCAGTGCGCCAAACGCCATTTTTATTCAGGCTGAAGATGGCGACGGCATATTAGAGGTTGATGCCTTCCCGAGGGTCACCGACTTTAACCAAGTTGTGAGCGCTATCAGCTCACTAATAAATGAAGACCACTCTTTTAAATGGTTAGTAATTGACACGCTAAGCGCCTTACAGCAACTCGTCTTTTCGAGCGTATGCGAAGAAAACAAGGTTAACTCAATCGAGGAAATTAGCTATGGGAAGGGCTACGCTTTTGCCCTAGCTAAATGGCAGCTACTGCTGTCGCTACTGATAGAGCTTCGCGATAGAAAAGGAATGGCAACAGCTTTGATCGCGCATTCGGATGTTTTCTCTTTTCACAATCCCGAGGGAGAGGATTACGACCGATACAACATGTCGCTAGATAAGCGCGCTCTAAAACTATTTAACGAGCGAACCGACATTATTGGATTTATCAATTATAAAACCTACATCAAGAAAACCGACACCGATAAAAAAGCTAAGGGTGTCGACGGTGGACGAACGCTATATCTTCGCGAAACCCCCGCTTTCATTGCAAAAAACCGATACAAGTTGCCAGATGAGCTGCCTATCCCAGACTGCGACGACCCTTGGCAATATTTTCAATCTGCGTTTACTAACGCAATAAATAACAGAGGCAAAAACAATGGGTGATTTATCTTCATTAAATATGGCGCAGGTTGAAGCGAAAAGCTTTTCGGTTCTCCCTGTGGGCGACTACAAAGCATGTATTGTAGAAAGTGGTATATATCCAACAAAAGCAAACAACGGATACTATGTTAAAGCGAAATTTCAAGTGCTAGAAGGCGAACACAAAAACAGAATTGTTTTTAATAATTTCAATATTGCCAACCCGAACCCCGCCGCCGTGGAGATGGGTCTAGGTCAACTAAAGGCTTGCGCCGAAGCTTGCGGCGTGCCAAATATTCAGGACTCCCACGAATTAACCGATAAAATTTGCATTATTTCGGTTGGCATCGATCCGAAAAACCCCGACCAAAACACAATCAAAGGTTACGCGTCTGCGCAGCCAGGACCGGCAACCGCGCAGCAGCAGGGCTTTTCCGCATCAGCCGAAAACGTCGCACAGCCAAAACCCAGTTTCATGTAGTAGCACTCCTCCCCAGGTGATTGCCCCGTCTTCGGGCGGGGATTTTTTAAGGTAAACAATGATGAACGATAACCACAATATTTGCGATATTGCAAAAGAAACTATGCTTGGCGACCTAATGGAATTGGTTGTCGATGAGCTTAAGGCCCAGCAGGACGTATGGCAGAAGCTCAGCGAGTCAAATCAAACCTACGCGATAAATCGCGTTGAGGCTAGATGCCGGGAAGCGGTAACCCAGTGCGTAACCCTTATCGCATCCAACAAGCTGCCCGTACTATCGGCAATTGTTGATCAAGTAACTTTTAAAGATGGGTGCAAGGCCGTGTTAAAGCCAAAGCATGGCCCACTAGGTTTAGATCTAGCTGAAAAAGTTGGCAGCGAAGTGCTTTTGATTCTTGCGTCAAGCTCGGAGTTTTTGGGAGACGAAGGGAAGCCGAAGCCTGAAGCAGATCAGCCCGACCTTCCCTTAGAGTTAGACGCGGAATAGCTTTCATGAAGATACCCACCGAAAAGCAGCATCCAACACTTATCGCAATAGACAGAGCGATCGAGACCGACCAGGATAAATCTAGGCGCTCGTATCTAGGCATGTCATCAATTGGTGACGGCTGCTCCAGAAAGCTTTGGTATAACTTTCGGTGGGCTATCGATATTGTTTTTGATGCGGCAAGCCTCAAAAGATTTGAGGACGGCCATTATGGTGAAGACGTACAAGCGGCAAGGTTGCGCAAATTGGAATTTATCACCTTGTGGACTCATAAAGAGGATGGCTCCCAGTTTGGCGCTACCGAGCATAACGGGCACTTCAAGGGTCACGCAGATGGGTTTATTTTAGGGATACTTGAAGCGCCCAAGACTTGGCATGTGTGGGAGCACAAACAGAGCGCAGAAAAAAAACAAAAAGAACTAACCAAGCTCATCAATGCCGACGAGAAAAACGCGCTAGAAAAATGGAGCCCTATTTATTTTGCTCAGGGCCTTCTTTATATGCACTACTTCAAGATGAATCGCCACTATCTTACCTGCGCCACACCGGGTGGCCGACACACTATTAGTGTTCGAACCGACGCCAATCAAGAAAAAGCACAAGCGCTAATTGAAAAAGCATTAATCATTATTAGGTCCCAGACGGCGCCCGAAAAATTGAGCGAGTCGCCCGCCTACTTTGAGTGCAAGTGGTGCGACTATTATGGCCTATGCCACGGAGAGGAGCTGCCGAATATAAATTGCCGAACCTGCGTTCACTCCACACCAGAGCTAGAAGGCACGGCGGGTCGATGGTCATGTGCTCGATACGGAAAAGATATTAGCGTTGCCGATCAACGAAAAGCATGTGGACAGCACATGTTTATCCCTACCCTGTTAAGAAATCACGCAGAAGCAACAGACTCTGACGGAAAAAACTGGGTTTCCTACTCGCACCGAGAAGAAAAAACGCCATTAATCAATGGCGAAGGTGGGTTAAGCAGTGAAGACTTAATTAAGCATCTGGAGATCCCATTCTAATGATCACTTTACGCGATTACCAAAAAGAAGCCATCGACTCAATTTATAAATACTTTGACGATAATGACGGCAACCCTCTTGTTGAGCTTCCAACAGGGGCGGGAAAGTCTCTAATCAATGCGGGATTTATCGAGCGCACGGTGATGACTTGGCCGGGCACGCGCATATTAATGCTGACTCACGTCAAAGAGTTGATTGAACAAAACCACGAAAAACTATTAACGCTATGGCCTAGCTCCCCGTGCGGAATCTACAGTGCGAGCCTTAAGCGAAAAGATAAGCATCAAGATATTATTTTTGCTGGCATTCAATCCATTTATAACAAAGCGTTTGAACTCGACAAGTTTGACTTGGTGATTATAGACGAGTGCCACATGGTGCCAAACAAGGCGAGCGGTACATACAGGAAATTCCTCGCCGACTTAAAAATTGCTAACCCCAAGGTAAAAGTGATTGGTTTAACGGCAACGCCCTACCGTCTCGACAATGGAATGCTCACACATGGCGATGACCGAATATTTACGGACACTTGTTATCGACTTCCCATTAAGACGCTTCTCGATCGCGGATATTTGGCGCCAGTAAGAACAAGGGCGCCCACCCAGCAACTGAATCTTTCTGGCGTAAAAACTCGTGCTGGTGATTTCGTTGCTGCAGATCAAGAAAAAGCTGCGCACGAGTCTGGGTTTACCGACTCGGCGATAGACGACATTTTATCCGAAGGCTCAGTGAGGAAATCATGGCTGATTTTTTGCCCGACGGTTAGCTACGCGGAAGAAATTACGAAGCGGCTAACCCTATCCGGGATTAATGCAGAGCTAATAACGGGGTCAACACCAAAGGTTACTCGCGAGCGAATACTAGAAGACTACAAGAGTGGGTTTGTTCGTGCGCTCGTAAACGTTGATGTTCTAACGACAGGCTTCGATGCGCCGCGAACCGACATGCTGGTATTGCTTCGGTCAACCAAAAGCACGTCGCTTTATGTGCAAATAATTGGACGCGGAATGCGCACTGCTCAAGGAAAAGCGGACTGCCTAGTACTCGACTTCGGGCAAAACGTTGAGCGGCATGGCCCAATTGACTGCGTAACCCCGCCAACAAATAAAGGCAAAAAACAAAAAGGCGAAGCCCCCACAAAGGAATGCCCAGAGTGCCGCGAGATCCTTTTAGCCTTCGCAAGAAAATGCACGGCGTGCGGTCACGAATTTCCAGCAAAACCACTTCATGAGGCGATGGCGTCGAGCGCTGCCATTTTATCAGAAGACAATAAGCCAGAACTTTACAGCGTTGATCAGGTTTCTTACTCGATACACAAAAAGCCCGGAAAGCGGCCAAGCTTAAAAGCTACCTACGTATGCGGCGTGAAAACTTTCAGCGAGTGGGTCTGCTTTGAGCATACAGGATACGCGCAAGCTCGCGCCTCTGCATGGTGGATGAAGCGAAGCTCATCAATGGTGCCGCACAGGGTTGATCTAGCAGTCGAATAT
The DNA here is from genome assembly GCA_045430345.1 of Agarilytica sp. Classification (GTDB taxonomy): domain Bacteria; phylum Pseudomonadota; class Gammaproteobacteria; order Pseudomonadales; family Cellvibrionaceae; genus Agarilytica. The sequence goes on along the minus strand of JAILXT010000001.1, from coordinate 560,452 downwards.
ATCGAATCAAAAGGTATCAACACGCCCGCACAGATCCTCGTTAGAAAAAGCGGGAAATACAGTGAGGTTCTTGATCACACATTTAATGATTTTAGAGAGGCGTCATAACAATGTACGAAAAAGAAATCACAGCGTGCAAATCCATAATCGCAACAATAGCAACAGCCATTTTATGGGTGGCGGGACACAGCCTATGTCTAGCGTGCATCCAATAGATAATTTAATAAGCCTCGGCCTTAAAAGGGGGGAAGCGCTCTACCTATTTTCAGAGCCGGGACCATGGTCACATCACTATGACAACAAACGAGAACAAGAGAATGCCAACACCGAAATTTGCAGCGAATCGACAAAGTGCGTTACAGGCGTTAAATCTGGAGCGCGCCAAGCCTGATTTCTTTTTTAAGGGGAAAGATAAGATCTTTATACCCCACAGAGATCTTCGAATAAGAGCGATAGAGCATGTATATAAAACCGGCGAACCGTTCAACCTAAAGGAGCATATTAAGAACAGAAAAACAATCACGTTAAAGCACTTGGCAGCTTAACAATATTTCATTTTAAACAAGGGATATAGCGATGAAACCAACAGCAGAACAAATATCACAAATCATGTCCTCACATGTAAAGTGGCTAAAGTCACACGGCGATGGAGAACGCGCAGAGCTTTTAGGTGCGGATCTATGCCAGGAAAATCTTGCCGACCACAACTACAGGTTCGCAAATCTTCAGAAGTGTTTATTCGTGGGGTCCGATTGTACCTACGCAGATTTTGAGCACTGCAATTTATATGGCGCCGATTTTTCAGGTGCTGATTTGACTGGTGCAAACCTGAGCGGCGCCAACATATGCGGAGCGAAATTTGTTGGCGCGACACTAGATGGCGCATCCATCGAGTCAGCAGTTGCATGGGCCGCAGATTTTAGAGGTGCAAGCCAAACCGGACTAAACCGAACAGGTGCGGAGCTAGAGGGCGCCATATTTTCATAGTCGCAATCGCGCAGCAACTTTGTCTCAACGAGCGAAAGAAGCGATACCCAAGAACGAGGACTGCTTAACTCTTGGGCGTGCCGTTTAAAACACGGGGCCGGTGACGATGATGAAACCCGGTTACTAATTTAATACATTAAATAATCCAACCCATCAAAGGAAGGACAAATGATAATTTTTATAGCTAGCCTGACCATGACATTGGTTTGTTTTCTCATTCTTTTTAGTACTTTCGACCATGGGTGGTTATTTATACCTGCGTGTATTTTTTCGGTGTCTGCACTTGTTTCGGGGATAAATCTTGCCGAAGAACAGTCATGCAAAAAGAAATCAGAGATAATGAAATTAGACAGTCATTACGGATTTTTTGAAGGGTGCCTGATCAAGAGTGGTGACAACTGGTTCCCCCTTAGGTACTACAGGGCATCTGAAGAAATTAAATAGCGAAATTGTACAGAAAACAACGTCTTAGAGGAGGTATAAAAATGAAGTATGTAGCTAGTTTTATGGTGGCGATTATTATCGGGGGGTTAATTTATTTTGGTCCCGAAATTAAAGAACACTTCGGCACAAGATACGCGTCGGCAGATCGTGAGGTATTCGAGAATAGCAAACCGTTCATACACGGCACAATCGAAAATTTAAATCGTCTTCGAATGCAGTACGAAATGTCAGACAATCAAAAACATCGAAACGCCATTAAAACAATGATTGTGTCCCAAACGGCAACACTGGACAAATCACAACTTCCTTATGATTTACAACAATGGGTGAACTCACTATGAAATATTTATCGCTAATCCTCTTAATCATTTCCATATCGGCCTGCGGAATAGACACACCACCAAGCGCTGACCAAATTCAAGCGGAGCAAACCAGTCAAATGAGCAAGGCCGCTGCTCAGGCTATTGGAATGCCAAACATTACCAACTTCACAGAAAAACGTTTTGCAAAGCTGATCTACGAACTAAAGGATCAGGAAGTAACAACCTATAGCTACTTCATGGACATGCAGGGTCGCCTTCACTTTCTTTGCGAATCGATTGGCTACGGATTATCCGCATCGGTTCAATACTCAAATCCACAAAGGGTGCTTCATGGCCCTGGAACAAACGGTCGTTCGGCTGCAACAATTCCACAGCCAGAACCAAACGGGCTATTTATGCCGGAAGGCTTAGCGGCGACCTTTGTGTTGTGTTCGGATGATAGAGGCGGGGTGCGCCCCGTTTACTCAGAGCCAGAGTTAATAGTTAGTCCATTTAAGCTTAACGCAAGTTCAGAACTAACGGGGTCGTAAGACTCCTTTCTGTACAAACAACTATTTAAAGGATAAAACAAATGACCTATCTAATTTTATGCTCGATCGCAATCACCACCCTAGGAATCTGGGGAAACACCCGAGGAAAGTGGGACAATTTTTTTACGGAAGCTGTATGTCCGGTGGCGTCACTAGCAGGATTCGCAATGCTAGTTTTTTGTGGAATTTTTGGGTTTAACTATCACGGATCTCAGTATAAAGCAGAAATCATAAATAGGGAGTTCGGAACAAGCTACACGCAGCAAGAAGTCTTTTACGCCGATAGCGTAATTGACACTATACGAGAGGTGCAGCGTCAGCGCATAGAGGTTAACGGGGATTTAATGAAGCAGTCCGAGTCGCGCATCAACAGTATTCCAGTCGGTACGCATTAATAAACCAACCGAGTTTTGCGGGCGAAAATCCACTTAAACGGTATCAGGTCGGAGGCTAATAACCCGTGAAGACCTACGACGCCGGGCGAAGTAACCCGCACCCTAATACACGAAATGAGAGATAGGCTATGCACTTACTATACTCGCTAATTACAGCAGACCTTCTGCATGTCGAACATCGACATGCACAGGACGTAATGAAGGATCTTGGCATCACCTACCAACACGCAACGCCTCAAACCATGGGCGATCAGTGGTGGTTCTGGAATTGCGAAAACCTACCCTGTAATCTTCCGGGGTATTTAACCGAGCTTAATTTAAAGCCCATGGAGTGTGTTGGGCGGGGACTAAGCCTAGAAAACGCTGAAATGATTGAGCACAACAAAGTATACAGTCACATCAATTTCTGCAACGGAGAGATACGGCTGCAGGCGGTGCGGTATGACTCCGGGTGGTACTGCTTGATCGTACTAGAAGAACAATACGACGATTTAGTTTTTGAAGCTTGGGACGACTTGTTAGCCGGGGATAACGACTACTTTAAGGGCCGCGATTTTTTACAAGATCACCAAAGAGTTATTTTTATTCAAAATGCCGACACCCCACAAGAAGCGTTAAGGCAAGCCTTAGCGAAGGCTAGAACCGTAATCGAAGTGTACTAAAACCAGGTAATCAAATGAACAAAATCACATACGGTAAATTTGACAAATTCAATTGCTTTATGGAAAACGAGCTACCCATTTCCAAAGATGAGATTCTGAGCCGACTAGAAGAGCATCAAGAGTTTAAAGCGTCTGCGAGCATAACGCACAAACAAAACAAGAAAATCGCCCTATTAAATCTCAATATCGAGACGCTGCAAAAGCAAGTAAAGCTAGCACACAAACATATAGCGGGTGATCTGCCCCCTTACGGCGCAATTACCGCGTCAGCAAGTATCGCGGGTCACCACCTAGCCACACGAAAACAAATAATGAGCACGCCCGCCGATCGCTTTAATGGCGATGGCGAGATTTTGGATAGTTAGAGGAATTCAGAAGTGAGCGAAGCGATCAGCATGAAACAGCACTCCACCCGTAACGCCATACTGCAGATCTCGGAGGTGTCCGAGCTAACCAATATCGGACAAAAAAGCCTTAAGCAAATGTGTTCTGACGGAAGATTTCCAAAACCATTAAAAAGAAAGCACCGCAACACGCCCTATCGATGGCGTAGAGATGAAGTCATGAGCTATCTTCAGCCCAGCACCCAAAAGAACATCGATGACCAGCGCTTAAGAGAAATTATTCAGGAAGAACTAATCAAGATTCTCAGGTTAACAACCCCAGCAAGTCGTTAATTTCGTCCTGCTCTTTTTCCTCTAGCGCGGTGCTTATCGACATGGTGAAGGCTGACGAAGACTCTTTTATTTCGTCTAATTTATCCGCCCACAATTGCGCCCACCTTAGCTTTTCAGCTAGGCGCGCGGCGTGATCGTACGATGAATCCTTTCCTCTTGGAATAACGTGGTCCGTCATTTGATCTCGTATCTCCTTGGGGCATCCAAACTCTTGTAGCCACGTACGCATTGTGCGCCTTAAGTCGTGCGACCTAAACTGAAGCCATCCACGCTTGCGTATATCTCGCACAAAACCCCCGACGGATTTCGTGTTGAACTTGCCCCCCTCTTCTTCGAAAAGGTGCTTCGGCTTAACGCCTTCGGATACATAGTGTTTTAACTGATCCTTTATGAGATCGATTGCTTGGCGAGACAGCATGGTTTTCGACACCCTCCCTCCTTTGACGATTATAGATAAATATCCATCATTTATGCTTGATAGGTCGACGATTGCTATATCAGTAACCTCTTTGATTCTCACCCCTTGATACAGCTGAAGCATCAAGCACCGCCATCTTGCCGGAGTCGCAACGCTGTTAATTTCGTTCATCCATTGGTGCAGCTCAATATTCGAGAAAAATCTATCACCTGGAGCCGATGGTTTAAGCTGCCTTCTTACCGGCAATCGGAAAAATGGGTTAGATTCAATTTCGTCAAACTGTTCTGAATCAGCACCAAAACTATACGCCGCACTTAGAGTGGCGTTAACCTGTATGGCTAAGTTTTCGCTGTGCTCGTTTGCCAGCTCTCGCAAATACTCTTGCCATACCCAAGGCGTAAGCCCGCCAATTGCCAGCAGGCCAAACCTCGGAAGAATGTGATTGTTTATTTTTGACCTGTAAAACTCAGTGGTTGAAGCTTTGTCGGGGAAGCTAGACTCCCGCCAAAGAAGAAAGGCTGCACATAAAGCCCTTATCGTCGTGCTCGACTCCGCTATAACATTATTAGCAAACGTGGTCTTAAGGGCTTCTCTTTTTTTGGCCGCTATATCAATACCATTTTTCACATCCAACGTTAAATCGGCTGCAATCCTTACTGCTTGATCTTGATTTATATCTGGCCAGCAGCCAATATCTAGCGAGGTTCGGTTACCGTTTAACCTATAACGATAGCGCCAAACATATTTAAATGCGCCCTTTCGGTGCTCAGGCGAATCGTTATCTGTCCGACGTATCGCAGACTTAGCCCACTGTACGACCAGGCTAAGATTTTGGACATGAATACAACTGTGCACCTTTCTCGCTTGAGCGGGCAAGGGAAGCTCAAGCCGCAAGATGTTTAAATCAGTTAAATCCTTTCTGTTCGCCATTTCCAATCCCCAAACAATCTTTTTGTACACCTATTATGTACACCTTTCAGGATAAAGCAAGGGGTGGCAGATTGATTTATAGTCACTTATGGGGAGGCAGGGAATAACGATATTGGCGACAATATCACAGATGCCAGCGCATTAAGCGTTTGATTTTTAAGAAGTTTTCAATAAAAACAATGACTTAGAAGTGGTGCCCGGGGCCGGACTTGAACCGGCACGATCTTGCGATCGGGAGATTTTAAGTCTCCTGTGTCTACCAATTCCACCACCCGGGCTTAATCGAGAAGTTTTTTATAGTAGGTATTGGCGAACCTACTGAGCATCCTTGTATGTGGAGGCGCGAGCCGGAGTCGAACCGGCCTAGCTGGATTTGCAATCCAGAGCATAACCGCTTTGCTATCGCGCCCTCTACCCTGAACTATCTACAGCGTTTTAGGGCTGCGAATTGTACTGGATTTATTTTTTAAATCCTAGTCTATCTTGCGTGATATCAGCGATCTAATGGGAAGATCAGTCTCGCCCCATCAACGCCGGCCATGCGGCCTTGATATACACCAACATTGACCAAATAGTAAGCACTGCTGCCGCATATAGCGCGACAAAACCAATCTTATTAAAAAGCGGAAATGTATCGGGTGTGAAGGCGAGTAAAATAACGATCGCCGCGATCTGAAAGGTCGTTTTGACCTTCCCGATACTGGACACCGCTACACTTGCACGCTTACCGAGTTCAGCCATCCATTCACGCAATGCAGAGATCACAATTTCTCTGCAAATAATTACAATTGCCGGCAAAGTAAACATAACGTCGTTATGGCTCTGTATCAGGAGAGCCAAGGCAACAGCCACCATGAGTTTATCCGCAACAGGGTCCAGGAAAGCACCAAAGGGAGAAGCGATATTGTACTTTCGCGCGATATAGCCATCCAAAGCATCAGTAATACCCGCAAGCCCAAAAAGCGCACCAGAGGCTAAAAAGCGCCATTCAAACGGCGAATAATAGAGAACGACCAATAGCGGTATAAAGAGGATACGGCACATGGTGAGCTGGTTGGCGGGGTTTAAAAAAGGATGCTGGTGCACGCAGTTACAACCTTGGGTAAGAAATTTTGGGGAACACTACTCACTGTGAAGCACACTGTAAACCTCTTCCGCCATTTTTTTACTGATCGACGGCACTTTGGCTAAATCATCGACATTTGCTTTGATTACTTCTTGCAGCCCGCCAAAATGACGGAGCAGCTCTCGGCGACGTTTGGGACCAATACCGGGGATATCTTCCAGCGCAGAGGTCTTTCTCTGCTTATCTCTACGTTGCTTATGCCCTGTAATCGCGAATCTGTGGGCCTCATCTCGTATTTGCTGGATCAGATGCAGACCAACATCATCGCTTTCGATAGCCATCTCCCGACCATCCTCTAATACAAGCGTTTCAAAACCTGGTTTCCGTGTACTGCCCTTCGCTACGCCGATGAGCATGATTTCATCAATCCCCAAGTCCGCCATGACCTTACGCGCCGTCGACAACTGGCCTTTCCCGCCATCTATCAGTAGTAACTCAGGTAGCGATTTACCTTCTTTTTGTAAACGAGCATACCGTCGCGTAATCGCTTGTTCCATCGCGGCATAATCGTCACCCGATTGGATGTCTTCAATGTTAAAACGACGATAGTCACTTTTAAGAGCGCCATTTTTGTCAAATACCACACAAGAGGCCACCGTACGCTCGCCACTGCTGTGGCTAATATCGAAGCACTCGATGCGCCCAGGGAGTTCATCCAACCCGATGATGTCCTGTAGGCGCTCAAAACGCTGTAATAATGTTTGCTTCGCATTTAGATGTGTTTTTAGATTCTGCCGCGCGGCTTGTAATGCCATAGCTAACCATTTCGCGCGATAGGTTCTAACGTTGGCGGTGATCTTGACGTGATAGTGCGTCTGGTTTGCAATCGCCTCAGCAAGCGGCTTTTCATCTGCAAGCGTATGGCTCACGATAATCGCCGAGGGCGTCTGCATTTGGGAACCACCCAAATAATTATGCGCAATGAAGGCGCTCAAGACGCTGGCCTCATCGTGACCTAAGCGGTCTTTCGGCAAATAACTCTTACTGCCAACAATTCGGCCCTGCCGAACATATAAAACGTGAACACAGACCGAGCCGCCTTCAACCTCGCATGCAATCGCATCTAGATTGCTATGCCCTGCCTCAACCACTTGTTGCGCTTGAACCTGCCGAAGTGCGGTAATACGATCTCGCATCAGCGCCGCCTTCTCAAACGCCAATGACGCTGAAGCCGCTTCCATTTTCTCAACGAGCTTGTGATGCAGTTGATCATTTTTAGCCGCCAGAAACAAAGCGGTTTGATCCACATCTTCAGCATATTCCTGTTCAGACACATTTTCCTCTATACAAGGACCGGAACAGCGACCAATCTGATAAAGCAAACAAGGCCGTGTGCGATTCTTATATACGCTGTCTTCGCACTGGCGAACGCCGAATGTCTTTTGTAAAAAGCTCAGGCTTTCCCTCACCGCCCCCGCATTCGGGTACGGACCAAAATACTGGCCTTTCTTTTTCTTAGTCCCGCGATGAAATGACAAACGTGGATGTTTTTCATTTTCAGATAAAAAAATATAGGGGAAGGACTTGTCATCACGCAGCACCACATTGAAGGGAGGCTTTTGTGATTTAATAAGATTGTGTTCGAGTACCAATGCCTCGGCTTCACTCGGCGCAATGGTAATCTCGATAGATGCTATGCGCTTGACTAACGCTCGCGTCTTTACCGGGAGGCCCGTCTTTTGAAAATAGCTAGAGACGCGATTTTTGAGGTTTTTGGCTTTACCAACGTAGAGGATTTTCCCGTCACTATCATACATCTGATAGACGCCGGGTTGTTTGGTTAAGGTTTTGAGAAAACTTCGGTGGTCAAAACCCGTAGAGGTTTCGGATTCAGACATTAAAGACTATCAATAACGAGTATTTTATATTTTACGGCCAAAAGCGCTAATTCAACGTCACTATTAATATCAAGTTTTTCGAAAATACGGTAACGATAGCTATTCACTGTTTTGGGGCTTACGCAAAAGGAATCAGCGATCTGATTCACCTTAACGCCGTTCGCAATTTGTATAGCGGTTTGTAGCTCTCGCTCAGATAGCTGTTCAAAAGGCGACGCATCGGCTTTATTGTTCCCAAAGTTTTTCAACGCAAGCTGCTGAGCGATATCGCTGCTTATGTACAACGAGCCGCCGATAACGGTATTTATCGCGTTCACGATTTCGTCAAAGCCTGCGCCCTTCGTCACATAACCTGATGCACCGGCTTTCATCAATCGCTCAGAAAAAAGCTCGTCGGAAAGCGCTGTTACCGCAATGACCTTTGCAGTTTCACACGCCGTTTGAATTTTTCGCGTCGCTTCAAGTCCACCGATACCCGGCATTTGTACATCCATGAGCACCACATCAGGAGAGATCTCACGCGCGAGCTTCACAGCCTCTTCACCCGTTTTTGCTTCACCAACGACGTCGAATCCATCCACATCGGCAAGCATGCGCACAATCCCCATACGCACGAGATCATGATCATCAGCAACGAGTATTTTGGTCAAACGTTGTTCCTCGGTTGGAATCTGTGTGATGGCACACATGTTTGGCTGCTTCTAGTGTAATTATGGATTAAATACACCTAAGCAATTTATAGCACTAAACATCGAACCATCATTGAATTTTTTGGTAAAAAACGGTCCTGCGCCCCATACCAAGTCGGGCAATTTACCATTGTTAGCCTATTTTGCATAGAGTGATTCTTGTCCATTTGATGCGTTTATCTGGAAAATAACCCTTGCAAATTCAACCACTTGGCATACTAAATCGTTAGCGCGATCTCCCATCACATTCACCGTGCCCTAATGCCACCTATATGGTACTTTAAGGCCGTAAAACCCTAGCTAAAGCCCTGTAACTCCAATACATACCGATGGCTCAAATCATCCTGCTAAACAAGCCCTTTAACGTCCTTTGTCAGTTCACTGACAAAGAGGGTCGGGCCACCCTGGCCGATTACGTCGACCCGAAGACGTTTCCCCGCTATTACCCCGCAGGCCGATTAGACTACGATTCAGAAGGGCTGGTATTGCTCACCAACGAAGGCGCCGTACAACATCGCATTAGCCACCCATCTCAAAAGTTAGAAAAAACCTACTGGGTGCAAGTAGAAGGCTCACCCAAACCAGGAGATCTAGACGCTATTAAAAAAGGGTTGGAACTAAAAGACGGGCTAACATTACCCGCAAAAGCCCGTATCTTAAACGCACCCAACGTGGCTGAACGCACACCGCCTATTCGCGAGCGTAAAAACCAGCCCACTACGTGGCTGGAAATTCGTTTGAAAGAAGGAAAAAACAGACAGGTGCGCAGAATGACCGCCGCGATTGGTTTCCCGACGCTCCGACTTATTCGGGTTGCGATCGGGCCGTGGAATATTGATCAACTCAGCCCTGGGCACTATCGTACCGAGCAAATACACTTACCAAAACAAAAACCACGCACACGAGCTAAAAGATAATGAATAAGCGCGCAGCCCTGCCCCACATCACCGTATCCACGGTCGTTCAAAAAGATGGCAAATTCTTGCTCGTCAAGGAGCAACCAAACGGCAAAACGGTATACAACCAACCTGCAGGGCACATGGAAAACGGTGAAACACTGCTAAACGCCGCGCTTCGCGAAACCCTCGAAGAAACCTGCTGGCATGTCAAAATTACAGGGGGGCTCGGCATCAGCCAATATAGAGCACCCAGTAACGGCCTTACCTATGTGCGTCATTCATTTTCGGCGGACGCCCTACATTTCGATACAAATGCAAAGCGTGACCCAGATATCATCGATATTGAATGGCTGAGCTACGAAGAAATAATCCAAAGGAAAAGCGAGTTACGAAGCCCCTTGGTATTAAATGATATTGAACGGTATCTTAAAGATGAACGAATGGATCTGAAATTTATTGAAGGCTACATTAAGGTCTCGCAATAAATCCGTTTTTCTAATCGCGCTATATACCTTTAAAAAACAAAAAAGAGGCCCTTATGGCCTCTTTTTTATGTTTATTCGACGATTACTGACGATGCATACGGTGTAAACCATTTAACGCAGCAATGCGATAGGCCTCCGCCATGGTAGGATAATTAAACGTCGTACTGACAAAATACTCGATGGTATTCGCACTACCCGATTGATTCATAATGGCCTGACCAATATGTACAATCTCTGATGCCTCTGCACCAAAGCAATGAATACCAAGAATTTCTAGTGAATCAATGTGGAATAAAATTTTCAGCATTCCAACACGCTCACCACTAATCTGACCGCGTGCCGTATCTTTAAAAAATGCGCGGCCAACTTCGTACGGTATTTTTGCCGTCGTTAATTCCGCTTCTGTTTTACCCACGGAGCTAATTTCCGGTAGCGTATAAATACCTGTCGGCGCGTCCTCAACAAACCTCGCCTCGCGCCCCATAATAGTATCGATAACAGAACGTCCTTGATCAAAAGACGCACTGGCAAGGCTTGGCCAACCAATAACATCCCCTGCGGCATAAATATTATCGACTCCCGTACGGTAACCTTTATCAACATCTATTTGTCCACGGTGATTCGATTTAAGACCAACATTTTCTAAACCCAAACCATCTGTGTTACCTGTACGGCCATTACACCAGAGTAAAGCATCTGTTTTTATACGCTTGCCGGAAGCCAATTTAATCTGTACGCCACTATCCGTCGCTTCGACAGACTCGAGCTCCTCACTATGACGCACCATCACGCCGCCATTACGCAAGTGATAACTCAATGCATCAGAAATTTCATCATCAAGAAAGGAGAGTAATCGTTCACGGCCATTAATAAGATCTACTTTTACACCTAAACCAGTAAAAATCGACGCATACTCACAGCCAATGACACCCGCACCAAAAATCACCATATTGCGGGGCGTATGCTGCATCTCCAGAATAGAGTCACTGTCGTATATACGTGGGTGAGAGAAATCCACTTCAGGCGGACGATATGGACGAGAGCCCGTCGAAATTAAAAAGTGCTTCGCCGCTATAACATCTCGCGTACCGCTTTTACCTAACACTTCAACTTTGTTGTCACCCAGAAATGTGGCTGTCCCGGTATGCGCGGTAATACGATTGCGAACAAGGTACTCGGTATGCAACTTAACCTGATGAGGCGTGACCTCTTTTGCCGCGTCAAGCACTTCCGGATAACTTACCGTTTTTGCAGTATCCATGGAACGAAATATCGTTTGAGTACGGTATCGAATAATCTGCTTTACGGTATTTCTAAGCGCCTTAGAAGGGATCGTGCCTCTGTGCGTGCAGTTCCCGCCTAATTGATCCAGCGCATCAACAACGCCAACTTTTAACTTGTTTTTTGCCGCCGCAATTGCAGCCGATTCACCGGCCGGCCCGGCACCAATCACCAAAACATCGTATTCGTAATTCGCCATTTAACTGTCTAATTCCTAAATTCTATTTTTCACACAAAAAGTACGTCAATCACCAAATGTTATTTCTTAGTCGCATCGTAAGATAAGTTTTCTGTTTTTTTATCAGAAGGATCAGCGTTTTCTTCCTCACATTTTTTCGGGTCACCGCCACAAATATCGCATTCCGTATCAATACCCAAAGCACTCATACCGCCGCACGACCCCTTAATGGGCTTATTGGCAAAAATCACTCCTACGGACATACCAACAACAATTAAGAGAAGTACTACAAAACTCAAAACAAATACCATCATAAATCCACCATATACTGCTTAAATTTTTCTGTCATATCGATGCGAAAGCCATCACCATCACGCACCAAAAAATATGCCGCTAAACCCAATTGCTCAGCGATATCTTTACCCTTAATTGGGCCGAGTACGTTAATCGCCGTAGCGTAAGCATCGGCCAATCCACCACTATCAGTAATTACCGTCACAGACGCCAATCGATGCTCAATCGGCCGCCCAGTTTTCGGGTCTATCGTGTGAGAAATTCGCTTACCTTCTTGCTCGAGGTAATTCCGATAATCGCCAGAGGTGGCGATTGCAATATCATTTCCTCTAACCGCCTGAACCGCCCCACTACGACCAAGTGTGGGTTTCTCCACCCCGATTGTCCACATCACACCTTTAGCATTGACGCCCTTAATCTTGAGTTCACCACCAATCTCCACCATGTAGTCATCAATACCCAAAGACGTTAACACGTTTGCAACGACATCTGTGGCATGCCCTTTTGCAACAGCAGAAAGGTCTATATACACATGTTTGCGTTTCCGAATTTTGGATTCTAAAAACTCAAGAGAATCGAAACCAACCTTAGCAAGTAAACGATCAATCTCTTCTTGGTTCGGGGCATACTCTACTTCTACTGGGCCGAACCCCCAGCGATTAACCAAAGGCCCAATCGTAACGTCGAATGCACCAGACGATTCACGATAGACTTTTCCACTCATCACCAAGACATTTAATAAGAGATCACTTACGTCTAACCACTCACCAACAGGCGCTTGATTTAACAACGATAATTCAGAGTCTACGATATAGGTCGACATACTCTGATTAAATGCATTAAGCGTAGTATTTATTTCTTTAGATAAAAAGGCTTCGGTAAGGTGTGTATTCGTTCCCACCACGGCCTTCACCGAAAAGGTCGTCCCCATCGTACTGCCTTGAATAATGATAAGGGGCGACTTAGCCTCACGCTGATCCGAACAAGCCACACTTAGAAACAACACCGAAAAACAAAAAAAGGCCAGATAAACCGGCCTTTTTTTTGTTCTTACTTTCACCGTATTGAAACGTGAAATATTAGCCACCAAAATCATCCAGCATAATATTTTCGTCTTCAACACCAAGATCTTTTAGCATCTTGATCACGGCTGAGTTCATCATGGGGGGGCCACACATATAGAACTCACAATCTTCCGGTGCTGGGTGATCTTTCAGGTAGTTTTCAAAAAGTACATTATGAATAAACCCGGTTAACCCTTCCCAGTTGTCCTCTGGCTGAGGATCCGAAAGCGCAATATGCCAATCGAAGTTGTCATTCTCACCGGCCAACATGTCATATTCATCTTGATAAAAAAGCTCACGCAACGAACGCGCACCGTACCAGAAGGATATTTTACGCTTACTTTCTAAACGCTTAAGTTGATCGAAAATATGAGATCGCATTGGCGCCATACCGGCACCACCACCAACAAATACCATTTCCGCTTCGGTATCCTTCGCGAAGAACTCACCGAACGGACCGTAAACAGTCATTTTATCGCCAGGCTTTAAGTTAAAGACATACGATGACATTTGACCTGGAGGTAAACCCTGAGTACGAGGCGGTGGCGTTGCAATACGAATATTGAACTTCACGATGCCCTTTTCTTCAGGATAATTCGCCATTGAGTATGCGCGAATCACAGGCTCCGTTACCTTTGATTCCATTTTAAAGAAACCAAAGGTTTCCCAATCACCTCGATACTCTTCTTCAATATCAAAGTCAGCAAACTTCACATGATGCTCAGGTGCTTCAAGCTGTACGTAACCACCTGCACGAAAATCTACGTTCTCGCCCTCTGGTAGTTTAAGTGTAAGCTCTTTAATAAAAGTGGCCACGTTGGGGTTTGACACAACAGTGCATTCCCACTGTTTAACACCAAAGACCTCTTCAGAGACTTGGATCTTCATGCTTTGCTTAACAGGTACCTGGCAGCTTAAACGCCAGCCTTCAGCCGCTTCACGCTTGGTAAAAGCAGATTCCTCTGTAGGAAGCAAAGAACCGCCCCCTTCAGTGATCACGCAAGTACATTGTTGGCAGCTACCGCCGCCGCCACACGCAGAGGGTAAAAACAAATCGGCTGCAGCCAACGTCTGCATTAATTTACCACCGGCAGGAACCGTTAGTGTTTTCTCGCCATTAATTTCAATCTCGACATCACCGCTACTTACTAGCTTCGCGCGGGCACTTAAAATAATGACCACCAAAGCGAGGACGATGACAGTAAACATGCCAACGCCTAATATGATTTCTATATTCATTAGTACTTCCTCGCCTTAAAGTTTTATGCCGCCGAATGCCATAAATCCTAATGACATCAAGCCCACCGTAATAAAGGTAATGCCTAAACCTTGCAAGCCATCAGGTACATCGCTGTACTTCAGCTTTTCGCGGATACCCGCTAAAGCAACAATGGCAAGCGCCCATCCGATACCTGAACCAGCACCAAAGACGACACTCTCTGTAAAGTTGTAGTCACGCTCAACCATCAACAGTGCACCACCCAAAATTGCGCAGTTAACAGTGATTAGCGGCAAGAAAACACCAAGCGCGTTGTATAGCGCTGGAACATACTTATCCAAGACCATTTCCATGATTTGAACCATCGCTGCGATAACACCGATGTAACAAATCAAACCTAGGAAGCCAAGATCTACATTTGGCAAACCGGCCCACGCTAATGCGCCTTCGGAAAGTAAATACGTCGTTAATAGGTTATTAACCGGCACTGTAATCGTCAGAACAACTACGACAGCAATACCCAAACCTAAAGCAGCGTCTACCTTTTTTGAAATTGCCAAAAAGGTACACATTCCTAAAAAGTAGGAAAGCGCCATGTTTTGAATAAAAATGGACTCTGTGAAAATGCTTAATAAAAGCTCCATTACACAGCCTCCCTTGTGGTTGTATTCGCCGCAATTTTAAATTCGGACACCTCGACCTGGTCTTTCTTATAAGAACGAATCGCCCAAATAAACAAACCAATTAAGAAGAAAGCACTAGGTGGCATTAAGAACATGCCGTTCGAGACGTACCAACCTCCTTCAGTCGAAAGCGGAAGAATTTCAAATCCATACAATTTACCGCTACCGAACAATTCACGAATAACAGCCAACGCTAACAGCAATGCGCTGTAACCAAGGCCATTACCAATGCCATCTAACAAGCTTGGCAGCGGTGGGTTTTTCATAGCGAAGGCTTCCGCACGGCCCATTACGATACAGTTAGTAATAATCAAACCAACAAATACCGAAAGCTGCTTGCTGATATCGTACGCAACGGCTTTAAGTACTTCATCCACCAATATTACTAACGAAGCAATAATGGTCATTTGCACAATAATTCGAATGCTGTTTGGTATTTGGTTTCGAATTAACGCAACGAAGAAGTTAGACAGCGCAGTAACACAGGTTAATGCAATACACATAACAACGGTTACACTCAGTTTTGAGGTCACCGCCAGAGCAGAACAAATACCAAGGATTTGTAATGCGATTGGGTTATCGTCGAGAATCGGCTTAAACAGTAACTCTTTAACTTTCATGTTACGCCTCCCCTTTCTTTAAGTTCGATAGGAAGGGAGCAAAACCATTTTCACCCATCCAAAATTTCACCATGTAATCGACACCATTACTGGTTAAAGTCGCACCGGATAATCCGTCCACTTTATATTCAGCACCAGATGTTGATTCGCTTACCGTACCTTTGATGACGCTTAGCGCAACAGAACCATCTTCGGCATATACTTTTTTACCAGGCCAAATCCCCTTCCATTTAGGATTATCCACTTCACCACCCAATCCTGGTGTTTCTTTGTGGTCGTAATAACCAAGACCGATAACAGTGTTTAAATCAGCCTCTAAAGCAATAAACCCTTTTAACGTTGACCAAAGTCCGTAACCACGTATCGGCAATATAACTTTTTCGACGCCTTGATTCCCTTTGACCAAGTAAACTTTCGCGTATTTCTCTAAGCGAGAAAGACTTGCGATATCCACTTCAGTCGAAAGCGATTCAGAAAGCGAAGGATCTTTCGCCGCCTTGAGCTGATCATATGTTTCAACATTCAACTCTTCGCTATATTTACCTGTAGCTAGGTCAACGAGCTTAGCCTCAACACTGCCAAACTGCTCATCAATATCACCACCGGCCTCATACATATCGGCAGCTTTAAGAATATTGACTTTAATATCTAAGGTTTTATTCGCTTTTTGTGTTGGGCGCAACATAACCGCTGCAGCGGACACAATAATGGAGCACACAACACAGAGGACGAGTGCAACCGTAATAGTTTTTTGTACCGATTCTTTATTAGCCACGGGCGATTCTCCTCTTCACGTTCGACTGCACGACAAAGTGGTCAATCAATGGCGCAAATAAATTCGCAAAAATAATGGCCAGCATCATCCCTTCTGGGAAAGCCGGGTTCACAACTCGAATAGTCACGACCATAAAGCCGATCAATCCACCGAACCACCATTTACCTGCGTTGGTCATAGAGGCCGACACCGGGTCGGTTGCCATAAAGAATGCACCAAAGGCAAAACCACCGAGTACGTAATGCCAATAAAACGGCATCGCAAACATGGGGTTCGATCCCGCATCACCGACAGCACCATATAGCAGTGATGTAATCGCCGCCCCGGCAAACACGCCAATGACGATCCGCGCAGAGGCAATTCCCATAAAGAGAAGCACGATACCGCCTAAGGCAATCGCCAAGGCAGAAACTTCACCCACGGAACCGTGCATATTGCCGATAAAGGCATCAAACCAGGTCATTTGGTTTTGCAAGGCCACCATGCCCTCTTGCGCAGCAACAGAAAGTGCCGTTGCTCCGGTATAACCGTCAACACCCGTCCAAACCGCATCTCCTGACATATACGCAGGGTAAGCAAAGAACAAGAACGCTCGACCGGTAAGTGCCGGGTTAAGGAAGTTTTTGCCCGTACCGCCAAATACCTCTTTACCGATAACAATACCAAAGCTGATACCTAAAGCGGCTTGCCACAATGGCAAACTTGGTGGGCACGTAAGGGAGAACAGAATAGACGTAACAAAGAAGCCTTCGTTAATTTCATGCCCGCGTTTCATTGCGAAGAGTACTTCCCAGAACCCGCCGACTAAAAACACCGTGAGATAAATAGGCACAAAGAACACTGCACCGTAAATAAGGTTATCCCAAATACTCGCAGGGTCATGACCAGCAAACAAGCTAATCAATACACCACGCCACCCCTCAATAGAAGTAGCCCCCATCTCAGCCAATATAGTGTTCGACTGAAAACCGAGGTTGTACATACCGTAAAACATCGCGGGGAATGCACACGCCCAAACCGTGATCATAATACGCTTAAGATCGATACCATCACGCACATGAGCGGTAGAGCGCGTTACCGTGTTAGGCTGGAATAAACCCGTATCCACCGCCTCATAAAGTGCATACCACTTTTCAAACCTACCGCCTTTGTGGAAAGCCGGCTCCATTTTATCGAACACTTTTCTTAATGCTTTCATCCCTTAACCCTCCTTCTCAATGCGTGTGAGATTATCGCGAAGGATTGGACCGTATTCATATTTGCCAGGGCAAACGAATGTACACAAAGCAAGATCCTCTTCATCTAGTTCCAAACAACCGAGTTTTTGCGCGGCGTCCGTATCACCAACAATCAGTGCACGTAATAGCTGCGTAGGCAAAATATCCAGCGGCATCACTTTTTCATAAGCGCCTACTGGCACCATCGCACGCTCACTGCCGTTTGTAGACGTCGTAAAGCTGAATTTTTTACCCAACAACTTGGATAAATAAATAGGCATAACGGAGAAACGGTTAACGCCTGGCACAAAGTAATGAAGAAACGGACGCTCGCGTCCTTCTTCTAGTACGCTCACTTGAACGTGGTAACGCCCCAAGAAGGCGAGTGGCCCATGAGTTGAGCGCCCGCCAAAAACAGAACCAGATATCAAACGGTTTTCACCGCCTTTCATTTGGCCTGCCGTTAATTCCTCAAGGCTTGCACCAACACGTGTAGTGACCAAACGAGGGTCTTCGATTTGAGGCCCAGCCAATGCAACCACACGCTCAACATCTAACTCACCCGCAGTGAACAATGAACCAATAGCAACAACATCTTGATAGCCACATGTCCATACTGTCTTATTTGGGCTCACAGGGGCCAAGTAATGAATATGTGTACCGACGTTACCGGCAGGATGAACACCGCCAAAGGTTTCGTAAACAACATTTTCGAGCCCACTTGCCGGGATGGACGCACCCTCGGCATGGCCAACGTGAACATTGCCTTCGGTTAAACGCGACAATACCGCCAAACCATTTTTAAAGTCTTCAGCTCGCTCAGCCAAAACCACTGCTGGGTCGGCCGCAAGTGGATTGGTATCCATTGCTGAAACAAAAATTGCTGTCGGAGCACTATCAATGGCCGGTACGCGACTGTATGGGCGCGTACGAAGTGCAGTCCACAACCCGGAATTAACCAAGTTATCAACAACATCCTGACGATCTAATGAAGAAAGTTGCGTTACGTCATACTTCGCAAAGGTTTCGGCTTCATCGCCATCCACATCGATCACGACAGACTGAAACGCCCGCTGATACCCACGGTTAATCGCAGCCACAGTGCCACAAGCGGGAGATGTATAACGAACACCTTCGGTGCGTTTATCCGTAAACAGTAACTGTCCCAACTTCACTTTATCGCCGACCTGAACCGCCATGGTAGGTTTCATACCGTGGTAGTCGTATCCAATGACAGCAACCGAGCGAATGTTAGGACCCTCTTCAATGGACTGCCGGGGAGCCCCGGTTATTGGTAAATCCAATCCACGACGAATCTTTATCATACGTCTAGCCTAGTTTTGAGTTTAAAAACTTTGATGTGTACGCCGTTACATGTCTCTTTCATCAACATACTAACCAACGACGAACAAAATTCGTGCAAAAACCAAACATGCATACATGTTATGAGCTTTGCGGCTTTTCTATCACATTGCATATCGCGCCATCTCTTAATAGCGGCTCTTTCACCAACAGCCTGATTGCCCTAGCCCATACCTCTACGAGGACAAATCAGACAAGTCGATTAAGACCTTGCCTAGAAGCCGCCTATTCTCGACTTCCCCCTCACAACCTAAGCGAACTAGGATGAAGAGAAAATACTCGGCGCCACCTAAACAAACCTATTCAACTTTGGAAACGTCACTTACGTATAACCAAAAATAGGTAGAGTTTTACGGAGCTAATACCACTTTATTGCCTACGCGCTTACTAATAATTTAGCGCCATCAATTTGTGGCTAATCTCCTTCGACATATATAACCCGCCTTAAAAGGCAAATTCTCGGATAAATAACGACTTATATACGCCATTTATCGATAATTTAAACGAAGTTGCGGCGATATTAGTCATAAATGTAGTCGAAAGAATGCAAACGCGCGCTGCGCACGCAGAAAAACCGCCGCAATTATACGGATCGAGCCCAAATTTCGCCAGTCAGAAAGTAAATTAAGCTACTGTTTTTTCACTCTTTTTTGTTAAATTTACCGCGGCACAGCTGGACCTAAACATCGCCTTGATCTTGCGCAAGTTTCACCCATATTCAAGCCTTATTTCGCTGAAAATGGCAAAATATATCGCGTCAAACATCTTTATAATTCAACAAAACGGCCACAACATTCACGTTATCAATACTCAGTATTCAACTCGTCATGCAACTAATGGCGACAAAAAGCCGACATCCACGCTTGTTTTTTATGCAACTCATGAGATAAAACTAAATAAACCCACCGAAACACACAAACCACTCTCAACGTCGTTCTGATTTAGTGGTGAGGTTGTTAGAATGTCTCGCTTCAAATCGAGATCGCTCTGCCCCATTTTTTAATGACAAAAGTTAATGACTAGAAGTTGATGACAACAAGCGTACTGACACCTCCAGCAGCAGGTAAAGCTGCCGACAAAACCCTCTGGGGGAACCTACCTTCTCATAGCAGCATGGCATGCGTATTAGCACAAAGCGCCCTAAATCATGATGCCTGTACAATGCTGGTAACCCCCAATATGGCGGCGGCAGAAAAGCTCTCCACTGAAATCAGCGAGTTTCTTAAGGGCGTCGATGATGCGCCAAATGTGGAAGTGTTCTCCGATTGGGAAACCCTGCCCTACGATAGCTTCTCTCCGCACCAGGATATCGTATCGAACCGAATGCGCTGCCTGTATCAGCTGGCTCGCAATCAACGAAGCCTCATCGTTGTCTCAGCGCAAACCCTTGCTCAACGCATCGCACCGCAAAGTTACGTACTCTCAAAAAGCTTGGTACTTAACCTTGGTGAAAAGCTCGACCGCGAGAAATTCAGGAATCAACTCGCCTTTTCAGGCTACACCCACGTAGATACCGTATACCAACACGGTGAGTTCGCATTACGCGGCGCCTTGATCGATGTCTACCCAATGGGAAGCGACGCAGCATACCGTATTGAACTCTTTGACGATGAAGTCGAATCACTAAGGGAGTTCGACCCAGACAATCAACGCACCATCACCAAGGTCGATAAGATTGAGCTATTGCCTGGCAGAGAATGTCCGCTCGACGAACAAGGTATCGCTAATTTCCGTGCGCACTGGCATGCACGTTTCAATGTAAATCACAAAGCCTGTCCGGTATACCAAGATGTAAACGCTGGGCTTTCACCCGCCGGTATTGAATACTTCTTATCGCTATTTTTTGACACAACCGCTTGCCTGCTGGACTACCTGCCCAATGACAGCCAGCTGTTTTTAGTTGAAGGGTTTGAAAAAGCATACGAAGAGTTTTGGCGAGAAGCCGTGAACCGCTATGAAAGCCGGTCAGGCAATTTAGAGCGTCCCATTCTTCCCCCCCACGATGTGTTTCTACCGGTCAACGACATTTTTTCTCGTTTCAAACAATTTCCCAAAATGCAACTACAGCATGACAAGCTTTCGGAGAAACAAGGTCAGACCAATTTTGACCTAAACCCAACGCCATTACTGATGATTGATAACCGGGTCAAAAACCCTTTACATCATTTGGAAGCATTTTTATGCGATACGGAAAAACGTGTGTTGTTCTGCGCAGAATCAAACGGTCGGCGCGAAGTCATATACGAACAACTGGAAAAAATCGGTGTAAAACCGGACCCGATCGATAATATTCATAGCTTTATTCATAGCGACACGTCACTGGCCATTACCGTTGCACCAATTGAAGAGACCATCAACAGTCAATCGCCCGCGTTTATTTTAATTTCAGAAACCCAAATATTTGGCAACCAAGTCAAACAAAGTCGTCGCCAGAAAAGCACTTCTGATGACCATGAAAATATTATTAAAAACCTTACGGAGCTAAAAATTAATGCGCCCGTAGTGCACATTGATAACGGGGTTGGTCGTTACCAAGGCTTATTGACCATGGAGCACGACGGGCAAGCCGAGGAGTTTTTGGTGCTCGATTACGCGAACGAGGCGAAACTGTATGTACCCGTTGCCAACCTCCATACCATCAGCCGCTATTCCGGCTCGGATGCAGAACATGCACCGCTGCATAAACTCGGCAGCGAACAATGGCAAAAAGCCAAACGCAAAGCCGCCGAACAAATCAGAGACGTTGCCGCAGAATTACTTGATATCTACGCAAAACGCAAAGCCAAAGTGGGTTACGCCTACACCAACCCAAAAGAAGATTACGAACTTTTCTGTACGGGCTTCCCTTTCGAGGAAACACCGGATCAGAGGCAAGCCATTGAATCCGTCCGCGATGACATGCTGTCCGCACAACCCATGGATCGACTTGTCTGTGGGGACGTAGGTTTCGGTAAAACAGAAGTCGCTATGCGCGCCGCCTTTATTGCCGTTCAAAATGGTAAACAAGTCGCCGTATTAGTGCCGACCACCCTACTTGCCCAACAACATTACGAAAATTTTAAAGATCGATTTGCCGACTGGCCAGCCAATATCGAAGTCGTTTCCCGCTTTCGCAGCCAAAAAGAAACCACTGACGTCCAAAAGAAATTGGCTGCGGGAAAAGTTGATATTATTATCGGCACCCACAAGCTCATCCAGGGCAACCTAGAATACCCAAACCTCGGGCTTATGATTATTGACGAGGAACATCGCTTCGGTGTTCGCCAAAAAGAAGCGCTGAAGTCCCTTCGCACCGATGTCGATATTTTAACAATGACGGCAACGCCTATCCCCCGCACGCTGAACATGTCGATGTCGGGTATTCGCGACTTATCCATCATTGCAACACCGCCAGCAAAACGATTATCCGTTAAGACTTTTGTGCGCGAAAGCGACCAAAGCCTTATTAAAGAAGCGATCATGCGCGAAATCATGCGCGGCGGTCAGGTTTATTATCTTCATAACGAAGTTAAAACCATCGAAAAGGTCGCACGCGGCATTGAGGAAATGATTCCCGAAGCGCGGGTACGTATTGGGCATGGACAAATGCGTGAACGAGAACTCGAATCAGTAATGGCTGACTTTTACCACAAACGTTTTAACGTACTCGTCTGTACGACCATTATCGAAACAGGCATCGATGTCCCTAGCGCCAATACAATCGTCATCGATCGCGCGGATCATTTTGGCTTAGCCCAGCTTCACCAGCTGCGTGGTCGCGTGGGCCGCTCTCACCACCAGGCCTACGCTTATTTGCTCACACCCAATAAAAAAGTCATGACCGCAGATGCCCATAAACGATTAGAAGCTATCGAAGAAGCACAGGATCTCGGCGCAGGCTTTACGCTAGCGTCACACGACTTGGAGATTCGTGGTGCAGGCGAGCTACTCGGCGAAGACCAAAGCGGGCAAATCCACACCATAGGCTTTTCACTGTATATGGATATGCTGGACAGAGCCGTAAAAGCCATTCAAAACGGTGAAGAAGTCTCGCTGGATAACCCACACAAAGATAGCGTGGAACTAAATCTTCGAATCCCAGCCTTAATTCCTGAGGATTACCTACCGGACGTTCATGCAAGATTAACCCTTTATAAACGCATATCGTCCACGAAAAATGAAGAAGAACTAAACGGCTTGCAAGTCGAAATGATCGACCGCTTTGGCTTATTGCCCGACGCAATAAAAAACCTATTTCGTCAGACGCGCTTACGCTTTGATGCTGAAGCGCTTGGCATTACAAAAGTTGAAGCGGGTAAAACCCAGGGCCGATTGGAGTTCAGTAAAATACCGAAGGTTGACCCGTTAACCATTGTGAAGCTTGTACAAAAACAACCACAACATTACCGTCTTGATGGCGCCAACCATCTAAAATTTATGTTTGAGATGGAATCCGCCGATGATCGACTAAAGTCGGTTCATCAAGTACTCGAAAAATTAATGCAGGCTAGCTAAGAGGCTATTCATCTGTGAACACAAAAATAAATATGCGCCCGAAAAACACTTCTTTTACTTTATGGGTTTTTGCGCTGTCATTATTTAGCACGCAAAATATATTGGCACAAACGGCACAAGAGGTTTTTGAAAACCACTTTAAAGACTGGTACCAAGTTGAGCTCATTATCTTCGAACGAATCGAACAACCGGGGCAAGACCCAGAATTATGGCCAAAAAACATATCGCTAAACTACCCGAGCAACCTAGGGTTCATCATTGATGAAAATAAAATAGAAGACGATAGCGCTGAAGACAGTCATACAGATAACGATGCAGACACGCTCACAGAGAACTCAAACACACCCGAAAACATGAGCGACAATAGTGAACTGCTTGAAACCCTTAAACGCACAGACATCGCAGATCCGCTCAACAAAAAATATTTAGAACTGGTCGAACAGTCGGAATTAGACCGCATAACCCCGAAAGAAAAACCCTTTGTATTACTTGAAGAAGACATCAGCCAACTCAATCATGAAGCGCGCATTCTTGGGCGAGACCGCGCGATGCGTATATTGCTACATAAAACCTGGCGTCAACCTATGGCCGACAAAGGCCAAGCACCCTCAATCGTTATTACCGGTGGCGATCGTTTCGATGATCATTACGAGCTAGAAGGCAGCATCAAACTATTCGTTAGTCGCTACCTCCACCTGCATACTGATTTATGGCTCACGGAGTTTGAAGCAAACGTAGGACAAGAAAGTGAACACTGGCCCATGTTACCTAAGCGCCCTGCTCCTCTTGAATTTGAAATTACGCTATCAGACGATAATGATGAGGGATTGAAAAACGACAGCAATGCGCTCACCGCCAGTGGCACCCCGCTACCCATCTCATTCGATACGCAGCTAAATACAGAATCACCAGACTTTAGCCTGTCCTTTGATAGCGATAACACGGCATCATTCGGGGATATAGATAACTCCACACTATTTAACCCTTATACACTCACACCCCAAGAAGAAAGCGCATACATCGTCAAACATATCGTAAAAATGCAACAAAAACGCAGAATGCGTAGCGGTGAACTTCACTATTTGGATCACCCAAAACTGGGTTTACTCGTGAATATCGTGAAATATGAACCTGAGTTTATCGAGCCGGAACCAGCAACGGGTGAAAATACAAATACAATCGAGTGAAAGGCATCACTCAAGAAGAAAGCTTAACCGTGAGTTAATTTTTTGATCTAGCCAGAGAATTGGTAGCGCTAAAACGGAGAGTTACATGCCAACGGGAACATTTCTTAGATAAAGAGCTGGCTAAACACCCTTCCAAAAATACTTAGCCAGCTGCTCGTCACTTCAATCAATCAAACGCATTCTACGTCGTCTGCTTGATATCCTTTATCACCTTCTTGGAGTTCGAACTCGACCTTTTGCCCTTCCGCAAGACTTTTGTATCCATCACCACGAATATTTCTATAGTGAACAAAGATATCATCGATCTTTTGGTCTTGAGTTATAAAGCCGTAGCCTCGTGCATTGTTGAACCACTTAACAGTGCCGATTTCTCGAGCTGCCATGCTGCGCACCTCTATTCTTATTATTAGAAAAACAAAATCCCTACTGAAAACCACGTGTTTAGCAAAGCTTTCACTAGGACTACAGTTGCGAAGATATGGGAATAAAAAATAGATGTCTAGCCTAAGCTAATCATTTTGAGTATTACTTCTCTTATTTTTGGTACCGAAGATTCTAAACGTGCCATAATTTTATCTAGGCTGATAACTTCGTCACGCACGCCTGCGCACCAGTTCACAATTAAACTGAGAGATACATACGCCAAATCTTTTTCTCGCGCCAACGCAGCTTCCGGCATAAGCGTCATTCCTACCAGATCACAGCCATCATTTTGCAATTTTTTTATCTCGGCAGCGGATTCTAAACGCGGCCCTTGAGTGCAACCGTAAGTTCCGCCGTCATAAAAAGAAGCGCCTATATAACGTAAACTTTCTAACAGCTGCTGACGCATTTTTTCATCGAAGGGATGAGTGAAGTCAATATGAGAAAGCCGCTCGTCTTCCCCCTCGAAAAAAGTATGTGCTCGACCGTAGCTATAATCAATAATTTGATCAGGTACGACTAAGGTGTCAGGCCCAAAAGACGCACCTATCCCACCCGTCGCATTAAACGCGATAACCTTGGTCGCGCCCATTTGAGAAAGTGCAGCTATATTGGCTTGATAGTTAACTTTATGGGGAGGCGTTCGATGCTTTCCTCCATGTCGTGGCAAAAATAAAACGCTTGTTTGATTCCAGTTTCCTTGAAGAATTTCGTCAACCACACCGTAAGGCGTCTCAACCGAAATTGTTTTTTGATTTTCTAATTCTGGAAAATCATAAAATCCAGAGCCACCAATTACTGCCACAACCGCCATACATCTAACTCTTTATATTTCTCAGCCACACACAATATTGTCGTACTCACTTTAAGCGTTTGCATCAACAATAGAAACCCCATCTGGCACGTGAAGTGTAGATGTAGGGAATGCACATTCAGCACCACGAGTATCGACGATATCTAACACCTTCAACATGATGTCCTGCTTAATCTCGTGAAAAGTGGCCCAATCTGTTGTCTTGGTAAAACAATACAAAAAGAAATCTAATGACGATGCAGAACATTCATTAAAGTTCACCATAATCATTTGATTTTGATCGATCGCCTCATGAGCTTCTAGCATTGCCTTAACATCCGCCACAATATTTTTTATCGACGACGCATCATCGTATCGAACACCGATAGTTTCATATATGCGTCGATTCGACATGCGCGAAGGATTCTCTACGGAGATCTGGGTAAATGTAGAATTTGGAATATACAGCGGGCGTTTATCGAAGGTGCGGATACGCGTTAATCGCCAGCCAATATCCTCAACCGTACCTTCGATATTTTTATCCGGCGAGCGAATCCAATCGCCCACCGAAAACGGGCGATCCAAATAAATCATTAAGCCACCAAAAAAATTGGCCAATAAATCTTTTGCGGCAAAACCAACGGCGATGCCACCAATACCACCAAACGCCAACACACCAGAAATACTATACCCCAGCGACTGTAACGCAATTAGCACAGCAGTAATAATGACCGAGATTCGTAGCAACTTACCCAATGCAACCGCGGTTGTTTTATCCATGGGTTTTCTCATATACCCAGGGTCAACGATATTTTTTTCGATTGCCTTTAAAAAGGAATGAATAAACCATGCAACAATGGCTATAGCGGCTACGTGTCTAATCGTACCGAGTGAATCGAACAAACGCGTCTGCGAATGCGCCGCAGCAATCCCACCAGCAAAGCTCAGACCAACAATCCAAATAAACCACTTTAGCGGACGAGCTAAGGACAGAAACAGCGCATCGTCCCACAAGTTTTTCGTTTGATCCGCCTTCTTTTTTAGTTTTGCCATAAACCGACTTACAACAAAAGCGAAGACCAAGGTCACTGCCACAACAACAAAGACTTCAACCATCCACATATGATCCGTGCCTGTCACAGATGCCATCCAATCCGATGCCTGAGATACAAAAGATTCCACCATAACCCCCTACTTATTACCCTCGTAAACGTTCCACAATATTAGTTGCGCACTGCCAGCGATCTGAGCGCTTAAGTGCTTCTAGCGTGCATGCCTCGCTCTTAACCATTTTTTCTAATCCACATACCGTTGGAATTGGCTCAGAGCCCTCCAGTGTTTCAATAACCTCTATCGCTTTATCTGGCTTATTACACACCAAAACAACGTCGCATCCGGCGGTTAATGCCTGATAAGCACGATCAGAATAGCTGCCTGCACCCGCCGCGCCCTCCATAGACAAATCATCACTAAACACAAGACCTTGATACGCTAACTCTGTTCTCAAAAAATCTTTCAACCAGAAGGGAGAGAAACTGACCAGCGCCTCATCAATGTTTGGAAACGCAATATGTGCTGACATCAGCGAATCTAATTTTTCTTTGAGTTGAATAAAAGGTACAAGATCATGCGCCTTTAACTCCACCATCGACCGCGAATCAATGGGAAGCTCTAAGTGGCTATCTGCTTTAACACCGCCATGACCAGGAAAGTGTTTCCCTGTCGTCGCCATCCCTGCGTCGTGCATACCATCGAGAAAAGCTTCCGCCAATGAGGTCGCAATACTCGCATCGGGAGAAAAAGAGCGATCACCAATAATGTCACTAACACAGTCATCTAAATCCAACACCGGCGCGAAACTAATATCAATATCGTGTGCGATCAATTCCGACGCCATCAACCAAGCGATTTCCTTCGCGTCATTGAGCGCATCGGGTGACGCTTCTCCATGTGTATTTATAAGCGACTGCATGGGCGGAAGTTTTGTGAACCCCTCTCGGAAACGTTGTACTCGCCCCCCTTCATGATCAACACTGACAACCAAGCTTGGACGCACTTCTCTTACACAGCGAACCAGAGCACTTAATTGATCAGAGGATTCAAAATTTCGAGAAAATAAAATCAAACCACCCACTTGGGGGTGTGCAAGTATTTCTTTTTCGTGAGCTTGTAATTCGATACCGGCGACATCCAGCATCACCGGGCCAAGTTTTCTATTTAACATTTGGAGAGGTCAACATTTTAGCAATTGGTGGAATCATTAAATCAATGGTGGAACGTAACTCTGTATCCTTTTGATAATCAGCGTTAAGAATGGCACGTATTGAATCGAAACCAGACAAGGTGAAGACACTGGCGCCCAACATGAAATATAAACGCCAATAGAACTCTACCGGATCAAGGTCAGGGCAAACATTTTTCAATAGGCTCACCGTTCGTTTGTACGTAGGACCAAACGCTCCGATAACATAATGCCGCAAATGCTCTTGAGACTGCGTATAAGACAAGGTCAATAAACGCATAAAAATTTGGGGGTCTTCATGAATCTCTTCCGTGGCAACAAGCAGTGTTTCCAACATACACTTAAGCAAGGCTTCCGCATCGGGCTCACCATTAGAGTCTCGCTCCAACTCATCAAGCTTAATATCGAGTTCACGACAATAGGGGTTAAGAAAACGATAAAATACCGCCTGGATGAGATCCTTCTTAGACCCAAAGTGATAGTTCACCGCAGCCAAATTCACACCAGCCATGCCGGTTATGGTACGCAGAGAAGTCTCTGCAAATCCCCTTTCAGCAAAAAGAAGCGTTGCTGCGTGCAATAAACGTTCAACCGTATCATTCTGAGCCATTACTACTACCCCCACTCTTATATTTATGATCTACAACGTGAGCTCTTCGAAGTGTGAGGATAAAGACTCACCCTTAGGCTTGTCGAGCTTAGAATGCCATTCCTGCTCAAAAACTAAGGCGCTGGTGCAGAAACACCTCCCACTGCATCACAACCCGAATCACCCGACCTATTTCAGGCACAAACTTTGACCACTTCCCCCCTAAGGACCCGCGATTTTACGGGCCAATACCCAACACATTGCATTGAAATGACGTATAAAACCACATGGAGAACGCTAGACTTTTTTCATCTTTCGTAAGGTCAACTTAGAATAATTACTTTTATTGGAATATTCAGTGCACCAGTAATAGTTATTTATAAACAATTACTTAGTACCACCCTTGAAGAACTCACTTTAATGTTAATAAGGACGGAGTAACGAAATTAGCATGTGCAGAAAGTCAAAATCGATGGTAGTTTAATTAGTAATCAGAGTGTTTTAAATACGTCCAGGAGTGGCTATGGCGTCTTTCTTCCCTGCAATCGGCTCATGGTATATAGAACTCGCCACCGGCCAGCTATTCGAGATTATTGCTGTCGACGAAAAGTACAGTACCATTGAAATTCAATACGAAGACGGCGACCTAGCAGAGTACGACGGCGACTCCTGGGGCCACCTCGATATTGCGATGGCGACCGCCCCTGAGCAAGGTAATGCGCACTTTGGCAGCGCATCCTTTGATATCACAGACTCTGGCCCCATGGATGACTTCTATGGGGACCCGCTACGAGATATCGAACCTGATTCGTTTCAGGGCTTTGATGATCTATTTTAATTTTCAGACAATACAAATCTTTAGAAGGAATACTGAAAATCAAGATAAACATCTGATTCAGGCGTCGAATCGTCGTTACCCGCGACGTGATCCTCCAGAGGAATAGCACCTACGATTCCTAAACTAAAATTCGAATGATTAAAAGAAACACCCAATCCCATAGCGGCTAAACGACCTAAGTCTGACTCACTTGCTTCGATCCCTGGGTATTGGTTCCCGATAGCGTAGTCGAAGAATAAATACGGCTGAACAACCTTACTTATATTTTGTCCGAAGAATTTAGCTCCGCCAAAAGAAGGAAAGCCAAAAATCCAATCTACGCCTGCGTAAATCGCATCATCCGCCTGAAACCCCGTCACACCAAATGCGCGTACAGTTTCTGGCCCGGTCAAGCTTTTCTGGTTCAAGTTTGAAACACCTTCTCCCGCATATTGCCCACTGGTTTTAAATACCAACCGATTTTCATAGTCAGTAAACGGAAATTTAAAGAAAGAAAGCATAGTAAAATTGTAATTAAACAGAACATGGCTACCCTCAGAATCACCATCCCCCGACAATACTCCCTGAGTAGTAAAAGTAGTTGAACCGGCTAATGAAATGTCTCCGACATATAGCTGGCGCTTTTTTTCATTCAAGATATCAAAATTAAAAACTAGAGATGTTTTCTGCATATTCTGATTCGAATCAATCCCATTACCAGAATCAATCGTAGTATCAACATCCATATAACTCAGATCGAGCGAAATATTTTTCACTCTGCTTCTCTTAAATATGTAAGAAAAACCCACATCCCCCACTCTAGACTCCCCTGTTACAACGTTATCTCCATTGACCACCGAGCGAGAAACAAAATCATTTGTCGAGACTCCAATTTGAGTGCGAACTCTGGGGCTACCGATGAGTGAGCTATAACGAAAAGCACCGTACGTACTTTCGTTTGGGTCATAAGATTTTAACAGCGCAAGATATACCTCATCACCATAGCCTAAGGGGTTATGAATATAAATATCCATATATGCGCGATTTTGACTCGAGTCTTCTGACCCGTGATTATCGAGACGAATATTGCCGCTGTACCAGTCTTCCTCCAGCAAATTTACTGTTAACTTAGTATCGCCCACCTGGGACCCTGGAGAGAAGAACCCCTGTGAATTCACTCCGGGGATATCATTCACAAGATAAATAGATTCTTCAACATTCCAACTAGTTACCGGTGCATTTAGGTCTTTCTTAAACACTCTCGTCACAAGTCCTTCTGACACCCTCCTTCTATTTTCAACAGTTACCTGCCCTAACTCCCCCAACAATAAAGTAAGAGTAACAACACCGTCTCGTACTTTCTGCTCTGGGATATAAGCTTTTGCTAAAACAAAACCGCGCTCTCTATAATATCTAGTAATAGTATCCGCAACCGTTTCGATCATCCCCAAGGTCACACCACGCTTACGTCGCTGCTCTCTAATCAGAAATACTAATTTTTGCACTTCTAAAGCGCCGACATGCTCTTCACTTGTTCCTTTTTCGATATCAGCAATAAGGTCTGACACCTCGCCTAGCTCATCAAGAGTATAACCAGAATCAGTAAGTTCCCCTTCCTTCATTAGTTCAAACCTAATTCCTTCGACACGTTCAATTAATCCTTTTCGGGTGATCCCAAGCTCTGGAAACTCCACCAAACCTTGAAGTTTAAACTCTTTTATATTTAAACGCGGGCCTGCTTCTGGATCTGGGTCTCGATCACGAACAGGAGGCACATCCAAATCGAGCAACATAGATTCACGCTCATATTCAGGAACTTCTGATGTGTCTGGCATTTCAAGAAAACCTTGGCTAATTGCAGACATACTGCCAAAACCAAATAATACGAACACAAAAAGAAAATGAATAAATAGGCTGAACGGTTTAGATAACATAAAATTCCAAGGGATCCTGAAAATGGCGTTTTCAAAATTATTTGGCCGACCAGTTTAGTACTGGTCGGCCAAAATCGAGGGTTATTATAACGGTAGTTCTAGAGGTTTATAGTGCGAATTCCTCTTCGCCGTCTTCCTCCTCTTCATATTCATCGCCGTACAACTGGTCGGCCGGCATACGAATAGAAATATTATCATGGGAATAGTTTCTCACAGCAGTAAATACAGCAGGGTCAACTTCCTCGATTGACTCAACATCCACTAAGAGATCACTCACACTAGACACGAATGAAGAATCTAGTAAATCGTCAGCACCCTGCAAGCCTTCCGTCGGCGGAATATCAAAAGCAAACTCAGGCCTTACACCGCCTTGCGCACTAATAAACATAGACGTCCGAGCATACGCAATGATCGTTCTGCCCTCTGTGCCTGCAAAATCCCCATTTGGCACAAACACTTCAATCCGATCACCGACCAAGTCGGGACGGCGCTTGTCAGCACCGGGAACAGGCGCAGCGATTAAATCCCCGTCCGCGACAGTAATACTGAGAGCGCCAAACTCATAGCCGGCGTTCATAACACCACCCGCATCTATAGGACTTAGCCCTTCGGTAGGGTCATACAGCTCGCCCTCTGTTGCCTGCAACGTAACGTCGCCAATTGTATTTTCGAACCGAATATCTCCGCCACTTAAAAGCTCATACACGATCACATCGCCGCTATTCAGAATATTCGCCTCACCTGAACTATTACGAGCAGACAACTGCGAGATTTGCGTCTCAATAAACGCTCCAGAAGCACCAATACCTGTACCCGATTCGATATTCAAACGATCAGCCAGTACGTTTACACTAGAACCGTTATTATCCGTTAGCGCAGCTAACGTTATTAACGTTACCTCACCGGAGTTCGCATTAATTTCGGTCAAACCAATATTGCCTTGAGCATCTAGCAACACACTATCGGTCACGGTGATCTGCCCGTTAGCAGCCATAGCAATCGCCTGCCCAGAGGTTACAGATAAGCCCCCGCCGCTAATCTCTGCATCCACCACCGTATTAGCACTGGACGTTAACGTCACTAAGCCAGTACCGACATTCACGTCGCCGCTAATTTCCACTATCGCGGCATCAGCTGCAAAACTACCATCCGCTACAGTAACTGTTCCCGACTCACTCACCTCAAAACGGTTTTCGGCGGTAATGCTCGCAGACTCACTCGCGATTAATGCGCCGTCTTGTGTAACGTTATCCGCAACTAAACTAAGGCTCGTTCCGGAAAGTGCCTGCATCTCGAGGTTATCAGATGCACTTACGTTTATGTCCGTCCCTTCTGTTGTTACCCCAGCCGCCATGACCACGTCCCCGTTAAGCCCAGCGATGATGACACTCCCTTCGGCAAAAATGTCTGCACCTTGGTTAACACTGGTCGCAGAACTGATCTCTACGTTACCTGAGGTAATATCTGCGCCAAGCCGCTGGGTAAACTGATTAGTGTCAATGACAACACTCCCAGCATTTCCTGCGACACCAACGGTATTAATCTGACCAAGCAAGTCCACATCACCCCTCGCATTTATGGTTAGTGCATCGCCCGTCAGACTATCGTTGACGGTGAGCTCACCATTAACTGTGATGTTCCCGCCAGTTAGGGCAATGCTATTGTCAGCAACAAGATTGTTGTTCGCGTTTATATCACCTGCTACCGCGTTTAGAAGAATGTCCTCAGCCACAATCGCGCCCGATGTCTGGATATCTTGCGCTGCAGTCACGTCGAAAAGGTCGCTCGCAGTACCACTTACCGTAATATCATCGATATCAGTAAGTACGACATCACCACCTTCCGCGACATTAACAACATCAAAATCGTTATTGATGTTATCGAAGATCACGTTATTCCCATTAGCGAAAACAGCGGTCGTACCGGAGACATCAATATCGCCGTTGTCCGCCAAATTGCCGTTCACTGTTAACGTCATATTCTGCGCATTAACATCGCCCAAGGTAGTGGCAACCGTGTTATTAATGGTCACTTGCGCATTCGCACTTAGATTTACAATGCCGGTCATGGCATTAGCGTTATCAAGCACAATATCGCCATTCAGACTTTGCAAATAAATATCTTCATTTGCAGTAATAACCGCACCATCAGTAATTGAACCCGCAGCGACAATATTCGTAATACCTCCGGGGTTATTCAGCCCAGCGATCACAAGATCACTCGCCTCTTGAATGTACACATCCCCAATCACGCTCTCTAAGATAAGTGTTTCTGTATCGACGCGTATGGGTTGATTAGCCGCACCAACAACTTGATTCCGATTAAACACTACCTCTAAGGCTTGTACTTCCGTTGTCGCATCCACTGCACTTACAGCAGCGCCAGTCACGGAAAGGCGGTTATTCAAAACAATCTGACCATCCAACTGAAGTGAATCCGCTGCTTCAGTATTTATCTCAAGGCTATCCTTGTTGGAAAATTCAACCTCTCCTGCACCATTTAATGTGAAGCTACCGTCTTCCAGTACAAATTGATCCGTGTTCTGATTCAAATCGTTAATCGTAAACACGTCTGCAATCACGTTATCTTCAACTGATTCGACAGCCTCATATCCGACATCATAAGACACGTTGCTCGTCTCATCCTGGAAGGTATACGCGAGCACAGCACTTCCATCACTATTTGGCGTATACGTCGCCTCGTAACCAACAGCGCCACCATCAACCAGTAAGTCATCTTGCCCTTCGCCGCCACGGAACATAACGCCACCGTTAACACCGGAAACAATCGTCACGTTAAGCTCATCGTCACCTTGCCCGCCAATAATCTCACCGGTCACCGAGCCACCGTTCAGCATAAAGGTATCGTCGTCACTGCCTCCCTCCAAAATACCGAAATTAGAAAATGCGATTTGATTTCCGTTTTCATCCAAAATACTGCCCGCATTTTCGGCGTCGATCGTCCATGTGTTTTCTATATTTTCTGCCGTAATAATCGCGTCATCACCATTCCCCCGATACTCTTCAATATCAAGGAAGCCTGCTGTGCTATCACCGATTACGACGTGAACATCACTTAACGCACTTAGATCAGCAACGTCACGTCCATCGATGGGTTGGCTACCACCATCGACGAAACCGGCAACTGAACCTGTATCCGTAAAACTAAAGGTATCAACAAAATCTCGGCCGATTAAGTTACTGAACCCACTAAACGTAGTACCGTTTAATTCACCCGCATTTTGTGTATCGATGTCCCAATTATTGCCTTGGGCCTCGCCCACCAGGGTGTTGATATTGCTATTGTTCGCGTCAACTTCGTCAATTTGTGCAAGTTGTATATCTGCAGTGACATAAGTCGAGTCAAAAGAAACGCTTACCGAGTCAAGTAAGCCTGTTAGATCAACACGATTCGTAGAAGAGCCAACAACCGGGTCACCACCACCATCAATCATTCCGGTAATGCGATCATCTTCGGTTGCACCATCTTGTCGAGCCAGAACAAAGAGATCGTCGTCGGTACCACCTTCAAGGAAGCCAAAGCCGCTAAACGCCACCGAATTGATAAGCCCCGTATTTTCCCCTTGAATAGTCCAAGTATTTGATACGTTATCACCAATAATTTTGAAATCACCATTTGCCGCATCGATGGTTTGAATGTCGACAACATTGAGTGTTCCGACGTTTTCTGTACCCAAAGCAACAGATATTTCTGTCACATCAGTAAGGCCGTCGATATTCACCTGGTTACCACCATTGGCTCCCCCGCGAATAACACCTGACACTTCATCGTTTACATTAAGCACCCGATTAAGGTTAAAGGTATCTGCACCATCACCACCGGTAAGGTTTGCAAAGCCGGAAAAATCAATATCGTAAACGGCGCTCACCAATTGGCCTGCATCACGACCAGCGATATTCCATATATTATCGTCGTTGGCTGCAATTAATTCATGATCATTACTGGTGGCTGAAATTGTCTCAATCTGGCTCACATTTAGATCAGCATCAATTGTATTCCCGATAGCAACACGTGTTGATGCAACAATACCGCTAATATCAAGCTCATCCGTGCCATCACCACCAGTGATAAGCCCTGACACTTGATCAGCACCATCCAAAACAAAACGATCATCTCCGGTGCCGCCGGTTAAGGTATTAAATCCATCAAAGGTAATCCCTTCTACCTCACCCGTATTAATGCCATTAATATCCCAAGTGCTGTCCTCATTCATCCCTATAAGCGTATTGCTTAAATTTGCATCAGGGTTTGCACTTACGTTTTCCACATTACTGACATAAACGTCACCACTTGCCAGGCTATTATTTAATAAAACGCTCACGTCTGAGGATAGGTTCGTTAAATTCACAGAGTCTGTGCCTTCACCACCATCAAAAATATCCTCTACCACGTTCAGCGCTAAGACATTAAATGTATCGTTTGTTGCTCCGCCGACAACACGCACAACCCCTGTAAACGTTAAGTCCACGTTATTGGCACTATCTTCAAGCGTACTTTGAGTCGTATCAAGCATCCACACACTATTACTATTAAGCACTGAACCACTATAAAGCGTGACGCGAGAGGCAACGTCACTATCACTCAATGTTTGAATCCCGACGATCTCGGTAACACCATCAGTAAGCGCGCGATTAAGGACAAGATAAACAGGTGGTATGCCCACTTCCGGATAAACTGCCGCAGGCGAAGCGGGGTTTACATCAATCTGACCAATACCGAACGACAGATCAGCCGTTACGGTGGCCACATCAATTGTATTATTCCCTGCACCGCCATTAATTGTGCCGTCAATGAGTGAACCGCTATCAGCGAAGGTAAAGGCATCGTTCCCACTTCCGCCCTCAAACTGGTTTACGCCGGTAAAATCAAAGCTGTAGTCCGTGGTACCTCCCGCATCGGCAGTAAAGGTACCTGCATTTTCAGCGTTAATTAACCAGTCATTGTTAAAGTCTACAAATTCACTGCCTTCCGCGACCCTAAGCAGTAAATTATTATTCCCTTGTACTTCCTCTATATTGCTATCGATATCGACAACAACTAAACCATTACCAGAATAACTTAGTGTACGAAGGCCCGAACCCGCGACATAAAGACCGGAAATTGTATTGTCTTCAATAACATTTATCGCATTCTCAAATCCGACCCCACCTTGCAAACTTCCGAAGTTATGCAAATCGACCTGAGTATTCGCCACCTCACTGGCGTCAGACAAGGCAAGCTCAACCACATAACCTTCGTTTATGACTAATCCATTATCTAAGCCTGCAGAAAAGTTCCAACGAACACCATTATCGTGGGTTATGGCCAACCAGTTATTGTCTTCGGTTGCACCCGTGTCGGCAGCGGTAATAGACTCAAAGTTGTTGGCATTTACACGTGCATAGGTTTCACGGCCAGCGATAAAGTTAGGCACATCAGAAGCATCTGCACCTAACTCTACGACAACTCCGGCACCAAGTGCTTGAAGGTCCAAACTATCGATATTCGCATCCACTAAATCACTGGACTCGCCACCGTCAATCAAACCACTTATTGATGCCGTACTATTTGCCAGCGTAAAACTATCAGCACCTTCTCCACCGATAACGTTTTCAATAGAAGAGAAATCACTCACTCGTGTGCTCACAGAGCCTTCGTTCACACCATCAATAATCCAGGTGTCACCACTACTGCTTTGTACTTCTAGGATATCACCCTGCCCTGTCGCTAAGCCCCCAGCAACAGAATCCACTACACCGTTCTGCTCAAGAACAAAGTGATCAACACCAGTACTGCCCACTAAATTATCGAAACCTATGAACTCGAGGGCACTGTTTAATGTGCCGCGATTAACATTACTCACTAGCCAATTAGCATCACCCACGTCCGCTGCGCGAATCGTATTGTTGGTACCGCTCGCGCGAATTTCTTCAACGTCAGAAACATTTAAAATACCAAAGGTTGTGCCATCAACTTGAATATCCACATCACCAATAACGTCAGTTGCGTCTATAACATCTAGGTCAGTCGAAATCGTATTCGCACCACCATTAATTGATCCTGTTATTGTGGCATTTCCATTTATGTCGAATAGATCCGCACCTGTACCACCAACAATAATATTAAAGTTTTCAAACGCAATATCATCGCCAGCTGTATCCAAGTCACCATCATTAACACCGTCAATCGTCCAGGTGTTTACGCCACTCTCTACACGCAGTGTTGAATTCGGCAAGATCGCTGAGCTTCCATCGTTGTTTCCAATAACGCGCTCAAGACCAGCAAAATTAATCGCTTGGGTTGAACTACTGTTCACGGCGATTTCAATATCAGAATTTAAGACAAGCGAGAAATTAGCTAGATCATCGAAGAGACCATCGCCGCCAACGAATTGAGAAGTAACAACGCCACCATCTACGAAATGGAATTCATCCACGCCGTTATCTGTACCTTCTACATAAGCAAAGTTGCTAAATGTAATAGGATTAATTACCTGACCGCTGGTAGGCGTTATGCTACCGCCGTTCCGCGCATTAATATCCCAACGGAAGTCACCGGACATATTATTCACAAGCCAGTTATTGGCCTCTTCATCAGGTGCATTCGCTTCATCTACATCGTTAAAGGCATTTATACTTTCGACATTGTTAGCGTGTAAATTAGTCAACGCGGTATTGGGGTTATCAACCGTGAGGGTATCGCCTAGCTCGATTACGACACCATCCACCATATCGCTTACGTTTAAAATATCCGTCGTGCCACCCGCGCCATCAATCAGCCCCGTGACAACATCATCCACAGAAAGAGCGACTTGCCCGAAGTTAAAGGTATCCTGCTGATCACTACCGGTGAGATTAGCGAACCCACTAAACGCAACCTCGTTAGCAGTACCAGAGTTAAGAGTGCCAGCATTAGTCCCATCGATATCCCAAACGTTAGTGATATTGGATGCAATGAGTTCGTTATTTTGCGCATTGTTCGCATCCACTTCATCGATGTTACTCAAATACAGATCCGCAGTTGGCGCCGCAGAATCTAGCGAAACACGTAAATCTTGACCAATGGCCGAAATATCCAAGGTGTCTTCGCCAGATACGCCACCATCAATAGCATCGTAAAGTGTTATATCAACACCAACATTCACCGTAAGCGTGTCATCGCCGGAACCACCTACGATATTCGAAAACCCATCAAAGGTAATCGCATTTAATAAGTCATCTGCACCGTTACGAATAGTCCAAACATTTAATTGATCATCAGCTCTTAATACATAACCACTGCCCGTCGCATTAATGTCTTCCACATCGACGATATTAAAATCGGTCGTTACACGGTCACCAATATGCACTACCGTATCATCAAGATTCTGTAAATTTACGACGTCGTTACCTGCTGAGCCGCCCCGAACAAGGCCAGAAACTATTTCACCGTTAAACGTAAATTCGTCTTGATCATCGCCACCAGTTAAATTCTGGAAATTACTAAACGTTACGGTGTCTGCGTTGAACGCAACACTATGATCAACTGTATTAATATCCCAATCATTTTCAGTGTCGACTCGCCCATACAGATAATTAGTGTGCGCACCATTGGCATCAATTTGTTCAATACCAGCGACATCCAAGCGAACTGTATCAACACTATCAATGACATTACCGTCGATATCGGTTGAATTAATTTGAATACTCAGGCCGCCGTCTGCTGAGACAGTAAGGGAATCTAATAATGAACCACCTCCGTTAATTGTACCCCAATCAGAACTTGACCCGTCGTCATCATCAACATCAGAAATTGCTATTTGATCTTGGCCTGCGCCACCGACTAAGTGTGAAAAGTTTGTGTAAGAGACTGTAGTAGTGCCAGCGCCATTATTGTAATTCAAAGATCCGTCATTCACGCTCGTTAAGTTCCAAACATTACTTGCTGCCCCCCCAACTAAGGTGTTGTTGTTATCCGTAGACGTTAACGTTTCTATATTGGCAATTTGAATATCAACGTTCGTGGTAATTAAAGGGTCGGTAGAAACCATAAGGCTCGATACAATATCTTCGACATTAACTACGTCAGTTCCTACACCACCATCAAATTCATTGACAACAGAGGTTAAAGAATCAACATCAAATATATCATTAGCGGCACCACCCACCACTCGGTCAACACCATTAAAACTGAGAACACTAAAGGTATCGCTGTTCGTTAACGTATTGCCTGCATCAACCAAATCCCATTCAAAAGTCCCCGTGGTCGCACTGTAAAGCGATACTTCAGATGTCAACACCATCGCATTGACATCATTGATATTAAAAATCTCAGTAATCCCATCTGTAGCTGCACGATCCACCAAAAGAAAAACGGGTGGAATACTACTGCTTGGGTAATATTCCTCAGGCACCGATGGCGTAGCGCTGATTTGGCTTACACCAAAAGCTAGATTGTTCGTTGCATCGGGAATAATAATTTGATTAAAACCACCGCCACCGTTTAACGCGCCATCGATAAGCGAAGCATTTTCAGAAATAATAAACTCATCATTGCCTACACCACCTTCAAAGCGATTAACTCCGGTAAAATCGAAGCTGAAGGTAGCCGCGCCATCAACATCACCACTAAAGGTTCCGGCATTTTGCTCGTTGATCAACCAATCATTATTAATAACAGTCCCGTCAAATTCAGAGCCTGCAGAAACGCGCAGTAATAAATTATTATTACCAGTTAAGTTAACGATATTGCTATCGATATCAACAACAACCAAACCTGTACCGGTAAAGCTTAAGCTTCGCTCACCGCTTCCTCGCACATGCTCGCCAGAAATTGTCTCTGACGTAATATCAATTTCATCCTCAAAACCAACACCACCTTGCAAGCTACCAAAGTTATGGAGCGTAACTAAAGTATCTGCAATAATTTGGTTACCTCCATCTAACTCCAACACCGTCCCTTCATTAATAACGGCTGAGCCGACGCCATCACTAAAGTCCCAACGCACACCGTTTGTATGTGTAACCGCCACCCAATTTTGAGCCTCTTGTGCGTCGGTACCATTAAAGGCCGTAATCTCTTCAATATTATTAACATTCACCACTAAAGCTGAACGGCCGGAGACCGCCACAGGTGACACCGAAGCAGTTGGCCCTAACTCTACAACGACACCATTTTGTAGGGCCGTTATATCAAGCGTATCGTCATTACCGTCTGGAGAGGTATCTTCACCACCATCAATTAAACCAGAAATAGCCGATATCGCTGCCGTATACGTAAATGTATCGACGCCGGCACCACCGGTTAAATTTTCGATATCGTAAAAATCATCCACGATATTGCCAAGAATTTGCCCTTGGTTATCCCCTGTAATGCGCCACTGCACTGTGCCCGACCCATGATTTACGATCAGCGTATTAAACGCGGTATCAGCCCCCACACCTGACGCAATGCCTCTAATCTCATCCGCACTTGCACCTTCGCTCAATTCAAAACGATCTTCACCCAGCCCACCTACATAGTTTTCAAAATTTTGCCCCGTGACCAATCCGTTTAAAGTAACTTCTGTTGACGAAGTGATTTGCCAATCATTGTAAAGACCGCTCGAACGAGTTGGGCCTGTCAATATATCGTTACTAGAACCGCCTGCATTAATAGATGCCATCACCAACGCGTTCGTTATAAGTACGCGGTCTTCATTCGCCCCCGTATTTAATTGGCCCACATTGGCCGAAAGCGTAATATCATCATTCCCACCATTGGTAGAAATAGTGCCAGCAAATGCACCAGTAACGGTCATGGTGTCTATTTCGTCATTCCCTATAAGAATATCGAACCCTTCAAAGTTAACGGTATCGACAGAACTGGCCGTATCGATGTTCCACGCACTCTCGCTACTGTGTGCAATCGTTAAGGTATCGCTATCGCCCCCCCCATTCATAGAGGTCACCGTAATACCATCGACATTAATATCCACTTCGTCTGTACCAGCGCCAAGTAAAATCGTATCTACATTGGCCGACAAATCAAGAATATCATTACCGCCAGCGGTATTAATTGAATCAAAGCCCGCAAGTACTATGACTCGATCCCGCTGGTTATTTCCCACTACATTTTCTATATCACTGAAGGTAACATTATCAACAGTATTCGATGCCGCAATATTCCAAGTACTCTCCCCGCCATGGGTGATCGCTAAGGTATCGCCATTCGTTGTATCTGTACCGCCATCGACATCGGCAGTAATCCCATCGACAACAATATTAATCGTATCGTCATCGGCACCTGTATTTAAATCAGCAACGTTAGCTTCCAAATAAACCGTATCATTACCACCAAGCGTATTTATTTGATGAGCAGACGCTGTTTCGACCGTTACGGTATCTGCTGCACCGTTTCCGTTAAGTACATCCATATTGGAAAACGTAACGCTATCAACCGTATTCGATCCATCAATCGTCCAAACACTTTCGCCAGAGTGAGTAACGGTTATACGATCATTCGAGCCGCTTGTGCCGTTAATGTCTGTCGTTAAATTATCCGCAGCAATCTCAAATAGATCACCGCCAGTACCACCAGCAACACCACCCGCCACATTAGCAAGTAGCGCTATTTCATCATTCCCACCTAAGGTCGAAATACTTCCGTCAAAATCACTTTCGACAGAAACATCATCTACACCGCCATTGCCAGTAATTATTTCAATGCCATCAAAAGTCACGAGCGCTGTACTGGTTACACGACCGCCGTCGTTGCTATCGATAAGCCAATCACTACCGTCAGTGTGATCCAAACGAATTTCGTCTGTGCCGGTACCTGCAATAATATTGGCTGCAGCTGTACTGTCATCAATCTCGATAACATCATCGCCCGCACCAGTATCGATATCACCGCCAACTGAGGCGCCCAATTGAATCCGGTCACTATTTGCTAACGTGTTTATCGCACCGGAAAAAGCGCTACTGACAAGTACGTTATCTTGCCCCGCACCACCATTAACGACTTCAATATCACTAAAGCCATTAACCAAAAACCCTGTGATAATTCCAGAGGCACTGCCATTAAGTGTCCATTCAACAGAGTCATCACTGTCACTCGAAACACTTATCGTATCCCCATTATTACTCGCACCGATATCAGCATCTATTGTGCCTGTAAGGGAGCCAGTTGTTGCGAATACAAAATGATCGTTATCTGAATTACCTTCAAGGTTTTCCATTCCTACAAAGGTCACACGATCTGAACTATCTGAACCTTCTACATAACCTTCATTAAATGCATTAATTGTCCAGTTATTTTCTTGAACTCGACCTCGTAAATAATCCTCTCCAGTGCCGGAACCACCAATGAGGCGATCGATCTCGACAAAATCTGACGAATTCACATTACCCGCAAGCGCTGTAGTTACTGTCCATTGATTGGCACTTGTGTTATCTGGCCCCGTTACCGTATCGACAAAAAGACCCGCGCCACCCTCAACTCGACCATCGATTGAGCCACCCACTTCAAATACAAATTCATCCGTTGCAGTATCGCTACCCTCCAGGGTATTCACATTAATAAACTGAAGCGTTGTCCCGCCATTAACAAAAACACCGTCGTTTGCGCCGTCCAACTCAGGATTAGCATCTAACACATCGAAATCAGAAATAGTCCACGTATTGGTGCCGCTATCTAAACCACTAAGCGTTGAATTTGCGCCATTACCAATAAAACGTTCTACACCGGCAATACCATGAACATTTGCGGCTGCAATACTCGCAGATACCGTTCCGCTAACACCCGACAAATCAACAATATCCGTACCCGCGCCAGCATTAGCTGAACCTGTAAACGTTCCAGCACCAGAGAAAACAAACTTATCAACACCATCACCACCAGTAAGCGTTTCTATTTCGGTATAAACCGCAGAACTGGTCACAGAAGTATTATCGCTGCTATCCGCACGCTGGACGGTACCGTCCTCTGGCATAGAAGGGTCAATTAGCCAAAGCGTATCTTGGCTCGCCATTTCAGTAACCGTGATCGTATCCGCACCTGAGCCACCGGTAAGCGTGCCAGCAAACGTACCAGTACTTGTCATATTGAATGCGTTAGAAACACCGCTACCAGTAAGCGTCTGTATATTTTGAAAATTATCAACGTAAAGAACAGGGGCTGAAGTAACGGTATTGTCATACACCGCACCCGAATTAGTACCGCTAATATCCCAACGTGTTGCTAATGTACTATTGGCAACTATTTCGTTAGAACCACTACCACCATCAAGTAAAGTCTCAATTTCACCAGTAGCAGAAAACGTAAATTGATCATTGCCGTTACCGGCA
The DNA here is from genome assembly GCA_045430345.1 of Agarilytica sp. Classification (GTDB taxonomy): domain Bacteria; phylum Pseudomonadota; class Gammaproteobacteria; order Pseudomonadales; family Cellvibrionaceae; genus Agarilytica. The sequence goes on along the minus strand of JAILXT010000001.1, from coordinate 516,572 downwards.
ATAATGGTCTGGAAATCCACAAACCTAACGCCACCAACAGTTCCAGCGTTTAGCCCGTCAATTGCCCAAACAACACTCGCACCACTCGTACTGGTAGATCTTAAAATATTCGTGCCCGCAGAATTTGCGGTAATCGTCTCAAATCCTTCTAAACTCAGGCCTCCAACGGCCTGTCCTAGCGTTACATCTAAATTTGTATTAAGAAATGAAATAGAATCAGTATCTAAGCCTGCATTTAAGCTAAGGGTAAAACCGCCTCCCAAAGTAAAGGGGTTTACGGTATAGGTATCACCGGAATCACTGCCATTTATTGTTTCAATGCCAGAAAAATCAGTATTGGAGAAAAGCGCAACTGGCGGAGGCCCGCTGCCATCATCAGTACCATTAAGGTAAGTAAAGTCGCCGTAAGAAAACTCATTACCCGCGCCCCCACTATTGTCTTCAGAAATATCCCACGTTGTGGTTGTATTTCTTACCGTAATAATATCCGCCGTGGATTCTCCACCACCAGTAATAGAACCGCTTATTCCAGAATTCCCGATAGCAGGGTTTAGATTAAAGGTATCATCACCAGAGCCACCAACAAGATCGCTAAAGTTCGTAAAGATAACCGTGTCACCACCAAAGGTCACATCACCATCGTTAATGCCATCGCCACCATTAGCATCTGAAATATCCCACTGAGCCGCAACACTTGCATCCAAAGTTAGCGTACTTGAATTTCCAACAACCAATAAGCCATCGTTATTGCCGACAACCTCCTCAATACCGGTTAACCCGTCAACACCACCCGCACCTATCGTAATCGCAACATCACTAGCAACATCACTGTATTCCGCAACATCCCCCACTGATGCACCCGCATCAATATTAACATTCGCGAATACTGCAAAATCGAATATATCTGCCTCTGTATTACTGCCTTCTAGTGTCTCAATATTTGTAAAACTAGTAACGTAAGTTGTTGGGCCTGCAGTCGTTTGAAGATTACCTAAATTTGAATTCGTAATATTCCAAGTGTTAGCCGTAGTTCGCCCCACAATCGTATCGTCATCACCAACACTTTCACCACCATCAATAGAATCAATAACACCGGACGCACCAACAGTAAACGTATCGTTTAGTGTACCGCCAACAAGCTCCTCTACTAGGGTAAAATCAACCCGGCCATCACCCGATCCATCTTCTTCGACATAGCCCGCATTTGAGCCAGTTATTTGCCAATCATTATTTTGGTTAATTCCCGTTAGAGTATCCGTTCCTGCACCACCGGTTATTACATCGATGGCAGAAAAGCTCACCGTAGTATTTAAAGTTCCTGTGTTATGACTAGTTAACAGCCACTCGTTTGTAGCACCTGGGCCAACAAGTGTATCGTTCCCCGATGTACCCGTGAGACTACGCGTAATACTCGCTGAAACAGTAAATACATCCGCGCCAGAACCGCCGACTAATTCTTCAACACCGCTGAAATCAACAATAGCGCTCGGAGAGGCTGCATTAATCAATTGGTCTGTATTCACATTCCAGTTATTTTGGTTTACCGCATCATTCACACCGATAACATAATCGGTATTTGCTCCGCCAGAAAAGGTGACATCAACATTATTCGCGAGTACGTATAATTCATCATCCCCCCCATCGCCGTTAACCGATACAGAAAGTAGCGCATTCGTCACATGAAAATCATCATCGCCTGCGCCGCCATTAATGCCAGTGAGGACATCGTCCACCAAGTAAAAAATATCGTTACCGTTGGCGCCAGAAATAGTACCGCCAAAGTCCACGCCGTTATTTACATTAAATTCATCTCGCTCATTTCCGCCAGTCACGTCATCAAAGCCTGAAAAAGTCACCAAGTCAGATGCACTCGTATCAGCAACCGTACCGCCACTTGTCGTATTAAATTGCCAAACATTGGTTTGTGAGTTACGTGCTTGGAGGTTGTCATCCCCTGTACCGGCAATACTTAGAATATTGAAAAATACTAAATCGGTCGTATTAATTGTACCTGCGCGCGTACCGGTCAATACCCAGTTATTATCACTACCATCTAAATAGGTAAGCGTATTCGTACTGGTTGTCTCATTGCCATTAACAGATACAATCGATGCCCCCGATTGCACGGTAAATTGATCAGCTTCCTCATTCCCAACCAGAATGCCAAAATCAATAAATTGCGTGGTGTTTCCGTCGTTAGAGACCACACCATCGTTAGTGCCGTCAGCTTCACCTGCACCGTCAAAATCAGAAATGGTCCATATGGTGGGTTCATCTGTAGTGGTTCCACTGATTACAGTAAACGACGAATTAATACCCGCCCCTTTTACAACCGTCGCATTTTGAACAAAATTGATGTCGGATCCCAAAGATACTGCAACGTTACCGCCATCCACGCCGGATAAATCAACAATATCGGTACCGAGCCAACCATCTGCTATCCCTTCGTACCGTCCAGAAAAGCCGAACTCAAATGTATCAACTCCACCGTTGGAACCGTTAATATTTTCTACACCAATAAAATCAATATTGCCTAACGACCCGATATCCGCATCAGTTAACGCCCAGGTATAACTTCCGCTAGTATCCGTCAGCGTAATTGTGTCGAGCGTAGATTCATTTCCTTCACTACCGTCTATGTTTACGCTAATCCCCGCCACAACATTAAAAGTATCATCCCCATCGCCACCGACAACAAAACGAGCAGCCGTTCCATCGGAAACGCTTTGGTTTAGATTAAAAATATCATTGCCAGCTTCACCATTTAATTGCGCCGCTGTTTGCGCTTGGTTAACGGTAAACGTATCGTTTTCTGCGCCACCGTTTATAGAACCAATTACGGTTCCGCCAGAAGCCAGTATGAACTGATCTTGTCCACCCTCCCCATTTATTGTCGAGGTAAGCGCTCCATCAATCGTAATTTGATCATTCCCCCCCCCCGCATTAACCGTTGTAACCGACGCGGATAAATCGATGATATCTACACCATTACCCCCGCTAACAATTCCCGTTAAAATTGCATCAATATCAAACGAATCACCACCCTCTCCACCAGAGAGCCCACCGGAAACTGACGCTATGCTGGTTACGTTAAATGTGTCAGAACCAGAACCACCATTTATCGATCCATCAAAACTCGTCGAAATATCAAATTGATCCTGACCATCTCCACTTGCATCAGAATCATCAGCACCATCAATAATTTCTATATCACTAAAACCCACAAAACTTGTATTTGAATCCGTTATCTCATTATCGAGCTCTAACCCACCGCTCTCAATTCGCCAATAATTCACACTAGCGTTATCATCCCACCCATGAATCGTGTCGGAATCTGTTCCTGTAGAACCGCCATCTATTACAGCGTTAATTCCAGGTGCAAGGATATTAAAGACGTCAGCGTCAGCGTCGCCGTTGGCACCACCAGTTAAATCAGCGCTTAAATTAAAGGTTTCGATTCCATCGCCACCATTTAATCCACCAGTAACATCGGACGCCAACGTAACGTCAAATCGGTCGTCGCCAGAGCGGCCATTGATCGTGCCGGAAAAATTAGTAGAAATTGTAAATTCGTCGATCCCTCCTACGTAGATACTCGACGGGGGAGAAAACTCAACTTCCTCACCACCTTGTATCGTTTCGATTTCACTGAAGGTAACACGCTCGCTTATATCAGTGTCGTTATCTAGGTAGAACCCAGCCCCAGATATTGTCCATAAATTATTCTCTTGATTTAAGGCGTCCTGAGATGAATCGCCATCCCAACCGAAAATCACATCAACTTCTGCGTCGGTATCTCCACCAAAAATAGTCGCTGATACTCCAGGGGTTAAAATGTTAAAAACATCTGCACCATCACCGCCATGAATATTTGCCACCACATTAGCACTAACGTTAAAAATATCTGTATTGTTATTACCCCTAACTGTTTCCATCGAAGTAAATTCAACCAAATCCGTAGCAGATAAAGGCTCCTCATTATTTCCAACAGAGAATTCGCTAGAAGTAAAATTCCAATGATTTTCTTGATCACGGCCAATCAAAACATCAGCAGATGAATTACCAGTTAAAACATTAATATCTCTAAAATCAGCAACGTATGTCACACTGCCAGAAGAGGTATCCACGATATTACCGTTTGGCTCATCGGGATCAGGAGCAGTATCGATCGTTAGGGTATAAGTAGAAGCTAGGCTTCGGCCAGTAATACTGTCATCAACTAGATCGTCTCCACCTTGAATACTACCCGTAATACTACCGCCATCTTCAATAACGAAATCATCGGCATCCGTACCACCGATCAATATATTAAAGTCGGTAAATGAAATCGTATTACTATCGATATGACCGTCGTTTTCATCTGTTATAGTCCATAGGTTTCCATTATTTTCACCAACTAAAGTACTGTCAGTTCCGTTCCCTGTGTAGCTCTCTATATTAGCTGTACCACTAACACCCGACGCTAAATCAATATAAATCGGGTCATCGGTTTCCAAAGAATAATCAAGTGTATCTGTATCTCCACCAACATCCCCACCATTCACCAAGCCGCTGATAGATGCATCGTCAGAAAAGATGAAATCATCATCACCTGTTTGACCAACAAGGTTTTGAATATTGTCAAAATCAGCCACATAGACTTCGTCAGAATTCGTTGTATCCGTTACGCTACCACTATTAGCAGAATCGATATCCCAAGTGCTATCGACACCCGTACGCCCTTGAATACTGTTACCTGCTGCAGAACCACCATCAATACTACCTGAGCTTGTTGCTATCGTGTCTGTTGTAAACGTAAACGCGTCAGCGCCATCGCCGCCAATAATATTTTGGAAGTTTACAAACTGAACGCTCCCCACGAACTGATCACTTGTAAGTGTTCCATCATCAACACCATTTGAGACGGTATCGTCACCAGGCAAGCCGTCAAAATCTGCAAAAGCCCAGGTGTTTGTGCCAGTAGATATAGATAATTCACTGTCGACGTGATCATTTCCTTCAATAAACTCGACACCGACAATGCCAGTAAGCACTTCAATATTGATTGCCGAGAGCACACCTGAATAATCAGCTGTATCTGTATCCGCAGCGTCACCACCTGTAATAAGACCGCTTATACTTCCACCATCGTTAATAGTGAAGTCATCGTCGTTATCATTACCGGTAAGATTTTCAATTTCAGCAAACGCGTTTCCGTTTAGCGTTCCGATGTTCGCATCCGTTACTTGCCAATCGTTTTCTTGATCGGGACCGAACAACGTATCTCCGGCCGTTTCGGCACCACCATCTACACTGGCCGCAATCGATGAAAACATCTCAAACGTATCATCACCAGCAAGGCCATTTATTGAGACAGCACCACCCGCCCACGAAGCACCAGAAGATAAAGTTAACGTGTTATCGTTACCATCACCATTAACGGTCAATGTTCCTGCCGTACCACCGCCATTTTCTACAGCCGTAATAACTGATGTTGCACTTGCTTCGAAGCTGTTTGAAACATTAAAAACAATATCGCCAGCGTCGCTATCGGTCCCATCTGTGCTACCTGAAGATGAAACAGTACCAACAACGATATCTACACCGCTGAGCGTAATAGCACCACCATTTTCGTCAGTATTAACACCGCTAGTATCAGCACTTACCAACCCGGTAAAAGTGTGTAACGTATTGTCTAAATTGATATTATTTCCACTAGAAGAAAACAACGCAGTACCGTTAATATCAAACAGGCCAAGATCAGCAATTCCAAAACCAGAAATAACTGAAATATCTCCACAAGCCTCATCGCCCCCAACACCACACTCATTTCCATTTGCGGAAACAATAGCACCAAGGTTCAAAATATCGGTCGAAGACGACGACTGAATATCTATTTCGCCCGAATCAGAAGTAGAAGCCCCTGTACGAGAATCAATAAGAGATGTAGATGAAGCATCATACACCGTAGATATTGAACCAAAATCGCCCCCGGAAGTATTTATTAGTCCATCTAAATCCACGGTTCCTGTAACGGTCAGGTCGGGTGTGACTGTAAATAAACTACTAGAAACCCCACCACTAAAGCTCACCTGTCCTGCATTTATTACTGCATCCTCATGAATAAAAATATCATCACGAGATTCAACATTAAGAACACCAGCATTTACTACGGTTAATTGATCGTTAACCGAATTAGTTGTTGCTGAATCATGAAAAAACACGTCTTGCGCTGCATAGATATTAATCGTTCCCGTCGTTGTCACTGTAGAGTTGGTAAAAAAGACACTTCGTCCCTTACCTCCAGGCCCAGAACACCCCACACACCCACTGGTACCGGCTACAGCTGTTAAATTTCCTGATCCAAGATCGATTGTCGTCCCTGATTGTTCAAAATAAATATCATCTCCTGCATACAACTCCAAATGATTAGTATTTCCCGAGGCGTCAACACTTGTTTGGAAATCAATATCATCACGTGCCTCTAAGATTACGTCACCACCCGATAATGCAGAAACTAAAGAACTAGCGGATATGGTAAAATCGTCGTCAGTGTCTCCATCACCAAACAATATTTCGCGGTCAAGAATTCGTATATTGTCTGACCCACTGCTAACAATTCGTATATCCCTAGGGTCTAATAGAAGTGTTCCTTCGTCCCCAAAGGACGCTCCAATATCCACTCCGCCCCAGAAAGACAAAGCTTCTTTACCAGAAACCTCGACAAAACCACCACCTCCCGAAAATGCTCCACCAACTGCTGAGATTTGGCCGTAGAAGGAGGTAGCATCGTCGGACCATAAAACTATTCGCCCCCCGTTGCCATCGACTAAAGCATTCGCTCGAATATTTACATCCTCTCCAACCACTACGCGATCCGAGTTTTGAATATAAGAATTATCGCCATGGTAATCGCCACCGATGAATACTCTCCCCCCCCCCGCAGCTCCAGAAACATCAATAGAAGAGCGGTCTAAAACACCAACTCGATTTCCTAGTATTTTGATATCTCCACCTATGGAAAACTCAGATATTGCCGAAATTTCACTATTTTCAGCCAACAATGTTGTACCAACACTATGTAATTCAATCGAACCAGCAACATACCCGACGGAACTATCCGCTCGAACCTCTCCACTAGAAGTCACATTCTCCCCAAGAAGCACCACGGCACCCCCTGCGTCCCCCGACGCGGAGAGTACCCCAGTGTTCACCACGTTAGCTCCCGCACTAAGCGTGAAGCTGCCGTCCCCACCTACGACCACACTGGTCGCTTGTTTCACTTCCCCTGAATTTACTGCCTGCGAAAAGATATCTTGGCTGGCTGCGGCTGAAATGAGAATCTGCCCATCTTCCGCTGAAATTTCCCCACTATTGATCACGGCTGCATCAACGCCAATATCTTCTTGAAGAATGGATTCTGTCACTTGCACCCCAAGCAACCCTTCCCCATCGAAGGTCACCACTGCCTCTCGCCCAGCGGCCAAGGCTACAGAACCCAATTGAGCGCTGATCATCCCTTCGTTTTCGACTTGCTGACCAATTAACGCGACATTCCCCCCGGTAGCTGCATTAATTAAACCCGCGTTTATGACTAAACCATCTGTCCCTTCAATCGCGCTAAACGCGAAATCCCCGTTCATAAAATCACTGGGCTCAATGGAAAGCCCGCTCGCCAACATTCCCCCAACATTAATCACGGAGTTTTCGCCAAAGAATACGCCGTTGGGGTTCACCAAAAAGACGTGACCATTCGCGTCGATCTGCCCATGGATCTGTGAACCACGGTTGCTCAATATACGGTTAAGAGAGATGGATGAACTATCGGGTTGAATATACTGAACCCGCTCATTGGCGCCCACGTCGTAGGTTTGCCAATCAATGGCCATACGATCAGTAGCTTGATTGATGGTTGTGGTGTTACCGGATCGATTGATCGAGCCAGTACCACCCACAACCTCACCGCCTTCTGGGCCGGCAAACCCAGAGCCTGAAAATGCCAATATGAGCGCTGGCGAGATAAATGAACGAATTATTTTTGATAAGTTAAGAGCACGTCGGGGGAAATCGTGTCTCATAAAATACAGTCCTGTTTGTTTACATCATCCCAAATACGGGGCAAATCAATCATATCGATATAACAGCGAGCGCTATTATACGGACTAATTACTAAAATGGGCGAAATTGTATATTAATCAGGCAAAAAGGCCTAACTTCTTATACCGAATACGTTGGCTATGTCACAAGAAAAATTATAAAAACAAGCGCGACATGAGTATGCCGTCATGTTTATTGTATGCTTCGTTTACGCCGCTTCACCTAGCACACCGTTTTCACTAACGAAACAAGATGTTAGACACACTTCAGCGAATACCTATACATAACTCCGGGCAGCAAAAAAGGCAGGGTGCCCCTTACGACTCCTTGATAAAAACGATTTGGCGCCAACACTCCAACGTTTCATCAAACGTGAAACTCTGGTTTTTGTGACCTGCAATCTTGTCAAAATCGCCTCAAACAGTTTATCGTGCCTCCCATTCCCCAATAATCTAATACACGCTATATGAAAGCCGTATTCACCCTGCTCATTTACGCATTACTTCTCGGCTGTAACGCTGATAATTCATTACCCACAAAGGATAGCCAAGTGTTTATAAAGCCCTCCACAGAAACATATGTCATCTTCTCTCCTATGGAAGGTGTATTGATGAAAGATGGCCAACCGCTGCCAAACACCAAGATTGTTCGCACGTTGAGGTGGAATGATAACGAGGGTGGCCTAACCGAGACATTTACAACGGATGAAGAGGGGCGTTTTTCTCTTCCAATACACGAAGTAGATTTGACGCTGGGTATGCTTACGCAGTTTGTGGCAAAGGCCGAATTAAGTGTTTACTCGAAAAATGATGACAATTTACTTTGGTATAGCAGCAAACTCCACCCTGAAATTTTCTCTGAAACCAACGGGAAAGCTGAAAACCTTACGTGTGATATAAGCTCTGATGAGATTGCTATTCAGGCAGATCCAATACCCATATTAACTAAATGCCGATGGGCAAACATGCCCAAATAAAAAAGCAGGAATTCATTCGCTTAAGGAAATCAACATGTCAACAGATCTATTGCCCGATACGGCCGCATCATTAGCTTTAGCCGTTTACACCCTAAATGCAGGAGTTCAAAGAGATTTAAAAGCATTCTTAGCTCGTAGAGAATTCTCTCAGGGCTCCTCTCAAACTACGCTCCAAGCCAAAACCGGCGGCAGAATATTCCGCGCATCGAAAGACGGTTTTGGTCTATGCGCAACAGGTGCTGGGCAATATAAGGGCGATTTGTTTTTGATTTTTCGTGGTACAACCACCGCAAACAATAACGCCGATATGGTGACAGATGCTCGAATTGGCATAGAGCGCTCAACGAGCGGGTTACCTGTTCATATCGGTTTTAATCATACATTTAAAAGTATGCTCCCAGAGATCCGTAGCTTTATTGCAGAAAGTAAAATTACCGGCACCGTTCACTGTATTGGTCATAGTTTGGGGGGCGCCGTAGCAACCCTTGCCGCAGACTGGGCGGCCAGCAGTTTATCCCTACCCGTCAAGCTTTATACGTTTGGCCAGCCTCGCGTCGGACTGACGTTTTTCTCCTCGATGCTAACGCAAAAGCTCGGAAGCAAAAATATTCATCGCGTGTTTCACACAACAGACCCAGTGCCGATGGTGCCCGTATTTCCCTACCTGCATACGCCACTTCCTGGTTATGGTCATCGAAAAATCAGTGAAAACCCCATCATCAGTGGCGAAGCCCACCGAATGACGGCCTACACCAAAGGGCTCGGTAACAGCTGGGAATCCCTTGTCTCCGCGCCCCCCATCAATAATCACGAAGCCGCCATTGAAGAGTGGTTACGCTCAAATGCCAACAGTAACCCTATGTGCCCTAAAACATTCGAGTGGTTGGAGAACGCCATCATTTGGCTATTAAAAAAACAACTCAGCACACTGACAGTGGGCCTTCAATGGGCTGCAATGGGTATACATACCTTTCTTGATAAAGTCGCATGGATACTGGCGAAGGGTATAGAGATCGGCGAAAAGTGTGCGGAATATGTAAAATTATTTATTCGCAAAGTGATGAAAATTTTAGGGTTAAACTATCAAGAAGGCGTTACAAGTATATCCCACGCATTTCTCAGGTATTTACTCCAATCTTTAGTAAAGCGAGCAAACGATTTAGCCATTAACGCCATTCGTGGCTTAGCGGGATAACCTCAGGTAGAAACCATCTCATGGAAACTGTAAAACGCCCCCTATCTGGAAAGCGGCGTCAAATGGAGCCCCTGAGTAAGCGTATGATAGATCTAGAGCTTGTGTTTGAACTGATCGAATAGTTCTGTCACGTTTTTTCCTTTTTTCTAATGGGCTTAATACCGCCACATCATTCAGTTTCCTATTTTGATCGTGACAATATCTTTTGTCCGACGATGTTACACTTACCATAAATTATCTGAAGCGACTCTTCGAGTTGCATGGATTTATCCTCATCTGACAGTTCACATATGACATCAAACGGAAGAATATTGTTTCGCTGAAGTGCTTTAAAACTATTTAATTCACCATTTTCATCCCAGTTCATTTTGGTGAGCCCCCATGCAATATGCTTTTCACCCTTATAAGTAATAGTGACTTCCTGGGAAACAACAGGTTGAATAGGCAGAAATTTAGTGAGAGCACGGGTGTAGAGTGAGGGAAAAGAAAAACGCCCATCACTATCAGTGACAGAATGATCAATATGCTTTTTCCCTTTATTTTCCACAACCCGCTCTACTTCGGCACCATCTAAAGGAATACCATCAGATGTCACCACCCCTTCTGACTCTGTTGCCAAACAAATCTTAAACCCAATATTTGACATCGCATGCACCTGTATTGCGTTAAACCCACTCATTACCAAAATGAAAAATATAATAATAAATAATTTTCTGTAAACACTAACAAAGTTTTTATTACTAGAACCGAGAGAGCACAACCCCATACCCATAAAACAACCTCGTACAGCCCAAAATCAACGAAAGCTAAACCTTCAGTTTAAATTACCCGGCCCACTCGTATCCGAATTCGTGGTCATACTTCCTCCGGCAACAGGAACAGACAACACAGCATCCAAACCACTACCGAGGAAAATCGCTCCAATTTGATCGCTATCGTATTCGGCATCCTTCGGAGCAATCAAATCACTAGGCCCCATCCGCTCTGTTAAAAAAACGACTAGGACCAGCACATAAAAACAACACCGTACGATCCCATAAACAATGTAAAAAAATCATCGATTTAAACAAAGAAGACTGGCCCTTACTAGATAGGGCCAGAACATCCAGCTATTCGGTTTAACCAGAAGTTTAGTATTTGTGATTCTAGGACTATGTTCCGCTGGCGGCATAAGGCTTTGCCATAACGAACCAATACCGCCCCTTCCAAATAAAAAACGCAAGCTGAATTCTATTTTTCACCAATAGTGCGGGATAACACCACCCTATCCCCTGACACTAAATCTACAACCACGATATCTAACAGAATATCTGCCCCATCTAAATCAGCACTAGGAACATATGCAAGATTGTTTTCGGCATCAAGTGCCAAACCGGAAGGATCCACTAGCGTATTATTAGGATTAGTCGCATCCGAAATAGTAGTCACGCTCCCACCGGCAACCGGCACTGACAATACCGCATCCAAACCACTATCCACGAAGATCACACGACTTTGATCACTATCGTATTCTACGTCCTGTGGACCAACCACCTCACCCCCCCCCGCAAGCTCCGTAAAAATACCACTAGGACCAGATACATCGATAGAAACTATACTTCCCACTTCCTCGTCAGCGACAATAACTGTAGTTGCTGACACGATTGCCAGGCCTGTAGGTACAAATAAAGCGAACTCATCATCAAACGTAGCTTCCTCGTTAGCGGCTTCTGTTCCCGTATCCACGCTAATTAACGCTCCATTACCACCATCACCAACATAAAGAAGCCCATCGAATGGACTGATTTCCATGCCATACGGCTCAATCAGCAAACTAGGGGATTCATTAATTACACTCACACCAGATCCATCCGAATTCGCGGAAACCAAATGCCCCCCAGATATCGAAGATATATAAATTTGCCCCGCTGTCTCATCGACATGGACCTTGGTTGGGAATGAGGGAAGCGCCGCATTATTAATTAACACAGCTCTCTCTCCGGTATTTAAATCCGTCGTAAATATTCCCGACGTATCAACGATAACAAGCCGACTATTCGCTTGATCTAAAGATATTCCTCCAGGGCTAAGGTTATTAAACGGGGCCACGCCATTAGGAAAATTAGCAACACTGGTTTGCTGCGTAACACTCACAGACGTAACCTCAGCAAGGCCGTTACCTTCTGCATCCATCGTTGTAACGGTAATAGTATTTACCTCACCCAGCCCAAGTGTCACTTCGGCAGACCACTCAGCAAAGCCACTCCCCCCCATAGATGTAGCTTCGACCGGGTCCATCGTTCCGCTTGCACTACTAACACTTACCGAGATCGACTGGACTCCACTGAGATCATCTTCAGCTGTACCACGTATCGTTAACGTCGATCCTTCGGTCATCGATACGGGCGTCGGGAAAAGGATAGCTGCTGTGGGCGCTGTACTGTCAGTAAGAGTGGTTACGGTATAAGTTCCAACAATCGTAGTCGCGTCATTAGGGTCTGTAATCGTAACGGTCGTCACAACATCGGAGGAATATAAAACTGAAGCATTCGCTCGCACCCGCAAATTTTGCCCGTTTTCTATTACTCCTGAGGCTTGGTAAGTGGCTCCACCATCAACACTGTATTCGCCATCTGTAACAACGATATTTTGCGTGCGACTAAAACCAGCGACAGCTACAACAGTGTCAGAAATAACGTTTGTCGTACCTGGTGGCTGATCAACAGAGCTCGCGAAAGTAAGAGCCGAACGCACAGAAAATGTAGAGCTCTGGCTGTTATCACCAGAGCCAAGTGTGAGAGTAGATTCAGTCACAGCCAAAGACTCTAAAGACGCTGTTAGGCGCACTCGAACCAGCTGGTCATTGTTAATTGTGTCGGAAGCGCTAGTGAAGTCGCCGTCCTCAATACTATCGATACTGTAAGTCGCACCTCCACTCACAGTAATAGCGACGGAGTCATTAACATCTTCCACGGTGATAGGATCCGAGGTAATAACTGCGCCCGCCAAAGCATCAAGCACAGGAACCAAACTAAACTCTCCTGGCGCTATGTCTCGCGGTTCTGTAACGACGGAAAAAACACCGGTTAATGAGCCAACTGTGAGAGTCGCATCAACAGTCGTTGCGAAAGAGCCCGACGCCGGCACCGTTACAACGACGCGATCGTCATTACTCACGCTATCCGAAGTTACGGCTGAGCCCGCATTAATCGTAAATGTACCTATATCGATACCGATATCCACCGCATCGTTTAACCCTGCTACAGTAAACTCGGTGAAATTGACTTCTGTCGATATAGGAATGTTGGTTGTAGGTGCTGAGGGGGCGAAGACCTCTGGCGTATCGTCACGCGCTACGGTTGTTACAGTATATGTACCGCTCACACCGCCGATGGTTAGCGTCACACTAGCATCACTACTAAATTCATCAGATGCATCAACACGTACTTGTACACTTTGCCCGTTACTTACGGTACCCGCAGTTCTCGTATATCCTCCTGCACCGATACGGTATTCACCGCCAGAAACGGAGATGGCCACAGCCTCCTCTATCCCCTGAACTGTTGCGCTTGGAGATTCCACATTTTCTTCACCAGGATCAACAGGGTTCCCTGCCGTGAAGCTAAAGCTGTCGGGTGTGGTATCTGGGGGGCTACTGCTACCGCCGCCACCGCATGCCGCGATAGTAAAAATATGAGAAAGGATAAAAATCGAACGAAGAAATGAAAGCGAACGCGTCATTAATGACTCCATGTAAAAAATCAATTGGCGCCATCAGTATGTTCTGATTATTCGCGCCCCAAGTGTCTGTTTCTCGGGCGGAATTGTGTCAGATCGCGGAGCGCTAATCTATGGATTTGATAACATTTTGAGAAGTTACTTGGGCTTTTGGCGTGATATTCAAATCTTTCGCTCGGTCGTTAAAGGTAACAACACTGGTATCGCCATGATGAAGGCAATTACGGAGGGGCAAAAAGGTGAGAAACACTAATATTATCGAGACCTGCCTTCAGGCACTAAAGGAGACTAGACTAGGAAGCTTCACCCGGTCAACACTATGAAGAATACTTATATTCCCAGCCAAAACACGTTATATGGATTTAGGATAACAAGTCATTTTCCAACTTTTCTTGTTTTTCGACGTCTTCTTTGGAGACCGGCCACTTTAACGGGGCAAAATGCTCTGTTAACTCAACTCCAGCGTTTTCTAAGCTTATCTGATCAACTAGATGTTGAGTTTCTGGTGAAAGCTCCAGAGACATACTATCGATTATTTGATCAACTAACGTTCGCATTTCTTTACGAACATTATTCGCTCTACCTATGTATGAAAAACTAATCTCGACAAAATGCTCTCCGGTTACGGGAAATACAAACACCCGTTCTTCATTGCTTCCTACAATGTCGTACGATGCCGCCGGGACAGGAAACGTTTTGTTGACCCCCCATTCCTGCGGGGCGGTATAACTTGCCTTCCCAGATAAAGTCTTCCACCCAAACATATTTGTCAAAAATAAACTTAGGGTGTATTCAAATGTCTTCGGGTGTAAAAAAGATCCAGATTGAAAAACAAAACGACTATTTCTTTTCCGCACACCTATAGACATCTTTAGCTCACCAGCGCCACCTCCAAACTTGGAATAATAGTAACCCCATGCCCGGCTAAACACTGAAGCACTTTCCCAACTATCTACAGCCAATACTCCTGAAGTAAATTCTCTGAATGGCTCTTCCAAAGCGTCATTTTTTTTTGAAGTTAACCAAACCGACGAATCATAACGAGGACTGTGATCAGGAGCTAGAAACACTAACTTGCTTCCTGCAAGTGTAAATTCATATCTCTTAGATTTTTTAAAATTTGGCCCTACAACCTTATCTGTATCGGAGGGAGCTCTAAGTTTGACCGCGTTGATTTTACTGAAATTAATCACTTAATTTTACCGGCATTTCTATCATAAAATTTTGGCGCAACATGTTTTGCCAATGTGTCACCAGTTTTTAATGCTGCGACTCCAGATCCAAGAGCTCCGCCAATTGCAGCCAGTATAGGAATGGCTGGAGCTGACATTCCAACACCGACAGCTCCTATGGCCGCCGTTGCCATAGCCGTTAACCCCTGGACCTTTGTGACTTGCCCACAAAAATCCCAAGCACCATGCCCTTTTCTATAATCTTCTTCATTTTTTAATCTATTAATAATCATAGCGACTTGATCTCGATTCCCCATATAGTCGCCTACCTCAGTGGTAACGAAATTTCTGTCCAGGTTCAAACCCAGCTCGTGAGCATGTTTTACTGCTTGATTTACATTTGTGCTAGGTCGATATAAATACGCAGTATGGCCATCCAGCTTCACCTTCCGGTCAGCCAGTATTTTCATGGCCTGAGTCAAAACTGCAGACCCACCAAATTCAGCAACCCAGCTCACTCCTTTAACGTCTTTTGACTTATACATTGTATTCGCCAGCATTATCGCTGACCCATGTATCGATTCATTGCTTAGAGGTTTAGCGGCCTTATTATAATTTTTAAGCCCGCCGATCTTTTTGTCACCCGGAGTAAAATGCAAATCGAAAGAATCAAAAAATGGACCTCCGCCTCCAGGCGCTTTTGAAACTCTTGGAGCAATAGTTTCTGCCGCATCTATTGCATCCGAGTGCTGCCTATCAGTGATACCAACAAACCTCTGTTTAATTGGTTCAGAAGGTAATTCGCCGTTCTCAACAAAATCCACACCCCACTTATTATCCCTTTTTACGGCCCGATACAAACCAGTCATTGTATTTTGACTACTTTGCTCGAAATACCCTGTATCAAACGCCAAATACACTATCTTAAATGTGCCATTTGACTGAGCATCGACCGTCGCTTTTATACCCGGAAGAATTACAAAAAACTGCTCTGCGCCTGTTTCTAGATTTGCAGAACGGTTAGGCCGCACGTAAATATTATCCTTCCCAAGTCGCCCAGAACTGAGTGCCCTCAGCCCAGACACGGCCAACCTAGCCCAATGGTTTCCGGACTGAGCGGCTTTATTTAAAAGGTCATAGGTTTTTTCGTACGCAGGTACAATCTGAACTCTCTTACCCCCGAAATTTCCTGTAATGGTTCGAGAGTTTGTAGATATGGTTGGAGGGGTATACATAGACAAATCCTTAATTTCTTCCTTAAAAGCACGTGCGGCGCTCATGTTATCTGATATACAGCCAACCAAGAAGAAATCAGGCGCCTAATTTATCAGTTTTGAGAACTGTTACTTAAGGGCATCGAAAACAAGATTTAGTTACGCCGCCTCCTAATTACTGACTACTCCCATCTAAATAAATTTGCGAACCAAAATATTACCATGGTAATATTAATTTAACCAAGGCTATTAAAGGAGATAAACCCATGACCTTACATATTGCCTTCGAGGGCCACCAATGCATCTGTAGCGGAACGCTATTAGAGGTCGCCATGTGGGCGCGCTCGAGAGAAACCTCGAAGAACGGCCCCCTATTACTTATATTTGAGATGGCGTCTGGGCGGCAAATTGATATCGATACGCGCGGTACTGATGCTGAAATCGAGGCCCGATTTGCGTGCCCGAACGAGGGAGAAAACGCCGCTCAACCGCCTGAAAAGGGGAAGCGAGGCCGCCCAAAACTCGGCGTCGTTGGGCGTGAAATTACTCTGCTCCCTCGGCACTGGGAGTGGTTGGACCGCCAACGAGGTGGCGCTTCTGGAACGATTCGTCGCTTAGTCGACGAAGCCAGAAAGCAAAGTGCTCATTCCGATGGTATACGTATCGCACAAGACCGAACAAATCGCTTTATCTCGGCTATTGCGGGGGATTTAGCTGGGTTTGAAGAGGCTACCCGGGCACTTTATTCCGGCAATGAGGCTGCTTTAATTGAGCATGTTAGTGGCTGGCCAAAAGACGTACGCAAGTACACATTAAAGTTCGCTGAAGGCGCATTTTAGCTTCAGCCCATTGAAATAGAAGGATATAAGGACATGAATAATGAATTCATCTTTAGTGCAGTGTCGAACATCTTTGTTTTAGGGTGGTTAAGTCTGCTTATCGGGAGCTTTTTGACATATGGGTCTAAAACCCGTTACTGGCTGTTGTTACTTGGTGGGCGTTTACTGCCCTTGCTTTTGCTCGGGGCATTTATTGCTGGAGTCGTTGATACGAGATCAATGGAACCTAAAGGCGATATATTCACATACAACGGAATCATTACGATGCTAAGTATCCCAGAGCGCATCCTTAATATTTGGACCGAGATACTTGCCTATATGCTATTCGTTGCACGCTGGATCACGGACGATTTGGAAAAGCGTCAAATAGCCAAAGGCTTCAGCGCGTTTTGTGTTGTCGCGGCGTTTTTATCTGGGGCGGCGGGAATATTGGCCTACGGAGTCTCCATTGGCTTGCACTATACATTCTCGAGGATGAACTTTAGCAAGAGCCCGATATAAGTCCATATGTCGTTTTTTGTAGGATATATCTCACAAACACCGGTGACTATCTCCACTATTCCCACATGGCCTGCCCTGGAATAATAACCACCATGAAATCGCAGCACAGGATTGACCAGGGCCGGTAGCAGGTATGCACATAGGGTTAACCCCGAAGGAATTGAGGGCAGAACCCAGTAAGGACATTCGTGATATCCAGGGTCGGGTATCAGCCAGGACTGCACAAGGATTAGTAGGCATTTAAAGGGATAGGACCTTAGGGAGATGCATTAGGAGCATCAAGGAGTAACAGTACCCCTGAACATGTACTCACCAGGATGGTGAATCACCAAGGACAAGGAAAAAGGTGAAAAAATCTAGAAGCCGAGGCAAGGAATGCCCCGGCTTTTTTATTGCCCAGTACAACCGTATACGCCCCCTGGCACCTATCTCCCACAAAGTAAGGACTGGAGATCGGGAAATAGAAAAATATGCGTACTCGTCACTGAAAATACGCCTGAAAAACTGGATAGTTCGCGGTATAATTCTCACCCACCAAAATGCGCCAACAAGGAGCCCCTATATGTCGGATTCTGAGCATCCTTCCGACACAGAGTTGAATCTACAAAATACCGAATTCAAGGAAATAGAAAAACACTATCAACGAATCATTACCCACCACATAGATCGCGCGAAACTGCCCATGGTATATGGGTGGACAAGTAAGGTAATGATGTCTCTCATTTGGCGCCTAGGCAAAACCAAATTGGAAATTGGCCTAGTGGCAGATGAATTGGATATGCCCACACGCACTTTACAAAACCACCTATCACAGGAAGGTACAAGCTTTACGTATCTTAGGGATCAAGTAAGACAGCACTATGCGATTCAGCTGTTGATCGATGGGAAAAAGGTTGAGGAAATGTTTCCTATGCTAGATTTTGCCGATCGCACCGGCCTTATCAACGCCTTTAAACGCTGGACAGGCTTACCCCCCCACCACTTCAGAAAGCTATACAACGTATACGTTCGAGGAAAGAAATAGGCTGCGAAGGGTCGCCTATTTCTATTTTTGACATTTACCGTTCCAGTACCCTTTTATTTCATCTTTGGCTAAGACCATAGGGCTGTACCGTAATCCGCTAAGAGGGCAAGAACTCTATTGGGTACGTTACAGTAATCGGCGCATCACGAGTTTCAAACTTGAAGCGCTTAACTCGTGCAATGATTCTTCGTTCCAGCGCAGGAGCATTAAGCTCACTAGATGCAATTTTGACGTTAGTGACAGAGCCATCAGCTGCAATTGTGATTTCCAACACTAACTTACCCTTTAAACCCGGCTGCTTACGACGCTCACGATTATAGAGTGAAAAGAGCTGGCCTTTGTTCTGGTCGAAAACAATGGTGATGTCTTCTTCTCCGCGCGCGCCAGTTCTGGCTTTAGCAGGCCTACTCGGATCGTCACGCTCAACTTGATCGCTTTTTGTTAATGACTGTTTTACTAACGCAACCTCTCTTGCAGAAAGCGTTGTTGAGCCTACACCACCAACATAATCTGAGGTACTAACGCTACCACTTCCCTCGTTCGCACCCGAAGTAAGAATTTCGTTACTAACACCCGCCGTTTTTAGTGCTTTAGCGGATGTTTTCTTGGTTTTAGCGCCCACCAAATCATTCACTTCACTGGTGTCCATTAAATCCGCAAGCTCACCACTCAAGGCCAGCAAGCCACTTTCAGACGCTTTATCCCTCGCCTTTTTTTCTTTCTTTGTCAGCGGCTTTTTCTTTTGCGCTTCGGTTTCTTTTTTGCGCACCACTTTGGGTTTAGGTGTCGGAATAATTTTGGGGGTTGGCACCGGCGTCGCTTTAGGTTTAGGCGGCGTTACTTTTTTCTTTTGCGTAATAAACTTAGCCACTCGCTCCGGCACAACCGTGCGGGGCTTGCGCTCTTTTGGTGGAACATCTACCGACGATACCACTAACGCCAATATCAGTGCGGCAAATAGAACACTCGCCACAATGATATAGAAAGGTTTTTTCTCTTGGCTATCGGGGACCCAAGCTAGCGCTAAGGATGTATAGTTCCGTGCAGTCATTAAGTTTCCGTCACTCCGCCTTTTTGGCCACTTGAGTAGCCGCAAAAGCGATGTTTGTATACTTCGCTTGCTGACACGATTTTAAAATTTTTCTCACGACTTCATAAGGAATGTTTTCGTCCCCCATAATCGTAATTCGTTTTGCCGTAGCGCCTTCCACAGGTTCTATTCCACCCGACAAAAACTCCAGCTCCTTTTTAAGGCTAGGAATATCATCTTCACCGTTGTCGATAAGCGTAGAAATAGAAGCAACTTTTTGGCCTTGCACGAGAATATCCCGCTTAGTTACCATGATAACAAGCGTTTCTTGTGGCGCTTTTTTAGCTGAAGACGTGGGTAAGGTCAGCGCTTTATTGCTAGGGAGCTGTTGTGTATTTGAGGAGTTCACTAATAGGAAAAAAACCAATATCGTAAATATATCCATCAGCGACACAAGATTAAGCGGCGACCCCTTTGCCAACTTGTGATGACGCTCCATACGCCGAGCTCTGCGAGAGACTTCTAACATTATTGTGCGCCCTCTGCCACTGTATCTTGAAGCACTTCGTCGGTCACAACATCATCCAGAGGCAGGTCACCTATCGATACCTGAGGAAATAACTCAACCGTTTCGAGGCTAGCAGCTTGCACAATATCCGTAACTCGCACCCGATCCATAACCTCAATCATTGTTTTATAGCTGACACTGCGATCCAATAGTAATGCAATACTTTGCTCTTCAGGAAACCGTCGCTTTA
Source organism: Agarilytica sp. (assembly GCA_045430345.1). Taxonomy (GTDB): domain Bacteria; phylum Pseudomonadota; class Gammaproteobacteria; order Pseudomonadales; family Cellvibrionaceae; genus Agarilytica. Next base: position 496,070 of record JAILXT010000001.1, on the reverse strand, counting down.
ACTCTAATAATATCTCACTCAGCGGCTTCCAGACATAACGCTGCTTGTCTGCAATAAGCTCACCTTCGTCTTTTAAACTAATGCGCTTAAACTCCCCTAGGTTTGCATCTTTAACTACCAAGCTTTCTTCAGTGATAACGACTTGAAGCTGTAACTTAATTTCTTGATTGTCTTTCGATTGAGCGTCCAGAGCAGGCAAGTTGAGTTCCAGCACCGTCATCCGTGAAAAAACGGCCGTTATTAGAAGGAAGGGAACGAGAATCACCATTAAATTAAGAAACGCGGTGATATTCAGCTCTACCGTGTCTTCCATGCGATTACGTTTTTTACGCCCGAGTTTCATCCTTTTAGCTTACTCGTCACAAATCAAATTGAGGCATTTAACGGCGGCCATTTCAAGGTTATCAACCAGCCTTGCCGTACGAGTTGCGAGATAAGAATGAATTAAAATGAGGGGGATTGCGGCAACAAGACCGAAAGCTGTCGTATTCATAGCAACAGAAATACTGGCGGATAATAGATCTGCCTTCTCAGCTGGGTCTGCTGAAGCGACCGCGGTAAATGCTTGAATAAGACCAATGATCGTCCCTAACAGCCCAAGTAAAGTGGCAATATTAGCTAACGTGGCCAAGTAGTGAGTGCGTTCTTCCAATTCTGGCGTGACCTCCATAATCCCCTCTTCCATTGCGGCATCAATCAAATCTCGCTTTGCTTGTGCTTTATGACGAGCAAAGCCATATTGTAAGACTGTCGCCAAGGGAGAGCTTACCGTTTGAACGGCATCATAAGCACGATCGAAATCGTCGGCCTTTAACATGGGTGAAAGGTTTTTCCATATTTTATTTGTACGTCCCTGTGTCTTCGTAATATACAGGAAGCGCTCAAGCGCAATCGCTAAGCCCAACGCCATTACAACGAGGATGGCATACATGAAAGGGCCACCTGACTGGAAAAACTCGATTAAGTCCATATTATTGCCTCATTATCTATAACGTCTTTTCGCTACTGCAGCGAATAAATTAAATTTTATTTTTTATCGCGTCGAGAATGCCTTTTACTGGCATCGTCAACGTATCCCCTAAACGTAACGACTCGGCCTCAGAAGCAAGGAAACCATCTGACCTTGTACTCTCAGAAGGCATAGGCTCTTGATTGAACGCAAAATCAATTTTGTTCAATAAATCCCGTCGCTGCGCGCGATAGTCGCTAAAGCTTATACGATGATTGTAATAATCGTTCGATAGCATTTTAATCAACGCCGAAAAACTTTTATTAGCGGCCCTCTGCGTATCAGAGGCTGTATCATTTATAGTTGATTGCATATCACTCTAACTATTTTTCATCTTCGATTTCCCTAAGAAGTCGAAAGCCGGTGTACTTGTCTCCCTTACCTGTGTGGCGGACGCTTTTCGTGACAACGCACTCTTCTATCGCGGTTTCATATGACCCGCCAAGGGCGAGCAAACCATCTCGACCTTGCACTAACTCCCGTGCGTTACCTAAATAATTAATCAGCCCCCAGGCATTTTGCTGGCCACTGGACGCTTTGATAAGCACCCCACCTTTTTTAATCCCTCGAGAATCCAAACGGCAGTTTCTGTTTGAATCCAGTTTAGCGCTTCCTGCCCTCGCGGCATACACCCATTCGGCTTGCGTGGGCAAACGGTATTTTCGCTTACTTTTACGGCTTAGCCAATTCAAATATTGATCAATAAGATGATCATCTACCTGTGTAATAGGTAATTTATCGTTTTCAGCCGCACGAACATCACAATCCCCGCTGTGTTCACAGAACTTATTAAAATCGTCAATGGTTATCTCAAACTTACCAATCGCAAAGGTCTGCAAGCTTCCTTTAGCGGGAATAACGACCAAAGAAGGCCCCTTACCAAATGATTCACCCTCACTTTTTAAAATATCTCGACAAATAGCGCGGCTTCCTCGAGCCCCTAGGCCAGCCAAAGCATTATCACATGGGTCTTTTGGTTCAATTTTGAGGCGACTAATGACTTTATTCTTGGGAAACGTACGCAATGCGCGTTTTTTAAACTCTTCTGCGCGCTCAGGAAAAGACCGACCAATTTTACTAATACACACAGCCAATGCGGACACAATATCCTTTTCAGCCTTACGGTACCGGCTAAGGTTTAGTGAACGCAGCTTGCCAATGGCGATATCAATATCGCGTATATTCATACTGCTACGACACTGCAACTGTTTGTTGACCGTTGCTAGCGCAACGTCGAAAGCCACATTGCGCTCTTTCTGCGCTTTTTTTGTTTGAGCCAAGGCCTTTTGGTCATTTTCTGCTTTTCGTTTATCACGTTTTTCTTGCTCTAAACGCTTCGCGACTAATGTCTCAGCTTCATCTATTTGCAATAAAATCGCACTTAGCTTCGTCTCGTCATCCGTATAAGCTCGTGCATTCTCTATACGTTTACGCGCCTGAGCAAACTCTTCTTTTACGATCAAGGATACTACATGATCGAAATACGCCTGAAATACACGTTGACGCTGCTCTAATAACCACACATCCTCAGCCCCCAGCAATTTCGCCAAATCACGGTACGTCGAGGTCATCTTACGCTCCCATGAATCCGTAAACTCTAAAGAATTCAGTAATTCTTCTAGTGCCAGCTTGTTTTGCTCGATAAACACTTTCCGTTCAATTTCACTTCGGATCTCATCCTCTGAAAAGTTGTTCTCCTGAGGCGCAATATAGGTTTGGTAAGCCAGCACAGAAATGACCGTCACCAACACGAGGACTATGCCAGCGACAATAACGCCTGTGCCTCGTTTTTTATTAAGCCCTTCCCAAAACTCACTGACAGTAGCGATACGATCTTCGCGCTTAAAGGCAAGCGCTCGCTCAATGACCTTCCATTGTCGTTTAGAAATATTCGGAATGCGTTTAGGCTTTAATTTTTGTCTTTTTGCTTCGTCAGCATGCACACGGTTATAGGGGTGCATGCCAGTAAACATCTCGTAGGCAATGCAACCAAGAGCATAGATATCATCCCGAACATCTGGCACTTTACCTTCCAACATTTCCAGGCTAGCGTATGCCGGTGTTAGCGCTCCAAGATTCCCCGCGTCAAAGACTGTTTTATCATCGGTGCTTTCCTCATGGACTTCTGCTTTTGCAACCGCGCGCGCAATACCAAAATCAAACACCTTTGCATTGTTTTGATTCGTTACAAATATATTGCCAGGCTTAAAGTCTGAGTGAATAATTTTTTGAGCATGGGCATAGATTAGTGCAGCAGAGATACCTTCCAAAATTTTCCAAGCATCCTCTTCAGGCAAGCCGGTTGTTTTATATTGGCCGATCAACGCATCTAAGGGCTTTCCATCCAGGTATTCCATTGTCATGAAAACCGTTTCACCATCCCGGTCAAAATCATGTACATTCACAATATTAGGATGCGCAATTTTCTGGGTTTTTCGTGACTCTCGCTGAAGTGCGATAAACGCTTCTGGATGGGTCTTAAAATCGTCGCTCAGTACTTTAATCGCGACATACGGATCTTTGTCTTGCGCTTCGACCTTAAGTAAATCTTTTGCTTTATACACAACCCCCATGCCACCAGCACCAAGCACCTCTTCAAAGACAAAGCGGTTCTTCAGTAACTCATGGCCACTTTTTAAATATTCTGATCGGTCTACCTCTAAGCCACCGCCATTTTTAGGGACGGTAATCGGCAACTCGTTTAGCGTAGTTTCATCCGTTGTAGACACAAATTCATCTGATGATGTTTGCTTTTTCGGTTGAAAAACCGTGCTATCACTAGTTTGCTGAGGAATCGAGCCACGCGGTTTGATTTGGGTTTTATCGGGCGATGTAAGTGGCTCTCTAGGTTGTATCTGCGTTTTGTCGCTTGCTGGGATTTGCCTACGGCTGTCTATTTGGGTTCGGTCAGACTCAGTTGATGTCGCTGTATGTCCTTCAACCGCTGTCGGAGCATCATGTTCAACCGGCCTTTTGGCCGGGCGCGCTTTTTTCTTAGCCGATATCGCGGCTAACCGCTTTTCCAATTCTCGCGCTTTTTTCTCCGCAATCGCCTTTCGCTTAGCCTCGACCTCTGTACTCAGCGCCTTCACTTCGGTTTCTTTAGGCTCGCCAAGGCTACCTTCAGCGTTTGAAGATTCTGGAGGTTTAATGCGGGTTTTATCGTCTTCAGACATACAATTACTGCTTTATGCTCAATAGGTATTCATTTTTTATAATGCATCATATTGAGACATCAATTGAGTTTTCCTGGCTCGCCCTTCACAACAATCAGCGAAACATTGTCATCCGCGCCATTTTCTAACGAAGTTTTCATTAGATCGAGTACACACGCTTCTGCATCGCGGTGGCTTAGCATATATTCAACATCCTCTTGGGATACTGCGTTATACAAACCATCACTGCACAATAAAAACGTATCGCCAACCTGAGTACTAAAAACATTAATATCAACAAACAAATCGGGTTCAACACCCACTGCGCGAGTAATCACGTTTTTATGGGGGTGCACTTCTGCTTCTTCTTTAGAGATAAGCCCCATCTGCACCATTTCTTCTACTTGGCTATGATCTCGGGTCAATTGTTGTAATTGATTATTACGATAGCGGTACAAACGAGAATCACCCACCCACATGGCGACACCGACGTTTTGCTTGATGATCAAACACACCGCCGTACTGCCCATTGTTTGAGAATCAAAATGCTCGCGCGCAAAATCGATCAACGCTTGGTTTGCATTAAGTAAAGCATCTTCAACCTCATCAACATAATCACTGAGGTTTTGATATGGATTTACGCGCTCAATTAGCTCGATGATTTTCTGGCTAGCAACATCACCCACTTGATGCCCACCCATGCCATCTGCAACAACCCATAATTGTTTTTCTACAGACTCCATCAACGAGTCTTCGTTTACCTCTCGCACACAACCCACATCACTCAAAGAGAAACTCTTCCAGGCAACGGGGCGTCTAAAGGTTGTATCGTTCATTCAAAGGGTCCGTATCTTAAGCGGTTGCTAAATTAAAGGGTTGTTGCCATTGCCATTGATCCCAACAGCCATCCAGCATCGCTGCAACACTATTTAACGCGGGCAAACCTTTGCTAACAAACATACCGGGATGAATCATTTCAGAGCCAGAGGTACTCCACACACTATAGCTTTGCATAGATGAGGATAAACAGGCATCTAACATATATGGCAATACAGTATTTGGAGCTTGTTCATTACTACTAAGTGGGATCATCATTTTTGAAGGGGTATCCAAGGTAACCCCTCTACGATAGGTATCGTTCTTCATTGGAAAACTATCATTTAACTCTTCAACCAATTCTTCAATGGCGAGCTGGCCATCTAGGGCATTCAGCGCAGCGTCTTCCATTGCTTGATACCAGTTACGCCGCGTACAGATAAAGTCTACGGGGTTGGTATCACCAGGTAATTTAGTCACGACAGAAAACGGAAAATAACGGCCAACCCGGTCAACACTAGGAAGCATTATCCCCGCCCAAACATTGCCGTCTACGACCCCTTCAGAAAAAGCGAAGCGCCATATTGGGCTAACCAAATAAAGCTCCAGCCAACGCTCACCCAATTGCTCTTGGGCACTGGCAACGTATCCTTGCAACCACTCGTCCCACACATTAATAAAGCCCGTTGGTAAGTCACGGTAAATAAAATCACCGTGAGCCGGTAACTTACCGAATAACCCAGTGAGGTTTTCGTTCATCAAAGAGACTCCGGTGCTTTAAACGCTGCTAGCAAGCTATTACTCAATGGGTGATTCACACTTTTAGTCTTTCCTTCGTAGACGATCGTATGCTCTCCCCCACGACTACCCGCAGAAAAGGTAATACGGTAAACATTGGAGCGGCTGGTCTTCTTAATCGTGGAGGCATCCATCAACCTAAACCACGCCCACGGCCCGGAAAAAGTTTGTTCGTGTAAGCTCCCGTTCAGATCTTCTATTGCGATGCGAATGCGTTTTCCTTCATCATCGCCCGACCAAGATACCGGCTTCCAGAATTTCGGTCCGTGTTTATAGGTAACCCGAGTATCGGCTACATCTAAAATGAACTTCGCGTGCTTGGCATTCATGCTATGAGGCTTCAGCTCGACGCCAATAGTAGGAGACTCGGGGTTCGAACGGAAAAAGACATCCTTAATACGTAGCGCACGACGCACCTGGCTGATCGACGATGATGAAAAACCAATACTGTAGTTATCAACCACACGGTTAGACCAATTATTATTTGGATCAACAAAAGGCTTGATGAACTCTTCATGAAAGCCGTCGACAATACCCTTGGGCTTAAAGAATTCGACAAAATCAAACAGAGCTAATTCGTCAGATGTGCGGCGGTTTAACGGGTATCGCCCTGCGAGCGTATCGGAATACGGCATATACACACGGCTATGCCATTGCGCATTCACATACTGACTAGCGGTCGTCATAACCACCCGCCACGTTTCATCTGCAAGAGACATCAACCAACGCTCTAACGGGTCGGGGGCATTTTTCGCATAATTCTTTAATGAGGCAACGGGATTCGCGGAACCATTTTTATAACGATCACGCGCTATTTCGAACGCTTTTTTACCGGGGTCTGGCGACATGGAAATCTCGGCCAGAAAATCCTGCATTTGCTGTATGCGCTTCACCCAGGTTTCAAACGAAGATGTACCTTGCGAAGATTCCTGCATCAGCATGTGCAGTTCGTTAAAGCGCTTATCGACCTTTGTTGTATCTCTATTATTCGCCGCGAAGTTCGCCAAACGACCAAGACGGCTCACCCGCCCTCGCCCATGCTCAGCAGCCAGTTCTGCCGCTGCAACTGGCGGTGTCAACTGTGTATTGGCGACCCCCAGCTCTAGGGCTGAGCGCAAAGGCGAATAGACAGGGTCTGTCATGCTCATTAATACGTCGTTTGCGTGGCGTAAACTGCGGAATTCTGCAACATCGAGCTGCTTATAAACACGCACCCATTGCTTAATGTAATCCGCGTAGTAATGATCTTTTACACGCTTGCTCAGATCAGCTAGGTCTTCTTCTATAAAGTCCACACGTTCTGAATCATCGTCGTCCAAGACCCAACGTTCATTCACAACGTCCGAAAGCAATTCTGAATCTTCAGAAAAATCAACATTTTCGTAGCCATCGATCGTGAACAAAATCGGCATCGACAATGATTTTTTTACTGACCCATCGATATTAAACGTCGTAGACGCTGACTCGCCCAACAAATTCAACAAGTTCACTTTCTGCATAAATGCTGGGTTCGACTTGATTCGCGCATACACTCGCTGAGACACCGGCACTTGAAGTAATGAACGGCGTGTCTGTTTAACAATGCGCGGATTTAATTCTATCGGCATCAAATCCAAATCAAGTAAGGACTCTAAGTGCAGCGCCAACTCTTGCCGGCGAGTCGCTTCCCCTTGATACTTCAGGCCCCACATATCCGTAAACCAGTTGACCAACAAGACTTTTTCAAATTTATCTCGTTTGTTTAACATCATGTATAAACGGAACGTATTGTAGAGGTCGCCGCCTTCATGCCCCTTATCCAATTCATCTTCTAAGATCTGGATAATACGGGGGAAAAATAAGGTCTTGAGATGTGTCTCATATGCAAGGTCCGCTTCTTTATCCACTCGATCATCGTACAGACCGACACCGGATAACCAGGGGTGCTTATCTTGATCGTACACAATGCTCGCTTTAGCCAACGCATTTAATGGTGGCAACACCGCACGAATATCCTTATTCCAAGGGCTTACACGTTTTTCACCTTCTTTAAATTCGGCAATATACTCCCCAACATCCGACATAAACATTTTGTTACGTGTAACACTGCCACTCCAGGCAATCAAAATAAGAATGGTAACGACGCTTAACCCTAAAATCGACGCGCGTTGCCCCCAGCGCATAAAGGCTTCGTAACGCGCATTACTCCCGACCAATTCGGACTCAGGGAAAATAACTTCCTGAAATAGGCGCGTCAAAAAGAAACTGCGGCCTTGTTGAGACGGCGTTTGAGCACTTTCACGCGAAAAACCGAAATTGGCAGAAATGGCACTCATTAATCGATCAATGGGGGTTCCATCCTGGGTTCCACTCGAAAAATAGACACCACGAAGATACGGCTGATACTTATAGCGGTTCTTTACAAAAGTTTGTTTAACAAAAGCATCTGCAATGCTTTTAAGGTTTTCCATTTGCTGAGGAAAACCATAGATATTCGCACGCCGTTGAACATTCCTCTCCTGGTGAACACGCCATAACACGCGATTATATAATCGATTAATAAGCTGGCTGAATTCATTACTAAAGTAATCAAAGTCTGGACCCTGCATCGGCTTAGGCGCATTCGGTAGCGATACACCCCACACTTGATCACGATCATCTTTACCCAGATCTTCAAAAAATTCACGAAACCCCGAGACTAAATCAACCTTGGTAAACATGAGGTATATCGGAAAACGAATCTCTAGTTTTTCCATCAACTCATCTAAACGCAACCGTATCGTTTTAGCGTGTTGAATACGCTCCTCTTCCGTTTGCGTAAGAAGATCTTGCAAGCTAATCGCAACAATTGCACCGTTAATAGGACGTCGTCGTCGATTTCGTTTAAGCAGCGAAAGAAACCCTTCCCACGCAGAACTATCCACGACCCGATGACTGTCTTGAGTGGTGTAACGCCCTGCCGTATCGATAAGAACCGCGGAGTTGGTAAACCACCAATCGCAATTCCGAGTTCCACCAACACCTTGTAGCGCACCTTTACCAAATTGCTCAGCGAGTGGGAATTCTAAACCTGAGTTGACCAACGCGGTTGTCTTCCCTGAACCGGGAGGGCCGACAATAATATACCAAGGCAGTTCGTAGAGTGCCTTTTTAGCTCCACGACCGCTGAACTTTAGGTTTTTTAACGTTGATAATGCTTGGTTAAAACGTTGATTTAGTTGTTGAATTTCTTCCGCGGCTTTTCCACTTTCAGCATTTTTTTGAAGTTCGGCCTGATTTTCTTCTAGATCTTCAACCAATTCTTTATTGTTTTTCTTTGCCTTAAGTTGGATACGTAAGTTATTTAACCCCCATAAGACGAGAATCACCATAATAACAATAAGACGCGTGGTAACTTCTGCCAATGGCGCCGCATTATTTTCGCCGAATTTAATATGCGGCCCAGCGAACCATACCAATAGCGAAATAAGGATCAAACCAAACACTGAAATGGTGATTGGATGTAAGAAAAACCCCAAGATTTTTTTCATAAAATAACTCGATTCGATCCTTGTTTAATTCTTCTCTGTATCTTCGTTTTTTTGCAACGTTTCTTCCGCCGTTGTCGTTATTGCGCTCAATTCCTCAAATACGGGTGTAGAGGATTTATATAACCACCAACGGAAACCAGAAAAACTAAAAAACAAAATAGAAACCACTACCACCGCAATTACCCAAACAGGGATGTATTGCGCGAGTGAGTTACGGGAATTCCCCAGGCCTAACCACTTATCTGCAAGGTTCCGCTCATATTCACCACGATAACGTCGAATCGTCGCAAACAATTCGTCCCGTATTTGCTCAATAGCATCGCGACCTCGATCCATTAACCGATATTTGCCTTCGAACCCCAGACTCAAGCAAATGTACATCAACTCAATCATGTTGATATTTTCTGCTGGCGATTGACGCATACGATCAAGGATTAAAAAGAACTTTTCGCCACCGGATGTTTCGTTATGAAAAACACTGAGCAAGGTGCGTTGTGCCCAAGCGCTTTCACTGCCCCACGGTGTATTTAGTACGGTTTCATCCAATACCGAGCACATAACATAACGCGCGGATAAGACAATTTCAGGCGGTACCCCTTGATCACGCAGACGACTTTCAAACGTGCGAATTTCACCGGTTAACCGCTGATGCAGGCCGCCAATGTCAGGATGTGTCATGGAACCACGTGTTTTTTCAAACACCGCAATGAGTGAGGAGGCCGCATTAACAAGTGGATTTAAACCTCGCGCCAAACGAAAGTAAGATGACTCACTGTTTACAGCGGGCATTACCTGTGTGGATTGCGCTCCTCCTGCATCCTGCCTAGGCATCGCTTGTGGTTGAGGTTTTGCGCCGGGACCACGCCCCCCCGGCATTGGCCGCATAGAGGTCTGATCCATATTCCCTCTTACAGCGGGTTTAAAAACAGTTTTATCTGATTCATCCGAAGACATGTGCTACTCCAGCGACAAACGAGCGCGTGATTATTGTCGAATTGCCCAAAACTCTAATTGCAAACCAGGGAAATCCCCACCTATGTGCAAGGCAAAACCACCAGAGGTTTGCAGTTCCTTCCAGAACGAGCTGTTCTTCTCCAGCTCAAAATAACAATACCCGGAGCGAAAAGGAATTTGACGAGGCGCGACAGGTAAGGCTTTAAGTTCAATGCCCGGCATCGCCGCATTAACTAATTGGCGAATACGTTCAACGGGACCAATTTTTATTTGTGCGGGGAACCGCGTCCGTACAACTTCTTCAGTCAAATCCGCGGAGACCGCAAGAACGTATGTACCTGAGGCCAACATACTGCGATCGGAGATTTCCGATACGCGAATACCGTAAGCTTTTTCGACCAAAGGCATAGAGACAGCACTTTGCTCGTACACCATGGCCAAACTTTGCCTTAAAGTGGCCATTACCGGGAGAAAAGTTTGCGTTAAATCATCGTGTAAATAACGCGTGAATTCCGGGGGGCGTTTATTTTTTGCGACGAAGGTGGATAGCTCGCCCACCATTTGTATCAGCTCACCGTACATTTCCAAGGGATGAAGCCCCTGTATAAGCGACAGGTGATTTGCATAAGGCTCTATGCGATTTATCAATTGCAGCATCATATAATCCGCCACTTCTGCAGTACCGCCTCGACGAGCGTCAGCCAAACGCCCCGCAATGGACTCTGCACGGTGACGTAACAAACCAACAAGCTCCGTTAGAAAGCCAGACAATCGATTGGAAATATTGATATCTAAACAGGTGGGAATATATTGATCATCAATAATAATGTCTTTATCTTCCCGGGTTTCCGAAATTTTGAGCACTCCAATACAGGTATAACCGCTCAGATCATCGGTATCTAGAAGTAACTTGGTTCTCAGCTTCGCCACTTCTACATTTAAATTTTCGCTGCCCTCTTCCGTTACATCTCGGATAGGCATTTCGGAGAGATAATAACGCGCTAGGCCCTGCGCATTCTCTTCGCTTAGTACATCGACGGCACCAGGCCGACGCACGGGAATCGCTAGCGATACAACGACGTCATGTAAGTTCGCGCCTAACTCGATAACCGGAGGTGGATCATTTAAATCAGGGACACTGAAGGGCGTGCCATCAGGAAAAACGCCCTTCGCACTAATAACTGACAATTTGCCTAGCTTAAGTAATTGCTGATCAATCTCAAATTCGCTAACACCCCAACCATAAGCCCCATAGGCTTCGCATTTGCCATTCACAAAACGTTCGACGTAACGCTCTTGCTGTTGGAAGTGTTGCGGGCTGAGAAACATGCCCTCCGACCAAACGACTTTACTATCTAATGACATAAACAAATATCCTGTTGTCTCCCCTCTGGGAGTAAGCACCTTTCAATGGCTTAATAATGGCAAAACAATTACTGAAAAGAAGATAACGTGTTACCGAGGCGTATTCCAAGACAGATCCGTGCCCGATACATTGACGACAACGGAGTTACGTACAACGTTACTGGCCGTCACGGGAAAAACCACTTTTGTCTTTGCGTTCTTATAGCTATAAAACTCTGCAAAAATCGCGATAAACCGCGTATCTTTAGACAAAACAAAACGCTCGGTACGCGTGGTATTGGGAACGACACTTTTTAATTCTTGCTTGGCAACAAACGTCGCGCCAAGAATTTCTTCATCACGCTCGTAAAGATCTATGAAATCAGCTTTTTCGAATAGCTGCGTACTCGTTAATTCATACAATCGGAGTACCACTGGAGAGGATTGGTCTTGCTCATCTGGGTTTATAAATTTGTCCGCAGATATCTCAATTTTTAGGTCGGTATCCAAATTCAAAGCGGCACCAACCTTGTGATTAACCGTTGAACAGGCAGAAACGCCCCAAATTAACGCGCCCAAATAAATAACGTTTAAAAGAACTCTGTTCAAATTCATAACTCCACCCCTAAGCTAGTCCTATTTTTGTTTTTGCTTTCTTTCAAATGACAAGCGTCTAAGCTGGTCCTCATACGCTTGCACAAACTCATCGCCAAATAAATACTGAAATGAGTTTTCCATGTTATCGACGAAACCGGTGTAATAGTCGTTGTAGCTATTCCAGTACTTATTCTTCTGCATACCCGGCAATACAACGCCTTTGTTTTGCTTATCGAATTGGCGCTCTAATTGCTCTGGGTTAAAGCGGTCCATCATACTCTTAAACGCCGCTCGAATGCCCGCTATAATCGCTACCTGATGCTCCCCTATGCCATCAAAGCCTTCTTTGAAAGCCTGCTTTGGCGCCATATACGCCTCACTCTTACGCAGAAACATATTTTCTATGGCTTCCTGCGCATTGGCTGAAAACTTAAGCGGGTTGTTTTCTACAGGCTGGATCGTCGTAACATTCATACGAAATTCATTCTTGATACTCGCACGCGAACGCAGTACCTGCATCATCCCTTCAATAATGACAGGCATCAGTTCACCGATCATCCCGCCAATACGATCAACATCGTCTCCTGTAAGCTCGCTTTCACTCAAACCAAGCCCTTCGAGTAACGCATTACCAACGGCCGTTGCAGCATTATCGGAAGAAGGCGCCGGACGAGGCTGCTGACGAGGCGTTGGTATGCGTGGCGCCCCTTCTTTTTGCTCTCTCGGCCTCGGTGCAAACGCATCAACATGCTCGGGTGAACGCTCCGCAAGTAACTCATCGTTTGGCACATGCGCCGGCATTTTGGGCGGCTCCGTCAAGGGTAACGAACGATGGCCGCCTGATAAGTGCGGGCTACGCTCAGGTGCTCTAGCCGGAGATGGCCGTGCAGCCTGAACCGGAGATGGCTCCCTGGGCGGTAGCGGCGTCACCTGAGCCCCACCAAGAAGATCATCATCCCAGTTTTCTGGGATAACGCTGTCGCTCTTCACCTCCGGCCAATCAACAGATTGATTCATCGCACCAGCACTATCGCCCATACTCGCGCCTCCAAAAACATCGTTTTGAGGCGTTGGACTGCCGAAAATATCGGTATTCATATCATCAACTGAAGCTCCCCCAAAATTTTGGGGTGCAGGAGAAGGTATTGGCGCGGATTCAGAGCGCCCTGGCCCATTCGCCTTATCCAAAGCCGCCAAGGGGTCAACCGTCATTGGTTCAGGGTCTAAACCGAGGTCACTTGTTAAGCCTGAATCGTGGCTAGGGCTGGCGCTGGGCACAAATGGGTCATCAAATGGAGACGGCGCTGCAGGAGCAGCAAAGGGATCACTCCCCCCGGAAAAAGAGGCTTGAGCTGCGGGCACTATGGACTCGGGCGACGCAGAGAAAAATGGGTCATTGGGAATGGAAACCTCGGCCTGCATCGAAATCTTGAACTGATAATCCCCCAGTTCAATGCTATCGCCATCGTTTACGGGGATCTTCCCGCCCTTACCAATCGGTTCGGGAGCACCGTTGATAAAGGTCCCATTTGTACTCGTATCGGTCAGATAATACTGCCCTCCCTCATAACTAACACTGCAATGGCGGGATGACAAAAAACGATCAGGATCACCTAACACCCAGTCGTTACCGTCTCCGCGGCCAATAGAGCCGCCATTTTCACTGAAAGATTTCTGTGAGGACGCTAAAGTCACACCAGCGGGTGATTTAACTACCGATAAGTTCAATGCCATTTATCAATCTTCCTGATGCTATGAAGCGCATCGTTAGTTCGCGCGCGCATCCACATATCGCGCACACGTTTTGGGCCGATAGTATATTATCGCCGCAAGTGCTGTTCAAAGGTAAGTTGCGCTCAAATTGTTGAGTCATGAACCACGTCAAAGATTCGCCTTAAGATATTAAAGTAACCTATCATCAATTGGCGGCGGGCGATTGAAAAAAAAGACTTTTTTTCAAAAAAATTAAAGACTTCAGAGTTACACTCCACCTTGAGTTATGCTAGTTTTGTGAAAAAATTGGAACGGGGTCACACTCGCGTTGATTTATGGCGCAAAAAACGTGAAATGACGCAAAAAACAACAAAAATACCTGTATAAAATACACCCGTTGAAAGATAAGTGATTTCCCGATCTGGTTTCATGGATTAAACAGTAGTTTTACAAGGTAGATATATATGGCCAGCCCTGAATTGATTGATATCGACACGTTGTTACAGCCGATCGCTGGCGAGTTTCCCACGGGTGAAGATATTCGAGAAGACCTTTCTCCTACCTCTCTATATCAAACAATCAAAAACGAACGCAATCAGGCGCGTGCCGCTGAACGCCAAAGCATCCACGACGGCGAAAGCCAACAAGCCATGGAGCATTGGCAGAAAGTCATTCAGATTGCCCCCGAAATCATTCGTGACCTATCTAAAGATTTAGAAGTTGCCAGCTGGTACACGGAAGCCATGCTCCGCCGATATGGATTTGCCGGTCTGCGTGACGCCTTCAAACTGATCCAAGGTTTAGTCGATAATTTCTGGGAAAACCTCCATCCCATGCCCGATGAGTACGGGATGGAAACACGCGTTTCCTGCCTTTCGGGCTTAAACGGAGAAGGCGCAGAAGGCGTCCTTATCGCACCGATTAGGAAAGTTCGTCTCACTGAAGGGAGTGACCCCGGCCCATTCAGCCTCTGGCAGTACCAACAATCGCTCGACATCCTAAAAGCGCAGGATGAACAAGCCCGGCAAGCAAAAATTGCAAACCTAGGCTTCAGTGCAGACGATATTGAAAAGTCTGTTAATGAATCCAGCGAAGAATTTTTCGTCAATATCCGAGACGACCTATCTGAAAGCATCGCTACTTATAAAGCCACTGGCACCAAGTTGGACGAACTTTGTGGTATTGAAGATGCGCCCCCTACACGCACAATACTTGAGGTATTAGATGTGTGCTTAGGCACGGTAAAACATATCGGCAAGCTAAAATTCCCGCTAGAATCCGAAGAAGAAATCACTGAAGGCGATGAAACACCTGATTCTGCCAGCGGATCATCCCCCGCTTCAGCTAAAGCCAGGGGGCCTATCGCCACACGAGACGAAGCATTTAAGCAACTTATTGAAATTGCAGAGTTTTTTAGAAAAACCGAACCGCACTCCCCTGTTTCCTATGTCCTACAAAAGGCAGTAAAATGGGGCAACATGCCGTTAGGTGAGCTGATCGGCGAGCTTATACCCGACCACTCTTCTCGTGAGCGTTATAGTGAGCTCACAGGAGTCGAGAGTCTCGAAGAATAACTAAATAAAAAACAGTACACGCTAAACAACTATTTTTTGTAAGCACTAAATTTAATAGCTATAGAGGAAGGGACAATGTCCGAGAGTATCCACGACAAACTAAAGCGAGTTCGTAAACCTCGTGTTCACATTACCTATGATCTTGAAGCCAATGGTCTTTCAGTTGATAAAGAGCTGCCATTTGTGATGGGTGTCATGGGCGATTATTCTGGTGACAATGCTGAAGGGAAAAAAGCGCTTAAAGACAGAAAGTTTTCTCAAATTGATGGTGACAACTTCAATGAGCTAATGGGCAACATTAACCCACAGCTTAATTTGAAAGTTGAAAACACGCTTGAAGGTGACGGCAGCGAAATGGCGCTTGATCTTGATTTTAAAAATATGGAAAGTTTCGAGCCTCATAAACTAGTCGAACAAATCGATCCGCTTAAAAAGCTTATGGAAACACGCAACAAATTACGTGACCTTCTGACCAAAGCAGACCGATCAGAAGATCTCGAAAATATTCTCGAAGAAGTCTTAAGTAACACAGATGCCCTCGCTAATTTGTCCAGTGAACTCGGTGTAGAAGAAGGTAAAGACGGAGACAATAATAATGAGTAAAGAACAACAACAGTCAGAAGCGCAAGAGGCAGAAGCGCAAGAAGCAAGTTTTCTTGATCAGGCGATTGGGGCAACCAAACAAACGTCACGTGACGAAACGGAAGATCTGCTCAAAACCCTTACCGCAGAAGCGATGAAAGGCACTGTAACGTGGGACAGCAACCTTTCCCGCACGATTAACAGTGCGATTGCCGCTATTGATGAAGTTATGTCGAAGCAGCTAAAAACCATTATGCATACTGAGAAATTCCAGAAACTGGAAGGTTCTTGGCGCGGACTTAATCACCTTGTGACCAATTCCAACACAGGGAAAGATTTGAAGATCCGCATGCTGAATGTGTCCAAGAAAGAGTTAAATCGCGATCTTGAAAAAGCGGTCGAATTTGACCAAAGCCAAATCTTTAAGAAAATTTACGAGAGCGAATTCGGTACTGCCGGCGGTGAACCTTATGCTGCCTTAATCGGTGACTTTGAATTTTCATCTCGCCCAGACGACATTTCCATGCTGTCTAAAATGTCGAATGTTGCTGCTGCTGGATTTTGTCCTTTTGTCGCAGCGGCGGCTCCTACTATGTTTGGTTTTGATAGCTTCACTGAATTATCTAAACCTCGCGACCTTGAAAAAATCTTTGATTCGGCTGAGTACTCACAGTGGCGTGGCTTCCGCGACAGCGATGACAGCCGTTTCGTTACCTTAACGATGCCTCGCACATTGGCTCGCGTTCCATATGGGCAAGCGACTAAGCCAATTGAAGCGTTCAACTTTGAAGAAGCGGATCAAGATAGCGAAGGCAACCACGTTGAAAACGATCATAACTCCTATTGCTGGATGAATGCCGCATACTCCATGGGTACAACGCTTACACAAGCGTATACCGATTACGGTTGGTGCACGAGCATCCGTGGCGCTGAAGGCGGCGGTAAAGTTGAAGGCTTACCAAGCCATTCATTTATAAGTGACGACGGCGATATCGATCAGAAATGTCCTACCGAAATAGGGATTACTGACCGACGTGAAGCCGAACTTAGCAAACTTGGATTTTTGCCACTTTGCCACTACAAAAATACTGACTACGCCGTATTCTTTGGTGCGCAAACAACACAAAAACCACTTCAATTCGATGATCCTGATGCGTCGGCAAACGCTGCTATTTCTGCTCGTCTTCCCTACATCATGGCAACATCACGTATCGCACACTTCCTTAAAGTCATGGCCCGAGACAAAATCGGTTCATTTATGGAAGCAAGTGATGCAGAAGAGTGGCTCAACCAATGGATTAACAAATACGTAAACGCTTCTCCTGGCGCAAGCCCAGAGATGAAAGCACGTTACCCATTAGCTGAAGCCCGTGTTGAAGTTAAAGAAGTTCCTGGCCAACCAGGAGTATACAACGCAGTTGCGTGGATGCGTCCTTGGTTACAAATGGAAGAGCTAACAGCTTCATTGCGCTTAGTGGCCAACATCCCCAAAGCGGGATAAAACTGGCCATTACATGGTTTATCTGCCTAAAGGGGACCTCGTTGTCCCCTTTTATTTCCCTGTTTCATTACCGTATTTGGAATAACCGGTGACTGCAACGCATACCCAGCCTCAACCCGACTCGGCGTCACTTTCTGTCAGCCTTGATGCGCTTTGCGAAAACACACCCCATATCACCGACCTAAATGGATTTTTAAACGAGAAGGATGAGGTATCAGCCTTAACGTATTGGCTGAACGAACACGAAAACACCTCGCAGCTACGTACCAAAGAAGATATATACCGTTGTATTGATCGCCGAATAAGCGAGATCGATCACGCCATCAACGACCAACTTAACGCTGTTTTACATCATAAAAAATTGCAGAAACTCGAATCATCGTGGCGTGGGCTATGGTATTTGGTTGTTCAGGCGGAAGGTGTTAAAAATTTAAAAATTAAAATTTTGGATATTGCGTGGCAAGAAATTGTACGCGATATCGACCGCGCTATGGAGTTTGACCAAAGCCAACTTTTCAGCAAGGTCTACAGCGACGAATATGGCACACCCGGCGGTGAACCCTATGGCGTTTTGATTGGTGACTACGAAATAAGTCATCGCCCATCCAAAACTCACCCTTATGATGACATCGCCACCTTGCGCGGTTTGTGTGATGTTGCTGCGGCATCATTCGCCCCCTTTATCGCCGGTGCATCAAGTGAGCTTTTTGGCTTAGATGATTTTTCATCCTTTGGCTCCCCTATAAACCTGCAAAATATTTTTCGCCAAGAAGAATATATTCCTTGGCGAGGATTGCGGGATAGAGCAGACGCACGCTTTATTGGTTTAACCGTACCACGCATACTCATGCGGAAGCCCTACAGAACAAAACCCGGCACCTATAAAGGATTATTTTTTTACGAAAAGAAAGAAAAAAGTGCAAGCCGCGGCTACCTATGGGGTAACGCAGCATACGGTTTCGGCGCTATTTTAATTAGAGAATTCGCCAGTGTTGGCTGGTTCGGCCATATAAGAGGTGTGCCACGAAATCAGATTGGCGGCGGCTTACTTACCAACCTCCCTACCGACTGTTTTGATACCGACAGCGACGATCTCGCATACAAACCTTCAACCGATGTCGTTATTACCGATACAACAGAACGCGAACTTAGCAACCAAGGCTTTACCCCGCTGTGCCAGTGCTACGACACGCCCTTTACAGCGTTTTATAGTAATCAATCAATTCAGAAGCCCAAATTTCAAAAAAATGCGCCGGATGCTAGCGCCGTCAATGCAAAGTTATCGTCGATGCTCCAGCATGTGCTGTGCGGCTCTCGAATTGCACACTACATCAAAGTCATGATTCGGGATAAAGTCGGCTCATTTATCGGTGCCGAAGATTGTGAAGAACTATTGAGAAACTGGCTAATTAAATATACCTCGGGACGAAAAGATCTCGCCTGGGAAGATCAAGCGCGTTATCCGATATTAGAATCCAGTGTTCAAGTAAAAGAACATCCAGAAAAACCCGGACAATTCCTGTGTGGTATCAGAATCGTGCCACATTACCAAATTGACCAGATGGTATCAGAGCTAGAACTGGTCACGGAACTGGTGCAGTCGAAATAATTATGGCTAAAGTCGATAAGAAAAAAAATCTCCGTCCATCGATACTAGATCGACTGATTGACGATGAGCCACATGTAAACATTGAAGCGGAAAAAAACCGTCACCAACAACTCCGCGAATTGCGCAACAGTGTACGACGAGACTTAGAGAACTTACTGAACACTCGCTACCGCATGCTAGAACCGTCAAGCAGTTATGATGAACTAGAAAGCTCGCTTTTAAATTACGGCATGCCCGATTTGGCGACCGTTAATATTACGGATAACGAAAAGAAAAAAGAATTTACTCGCCATTTGGAAAAAATAATTCGGGAATACGAACCTCGTTTTAAATCCGTGCGTGTAACCTTTATTGACAACCAAGAAAAAGTCGACCGAACCTTACGCTTTCGCGTAAATGCGACCCTCTATGCGGACCCAGCACCAGAGGTCGTCGTCTTCGACTCGGTATTAGAGCCGGTATCACGAACGGTGAATGTGGAAGAATCACAACATGGCTGATGAGTTACTCCCCTATTACGAAAAGGAACTGGCGTTTATTCGTCAGATGGGTGCGGAATTTTCCAAAGAACACCCTAAAATTGCAGGCCGTCTCGGCATCAATACAGACACAATCGAAGATCCACACGTCTCTCGGTTAGTTGAAGGTTTCGCGTACCTGAATTCACGGATTCAACATAAACTTGATGATGATTTCCCAGAGCTAACGGATGCAATACTAAGTGTAGTATTTCCGCACTACCAGCGCCCCATCCCCTCTATGGCCATTACACAGTTCACACCAGATAAGGAACAGCTAGACGCTAAGTTTAAAATCGATCGCCACTCATTACTAGAAACAGAGCATTTTCAAGGTGAGCACTGCCGCTTCACGTTAAGCAGTGATGTAGAGCTTTACCCAATTACCGTAACCAACGCTCAAATACTTGGTCGCCCATTCACCACGCCTGGTTCAGCGAAAATGAAAGGCGCTGGCGGCGTTCTTAAAATTTCACTGGAAACGTTTTCACCGGACATTACCTTCCCGGAAATCGACCTCGATAATCTACGGTTTTATTTGCGAGGGCAATCTCAGCATATACACCCTCTTTATCACGCCCTCCTGAGTCAAAACGTTGGGCTCGTATTATCCGCGCCGGATCAAGGTTCTCCGCCAGTCCATTTAGCGGCCGACACCATTCAAGCGGTCGGCTTTGATAAAGAAGATGGCTTACTCCCCTATCCACCTACATCGTTTATCGGGTATCGCTTATTAACTGAGTTTTTCGTTTTCCCAGAAAAATTTATGTTCTTAGACTTTACGAACCTGAAGTCTCAGATCCCGGAAGATACAGAAGGTAAACTCGACTTATACGTCTATCTCGAGAACGCTGATGTTGAACTTGAACACAACATCAATGAAGAAAATTTCGTCCTTGGCTGTGGACCGGCAATCAATTTATTTAAGCATCGCGCAGATCCGATTAGGTTAGACCATACCGAATTGGAGTATCAAATTATTCCTGATGCACGTAGGCCAGCGGGGTTTGAGGTCTACTCAGTCGATAAGGTAAACGCATCCACGCCTTCCGGCGAACATAAAGAATTTTTACCCTTCTACGGCCTTACCCACGAGCACCAAGACAATGATGATCATGCATTTTGGTTAGCGTCCCGTAAAAATGCCAAACTCGGTTATCAGGAACGTGATGATGGCACCGATGTATTCCTGAGCCTGGTGGATTTGGCCTTTAATCCGAACATCCCCGAAGATCGCACCCTTAGCCTAGACCTGACGTGTAGCAACCGCGACCAACCAACGAAGCTGCCCTACAACTTAGAACATCCCAAATTACAGTGTGTCGACAATGCGCCACCTTGTGAAAAAATTCGTTTCATTACTCAGCCAACAAAAACAGTACGGCCACCGCTGCGAAACAATGCACGCTGGCGACTCATATCGCACTTAAACCTAAACAGCCTGTCACTTACCGGCGGAGGAAGCGCAACTAATGCGCTAAAAGAAATTTTACGGCTGTATGATTTTAAAGACTCATCAGTATCTAAAGGACTGGTAGATTCCATCATGTCTGTCAACACACGGCACATCAGTGCGCCACTTAATATCGATGGTCACGCAACGATGTGTCGCGGTATAGAAGTTGAAGTGGTACTCAATGATGCACTCCTTACCGGCAGCAGCAGTTTCTTATACGCATCCGTACTAGAGCATTTCTTTGCGCTCTACTGCACGATCAACTCGTTTACACGCGTATTGGTCAAAATTAACAACAAAGAAGGTTATTTGAAAAAATGCCCACCTCGAGCCGGCGAACAGGTACTTCTATAATTGAGCGGCTGGCCGCCAACCCAGAAGACTTTTCTTTTGTTCAAGCCGTCAGGCTGCTTGAACGTGCCGCCGCGTTCTCGGGAAAACTGAGCGCGATGAACACCGAGCAACTTTCGGAGAACGCGTTAGCGAGCAACCATATTTCCAGCAATCACCCGATCGCTCGGTTCTCACCACCGTCCCGAGAAGTTGTAAGAATATCATCCGATCATCGCCTAGGATTTCCAAACACCGAAGTACAATCGATTTCCAAAGCCGATAAACAACAGTGGTCGATGGCGGTTAATTTTATAGGCCTCACGGGATCAATGGGGGTTATGCCCTTTCATTACAGCGAGCTCATCCTACAGCGCCTTAAACAAAAAGACGATTCGCTCGCCGAGTTTTTAGATCTATTCAACCATAGAACCACCTCATTATTTTTTCAGGCCTCGGCAAAGTATCACTTACCCCTGGAATACGAACGCAGTAAATTACATCAGGCCAATAAAACAAAAGATTGTACCCATACCCAAGCGCTACTAAGTCTGCTCGGCCTGGGCACTGAAAGCTTACGTAATCGCCAAAGCCTACGTGACGAATCCCTCATTTATTTCAGTGGTTTATATACCCAACAAGTAAAAACCGCGACGGGTTTGGAGCAAATGATCGCGCACTATTTCGGCGTCCCCGCGAAACTAGAGGGGTTTATGGGGCAGTGGCAGGAGCTTATCGACGATGTACGTACCCGACTCCCGTGGCGAGGTAATAAAAAAGGCCAGAACGCATGCTTAGGGAAGTCAGCCATGCTTGGACGAAAAGGTTGGTTCGCTCAAGGAAAAACGCGTATCAAAATCGGCCCACTAAATAAAGATCAATTTCAAAAGTTTGCGCCCGGCACTGGCGCCCTTCGCGCGCTTAACGAAATGGTCGAAAGCTATATGAATACCGATAATGACTTCGACTTTATGATCGAAGTCGATCGCGCAGACGTGCCCAATAAAATATCACTGGATAAAGAAAACCCACCCACGCTGGCGTGGAACGCATGGCTGTCTGGTAAACCAAAAACAAATACCGATAAAGATGAGAGGCTCGATATTCTCGTCTCATCAAAAAAATTAAATTAGATCAACACAAAATAAGGACCTAGCATGATCAATATCGATCTTAAATCACTCGTTGGTAGACTTAACGAACCTTGCCGGATTGCCCTGGAAGGCGCAGCGGGGCTTTGTGTTTCGCGAACACATTACAATGTCGAAATCGAACACTGGATATTAAAAATATTTGAAGTTCAAGACAGCGACCTACAAGCGGTACTCGATAAGTTTGATATTGATATTGGTAAGTTTGCGCAAGAAATTAATCGCGAGCTTGATAATATAAAATCAGGCAATTCACGCGCACCCTCGCTTTCACCGACCATTGTCGATATCGCAAAAAACGCGTGGATGTTGGCGTCTGTGGAATACGGCCATGGCATCGCGACATCAGCCCATATTTTGGCCGCGTTATTATTAGATGAGAATTTGCGCCGCTCAACCAACATCACCTCAGGGCAACTGAGTAAAATCCCCCCCGAATCTTTACGTGATGTCGTTCGCTCTATCGTGGGCACGACCGCGGAATCTGCAAATGCAGGTAATCTCTCCTCAGAAGGAAGTGCCGCTACTGCAGATGCCCCAACAGGCGCCCCAAGTAAATGCCCTGCTCTTGATAAATATACCGTTAACCTTACCGAAGCCGCCAAGCAAGGCAAGATCGACGCCGTACTTGGTCGTGATGAAGAAATACGACAAATCATTGATATTCTGATTCGCCGTCGTCAAAACAACCCCATTCTTACCGGTGAGGCCGGGGTTGGTAAAACTGCGGTTGTAGAAGGTTTTGCCTTGCGTATCGCCTCTGGCGACGTGCCAGAACCATTACGCGGCGTTACGATCAGAAGTTTGGACCTTGGTTTATTACAAGCAGGAGCAAGTGTTAAGGGCGAATTTGAAAATCGATTAAAATCGGTGATTGCGGAAGTTAAATCGTCCCCCGACCCCATCATTATGTTTATCGACGAAGCCCACACCCTTATCGGTGCAGGCGGTAAAGAAGGTCAAGGCGATGCCGCAAACTTACTCAAGCCAGCGTTAGCCCGTGGAGAGTTACGCACAATCGCCGCAACCACTTGGGCCGAGTACAAAAAATACTTTGAGCGCGACCCCGCTCTGACACGCCGCTTCCAAGTGGTGAAAATCGAAGAACCCAGTATTGAGAAAGGCATCGATATGATGCGCGCAATGTCGGAGATGCTACAAACGCATCATCGCGTTCGCATCATGGACGAAGCCATCGTCGATTCGGTCAAACTATCTAGCCGCTATATAACCGCGCGACAACTCCCCGATAAATCCGTCAGCTTGCTCGACACCGCTTGCGCCCGTGTTGCATTAAGTCAAAGTGCTACACCCGCACAAGTAGAAGATACGCGACGACGCATCACCCAATGCGAAACAACCATTACCTCCCTAGAACGCGAAAATGCCACACTCGGTAATTGCGAAGATCGGATCGCCGAACTAAAAGAAGAGAAAGTCGCGCTCGAAGCGGAATTAGTCACACAAGAAGCCCAATGGGATGAAGAGAAAGGCCTCGTTTCTCAGATCCACGATCTACAAGCCCAGATCGAAGATGATTTTCATGCTCAGCGAATGACGGACGAAGCGCTAGCAAAAGAAGGCTCACCGAAAGCACTTTCTGACGACGAGCGTGAGTCCGTTAAGTCAAAACTACACAGTTTAATGGAACAACTCGAAGGTGTTCAAAAAACGACGGCAATGATTCAGGTAAATGTCGATAGCCAGGCCATTGCGGAAGTTGTAGCCAACTGGACCGGTATCCCCGTAGGTAAAATGGTATCGGACGAAATCGGTTCAATCTTAAACCTTCAAGACCATATGGGCGAACGTGTTATCGGCCAACCCCATGCACTTGAAGCCATTGCCCAATCTATTCGCACCTCGCGCGCGGGGCTCACTGACCCTCGCAAGCCTATCGGTGTATTTTTTATGGTGGGGTCAAGTGGTGTTGGTAAAACTGAAACCGCACTCGCTTTAGCGGACATTCTTTACGGCGGCGAACAAAACATTACCGTCATCAACATGTCGGAGTTTAAAGAGGAGCACAAAGTTTCTATGCTTTTAGGTTCCCCTCCCGGCTATGTAGGTTATGGTGAAGGCGGCGTATTAACGGAAGCCGTTCGTCGTAAGCCATATAGTGTTGTACTGCTAGACGAAATGGAAAAAGCCCACCCAGGAGTGCAGGACGTATTCTATAACCTGTTCGATAAAGGCACGATCAAAGACGGTGAAGGCCGTGATATCGACTTTAAAAATACCGTAATCATCATGACCTCCAATGCTGCAGAAGAGCATTTACGTGCGATGATCGCTTCTTCTGAAGAGAAACCAGACCCAGAAACCTTACTCGAAAACTTCAAACCTCAGCTGCTCAACTACTTTAAGCCCGCATTTCTTGGCCGCACCACCGTCATCCCCTTCTACCCGCTGGATGATGAGAACCTGATGAAGATATGCAAGCTCAATATGAACAAGATCGAAAAACGGGTTAAAGAGCACTACGGCGCTGAATTTACTTACGACGAAGATGTCATGCTGCATATCGTTGCACGTAGCCAAGCAGTAGAAACGGGCGCTCGAAACATCGAAAACATCCTGACGCGCACAATGCTCCCTGCGCTCGCAGGCGAATGCCTGTCTCGTATGGCCAATGGAGAAGAAATCAATAAAGTGCATATTGGTGTGGATGAGGAAGGCGTCTTCAGTTACCAGCTCAGCTAAGGCAACGCCAGCCTTCTACACGATATTGAGCGCTAAGCCTAAATAGACAGGCTTGGCGCTCAATGTTAAATTACGCGCAACTATTGAACACTGTCGCGACACATATACCCAGTTCAGATAATGATAAATATGCCGATGAGCGGATATCGTCCCACACTCTTGAACACCCTGCATATATGGAAAACATTGCTGATTCTATCCGCGGTCGTGCTCCTCATATCGTTATCCCTTACATCACACTCAGGCACAAACACACGCAACCAAAACGAATTTGAGAAACTTCAAAAAGAAGTCGCAGATCTTTCTCACCTCTACTACCAAGAGGCTGCAAAGGAGCTTAAAGGTACCTTCTACATTAAACGCTCTGTTAAGGCACTTAAAAGCACGGTTGTTAATTTGGTCAGCAACAATCAACATGCTCTCGCCAACGCTGTAATTCTTGCTAACTTTCCCTTAATTAAAAAGCATATAGACAGTCGAGAAATGCCCATTTTTTTGGCGCAACTATTAAAGCACAACATATGGAAAAGTGCCGATAGCTTGGCAAAACATGGGTTGGATAACGGCCGATATTTTAGCCAATCTAAAATACATTACCTATTAGCCGAATATTACTTTTCTCAAAATCATATCGACAAATCCATCAAACACCTCACCTCCATCGAATCTAGCAAGCCGCTCACTAAAAACGAACGCGATTACGCTACGCTCCTTTTTGGGATTACGCTTCAAAAACAAAAGAAGCACCGAGAAGCCCTTAAAATATACGAAAAGATAGCGCCCGAATCGGAGTTCTACGGTCACAGCCGATTAAATATTGCGACAGCACATATCCGCCAAGGTTGGTGGACCGACGCTCAGATTGCCATTGAAGAAGCGCTTCAACAAAACGCGCCGGAAAGCCAAAAAGAAATCAACAATCGCCTGCTTTTAATACTGGGCTACTCCCAACTCCAAAACGAGTTTTACCGAAATGCTCGCAATACCTTCCGCCGGGTCAGCCTAGACAGTCAATATATGAACCGCGCACTGCATGGTATTGGTTTATGTGCATTATCCCAAAAAGACTTTCCCGGAGCGATTAATGCCTTCAGTCGCCTCCAAACCCTTGTGAATAGCGAATTGCCCTCGTTGGAGTCGTACTTACTCGTTCCCTACACATACAACCGCATGGACAATATTGACCAAGCTGCCGCAGGCTACGCAGAAGCCATCGCATTTTATGAAATACGAAGCCGTGAACTGAATGCGCAGATCACCGCTATTCGGGAAAACCTCAGCGCGCCCATCCTGCCAGATATGTTGGCGCTATTACCCGATATTGAGAAGCAAACCCACCAAATGTTGAATGAACTGGATATCGAGCAAAGTCATACCTCCACGCAGAAAAAAATTCATAAACTAAAGGCCAAATTAAACCGGCACCTCGCGACAAAGATCATTGGCGCTTTACAAGTAAAATCAGAAAATATCAAAAGCTATTTAAGCCAATCACAATATGGATTAGCGAAACTGTATGACGCCCCATAACGCACTTAAGCGCCCCACACTTTTCATCAAATCTGGAATATTCGTTGTTCTACTCGGCGTGCTCTATAGCTGTAGCACAACTGAAGAATCCAGTGCAGGCCCAACACTTGCGGATATTGATTATTCATCAAAAGAACAAACAACCACGAAAGAAAAGAAAACTAACAACACCCCGAAAAAAAAATCATCCTCACTGACAAAAAAAACTCAGAATGATATTCGAAAAGCCTATCGCTCTTACGTTGAAGGCGCGTCCTCCAACGATACCTCTCGCCAAAAAGCGCTGACGCGTTTGGCCCAGCTAGAGCTCGAACTGAGTAATTCGTTAACAGACGATACGGATAGTGACAAGCCTCAAAGTGCCGCAGTACAAAGCTCCTTGCAAAGAACCATTACACTATTGGAGACCACATTAAGGGACTATCCGAAGGCAAAGAATAACGACAAAGTGTTATACCAACTGGCACAAGCTTACGATCGAGCAGGTCAATACGAAAAATCCATAGATACACTAGAGGTCCTTGCCGCGACATTTAGGCGCTCTTTCTATTACCCAGAAGCACAGTTTCGTATTGCTGAACGCGCTTTCGCTCGAAGTGACTATATCACCGCTGAAGATGCGTATACGGAAGTAGTACTCGCACCAGGCAGTGAAAAATTCTACGAGAAATCACTATTTAAACGAGGATGGACACGCTACAAACAACAGCTCTACCTAGAAGCCCTTGACGACTACGTCGACGCCATTGAGTTTCATTCATTCGAAGACTATGACGGTCTCACCCCTGCCGACAAATCTCAATTTGATGAGTACTTTCGCGCGCTGGGGCTCGCCTTCTCTCATCAGCAGGAGCAAATGTCGATCCAACAATACTTTGAGGAGCGAAGTGGCTTTAAATATATTTATAAAACCTATACCACCGTCAGCGAGATTTACCTCAAACAAGAACGATACTCAGATGCTGCGACGGTGCTTGAGGAATATACCAACACCCATAAAAATGGCAAAGACACGCCCATCGCGGAACAAATGGTTATCGCGGCTTGGCGCAAGGGCGGGTTCACCACACGGCTCTACCAAGCGATCGAAAACTACTATACACGCTACAACCCTCGCGCCAATTATTGGAAACAGGTTGATGACAGTGCGACATACAAAGATACACAAGAACACCTGCGTACCTATTTAACTCAGGTTAGCTCGTATTTTCACGCTCGCTACCAAAAGAAAAAGAAAACAACCGATCTCGAACAGGCAAAACACTGGTACACCCGGTATCTAACCCATTTCGCCGCCTATGCGTCGAAAGATCACATGAACTCTCTATATGCTGAGCTATTACTAACCGCGAACCAAAAACCACAAGCGCTTAAATATTTCAGCCTCGCAGCATTCGATGGCGACATCATCCTCGATAAAAAATCTGCGTACTCGAGCATCGTCCTAACAAGTGAGTTAATGGACAAAGCGCGCTCGCAAAGCGAAAAATCACAGTTTCTGAATGATCACCTCAATTATTCACAACGATTTATTGAATTGTATCCCTCGGACAAGCGTTCAGAGTCGATCGCGACCAACGCAGCGCAACGGGCATTCGTCGCAACGAACTATGCTAAAACGATAGAAATCGCGAATAGCATTCCTGACTCTGCAAGCGCCCTCACCCACTTTAACGCCGACAAAATAAAAGCCCGTGCTTACCTAGCCCAAGCACACTACGCAGATGCTGAAGCGGTATACCTTGAACTTTTAGACTCAAAATATACCAAACGAAAAGAAGCTTCAGCGATTAGAGACAGTGTCGCACTGGCAATATACCGCCAAGGTGAACAGGCCCAAAAAGACGGTGTGTTAGACATTGCTCTGAACCACTTCACCCGAATCGTTCGCATTTCACCCAAATCAAAGCTCGCAGCAACAGGCCTATATGACGCTATTGCTATGTCGATGCAAAATAAAACATGGAATCAAGCGGTCGTACTTATTCAAGAATTTCAGCAACGCTATCCCAAACACCCGCGTAAAAATGACGTTTCTAAAAAGCTATCAGTAGCGTATTTAAATTCAGACCAAAAAGGAAAAGCCGCCCAAGAGTTCGAAAAAATCGCCAAGTTGGAAAATAATATGGAAGTTAAAATGGCCGCACTTTGGCAAGCAGCTGAGCTCTATCGCAGTAAAAAGGATACCGACGCCGCGATTCGCGCATACCGGGATTATGCTCACACGTATAAAACGCCGTATGCCCAAAACATTGAAGCAATGTACGCATTAACCGAACTATATGGAAAGAAAGGCGACCGTCAAAAACAATATTTTTGGCAAAACCGTATTCGACGGGACGACCAAAAAGCCACGAAACGGGTGAAAACAGACCGCACAACCTTTATCGCGTCAACCACCACCTTAGCCCTCGCGCACCAGAAACGCACCGAGTTTCAACGCCGTAAGCTGGTTGAACCCATCGCGAAAAACCTAAAGCTGAAAAAAACCGCCATGCAAGCTTCGGTTAAGTTGTACGGCCAAGCCTCTGCGTATGGCGTACAAGAAATTACTACTGAGGCCACAAACGCTATCGGCGAAATTTACCTTCAATTTAGCGCTTCTCTTCTCGATTCAGAAAGACCAAAGAACTTGAATGACGATGAGCTAGAACAGTACGAAATTCTACTCGAAGATCAAGCCTTCCCATTTGAGGAGAAAGCCATCGAGTTTTATGAAACAAATATGGCAAGAACCCAGGATGGCACCCACGATAAGTGGATCGACCGTAGCTTTAACCACTTAGAAAAACTTTTCCCCGTTCGC
Organism: Agarilytica sp.; assembly: GCA_045430345.1. Classification (GTDB taxonomy): domain Bacteria; phylum Pseudomonadota; class Gammaproteobacteria; order Pseudomonadales; family Cellvibrionaceae; genus Agarilytica. The sequence continues at coordinate 466,415 of JAILXT010000001.1, read as the reverse complement.
TACATGCGACGCGGTAAAGTTAGCGCGTATAGAGGGTAATCATGATCATGCAAAAATTACTTCGACAACTCGCCATATTCGCACTATTCATAACAGGATCACTTATATTTACAGGTTGTGAGAGTCCTGGGCCTCAAACAACGCAACCCACAACAAAAACCCCCACCGCCGTTGTATCAACACTCTCGCCTATCGATAGGGAATACTATGAAAAGGCGTTAAACACATTCGATAAAGCGGCGTATAAAAAATCGTTAAAAGCGCTGCAAAAACTCGACAAAAAATACCCCAATCACTTGGGTATTAAAATCAATTTGGCCACCAACTATTTACTACTCGCACGTGTAGATTTAGCCAATAACACTGCACAGCAAGCGCTTTCAATTAATAATACGGTTGCAGAAGTTCATAACATACTCGGGTTAATCGCGATCGAACAAAAAGCGTATCAAAAGGCCGAAACTGAATATTTACTTGCAGTAACGCTCAATAAAAAATTCGCCGAAGCGCATTACAATATCGCACTTCTATATGATGTGTATTTTCAAGACATCAATAAAGCCTACGCGTACTATAACAGCTATCTTAAACTGGTCCCTGACGACCAAAAAACGAAAGACTGGGTCGATCAGTTGAAGTATTCTTTGGAGCAATAATGATGATAAGAATCCGCTTTCTATCCGTGCTTCGTAACCATTTGCTTCATGTGCTTATCTCAGTATATTCCATTACTTTGGCGCAACTAAGCTACGCGGAAGACAAGATTGAGCTGGAGACCACCATCATTAAAGGGAATACAGAGTTGCCCAAGATCTTATACGTGGTGCCCTGGCAAGACGTTACCGACGACAAGAAATCCCAACAAAAACTGACCTTACACAGCCTATTCGGGGATATTTTTGAACCCGTCACCCCTGATGCACCCAGTCATCTAGAACCCTGAGCTATTAGAACCGCCATATCACACCACCTTATAACCATATTCGATCAAAACGATACCGCTGCAAACTAAATCGTCCGTCGTATCACGCGCCAGACTGCTATTGTTAATCTAAGAGCTTGAAGACAGAGCCCTAAATAGCGACGGCCTCCCCCTGTTTTATCGCAACCGACCAGAGGCGTTCCGTCACAAAGTGTAAGCGATCTGGTGCAGTAACAGATGAGCCAATTCACCACCTTAGATGCCTGGACTGATATTTGTCAGTCACTGTTCCCGAGACGACACAAAAGCGCCTCCGTACACCCTATTCACTCATGCATCATCAACGGCCAACGACACTACATACACTCGCCAAAACTCGTCGAAGAAGATCCATCCTACTTCCAACGGCTTACCGCCTACGCAGCTAAACACAGTATTAAACTCAAAGCTGACCGACGGGCGCCAATAGATGAAAGCGGAAACGGAAGACGCAAAAAATTATTGCCCATAATGTTCTTAGCCATGGGCGTAAATGCCGGTGCCGCATTTTCGGAAACGCGCGAATCGACACTCAACATGGTGCCGCAAAACAGTATGGTCGCCCCCCTTCATGAGCATAAGCGTTTTACCCCCGAATTAGAAAGTTACACCACGCCGGTCAACAAAGAGAGCAGTAAAAAAATTCAATCAATACTCGCCTCACATTTTGAGGGGCAATCCGACGACCCGCACACCATTGCGGCAGACATGCAATCTCTCGCCGATTATTATTCGACCCACCCTGAAGCAACTGCCTTGATAGAATCTCTTGCGGAAGAAGAATGGCAATTAAAATATGCACCTCATACCTTTCAAACGGATGTAAAAGGATCGCGAGTACATGTAAATGAAGTCGCCGTTTATTTTGACCCAAGGTCAGGCGCAAAATTGAAGTTTTACGACAAGTGTGCGACCAAAGTGCCTTTTTGTGTCGCCTCACCTGCGGATGCCTTATTACATGAATTACTACACGTGCATTCCATACTAAAAGACACCGACAATTTTATCGCAGACGGCGGCCTAGATAATCATATGTATCCTGCGGCACACGAACGCAAAACGATTTTAAAAGAAAATATTTTGTACAAATCCATGAGCCGACGAGACCAACACCCCCGGCCAATACGCAGTGAACATACCGGGCGGCACGTCTTGGTTTCATGTGTTACGTGTGTTGAATAACGGCTTACATAGAAAAGGCAAAAAAGCTTATTTTTAAAAATGACAGGGTAATAAATTGCGCCTTCGAACCGTTTACCCTTTCGCGGGAAGTTAAACAAACGCATAAAGCCATCCATGGCGGGACCTGAATCGACGTTTTTTGAATCTCCCCCACACGCTAAACTTTAATTTTTCTATCTCACTCTTTAGAAGCATTCGAAAGGAGTAAAACCCTACCGGTTATTTTTCTCGTTGCTGTTTTAATATAAAAACATCAACCCCAAGCTCATCACCAAACCTGACCACAGCAAACAAACTGTGCAATATCCCATAATATCTTTAATACTCAGGCCCGCAATGCCAAGTAAAGGCAAGGCCCAAAAAGGCTGTACCATATTAGTCCAAGCATCCCCCATCGCTACAGACATCGCCGCTTGATTTAACGGCACGCCTAAGGCCTCAGCAGCAGGCAATACAATAGGCGCTTGCACGGCCCACTGACCACCACCAGATGGCACAAAGAAATTCACTATTCCCGCACTTAGAAATGTAAACAGTGGGAAAGTTGTTGTATTAGAAATACTGACAAACCATTCAGAAACAGACATAGCTAAACCAGAACCGACCATCATACCCATGATCCCAGCATAAAGTGGAAACTGTAAAACAATACTGGCCGCACCCGAGATCGCATCGTTAAGCGCGCGCAAATAATTTGCTGGGGTTTTGTGAAGTAAAATACCAAGCACCAGAAAAATAAGGTTAATCGTATTAAGGCTTAATTTTCCACCTTCTACGAAATAACTCACTAAATACGTGCCGCCTAATAATCCCAGTAAGAGCGAAATAGCCATACTATTTTCCAAGCGCTCCGCAGGCGTCATTTTAGATTTATCAAGTTGCGGCTGTTCGCGGGTATTGAAGATAGAAGGATCTAGTTCAACAACATCTTTTTCATCCGGCATCATCAGCCGGTTCACGAAAGGAAGAGTTACCAGCAGTGCCACACAAATAATAATAATGGGCATACTGAAAATCGTTTCACTGACAGGGATCGATTGTCCATTCATTAACTCGCTGATCACGCCGCCATCCAACACTGCGATTTTTAAGGGAATAGAACCCGATAAACCTGCATGCCAAATCAATAACCCAGAATAAGCAGAAGCAACAAGTAAGGCGTAATGAACCCCCTTAATGCGGCTGGCAATTTCTTTTGCCAATAACGCACTCGCAATTAAGCCGAAGCCCCAACTCACCCAGCAGCATATTAGCGCGATAAAGGTCATCAACATGATCGCTTGGGACGGCGTTTTCGCAAGCGATGCCACCGCTTGCAAAATAGACTTCACCATCGGTGTTTGCGCAAGAATATGCCCCGCCACCAAGGTGACCGTCACCTGCATCGAGAAGGTCAATAAATTCCAGACGCCGTCTCCCCAATAATTCGCCATGGTAACCGGCGAGTGACCGCCACCGAGCATACCCCCGACGAAGACAATAAGCGTAATAATAGCGGCGAAGATAAAGGCATCGGGCAACCAGCGCTGCATAATACCGGTGAAAAAATTTGCGGTAGATTGAATCATTTTCCCCCCAAGAGAAAACGCAACTAGCCGAATTGCGCGAGTAATTTTTATAGGTTGTTATCGTTTGGGGGGTATTCTGCCAAAAAAAGGCGGGAGCCAAAAGGCTTTAGATGGGCGATAGCGCCGCCAGAACCACACATAAGGATTCTGGCGACATATAACTACCGGTATTTAAACTACCTTAACAGGAGTAAAGGCTTGTTTGTCTTCTTCAACATTTTTTCGGTAAAGCTACCAAGTAGCAATCCACGAAAGCGGCTATGGCTAAACGCACCCATCAACATTAGGTCAATGTCTTGCTCAGCTTGATAGGCCGTTAACGCCTCATCAATTTTGCCACTCAAGGCAATGGTTGTTACCTCAACACCGGCTTCCCTTAACACCTTCGCCGCGTCATTCAGTAAAGACTCTCCTTGGTCACCAACATGGACCAAGTGACAAGGAATACCCTTGAACAGAACACTTGAGGCCACCATATCCAATGCTTTTTTACACGAGTCGCTGCCATCGTATGCCAGCATGATTTTTTTCGGCTCGGTATATTCTTTGTTCACCACCAGAATGGGGCGATGTAACGAGCGAATAATGGATTCTAGCTGCGTACTGATGCCACTTTGGTTTTCATGGTGTTCGCCACGAATCCCCAGTACCAAGACTCGTGTACTCTCTTCCAGGTCAATAAGCGACTCAGATAAGGTCCCATGGCGCTGACAAAGCTGAGGCGCTTCTATCCCTGAGGCCATCACACGCTCTTGAGCCCCTCGAAGCATGTCCTGCCCTTTCTCAATTAATAAGCGACTACGGCTTTGTTCAACTTCCGTCAGCTCTTCCAGTAACTCTTCACGAGTCCCTAGGCCGATTGCACCAGAGTAGTCACTGACGGGTGCCGTCTGTGAGTGCTCTATTGAATGCAGTAACGTCAGTGGTGCTTCGACTTTCTTTGCGATCCAGCTGGCATAATCACATACAGATTCACGGACGGAAGAACCGTCGATGCATGCCAATACCACGTTATTATTCGTCATTAGTGGCCCCCCATTACTTTTTCAATTTCTTCAGGCTTATCGTGAATACCAAAGCGGTCGATAATGGTGTCACTCGCCTCGTTCAATCCTATCACTTCAACTTCTGCGCCTTCTCGCCGCAGCTTGATCACCGCCATATCCAGTGCATGTACAGCGGATATATCCCAAAAGTGGGCGCGATTCAGGTCGATCACAACCTTGGATACAACCTCTTTAAAATCAAAAGACTGTATAAACTTATCGGCTGAATTAAAGAATATCTGGCCGTGGAAGACGTAGGTCCGCACGTCGCCACTATCATCCATCTCTTTTTCAACATACATAAAGTGACTGATTTTATTCGCAAAGAATAAGGCCGCTAACAGCACACCAACAAAAACGCCCAAGGCGAGATTATGGGTCCAAACCACCACAACCACCGTGGATATCATAACGACATTGGCCGATAAGGGGTACCGCTTCAAATTCACTAAAGAACCCCAATCAAATGTCCCGATAGAGACCATGATCATCACGGCCACCAAGGCCGCCATGGGGATCTGAGAGACCCAATCACTGATAAATACCACCAAGATCAATAAGACGGAGCCCGCGATCAAGGTAGATAAACGCCCCCGCCCCCCAGATTTCACGTTGATAACAGACTGACCAATCATGGCACAACCGGCCATACCACCAAGTAAGCCAGACCCAATATTCGCAATACCCTGGCCTTTACACTCACGGTTCTTGTCACTTGGGGTGTCGGTCAAATCATCGATAATCGTCGCCGTCATTAAAGACTCAAGTAAACCCACTACAGAAAGACCAGCAGCGTACGGAAAGATGATCGATAGGGTTTCAAAGTTAAACGGCACATCTGGCCATAAAAATATGGGTAAGGTGTCTGGTAGTTCACCCATATCGCCCACAGTGCGGATATCCAAACCGAGGGACATATTGAGCGCGGTAATCATGATGATACAAACCAAAGGAGAAGGCACCGTTTTACCGACATAAGGAAAGTGCGGGAATAAATAGATAACGGCAAGACCAGCAGCGGTCATGGCGTATACGTGCCATGTAACATCAGTCAGCTCTGGCAACTGTGCCAAGAAGATCAAAATAGCCAGAGCATTCACAAAGCCCGTGACAACAGATCGGGATACAAAGCTCATCAAACTACCAAGCTTGAGGTAGCCCATGATGATCTGGAAAACACCTGTCAGCAGTGTCGCCGCTAACAAATACTGTAAACCGTGATCCTTAACCAAGGTCACCATCAGCAAAGCCATTGCACCTGTCGCCGCCGAGATCATGCCAGGACGGCCACCAATAAAGGCAGTAATTACCGCAATACAAAACGAAGCATATAAGCCAACTTTCGGATCTACACCTGCAATAATTGAAAATGCAATCGCTTCAGGAATTAACGCGAGCGCCACCACCAAACCAGCAAGCGTATCGCCACGAATATTGCCCAGCCAGTCGTTTTTTGTTGAGTGTAATAACATAACATTCCTATACATCAGCGTGCTTACGCCCTAGTAAACACGGTGTTTTTAATAAAATCAGATTTTGAATGCGTGGTGCAAAATTGTTGCGGACGCCATCTGGAGTGTATGCAAGATTGGGTATTTATTAGGTGCATACGGGCCGCGCATTCTACATGAGCATAGCCGGTTTACCTAGGGAAGCACTGATTTAAACGTAAGAATAGAGTAGCCCGAAATGATGACAGCAGGAAAGATCACAGAAGCGCTCTGATAAGATCAACGGAAGGAAAACAACCTAAGGAATAAAGAGTTTAAAAACACCACCACCCAACTGCCCACCATTTTCCAACTTAATGTAACCATGACGATTTTTCTGCGTATGCATAGCGGCAATTTGCTCCGCGAAATACAAACCGAGATGGGTATTCCCTTGGCTAACCTCCGCTTCCTCCACCAGGTTCGATGGTTTTTCTAGCATATGATCAGGGTAACCTGGGCCATCATCTTCTACGGAGATACAGAGATGCTCATCAACGATCTCGGCGTGAATGGCAATGGCTGACTTGGTGTAACGAATGCAATTAACAAAAATATTGTGCACGACGCTGCCGATAAGATCGTCGTCGTAATACCAATGCAGATCTTCAGAACAGCTAAACTTCAGCTCCACGCCCCCGGTTTCGAGCAAGGTATGATTGCGGGCAATTTGATCCTCCAGCACATCAATCACATAGTGTTCATCAATTTGAACCGGTAAAAACTGGTTCTGCATACGGTAGATGGTCAGCAACTGAATCAATTCACTGTTAATCCGCGACGCCTCGTAATGGAGCGTACTAAAGCGCTTGGACTGCTCATCATTTGCGGGAGGCGTATCTTGAATCACCCCTTCTAATGACGCGAGTAACATGCCGATAGAGTTTTTCATATCGTGCACGCTGGATGCGATAACCAATGAAAAATCTATATTGTCTTCTTTTTTGTCCGACATAGTCAGCTCCCGATGCACACTTAAATTAATATGATTCTATCGAAGAAACACTTCAGAACGCCGTCTTAAACGAGAAAAACGGCCGAATTGAGGGTGATGTTTATCGACCAAGCTCTCGACGAGGATCAATGTCGAATGACACTCTTCTTGTAGCTGATCGTTTTCAGGGTCCGCTTTCATTTTGCCAATGAGCGACTGCACAATGTTGAGCTGTATACCCACATGTTTTGGAAAGAGCTTACGCGCCCGCTCAAAGTATTCCAGCGCGCGATCAAAGTCGCCCACACTGTACAAATCAATCCCTTCACGGTTAACCTGGGCAACCAACTCACGGTTGCTTTCACTTGCGGGTTCACTAAGAAATTTATCGATCTTCTCAAGTGCAGGTTGGTCATCTTTATACTTTTCCTGCAAGAACTCTAATAGCTGTTCAGCCTGCTCATTCTCACCCAATGAAAGCAGTAAAGTGACTCGATCCACATCCATATCAATGTCGAGTTCATCGCTATACATGTCATGCAGGGCGTGGCGCAGTTTTTCTTGTGCTGCGCCGGTCTTACCTTCATTTGCCAACACTCGCCCTTGTAAAAGGCTGATTTGAGACTGTTCTTCATCACTGAGAGCGAACTCTTCTTTCACCGAATCCAGTACTTCAACGGCTTCCGCGATGGCACCCGCGGGTAAGTTAAGATCCTTCTCCATAGCCGTGGAAACCGTGCGAGCGAGATCGAAGCTATCCTGCGGTGAACCATGACATGACAGTTTGCCAAGTTTTATCGCTTTACGAAGCGCCTCAACCGCGCTCACCGCATCTTCATTTTCGTTCGCTACTTTCGCTAAGCGCTTCTGCCGTAAAATCGACATGGGCGAAACTTCGATCGCGCGCGCGATCGTCTCTTGCACCTCTTTTTTGTCGCCTTGCTTGTCCCAATTGTCCGCCAGTACGTCGTAGGCAGGCAAGTATAAGGGGCTTTCCTCCACGATTTTTTGCAGGTACTCCCCCGCCGTTTGCAGATCTCCCTTCAACTGTTTTACATGGGCTAACCCTAAGCGCGCCCAGTCGACCTGCCGCACCTCTAATGCCCGTGTGTAGAGCTTTTCGGCTTTCTGTAATTCACCCGTCTTGATAAACAGCTCGCCCAGTAACTTTTGCGCCGCCACAGAATGGCGATCCTCAGCGATCGAAAGATCGATCAGCATGTCGGTAGCGGTTTGAATATCGCCTTTTTTAAAAGCGGAGAACACGGGGCGAAGGACGTCTTTTTGAGTTAATAGCCTATGTACGCGCTGCTCAAGCATCATGCCGGTGATTGGCTTCATGAGGTAATCGTCTGGCTCGCAATCATAGGCAGACATAACAATATTCCGGCTTGCCTCAGCCGAGACCATAATAAAGACGCTGGTAGGCGCCATCATCTTGCCAAAACGCAGCTCCTCAAGCACATGCTGGCCGTTCCGGCCTGGGCCCAAATCGTAGTCGCACAAGATCACATCGTAGCTTTTCAGGCCACACTTCTCGATGACCTCTTCGCCATTAGATGCCATCTCCACGTCGAGAACCCCAAGGTTCATCAACATTGTGTTTACCGTACTGCGAAAGCTACTGAAATCGTCAGCAACAAGCACAGAAAGGTCCGAATACCTGATCTTGCCCACAAATCCCCATTTGCCCAATAATTGCTTTTCGTACTTTCTAGTGTAGTAGAACTATTACTGGAAAGAGGGTCAGGGGGCATGGGGAAATGCACAGAAGCCGACGACGTGAAAGAGGCTTGTTCGGTTTGCAGGACATCTGAGGCATAAACGCCAGGACGGCGTGAATTAGAGCAGTGCAGGAGCAACTGCCGAGGATGCCAAAGCTGAGTGTGTAGGGACATATTCACAGCGTTCCTGAAAACTGAACAAGCTCCTTTCTTTCACACCCGAAGCCCTTCACCAGAATAGCTATACACCCGCCCTCCGCTTCCCTAAAATACCCCCAAATTTGATACCCGCCACACACCATGACCGACACCCCCAAAGATACCCTCTACTCAACCCCCTTTGATCAAGTGGCAAACTTCACTTTTGATCAAAGCGTGGTGGACGTATTCCCGGATATGATCAAGCGATCCGTCCCAGGATATCTCACGATCGTACACATGATTGGTCAGCTAGCAGAGCGTTACTGCCAAAGCGGTACCACATGCTACGACTTAGGCAGTTCGTTGGGTGCAGCTACACTCGCGATGCGTCACCGTATTAATGCGGCAGATACGAAAATTATCGCGGTTGATAACTCTCAGGACATGATCAATCGTTGTCAGCAAGTGATTGACGCAGATTCTAATGAAATACCTGTGGAACTGATCCACGACGATATTACCAATATCACTATTCAAAATGCATCGGTGTGCGTCCTAAATTTCACATTGCAGTTTATCCCCCCTAGCGAACGCCAAGCCTTACTGAAAACCATTTACGACGGTATGGTGCCGGGCGGTATTTTGGTTGTCTCAGAAAAACTCGCTTTTTCGGATGAACATCACCAAACCCTCATGACCGAACTGCATCACTACTTTAAAAAAACCAATGGCTACAGCGAGTTAGAAATCGCACAAAAACGTAACGCTATTGATAACGTCCTGATCCCAGAAAGTTTTGAAACGCACAAACAACGCCTAGAACATATCGGCTACAAAGGCACCGAACTGTGGTTTCAATGCTTTAATTTCGCATCTTTTATCGCCTTTAAATAATGATTAATTTTACGCCCTTTATCGAATCGATTGCCGGTTCGGCATTAAACCGCTGGGCAGACATCCTGCCGGCTCAAATCGAGCGAGAGCTTTCGTTTAAGCGCTATGGTGACCTAAAAGGTTGGCTGACCGCATTTGAGGCACTGCCTGACATCGCGCCATCATCCACGGAGTTAAAACATTCCGTCACCATCGGTAGCGAAAATGATTGTTCCGAAGAAAAACGTAGTGAACTCAAAACCCAATTAATGGCGTTAAGACCTTGGCGTAAAGGACCGTATAATTTATTCGGGCTCGATATCGATACAGAATGGCGTTCTGATTGGAAATGGGATCGTTTATTACCGCATATATCGCCTTTAGAAAACAAACAAGTACTCGATGTAGGCTGTGGAAATGGCTATCACTGCTGGCGCATGTTGGGCGAAAATGCCCGTCGCGTTATCGGTATTGACCCCTCTCCTCGTTTTATCGTGCAATTTCATGTTGTTAAAAAATATCTGCAAAATACTCCTGTAGATGTTTTACCCGTCGGCATTCAAGATCTACCCGAAAATCTCCAAGCCTTTGATACAACTTTTTCTATGGGTGTCCTTTATCATCGACGCTCGCCCATGGATCATTTAAAACAATTACGCGATACCCTACGCCCTGGTGGTGAGCTTGTACTCGAAACGCTCATTATCGATGGAGAACTCGGCGCGTGTTTAGTGCCTGAAGGACGCTACGCGAAAATGAATAATGTGTGGTTTATCCCAAGCGCACAAACGCTATGCTCATGGCTCTCAAAATGTGGGTTTGAAAATGTTCGTTGTGTCGACACCAACACCACAACCCTGGACGAGCAACGTATTACACCATGGGTTACGACACAGTCTTTAGAAGACTTTCTCGATCCTAATAACCCAACACTCACAGTAGAAGGACACCCCGCACCGCTAAGAGGCATCTTTGTGGCAAACAGGACAAAATAAGGAATACTCGTGACGGATAAAAAGATCACCATATGCGCAGTGGATTTTTCAAACCCAAAACACCGTGCTGATTTATGCCAACAGTTAATCGCCTATTCTTCTGACCCTATGGGCGGAGGCAAGGCATTAACAGAAAATACTGCACAACGCAGTATCGCCTTACTGTCCGAAAAGACATACGCATTTAGTTTTTTAGCCTACGATGGCGACACCCCGGTCGGATTCTCTAATTGTTTTGAAAACGTTTCCACCTTCGCTAGTAAATGTAACGTTAACATTCATGATCTGGCCGTTCTACATGAATACCGGGGGCGCGGCATAGCTAAACAACTGTTACAAGCCATAGAAAATACGGCCAAAGCACGTGACTATTGCAAGATAACACTTGAAGTACTCGAAGGTAATCGCATCGCACAAAACGCCTACAACGATTTTGGTTTCGAAGGCTATCAACTTAGCGAAGAAACTGGGCGCGCTCTTTTTTGGCAAAAAACAATCTAATGCATCGATAATTGGACAATTGAAAGGTCGGTGGTACCGTTTCAGAATATCTGAGGCATAAACGCCAGGACGGCGTGAATTAGAGCAGTGCAGGAGCAACTGCCGAGGACGCCGAAGCTAAGTGTATAGGGACATATTCACAGCGTTTCTGAAACGGTACCACCGGCCTTGCTATGCTCCAGTAAACAACGAAAAACATTTATGATCCAACTAAATCAAGTTCACCTACAGCTCGGCACAAAAGTATTACTAGAAGATGCCGATCTCACGATATACCCCGGACAGAAATGGGGGCTTATTGGGCAAAATGGTTCGGGGAAATCCAGCCTATTCAAATTATTTTTGCGTGAACTGCACGAAGACAAAGGCGAATGGACGATCCCCAAACAATGGCAACTTTCCCATATGGGGCAAGAGGTCGACGCAAAAGACCGGCCCGCGCTGGAATATATTCTGGATGGTGACAAAGCCTTTCGTAAAATACAAAATGATATTGAAAACTGTGCAGACGGCGAAAAACTCGCACACCTTTATGAAGATATGGAGAACATCGACGGTTATACCGCCGAGTCTCGCGCCCAACAATTATTATTTGGTTTAGGGTTCAAGGCTGAAGATTCTAATCGCTCAGTAAAAGACTTCTCGGGTGGTTGGCGCATCCGTTTGAACCTCGCCCAAGCACTTATGTGCCCTTCCGACTTTTTGTTGCTCGATGAGCCGACCAACCATTTGGATTTGGACGCAACGCTCTGGTTAGAAAATTGGTTACGCGCATATAAAGGTACTCTGCTGATCGTTTCCCATGATCGCGACTTTCTCGATAACGTCATTGACCATATCGTCAGTATCGAAAATTGTGCGCTGGCATCCTATACCGGCAATTATTCCTCCTACGAAATACAAAAAGCCGAACGCTTTGCCCAGCAAGAAGCGGCATTTCAAAAACAGCAAGTCCGCGTCGCTGAAATTGAAAACTTCGTACGTCGTTTTAGAGCAAAAGCCACGAAAGCAAAACAGGCACAAAGTCGATTAAAAGAATTGGAGCGTATGGAAAAAATTGCGCCCGCGCATATCGACTCCCCTTTTCACTTTCAATTCCCTAACCCTGAAAAACAGCCACAAGTATTGCTGAATATCACCGAAGGCAGTATTGGCTACGACCCAAGTACACCACTCGCGAAAAATATCGAGTTTTCAATTCTCGCCAACTCCCGCGTGGGTTTACTTGGCCGAAACGGCGCCGGAAAATCAACCTTAATGAAAACCCTAGCGGGCGATATTTCGCTATTAAGCGGCGACCGCAGCGATGGGCTGCACTTAAAAATCGGCTATTTCGCACAGCACCAACTTGAGGCGCTCGATATAAACGCCTCGTGCGCTCTTCACTTACAACGCATTTCGCCAAAAGCGAGCGAACAAGAGATCCGAAACTTTTTAGGTGGTTTTGGTTTTTCTGGCGATCGCGCATTCGAAACGATTACGCACTTTTCAGGTGGCGAAAAAGCACGCTTGGCGCTCGCTATCGTCGCTTGGCACAAACCCAACGTTTTATTGCTCGATGAGCCGACGAACCACTTAGATTTGGAAATGCGACACGCGCTCACCGTTGCCTTACAAAACTATGAAGGCGCTATCGTGGTCGTTTCCCATGATCGTCACTTACTCAAGAATACCGTCGAGCACTTCTTTTTGGTCGACAACAACAAGGTTGAGGAATTCGACGGCACCTTAAACGACTACGCGCAATGGCTAAACGACGCAAACCGGGGTAACGATGAAAATAACACCCCTGAAGAGCGTCCGCAGACCAACAAACCGAGTATAAACACCGAAACGGAAACAAAAGCCGATAAAAAAGAGAAGCGACAAGCTGCTGCGGCCATTAGGGAAAAACTAAAACCCATCGCAAATGCCATTAAAAAGCTCGAAAAAGACATGGAAAAACTCAACTCCCAGATCAAGGATATTGAAACAAAACTCGCCGATCCTAAACTCTATGAAGGTCCTAGCGACGAGCTAACACGCCTTCACCAGGAGCAGCGCCAACTTCGTGAAATATTGTCGTCAAAAGAAGAGTTATGGATGGAAAAAAGTGAAGATCACGACACCTTGAAAGCTGAGCTAGAATAAACGCTAAAACCACCTGAATCGACCAGCGCACCCCCAATTATCGCCGTCTATACTCTCTGTATAGTAAGAGAATTGGGGCAATGACCCCACCTTTTGTGGGTTTGGGGCTAAGCAGGCGCAGATGTCGATACGTAAAAAAATAACACGACCACTTTTTTGTCTTAACTCCCGTCATTTTCTGCTTTCATGCAACGTATCAGCGGTCGCGCTGTTGCTGTTAACGAGTACCGCCTCCGCCCTTACTGCCGCCGCAAAAATAGAAGAAGTCATCGTTACCGCCCAAAAGCGTGAAGAGAATATCCAATCGGTTGGCCTTGCGATCCAAGCCCTGTCTCGTGAAGAAATAACCTCCAGAGCCATGACAGAAGCTAGCGACATATTAGATCAGATGGCCAACATTGGACGTAACGCAGCCAACGGTATCAATGCCGGATTTACCATCCGCGGCGTCGGCACCAATAACTTTCACGGCAACGTTGCGCGGGCGGTATCGATATCCCAAGACGACGTCAGCTATAACAACCCCTACATCGGCGCGATGAGCATCTTCGATCTCGAGCGTATTGAGGTTGTAAGAGGCCCACAGAACACACTATTTGGCCGAAACGCCATTGGCGGCGCCATAAGCTACATCACAGCAAAACCCATAGTCGGAAAAGATGCGCACGGTTACCTGAATATTCACACGGGAAACCACGGCTATAAACGCGCGGAGGGCGCAGCCGGTTTTAGACTAGGAGAACACGCAGCTGGGCGTATATCGGCAACGATATTCCAACGAGACGGCCTTTTTAACAACATCTTAGACACCACTAACACCGCCCCTCTGGGAGAAAAAGATCAGGATGCCGCCAGGTTACAACTGCTCTTCTCTCCGAATGACACATCAAGCTTTTTGGTGAAATTTCATCGCGGTACCCAAGGCGGCACCGCGGTTAGCAACAAAGCCATTGGCTTGCGAGACCCCAACGACCCAGCATCCCCCTGTGATACACAAACCCTGTCGGAAGGCAGTGATTTCCGCCGAAGAACGAACTGTGTGACATCCACAGGCTTCAACCCCTCCAGTGACGATTGGCACGACGTGGCCGACGTTTCACCGGCCGCACAAGACCTCGATTTCGAAGGCGCATCACTCACCGCAACCTTCAACTTCAATACCTTTGAATTAAGCTCCATCACCGCACTAGAAACTACCGTAGTACAATTCAGTGAAGATCTCGGGGCTGAAGATCAACTCCGAATGATCGCATACCAGGATTCTGAATTTGAACAACTGTCCCAAGAATGGCGGCTCACATCGCTAAGCGATGACAATATCCGTTGGATTGCCGGGATCTATCTATTCGACGAAAATATACGCCAAACGACCAACGTACGGCGTGTGCTTATTGCTAACTCACTGCCTATCACCGCGTACAACACACTTAAACAGGACGAACACGATTATTCTGCATACATTCAAGTCGACGTTGGTTTCAGTTCCGCAACAACGCTTACCGCCGGCCTTCGTTACACCGACAATAAAAAAGCCGCAGACTCCCTATTTGGTGTTGTGCGAACCACTGAATCGGATTTCAGCGCGAATACTTTTATTGGCGAAACATTGGTACGAGAACTCACAGGCACCACGCCTGGGCAATGCCCGCCCCCTGTTGGGGGGATTCCATGCACCATGGATCTTGGGCGTATCTACCAAAATATGGAAGAAACCGGGTTTAACCTTCGGCTCAGCCATCGCTATAACGACAATACACTGATCTACGGCAGTATCGCGCAAGGATTTAAATCCGGGGGCTTCGACACTCGCGCATTAGCCGCTTTCGCGGGCACTGCAGACGAACCAGTTAAACCGGAATACTTAAGCGCATTAGAACTGGGATTAAAATCAACGCTTTCCGAAAACATTACGCTGAATAGCGCCGTGTTCTATTATGACTGGGAAGACCTACAAACTTTCGACACTGTTGGCGGCAGCCCTGCCTTTTTAAATATTCCCGCCGTCAACATTAAGGGCGCCGAAATAGAGATTGCGTGGCGAAGCGCATCGAATGTACGCCTAGCCGCGAATGCCGGCTTTCTACATTCGGAAATTACAGATGTCGGCGACCTAGCGGGCGTTGATGAAGGACATGAACTGCTCAATACCCCTTCACACAGCTATACAGCACTTATCGAAAAAACGTTTTCTACAAACCTAGGTCAATGGACCCTAAGAACCGATGCCCATTATATTGGCGACCAGGTGGATTCGCTAAGAGAAGAAAACGACCCCTTTACACGGAAGGACACGCAGCTTTATTGGAACGCGCTTATTGCATTTCACCCGACTCAACACGCTTCACAAAAATCTTCATGGGAAATTTCCGCATGGGGGAAAAACTTAACAGAAGAAAAGACTTGTCACCAAATCGCCACACTAACTACCCCCGGCACTGCAGCACCAAGCGATAACACGACGACACTGATCTGTAACCCCAGTGACGGCGTGCGGCAGATCGGCATTAGCGCGAACATGCGTTTTTAATTGGGCATTACCTCGACTATGCCAATAAAAATAACACGTAAAAAACCTGATAAAAATGCGGTGACACCTGCGGCACCAGGGTTGGACCGCCGAAAACTGATTTACGGCACTGTCTTAGTCTGGATTGCATTTCAACTCATCGTCGTTGCAATACGTTCCATCGTCCTTGGTATTGAGCATATCCACGCGGTTACACCTTTATCCATTTTCGTGTCATTTATATCCCTTATTTTATTAAAAAAAGGGATCCATGAAAAAATTGTTGCGCCCATATTGTTGATTAACATTGGTACAATTTTAGTATTATTCTGCATCGTCTCTGCAGGTTTTAAGGGGCCTGTTATTTATTTACTGATCACACTTCCAATGATGGCATTCCTCCTTATTGGCCATATTGCGGGTTGGATAACGTTCGTGATTACCATCATTCTTTTTGCCGTATTTGGGGTACTCAACTTCGTTGATTACCCATTTAAAACCCCAGCATTTTCGGACAACCGAATTTTCATTGCGCGTGCTATTTCCGTATCATTTCTTTCTTTTATCGTCAGCTGGATCGGCTGGTATTACATTAAAGTCCATAGTGAGTTCACACAATCCATCCAAGAAAAAAACACCCAACTCTCGCTAGCGTCAAAACACAAAACTGAATTTATCGCGAGCATGTCGCACGAACTAAGAACGCCACTGAATGCCATTATTGGTTTCTCCAAACGCTTATTAAAACGAAATTCCGGAGATGACCCACGCATGACAACTGCACTTGATGCCATTCATCGGAGCGGTAATCACCTGCTATCGCTTATCAACGATGTACTAGATATGGCGAAAATAGAATCTGGAAAATTCGAATTAAACACCGATAAATTAAATATCATTCCGATAGTCCAAAGCGTTGTTACCGACATGCAGGTTCTAGCGGAAGACAAAAATATTACGATGCTATTGAAAATACCGAGCGGACTAGAGGACATACCGGTAATACTCGACCCAAAACGGATTCCCCAAATACTGTCAAACCTCATTTCAAACGCGATCAAATATACTAAAGAAGGCACCATCTCCGTTGGTATAGATGTGAGCCATACATCCCATACCGTCGCTATATCCGTGAAAGATACCGGCTGCGGTATTCCAGATGACGCTATTCAGAATTTGTTCGAACAATTTACACGGTTAAAACAGCACGAAAAAAGTAACATCGGTGGTACTGGGCTTGGTCTAGTCATCGTTAACGAACTGGTGGCAATGCATAAAGGCAAGATTGAGGTGTCCAGCAAGGTAAATGAAGGCAGTGAATTTACCGTGGTCCTCCCATTGGCAGACTAGAGCCGACTTAATACAATAAATTGAACGTCAGTCCCAATCCAAAATACGCTCGAAATCATCGACACACAGTACCGGATCATAGCTTTTCAAACGATCAATATGGTGCGCGCCATAACTCACCGCTATTTTTGCCATGCCAAGCGTATGCGCCATCGCCATATCATATTCAGTGTCCCCGATCATAACCGCCTCTTCAACCGGAACAGAAAACTCCAACAAAAGCTCTTCAAGCATTAAGGGATTGGGTTTAGAGGCTGTTTCATCCGCACAGCGGGAACTGTGAAAGAATGTCTCCATCGAAAGGTTCGTCCATACTCGATGCAGCCCTTTACGGCTTTTTCCTGTCGCCACAGCCAAAGAATGCCCCTGTTCGCGTAAATGCTCCAAGGTGTTCATCACTCCAGGAAAAAACGGAGAAGGCGTTACGTCGTCATTAATAAAGTGGTCTGCATAGCGCACCCGAAGGGCTTCTGCTTGCTCGGGGTCAATATCACGGTAAAGCGTATGAATTGCCTCAGGAAGGCCAAGCCCAATGATATTTTTTATCGTCTCTTCATCCAACACAGCAAGGCCTGCGTCTTCTGCAGCACGCTGCATACAGCTGATAATTTTGGATGCAGAATCACTTATGGTGCCATCCCAATCAAATATATAGAGCACTATTCATTACCTTTTTATGTATTCACCGCCGACGACACCACAAATCTAAAGTGATTTCCGTAATCCCGCCAACGCTAATTCTAGATCATCGGGTAGCGGCGCATTCACCTCGATGTCGTTTTCGCCATCTAAACTAAACCGCAGTGACGCCGCGTGTAAAAACAAACGCTTCACTCCCTGTTTTTTCATCACGTTGTTAAAGTCATCGTCCCCGTATTTATCATCCCCAACTAAGGGGTGCTTTGCGTACTGTCCATGTACCCGAATTTGATGGGTGCGGCCCGTGATCGGTTTCGCTCTCACAAGGCTGGTATCAGCATAGGTTTCGACTAATTCAAACAGAGTCTTGGAAGGCTTTCCGTCGACCTCAACACGCACGATTGCCTCGCCGCTAGCTTGTTCGCTCTTCTTAAGAGGGGCGTCAACGCTACCTCGGCGCTTAGACCACTTACCTTTGACCAACGCCAAATACTGCTTATCGATCCCCCCTGCACCCCGTAATTTGGCATGCAACGCTCTCAAAACCGAACGCTTTTTCGCTAACATGATGCAGCCAGACGTCGCCCGGTCTAAACGGTGTACAAGCTCAAGATAGTGATCATCTCGTATTTGCCGCAACGCCTCGACCAAGCCTAGCTGTATCCCCGACCCACCGTGAACCGCCAAACCGGAAGGCTTATTAATAACCAATAACCCTGCGTCTTCATATAGGACGGAGGCTTTCAAAACCTCAGTTAAACTCGCACTGGGTTTGGCCGCTGACGCTTTATCATCGAGTTTCACGGGAGGCACTCGTACGATATCCCCTGCTTGTAGCTTTCGCTCTGGCTTAGCGCGCCCCTTATTTACACGCACCTCACCCTTCCTAATAACTCTGTAAATCAATGACTTAGGCGCACCTTTTAAAACTCGAATAAGGAAGTTATCCAGACGCTGACCCGCCTCATCAGATGAAATAGTAAGGAGCTGAACACGTGAAGAGGTACCCGAAGACATAAAGCGCTGCTGCTATTGGTGGTTTCAAGGGCGCATCATACCCACAATGCCCTCAGGCGCCTACAAACAGCGCCTATCTGGCCAAATTTCACGCAGATTAACGTATCGTTTATGACCGTTTAACGAAGATATGACCTAAAAACGCCAAAATACGTGCCATATTTGAAAGGTTGAGACTTCGATGATATATTGAAGAATGATTGGTGCACCGCGTCAAACGGTGGTTTACGTCTCACATCCAGCGAAAACTGGCCCTATTGAGACCTGGAGAGCTTCAGTATAGTAACTGAATTGCATCGCTAGAAAGCCCCGTTGCGAAGATCGATCCTATAGAAAACGCTGTAGTTTAGTCACGGCATCACAATGAACGCCTACGCTTCTACACGTAAATTTACACGTTTTGGTGCGTGGCTCCTCCGGGAGTGACGCAAATTATAAACTCGCGTACATAACAATCGCGAATTGTAGAGAATAAATAGAGGTTATTGGGTCGGCAGGCCCTTCACCTAGCTGAGATTAGACCGCTAAACCATCGAACTCTAAACATAAAAGAACGATGATGGTCCTGAAACAGGGTCTTACGCTACACCTTAGCGTTATGACAATAGCGATCAAAGGATAAACAACGCAAAGTACGATCATACAGTTCGTACAGAAAGTACAGAAAGACATGGGTTCGCAACAGATATATGGGGTTACATTCCCAAACACTGCGAATCATTTAATTGAATCTGTAAATATTGCACTCAGCAAACTAGCACTGGCAACCAATGGTTATATAAGAGACCCAAGGTCGTTAGATAGATATACGTTAGTTACATTAAAGACAGCAAAGCATCGTTCGTCGCACAGCAGTGACGCTTTGGCTTAAAACACTATCACTCAGACCCAAGCGTCTATGAAAGTGTTTTCTGACATATGTTCGCATATTTAATGGTGAAGGCCAGACAAAAGCCGACTCACATAAAAGTTACGGCTTAAAACAGTGTGATTTTTTCATATTGTTAGAAAAAGACAGCTACAAAGTAATACTCATAGCAGTGTGCGAATTTATCACTGAATTTTAGGAGAGTATTGTTTGTATCTCTGTATTTACGTTCAAATACAGCGTTTTTCAAAGATGTAATTTTTCCCCTCACGTTTTCCTCTCTATCTTTCTCGATTTGCTGTACCTTTTTGAGAAACACAATTAATGAAAAGAATGCTAATTAATGCCACGCAACCTGAAGAGCTGCGTGTTGCCCTCGTCGACGGTCAAAGACTCTATGATTTGGATATCGAAAACCGTTTAAGAGAGCAAAAGAAAGCCAATATTTATAAGGGTAAGATCACACGTATCGAACCTAGCCTAGAAGCCGCCTTTGTCGATTACGGATCAGAACGACACGGTTTCCTTCCTTTAAAAGAAATTTCTCGCGAATATTTCACTAAAGACTCTAAAGATTCCGGTGGACGCATCAAGATCAAAGACGTGCTTAAAGAAGGCATGGAAGTGATCGTCCAGGTAGACAAAGAAGAGCGTGGCAATAAAGGCGCTGCACTTACCACCTTCGTAAGCTTAGCGGGTCGCTACTTGGTCTTAATGCCAAACAACCCTCGTGCAGGCGGTATCTCTCGACGCATTGATGGCGATGATCGTTCTGAGCTAAAAGATGCACTAGGTCAAATCGAAATACCTAAAGGCATGGGCATTATTGTCCGTACTGCTGGCGTTGGCCGTAGTGCCGAGGAACTTCAGTGGGACTTGGACTACCTCATCAAGCTATGGGCAGCCATTAAAGACGAATCTGACAACGCTGGCGCACCGCATTTCTTGTTCCAAGAAAGTAACGTGATTATTCGCGCAATTCGCGACTACCTGCGTCCAGATGTCGGTGAAGTGATTATCGATAACCGTGGCGCTTACGATCTTGCAACGGCTTTCGTACAACAAGTGATGCCGAACTATTCGAGCAAGGTTAAGTTTTACGAAGAAGCATTACCCCTATTTAACCGCTACCAAATTGAAGGCCAAATCGAAACCGCGTTTGAACGTGAAGTAAAGCTTCCTTCAGGCGGTTCTATCGTTATCGACGTAACAGAAGCGCTTGTCAGTATCGACATTAACTCTTCTCGTGCAACCAAAGGCAGCGATATCGAAGAGACGGCGCTTCAAACCAACTTGGAAGCATCTGACGAAATTGCACGTCAATTTCGTTTACGTGATATCGGCGGCTTGGCTGTTATCGACTTTATTGATATGCAACCCGTTAAAAATCAACGTGCGGTTGAAAACCGTATGCGCGATGCGCTCGCTATTGACCGTGCGCGTGTTCAAGTGGGTCGTATCTCTCGCTTTGGTTTATTAGAAATGTCTCGCCAACGTCTTCGCCCATCTTTGGGAGAAACAACGTCGAAAGTATGCCCTCGTTGTGAAGGCCAAGGGACTATTCGCGGCACGAAATCGTTAGCTCTTTCAATCCTGCGTTTACTAGAAGAAGAAGCTCAGAAAGAGCGCAGTGCAGAAATTCGTGCGGTTGTACCCGTTCCTGTGGGCACTTTCTTGCTTAACGAAAAACGTAAAGCGATTTCTGACATTGAAAATCGTCACAGCACACGTGTTGTGATCTTACCCAACACAGAACTTGTTACGCCGCACTTTGAAGTACAGCGTTTACGCGACGATGATTTAAATACGCTTGAAACCAGCTACAAAATTGAGGTCGCAAGCGAAGATAACTTGATGGAATCGGCTGACACGCCTCCTCCAGCGAATCTTCCTCGCCCTGCTGTTCAACAACTTCCACCTAGCGCCCCAGCGCCTGCACCACAGAAGAAGAAAGAGCCCGGCCTAGTAGCGAAATTCATTGCGACGCTTATCGCGCTATTTAGCTCCGAAGATACGAAAAAGAAACCCGCCCAGAAAGGCAGGCAAGGCAACAATAACAGCCGACGCAACAATAACAGCCGACGCAATAATCAAAACCGCCGTAAAAACAACAATAATAATGCTCGTCGTCGTAATGAAGAAGACGAAATTACGGATAATTTGAGCGGCAAAGCACCAAGCAAGCCTTCCAATAAACGTGGCGGTAATAACGACCGCAACAACTCGGATCGCGACGGTGAAGAACGCAACAGTGACAACCGAGGAGGAAGAAGCCGAGGCGGAAGAAACCGAGGCGGAAGAAACCGTGATAACGAGCAAGGAAACACAAAAAACAACGAACGCACTGATCGTGACAACAAGCAAGACGATGACAAACAAAGCGGCGAGAAAGAAAACCGCCCTGCGAAGCGTCCAGCTAACCGTCGCGGTAAATCTTCTCAAAAACAACGCGGCCCTATGCCGGAAGAAGCACGTAAAGACGAGGTAGCTACAGCACCGACGAATACGGAAGAGACAGTAGCAACCCCAGAGGCCGCTCCTGCACCTCAAGCCAAAGCGGAAGAAAAACCTGCTGCCCCAGTTGAAGCTCCGTCTACACCAGCACCTGCTGCCGTAGAAGAAAAAGCACCCAGCACTTCTTTGGCCGACACACTTGAAATGCCAGCCATCGAGATTGAAGAACCAAAGGCCGCAGAGCCAGAAAAAGCCGAAGCTACTGAAAAGCCACCGGCAGAAGCGCCAGTAGCTGAAGAAGTAAAAGCAGAAAAGAAAAAGCCTCGCACGCGCCCGTCTAACGACCCACGCTCAGCACCCAAAGCTGTTGCAGCAACGGAAGTTACCGATGTCACCGTCGAAGCTAAAATGGGTCGCGCGCTAGATACGGCTGCTCCAGCACCTATCGAACGTAAGCCACGCAACCTGCGTCGCCCAGCTAACGATCCTCGTGCGAAAGCAGAACAGGCTAAAGAAGAATCAACTGATTTAACTGACGCCCCTGCAGAATAATAATTTTACCCCTGGGCCTGAAAAAAGGCCCTAAAAACATAGGATTAGGCTTGTACCAAACCTGATCCTATGTATAATTTGCGTCCTTCCGGTGGGGTGGCTGAGTGGTCGAAAGCGGCGGTCTTGAAAACCGTTGACTGTAACAGGTCCTAGGGTTCGAATCCCTACCCCACCGCCATATATAAACAAAGTGCTTACTAACATTTTTGTTTGTTTTCTACGGGTTTTCTACGAAAGTAGAAAACCCGTTTTAATTTGTGGGTTAGTTCAAGCCCAATCTCTCCTCTTCTTGATAGCATCTGCCCCGCATTTAATTTACGCGGGAGAGCGAAAATTGACCAAGAATTATCAGGAAGTCACAAAATACGAATTTCAAAAAGGATTGGCTGAGCTCGAATCAGCTGGTGAGCTGAGCGCTCCAAAAGAGCAGCTGTTCAATGAGGTTATTCTTAATACCGAAAAGGCGTACGTTTCTCGCGGTAGAACCGTCCAGCAACCAAATGCAAAACTAGCCAGGCAGCAAGCAAAAAACAAGCAGGCAAAGCCTCGCTCTAACTCAAAAATTCTCCGCGAGAACATGATTAAGGCTGGGCGCCCTTTGCCTGCTGGCACTGACGCTCACCATATTGTTCCATCTTCAGAGAAGAGAGACTGGGCAAAAGATAATGCTGCCGCTGCTAGAGCGATCCTGACGCGCTGGGGGATCGATATAAATCATGAAGCCAATGGCGTCGCCCTTCCATCAAGGTCCGACACACCGGTTAAAGAGCTTCCTGACGCCTACCCGCATAAAACAGTCCATACAAAAGTGTATTATCTCAATATAGCCGGACAGCTGGGGCAATCCTCATCACAGTCTGATTGTATTGATATACTGCGAGAAATTGGCGAAGATCTGGAGGACGGGATTTTCCCGATTAGAAAATAATATGAATATTTATCAAATCACATTCGACGTAGACAACTACCGGCTTTTAGTCCCTGTCAGTGAGAGCGACTTTGACGGCTCAAATCTTTGGATTAACGGCACACTGAAGCTGTCATCATGGCGCGCCCCAGAGATGCGCTACGCTGAAAAGCAAGGCGACTCAGAAGATATTGCGGATATCACACAAATCACACCAGGCTTCTTTGCATTTAGCCCAAAGGCTATCGAAGCTCTAGGTGATTTGCTGGAAAAGAATGGTGAGCTATTCGAGCTGCCCGTCGATGGCGTGACACTACATGCATTTAACCCTCACAACGAAATAGATTGTTTCGATGAAAACAACGCTTCCTATAAAGTCCGGAGAAGCGGAGAGCGAGGCAGATTGCTAAAACCTGCTTTTGATAAATCCAAAATCCCCGCTGGAACGGATTTGTTTCAGGTGCCGGAGCTGCAGCAAACTCAGTTTTTTGTAGGCGAAAGATTCAAGGGAGTTGTTGAGGGTGCTTCGTTAACGGGGCTTAACTTTGAAATGGTCTAATGAGTGAAGCAGCTTGGACGGTAGATTTTGGGGATAACGATACTATGACGCCTCTAATGCTTTCTCTCTGAGCATTACTGCCAAACGCTCAAAGGCCTCAGCAGTCTCCTCTAGGTCTTTCCTTTTGTACTTATGATTTTCATGACCGTCCTCGGTGAGGGCGTCAAGCAAAACCTTCTCAATATCAATTGTAAACAAAGCCTCGGCTCCATCCCCAAAGTCAAATCCCTGATCCTCTATACCCCCCGGATAAGCGCCCAACTCTAGCGGCCCAGCACTACTACCGGTTTCAGATTCTAGGCGCTCCCATAAAAACAAAAACGAAGAATTTGTAAGATCAACTGGAATTTCTGTTTGTAGCTCTAAAGTAAATGTTCCCATGTTAAGCCTCTTGCTTTCCTATGCATTCGTCGCTCATGCCAGGGTTTTCTTTGAATAGTTCATTCGCATTGAAAAGCGACCTATCTTGACCCCCTTCTTCCGCATCCTTTCCACGCTTTATTTTTCTCTGAAGTGTGGACCTTGAAATACCTAGCACCCGGCACGCCTCCTGCTCGTCACCGTGAAACTGTGCCAATGCTCGTAACACAACAGCATATTCGAAAAGGTGGGTGGCTTTATCTAAGGGTAAATATTCGTCATAAGCCTTGTTCACTATTTTTGCAAATTCATGCTCTCTAGTGCCTTTAATTGTTGACAGTAAACTGAATCCATAAAACTTTCCGTCGGCTGAGACAAGAACCCCAACAGAGACAATACTGGCAAAAGAAAAATAAATAGTCATGTTAATCGGCACTCCATTTGCCATTAACGTAGAGACAATAACAAGCGTCATGATCAGCGGCAAAAGCGCTAACAGTAATAAAACACAGCGTGCTCGTTTATGGCCGGCCCTAAAAACGATCCCATAGATTAAGATACAAAATGCAATCAGGTTTGGCACCAAGAAAGCCAAAGGTCCAATAATATACCCTGGACCCGGCACCCTGGTTAAGGAGTAATTTATACTTTCTACGTCAGCTACGACAAACCCAGGGAAAAACATAGCAACCCCAAGACAAGCCCAGGTAAATAACAAACTACGCACGACCAATAATGAGAGCCTACCAACGGATGACAAAGATAAGCCTAACATTGCAAATGCCGCCGTGATCAACGCGAAATAGTACGCAATCAAAGGGATAAGAGCATATTCAACGTGATAATTAAAATAGGCAAAGCCGCTAAACTCGATCGCATTCGCGATAAAGATTGCAACTAAAAACGTTATGAATATAACGCATGCATTTGAGAGGCGACTTCTCGCCTGCCAAAAAATAACTGCCTTTAACGCTAACGCAAAAATACTGGGTAATACGTAGATATTGTCCATTGTTATCCTAATATACACATGCGGTTTGACTAATACTCAATCCGCTACCAACTCCTAACATTAATATCCTATCGCCTCGATTAGGACGATTTAGGTGCATGTTCACAGCGATAGTTGAGGATGTCAAATTACCGAATTTCTTAAAGGTAATAGGCGCCTTGTTAATTGGTTGACGCGCCAACTGAGCCATCTTGATATGGGGTTTTGCTCCTGCTTGGTGGCAATAAACATACGATATTGAGTCAGGCTCCCATTCGATCTTGTCATACGTCGAACCAATAATATCGCGGTGCATTTGTACCGCTTCGGTTGAAATTTCCGACATTCTCATCGAAAAATCCACCCCATGTTCTGTGTGGCGATAGTAGCAGTAGTCGGCACACCTACTGCGAGAAGTGAAGCGCATAATCTTACAGCCTTCGTCGGGCCGCGCTTTTGATACAACGAATGCACCTCCACTATCTCCAAGGGTCATAGCCCCCATTAATGTTCTAAACTGCCCTCTGTCACGACAACCCTTAAGTTGTCTAATCACATCCATTGCGACTGTACTTGGGTTTTCTCCGGTGCAAAGAAGAATATTTTCTGCCGCGCCTATACCTATTGCACCATTCGCCACAGAGAATCCACTCATAATCCCATGGCAGGCATTTGACACATCAAAACAATCAGCCTCTTCCTTTATCCCTAACTCCCTTGCGACAAAATGTGCAGTGGCTGGTTCTGCAAAGTCTTTATCAATCCCACAAAAGATGACCTGATCTATATCCTTAACATCAATACCCGCATCAACTATAGCTGCGCGAGAAGCTTCTATTGCCATTGTTGATGGTCGTTCATCTTCACGAGAGAACCGCCTTTCTTCAATGCCGCTAAATCGCCTTAAGAACTCGGGGGCTACACCAAAGTTCTTACTATTTGCTTCCATCATTAAATCGTCTGACAAAACTTTCTGTTCTGGAAGGTACGCGCCAATTCCACTGATTTTAATAAAACCACTCATTTCCATTGTATTCACCTTAGTTAGTTGTTGTGAGTATTCATGCTGACAACAAAAACTAAGGCTGGGTAGTAAAGTGCAGATTTGCACGACACCAATTTTGGAAGACTCAAAATTGAATTGTCACCTAAATCATCTGAAAATCAAAGTAATTATTGTCTTTTTTTAATGCGTAATTGAGCTTATTTACTTGCAGTAATGGCCGTAACTATCTGTTTTTTATGAACTAGTCATATTTGACCGAAGGAAACTCAAACCTGAATTTGATAATTATGAAAATAAGTAATTGACTTCAATTCTGCTTTGAATAGCGTGTTTTTTAGCCGAGTCAAAAGCTCTCAAACAAATCAGGGGGGGCTTTAGAGAAAAACAATAGAAAACATAGTTTTATAAAAACCAAAAAAAAGATTATTAAGCGTCACAAAGGAGTTTTTGATGCCGTCAGTCAATTTAGTGCTTACAACGATCGATGATAGTGAGATAGATGTGCGAGTTATCGAAGATCAAATTGCAAAACTGTTCAAAGAGTCAAACCGAAATATATGGATCGCTCGTGCGGAGCGATCTGACAAAGGGTTTGATGAATTGAGTGATGAGATTCATGACGAAGCATTCTTTGGAATCGAGCCGCCACCGTTCGAAACAAACCGCCCCCCGCTAAAAGTGGTTTCTATCGGAGGAAAACTGTTGTGATCACTCCATCGGAAAGACTGGAAATCGAAAGCGCAATTTCATTATTGGAAAGCAAATATAAGCGTGAGGACTTGCGAGCATACTGCCCAATGCAGGTCAGAAAGTATTGCCAGCTGCAATTGGGCCAGCTGAACCACGAAGCTTTCGGGATGCTTAAACTAGACGCCGAAGGTAGCCTTATAGAGTACAAGCAAATTTTTAGAGGCAGTGTTGATAAAGCCGTTGTTCACCCAAGAGAAGTGCTTGTTGAAGCCATCGACGGTGTTGCTTCTTCGATAATCATCTGCCACAACCATCCAAGCGGGAACGTAAAACCATCTCGTGAAGACATGGAGGTAACAGAAAAGTTAACAATGCTGCTTTATAACGTAGGGATAAAGCTTGTAGACCATATAGTCGTCTCAAGCATAGACACTTACAGCTTTGCTCAGAGCGGAATACTTCCTGATCCGTTGCAGCTCAATACCAAAAAGCGCTTTAGAAGTCGCCATTACACTAACCTGGCTGCACATGAGCATTAGCAATGATTTGGACTTTTTCTGGCCTGTGGCCACATGCTGAGCAACGTAGGACATGCTTTACGTTACGTATGGGGAAATCGGGGCCATACCGCTCCGCCACCCTCTTCAGATCTACTTTCTTATAGTGCCCGCACACACAGTGGGCAACCAGAACCGTCGCAATATTATCAAGCTTTGAGATGGTATCGACAATAATCATACTGTATTAACATACAGCTAAAGCTTGAAAATCGCAATGGCCTCCTGTTTACTAGCGGTCCTTTCTTAGAGCGAGAAATATATGTGCGGCTACTTCGGAAACTTACATGAGAGTCCAGCAGTTATAGATCTTTTAAATCAGCTGAACATCCCTCTGCCCTACCCTATAACTCAGGCGTATCAGCGAAGAATTGTACCTGGCCTAGTAACCCAGAAAGATGGTTCTTACACATGCACAGACGCGATGTGGTGGTATGCGCTACGTAAAGAGAATGACAGGCTAATACCTAACGAAAAGCTCACCAGCTTCAACGCACGAGACCTTGATAAACCACTATGGAAGAATGCTTCAAAGACTAGAAGAGCTATTGTGTTTGCCACGGAAATTGGCGAAAGCCAAGGCAAAGACAAGTACCTTATGCGATCAGAAGAAGGTTTTGCGCTCGGTTGCCTATATAAAGACTGGGAAGATGGAAAAGGGAACCAAGTCAGATCCTTTGCAGTCATTACGCGTGCCCCCCACGAGCGATTCTCAAAGTACCACGAAAAATCTACACCCTTTTTTCTTCCTCTCGATAAATCCGTGCTACAAGAATGGCTTGATCCGTCGATTGAAAGTAGCGTCTTGATTGATGAACTGCTGGATAGACCACGCCTAACCTCTGATCTCCAGGTAGCCAAAGTCAAAACCTATAAGAACCCCACGGGTTTTGATTCGAGCGCCCTTCTAACAGCGGACTAAACACTTTTTTTCTTCTTCTTTGACGATTTTCAGGAAACAACCTCGTCATATTGATTGAAGCCAGAAATCACCCCCCTTTTGGGGTGTTCTGGGTTAAGGGAAATATACACACATGAATTAGTATGGTCACGACTTCAACAAAATCCAAAGGTCGCCCATTTGCTTATTTGGACACCCCAAAACTCCTTATTCACAACTAAGTGTGTTTGGATGCAGTTTTTTGTTGATAGTCAATTTTTTCAGGTGGATATTTGTAGAAACCAACTTCATTGAGAGACAAACGAACATGACGAAAACAATTGAAAAAGTAGAGACAACCGTAACATCAACACGCGCACTGGTAGCGGGGCTAATAATGCTAGGGGGTATTGGTTTCGCGATTTATAAATATTCTTCGGGCACCAGCGGCGTCGCAGCTATTTTCATCGCCTTAGCATTTTGTGGTATCGGATCGATGTTTATGCCTAACGCTAAAGAACTTCAAGCAACGCAAGATATCCTTGAGAAACCAAAAACAGAGGAACCTAGCTAATATGGACTATCTTTTATGGGCCGTTATGGTTCTTATCTCCTTATATTGGGCGGGTGACAGAGTAATACAAAGGGACGGAGTGACCGAGTTTATCGAATCCGTTGAATCTAATTACCATCGGTTTAATCGATTGCTAAGTGAGAGTTCAGTTATAGATGCGCTCAAACTCTCACGCAAGCTATACGGCTACTTGGCTGGTTTGTTCTTTGCACTAACAGTCCCGTGCATAGCGTTTCCAAAGATGTTAGGTGATTTAATAATGGTTATCACCCCTCTTTGGCTTGGGCTTCTTTTTTTATGGTTTTCGGTAGAGTGGATTCTCGAACACAAAAAAATTGTCTTCAAGCTTTCTACAAAATCATTTCCTTTTATAAGTGGACCTTTTTTAATTGGAGTCTTCGGATATTTAACCAATAGACCCCTGCTTTCATACATCGAGAACGCGCTATTCATTGGGCCGATCAATTTTACACTGCCGTTTGATCACCAAGTGTTACAGGGGCTGTTCTTTTCTGGATGTGCGATTGTATTCGTCTTTGGGTATTATTTGTTAGCTTGGATATTTTGCGTCATTCCTGCTCTAATGACGGTGCTCGCCATATTTTCAGCAATAAAAACCGCACAGTTCATCAACTATATCGCACCTAAAACGTCTTTCGGAGGATTTACTGTCATCACATTTATAGTGTGCACCTATTTCTTAACATTTAACTCATAACGCTAACCCACTTGACCAAGAGCCACCTATGTAAACAGATAAAACTGTTTCATCCATGATTGTGGCTTGCAGGCCATCCCAAGGCGGAAAGATTTGCCATGCGTCCAAATACTCAAAGTACACGGCTATTTCGCCTTCCCTGCCTGTCCAAGGACCTGTTGCGGTTGGCGCGATGATATACGCATCGTGGTCAACAGGATTAATCGGTGGAGTATCTAAATCCCGATCTAAGATCGTTACCCCCCCAAGGAATAGATGCAAGAGCTTGAGCGTCTCATTCATTTCGATTGCCCAGCCGCTCTCGTCTTCATCAAAATCATAAAAACCAAGTGTTCTCGGACTTTGTCTAGCCATAAATCAACCCCATTTACCGCCCCAGTTGAGCCCCCAACCGTGCCGTTTTGTTGTGTGCGTTACTGATTGATGCGATTCTAAATCGTCTCGTGAAGAATTTATTGAAACCGTTACTTCACCGTTTCGTCTTGGAGAACCAGCGGGTGAAAAAATCACATCACCGCCTACCTCGTCAAGATGCCGAAAAGGAGAAGAACCAAAATGTAGTGTTGTATCAGGACGCCCGAAAAATTCAGAAAGGTCATCATCGCGCTCAGTATCTTTCCACGCTGTTAAGTCTTTATCTATGGACCAGACATTATCGACATTCCCATCTACTGCTTGCTTAACGTACACCTTTTGGTCACCAATAAAGACATAAGAAAAATCGTTATAATCCCACCCTCCGGTACCTGATAGTGCGGACGAAGAAGGCGCAACATCAAACGGCAGTGTTATTGATGCTAATACCTGACCATCTCTAGCATACTTACGAAGCTCTCCTGTCAAAAATCCAGCGCTGATCACCACTACTGCATACAAATGCTCTAGAGCGTAATCTGTTTCAAAACTGACAACATGCTCGGCGATAGTAAAAGAGCTTATTGTTTCGCCATCTGAAGAATCGAATATCGTAACTTCCCCGCTCTGTGTAATTTCAATCCCTTCTGTATCGCTCGCATTAAATCGTGCAGCTCGGGCAAACACATCATGACGAGTATCGATCTCAGATATATTTGTCGCCCCGTCGATATGCAGTCGTTTGGTTGAAACCACTGCGGCCGTTTCCATGTCAATATGGCTATCGAGTACCTGTGTTAAACTTACTGCATACGGGGCTGAATTCCATACGGGTTCGAATCCAGCCTGGCTGGCGCCTTCCAAATATTGGACGTATATAATCTCCCCCATAACCTGACAATAGTTTTCGCCCAGAAGGTTGAGGTTGCTTGTTTGCGAAGCGGAAACAACCGGATGGTGGGAGTTCAGCTTTTCTTCTGTCGGAATCGTTAGAGTGTCAGCGTCCGCAAAGTAATTCTTTGTGATGTTTTCACTGTATATAATCGGCGAGGAAAACTGGTCTTTATTAATAAATAAAATATCAACGACATGACTCGGTATTGCCTTAATTTTATTTGTATTGGGCGCCCAAAATTGAAGTGAGTTTCGCTGTATATTAGAGAAAAATATTTGCGAAGAGGTATCTCGATAGTCCTTGACCGGTTTAGGCGATCTCGAAACTAGGGTATTTGCATAGTCTTGGGACGCATTGACCAAGTATCCCTGAGCCTGGGAATATTGATCGGGAAACAAACCTGGATTCCCCAAATAGAACAGTTTTTCCGTTACGCTCATAAACGACGTATCCGGCGTCACAGAAAAGGGGAATGCAACAGACTTAAAAGCATGGCCGGCCGTCTCAAGTGTCTGATAAGAACCGTCAGACGGGTCAATCAATGCCAGGCCAATAAAATCATCAAGTAACAGATCCTCTCCCGCCAGTGACGATTTGACATTTTGTAAGCTTGAAACAAAGTCCGAGGGGTAATCGTATAAATCTCTGTACCACGATTGAGCGCCATTAAAAATGGTATTGTCAGCTGCAATACCCAGGCCAATGGATTTTATGGTGACATTAGGCTGTCTATGGACAAGCCCGAAATCGTCTTTCTCCGTGGTATAATTAAAAGCGCTCCCCGTCTCACTCAGAAAGGATTGCCTTAATCCATTTTCGCCAGTGATAAAAACGCCATAATTGACGCCGAGTTCAGGCCCGATACTCCCCTCCGTCCAGGCATTAAAGCCCGCAGTTTGCTGTGTTCGATCTCGGTGCGCCCAAGTCAGCGCAATATCACCGATAATCTCCTCAGGAAATAGCTCTCCGTTAATTCGAACATTTCCTGGCGGGTACGGCCGCTGGTACCGAGCCGTTAAAGTTCGAAAATGCGTTGAAGCGCTCCCAATATCGAGTTTATCTTTAGAGCCTGACGCTATTAATTTTATATGGACATCCTCACCCAAAAAACGCTCAACAGGTTCAATTCCTTTTGTTCTGTCGTCAATGAACATTATTGTATTTTCAATATGCGGAGCAGGTACTGTGTCTAGAACTCCTCGCTTAACGGTTAACTGGAGTGCGACATCATCCCTCGTTTCGATAGCAACAATTTCATCGTCTATATAGCCGAGCTGATCGGGGAAAATATTGGGGAAATTATTGATATTGGTGAAAGAAAATACTGTGTCCATAGGACCGACAGCAGACTCAAGTTCAATTACAAACGAAACGTCAGCGGTAGTCGCTGATAGGTATTCGGTATCGTCCGGGCTTACAGCTATCTCGTAACCAAAAACAACCCCTTCATCTTTCGCTCCAAGGGTTGAAATAAATGTCGAAATATCTGAAAATCCTTCTATCTCGTCATCACTAAAACTGTTAATCATGTCATGATAAGTCGCCTCCCCGACATACTGGTATGCGAGATCCACCATACTACTAACAGGGCTAGAAAATAGACTTGTATTGGTAGATAAATAGCTGTCATCAGGTAGATTAAAAACGTCTTCAACGCAGTAAAGCGTGATATCACTGGCCCCGACAGGACCGCGCTCTACTTCAACCACTCTAAACGGTACATTGTTTATTCCGTACCGAGCCCAAGCAAAACGAATTACACTCCCCGGCATAACTGTTCGTCCAGATGATCTAGGGACTTTAATAGTCAACAGTGCAGCGGGAATGGTTTTCGATTCACCTTCCCTTTGCGCTATGCGAACGGCAAGATCATGCTCCCGAATACCTAACATCTCAACCGTTTCGTTTATTACTCGCCCTTGGACTTGGATATTAGCAAGATTCTGATATTTCACCGACTGCTTGTTGTTATATCGGTCTCGATATATCACTGTTATTTCATTTGGCGTGTTTTTACTGTACCCACTTCTGGAAAAATTTATTAACTCAACAACATTCCCTTCATTAAAAACGGGCGTATCCTCAAGCACATAATCCTCACGCGATAGTTTTATCGTGTAAAGCGAAGTGGCAGGATCCAGATAAACAAACCCATCCATGTGCTTTTTTACAATCTCAATAAACTCGCCGACAGAAGCGGCATTCTGCCACGAGAGTGAAATACCTAAGCCATCGTTGTGCAACCTTTCGGCAACAGACAAAAAAGCGGGTTCATCAAGTTGGTTAGAGGTTTTTCCCATACCCCATTCTGAATTGGTGAGACACTCATAGATAATGTGTGCGGGGTTTGCATCTCGACCGACTTGAGCCATAGCGGGGTTCCATCCACTTCCGTGATACCGCTCAACCCTAACACCAATTGTTTTAACCGTAGGCGACAACGACGCCACGCTCATTTTGTTGAGGACAATAGATGCTAGATGTCGATATGCCGGAACGTTTTGCCCTAGTTTAGAAGCAAGATAGCTGTTTTGACCGTGAGTTGCGCCCCCAAGAATCACATCACAGAACCCATAGAGTCCGCCGTCTTTTTTTCTTCCACCAAAAAGTTCGGGGGCCTGCACACGAATCTTTTCGTCCGAAGTGACGGGGGAGATACTATCTACAGTCCACTGCTCTTCCCATATTAAAGCGAACTTCCTAACCATTTCTGAGCTATAACGCTCACCCTTCCAGGCAGTGCGACCTCCATAAACCATCTCCGTGACTGCATCTACAGGCCCATGACATAGAATCAGGTGCTCACCCAAAAAATACTCATGCCCAATTGTCTGAGATTTATTTGCCCCCATCAGAAGCCTCCATATTTTTTGCAAACTCCACTAGCTTAATCGCCATCGCATCACCAGTTTCAAGCAGTACTGATTCATCGTATCCGTTACGAACAAACTCTAAAAAATCTAGATCATGTCGTTTGCAAAATCTTCTAGCCCCTTTCGAGCAGTAATGAAACTTTCGTTGATGAGCCAGAGTGATAATCATTTATTTACCACTCTGGGTTTTTACTGGCTTAGAATCTAAATCCCCCCACCAAACAACGTTCGGGTTTTCAATAAGCTCCTCTCCAAAAATTACCGGAATGGGTTTTCCTGATTTCGCCGTCGGAACTCGAACATCGTCCTCAACTGCTGGATCTGGTGAAGGTGGACCCGGCTGCGCTCGCGCAGCGACATAAGCTATCACCAAACTGATTACTAATTGGATTAGAAATGTCATAGCTAGAAAACCCTATCTGTATGCGGGTTGACACTGGATAACCAAGGTTGTCCCCCGTAATTAATTGAGTTATTGAATTTATCTGCACAGGTGATCAATGACCTATCACATCCAGGATACAAATTAACGATGGCGCCGGGTGTGAGATCATTTGCCAATACGCTGAGAGTGATATCGATTGCGCCGTTATTTCTAATTGGTTTTGTAACGGTCGCCCCTGTTATCGGAGCAGTCCACTCGGCATACCCTCCGGCGAAATGCCCCGGTGAAAAGTTTTCAGAGTTGAAACCGATAGTACTACCGGATACCGAGCTAGCCACATAAGACTCACGAAAAACCGCCCTATTTATTGAGCAATTAGACCCATATAGTGGGTGTGAACAACCCGACTGATACATTCGTCGAAGCCCCTGAGTACGTAATGCTGTAAAGTCACTCTCACAACGAAACTCGATTCGGTCCTCTTCCCAATACGGAGCCACCACAGACCCACTCCATTCCAGAGGCCATGAATCTTCAGCGCGATCGTATCGATAGACAATAATGTTTACGATGAAATCGGGAACACCGGTTAACCACAACCTAGCAACCTCTGCATTTCCAGTTATCGAAAATGACCAATCAGCATTATCAATAACTGATGAAACCTTTATTCCAGCGTTGATTTCCAGAGGGACACTTTCGAACCATATGCCATTTCTTTGAATGCGCTCATCCAGGCTAGTGTACCGGAAATATTCGTTTCTACCGCTGATCTCAATTAGGTACCCGTCATCG
Source organism: Agarilytica sp. (assembly GCA_045430345.1). Taxonomy (GTDB): domain Bacteria; phylum Pseudomonadota; class Gammaproteobacteria; order Pseudomonadales; family Cellvibrionaceae; genus Agarilytica. Next base: position 430,940 of record JAILXT010000001.1, on the reverse strand, counting down.
TGCACTACTCTGCGACCTCTACTATACGAGCGCGAACTTCACTCGTGCTCGAATTAAAATAACCAATCTCAATTCGATCAGAAGCGAATCGCGTTCGGTCCATGTATGAAATCCTCAACACGTCACTAACGGCAACAACCTGCCCCAAACTTTCATTGATGTTTAACAAGATATCCCCTTCCATGTTGATTGCTGCACTATCAATTTGCCTCATTAGGTGAGTTCTATCAGCAAGCTGAATAAATATATGTCGCCGTGCACTGTCTAGATCAACAAACCGGGCATAACCGTTATCCTTAACTGTTAACGACGTGCTCGACGCGCCAACCGTTTCGACCAGCTCGAAATCACTCTCCCATGTGGGGACCCAAAACACCCCCCTTCTGCCTCTTACCCGACCGAGGAACGAATGAAATTGTCGCGCGCTGATTCGGTCACAGAACAACCACGAATAATCTCTATATATTCGCGGGGACTCCGCCCGCTCAACGATTTCGTGACTACCTGTGTCGCCAAACACGGAGAAATCGAAATCGTGATCACCTTCAATGGGGGACGCCCAGTTAGGTTGAGTGGCTATGACATCACTCCCAAGATATGTCTCGAAGTTCAATGATTCGTTAAACGCCGCTTGGGCATGAGAATCAAAACTGAAATCCAACAGAAACTCTACAAGTCCATCCGTAATACTGCGCTGGGACACTTTTTGAGGTAGCCGCCCGATATACTGAGGGTATAGCGATGTGTTTTCTGGCCAATCGTTTTGTAGGGGGATTGACAATGTAACCCCCGTTCCGGCTTGCACACTGTCGATTTTAGCCGACTCAAACGCGCCGTCGTTTCCGATCAAGATAAGGGATCCCTCTGGGTAAAAGCTAAACAAGTCGGGATCAAAATTTAGTACAGTGTCACCGGCCGTGTATCCATTCGGCAACACCACCCGATGCATCCAGGCAGGAACACCAAACCACTTATTCTGCCACCCCCATAGAACACTTCGAAAATTTCGTAATTCTTTCGCTTCGACAATGGTCTTGAAGCTCTGACCAAGTCTCGGTTTAGTGCGAAGAGCGTTGCGGCTTTCATTACCATTAAAAGATGTTGAAATTTCAGTTTTCCATTCTAGACGCTCCGTGAGGGCATGTTTCGACCCCGAGTTCGGTTTCAGCGTTATTACGACAACACGGAGCCCGCTAAATCTAACTGCGACGGGTTCCCCTTGGATAACCCATATGGCATCACTACTAATGACCGGTGGGCCTTCTCTTGTAATTTCAAAAACTGTATCTATCTGATCCAGCAATCCAAGCGTATAGGGGTATACGCCGATTGGGTTTGAAACAACAACCACCCCTGCTTGCTGCGGTGCCGAAAAGCTACTAATTTGAACGGGCGTTAAGTGCGCATTCCAAATTGAAACTGTACGCTGCTCCGTCGAGAGTAAATTTCCAAAATCAATTTCCCTCGGCTCGACATGGACACGAAAATAGAAATTTTCAAAGTGTGTAGTTGATCGATGTACTCCCAGAACGTTACGAGGTTCTTGGGATGCGATATATCTGTCGAGAAAAGGTGTTTGCCCTCCTCCACTAACGGTCCTTAAACCATTTTGATCTAGAAGGGGGACCGACCAACTCCCGTAACTATGTACCCCTGGAGCAACGATGCTATTGGGGGCCTGCGTAGAAACAGAGATGAAAGGCACGACTAGCCCTCAACAACGAACTGGTATGCTAAACCATGTGTAAAACTATTAGGCGCCGCAGTGCCATCGCCATTTAATTCGGATAGCGGGAATACAATCCATTCGTTCGACAGTAATAAGCTTTTCGGTAAAATTGTATCCCCCATGTTTACTAATTGAACCCCAGGCACAAATCCCATCGGGAAATCGACCAGAGTATTGTTTATATCCTCTACAAAAATTTGAATGGGCAACCCCACAGCCTGGCCGTTTAGTTGTTGAGGGGTGTTTCTAAATATCATTGAAATCAAAAAGGTAGTGTCTGATACCCCTCTCGCTAATGTACCTTCCGCCCGACGACCATTCGCTGAAGAACCAATGTTGGCGAAATCTGCAGCGCCGCCCAAGCCAATGGGATGATAGAACTGTCCATTCGCTGACGAGCTTCCGGACTCCCAGGGGATCTTATTCCGTATGGAGCTAATTGGCGAAAATGGGCGTGTGGCGTTGTCATATTTATGGCCAGTGCAGTAGTGGCCCCCGGTGTACACGCCATACCTCTCAACTCGACCGAAGCTAAAATGACTAAACACGTTTGTCGTTGTCTCGATTACAACATGGACAACTTGCTTTTCAATATCGGTAAAAATCCAATGATTCACATATGGTCCGGGCGAATCCCAGAAATCGCAACGAACAGGCGTAGCAAGACGTACTGATTCTTGAAGCCATTCATCAGAGGCTTCGTGGTCAGAAGTAATGTACACCTCAATCGCTTCCGTCATAGCATCTCGAAAGGCATAAACAATATCGTCAAGCTGTAAATACTTAACCAACCCCAGTGGAGAATCGGAAAGTCTAGTGAAAGCCGCGGTGTTTTCGGCAAAGTTTAAAACGGCATCGACAACCTGGATCCGCGTCAAACCAGACCCTGTTTCATATAAGTTAGGCATGGTTACTCCAACCTGATCGCAGCATAATCCCAACGATTTGAACGATAAATGTCAGGAATGACAATAAATCGGGCTGCTGTAATTATGTATTGATCGCCAAGCTGATAAGGGGTCTGACCCGCGACAATTTCAAAGGAAATTGAACCGTTATCGTAAGGTACGTTTACATCCGCATTAGCTTGTCCGCCAGAAACAGAGCCACTAACAGTGAACTCACTTGTGCTTGTGGCTGTTACTGTCCACGTTTCCGTCTCTGCAGAATTCTCGGCAGAAACACCCCGCATTCGACCGGTACCAGTGCCTGAGTAAAACACGGGATCAACTTCTGCAAAAAGATTTTCTGACGCGTTTGCGAAACCTGAAATCCATTTAACACCATCCAAATACCCCCATAAATTTCCGCCGGCTAAATTGCCGACTAATGCTGCTGGGTGCGTAAGATATGACCCGTCTATGTTGGTCCGCGTATCCCTATAGTTATACCAGGGGTACACATTCACACCGGATGCGTTTTGCCAGTGGTATACCGTGTTACCCCCCGAGTGATTTCTGACTTCGGACCAACTCCCGTCTCGATGTAATAAGTACGCACACCCATCTCCCGGCTGGAAGAAATTCCCATCATCTCCATAGTTACTTGACCACCTGTGCGTGACAGAAGATGTATTACCGGCAATATACAAAGGTTCGGGATATTCATTGGGTGTGAAAGCCGGCAAGAAATAACCAGCGTACATACAGTGGTAGGTAGTTGATACTTTCGAAAGTACGATAAATCTCCTACCGTTCGCAATAAACCAATACGGAATAGCGGTGTTAAATGAATGCATGTACGCTGAGGGGCTAACCCCCGGTTGCAATTCAACTGAGGCCAAGGAGTTATAGCCTCGGGCGCCATTCAACCCTAGATAATAATAGTCCTGAGAACTGTTCTCGCCAGTCCAAACATTTACAAAAATATTATCCGTACCGCCAAGCCCCTGACCTCTTAAGAACGAAACCGTATCGTCAGAACCTAATAACTCCCACTCTTGTCCATTCGCAACTAATTCAGAGTTCGACGTCAAAAACGAAACCAAACGATTCTTTAAATCGCTATAGCCTGCTGCAATCCCAACCTCTACTGTCACGTCAACACCTGCTTAATTTGTGATTTATTGGCTCTAATCATATTTACAATCGTCCGCCCGGAAGCACCTGAAACGACGGAATCACTATCAATATTGTTAATCATTGTTAACTGCATCCCTTCTGATATATCACTGCGTAAGTTTTTTCTATGCCGCGGGTCGTTCTCAGTGAGAATCTCTTCACCTTTTCTAGTGATGGTCGGAACCTCATCAGGTTTTAGTCCTGAGATCCCGCCGGTGTGGTACTTAACCGCGTTTTGGAATAATTCCGCAGGAACGAATCGGCGGGTGTGTGTTTGCCCCACTATTCCGCCTGTATGATTGACACTGGAATTAACGCCTCCAGATACGGCTCCCCCAAAGCTAGAGTTCTTCAACGCATTGAGTACGGCCTGCTGTATGATCATTCGCGCGATTTGCCGTAAAAAGTCAGATGCAAAATCTCGAAATGCATCTTTAGCATTCTTAGTCCCATCCACAAAAGAGTCAAAGGCACTCACAAAACTATTAGCAAATGTCGTATTTACCTGTTGCTCCGTAATCAACAGCGTCTGATTGACTTGCGTTAACTCGGCTCGGTATCGCTGTAGCGTAGCAATCAATGCGTCGTTACCCATTGCTTCCGCAAACTCCATGGCCTTGTTCACCATTTCCTGGAGCTCAGGGAGTGTCGCTGCATTAAATTCGGAAATTCGCGTTTGTGCTTCCGTTTGCGTGAGTAATCCCGCTTCGTTTTCTGCCTGAATCGCACTTAGAATGTCTGCACGTAGGGAAAGCTGGTCGTTGATTCGCTGCTCTATGTCAGAGAGAACAAGCGCATCTCTTGTCTGCTCAATACTCGCTACGGTTGACGCATCTGCTAATCCATCTATTTCCGCAAATAGCGCTTCATACCTACTGCGAATTATCGCTAACCGTTCGTCCGTTGACGTAACTTGAGAGTCAGTTAATGATTCCTCGATGTCGCGCACTTGCTCCTGCACGTACGATTTGACTTCATCTGTTTGCTCCAGCGAAACTAATCTCTGTACCGTACTTAACCCTTCTTGATCTCCAGCTCGCCTCAATTCAGTAATAAGAGAGGCATACTCAGATTGGATGCGCCCAAGTCGTAGCGTCAGTGTTGTCGCTTCCTGCGCTGCGATTTTCTCGTTGACCTCCTGCAATGCCTTGGCTCGCCTGTAAGCGGATTTCTTCACCTCTTTCTCAAACTCTCGCTCAATCTCAACTCGCTTCGCCAACAAGAATTCATCGAGCGTAGCGATACCTTTAGCTCCTGTTTCGCCACCGAGTTTTTCTAGGTTATTTCGAAGGTTCGCGTATTTTTTCTGAATAATTGAAAATCGCTCTTCAACACTTTCCGCAGAATTCTCTGTAAACTCTAGTTCTTTATCCCTAAGTTTTTCTAGCTCAGAAGCAACACCACTTAAGTCGGCGCTAATCTTTAGTTTAAGCTTAGTGTTACTGTCTATGCCTTTATTACTTTCGTTTAATACATCGTTACGATCGTTGAGTAAAGATAACTCCTCACGCAGATTTTCTAGCCGTTCCTTCTGAAGCGTGATTTCCTTTTTTACTACCACTCTAGATGCATTCCGCGAGCGTCCGCCCCCGTTAATGTCATTCAGCCTTTCGGTCAGAAGAGCGAGCTTAACTGTTTCTTTCTCAATATCCGATGTAGTTGATTTGATCTTTTCACTGATGGACTGGGTGTCAAAATCATCTATTTCTCGTTTAATTTTCCCCAGTCGTTCCGCATACGCATCCATCGGAGTGTCCGCTCTGGCAAAGGCGCCTACGAGCGTAAATACCGCCGTCGCAACCAATCCGATCGGGCCAGCGAGAGCCAGAGCCCTTACCCCGATGACCTTTATTAGCGCGATTGATGCCGCCATATTCGGCACAAGAACACCGAATGCGGTGGCAAGCGATCTAATTGACTTTGACCAGGTGAACACCGTCGTGAACACTTTGACTGCGGCAAAGCTTGCAATCAATCCGGTCACAACTTCAATATTATTTCCGAGGAAGATCACCACATCGACCGCAGAAGAAAAAACACTGATGAGTAAACTACCAATTTCGGTCAACCCTTCCCTAAATTCATCTGACTGAATTTTTTCTCTAAGTTCGTCGAGTGACTCAATTAATGGGGCGGTATTACTACGACCAAAGGTATCAAACAGTGCATTCTTTATTTGAACGCCCGCATCGCTAACGGTTTTTGGTAACTTAGAAAACTCCTCATCAATTACACTCGACTGGTCGAGTAGCGCTGACACAACAACGTCCGAGGTCAATGCTCCCTCTTCAGCTAGTTCGCGCAATTCACCCTGTGTGACGTCTAATGACGCCGCGAGTGCCTGCATTAACCTAGGCCCTTGCTCAGCGACGCTATTGAACTCATCACCGCGTAACTGCCCTCGCGCCAACGCTTGGGAAAATTGTATTACTGAGCTACTGGCTTCTTCGCTCGTCGCACCGCTTACTTTAAATGATTTGGAGAGGGTTTCAGTTACTTGCTGTAAGTCCCCACTCGACAAATTCAATTCTTTGGTATTTCGACTTAGGCGAGCATAAAGCTCAACCGTCGGCTCAATTTCCGTCCGCGTTTCTTGTGCGATCGATAGGATCCCCGCATAGGTATCTTCGACGCGCTCACCCTCTTTGGTCACCAACGCTAGCTGCGCACTCAATCGGGTAAAACTATCCGCCGTGTTGACTGATCCCGATATCGATCGTTGTATACCCAAAAGTCCAACATAAGCACCGACTAGTAACTTTATCTCCCCAGCCAATGCACGAAATGAAGATTTTGATTTCCGTGCCTCTACTGAATTCCTATTTTGCGATACCGAAAGTTGATCAAGCGACGTTCGTGCTTTAATTAACCTATTTGTAAGCGTCGTACTGCTCTGCGTTAGCTTGCCCTGCTGTTCCCGTAATTTACGTGAACCTATACCTGCTTTATCGAGATCCCCTCTAAGCTTTGATACAATGCGCCGCTGACGCTCAACTGCTTGTGCAGCTCTATTGGCTGATTGTGCTGTTCTAGTTAAACCAGGGCTAGCCGAAGATCCCTGTTCGGCCAAAGACTGTTTGAGCTTATCAAACTCTTCTCGCGCACCCTTGTACTCACTTTTCAGAGCGCGTAGTTTTAAATTCTGGTCTGAGAACGACTTGATAAGCTTGTCGTTAGACTTAACACCATTTAGGGCGGTGTTTAATTGCTTTATCTCAGACTCAAGCTCTTCGACTGATTGACCGCCCGTTTTAAATCCATTGAACAGTTTTGGTAACTCTTCCTTCAACCCTTTTACTGACGACAGCAGATCATTAATCGTTTTCTCTGCGTTTTCATCTGTAGCGCTAATGCGCAGATTGACGTCTGAGTTACGGCTCATAGAGTTTCTTTATAATTGAGTCAAAGGATTCGTTATCGTTTGCTAAAACGGAGATCAGCATTTGTTTTTGTGAAATAAGGAGAGAAGCTAAATCACAGTTCTTTCTTTGAATGATTAGGCGAGCCTCCCATGAAACCCGCTCTAATGGATAGGAGTATGCATTGGGGTGCCCGTGGGCCAACAGTAAGCTTGCCTCACTGTAGAGTCCATTCACCCATCGTCCAAAAGTTAATTCACTTGACTCTTTATTTCGTCGACCGTCTGGACAGCTCCCTGCATCACACCAACCAACAGGGAACAGAACTTTTTTACACCGCCGTACGCCCCGAAGGACACGTCAAAGATTGACTGTAATGCCTCGACCTGTACCGGGATTGGTAATTTCGACACTTTTTCAATTTGATCTTCTTCACCTGCGCAAATGGCGATTAGCCGCGCGCAAAACCCACCTGAATGGGCAATTAAGGTACTAAAGTCGACGTTCTCGTTCGACTGAAATTCCACAAATATTTTTTCGAGTTCCACAGAATAGTCTTGTAAAAGTAAAGTAAGTCGTTCAATCGTAATGGGAGATACAGAAAACGAGGACGTCCCCACAGGTACGTCTTTGGTTGGTATTTCAATATCTTTTAACGGCATGGGGACTCCTTATGAGCTAGGTGAGTCTAGAATGACGGCTTCAGTTTGATCATCGAGTTCCAATATTTCACATGAAAACGGAATACTCGCCCAGTCGTCGCCCTTCAAAGAAAACTCTCCATTTGGAGATAGAATAATTGAAGGAAAGCTTAAATCTTTATTTGTGCCGTCGGTATTATCTGCGATATACAACATCGCTCCCTCAAAGGGTCTTCCTTTGGATAGCACCTGTTCGCGAGACTCCGCCGCAATGTCATAATCGACCAGTATCTCTTCTGCTGATGCTGCTGCGATCGCACCGCCATCGACTATTTCTATTACACCGTTTTCTGGAGTTAACCTATAATCAGTATCAATCGCATAAGTGACAGTATCTCCAGTATTTGTAACAACAACGTTAGAAACATTTCGAACGCCTGTTTTGTTGGCAGTTGTAACGCCAAGGCGAATAAAATCACCCTGGTCAACCGTATGGCTTTCATCGGTAACCGAAGTTAACGGCTGAGAAACGCTAGAAATTTCACCCAAGAAGAATTTTGCAAGATTCGCATTCGATATATTGCTCGCTGAAAAACTAGCCGAATAGTCAACTTGAGTGATCGGGTTTCTAATTTTTCGTTTAACCGCTCTGTCTGAGCTGAACAGTGGTTTTGTCTCAGAAGAAGCCGAAACCGAAAGCGACGGTGATTCGCCGACATACTTATAATTTCCTAGCGTACCGGAAACACGTTCAGCAAGAAGTATTTTTCCTGCGCCTAACATGTAATTTGTTTCTGTTGGCATATAACTAACCTCGTTTAAGTTGTAATTTACGCATAGGGCGCGCTAATTTTTTCGGGGAATTCAAAGGACAGCATAAGCATGCATGTAGCGTGATACATCGCCTTTTCAGGCTCAGGGGGAAGCACATGTCCACTACCAATTGAAATTTTACTGAGCCTTTCATGTGAAAAAGAGTAATTTGGGCTATGAGGAGATAACACGCTACTCAGAGCCAAACGGATATCTGCCAGTAATTCATAAGCTCTATCGGTTGGGTTGTTATGGTCTTCTACGGCAGTGAAACCTTGAACAATTAGCTCCCACACAGTTTTTCTTTGGTCGGCTGAACCGACATACTGCGGCTCACTATCAAACGCAGGCCTTTCCAAAATGGTGACGACCGGCATGTCATCCTCTTTAGAGAATGCGGTACGACCACGGTACACCTGCCCGTTTAATTCATGGCTGAAACCATTCGCAACAGAAATACTTTCGATCATATCTGTTACTTGTTTCTGAATTCTCAATCTTTTATCGTCAGGCATACTTAATTAATTTTTAGCAATCTAGAAAAATGATGGTCAAATCTTGTTTGCAACCTTCCACTTAGTACCGGTGAGAGATCTTCACGAACAGTATCAAACACCTGATCAACACTTGGACCGTACAAGACTCTGAAACCGCTATGGTTTTTTCCTGACGAAACACCTGCATTCCGTAGGTTAAGCCCGTCCGTACTGCGGACGGCAACACCGACATTGCCATCGCCTTGACTACCGCGTTTTAGCTTTACGAAAAACGCTCCGCGTAACACTTTACTTGTGCCTGAACGCTTAACTTTTACGCGTATACCTTTACGCTGCGCGGGACCGTTGCGTATTCGGGATACGCGTTGCTTTGCTGAAAACTGAGCGAGCTGTGTAGGCCTTCGTCTTGCTGACAGTACCCCCGACAGCCGGTTATCAGACGCAAACCTACTTACAAATAAGCGGTTTGTCTGATTGAGATACGACGCTGTTAGATTTATTTGTGATCGCACTTCCTTGCTAGCCTTAACCCTCGCCCAACGTAACGTATCGTTTACGGCGAGCTTTGCCGACCGAGCAGCAACCTTTGGGAAAAACGAGAGTCTAGCTTGGAAATTTTCTAGGCCACGGGCTTCACCGACCAATGCGGTCATCTCTCGATAGCCCGCGCGTAATGAAAGCCCTGACGTTTCGTTTCAAGCAGGTCAACAACGTAAACAGTTTCTTCAATTTTGAACGAATCTCCCCGGTTTACGACAGCTATATCCTTTTCGTCAATGCGAAGATATGTTTGTAATGCCGACATGCCAGAATCAAACCCAGGACCACGCCCCTCTTCCAAAAACTCCGGTGTTGATAACTTACGAACAGGAATACGCATGTTTTGTATTCTGCCATCGGCACTGGTATATGAAGCTGGGACTTTATAAACAGCATGCGTAACGCTGGCCGCATGCTGTTTATATTCCGATAGTAGCGGCATTTATTTTTCCGGTTTCGCAACCAATTCAATCGCACCGCGTGACAGTAGCTTCTCTGTCACCTTGGATTTGGGGTCAAGATCGATCTCTTTACCTGCCTCCATTGTGGTTCGCTGATCTTTTTCGTTATATACACACGTTTTCTTCGTTATAAATTTAGCCATGGTTTTCTATCTCACAGGGTTACGTCCACCTAACTAAAGGTCGAACTGAATTGATTGAATTGGGGTTATAGAACGCTTAAAAGTGCGGAGGCGTTAGTTCGACGCGGAACCGGTAGCGGTGCAGATTGTGTCATCGTGTAGCGAGCGGATGGATCTTGAGATACCCAAGTCTTAGGATACGATTTCATCGCACGCATCACATCATCATCTAAAATCGCGCCGAAACAACTTGCACCGGCGACTATTTCACTAAGCATCAACACCTCCCCCGAAGCAAGGTAAGGGACCATCGAGCCTGTCTCGTCTTCATATTGACGCGCGTCAACGTAGATATTAAAAACGCCGATACGACCCATTAGAATTGGATCTTCGTTGGTGCCGAATGTTTGAGGCTCCCGACTTATATTCGCATTACTTCCTCGAATATTGGTATCGAGCAAATCACGAACTATGGCATGAGACCTAAATGCTTTGTAGGAATCCGGGTCCATGTAAACTTCCGTAAGTGGTGCACCATGCTCTGCTTTCGATGCTGCGGTACTGGTATCTTCCAGGTCAGTGATCGGATTAGAGCCTGAGTCAGACCATAGCGCCACGCCTGCCAACGCAATACTTAAGCCGGGATCTCGTCCAAAGTCCACTGTCTTCTCAGGGTAGTCTTCACCTTGCACAACGACCGCGCCGTTTTTCAGTGCTTGTATTGCCATCCACTCCAATCGGTTATCAATCATCTCATCTTCTTTTACGAAGTTTTCAACAATCTTTAACTGTTTACGTTGCTCTGGTGACAACGATCCCCCTAGTGACTCTCCCGGCAAACGTTTCATCGCCTTACCCGGTTCAACAACATGTTTGGGTTTAACATAAGCCGGTCGAAAGGACTTCATTGTTGATCCTTTATCCCTCATTACCTTGCCCTGCACCATTGGGGATACGAATGGTGCCATTCGTCGCTCCCCTAGTACGTAGTCGAACATAATTTCTTCGGTATCGAATTCGATAATATCTTTAAAAAACCGATTAAGAAAATACGGTAGAGGCGCTTTTCGCTCCTCAATTTTTTGTACCATTTTGTATGTATCAAAGTTACCTGGCATTGCTAATTCCTCGTAATTTTATGCGGGTTGGCTCAAATAGATATTGCGATCACTAAGCGTCGCTTTTACGCTCGCGGCATTGTGACCTGCACCAAAATTCAAAAGATCTGGATTAAACTGACCTTCCAAATACACGGGCGCATCTACGGCTAGCGTTGCATCAACCTCATGAACCAAAATCATTTTTGGTACTTCTGATCCATCACCCGCCGCCGAAGCGCTCAAAACCGCCTCACCATTTGCCGTGACCAGACCAAGTACTGATTTCTCAGGGATAATCCCTTGGCCTGCCGATAGGCGAACGGATCCCGTTTGAATATCCTTTGAACCGGTTACCCAATCTTCTGGTGCAAATGTGTCACCTTCATTACCAGCCAACAATCGATTAGTAGGCATTTTTATATCCTCGTTTAAAAATTAATTTGCTGCTGTGCTGGTGTGCACCGCGTCGAAAATTGAAAACATATCATCTAACGGATCCGCTTCTGCCGATTCCATCGCTGGGACGTCATCACCTAAGTCCGTCGGGTCACTCTGCATTGCACTATCAAGATTGAAACCTTGCGAAGTGCTGGCTTCAACTTTAGGTGATGCGGACAGGCACGCTATCGCAGCCTCACCGGTTAACTCAGTATCGAATGCCAAGTGCTTCGCTAGATCTTCACGACCTTCAGCTTCTTCGCTACCTAAGATTGTTTTAATACGCGTTTTTGTATCTGCGGAGGCTTCTGCCTTAGCTGAACTTAGCGCTTGCTCGTTTTCCACTTCTTGCGTTTCCGACATAAGGTTTACCTCTTCGTCAGGTTGATTTAAAAACTGTGAGACAAAACTACTTATCTCATAGGGACTAATAATCGAATCCACCAAATTTTTATGGAGGGCATCTTCCCCCGAGAACACGTCCGCTTCAGTATCAATCACCATTTTCTTGTCGACTCCACGGTAATCTGAAACCAGCGCTACAAACTCTTCATACGCTGCTCGAACTTGTGATTCATATTTGTTTTTAACGTCTTCTGGCAATGGGTTGAAAGGATTTCCGTCTGTCTTATGTTCTCCGGCATAAATCATCGTAACGTCTACCCCGTTATCCTTTAGACTCTTGCTGTGGTCCCAGTGCGTCATAACAACACCAATGGATCCCACCGTAGCCGAAGGTATCGCCGCAATATGGTCCAACGATGAAGCAATGGCGTAACACGCTGATGCGCACCGCGAGTTAACGACACCGAGTTTGGGTTTTCCTGTTATAGACTTCAGCATTCGCGCCGTTTCAAACGCTCCAGAAGCCGAACCGCCCGGTGATGACATATCAAAAAGTAATGCTTTAACTTCTGGGTCAGCCATTGCCGCTTGTGCGCGCATGACTATCGTTTCATAGCCTGTCGCATATGAAGACCAATACCCCAGACGGTTTAGTAAGGTACCGTGGACTGAAATAATCGCTACACCTTGATCCGTCAAAACATAAGGGCGAAGCTGTCCCGGTAGATGGCCAAAATCGATGGCTGAAAAATCAGTCAACTCATGCGCCGCCATGTGGATACGAATATAGAACTCAAACCCTTCGGGCCTTTCACTTGATTCCGTATTTTTCTTTCCCTGTACCATTGGTATATACGAGGGATCGATCAACGACGGGGTGTTAAATAATTGTTCGTAGGACATTACGCAGTCTTCGGTAGAGGGTTTATTTCAAGACTAAAGCTTTCAGCCGATTCTTTAGATTGGGGCATCTGTTTCTGCTGGTCAGCATCACTGGTATTCGAGATACCCTTAATTTTTATATCGTTTTCGGTTATCCCAAGTTCGTTCATGTATTCCTTTTCTCGCGCTTTTTGCAAAAGAACTTCTTGCCAGTCGGATCCATCGTAGTTTGCACACTCTTTTTCCAAAGTCGACATATTAAGACCGAGACGCATCGCACTGCCTTGCGTCTCCTTCACCGGGTCGATTTGACCACGGCCCGCCCCCACCCATCCGCAACCTGCATAGGCGTCTTTTTGATCCCAATACGAAGGTGCATTCGCAGGCATTGGCAGACGGTTTAATGACATTTCTTCTTCTAGCCATGCGGTATATATCTGTGTAGCGAATTTAGCGGGCACCATACGTTTACGTGTAGCGAAAAATTTCCACGTATCAATACTAGAAAAGCGCGCAGAGGAATACGACGTCTGAGTGAAATCTCGAGCAAATTGTTCATAAGGAAGTTTTAAGGCGCTGGATAGATATCTCAGCATTGATACTTCAAAATCAGAGCCAACCGAATCAATACCATTTGCGGTATTTAGCTTTAATTTTGTGCCCGGCGGGAGTGCAGGCATCTTTACACCGTTAAACCTAAGGTTACCCGCCGCTTTGTTGTAGTTTGCTACCTGACGCGCATAATAATTCGGCCAAGGCACTTGCTCCTCCCCCTGCACGCCATTTTTAACAACGTCGACGCCGACTTTTTCAAAAGCCGCTTGCGGAGGAAGATCGGTTTCAAGAGTAGCTGCATACATCGCATTTAGTGCAGCTCTTTCTAACTGAATATCACGAAACTTTTTACATGATTTAATTGTTTTTAAGATCGATACCAGCTCGCCAACCGCTCGGGTCTGCTCTGGTCTATCCAATAGTGCAATGTATGAGGCATTAAGCCGGCCCCATCTCTTGTAGCGTGGAACGTAATCCCATGTATGGATATTTGCTGGATCAAAAGCATCGCCAGTTTGCGCACGCCTTATGTGGTAACCCATTTCAGCGCCATGACGGTTTAACTTAATGCCCTGCCTTAGAGTCAATGAGTCTTGCTGTCCATACGGGTTTGATAGCCGGCTTGTCTCGACCAGGCGTACTTGCGTTTTATTTGGTCCTGCGTTTTTATGCCACTCAAATGTCGCCAACGAATCACCAGCATCGAAAACGCTGAGGTAACTGGCTCGTACCAACTCAGTAAAGGTGCGCTTTCTACGTACATCTACATAACAATCTGGACTCTCGGCCCACAATCCAAAACGTGCTTCCGCGACTGACGAAAATTCCTGAGCCCACTCCCGATCCAATCTAGAGTCAACGCGCTGCAATAACGTTACGTTCGGTTTTGCGCTCAATTTAAACTGGTCGCCGACAATGTTGTCAGCGTGGATATTACGACCTCCAACAACATAACCGTCGTTGCGAGCAGCATCCAACGAGCGCGCATCTAGCGTATCTTTTTCATACGCGATATCACTGTCAGCACTGGATAACGTTGGTGACCACTCGGCTAACTCACGACCAAACTCCGCTGCTTCGTACGCCCGCATATCGGAAGACATGGGTGCCCCGAATTGATCGAGGATTTCTGGCACTACCAACCACCTACTATTGCAGGGCCGACATTATTTGACATTGTTAACTTTGCTCTTAGTTCATTAAGGCGCTTTTTTGCTTCCTCAATATTTACATTGGTGAAGTCGACGCGCTCGCCATTTTCCTGAATGATCATTTTGGGCTTAATACCAAACACTGCTGAATCATATTGCTCCTGCAGCGCTTCTAATTTGTCTGCAGTGGAAAGCCCACGTAAATCGATCATCAAACACTATCCTCGGCTATTGCCTCCATTGAATACTCGGAGGCACTGATACTTGAAAATGCGGGTTTATCTGTTTTTGATACGAGTGAATTGCTATCCCACTCTTGCGCCCAAGATGGCGGCGACTCCCAATTAATTTGCTCTCCACCAACTTTTACAAAAGCAGCGCGGTCATAGCTAAGCAAATCGAACGGTTCATTGGGAAGCTTCCGCAAGTTGCGCCACCCTTTTTCTGTTCTCTCTTCTACGCAAAGACCTTCGTAATACTCATCGTGCAACCAATCAGGGAAGATAATGTACCCACCACCTGGCTCGTCACGACGAAGATCTTTATCAAGCGCATCTTTGAAAATGTTTGTATTTATAAAAACAATGGGGATCTCGCCCCGCGCATTTGCATGACGATCCTTTCTTTGACTGTCCGGGTATCGTGTCTCGACCCGAGGAGCAGAAGGTTTGTGCTCACCCTTGAGTAACTGGAACCTATTTGCCATGCCTTTCTTTTTAATCGCTCGCCAGAAGTTGTACGCCTTTTCTGTGACACCAGCACGACCACCCGAATCACATAAGGTGTACTTGACTCGCATGAATCGACCCGAATCATCCGCTATCGGGTACGTTCTATTGACGACCTTTTCAATTAGTAAATCCCAGTCTTCTAGATGTGTACCGGGAGACACCGCTAGGCGATCGCCATCCTCATCTAGACGCTTGGATTTTCTTATCGTGAAGTAGTCCACCACCGCACGATCTTGAAAAGGCATATGGCCTGTAATCTGAACTTCAAAACGATTTCCCTGCACATCAATAACCGCTAGAAGGAATCGAACCCCTTCTGGGACCATACGATCCCCAATATCCCTGGCCCGCGACTGAATATCTTCAGGCCGCCGACTATTGGCTAATGATTTAGGTGTGTACGGTAACCCCTGATCGGTGTTTATCGTTGCTTTGAGATTTTCTTCGCTGCCTGTACGCTCATACACAGCATTTGCATCTAAATATTTAGATACAAGTGTTTTCCATGACGAAAAAGAAGCTGCTACGCCCATCAGCCAGAAACTGGCGATTTCACTCCGCGCGGGATCACCGACCTTCTGTTGCTCTGCACTGTCCCAACGCTCCCCATCCTTTAACCAAACACCAGATTCATTCAGTTTTTGTTTCAAAGATGGATCGATTGCTTTATCGCAATGAGGGCATGCCATAAACGCGGCCTCGGCTGCGGCAACCGTGTCTGTTTCTTCTGCGTTGTAGCTCAACTTGTCGAACGTGGGTTCAAACGCTTTTTCACACCACCAACATTTCCAATACCACCGGCGTCTATCACCCAAATTATATAGTGACAAAATCCCTTTAGTTGTTGGCGCTTCGTGGGGTGTCTTTGGGGACCATCGGGGGTCAGTTATAATAAACCCTGGAGAACTCTCGACCAGCGTCATCGCGCTCGAACCAAAGGTCGTTGTTCGCTTGCTGGCTAGCTCAAACGGCGAGCCCTCGCCATCAATGTCTTGATCCATCCTGTCATAATCAGTTAGCGCGACGCGCCCAACCGGAATACCCGATAGCTCATTGATACTTGGCCAGGTTATGCGGCCAACAGCGCCGTTTCTATAGTATTTATCGTATGTGTTGTCGTTGTTTCCGCCGCGTAAAAGTTTTTCCCCAACTCTCTTTGAGTCACGGTGCACACGATCAATTCGTTGCCTTGAAAAACGGCGTGCAGTACTTTGCGATGTTTCGACAAAAAGCTGGTCGGCACCATCGTATAAAACGTTGTATAACCACCAATTTAATAATAATGCGTCCGTCTTTCCGCATTGCGCCGGCCCACAAAAAATAACAGCACGAAACAAACGGCTAGTTAATTCATCCATGGGTTCAACCATGTATGGGACGGTTTTATTTTTCCATCCGCCCGTATAACTTCCGGGGATATGTAAATACCGCGACTCTTCGGCGGCCTGACTCACTCTTGTCGATGTTGGCGGACTTAGGACCTCTGCCGCATCAACAAAAATATCATTCAGACTGCTGTAGATCGTCAACGTGTTCCTGCATTTTTATGACTTTATCGTAAACATCTTGCTGAACCTCTATACTGAGCCCCTGCAGTTCAGACGTTTGCTCGGAATCCAAGCCAAGTGTTCTCTCCGCCACATCCGGCAGAGTTCTCAAGAATTGGGAGATAGGTTTTAGAACTTCAAAAATCGATTCAAATACTTTTTCTGTTTCCCAAAGAACTTCCCGCTCTTTCAAGTATTTATTTTTTTCGTTGAGGGCTTGGTAGTGCTCCTTCAATTCCCGAGGCGTATAGTTATCGACGTCTTCTTCTGTTCGTGCTGGCTTAGGACGTTCTACTTTCTCAATTAAATGCGGCGCCGCAGTCGACACCTTGTAGACAGGATGTCCCTTTTCAATCGCATCTCCGGGACAATTCGCCAATCTCTTGCTGACAGTACTTCGATGGATTTCAAACTCGACAGCTAGTTGCGAAATCGAAAGCATCTGGGGCTTCGGCCCTGAATTAGTTTTTGACACACTTAGCTAAGACCTTGCTTTTTAACGCGTAGCTCTATGTGTTTTTCGACACTAAACGGGGGCGTCGTGTCTGGGTTAGAAACCTGGATTACCCAAATATATTTTGAATAGGGTTCGTTATACTCAACGGGCAGGCTCTGTGTTTGAGATGGAGTTAGTGCTACCAGCCAGCGCAACTGATCACTCGAAAAGCTTGTAATCTCCGAACTCTCAACAACTACATTTCCATGGTGATCAATAACATTCTGCCGGCACTCCCATGGAGAGGCTATCACCTCATCTAAAGCTAGAACAGACGGACGTACTCGTTGAATAGTTGTCGTATCGCCCTGAAATACCTCGACAATACTAGAGCTCGACATTTTTGATTTCGTTTCCTATATTTACGTCGATATCTATCCCGAATTCTACGTCGGTGCTTGACTGTTCTGCAGCTATATCGATTTCTGTTACTAAATTTACATCTTCTTTTCTGGGCTCGATATCAACATCAATCCCACCAGACAAAAACACGTTTTGGTGTCCGTCCTGCTGAGCATTCAAGTGCGCCCACGCATCACCGCTGGATAACGTAGAATTTGCCACAAGCGTTTCCCATGCGTCAGGCACGCGTATACCTCCAAAACTCCTCTACGGATGGTCCAGATGAAATACCTTGAGCAGCGGCGGATTGATTTAGAATAAAATTGACTTGTGCATTCGTATGAGGAGAAGCAACAACACCGTCATCGGAATATAGATTACCCAAGAGCGTCACTTGATGATCGTGTCCAGCACCACGAAGCTTCCAATTGTTAATGAGAATCTGCGTTTTCCCGGTAAACAGACCAGTCGACCCAATGGGCAGCCCTCCCTCAACGATAAATGCGTAGGGGTGCCCTGCACCTTCGCCAGACTGAACCCACCTTTTCCATGCGCTATAGATATCCCGCTCAACCGAATAGACTGTGTCTCCCGTGTTTGATGGCTCGACGATCAACCTTAAGTTAGGATCAAAATTCCAGTCGGGCATTACGATGCTTATGCAGCATTTTCATAACTGCGTTCAATCGCGGCTACTAGCGTGATGTTATTACTATTACTTCGCACAATAACCGCATCTTGGCGAACGTACTGACCGGTATCCAAACCAATGGCAACCGCGGTAACCGGTGTGTCAGCTCCAGGCGTTCTTCCGTTCTGAATATTTCCATCAAAATCAAAATCGTAAGACACGCTGGAAGCTCCGCTTAAATCACCCGTAATAGGCACTCCGGCATTATCATTCACAAGAATATTTGTATCTCGCAAATACAAAAAATACCGTGTATCGATATCGTTTACTAAGTTCGTATTAAATTGCAGCTCACCTGCCGCTACAAAATCGAAAGTTCGTACGGCATCTGCATTGTCCTTGAACGCTAAATCATTGGTGTCCACTGCATTGAAGTTATCAATCCAAACGCCACCGCCACCTCCCTGGTAATTATCAACAAAGAGTGTTTCCAGAGTATTACCAACGAATCGCAACAAATCCGGCATCACGTTACCTTGCAACGTACCTACGCCACTATCTTGATCGGTATTTTGACGAAGAGCCCACTGTACAAACTCATATATTTCACGCTTTGTCCCGCTATTTCCGTCGATAACAACACCGAACTCCCGAGACGTGCCACTCACATCGCGACTTTGTGCAGCCGAATAAAAAGTGATACTCATACCAGTGTAAGGCGCCGAACCAGATATCGTGATATCGTCCGCTGAAATATTTGAATCCACAGCAGTACCAACAGGGAAAGCAAATGCTTTCGGCGCTAGTAAATTTTGAACACCAATAGCAGATAAATCACTCGAACTAAATATCTGTCCCTGCTCTCGATTTCGTATGGTAAATACACCTGAACGATCAAATCCATCTCCATAGCTGCCGTCACCATCAGGATCATCGATTACCTGAATGGCTTCGTTAACCTTTCCTGCGTACGCGAAATCGGTACTACCCGCGCCGACGTCATAGCTCAATTGGTCAGTGGCCACAATATTGCCGAGCGCAGTAATGTTCGGCCAGTGCTGAGTAACGTTATTAGAGACGTCTCGGACAATCCAACCTACACTGCGCAACATCTTCCGCGTTGGGTCATCCGCCCAATCCCAACCATCCTTTAATTCCAAAAACTCGTCTGTAATTGGTTCAAATGGAAACCCAACTGTAGGTGCAGCTAATCCCTTTGTATGTGAATCATTTCGCCATTCTTCTTTTGCGAAAGAATAGACACACTTCCCTGTAACGCCATCTATCGCGATGAGTGCGCCCACAGAGGCGTTTAATTTTATTGTTTTTCCAACAGGATCAATAAACACGTTTGCACTTGCATCATCGACAGCACTATCGCTAAGAAGATCTGGATCTGTAATGAGTGGCATATTACTTACCTATTGATTTTGATATTGGCGATCCGCAATTTGCTGTACTGGGATCGTCCTATCTGTTGAGGTATCTATGTCGAATAAATACGTATTTCTATAATTTAAAGAAAGTACCGAGATATTTACACCCAATGTGCCCACCGGTAATTGATCGGTATAAACACCAGTCGTTGCGTTTTCCGCACCAGATATCTCTAGCCCCGAAGCGCTGTCATGAACACGTACTTCACTTGGGTTCTTCAAACCAGTCAAAGTCAGTTGCGGCTGGAAAGGCGGCAACACAACAGAGACGTCACCGCCACCGGTCGATGAACTAATCTCTATCCCGTTAGCCGATACTGGCACTTCGAATATAACGTTATTCGCGGTATCCGTATCGAACTCCGTCTGTGCGGTATTCGATACATCTAAGATATAGGTGCCCGCGGCCGCGCTATGAGATATCACCGTCGCAACATTTAGAATGATTTGAATATGAGAATAATCGCCAGGGGGCAACCCTAGTACAATCGCATCTCCGATCGGATCGTCGACTCGCAAGCTAGAACCAAACGCTAAATCCCCATCTAGTAAAAGAGGGTTATCGGGGGAAATCACTCGAACCTCAAGTTCAGAATCTCCACCGACGGCAATATTCCGTGGTGCCGAAATCGTCCCTCCTGAAACGCTTAAACCTGATCCATGCAAAGATACATCCCGCACACCCGCGGCCAATATCGAAGAAACTGCAATCGTTGACCCAGAGTTCGTTGAATCCAATATCAGATCGAATTCATCCGAAGTAGTTACTGCAGACGCATTATTAATAATGTGTGAGCCACCAACCGGTGGTGCGTAGGTTGCGTGGTAGAACCCAGCAGCCGGCTCCCTGAACGCAACTCCATCGCCTCTTTTGAATCCAAAAACGAGTACATCTTCAGAATCACGATAATCTGCGGCCTCCACTCGAAACGGCATGGCAAATTCAAACGCTGCCCCCGCTTGCTTAACCAATAAACTGTGGTACGGCTCACCCGAAAAAGGATTCAGTAGGTCATAGTAATCTTGCATTCCAACTTGAGCTGGAACACCCGTATCACCAAATCTAGGAGCGCCATTGAAATGAATCGATTGATCTAGATATATTTGAAAACCGAATTGAAACCCATCTCCGTCCGCCAGCAACGCCATACCAATTGCACGAATATTTGATGAGTTGTACCCGCCGGTCTGGAAGTCCGGCGCCCCGTGTGCGCCTAATAACCACCATAAACCATTTCTTAAAGCCCCTGTGGCATCGTACTCCCAGTATGCATATTCTGCGTTGCCCACTCCGCTAAATAGGATAAATCTCGCAGTTCTAACGGCGGTATAGCCTGGTAAATTATTTCGGTAATGAATGAAAATTCCGCTATCAATTGCGGAGCAATCAAACGCCGTTCCCAAGTCGCCCGTCCATGCTGAATACCATTGATCCTCGGACAAGTCGGTGCCGTTGTTAAATAGCGCCTGACATGCTATCGCACCGTCAATTCCATTAAACGAGCCTTCTGATACAGACGGCATCGCACGATCCGACCCGCCAACAATCTCTGATAACCATGTTGCCCGATCAGCAGCATGGACCAGATTTAAATCCGAAACAGCAGCAACCATTTAATCCGTTATCTCGGGAAATGATTGTATGAACTGATATATTTCAATGAAACGCAATTGGCTTGGGTCAGTGATTTTTTGTTCAAAAATCAGGTGTTGAGTCACAGCATCTCGCCAACAGAAAAACAAAGATCCATCAGGCTTTTTGACTAATGAAAACTCACACGGTTTCGTCCCGACATATTTGTTTTTTAGCGCTTCCAAAATCGCGTTAATTTGACCCGTATTCTCCATGGCAGTTTAGCGTTTCCAGTGAACCCAGCCGCCTACCCTTACTGCACGATACATTAGATGGCGTTTCCAAAAAGGTACTCCTGATACCTTCATGGCTTCGAGAAACACACGATCACACATTGAACGGTCTAGGTTTTGATCAGGCAATACCCCTTTTTTCATATACAAGAAATCGTGTACAACTGCAGCTAGCCTGTGCTTCCCATTCACAGATACCAAGGCACGAAACACTCTAGGGATGCTGGCAAAATCCGTAATTAGACCTTGAGTTACCTCTATCCTACCTTTTAACTCCGAAAAATATATACACGGCGTGACAAGTTCGAATTCGCCTGAATTATTGGTCGCTCGAAAAAGCGGTTTCGATAAAAACATATAACTTAAACTCCCGACATTCTGGCACCGCTGACAATCCAATCCATAACAACGCCCCCCGAAAGGTATACGTCGTTATTCATGTCAACTTTAGATTCGATGTCTTCCACAACCTGACTAATCAGCGCGTTCACCAAAACAGCATCAGCGGCGTCCAGCTTGTGCCAATCTATCTGCCCCCGAATAAGCCTCTCAATGCCTGAAATTGGCAATGTACGTTCGGAAAACAGACGCTGCCCTTCGGTTGCTATTTCAATTATTCGTTCTGCGCGTTCAGTAGAATCCTCCGGGTCTTCGGTATTGTGAATAAACTTCACTGTTGCATACTGAACAACTAGCTGTGATGTCGAATCTAGCTTATTTAGTGTTGAGCACGCAGCGCTAGCCATTACTACTAAGCACAGTAGTAAGTATTTTATATATTTCATTGTTTGACCTTAGAGGTAATTATTTAGAGGATTTATTTAGTTTAATTTCTTGTTCAACCTGTCTTCGCCGAGCGTTGTGATAGCGGTAAAGCGATATGCTCACAAGTATTCCGGCAAATATACCGATAGTAGAAAGCACGGGATTCACCAAGTCTAGAACGGGTAACAAGACGCTCAACGGAGTGATCAACGACATAAAAATTGTTCCTAGAGACACCATCAACGAACCCACTTTGCTTTCCGCCACAAATTGAAATAGGTGCGCGAAGTGGTCCGTCTTATAGATCACGAAACTTTCCCCTTCGAAAAATTTCCTGTTTCCATTATCTCGGCATTACGCGCTGCTCGTTCAGGAGTTTGTCTAGCATAGCGAGAGTCTAATAATTCAATCGCAGCTTGCTCGTAATTCTGATGATGTATCGCGGCTATCATTTTCTTAAACTTACCAAATCCGGACTTACCTAACTGAAAGCACATATCAACCAAAACTGTTTGGCGTGCGTCATTAAGCTGATACCAAAACCCGTAAGCAGAAAGGTGCTCTTCGATATCTTCAACCTGACAAAGAAAGATTACTTCCGCTTGACGCTTTGAAATTCCTGCATCTAGGTTCCACCCGTAGCCTATAGTCAACCTTCCCTCAGTACACCGATACGGATTTGATCTAAAACCCTCATTGTCTTTTATGTGGCTTGCTCTCACGATTCCAGTGTTTCCTCTATCAGTTTTGTGTAGCCGATAATGTCGTGCCATGAGTCTCGGTACTTGGGATCACCATTAAGAATCCGCCCAATTTTGTGAGCGACCATTTCTAGCGCTTCTTTTTTGTCGGCTGATAACCCTATCCAATTGGGCGAGTTATACATCGCCATTTTTATCGACTGGGTTATTTCAGCATGCGACTTAAAGTCGCCGTACCGGCCCTGCCTCTCCTCTAATGTTTTACTGATATCGGGTTCAGACAAAATACGCTCTCTTAAATTTCGAGTATAAAAAAACCCGCACTTGGCGGGTCTGGTTCCATCAACTAGAGGGAAAATTCGACAACTGAAACAGGTTTCTTAAATTAACAGGCCCTTATGCTACGGGGCTTAGAGAGCGTACCACGCTAAGACCTGTTGACGGTCGGTTGAAACGCCGAAAAATTTTGTTTTACCGGGCTCTGCGCCCCCGTGGTAAGCGTGCGCATCCAGGTAAGGACCCGACAACTTTAACTAACATGTTATTCATTATCTCAGACGTCACACTAACGCAATAAAACAGCATTCGACGATCCTTAAAATATCAAAACAAGAAAACCAGCTTAGTGATTGGTTTAGTGGGAGTTATTCCAAACTAGAAACACTGTATCAATTTGTAGAAACTGCGTCAACAGTTTTGGTGTATTTAATTACAGGTGTTTTTAAATACACTACTTATACAACTCCGACTCCCACTCAGAAATCACAGACTCTATGATTGAAAGTATCCTTCCCCACCTACCCTTCGCACCAAAAGAAGATGGGTCAACCTTTACAAAACGAGATAGCTCCGCATTGGTAAATCGTTTCTTTCCTCTCTTACAGCTCTCAATGGTTTTTTCTACCAACACCCATAACCTAGCGAACAACTCTTTCGGATTGTCTTGCCTATTGGTCTCAACCTGCTCGGCGACAGCGATATATACCCACCACCGTAAATCCTCAAATACCTCTTTTGATGAAATAGTATCTCCCGAGTACTTAGAAGTTTCAGACCATTCTATCCACAGTCTCGCAGGTTTCGATAACCCCGAAATCAACCCAACATTAGGTAAGTCCCCGTCGGATAAGTCATACGTGCGCTTTACTCTTGTTTGAGATACGTTTGGGCCACTAGATGATCGATATGACATGCGACGACTAAACTTCTCGCACTTTTTACATAAGTACCCTTTCTTTCCGTTCTCGTCCGTCGCTCTACTTAAAAATCCAAATGAACCACAAAATGCGCAACACCCATGCCTGTGTTCCGGCATACTCTTGTCTTCCCCGTTATGCGTATTCCACTGGCTACCACCAGTATTGGCATCCAGGGTTTTAACCGCTTCTTCAAGTACATTAATCGACATTTATAGCCTCACAAACAAGATTTATATTTAGCAGCCGCAACTAATGGGCCAGCAATAGAAACTCTATTATCTACGTCGCCAACCTTACGGCCCGCAACTCTTTCACCGCTTGTTGATAGTATTCAATCTGCTCTTCGTACCATGCCCAGTTTCGCTTAACACTGATAAGGCGCTTTTCGTACATATCTGTCCACGCTTCCATTCCAATTTCCATCTTGAGCTTTTCGTTAAACTCGTAGTGCATACCACCAAAATTTATATTGCACCGATAGCACTGAGGTCTTACCGCTCGCTCATCGAAATAGATGTTTGAGCAAGCCGCTTTACTCAAGCAGTGACCTCCCTGGCAATTACTAGTACCGATCGTCAGGCATGCACCACATGTGTAACAATCGCAATGCAATCCGTCCACCGAATACACCAACTTTTGGTGAAGAGAGAAAAGATCCCAGAGAGATTTCTTTAACTTTGATATTTTCTTTGTTTTCGCCTTCGTTTTTTTCTTCTTTGGCATAGGCCCTGTTCTTATACTGCTCGTATCGATTGTATTGTATTGAAGATTTTTCCCGACCCACACTCTCTCTTTTTTCGAATTATCGGCAAGCTGATCAAAAGCCAAAGCGCATCTTGGGCTACATACTTTTTCCATAGAATTGAACGGTGTAAACGAATGCCTGCACAATTTGCATTTTTTCATTTTTGCGAGGGGATTAATCACTCACCCCCGTGCCAGTTTTAGGGTTACTCAATGCCCTCCTACGCTCAAAAATAATTTCAACTTGGTGCTTAACCAATTGTCTTAGATGCTCGGGAACCTTATCTAAGGCTTCTGACCTCTCTTCTATGGACTTCAATGCCTGTATCTCGTCGGAGTATTGCCTAGGTCTTTTAGAGAACAATTTGTAGCGCCCACCCTATTACTTGCTAACCCATCTGTTACTGGTATATTCCTTACCCACTAACGCACACCCTCTTGGTGTTACGCTCATCAGACATTCTTTTGCTAATCTCGTCGTGCGCCTTGGCATACACTCTCGCGGCAGCGAAGTTTTTGCTCTTCCACTCACCTCTAAACAGATTGAGCAGCACCTTTTTTGTTTCCGATAACTCTGTAGATGTCATAGCGATTTCTTTTTCTTGGCGTAAGGACTGTAGGGTTTTTGTGGCGGTTCCGGTGGTTTGTATCCCTCCAAGTCTTCAAACGAATTGTGCTGCAGCTTAGAGGCCACTCGAATAGTTCCTGTTTCGCCGTTCTTTTGCTTACCTATAATGATCTCCGCTATGCCCTTCTCCACACTGTCTTCGTTGTAGTATTCATCTCGGTAGATCATCAGGATCACATCGGCATCTTGCTCGATCTGACCGCTTTGCCGAATATCGGCAATTGTTGGTCTTCTATTTGTGCTTTTCTCTGTGCCACGATTAATCTGAGCAACAGCAATAACCGGCACATTAATCTGTTTTGCCATCGCCCTTAGCCCACGAGACACTTCTGCGAGTCGTAACGTTTCGTTTTCTCCTTCGCCACGCATTAGCTGAAGATAATCAACCACCACAAGATCCAGTTTCTTTTTCCTGTTGATTTTGCGGGCTATCGCTTGAGCACGGTCGATGTGCAGGTTTGATAGGTCAGATAGAATTAAAGACTTATCCTTAAGTCTTCTCGCAGCACATTCTAAGTTTGGCCAATCTTGCTCCCCAAGTTGCCCGGTTCTGATCTTCATTAGGGGAATTTTTCCAACGTCGGATAGCATTCTCTCCATAAGCTTTTCCTTCGTAGTTTCAATGCTGTATACCAGGACATTTTTATCTTGAAGGATATTGTGCCGAACAATATTCATTCCGAATGTGGTTTTACCCATAGAGGGGCGCCCTGCAACGACTACAAGTTCGCCTGGGTTTAGTCCAATGATCTTTTCATCAAGGTCTTTAAACCCAGTAGAAAGCCCTGGCAACTCCTTTCCGTGAAATCTGTTATCAATTGAATTGATCACGGATTTCAAAACGGTATTTAAATCCGTCCCATCCTCTTCGGCGGATGTTGCCTCAAGTCCAGATATCTTTGAATTAACCACTCCAATCTTTTCGTCTGGATCGACATCAGCGTAAGACAGCTCTCCTAGCTCTTTCCCTATTTCCTCGATCTTGCGATTAAGCGAGTGATTTAGAATTATTTTGGCGTAGGAAGCCAAGTTCGCATAGGACGCTGAACTATTTGCCAAATCACAAATGTAATCTAGCTGATCGGAACCTAGATGCTCGGCAACCGTGATTACATCAACCGCCTTCCCTTGGGAAAACAGATCTATTGCAGCCTGAAATACTGGTCGATTTCTGCGGGAAAAATCATCAGCCTTGAGCTGAACAGGAAGTAAATCAATTTTGTCTGGTTTGGTAAGCATGCATCCCAATACAACCTGCTCCGCCGCGATATTCCAACGATCTGGTTGCTCACCCAGAAACTCATCCTGCAAAAACTCCATCATCGTAGGCTAGCCACCTGTTCAATAGTTTTCGCAAAATTATTCGGGTTCACCAGCCATCGCAGATCAGCCGTTCTTCCTATCTCATTTTTTCCTATGTAATAACCATCTCGGATCTTGCCAACCCCAGAAAAGTACCAACGCCAGTAATCCAGATCTTGGTGCGTTTCACTCTTTCTCCAGCACGAAGATAAATCTCTTTCAGCCTGGGTCCCTCGCCACAGTTCGGGAATCACCCCCACGCACTGAGGCAACTGTTCGTGATAGATTTCGATTATTTCCTCGTGAGGACATTGATCCTGCACAGAACTCCCCTGCTGATCAGTCCACCTCTCGCCATTCAGGTATGTTGTTGGCAGCATTCGATCAAACCCTAGTTGATCAGCCAACAAGCGCCCCTGGATATCTTTCACGATAAAATCCGTGAATGATTCCGGATCTTTTTGTTTTTCTAAAATCTTCGTGAATAAGGGGAGTGTTTTTTTGCGATTGTCTTTTCGAATGCCTGACGACCAAAATCTTTCAAAGCATTCGCTGATCAATTTCACATCGATCGGATCGGTACTATTCGGACATATGTTTTTACTATTATTCTCTTCTCTTCTCTTCTCTTCTCTAGGTAACGGTGTAGTAACGCTGACACCGTTACTTTTATCGTTACTCTGGGGTGCTGCTGCTTTGTGTTTTGCCACTCGTTTCGCTGTTACAGCGCGGTTCTTAGCGGTTTTCCCGTTATGACGATCGAAATTAGGCAAATATATTTCGGAATCGCTTTCATGCATCCATCCCGTCGAAACTACGCAATCACAAAACCCGGTAACTCCAGCTATTCGATCTAGTAACATTTTGGTAACGGTGGGAGCGTTACCGTTTTCGGTTTGCTGGTCAAACCACCCCCAAATCCTTAGTAGTTTTCCAACCACTGCATCAGGGTCAAGATCTAACGATGCTGCTATCTGCCAAACTTCCGGTTTATCAGAAGTCGATAACTCAAATTTTATCCAATCACCGGCCATAGAAATCTCGTGCGCTCAGGAATTAATAATTATTTGGCTTTATCTTCAAGAACAAGTGATGAACCGCTTTTCCCAATCGCTGCGGACGCAATCGTTAACAGAGCTTCAACCATTTTGGGATCTGCCTTAACTAGCCCTTTTGGGCATGCCTCGTAGTTGCATAACTCCAATAAATTTAAAAACCTCTCTACATGCCGGTCCTTTTGCCATCGGCAAACAGTCGACTGGTCGCAACCCAACTCAGCTGCGATATTCCCCTGCCCTATTTCAGATATCCTTTTTGCAATATCAGAAGCAACACTGCGTGAAGCAGTATTCGAATTAACACCAGTAAGACTCTGCATTTTTTTAGCTCCATCAATGCGTGACAATGCATCTCGGTCCACGAATACTCTCCTTAAGAATTTTCAATTAAGTTTTGGTTTTTTGAGGGGAAGACCATATCCAATGAGCATTCAGCACCGCTGCTTAAAAACGCTTCAACGATTGTCTGAGCATCCGTCACGGTTATAGAGCGCCCATTGTTTTCGTAATTGGACACGCGAGAATTTGTTTCCCCCCATCCACACAAAACCGAGAGTTGAGCTTGAGTTAAGCCAAGCTGCTTCCGATAAGACTTAATGTTATTCATAAAACCAACATAATATATGACGATATGTCGTAATTATAGAACCACGTTTCGTCGTTGGTCAACATATAACGTACTGTGATCTAATATGAGCATGACTATTGGTAAGAAAATCACCGAAGCAAGAAAAGCCGCTCAACTTACTCAGGTTGAATTGGCTACAGCTTGTGGATGGCCTTCTGAAAATACACGTGTTTCAAATTACGAGAAGGAACGGCGCGAACCGTCGATGGATGACTTAAACCTTATAGCCAAGGCCACTGGTCATGAAATTGAGTTTTTCCTCTCTCACTACTCCAATCGCGATAAGCAGGAGTACGACCTATCTGGTAGCGTAGATTCCAGCATGGTCCTCAAGGATAGCGGTGGTTTTTCATACGGAAATGCCCCGCAACGTAAATTACCTCTCTTAAAAAGCTCTGAAGCCGCCAGTTGGCGAGACGTTGTGGCAAAAGAGTGGCGTTCAACTCAGGCAATTACGGGACCCAATTCTTTCCTAATCGAAATGGTTGGGGATGCGATGATTAACCCCGTAGGTAACCCAAGCATATCGCCAGGAGCTTTGCTCACTATTGATCCTGACTTAAGCCCTACCAATGGTTCAATCGTATTTTGTGAGCTTTCCGGACAGCCGACCGTAAAAACCCTGGTTCATGACGGTGGCAAACAGTATTTATCTTCTCTTAACCCCAAATACCCGATCATAGAGCTCCCTGCAAAGACAACTATCGTCGGCGTGGCTGTATCTTCTACCATTTTTTTCTAGTCAGATTTAGCCGCTAGCCTCCCATAGAACACATTATCTAATTACCCAAAGCATTCTCGTATTACCTACAAATATGACATTATGTGTTGACAAGTAAAATATGACGGCTATTATATTGCATATCGTCATATTTTACTGATCTCAACCGGAGACGCATATGGACCTCACCCATTTGGAACTAGAAAAACACCTATCAGCATTTAGGGAAAAACAACCAGGTCGACATTGTGTAATGCATTCCTCACGGCTGGCAAAGCAAGAAGCCACCACCCCCTTTTGCGTGAACGATTCCTCCGGAGATTTCTATAAGCGCGTTGCGCGGATCGCAGGAAAAAAAGAATTGTCCCTCGCAGAACAAAACACAGCCTTCAAAGCGCGGCGCAATGCTCAGCTCGCATTCGAACAAAACTTTGGGGGGTGCTACGAAACAGACCTCATTGCAAAAATCGCTTGGGGAGTCGCTCAGAAGGAATGTTGGAAGAAAATAAGTCAGTACGGAAAGTCCCACTAACCGCTCCACAAAAAGGAAAACCAAATGATTCCTCAAGAACCCAACACACAACAACACCAATCGCCAGGTGAGCCTACTCAAAACGACCCAGTTACATTCGCGCCTAATTCAATTAAAGATAAACGCCCATCGAATAGTGAAATATTTGACAGCATCGCTACGAATTTCGACGTTGATCGATTAACAGTTGTTACCTGGCTCTTAGATATATCCCTTCATGACGTAAACGAAATGTTTGAAGAAGACGCTAAGGGGTAAGCAATGGCTAGAGGCATAAACAAAGTAATTATTGTGGGGAACTGTGGTCAAGCCCCTGAGACGAGGTTTTCACACGGGGGTGCCGCTATCACAACGATTAGTGTCGCTACCTCTGAATCGTGGAAAGACAAGCAATCAGGACAGCAGGTTGATAGAACTGAATGGCACCGTGTTGTGTTCTTTAATCGTCTTGCTGAAATTGCTGGTGAATATTTACGGAAAGGTAGCAAAGTCTATATAGAAGGCAAACTTCAAACACGTAAATGGCAAGACAAAGAAGGGAAAGACCGCTACACAACTGAAATTATTGCCAACGAAATGCAGATGCTTGAATCGCTTCCCCCCAAAAACGAAGAACCACAGGACCCACCACCAAAACTATCACCCCCTTCTTCAGGTGGCGATAGTTTTGATGACGATATTCCTTTTTGAGTTGACGTTGCACCCCCGAGAAACTGCCCCGCTTTCGGGCGGGGATTTTTTAAGAGAACAGATTTATGCATATTGACATACTGGATATAAAGCTATTCAAGTTCGTGGCAACTCGAACACTCGAGTCCGGGGAGCGGGAAGTAATTAATGTCGTTGGAGAAGATGTGGAGGATGCCCAATTAGTCGCAATGGATAAATCCAAGCATATCTCAGAAAGAGCTTTCTCTATTGAAGAGAGAATGTAATGGAGACCGCTGAAACCAAAGCAATGAAATATATCGCGCCTACCTGCGTAATAGTCATTCTTTGGGTGG
The DNA here is from genome assembly GCA_045430345.1 of Agarilytica sp. Classification (GTDB taxonomy): domain Bacteria; phylum Pseudomonadota; class Gammaproteobacteria; order Pseudomonadales; family Cellvibrionaceae; genus Agarilytica. Next base: position 399,916 of record JAILXT010000001.1, on the reverse strand, counting down.
TGGCACACAGTCTATGACTAATCTAGAAACAATAAAATATTTAAAGGAGCAAGGCTGCAGCCGGAGTGAAATCATCCTATTAAATGGTGAATCTGGGCCTTGGCATTTGAATTACACATCTGGGGAAAACGATGCCGAAAGACAAAAAAGAAACGGCGGAAACCGAAGTGGAGCTACAAGTTCAGTACCTAAAAAAGCGAGTTACGTGCCTAGAGATGATGTTCGCAATTGTATATGGGCATCTATCAGAAATGCACTATTCACTAGAAAAGTGCGAGTTAATCATGACAAAGCTAGCGGCAAAGTACGGTGGATTCAATGAGATTGAACTTAGCGCTATTAACGAAGAGCTAGAGGAAACAGAGCAATGACACATGCCGACTTTATATATATGTCTATTTATCGCGGTGCGCTCAAGGAAGGAGCCGTCGAGCGGATGGCTAAAGATGCGGCCCAAATGGGCCTTGATGACTGGAAGAAAAATAAGATAGGGGAAAAAGTTTCAGACTTAATTAAACAGCGGATTGCGAAAGCTAAACGAGATAGCAAGTAAGCTTCTTAGGAGATAGAGCAATGAACAAGACATTAGTCACCCAAGAAGAAGCGCAGAACTTTATTACAGACCTAACAGCGGTGTGTGAAAAGCATGACCTCTGGATAGGTTCATGTGGTTGCTGTAACTCACCATGGGCAAATAGATTAGACGGTTCCCAGAAGCCTGTGTATTCGTTTCGAAGAGGCGTCCACCCTATTGAACGCATACAAGTGCAATTTAAACACAGAGGCGATGGGTACCCCCATGATCCCGAAAAGAGTAAAAACCCTCCAATCAAAAGGAATAAGTAATGTGGTACGAACATTTTGTATATAGGTTATGCGCCGTCTGTCAAAGGTGGGCAGTTAGTCGCATAGCTAAACGAGACCTTAGCAATGCATCTCGGGATAAAACTGAAAGTAACAGTGGCTCAGTGAAATGGTGGCAAGTATTGATAATCGCCACTCTTATGGGTCTCGTCTTATTTGCATATGTACTACTCGACGAGATCGGAAATTTTCGATTCGGCTAAAACTAAGAAATGTACGAGAGTAACAATATGAAATGCGAAGTAGTCGACTGCGAAGAATTAGCGGAATTCTATGATCCTTCCGACAACGCTCTATGCGTAGACCATATGGAGCAAGACATAAATGAAAACACTTATGAGCGGGGCGAATTCGAGCCTATAGCTCAGTAATGTACGAGGTTAGAAATGGATATGTTTGACTTGGCATGTAGATGGCTCGGGTACGGCGTCATGATGATTATAGCTTTCAAGGTTGGCCGTGTACTCACAGATGCTTTCTGGTTTGGCTTCAAGGATGCTAGGAACACTTTTAGATGTGATCTGAAAGAAGGGATCAGCAAATGGCGATGGTTCATTATTTTGCCTCGCAAGTTTTTCCGTAGTTTTTGTCAGGTGATCGCGTATAGCTTTCAAGGCATTAAACGAGCTAGTTAAAGCTACTAAATGTACGGGAACAACGATATGAAAAAGAGCTGCCACAACTGCAAACATCTTGAGCATGTCGAAGATTGCGACTCTGACGGCTACCCAGCTAACTCAGGGTTTACATGCAATAAAAGAGACATGGATGATATAAAACTTGAAAACAACATGCAGCGCGACAAGTACCTCGAAAAATCAAAGGTTTGCTGTGACCGTAAATCTAAATAATGTACGAAGGTAGAGAGTTATGACTGAGTGGTTCAGACGGAAATATAAATGCTGGAAAGTCTACCGACAGGCCAAACAGCTTAAGAAAGTTACCACTAAATCTAAATAATGTACCCGAGGAGTGATTTAAATGATCTGTAGAATATGTGACGGTGAAGTTCTTTGGGTGGGGCCATTATCAGACCTAACCCACGCCGAATGCCGGACTTGCGGTGCGGTAAATTCACAAGTCGACGAAATCGAAATGGAAATCGAAATGGAAACTGAATTGAGAGTATGTCCTTTCTGCGGATCACGCGAAATAGAGAGTGGCGAAGCGTTAATAGAGCGAGAAGGTAATTTTTACTCTCAAGCCGGATGTAGGGATTGTGGCGCGCTAGGTCCTGTTCGTCCAGCCGACATGGACAGTGCAAGCGAGAGAAATACAAATAGTGATAACGCGTGGAACATGCGGTTTTTTGACTAACAGAAATGTACGAGGTGGAAAGTTAGATGAATAAAAAACAAATAGCCACACATCTAGAAGCTATGATGTACGCAAGCGGCCTTGATCCAGCAATGGAGGATGATTATTACCAGTGCATAAACGGCGAAACAATAGGTAGATTTTGTGAGGCGATATGCTGCTTTTTTCAGATAGAAAGGGATTGCTGGATGTTTCATTTCAACAATTTAGGATGGTTGGACGTACCTTCGTCAACAATCAAGTTTTTTGTCAGCCAATCACACTCAATAAATCGTTAATTTGTACAGGGTGAAAACATGAAAAGCAAAATTAAAGAATTAATTAATCTAGCAGAAGAGCAGAGACTAAAGCACGATGCCGGAAGCGAGTCTTATGCTTATTTTTCTGGGATGATATACGCACTAACAGATCTTCTGTAGCCAATAATGCGCAGAGGCGACTCACAAATGTACGAGGGTAGTGATTTATATGAGTGACACAAAACTGCGCAGATTAAAAGCGGAACTGGAAGAGATTGATCACTGCGTTGGCTACCGGGAAGGCCGCCGCGAAGAAAAATATGATGAGATTGTGTCGGTAGTGGGCGCTTGTCCTCGCTGCAAAAACCATCATTACCCACACTGTAAAACTAAATAATGTACGCGAGGAGTGATTTAGAAATGAGCATATCAGCAGAAGAATTTAACGAACTTTACCCGAAAGGAACGCCAGTTATTTTAGCCGATGACTTTGGCAAAGAACACCAAACAAATACTCGTTCTGAGGCGTGGGACCTGTGCGGAACACTCGTGGTTATGGTTGAAGGACGAAGCGGCGGATACGATCTATCACGCTTAAAACCAATGGAAACCCATAACGCATAAATGTACAAACTGAGGCTTACAAAATGAAGCGGCTAATCCTTAAATTATTACTCCCAAACTGGCTGCTAGAAATGGCTGAGCAAATCGCAACGCAGCCCAGTCGAAGTACTGCTCATCCGTTTTGGCAAGTCCGGTGCAAAAGATACATCGTAACCGAGCAAGGCTATAACGACCATCATTTTGAGTTAGTCGATGACGAAGGTGTTTTCTACCGCGACGGTATTGATGAATGCGAAGCCAACGAAGCTATTCTCGATCGGGTTGAAGATTTTTGTTCTGAGTGGGCTAACTTCACCGGTGAAGATTTTCTGGACATGTTTGATATTGATAGTGACGGTCTTCCGCCAAATGTTTCAAAAGTTTACATGCAAGAAGTTGAGGAGGTCGTATCAACGCATCTCACGCAATCCGATGCTGAATGGTTTATCAAGAGAAAGCAGCACGATTACCCAGCCCTATACACCTATGTCGCAAGCGCGTACTGGTCGCCGCAGATTAAAAGGCTTCAGGATTGGTTGATTGCCTTAATTTAATTCACCGTACTCTGTACGAAATGAGAGATAAATAATGAAACTCAAAAGCTTAATCAATGAATTGCAAGTACTGGCGAAGGAACACGGAGAAGATATGCCTGTTAGACTTCAAACCGATCATGGTCAGAGTTTAATGTCTGTTACATGGTGCGGTGTCAGCCACATCGATTCAGACGAGTATATGACAGATGCAATTCATGAGGACGATTTATCAGAACACCCTGACGCAACAAAGGTTGTAGAGATTCAGGCTTTTTAATTCATCCGCAACTGTACGAACTGAGATATACGAAAATGATTATTACTTTAACAGATGATGAAGTGCGGGACGCTTTATTAAAAGCAGCGTCTGAGAAAACTCAGCACGTATTAGGCAACGGGCAAGTAGATAACCTCTATTTTGATGTTGTTGCAGGCGGTAAGGATGTAGAAGATATAGAGCAAGTTCAATGCTCCATAGATTTCGGATAAATCACTAAACTTTGTGTACTAACTGAGAGATAAACCATGATTGCAATACTTGAAGGCACCGAATCCGCTAACACAGTTGAGTTTATGCATGACGACTATGGTGAACGCCTCTTGTTCAACACGTATAAAGAAGCGAATGAGTTTCTGGAAGATGAAGCGACTCCAGGAAGAACTTATCAGATGTGGGCGGACGGCTCACACGAAGGTAACGATTAAATCAATAACCCCTGTACGAATTGAGAGATAACCATGATTGATAAATGTACCTATTGCGATGACGACCTATATCCAGATGACTCAACCGTGGCTACGGTGTTTGGGACTGCGCACGTTGAATGTAGCGAAGAAAACGACCCAGACGAAGAAGACTTTTAAATTATTAACCCCTATACAAACAGAGAGATAGGTATGACTCCAGAAGAATTCAGCGATATTTGCAAAGAGTTTGACGCTTCGCCAGAAAGTCATGCGTTTGATGAAGGGCACCCTGTTTTTCTCCTTGCCGAAGAAAACGACTTACTTAAAGACAAACTTAGAAAGGTGGCGGAATCTATACACTACCCAGACTGCTGGGACACAGCCGCGTTCCCCTCCTTGTTTGATGCTCTTAGCGAGATCGGATGCAACCCTAGCCATTGCACAAAGCACCAACCATGCACAAAAACCTATTTGGAGGAATGAATGCCTCAAGTATTTTTAACTGATCAAGAAATCGAACATTTGACCGGCGGGCTCACTCAGCCCAGTGCTCAAGCTCGGTGGCTCGAAAACAACGGCATTCCACATAAGCTGAATAACAAGGGTGTCGTTGTAGCAACCCACTGGTTGGAGCACGCCCCTTTTTATAAGCAAGAAGGAAAACAATCTGTTAGCTCTGGCCCTCAAATTGGGAGCTTTGGAAATGCCTAGACCAAGCAAGCGAAGTGTAAAGATCCCTGGCGTATACATGCAAAGTGGACAATGGAGATACAAAGCAAAAAATGAAAAGGAAAGAAAAATTTTAGAACGGCTTTGGACTCCGCTCGGCAAAACGGACGATGATGCTTATAAGAATTTCTGGCCTCTAGTCGGTTCCAAGATTGGTGCCAAAGGTGGCATGGACCGGCTATGGAAACAGTACAAAACAAATATTTTACCAAGGAAGAGCGTGCGCACCCAAAAAGATGATGAAGCAATGTGGAAACTAATGGAGCCTATGTTTAGAGGTTGCCATCCAAGTGAAATCACTCGCCAATTCGGAATCGAATACCTCACGACACGAGGCAATAAAGGAATAATGGGCTACAACCCCGCCCCTTCCCGTGCGATCAAAGAATACGCCCTGTTGAGACACATGCTAAACATGGCTGTGGACTGGGGTATTATCGATCGAAACCCTTTATTGGGGGTTAGGGTTAAGGACTATGTGAAAGTTGAAATTCGCACCCGTGCTCCTGAAGTATGGGAACTGATTGCAGTAAAGAAACACTCAGACGTAAGCGCCAAGCTCTTTATTGATTTCAAATACATGACCGGCATGGATCAATCCACAGCTTTTTCGCTACCAATCCCCTCCTTTGATGGGCCAGGAATACCAATTCAAAGATCTAAAACAAACAAGAAAGGCTATATCGAGTGGAGCAACGACCTGATAGATTTGTGCCGAGAGCTAATTGCCTACAACAACAATCGGTGTGCATACTTGTTCTGCAATACAAAGGGTAACCCTGTCCAAGTTGACACCTTTGGCAGAAGATTTAAGACTTACGTGACCAAAGCAATAGCTGCTGGCGACCTAGCCGAACCATTCACCCCCAACGATATTCGAAGCGGTCACGGTACTGATGCAGAAGAGCTTTATGGACTTGACGCTACTTCTCAGCTACTCAATTCAGAAGGTGCAAGAAAGCACTATGTTCATAAGAGGAAAGGCGAGAAAATCACCCCCTTGCCAAGACCAAATAAGTCTAGTGATAGCGCCTAAACTGTATTTGCTCAGGATTGATTAGACATTTTTCTCGGTAAACCACGATCTAATAGGCAGCTCTTTCCACTTTACAGACATTAACGCCGTTATGTGCTGAGGCTTAATGTGTATGTTGAATCATAAGTGTATTGAGGGCATCTGCGTATTTTTGAGCATCTTCTTCATAGCGTGTTCGAAGGAGGTGAACTCTCTTCCCTCTAGTGGTGATTACAGACGCGAGATACCACTGTTTTAGTTTTCGTTTCCACGAAATAACCTGAACCTCTTTGATGTCCGAATAATACAGTCGCTCTTGAGTTGTTCGAGTCGTGGTAGATGCGTTCCCGATTGCAGAATTGCCTGCAAAAGCTACTCCTGCTTTAGTGTGGCTCACATGGCCGAAGCCCCACCCCATATATTGTTCTTTTATGTCCACGTAGTCAGGGCGCCATTTCGCATGCTGGCCAAAGGTAAGTTTTTCGATAAGCATCTTCGCCTCGCCTGTGCTCGAGACGTTAGTTGGCTTGTAATTTGTAAGTGATGAGCAGGAAGATACTAGGAGCAGTACAATCAGGCTAATAATATATTTCATTGTGTAAATCCTGGGATCGCATAACGTCGCTGCAATGGGCGTTTTTTGTAGTGGAGTTTTTCGGTAAAGTGGCGAAGTCACCGCAAAGCGAAGCGAAGCAAAAAATGTCCGATTGACAGCTTGTTAGGCATTTTGTATTTTCTCAATTTCTTGCCAGATATTCTCACACAGATTCGGGCGATAAGCAGCCTCTCGAAAAACGTTGTGCTCTGATTTATACATATCAAGAAACCCTTCATCCTGAATTCGTATACACGCTCGCATATTAGCTAAACGATCAGCGGCCTTTACTAATAGCGCCAGGTTTTCTTCACCTTGGACTAGCCCCATTTTCTTATATGTAGCGGCTTTTCTTGTTTTTCTAGTTTCTCCAGGCTCATCGCTTAGTATTGCAACACACCTAGCAACTAAAGAACCGAAAATACTTTCAATTTCATTAACCGTTACTTCGGTATCCTCTACTACATCATGTAAATATGCCACCACCTCAGCTTGATCACCATATTCGCTGGCTATATTTGCAACCTCATCCAAGTGAACAGAATAAGGATACTCACCATATCGTTGATCACCATGGGCCTTAATTGCAAAACTTCTAGCTTCTTTTTTCACTTTACTCTCCGAGTGGCTGCCTAACGCAAAGTGCAGCTGCATTTTGGTTGGTGTGGAGTTTTGCATAGAATGGCGAAGCCATACACAAAATGGAGCACCGGCCAGAATGTCCGCTGGCAGTAATTTTATAAATATTTTCGACTAAAAATGAGTGCAAAACATATCCATAACTTCTTCGACAGTTAAGTAGTCGCAAACTAATTGTGCATGCAAAAGCGCTGGATCATTTTCACCAGAAGAATGAGCAAAGAACATACTAATACTACCTAGCGCATTTTGAGCCCCTATCATTTCTCCCCACTTATCGATATCTTCAGGCTTAGATAAATCTAATTGGCCGATATCTTGCTCTATAGCTCGATAAGACTCAGCCTCTTCTTCATTCAATACGGCTGGTGGAACATAAATGGGGACTCTATGTGCGAGAGCATCCCTATATCCTTTTGAATAATTCTCATACCATGAGGATATACTTTCTTCTGTTAAATAGGCAGCTAGCTCTGGCTTCAATCGAGCTTGCGTCTTCCCGTTAAACAGACCTACTCCATGTCTATTTATTTTATTGTCTCTAGGCTTCCCATATAGGTCGTTTTCATATATAAAAACCCAGCCCAGATTATCAAATAACCCGGCTATATTAATGAAATACGAATGTATATAAATAGCTATATCTGACAGCTCATCGCCCGAAAGCTTCTCCTCTCTATCTACAGGGAATACTTCAAATATATTTTCTAAGCAGCGTGTAATTGTTTTTAGCCTTCTACCTGCGCCTTGCATTAGAAATTCTCTTGCATTCTCGTTACTTAGATTGGAATTCAAGGCTGAGATCTTTGAAAGCAGCGCTTGATGCTTGCTTTTAAGATTTGCCCTAAAGTCATTAAATTCCTGTATTTTTTCGATACTATATTTCATGGGGGGGGGTATTTATAACGCCCAGCTAAGCTGCCGAAACGGAGTTGGTTGTTTTGTGATAGCGTAGGGTTAAAGTACAAAAAGAGCAATGCAGTGAAGGTCAGATTGAGCTGATTGTTATGTGCCACTAGTACGCTCGACATATGCCAGATACCATAGTGCCAAATGCTCCCTTAAAAAAGAAAGGCTTCTCGTTGCCCTCTGTAAATTGATTAATTTGCAGGTAATCAATTGTATTGTTTGGCTTATAATGTGTTACTGCTTTGTAACCATTATCTTTAGGCCGATAGTCATATACGCTTGGCATGATCCCTGACATGCTATTTGTTAGTCCGCCACCAGAAATAAGACCAGAGCTTCGGTTAACTGTAAATTCTTTACCAATATAAGCGGTAGCTAAATTTGTCTTATGGTTTAGTGATCCATCGTTTTCTAGATATATCGAGTCTTTAACAACACATTTAAAATCACTAAACGCAACTGCCACATTCGATGCCGCTAATAGAATAAGTAAGAAACAAGGTCTCATAAGTCTTCCTGCACATAACGCCCGCCTTACCGGCGAGCAACTTGTTGCGAGTACTGACGCCAAAGGCGGCTTTGGTACAGGCGCTTGTTATGCATGACTAACAATAGCCACCCCAACGATGATGCAAACAACCAACACTAAAAATACAAAACCAATTACCCTTGAATCGTTAGATATTGACAAATTGTAACGATTTTTTAGATTTTTGACCTCTGATTGATTTAACTCTGCGCAATGAGGGCAAGGCATTGCAGCATCGTGATTCTGATCATATTCTCCGTAATACTCGTTATCGAATTCGGTATCGACATATCTCAGCCCACACCGATCGCATCTAGCTTCGTTTACGGTTGGCTTCTTGAGTAGATGAAGAAACATGAAAAGCTAGTCCTTTTACAATTAAAACGCGTAACAGTGTACTTAGACGGAATCCGTATTTTACTTGCATATGTGGATTCCGCATAAGTTTATATATTCGTTAATGTCTATAAAGGGCGAAAAGTAGGCATAATCTTAACACTAAGCGATCAAACAGAATGCTCCATAAGGAGCCGAATGGATGATTTCAATGCCATGTATGCACGCGTTAAAACGGAGGTGAATTGTCAGATTAAATCGAGACCTGCATTTGAAATCGTTAAATCGAGCATGAGTTACTACACCTAACCCCACCAAAACCTCTGAATTGGCCAAAATTGTCCTTGTCATCCCCCTTTGACGTGAATTAGAGGGATAAAATGGTTTCTCAATTTGCAGATTAGGAACCAGTTCGAATGCCACACGACTCTCTTCCGGCCAGAAGAAACCTAACGGTCTTATCTTTGCTAATTATCTTGTTCTTTTTCGCTGAAGGATCAATTAACGGCAACGGACTAAGCACCCCTCTTTTGAATATTTCCCTAGAAAATACAACAAATGCAATAATATTTGTATGGCTAATGTTTGGGTATTTCTGGCTTCGGTTTTACCAAGCCACTAGAGAAGAGTATTCAGCAGCACTCAGAAACTCAGTATCCGAATTGAAAAATCACTGGTACACAAAGAAAGTCATCGGTAACTTCGCAAACGCAGGATTCATGAAAAAAGACGGATTCATGGACCCAGACATCAATCACAAAGGAACTCGGCTGGTTTTATCATGGAGGGCCTACCGAGGTGGAGCTCTTAACGAGCATGGAAACTTGACGGGTTTTACACAAGCAAAAGATAAGAGTGCGGTGTCTTTAAGAAATAAGCACCTTCTATATCGAATTGGGTTTTGGTTGTTTTCTGCCATTCATCATGAGGAGGTAGGGTCCTATGTCCTTCCGCATATGCTCGCTGTCTTGGCTATACTGCTGGGGGGCAAACACCATGCTTTATCTGTTTTATGTTAGATGCTGATACTGCACGCCCATATTGCAGTGGCCGCTCAACCTAAGAAATGGCGCCTAAAGCTGTAGAAAACTAATTCTTCAATTCCTTTAAAATCAACAACTTAATCATGGCAGTCTGTAGAAAACAAAGCACCCTAAGTCATTGATTTTTATAACATTACTGGATCTCTTGAAAACCGTTGACTGTAACAGGTCCTAGGGTTCGAATCCCTACCCCACCGCCATATACACAAAAGGCTCGTCCCAAAAGGACGAGCCTTTTGTGTATATGCAACTCACGGACACGCACATACGCTGAATGTAAACGCTATTCACAAATCACAATTAAACGAATCATCTGAGAAAAACGACTAAAACTACCCAAGTCGTCAAAAAGAATGGAAACTCACCTCATCCATGAGGTCTGAAGGGGTATCCCAACGCAGTTATACCGCAACCTGTAACGTCGCTTCCTGCTGAGGCTGGATCTCTTGATCCGTACGAATTAACGCGATCGCATCCCAACTACCGCCTTCGAATACATGGATATGAGATCCACCAACAGCTAAACAATATTCTGCTAGCGCAGCAGGTGTCTCATGCGCGACTGGCTTCGCTTGAGCCCATGTGTAGCCGATAGCCGTACAAAATTGGATGGGGCTTATTGAGAGGTTAGCGATATCACCCTTTGCAACCAAGGCCTCTGCATCAAGCTGGGTAGCAAATGAGGTTCTTAATATCTCCCCTACCCGTATATCATCTCCGTAGTAACAAAGAATCGATATGTAGTGGTTATCAAATTTCAGCGCTATCACACAGTGCTTAGTATTGGGGTGATCCATGATCTTATCCGGTATATGTGTCAACGATAGTAATTTTCCCATTTGCACATAAACCCATCTAGGCGATATAACACCCAATCTGTGTGCGATATATCTTACAAATTCCGAAAAGAAAATTACCCACCCGACGCACACGCCAAAAACCACCAACTATCTCCATCTTTCATCTTGTTTTTCTCGTACAATACAGAGAAAGCCTCATAAAAGAGCATAATCAGGATTCGCAGTGAAAAAAGGCAAAACGACCTCCTTTGATATCGCCCACCTTGCGGGTGTATCCCAATCCACCGTCTCACGAGCCCTACGTGATAGTCCGTTGGTACAAAAGGAAACCCGAGACCGAATTAAGCAAATCGCCAAGGAAATCAATTACAAGGTCGATAAAAACGCAACAAATCTGCGGACACAACGCAGTGGCACCATCGCCCTCCTACTCTTTGAGGATTCGGATACCGACACATCGCAAATAAACCCTTTCTTTATCGCTATGTTATCGAGCATCACAAGGGCCAGCGCCAAACAAGGGTTAGACCTGCTGGTATCTTTCCAAAAGCTCGATGATGACTGGCACGCGGAATACGAGGACTCCCACAAAGCAGACGGATTGATTTTGCTCGGCTACGGTGATTACCTAAGTTACGAGGCCAAGCTACAACAATTAGCTAATGCAGGCGCAAACTTCGTGTTATGGGGGCCACAGCTGGATAGCGAACTCGGCAGCTCAATATCTTGCGACAACCGCAGTGGCGCTCGCATGGCCGTGGATCACCTATTAGAACGCGGACGTAGAGATATCGCCTTTATTGGTGACACCTCCGACGACTGCCCAGAATTTTACGAACGCCTCCTCGGCTACCAAGATGCTTTAGAAGCACACAAGATTGCACCTAAAGAAGCACTGCATATCAGCACCACAAATACAGACGATGCAGGGATCCTCGCGGTTGAGCAACTCGAAGCATCTGGCCAATTTTACGACGCGATATTCTGTAGCAGCGACTTGATCGCAATTGGCGCGATTAAAGCTTTACAAAAGATTGGCAAACGGATACCTGAAGATATCTCGGTCGTCGGATTTGACAACATCCCCGCCGCTTCGCTTGTAAACCCAGCACTCACAACAATTAACCAAAATGCCGAACAGGCAGGCGCGCTTTTGGTCGAACAGCTTCTTAAGCGTGTCGCGGAAGAAAAGCCAGAATCCCTGATTATCCCTGCCCAGCTCATTGTAAGAGAGTCCAGTTAACGGACAAAAATATGCCCGCATAAATGCGGGCACTAAACTGCCTCATTAATGTGCGGTATTGAGGCAACGGGACCAACACAAGGAAAATAATATTAGGGGCCGTAACTCTACGCGCGCTTCTCCCCAGGGACATCGACAAAAAACATACTGATCGCAGCACAAATCATCAATGCCCCGCCCAACAATAATGCGTTAATCGCTTGACCATTAAATAAATACTTCACGAATAAGCCTAAAACACTCGCCGCAAGAATTTGAGGCACTACGATAAAGAAATTAAATAAGCCCATATATACGCCCATCTTTTGCAAAGGCACTGCAGAAGATAGAATCGCATATGGCACCGATAAAATGGACGCCCAAGCAAACCCAACTCCCACCATCGAAAGCAGTAACCAATTAGGGTCTTTTATCACAACAAAAGAGATAAGCCCAACACCGCCAAAACACAGGCCAATCATATGAGCCACACGTAAACCAAAGCGATTAGCCAATACAGGAATAAGGAAAGCCGCCAAGGCCGCAAAACCGTTGTAGGAACCAAACAAGACGCCGACCCAGTCTGCGCCGCGATTAAATACCGCCGAACTCGCGTCCGTAGCACCAAAATGAAAATGCGTCACTGCCGGCGTGGCGTAAATCCACATCGAAAATAAAGCAAACCACGAGAAAAACTGCACCACCGCCAATTGTTTCATCGTCTTAGGCATCAGGAAAAAATCATCTGCTACTTCACATACTGCATTTTGCTTCACCGCGTGTAATTTCATGCGAGCAACCCAAAACTGTATGACAGCCACTACACCAATACCGACAGAAATAATATAAAGCTGAGCATCCCACCCGCCGCTATAGATACCAATTGAACTCAATATACTCACTAGCGCCCAGACGAGTGCAGAGTTTTGATACTGTCGTCCTGAACGAATAATATGCACTTCCGTATCGTCATTCTGACTATCTTCCTCAGATGAAAACGATCGTAATTTTTCTGGTGAATATTCTTTTGTCGAAAAAACCGTCCACATAACCGCCAATAAAAATACGGCGCCGCCCCAACGGAAAGAATATTTCACAGAATCAGGTACTTGACCTTCCGCAGCGACGTTACTGACATCAAACCAATTGCTCATCATCCAAGGCAGCGTCGACGCAACGATAGCGCCAAGGCCAATAAAGAAGCTCTGCATCGCATAACCAAGTGGCCGTTGTTTCTGGGGCAACATATCCCCCACAAAAGCCCGAAACGGCTCCATCGAGACATTAATCGATGCATCCATAATCCATAACGTGCCGGCCGCTATCCATAGGCTTGGCGAGTCTGGCATAAAAATAAGGGCCACGCTCGCAACCAGCGCACCATATAGAAAATAAGGCCGACGCCGCCCCAAACGTGTCCACGTCCGGTCGCTGAAATAACCAACAATCGGCTGGACAATCAAACCCGTTACTGGCGCTGCGATCCAGAGTAAGGGAATCTCGTCAATAGACGCCCCCAAGGTCTGAAATATTCTACTGACGTTAGCATTTTGAAGCGCAAACCCAAACTGGATGCCCAAGAACCCAAAACACATGTTCCAGATTTGCCAAAAGCTTAATTGTGGTTGTGAGCGATGCACATCACGGCCTTAAAGAAGAAAGTATCACTGGAAATCACCAGCATTTTTATTTTTTAACGGACTCAGTACCGTATAAGTTTAACTTAAGAATAAGGTTTCAAGATTCTTTATTTCATCCATGAAACTGGAATCACATTTTAGGGGGGAATGTCTTTTTGAAACCTTATTCTTAAGGCAAACGATGTGGGCGGCAGATTCGCCGCCCTACACCATTTTATAGGCAGATTTTAGAATTTGGCGATAAACTTAACACCAGCCATACGAGGTGGGTTTAAGAAACGAATATTAACAGAATCATTGATAAACGCTTTAGATGAATACGTCTCGTCAGTTAAATTATATACCCAACCCTCTAAACGATAGTTATCATCAGAACCCAAATTAATGCCGGCATTCAAGTTAAAAATCGTAGTCGCAGGCACATCATCTGACATAAAGTTTCCGTTCGCACCATCAAACCCAGCACCAGTAATCAACCAATGATTGTTAACCGCCATCGCCGCCATATCCACTTCATTACCATCCGCGTCGTATCCTTTATCGTTGTAAGGAGAAAGGAAAAACTTACTGCGATAATTCATGCTTAGCGACCAGTCTATGGAGTCTACAACGCCCCAATCCAGTTCGAGATCCTGAGACACCGCCAAATTTAGGTTTACTTTGGAGGTATTGGGTAATTCATTTCCAGAAATATCGACTTCAGCAGAACCTTGTCGCGTATCAACCACAACACTATCTTTGAACTCGCTATCCAAATAGGCAAAATTCCATCGCACTTTGAAACCCGCAGCTAAAGAAATATCACCATCAACTTCTAAACCAATTAAAGACGCTGCTGCCGCATTTTGGTTTTGTACATAGTTATCGGTACAAAGTCCTGTTTCGGAAGACTCACATTCTTGAGTAATCGATACGAGACCTTGTAACACTTTGTCTGAGTAATCGTAATAGAACAGCGCGGTATTCAAACGTATCGGCATGCCCCCTAATTCAAAAGAATCTTTTGAGCCAAGCTCATATGCTCTTAGCCCTTCTGGCTGCCAACTGACGCTTTCACCTAAGGCCCCAGGAAGCGGACGATTAACACCACCGGAACGCGTACCCGTAGATACTGTACCGTAAACTAAATGATCATCATCAACATCCAACTCAAAACCTAAACGCCAGTCCAAATAGCTTTTTCGATACGATTTGGTAATGTTGCCAACGCCAGAACCGTCATCAAAGTCAGAACTAATGACCACTTGGAATTGCTCTGGGTCATAGGCAATGAGATCATCCAGGTTATCCAAATTTCCCCACTGAGAAATACCATCTAAAAAGTACTGGCGAGTCGCAGCAGAGTTTCCGATAGGCACAACGTTATTCGGGCGATCCCCTGCTTCGGTAAGCTCTAAACCATTTGTCCCCATGACAATGTCTTGCGG
Organism: Agarilytica sp.; assembly: GCA_045430345.1. Taxonomy (GTDB): domain Bacteria; phylum Pseudomonadota; class Gammaproteobacteria; order Pseudomonadales; family Cellvibrionaceae; genus Agarilytica. The sequence goes on along the minus strand of JAILXT010000001.1, from coordinate 384,786 downwards.
ACCGTCTAAACCAAGCGCCGCCAATGCCTCATCCGTCAGCACCAGCTGATAGTTTGCGTTCGCCTCTTTTGCGATTTTATCGTCTTGAGTCCAGCGCGCCCCGGCTTTGAATCGAAAACCTTCTTTTACTTCGAAAGTACCATCAGCAAATGCAGCTTGCGAACGAACACGCGAATCATCGTTTCGATTTTCACCGCTTAAACCATTCAACCACCCACTTACTGTTCCATCTTCAAACCAATCACTATCTCCCCACCAACCATGGTTGAAATCTTGCGACGCCCAACTAAAACTTTCTTCCATGGTGAAAACACCCGCAGTCCACTGCGCAGGACCATCACCATTTGAGTATAAACGCATCTCATGAATAACGCTTTCAGATACTTCACCTTGTGTGAAGTTACCATAAGCGGTTTGCTCGTTACCCAAAATTACTGCTTCAGCTTCTTCGCGAGCACCAGGGTAATCCATACCTATTTGCCACTCACGTGCAGCGTTGCGGTGTTGAAAATCGTATTCACGATATGAACCGCTATACTCCAACGCAACATCACCAAAATCATAAACCAAGTTAGTGCTGATTCCGGTTATATCATTCTTCATTGCGCCTTCGTTAACAAAATACTGGTTATAGGGATCATCGAGATCGTCAATATCGTACCCTTCTGATAACGCGCGACCAGAAAATGCACCAGGTGAACCAGAGCCTCTTTGCTTAACATGATCGGCTAAGACAAAAGCCGAGAAAGCATCAGTTGGATTCCATTGTGCTGACACTCGAATTGCTTGGTCATCAAGAGCTCCTGGCGCATCAATGTTGCCACCAAAGGCATCACGAATACGATCGGCACCACCATCCAATGTATCTAGCGCACTTTCAGAACCCGTAAATGCATTTTTCATGTAAGGATCGCGCTCTTCAGAATACACTGCAGCACGAAATGCTAAGGTATCGCTCACAGGTAAATTCAACACACCTTCAAAATGACGCTGGTTATATGAACCAACACCCACGGTTACTTCGCCACTGATACCATCGTCAAATACAGGGCGCTTTGAAATAATGTTAATCGTTCCGCCCGTTGCATTTCGACCTCTAAGCGTACCTTGAGGACCTTTGTTTACTTCTACACGCTCAACATCGAAAAACATTGGCCCGATAGAACGCGGACGTGGTAAATACACTCCGTTGTAATGGATCGCTACAGAAGGGTCAGAAGCGAAGTCACTATCAGAGTTCCCCACACCTCGTAAGAATACTTCTAACTTGCCTTCCTGGTTAGATATATGTAATCCCGTAACCGCATTTTGAAGGTTTCGGAAATCGCTATTTACACCGAAAGTACTTAAATCTTCTGCAGAGAAAGATTGAACCGTTGCTGCAACGTCCTGTATCGATTGCTCACGGCGCTCAACCGTCACAATAACTTCTTCAGCAGTGGGACGTGCTGAATCTACGTCTTTATCTTGTGCGAATGTCTGCCCCGAGGTAATTGCGGCAACAGCCATCGCCAATAGAGAGGGCGAAAAAAGCGTTTTTGCTTTGGAGGTTGAACTCATTGGATATCTCCGTTGTTCTACTTTTATTATGTGTTTTTAGGAATGCATCTTGATTTCTGGTCATCCTATTCCCTATTCCGACGCCCTGACAAGAAAGTGCATACGTATTCATAATCAGCGAAACCCCTTTTCCTAATGAAACCATTTTGAATACGTATGTATTCATTTGGAGAAATTGAACTGCATGACTTAACGTATAGAACATGTTCACTGGCCAGCCAGTCGTTCACGTTTAAATAACCAAAATAATGGGAAAACCAGATGTCAGAACAACCTTGGTGGAAAGGTGCCGTTATATATCAGATATACCCGAGAAGCCTAAACGACAGTAATGGCGACGGGATTGGCGACCTCCGCGGAATCATTGAAAAACTCGATTACATTGCGAGCTTGGGCGTAGACGCAATCTGGATATCACCTTTCTTTACCTCACCAATGAAAGACTTTGGCTACGATATTAGTGACTACCGCAACGTCGACCCAATGTTCGGTACCCTCGCCGACTTCGACGAATTAATTGCATCCGCGCATGAACGCGACCTAAAGATCATTATTGATCAAGTACTGAGCCACACCTCGGACCAACATGAGTGGTTTATCGAAAGCCGTTCATCAAAAGATAACCCTAAGGCCGATTGGTATGTGTGGGCCGATGCAAAAGACGATGGCACCCAACCCAATAACTGGCTTGCGATATTCGGCGGCGGCGCTTGGCAGTGGGATCCTACCCGCTGCCAGTATTACCTGCACAACTTCCTCGACAGCCAACCCGACCTCAACTACCACTCACCAGAGTTGCGAAGCCAAATCCTTAAAGAAGTGAAATTCTGGCTTGATAAGGGTGTAGACGGGTTTCGACTCGACGCAATAAATTACTGTTTCCACGACCAAGAGCTGCGGGACAACCCACCAAAATCCCTCGAGGACCGCGAAGGTCGCGGCTTTAGACCAGATAACCCCTACGCCGCCCAATACCACTACTACAACAACGATCGCCCAGAGAACATTGCCTTCTTAGAAGAACTGCGCGCGTTGATTGACCAATACCCCGGCGTGACCACACTCGGCGAGATTTCGACAGAAGACTCCCTCAAAACGATGGCGGAATACACAGAGGGCGACAAACGCCTTCATATGGCCTACAGCTTTGAACTTTTGGTAGATGATTTCTGCACCAAGCACATTCGTCAAACCGTCGAAGAACTGAATACCAAGATGATCGACGGCTGGCCCTGTTGGGCACTGAGCAACCACGATGTTGCCCGCGTTGCCTCTCGCTGGGAGCATGACTGTGACCGAGAACAACTCGCCAAACTCTACAACACCTTGCTGTGCAGCCTACGTGGCAGTGTATGCAGCTACCAAGGAGAAGAACTCGGCCTCACCGAAGCCGAAGTCTCCTTCGAGCACCTACAGGACCCCTACGGCATCAACTTCTGGCCAAAATTTAAAGGGCGAGACGGCTGCCGCACCCCGTTCCCGTGGGAGAAAGACAGCCAAAACGCGGGCTTCACCCACGGTAAGGCCTGGCTCCCCATGGCTGATGAACATTCTGGTATGGCAGTGGACACCCAACATACCGACAATAGCTCAGTGCTCAACCACTATCGCACGATGCTACTGTGGCGAAAACAAAACCCCGCGCTCACCCTCGGTGATATTGAATTCCTAGATTGCGAAGAGGACTGCATCGCATTTGTCCGTCTCTACGAAGCACAAACACTTTTATGCGCGTTCAATTTCTCGAATAAAGAAATCAACATACACCATGATTTTTTTACACTGCATATGGTCGGCGAGCACATCCTTAATCAAGGGCTCCTCGATCAGGCACAAAAGGGCGTGATGACCATTCCCCCCTTTAGCGCAGGCTTTGCTGAAACGACAGAGTAAGCCTCAACGTTTAACCGACAAAAGATGCTCAATATGAAAAACGTCGACATTATTTTATTTGGCGGCATGGGGGACCTTTCCCTACGAAAACTGCTGCCATCACTGTATAGAACAGAGGTGTGTAACCAGTTTACTGGCGAAACACGCATCGTCTTAACCGCACACAGTGACCCTGGTTCCCGAGACGAATGGACAGATAAAATCTATCACAGTCTTCAGTCCCACCTCAGTCATGGCGAATTACAACACGCTACGTGGGAAAAGTTTCGCGACCGTTTACATCTGATCCGTGTCGATATTGCCAACATCCATGAAGGCTGGGACGCACTGGCCGCAACACTGACAGAAAAGCCTTCCGACCAAGAAAATGACTACCGCGTGTTTTACATGGCAATACCGCCACGCTTATACGGTAGCGCTTGCGAGCACCTATCCGATAAAAAACTTATTACAGAAAACGCTCGAATAGTCTTAGAAAAACCCATCGGCTACGACCTAGAGACCGCAAAAGAAATAAATGACGCGGTCGCGAAATACTTCCCAGAAAATACGATTTACCGCATCGATCACTACCTCGGAAAAGAAGCTGTTCAAAACTTACTTGTGTTGCGCCTGACAAATCCCCTATTCGAACAACTATGGGATTTTAGAGCAATAGATAACGTACAAATCACCCTTGCCGAAACGGTGGGGCTAGAAAGCCGCGCGGGGTTTTACGATCAAGCCGGCGCCGTACGCGATATGGTGCAAAACCATTTGTTACAACTGCTCAGTTTAATTGCGATGGACCCGCCCAACAATATGGACGCGGACAGCATTCGTGCGGAAAAACTAAAAGTGCTCAAAGCCCTTCGCCCCATCAAACCAACGGAGATGGATGAGCACGTCGTGCGAGGTCAATACAGTGCGGGCGTCGTGGATGGAAAATCCGTTAATAGCTATCAAGAAGAACTCGGTAAAACTAAAAAAAGCACCACCGAAACCTATGTTGCGATTAAAGCTCACATCGATAGTTGGCGCTGGAGTGGCGTACCCTTTTATTTACGAACGGGGAAACGTTTACAAGCACGCTACGCAGAAATAGTGATTCAATTTAAATCCGTACCGCACAATGTATACGGAAACGATTCTGGCCCCTTAGAACCCAATAAATTAGTTATACGATTACAACCCGAAGAGACCATTGAACTCACCCTAATGACAAAAGACCTTAACCAATCATCATTCCGAGTTAAACCACTCTCGCTTTCGTTAGATTTCGGCGGAAAAATCGATAGCACACTCTGCGACCCTTACAAACGCTTACTGCTTGATGTAATAGACGATAACCAAACCTTATTTGCGCATCGAGAAGAAGTGGAACACTCCTGGCGCTGGATAGACCCCATGCTAAAAGCCTGGCAGGAAACGAAAACAAAACCGCAGCTCTACCCTTCCGGTAGTCGCGGCCCAGACCAAGCTGATGCGCTACTCTCAAAAAACGGACACAGCTGGTACACCCGATAAATATCAGATATGCCAAGTCGAAGGCAGGTAGTAGTCGAGACGTCAACAGAGAGCTTACACGGACCTACTCGCAGCGTGTCTCGAATACTACCTGCCTTCGGCTGAGATCTACTCCGCCGCCACATAAACTAAATTTACAAGCCACACCATTATTATGACTATGCACCCAAAACTCGTAGAAATTACCGAAAAAATTATCCAACGTAGTCAGCCCACTCGCCAACGCTACCTATCGCGAATAAAAACGGCAATCGATACAAAACCCCTTAGAAAAAATCTCCCCTGCGGAAACCTCGCTCACGGATTCGCTGCATGTAGTGGCGATGAAAAAGAAGACATGACGGAAACACAAAAACCCAACATCGCCATCGTCTCCGCCTATAACGACATGCTTTCCGCTCATCAACCCTACAAAGATACACCTGATCAACTCAAAACAGCCATTCAGCAAGCTGGCGGCCTAGCCCAATTTGCGGGAGGTGTTCCCGCCATGTGCGACGGTGTTACCCAAGGCGAACCCGGCATGGACCTATCGCTGTTTAGCCGTGACACTATCGCCATGTCCACCGCGATCGCCCTATCGCACAACATGTTCGACGGTGCGCTCTACCTCGGTGTCTGCGATAAAATCGTCCCAGGGCTTCTAATCGGCGCACTCTCTTTTGGTCACCTACCTGCCATCTTCGTGCCTGCAGGCCCAATGACATCTGGCCTACCCAATGCCGAAAAAGCCAAAGCTCGGCAAGAGTTTGCCATGGGGAAAATTGATCGTTCAGAATTATTGAAAGCCGAATCCGCCTCCTACCATAGCCCAGGCACCTGCACCTTTTACGGCACTGCAAACAGCAACCAAATGCTCATGGAAATTATGGGGCTACACCTCCCCAGCGCTTCATTTTGCAACCCAGGTACAGACCTTCGTAACGCATTAACGAACAATGCGGCAAAACAAATACTTAAGTTTTCCGCCAACGGGAATGACTACCGGCCGATAGGAAAACTCATCGATGAAAAAGCCATCGTAAATGGCATTGTGGGCTTACTCGCCACAGGTGGATCAACCAATCACACGATACATTTAATTGCGATTGCCAATGCCGCGGGAATAAAGATTACGCCCCAAGATTTTTCGGACCTATCGGACATCATCCCCTTAATGACGCGCATCTATCCAAACGGGGAAGCCGATATTAACCATTTTGAAGCCGCGGGCGGCATGCCCTTTTTAATGGCGTCGCTCATGGATTCAGGAAAATTGTATGGCGAGGTAATCGGCGTTGCCAGCAAAGCAGGACTCACCCATAGCTATCGTCATGAAGCAAAGCTGATTGACAACGCCCTGACATGGGACAAAGCCCCACAGTCTTCTGCAGATACAAGTATTTTGCGGCCAGCAACGGACCCGTTTTTGGAAAACGGCGGATTAAAAACAATTCAAGGGGCAATCGGTCGAGGCGTCATTAAAGTCTCTGCCGTAAAACCCGAACAACATTACATTAAAGCGCCCGCCATTGTGTTTCACGACCAGTTGGAGCTTGTCGATGCCTTTAAAGCGGGTAAACTTAATCAAGACTTTATTGCTGTTGTAAAATATCAAGGCCCCAAAATGAATGGTATGCCGGAACTGCATAAACTTATGACACCGCTCGGTGCATTGCAAGACCAAGGCTTTAACGTTGCGCTTATCACCGATGGGCGCTTGTCGGGCGCTTCAGGAAAAGTCCCCGCAGCCATTCATATATCGCCCGAATGCATCGAGAACACCATGTTTTCAAAAATCCGCAATAACGACATGATCGAACTCGATGTCGAAAATGGCTGCATTAAACTATTCGTCGACGAATCAGAATTCAATAGTCGCTTAGCTACCTCTCCCAACAATAGCGATCAGCATTACGGTATGGGCCGCGAACTTTTCTCCATGTTTCGACGAAGTGTCAGTAGTGCAGAAGATGGTGCGTCCTGTGTAAACGCACTAGGGGATGAAGCATGAAGCAAGTGCTGAAAAACCGCTTCACAACGCCGCTCCTTGTTGCGGATATTGGCGGCACCAATGCTCGCTTCGCAATCGTTACTGGCAATGATGGTTCTGGGCAGTATATTTTAGAACAACAAGAAAACTATCTATGTGACGAATTCGCCGACTTTACACAAGTGCTTTCTGCCTATATGGAAGGCTTAGGTTTCCAACCTGAATTCGGCTGTATTGCCGTGGCAGGCCCGGTCAATAATGGCCAAGTTGCGATGACCAACCAAAATTGGCTAATACAGGAATCGGATATCTCAACAGAATTTGGGTTTAAGGCGTTTTCTATTCTGAATGATTTTGAAGCGCTATCCCTTTCACTCAATCGTTTACACAAAGCCGACCTCAACGAACTTTGCACAGTACAACCCGTATCAACGAGAGTAAAAGCGGTGATCGGCGCAGGCACAGGCCTGGGCGTTGCAGCGCTCATCACCGAAAAAAATACGGTACTATCACTACCCAGCGAAGGTGGACATGTCTCATTCGCACCTTATACGGAAAGAGAAAAAGAATTACTCGACCTCATGCAAGCTGAAAAAGATTATGTCTCGGCAGAAGATATTTTGTCGGGCCAAGGCTTGCAGAATATATACCAAAGCCTGCTACGCATAGACAATATCAGTTCTCACGATATTTCTGCAGCTGCCATATCAGAACGAGCCCTCGAAGGTAGAGATCCACACGCACATGAAGCCCTTTCCATTTTTTGTGCTGTACTCGGTTCTGTCGCGGGCGATGCCGTCTTGACCTATGGCGCCAAAGGCGGTTTATATTTGGGTGGCGGCATTCTCCCCAAAATAGAAGACTTTTTTGGCCACAGTCATTTTATCGAACGTTTTAAAAACAAAGGAAAAATGTCATCCTATTTAAACGATGTCCCTATTTACCTGATCAAGCATACTCACCCAACCTTATTGGGTGCGGCACAACACCTAGAGCAGCTGTACTTAACTCAGCCACCACAAATAAATCCGCTTTAAAACGCAAAGTGCATTAAGGGCCTTAATGAATACTTCCGAAAAAAACTCAAAACGCAACGCCATCCGCAAAGTCGTTAAGGCGTCTCCTGTTATGCCTGTTATGGTCATAAAAACCCTGGAGTCCGCTATCCCCTTAGCCGATGCGCTATTGCAAGGCGGCATCAATACATTAGAAATCACTCTACGTACGCCCATCGCGCTAGAGGCCATTGCCAAAATCAAACAAGCTTTTCCTAGCGCAATTGTCGGTGCAGGCACAATCATCACACCGCAAGATATTGATAACGCGGTTCTGGCAGGAGTGGATTTCCTTGTAAGCCCAGGCACGTCGCCAGAACTCTTGGAAGCGCTAAAACATACAGACACACCCGCGCTACCTGGCGTTGCGTCACCAAGTGAAGCTATGCGTTTATATGAAGAAGGGTTTGATCATCTTAAATTTTTTCCCGCGGAAGCGGCCGGAGGCGTCGCGATGCTAAAATCAATCAATGGGCCATTGCCTAACCTAACATTCTGCCCAACCGGCGGGATAACGCCAGACAATGCACCCAGCTATTTAGCGCTGCCCAATGTTCGTTGTGTGGGCGGTTCATGGTTAGCGCCAGAATCATTGATCGTGGAAAAGCGCTGGGATGAAATTTCCGAACTCGCGCGGCAAGCCGTCACACTCTAGAAACACCTTAACTACTTGAATAGTAAAGCGTCGATTAAAATAACGAGAGTAATCAGAAAAAATGGCCTTTCCAATCAAATTAACACTTACCACCCTCAGTACGATTATTCTTTGCTCACAATTGTTGGCCTGTAAATCGGATATCTCAGCGGAAAAAGAAAACTCACCAAAAACTGACACCGTAGCCCCTACTCTCGGCGATTACCGAACGCGCAACATCAAAGATGAAGTATTTTACTTTGTCCTACCCGATCGGTTTTATAACGGCGACCCCAACAACGATCTAGGTTCCACCACCGAAGCTGTATCCCGTGGTGGTTTTGACCCAAAAAATATCCATGCTTATCACGGTGGTGACCTCGCAGGGCTCACAGAAAAACTCCCCTATATCCAAGCCCTCGGCGCAACCGCGATATGGCTTACACCGATTTTGCGCAACCAAGCCATGCAGGGAGATATATCGGGCTACCATGGCTATTGGATAGTCGACTTTACTGAAATTGATCCCCACCTAGGCTCAGCCAATGACCTACATACGTTAATCGAAAAGGCGCACGCGCTAAATATAAAAGTGTTTTTTGACATCATCACCAACCATACCGCTGACGTCATCAAGTACAAGGAATGCCATGGCGAAAAAGGAGAAGATATTTTATATACCGGCGACCGCTGCCCATACAAATCCCTCGCGCAATTAGACGCCGGTGATTCATACACACCCGTAATACCTCACGAAAAACTAGCGTTTAAAAAGCCCGATTGGTTAAACGACCCCAAGTATTACCATAACCAAGGCGATACCACCTTTGTCGGCGAGAATTCTATTTATGGTGATTTTTCAGGGCTCGATGATCTGGATACCGACAACCCAGAAGTCACCGAGAGGATGATCAAACTATTCCAAGACCTCATCACGCAATTCAAACCCGATGGCTTTCGTATTGATACAGTAAAACATGTGAATATTGCGTTTTGGGAGCGTTTCTCGCCAGCGTTAATGGCACATGCGAAGGAGATAGGTATTGAAAACTTTCATATGTTTGGCGAGGTGTATAGCGCCGATCCAAACATACTGAGCAAATTTATGACCCAAGGATCACTACCTTCGGTATTAGATTTTGGTTTTCAAGATATTATTATCGACAGTGTCGTGAAGAAAGCCCCCACAGTTCATTTAGAAAAATTTTTCGACAACGACAAGCTCTATCATTCCCCCCCTTATTCCGCGCACGATCTATTAAACTTTGTCGGCAATCATGACATGGGACGTTTTGCATATTTTCTGAAACAACAAAACCCAGATATATCTGAAGGTGAGGCCTTAGTTCGGATACGACTTGCACACGCGATGATGTTCTTCCTTCGTGGCATCCCCGTTATTTATTATGGCGATGAACAAGGTTTTGTTGGCACAGGGGGGGATAAATATGCGCGAGAGGATATGATGGCGTCCCAGGTACCACACTACAATGCTGGCGATTTACTCGGAACACACGATACAACAGCGAACAACAACTTCGATACATCTCACCCACTATTCAAAAGTTTCCGTCAATACGCCGATATATATCACGCACATCCAGGGCTGCGCTACGGGAAACAGCGAGTACTTTACTCAGAAAAATCAGCGGGCTTGTTTATCGTAGAAAGAGAATCTGAATATGGAAAGTATATTGTGGTATTTAATACAAGTGACATGGATGCGAAAACAACTATCGACACTGAAAAGCCTCACTACTCGTTAATTAGTGACAAAGAAATAAAGCTCAATTCGGATGGAATGTTGGAGGTTAGAGTACCTGCGCTTAACTTTGAGATATTTAAAGCGCGTTAACGCTTAAGGGGTTCTTGATAGATCTCTTGGGCTTCGTTCGTATTTCCAAGACACGCCGCGAGTACGTCCATGTAGGCTCTCTGCTGACGTCCTGTCAGCAGAAGGTCTTGCAAATACGAACGAAGCCCATTACGAGGCACCCAGAATTTGTTGTTAACAAACCAGACTATTTTAGAGTATATAAAATATATTGGTTATGGCGACGACAATCCGCCTTGAAGTCCTCAGAAAAAAGCTAACCACACCTAAACCAAATCCAACCTACTCAAAATCCCCAAAAGCAATACGGTGACTATATGAAAGACCTTCTGTTGACATGGATGTCAACAGAGAGCCTACATGGACGTACTCGCGGCGTGTCTTGCATATAGTCGCCGTATTACTTGTGATCACCCCAACAACGACCAATCAACATCCAAAGTAATTACCGAGCCCCTGAATCATGAACAAACGCCCAAATCACCGCAGAAATACCCAAGGAAACACCACAGATAATAAAAATAAGACTTTTATCATCCGCCTGACTCACAATCGGCCCAACCCCAAGGCTCGCAATTAACTGAGGCAATACTACCGACAAATTAAACAGCCCCATATACGCCCCCATCTGTGACTTACTTACCGAAACAGACATAATCGCAAACGGCAAACTAATCGTTGATGCCCAACCAACACCCAACAAGGCCATCAAACCATAAATAACCCACACATTCGACACGATTGAAGCTAATAACAAATACCCTACTGCCATCGACGCAATACACGCACAATGTGTTTTAAGCGGCCCAAAAGTTTCACTCATCGGCCGTAAAACGAGAACAGGTAATACCGCCGCCACTGCACTCAAAATTAAAAACGAAATCGATACAACGCGCCCCATCTCAATATCGCCTAACTCGGGTAAGCTGTATTGGACAAAGGCAAACATATACACAAACATCGCTTGCACGCCAATCCATGTAAACGCATGCGCGGCTAACACTTTACGAAAATTACTCGCTCCAGATTTTTTCGTATCCGCACTGAAAACTTGGGCGATCGTTGAGACAGTGATAACGATGCACACAATTTCAACGATATAGGTATCAGTTTCATAATGAAAAACTCTCGCAACCAATGCATACAACGAATAAATCAAAAAGCCCCACAGGGGCTTAATCTGTAATAGCATTTCGATAAACGAAAGATGAAGGGCATCCGCAGCAGCAGAATTTTCCTCTTCCACACGCTCGGGCTCTGTAATAAAGAACGCAGGTAATATTGATAGAGCCAAGACTAATCCCGCGCCGACATAAATTAGAACGTAATTGCCCCAAACCGCCCCAATAAAATACGCCGCCACACCAAACGATCCTGAAATCGTTTGCATCCAGGTATAGCCCTTTGCACGCTCTTTTGGGGTCTGTGTGACATCGGCAATGATCGAACGTGTGGGGTTAAAACTAACGTTTATCGCGAGGTCCAAGGACAAAGCAACGACAATCGCGATGATTAAAATTTCTGTGCCGCCCGTCGCAGAAGAAATAATCTGTATGTTCGGTAACATTAGCAACATTAACGCCGCTAAGGTGCCTCCAATTAAAATAAATGGTCGACGGCGCCCGCCCCAAAACCACACACGATCACTGATTAACCCAATGATCACTTGCCCCAAGATCCCAGCCAAAGGGCCAGCCGCCCACACCAGCCCGATGTCATGTATTTCTAATTGATATTGTGTAGAGAGAATCCAACTAAGTGCGGCAATTTGCACAGAAAGCGCAAACCCCATCGCTGTCGCAGGAAGACTAAGAAGAATATAAAAACTGTTGGTCAACTGCTGCTGTATTTTCAACATCACATTTTGGGCCGTGTTTTTTTATGTTAAGCAGACATATTGGCCTTTTTTACGTGTTTTATCTATTCCATACGTATGCATAGATTCACGCCATATTTATGTGGTTTTCCCATGCTAGGATTACACGAACCGAACACGAAGTAGCATTCGAATAAACCGAGAAAGGAGCGCAATAGATGTTGAATGGAAAAGTAGCCCTCGTCACAGGCGCTTCCCGCGGCCTCGGACGGCAAATCGCACTAACGCTCGCCGCCAATGGCAGCCACTTAGCCTTGGCTGCCCGCAACGCTGACGAACTTTCCGAACTTGCCACCCTCATCCAAACCCAAACACCGCAGAGCAAAGTGTTTTACACCTCATGCGATCTTATTGACTCGCAACAACTAAATAATTTTTACACTGAAGCGAGCACCACACTTGGCGACATCGATATATTGATCAATAACGCTGGGACCGGGGCATACAAACCCTTTATTGAACACTCTGAACATGAGATCAGCCAAATCTTAGCGCTCAACCTAGAGTCAGCTATTCAGCTCTGTCTCAGAGCCATCCCCGGAATGACGGGCAAAGGAAGCGGCCACATCGTCAATATCGCATCCGACTTGAGTCATCGCCCCTTGGCCAATATGGCGCCCTACGTCGCCTCTAAGTACGGGCTGAGAGGGTTTAGCTTATCGCTCTTACGCGAAGTTAAAGATCAAGGAATCAAAGTAACGCTCGTCAACCCTGGTATTATCGATACAGGCTTTAACGGCGGCACCGAAGGTAGCCAAGTGAGCGAGCAGGCCCTCGCACCAAAGGCTCTCGCGGAGACCATACTCAATCTACTCACAGGGCCTAAACATCAGGTCATCGATGAGCTCACTTTGCACCCGCTCCGGCAGGATTTTTGAGTCCAATCACCCCCTTTATAACACCCTGATTTTTATGGGGTTTTTCTTATCACGCCCTGTAATTCCTTGATTTTCACGGAAGTCACCCCATCTCCTATACTCAAGGCTAAACTTTTATATTAAATTTGTGTCAAATACGCGTAGAATGACTTGATAAGCCCGCGCTTATTTGTATGATTGACCCATAATTTTTAAAGAGGACAAACGGAGATTCTTATGCAAGAACTTTATTCTCAACCCGGTGCTGCTGTCAGATCACAGGAAGTTAGCAAAGTATTACGCAACACCTACGCCCTACTGTCTATGACGCTGCTTACCAGTGCAATTGCCGCAGGAGCATCTATCGCACTAGGCGTTGGCCACGGTATGGCATTGGTTATGGACCTTATTGCTATCGGCTTACTCTGGTTTGTATTGCCCCGCACGGCACAATCATCATCAGGTATTTTGGTTGTTTTCGCCTTTACCACGCTATTAGGTGCAGGCCTTGGCCCCATGCTTAGTCACTACTTGGCTTTCCCTGGCGGCTCAATGATCGTTATGCAAGCCCTTGGTGCAACTGCGTTGGTTTTCTTCGCACTTTCTGGCTACGTACTCACGACCGGTAAAGATTTCAGCTTTATGGGTGGCTTCCTGTTCGTTGGCCTTATGGTTGCGCTCATTGCAGGCCTCGGTATGATGGTCGCAGGATTTTTCGGTATTGCGATTTCAGGCTTCTTCCTAGCGCTTAACGCAATGATTGTATTGTTGATGTCTGGTTTCATTTTGTACGATACAAGCCGCATCATTCACGGTGGCGAAACCAACTACTTGATGGCAACAGCTGCTTTGTACTTGGACATCTTGAACCTATTCACGGCTTTGCTTCACTTAATCGGTGCATTCAGCAACGACGACTAGTTAACAAAAACTATTCGATTTCAAAAGCCTCGCTTAGCGGGGCTTTTTTATTCTGCCAATGAAATTTTCTATCGTTGTTAATGCTTCTCCTGAACTGCCGGCTTCCCGCGCAGCACTGCATTTCTGCCAAGCGATAACAGATCAAGCCCACGTGATTCACCGTGTCTTCTTCCTTAACGAAGGTGTGCTCAATGCACATGTTGGCCAGAAGATATCCAACGATTGGGCAAAATTTTTTGCCACAAATAACTGTGATGCAGCCTGCTGTACGGCATCCTGCCAAACAAATGGCCTAGCGGATACTCTTGGCGCAGCGAGTGCAACAATAAATCCAGCGTTCAGCATCGCAGGGCTAGGACAATTGGTCGAAGCCTCTTCTCGGTCGGACCGACTTATCACATTTGGCCAGCGCACATGCTAATTACACTTGATCTAAACGATCACGACAGATGTCGCACAGGATTGGATCTTGCACTAACAGTTGTGGCCTTTGAACAAACGCTGGAGATAGTATTTGTTCATTCTTCATCACCGACACAAGGTCTTGACCTCTCCCCTTATCACGATAAGTTAGTAATGTTGAAAGATATGGGAGTTAAACGCGTCTGTGTATACGATATAAATAACAAAGAAATAGCAACGCAGCATGAGCTCACCTTGCTATCTAAGAATGATGTTAGAGGCATCGTTCAACAACACCCTTCGTCAGTGAGTTTTTAGCGTGCTGCATATCCTCTCATCCTCCTCGACTACGGCATATCAGAATATGAAAAGCATGCTCGAGCAGAACGATACTGTCGTCATACTTGAAGACGTTTTAGATGAAGAGAAAAGTACAGATCGAGCACAAGGTTGCGCAGAAAAAACCCGCTATGTTTTTCTGGTATCATCGTCTCACGACCATTCGGCACAACAAACAAACGGCGCCACCCCAATTTCATATAGCAAGTTTGTCACACTCTGCACTGAACTCTCGCCCATTCACACCTGGTATTAATTTGATGACAATTCCTTTAGGGCAAGCTAGCCCTCAAGATTACGATAGCCTGTTTCACAAAAAGGCACAGCTTACAAAAGAAGAATTCTCGGAGTTTAACCCACCTGAACTCGACGTATTTCCTTCCCCGCCGTCTCACTACCGTATGCGTGCAGAGTTTAAAGTGTGGCACGAGCAAGGCACGGCATATTACGCCATGTACAAACCAGGCGAATATAAAAAACCGGTAAAAATTGATTCCTACACTATCGGTTCACAACTAATTTGTTCGCTAATGCCAACACTTCTTACTGAGCTTAATGCCTGTGAAGTACTTAAACGCAGACTGTTCCAAGTGGAATTTTTAACGGCTACCACTGGAGAAGCCATCACCACACTCATATATCACCGTCCGCTTGATGATGAATGGCAACAATCAGCAAAGGCACTAAGTCATATATTAGGGTGCAAAATTATTGGCCGTAGCCGAGGTCAAAAAATTGCCTTATCGGAAGATTTTATTGTCGAGCGCTTTCAGGTCGCCGACAAAGAGTATCACTACCAACAAGTAGAAACGGGCTTTACACAACCCAACGCAGCGGTTTGCCAAAGTATGCTGAACTGGGCCATTCAATCGGCAAGCGATATCGGGGGGGATCTACTGGAGCTCTATTGTGGCAACGGTAATTTCACCCTCCCCCTCGCGCAAAAATTTGATCGCGTCTTGGCCACTGAAGTCGCAAAGACCTCGGTGCACTCTGCGCAATACAATATAAAGCTCAATAACGTCGACAACATCGCGATTGCGCGTATGTCGAGTGAGGAATTTACTCAAGCACTGAACGGAGAGCGTGCTTTTCGGCGCTTACGAGACATCGACCTCGACTCATACAACTTCTCAACAGTATTTGTCGATCCACCTCGTTCTGGTTTAGATAAAGATACCGAAAAGATGGTCGCCCGTTTTGACCATATTCTCTATATCTCATGTAACCCAGTAACGCTCAAAGAAAACCTCAAAGCCCTATGCGAAACACACATCATTGAAAAATTCGCTTTCTTTGATCAATTCCCCTATACCGAACATAGGGAGTGTGGCGTGCTATTAAGAAGGAAAGGCCAATAAAGGTTCAGTGAAAAGGCTCTTTATCGTAACAGGTTATTCCGTGCAATTTTTTCTGACGCCACCACAACAAAATCGCGAAAGTTATCCTCTATTGATTCACGCTCTTTTTCATAATCACGTTTCTCTTTCCGAGATAGAGCTTTCCACTTTTCTAAAATAGGAATATGGGCGGTTGCCTCGGCTAGCTGCCTAAAAACAGATAACTCCTTCGCCTTATCCTCCTCTAAGCGTATCGCCTGTATCAAAGCATTAATACGAATACTCGCTTCAGTCAGCGTTACCTGATCATCTAATACCGCACGCGCAATGATCTCCACACTATTGATATTCTTTTGTCGATTATCAGCGAGGGTCTTACGTAATTCCGCCTCATTTTCTGAGAGCTTTACATTTTTATTGTAGAGTCTCACATGGTAATAAGCCGCCATAGCAACAAGAATAGCGATCACCGCAATAGCGGCATAAATAAACATTGGATTTATCATAATCAAGCGTCCGTTTTATCTTCTTTGCTGATATCGACATCAAGCGGCTCATGTACCAGCTCAAATCGTTCTGTAGTGCCTTCCGATTCAGATACAATTAATTCAACCTTATCAACAGGAGAAGTTTCTGAAGGCGCCACCTCATCCGAATCTAAGCGATCTTGCATACGCTTGGGCATTGATTTCGCGGCTTTCGCGCCTAATTTTTTAAGATCATCAATACGTTTAAGTACATTCCCTCGTCCACGAGAAAGTCTATTCAATACTGTATCGTACGAATCATTTGCCTTAGAAATATAACCGCCCACATCTTCCATTGCATTTACAACCAAAACAAATTGATCGTAAAGTTTACCCGCACTCGTGGCGATTTTTTCAGCATTGGCATTTTGTTTTTCATAGCGCCACATTGTTTCAACCGTTCGCAGCGCAACCATTAAGCTCGAAGGGCTTACAAGCATAATATTCTTGTCATACGCCTCTTGAAACAAATCAGGCGACGACTGTACCGCCGTCACATATGCCGCTTCCACAGGGACAAACATAAAGACAAAATCTAAGGTCTTTATTCCCTCCAACTGCTCATATTTTTTTAATGATAAGCCTTTCATATGGGTACGAACAGACTCTACATGCGCTTTAAGAGAAGCCGCTTTCCGCTCTTCATTGCCTTCGTTTACATAGCGCTCGTATTCAACCAAGGCAACCTTGGAATCCACAACAATATCTTTTTCTTCAGGCAAATGAATAATGACATCCGGGCGGAAATTTTTCCCATCTTCATTCTTATAAGTATTCTGCGTATCGTACTCTCGCCCCTTTTCCAAACCCGATTGCTCCAGCAGCCGCTCCAGAATAATCTCACCCCACTGCCCCTGCACTTTATTGTCACCTTTTAGGGCACTTGCGAGGTTATTCGCGTCCTCACTAATTTGTTTCGTTTGCTTTTGTAACTCGCCGATCTGTCCTATTAATTGGTTCCGTTGTGTATTTTCCTTGTGGTAAACATCCTCCACTTGCTTGTTGAAGTCTTTTAGCTGTTGCTTGAATGGGGACAAGACAGTTTCCAGCCCTTGCTTACTCGTTTGACTAAAACTCTGCTGCTTGGATTCAAAGAGCTTGTTCGCCGCTAATTCAAACTCCCGCAAAAGCGTCTTTTTAGACTCATCCAACAATTGCGCCTGCGATTGTAACTGCGCCTCTTTTTCATCAAATCGCGCTTGAAGCTCAATATGCCGCTCTTTAATCTGCGACAGCGCTTGTATCTGCTCTCGAGCCTCATTCAGTTGCAAAGACTTTTGGCTTAACAACGCTTCCTGCGAAGACAGCTGACGCTCTTTTCCCAAAATAAGCTCATCGGTACGCACCTGTCTTTCCCGGACATCCTCTTGGTATTGCGCTCGCTCTGCCTTTAAACACGCGATCTCATTAGATTGCGTTCGAATACGCAGTACAGAAAAGATACAAAGCATCAGCAAGAGCATGAACACGAGTGTTCCGGCCGCTATCACCCAGAGGGAAAGTTCTATTTGTTCAATCGGCACTTCTGAAACCTTCTTTTTTTTTGCCCCGGGACGTATCATCTATCAGTCAGACAGTAGGTCGGCAAAACGTTAGCGAAATTAAGTCGTAAGTTTACTCCCATTAGGGGAGACACCCAACCACCCGTATCGTGCTAAGTAACAAGAGCAACAATAGCCCCATGAGCAAAGCCCCCAAGATACTGATATTCGACTCTGGAGCAGGCGGCTTAAGCGTTACCGCAGAAATTATCAAAAAGTGCCCGGGCGCCCTGTTCACATACGCTGCCGATCGCGCTTACTTTCCCTATGGCGTTAAACAAGACACTGAGCTAACCGCCCGAATCGTCTCACAAGTCGAATCGCTATACAGAAAAATTCAGCCGGATCTCGTCGTTGTCGCATGTAATACGGCCAGCACATTGGCCCTAGAAACTCTTAGAGCGGAGTTCCCCTGCCCCTTTGTTGGCGTTGTACCGGCCATCAAGCCCGCGGCGAAACTCACCCGTACCGGCGTCATCGGCGTACTGGCAACGCCTGCAACCGTAAACCGCCCCTATACACACGCTCTCATTGAAAATTTCGCCCCAAACCACAACGTCGTGATGTACGGCAGCAATACACTCGTCGCCCTAGCCGAGGACAAAATAGCTAAAGGTATATTAGATGAGAAGCAGCTGAGCCAGGAACTAACCCTTTTATTTGCACAGCCAGAAGGACAAGAAATCGATACAGTTGTGCTTGCCTGTACCCATTTCCCTTTGCTTAAACCCGAACTCATTTATTGGGCTAAAACAGAAAACAAAACGATTACCTGGGTTGACTCTGGGCAAGCGATTGCGGACAGAGTTTATAGCTTGTTGGGGAATAAATACGACGAGCAGGAGATTATAGCCACCCTTTCCTCAGTGCCCGCCGCTCTTGAGTTTGACCTAATAGAAACATCTCTTGCTGAGACCTATCACCGCTATATTACGCTCTTCTAACGGAGGTTTCCGGACCTACTACCGGCCACGTACCCGCATAAAAAACCGATTCACTTAAAACGGCCACCAAATATTTATCAAAACCAAACTAATGACGGCCACCAAAATACTTAATGGCAACCCCAGTTTTATATAATCGGAATATCGATATTGCCCAGGGCCGTAAACCATCAAATTCGTTTGATAACCCAACGGTGTAATAAAGCTCGCCGATGCAGCAATCATAATCGCGAACGCAAATGGCAATATGCTCACGTCCAAGCGCTCACTGTAGCTCTGGGCAACGGGGATCATCAATATAGCGGCAGCGTTATTAGTCACAACCTCGGTAAATAACACCGTCAATACATATATTATGACGAGTGCTATCATGGGGCTTTCTATAGACGGGGGTAACACGGTGCTTGCGATCATTGCTGCAGCACCTGAATCACTCATCGCAGCTCCCAAACCAAAGGCTCCCGCGATCACCGTAATCACTTGAATATCTATCCGACGGCGTGCAGTCGCGACATTCACACAGCGCGCTAGAAACATTGCCCCAGCAGCTAACATCGAAGACTCGAGTATGGTGGTCCAACCGAGTACCGTCGACAAAATCATTCCACATAAAATAAGAATGGCTCGTGGCGCTCGGTCAAACTCTGGAATAGTTGAGTTATTGATCGCACTAACCAATAAAAAATCTTTTCTAAATTGATAGTTTTGAACAAATTCACTGGTTGCTTCCAGTAACAAGGTGTCGCCGATCTTTAACGTTATATCCCCTAGTTTTCCAGGAATTCGTTCACCCCCTCGAGAAATAGACAATATCACTGCTTTATATCGCGTTCGAAAACGTACTTTTTTAACGCTATCTCCGATGCCAGGGAAGTCGGCACTTAGAACGACTTCAACGATGCTTCTATTATTTGAAGGTGTACCAAGCTTCGCAACATCGTGATCCGCCGGGACGATGCCACGAATACTGCGCAGCTCGGTTGCCAGTTCTGGAGCCCCGATAAAAACGAGTACATCACTGTCACGTAATTTCCACCCTGGCGAAACAGCGGTATGTAGTTCGCCCTCCCGTTCAACTTCAATCAAATACCCTGAATTCAGGCTCCGCAGCCCCGCGTCTTCGATCGACTGACCAATCAATGGACTCGAAGAACTTACCATAAACTGCACACAATACTGCCGAAGTTCACTAACCTGATCCTTTACACTACTACGACTTGGAAGCAACCGATCCCCAAAGAAGAACAAAAAACACAAACCGACAATCGTAATGGGGAAACCCACCAAAGCAATCTCAAATAAACCCAAATCAATATCATGGGACGTCTGAATTGCCCCATAGACAATTAGGTTGGTACTGGTACCGATAAGACTGCACGTGCCCCCCAATATTGCAGCATAACTTAGGGGCAACAATAACTTTGAAGAGGGTATTTTTAAGCGATCAGCCCACTGCTGGACAGCCGGAATAAACATGGCAACAACCGCCGTGTTATTCATAAATGCGCTCAGCAAAGAGGTGGGTAGGAAGACACGTAGCATCGCGCGGTTAGTGTGTTTTGGCTTCCCTAGGACTAGACTTCCAACCCACTGCACCGCTCCCGTATCAACGATACCGGCAGAAACAATATACAAGGTAGCGATAGTAATCACACCAGGATTGGAAAAGCCTTCAAAAGCCCGGATCGGAGTAATGACGCCAAAGATCAACAGGAAGGCTACCGCAGCCATTAAAACTAAATCAGCAGATATTCGGCTAATGATTAAAGCGCATATAACCGATGCTAGGACTAGCAACGTTATCAAAATATCAAACGACATTAAAATAGGCTCTATCGCTTAAGATATCACGCCATATTCTTTTAGTTTTTGAATAAGGCAATCAACAACCTCCTCCACGCTTAAACTTTTGGTGTCGAGTACTATCTCAGGGTTATCCGGCTCTTCATACGGAGAATCGATACCCGTAAAATTTCTGATTTCGCCTAAACGGGCTTTTTTATACAGGCCTTTGGGGTCTCGCTGTTCGCAAACATCCACGGAGGTATTAACATACACCTCTATAAATTCGCCCGGCCCCACCATCTGGCGGACCATTTGACGCTCGCGCCTAAAAGGGGAAATAAAGGAGGAGAGCACTATCTGGCCTGAATCCACCATCAATTTCGCAACCTCGCCCACTCTTCGGATATTCTCCACTCTATCCCTATCACTAAAGCCCAAGTCACCACATAGACCGTGACGAACGTTATCGCCATCGAGTAGGTAGGTACAATAACCTTTTGCAAACAAGGCTTTCTCTAAAGCGTCGGCGGACGTAGATTTCCCTGAACCAGATAGCCCAGTAAACCATATTACCGTAGGCTTCTGACCATAACGATCTGCGCGAGTTTGCTTAGTCACATTCATATCGTGCCAAACAATATTTCCTTCAGCTTTTGACGTTGGATCCATGTGAAATTAGCCTTAAATAAGGAAGTTTCTTTCAGATTTAAAGAGAGACAAAAGAAAAGAGCAGACCAATCATCTCAGCCTGCTCTTTAAATCATCTGTGAAAACGAAATTTAATTAATATCGATATCTGCATCCGCAACGACTTGCTCTTCATAGTTTGTATTTTCAAAGCGAGAGCTTTGAATCACCAGCTGAGTCGCCAAACCTTTATATTGCTGATCTTTGATATCTTTACGCGAACCAGCGATTACTTCGCTGAGGCCAATAACCGTATGATTCCCATCACGATCCGCAACGGAATCATAGACAACGCTCTCGTCACCCAAACTCATAGCAAAGGCTTTGCTGTTCACTTGGAAACTAGCGTCAGACGAGGTTCTTGCGACCTTGTCATAGGCTTTGTATTCATAACTTTCAGCTTTAGCAACGGTATCTGGGCTTTCACCAACCTTAAGTTTTTCAGTAAGCCCGTCAACAAGCGAAGTTAATGCCTCATCAATTTTTTGCTCGGTTAAGGTTTTACTAATACTCGCTTTAACTTCATCCAACGCCTTAATACGCTCAGGATGATGCTCCTGCTTATGAAGCACGATGGCCTGATTATTCGAAAGCTCAATCACACGACTGTTGTAACCTTTGTTCAGCACTTCATCGCTATAGGCCACTTCACGAAACTCGGCATTATTTGCCACACCAACACCACGGTTACGTGTAAAAGTAGCCGTTGTTTTCAGCTTAATATTCAACGCATCCGCCGCAGCTTGTAAATCAGGGCTACTAAAAGTCAACTCACCCAACTGATCAAGGTTATCCGCAAAAATTTGTTCTGCTTCGGCTAGCTTAAGCGCATTTTCTATCGCGGTTTTACGAGAATCAAATGTAGGCGCGGCTTCTACCTTTTTAGACAAAACTTTAATGAAATGCGTACCGGCATCAGTAACAACAGCACCAGAAACTTGCCCTTCATCCAAAGCATAAACCGCCTGCTCAAATGCTTCCGGAAAAATACCCTTAGTCAGAACACCAAGGTTACCACCGCTGTCTTTCGAACCACTGTCATCTGAGAATTCGGCCACGAGTTCACCAAAGTCGGCATCAGCAGATAACTTCTGCGTCAAGGCTTCGATCTGCTCAGCCTGATTCTCTTTTTCTTCTATGAGAATATGAGCTATTTCATATTCTGCAGAGGTTTTGAACTCCGCCAACTCCTGTTCAAACTGCGCTTTCACATCATCTTCACTGATCTCGATGCTTGACGAGATTTCGTCTGTAGATAGTTCTAGGTACTGAACAGAAAGCTTCTCTTCTTCTATAAACGAGGACTTCTTTTCTTCGTAGTGTGCAGCAATCTCTTCTTCGCTCACACTTACATCTTTTTCAACCTGTGATTTAGGTACTTTGACTGTAAAAAACGAACGTTTCTGCTGAGTTAAAGAAACCAAAGAGTCAATCTCTTGATCAGTTGAGAAAGCAGATGCCTGTATACCTTGGCGATGCTGAGCGGCCAACAAGTCTTCGTGCAGCTGCATCTTAAAGCTTGCAGGCGTATAACCAAGGCTGGATAACAGCCGCTGATAGGTTTGATTATCGAATTTACCATCGATGGAGAAATCCGGGATGTCGCGAATTGTATCCACTAGGGTTTTATCTGAAACGCCCATACCGCCACTTTTTGCTGAAACAACAATCGCTGCTCGCTGAGTTAGACCATCTAAAACGGGGCCACGAAGGTTCTCATCTTTAAGAAAGTCGGCATTGGCATCAACATTTTCCTGGCTAAGCAACTGTTGCTTTCTTTGATAAATCGCGCGACGTAAATCAGTTTCGGAAATATTCTTTCCATCAACAGATGCCGCATTAGTGCCAGCGGCGCTCCCCAAGAACGAACCACCGACCCCAGTCAATACTAAGGGCACCACGAAGAGTAAAAGAACCACTCCGGCAACCACGGTACCTTTTAAGTTCTCACGAATATTTAGCAGCATTGTTTCACCTTTTGTATTTATTTGGTCCTGGTTTATATCTCATCTATCTAACGCGCTGATTTTGTAGTTTTATGTTATTTCAGCATATAAAAAAAGGCGCATCGTTTGCGCCTTTTTTTATCTAAAGTTCTATCATGATTAGCGATGTCACTATTTTAGCGTTGCCGCTATCAACCCGAATAAAACTCTATGAATAAGATCGTTTAAAAATCTTAGTTAACCGCATCTTTTAAAGCTTTACCCGCTTTAAAAGAAGGGATTTTTGCAGCAGCAATTTCAATTGGTTCACCCGTTTGAGGGTTTCTACCTGTACGCGCCGCACGCTCTTTAACAAGGAAAGTACCAAAGCCTACAAGCGCCACTTGATCACCCTCTTTCAACGCGTTCGCAATCGAGTCTGTTATCGCATCCAACGCACGTCCTGCTGCTGCTTTTGAAATATCTGCAGAACCTGCAATTGCTTCAACCAATTCTGATTTATTCACCATTAACCCCTTTATTATTCGAATTTAACTTCGTAAAACTTAAAATTATCACTTCATTTTATAGAAGTAGTATTTGACAACTTTGGCACTGTTCAATGCTTTGCATTCGAACAAAACATTGAACACAAGATTCCATACCAAGCCCAACTAATCAGCTAACAACCCACCTTGCTACGGTAATAGTAACGAGATTGAATGTCATTCTCCCCTTAGATGGGCTCACCCACTTGCGCTCTTCTGTACCTATCTTTTATACCAGGCCTTTAGCCCAGGTGCCTCGCTATCTATTGCTCCGACTGGAAACCCGAAAGCCACAACGAATTGCGATTTATACCAATTGGGATCATACCGGTCAAGAATGAAATACGGTATTTATTCTTGTTTATGTAAAACCTCGATGAACTGCATGTAAATCAACCAACTTTGGCGTAAATAAGAATAATCTAATGGGTGCTTATTCTATTTTTGTCATTATTTGGCTCATTCGCTTTCGCCTCTAACGCCTCGTATTCCTCGTCGCTCAGGGGCGTGGGCATGTACTGCAGAGCCACTTCAAGTACTTCATCAATCCACTTCACAGCCAGTATGGTCAGGTCATTTTTGATGTTATCTGGGATATCACGAAGATCTGCTTCATTGTCCTTTGGTATGATCACCGTTTTGATTCCACCACGATGTGCAGCTAAAAGCTTTTCTTTTAAACCACCGATTTTTAACACCTCACCACGTAAGGTGATCTCCCCGGTCATTGCCACATCTGAACGAACAGGAATACTGGTATACACCGACACCAAGGCTGTACACATTGCAATTCCTGCACTTGGGCCATCTTTGGGCGTTGCGCCTTCAGGGACGTGAATATGTAGGTCGAGCTTTTCCTGAAAGTCAGGAGCCAAGCCAATGACTTGGCCTCGCGATCGCACAACAGTCATCGCAGCCTGAATAGACTCCTGCATAACATCGCCAAGCGAACCTGTTTTCGTAAAGCGCCCTTTACCGCGTACGGCGGAAGATTCAATTGTCAGTAACTCGCCACCGACTTGAGTCCAGGCCAAACCGGTCACCTGACCAATCTGGTTTTCATCCTCGGCTTTCCCGTAGTCTGCCTTGCGGACACCCAAGTAATCTTCCAAATCTTTTGCAACGATAACTACGTTATCATTAGACTTAGCTTTCACATTCTTTGTGACTACCTTGCGGCAAAGTTTCGCAATTTCACGATCAAGACCACGAACACCCGCTTCACGCGTGTAATACCTTACGACATCACGAATAGCATCATCTTCTATTGTGATTTCAGATTTTTTCAGACCGTTATTCTTCATCTGTTTAGGAATCAAATAACGACTCGCAATATTAAGTTTTTCATCCTCGGTGTAGCCTGGGATACGAATAACTTCCATACGATCCAATAACGGACCCGGAATATTCATCGTATTCGAGGTGCATACAAACATGACGTCTGACAAATCATAATCCACCTCTAAGTAATGATCGTTAAAGGTAGTATTTTGCTCTGGATCAAGCACTTCCAACAGTGCCGATGCGGGATCGCCACGATGATCCATCCCCATCTTGTCAATTTCATCCAAAAGAAAGAGTGGGTTTTTCACGCCTGCTTTCGACATTTTTTGAACAAGCTTTCCTGGCATAGACCCAATGTAAGTGCGACGATGGCCTCGAATCTCGGCTTCATCACGGACGCCACCTAAGGCCATCCTTACAAACTTACGATTGGTTGATCGAGCGATTGACTCCCCTAACGATGTTTTACCGACACCTGGAGGGCCCACCAAACACAAAATCGGGCCTTTAACTTTCTTCACGCGCTTTTGAACCGCGAGATATTCAAGGATTCGCTCTTTAACCTCTTCAAGACCGTAATGATCTTCTTCTAGAATGCGCTCTGCACGCTCTAGATCGTGTTTCACTTTGCTCCGCTTGGACCAAGGAACATTCACCATCCAGTCTATATAGGCCCGCACTACGGACGCCTCAGCTGACATTGGCGACATCATCTTCAGTTTATTCAGTTCAGCCATGGCCTTTTCTTGGGCTTCTTTGGGCATACCGACATCGCTGATTTTTTTCTCCAGCTCGTCTCCCTCATTCCCCTCTTCGCCCATATCACCCAATTCTTTTTGGATGGCCTTCATTTGCTCATTGAGGTAATACTCGCGCTGGCTTTTTTCCATCTGCTTTTTGACGCGACCACGAATACGCTTCTCAACCTGAAACAAATCGACTTCGGCTTCCATCAACCCAACCAAATGCTCCAGGCGCTCACGGATAGAAATGATTTCAAGAATTTCTTGCTTCTGCGCAAGCTCAAGGGACATATGCGCGGCAATCGTATCCGCTAACCTACCCGGCTCGTCGATCCCGCTCAGAGAGGTCATAACTTCTGCAGGGACTTTTTTACTCAAATTAACATAGTGCTCAAAACGCGACAGCAAGGTTCGCGTTAGCATATCCAAAGCTTTTGTTTCTTGATCGCTTTCATCTTCGAAATCGGAAAACTCGGCCAAAAAATATTCGTCTTGCTCAACGACATCGATAATGTTCGCTCGACTTTGACCTTCAACCAGTACCTTCACAGTACCATCGGGTAGTTTAAGTAACTGTAAGACCGTCGCTATCGTGCCGCACTCATACAAATCACCCTTTCCAGGCTCGTCAACAGACGCGTGCTTTTGGGCAACGAGTAAAACCTGTTTATCGTCCGCCATTGCTCGCTCTAACGCTGCAATTGATTTGGCTCGACCAACAAATAAAGGAATAACCATATGGGGATAAACCACCACGTCCCGTAAGGGAAGTAATGGAATTGGCGATTCAGGAGAGGATGATTCCATAGGATCCATTCATGACCTCAAAATAGTAAATGTTCAAATTATAAGATTGGGGGCAGTTCAGTTAAATTACAAGCGAGAATCAAAAAAGGGGCCTTTCTTAGCCCCTTTTGACGTCATCGATCAAACTTCAACCAACTACTCTTCTGGCAAAGCCTTTTGCGGCTCAGGGGCTTCATAAACTAAAAGCGGTTCCGACTCGCCCTTGATCACGGCTTCATCTACCACCACCTTAGAAACACCTTCCTCCGAAGGCAGTCGGTACATCGTATCGAGCAAAACGTTTTCCATAATAGAACGTAGACCGCGAGCACCGGTTTTCCGCTCCATAGCTTTTTCTGCAACGGCATCTAAAGCTTCAACTCGGAAATCGACTTCAACACCTTCCATATCGAAGAGCTTGCCATACTGCTTCACTAAGGAGTTTTTAGGCTCCGTAAGAATCGTAACAAGCGCTGCTTTATCCAGCTCATCCAAGGTTGCGATAACCGGTAGACGGCCGACAAACTCTGGGATCAAACCGTAGCGAACGAGATCTTCAGGTTCGAGGTCTTTTAGTGTCTCCCCAACGTTCTTATTAGAGTCTTTGCTTTTCACTTCAGCGCTAAACCCAATACCGCCCTTCTCTGAGCGATCTCGAATCACCTTATCTAGGCCGGCGAACGCGCCGCCACACACAAACAAGATATTCGACGTATCAACCTGTAAGAATTCCTGCTGCGGATGCTTGCGCCCGCCTTGAGGAGGAACCGAGGCAATCGTCCCCTCGATCAACTTCAATAGCGCCTGCTGAACACCTTCGCCGCTGACATCTCGTGTAATTGAGGGGTTATCTGACTTACGAGAGATTTTGTCGATTTCATCGATGTAGACAATGCCCTGCTGGGCTTTATCAACGTCGTAATCGCATTTTTGGAGCAGCTTTTGAATGATGTTTTCGACGTCTTCACCGACATAGCCGGCTTCCGTTAGGGTTGTAGCATCTGCCACAGTGAACGGAACATTCAACATGCGTGCTAGCGTCTCAGCGAGTAGCGTCTTACCACTCCCGGTTGGGCCAACAAGTAGGATATTACTCTTGCCTAGCTCAACGTCGTCTTTCGACTTCTTACCATCACCCATTCTCAGGCGCTTGTAGTGGTTATAGACCGCTACAGCGAGTACTTTCTTGGCATCACGTTGACCGATAACATACTCGTCTAAGGTCTCAGAAATCTCTTTAGGCGTGGGGAGCTTTTCGCCCTTACCTTCGGTGGTACTTTCTTGAATCTCTTCACGAATGATATCGTTGCATAACTCTACGCATTCATCACAGATGAACACAGAGGGCCCCGCTATTAGCTTACGGACCTCATGCTGACTTTTGCCACAGAACGAGCAATACAGCAGCTTGCCGTTATCTTCGTTATCACCTTTTTGGTCGGGCATCTGAATCTCCAACTCTCTCTTTAATACAACCTTTCAACAAGATGCTTGTTTTAAGGCTAACTTTCAAGTGCAGGCCTCTATATTTTCTGCCTGCATACCTATATTAGTCCGAATCTGGCCATTGCAAAGGGAGCTTTGGTGGTTTTTTCACCAAAACCGAAATCCGAACGCCATTTTCAAATGACTGTCACGTATTTCCTTTTTACTTCCATATTCGAACTCAAGCGCTTATAGCGTTAAATTACATATAAGCACTGAGTCTAAAACCAATTATTCGTTGCCACTGCGCTCGTCGAGCACTTTATCAATCAAACCATATTCTTGAGACTCCTGAGCGCTCATAAAGTTATCACGCTCAGTATCTCGCTCGATGTCTTCGATAGAACGACCTGTGTGTTTCGCCATAATTTCATTCAATTTTGAACGAATCTTTAATATCTCTTGCGCATGAATATGAATATCCGATGCTTGGCCTTGCGCACCGCCTGAGGGCTGATGAATCATCACACGAGAATTCGGCAAACAGAAGCGCTTACCTTCAGCACCCGCGGTTAATAAAAACGCGCCCATACTACATGCCTGCCCAATACACATAGTGCTCACATTGGGCTTGATGAACTGCATAGTGTCATAGATGGAGAGGCCGGCAGTAACAGAGCCGCCAGGCGAATTAATATATAAATGAATATCTTTATCGGGGTTTTCCGCCTCTAGAAAAAGCAGCTGCGCCACAACCAAGTTCGCCATATGATCTTCAACTTGGCCAACCAGAAAAATCACACGTTCCTTTAATAGACGCGAATAAATATCAAACGAACGCTCGCCACGTGCGGTCTGCTCAATCACGATGGGCACGAGTGAATTATCTACGTTCAAGTTGCTACTACCGAATGGATCAATAACGGACATAGTGTTCCCCAAAAAATTTTATTCGTATTCTTTATTAGTGATCTTGGCTCTGAGAAAAGCGCTCAGTTTTTGAGCGATATATTCGTATTTCATACTACTAAACACGTCAACACGAGTACGCTCACTCAACCAACGTCCTCATAATAGAAAGACTAGCCTAACATCGCAGAACGTGTGCGAAAACTTAGTCATGATGTTAACAGTTAATATGACAAAACGCTTTTAATTTCAAAAAGATAGCGAGACATTGGCGTATATTGGTGAGTTTTTATTCGCTTAGTTTTTCAGACCGAAGGGGAAGATAAACGCTACAAAGAAATTTCGCACTGCAGAAAAGGAAGCCACTTATCTCAAGCGGTGAAAGGGACTATCTTTCAATTGAAATGAGCAGTACGGACAGGGAAACGTGCGGAAGGTATTGCTGAATAAATGATGGACACTCTACGGTAGCGTTATACCAGGCTCAAACTGCCCTCCCGGTATGACTCGGGAGGGCAAAGAAAGCCCAGTAACGATAAAGCTATTCCGCTGACTCGCCTTCTTTAGGCGCCAAAGGCTCTAGCGCCTCGTCGTAGGAAACTTTCACTTCAGTTAACTCAGCCTTTGCTAGAATTGTATCCACTACCTGCTCTTCCAAAGCAGCCGCTTCAACATTTTTTAGCATCTCGTCATTGCTGTAGTAATAATTAATAACCTCTTCTGGATCCGCATAGGTAGAGGCAGCCTCTTCAACAAGCGCTCGCACTTTATCCTTATCCGCTTCAATCTTTTCTTTCACTACGATTTCAGAAACAAGTAAGCCTAACGCCGTACGTTGCTTGGCTTGATCGCGGAACATATCATCTGGAAGTAACGCTTTCATATCCAAGTTCGCGACAGCACCGCCATATTGCTGAATCGTCTGGTTGCGAAGTGCGTCTATCTCGCCAGCAATAAGTGCTGAGGGAATATCGATAGGGTTCTTTTCAATCAAACCATCCATGACTTGCTGTTTGGTTTTATTTTTTAGGACTTTTTCTTTCTCGCGCCCCATATTACCTTTTACGTCTTCACGGAATTTTTCTTCTCCGCCTTCGGTTACCCCAAACTTTTCAAAAAACGCATCATCTAGCGCCGGTAATTTTTGTTTTTGCGAGCTATTAACGGTGATTTTAAATACTGCTTTCGCACCGCGTAAATCTTCCACCTGATAATCGTCAGGGAAAGTAACGTCTACATCCTTTTCCTCGCCCGGCTTCATTCCAACAATTCCGTCTTCAAACCCAGGAATCATAGAACCAGAACCGATGGTAAGCTCATGATTTTCAGCAGAACCGCCTTCAAACGACTCCCCATCTTTAGTGCCAGCGAAATTAATATTCACCTTAAAATCTTTCTTAATCTGCGCTTTAGTATCAACCCATTCAGCTTGACCTTTTTGCAAATTATCAATCATTTTATCAATGTCTTTGTCCGTAATATCTGCATCGTACTGGGTTACGGCAATCCCTTCAAAATCGACACGCTCGATTTCCGGGTACACTTCAAACGTTGCAACAAACTCTAAATCTTTACCCTCTTCCATCTGCTTCGGTTCAATCGCGGGCTGACCAGCTGGGCGAATAGATTCTTTTTGTAAGGCCTCGTAGAAAGTGCGGTTAATGGTGTCGCCAACCACTTCCTGGCGAACACCTGCACCAAACTGACGCTTCACTACTTTAATCGGCACTTTACCCTTACGAAAACCATTAATACGAACTGTCTTCGCGGCTTCGTTTAAGCGCTTATTCACTTCTTTATCGACCACGTCGGCGGGAACACCAACGGTTAATTTACGCTCAAGACCTGAAGTCGTTTCAATGGAAACTTGCATGATTTTGCCTCGTGAACACTGTATATAAGAGGGGTGTATTAAATGACACTAATGTTTGATTCTTTTGTTGATACATATTTGAAGAAGAGATGGTGCGGTCGGAGAGACTTGAACTCTCACGCCTCGCGGCACTGGAACCTAAATCCAGCGCGTCTACCAATTCCGCCACGACCGCGCACTTGATTGCCTAAAGCAATCCATCTTCTACTTCTTTATCAACTAAGAGAGCTAAGCCTATGATTTTTATGAGAAAATAGCATTTCCCTAGGCCTCCCTCTCAAGAAGGGACGCAATTGTGCCATAGAGGGGTTTAGGGTTCAACTTTATTTTCTGGTAAAAAACTCGCTCAAGTATTTATAAGTTAAATAAGAAATAAATGGGCCCAAGAGAACACGTGTGGCGCCAAAGTAAACACAGGGACATCTAACCGCCGCCGTCCCATTGACACCTCTCATTTTTTCCCTAAGATGCCCCTTCACTCGGAATGAAACACCAAAATGTTTGGGGAAGCTTTACACAGCGCATTACTGAAGGTTCGGCACTTTACTTTTGCCGACGCATTATCGACGCCTCTATTTATAGCCCTGTCATTTAGCTTTACCCTCTTCCCACAACTATCATATTCAAACCCTTGGGTAGAAGTCGGCGACGAAAGAACACGTCACCACCTTGAGTTTCTCAACGATACCAGCGCAATTAACCTACCTCTCACCTCCTGGCCTGTAAGTTGGGCCGATATCAGCAGAGAATTTGCAGATATTCATTTGGATGAACTCAATCAGCAACAGCTTTGGTCTTATCGCTACATAAGGCATGCAAAAGAACAGGCCGACCGGCCACTAAAAACGACAAAGCGGTTCTATGGGAGCAACAGTATCTCCCCTTTCACCCACTTCGCCTCAGAATCACGAGATGAAGTCTACGCGAACTCCGAAACGACAATCTTAAATGATTACGTCGCAGTTAATATAGAAGCACATGCTGTTCGCAACCCACTAGATAACGATGAATATCGCTTTGATGGGTCATATGTGGCCACGAAGCTTGGCAACTGGACCGTTGGCCTAGGCGCCATAGAGCGCTGGTGGGGACCCGGTTGGCAATCCAGCTTATTGCTGAGCAACCACGCGCGCCCCGCTCCAGGTATATTCTTGCGACGTAATGAGTCACTCGGTATCAATCTTCCCATACTTTCTCTTCTTGGCCCCTGGTCTTTCAAAGCCTTTGCAAATCGCCTAGAAGAAGGTCGCGAGATACCCAACGCAAGACTCATCGGCGCACGAGTAACCGTGACACCAACAAGCTTCCTTGAGCTTAGCCATAGCCGCCTTACCCTAAGAGGCGGTGATACACCAGCGCCATTATCTGACACAGAAAGCTCAGTAACAGAAACGCCTAATACGAGACGAAACCACCAAAATATCGGCTATGACATACGCATTAGCCTCCCACTCAAAACCCTATCTGCCTCCGCTTACGGACAACGGGTAAGTAATCAACCGGAACAAGCAGACGAGGCTGAATCTGCTATGATGGCGGGCATAGAGCTAGGGGGAGCCTTTGGGCCAATACACAACCGAATTGCCATTGAATACTCAGATACTGAAAATGACAATGCGCCGAATAGTGTGCCGAGCAATAACCCCATCTACGGCCACCCCTATTATACAAGCGGTTATCGTCATTATGGGCGCACCATTGGTGAGTCAGCAGGGACAAACGCTCTAAAAGTTTCTGCGCTTGGTGACCACTATTTTGAAAACGGTGTTCAACTTAGCTGGCGACTTAGTCAAGTCGAACTAAATCAGAGTAGCAGTAGCGAGAACATGTACACCGCTAGCACACAGGAACAAAAAATTGCCGAAGCATCGATCAAAATACCGCTCTCTCGTGTCGCTTTGATTAACGCAGGCGGGTTTTACCTAACCAAAGATATGATGCTTGCAGATACACGTATTAGCTCCGGCGCATATGTACAGCTAGAGCTACGATTCTAGAAATTTTACCTTTATTAACATGTAATACAGACGCTATTAATCACCCAATTTTAGGCTCACATTAGATACCCTTATGATAAACACAGCTATGAAAAGTGCCATTCTTGTCGGAATTATTTTTGTCGCCACGTACACCTGGGCTCAGCAACCTACCCCTCAACAAATTGAACAGTTCAAACGGATGTCGCCCTCACAACAACAGGCACTCGCAAAATCTATGGGCATCGACATATCCTCCCTTGGCTTGGGCGGAGGCGGCAACGCGGCAACCGCAGCCCCACAGGAAGCCATTTCGGGAAACCGAAAAGCCCCCGCACAAAGAAAAAACAATGGCGCTGAACTTGAAAAAATCGGCGCCGAGGGTACAGATACACTTTCATTAAGTGAAGATGAAGCACCGGAGTCAACGCAAGAAAAACTTTCGCTCTATGGCTACGACATATTTAAATACGGTGCCGAAGCGTTCGTACCGGCTGGCGACATCCCCATTCCTGCCAACTATGTGCTCGGACCTGGCGATACAATCGTTATACAGCTATACGGCAAAGATAACGCCACCCATTCTTTGACGCTCGACAGAGAGGGTCAAATTCAATTCCCAGGCATCGGCCCAGTGTCTCTCGCTGGGCTTTCTTACGAATCGATGCAAAGTAAGGTCGCAGAAGTCGTAAACCGACAAATGATCGGCGTAAAGAGCTCCGTAACAATGGGAGCATTGCGCACCATCCGCATATTTGTGCTGGGTGAAGCGCAAATCCCCGGCTCATATGTTGTTGGCTCACTCTCCACCATGACAAATGCCATTTTCGCCAGTGGTGGCATCACAAAAATTGGCTCACTTAGAAATGTGCAACTCAAACGTTCGGGTAAAATTATTACCACCTTAGATTTATACGATTTACTGCTAAACGGCGACACCAGCAAAGATTCGCGTCTACTGCCCGGCGACGTTATTTTTATCCCCCCTATTGGAAAAACTGCTGGTGTATCAGGGCAAGTAAAACGCCCTGCAATATATGAACTCAAAAAAGAAACCAGCATTGAAGATGTTATAAAGCTTGCTGGCGGTCTGCTACCTACCGCCTACGTCCCTGCGTCAAGAATCGAACGCATCACAGAATCAGGCGAAAAAACACTCGTTAATTTGGATGTATCGACGCTGAAAGGCCGAAGATTCCAAGTGAAAGATGCTGATGTGATC
This sequence comes from Agarilytica sp., assembly GCA_045430345.1. GTDB lineage: Bacteria > Pseudomonadota > Gammaproteobacteria > Pseudomonadales > Cellvibrionaceae > Agarilytica. Next base: position 350,422 of record JAILXT010000001.1, on the reverse strand, counting down.
CAAATATTCTCCACCCTAGACACCATGCGCGACATCGTAAAGCTAGACGGGCACGTAAAACGCCCTGGCGGCTTTGCCTGGCGAAAAGATATGCACTTCACCGATATCGTACCCAATGCGGATGACCTACTCCCCAACCCCGATATCGTTGTAGGCCTGATACAACGAGAAGAAAAAGTTACACGCAAAATCCAAGTTTTTCTTTTTTCTCCCCAAAAAGCGTTCGCTGAACCCAAAAGTAAAAGCGACCCCAATCTAAAACCACGAGATACCATCACACTTTTTGAATACAACTCAGACCGAAGTAAAATACTTAGCGAACTGATTGAAAAACTTAAAGTTCAATCAAACTTTGAACAGCGAGAACAAACCGTTCGAGTGTTTGGCAGCATTCGCTTCCCCGGGGAATATCCTCTTGCCAGCGCCACTATGACCGTCAAAGATCTCATCAACCTAGCTGGCGGGCTAACAGAAAGCGCGCTAGGTACCGGTGCAGAAATTACACGTTATGACCTAAGCGAAAGCCGAGAACGCGTGGACCTAAGAATCGATTTAGACCTCGCGCTGGAAAACCCTTCACTAAAACCTGGCGATACATTACGAGTCAAGCAGGTACCTCAATGGTATCAGCGTGAATCAATTGAGCTTACCGGAGAAGTCAACTACCCAGGTGTTTACGATATTCTTCCTGGCGAGTCGATCTTGGATGTTATAGAGCGAGCAGGAGGACTTACGCCACATGCATACCCTGAAGGCGCTATTTTTTCTCGTGAAGAATTACGCGTACTGGAACAAGACAGGCTCGAAAACCTTAAAGTGCAAATTAAATCCGATATTGCTGCAGCAAATATAGAGCAATCAAAATCAGCAAACGATATTGACCAAGCCGAAACCACCCAAATTTTAGAGAACATAGAAAAGTCACAAGCGCTTGGCCGTATGGTAATTGACCTCCCTGCCGTTTTAAATAAGCCAAAACAATACGATTTCGAGCTTACCGACGGCGACCGCTTAGAGATTCCTCGGTTTAAACCCTCGGTAACGGTCGTAGGTGAAATCCAACACCCCACATCCCATTTTTACAACGACAAGTTAAACGTTAACGACTATATCGACATGTCGGGTGGCACCAAACAAAATGCAGATAAAAAGCGTATATACGTCGTGAAAGCGAACGGGAGAGTATATTCACCCTCTTCTTCAGCTTGGTTTAGAGCCAAATCAAAATCGCTGGAACCTGGAGACACCATCATAGTTCCGATAGATACGGATAAAGTAGACTCACTCACTATGTGGAGTAGTGTCACCACCATTATGTATCAAGCGGCATTGGGTGTCGCTGCAATTGGGTCACTATAGGCCGGGAAAATGCCAATTAGCTCTTGCCCCAAAACACATAGCTAATTACAATGCCCAACCTCTCAGGACGAGACATTTAGGACCGTAGCTCAGTTGGTTAGAGCGCTACCTTGACATGGTAGAGGTCGGCGGTTCGAATCCGCCCGGTCCTACCAAAAACTTCTGTAAAAACAACGAGTTAACATCAAAAGTAACAGTTGACAGAAACAAAAGTCGCGTTTACTATACGCGCTCGTTGAAAGAACTATTCCGCTTTAGCTCAGTTGGTAGAGCAAATGACTGTTAATCATTAGGTCGCTGGTTCGAGCCCAGCAAGCGGAGCCATAATTCAGGAACTGTGGATACTATAAACATGGCTTCCACTCAATGATCAGATATTTCACGCCACAGAGCGGCCTGACTCTAGATCCGCTTTATTTATTCTGACAGCCTGCATCGAAGATTTTGTGTATAAAGAGATGTAGAGGTCCGAATACCACTCAATTTACAAACTAAAAGCAAAAAACATTCCGACGTCCAGCTAAAACAAACTCTCCACCAACGATTCTGAGGGTTGGGTACACAAATGATTTGCCGTAACTTAATATTGAAAAAGTCTATCCTGCTGTAGAGAGCTTCAGTATCACACCAGAACAACCATCCGCAATATCCCGCCACAACTAAACATACCCCACGAGATAGAGCTCCCCCACAGGCTTGAGCGTCCTAGATCACGGGTAATCCAGGAAAAGAGAGCACGAACATAAATTACTTCTGTTTGGGCGCACTCTTTTCAGCTAACAAGCAACTTAACTCGCCCTCAGGTTTAGGTAAGCCTGAGAATACACGCCACGCTATGTTACTACGAGGAAAAATTACCACCCAAGCGGTAACAAAAATAACCATAAAATATACAGATACTCCATTATTGGACACATACCACTGTTCGAGGGTTCCTTTATAATGACCAATTACGTTCAAGTGAAATTGAACAGGGTCGGCCCTCCCATCCAATAAAGCCTCTTCATCACGAAAAATAATTGAACCTATGCCCGACAAACCAGGCCTTACCGTAGATATACTATTTCTTACTGCATCCGAATAAGCCTCATAACCCTTCTTCACCAGAGGCCTTGGCCCAACAATACTCATATCACCCAAAAATATATTTAAAAGTTGAGGTAATTCATTCAATTTTGTCTTTCGAAGGAATTGCCCCATAGGCAAAATTCTCGGATCATTTTTAACAGTAACTGTACCAGAACCCATTGACGGACTATTTTTCAACATAGTTGCAAACTTCAGCAGCCCAAACGACTTACCGTAGCGCCCCACTCGCTCCTGCACATAAAAAACCTCACCTTCTCCCGTAACTTTTAGCAGAATAACAATTGGAACTAAAAAAGGAGATAACAGTAATAAGGCAAGCCCCGAAAACAGCACATCAAAAAAACGAGACATATTTACATTCTCCCATCTAGGTATTTACCTCTTTCTTGATGACCGAACCCTGGTATCAATTCAAAAAAAAGAGAAACAAGCATCGACTTATCCCAAGCCCGCAAATTTTTAGCATTTTCTATTTCACCAAGAAAATAATTTAACTTATCATCATCATAACTCAGTTCATTTTTTATCACACCTACGTTATCAAACCTAGCCATATCTAAGAGCTCATTTGAAGTATAAAATTCCTCGAAGTCCTTCTCACCGGTAGTATCACTGTCAAAAAAATAACACGGCCACTCATTTCTAGCTATCAACTCTTCCTTTTTACTTCGAGCCTCATCTTCACTCTCACACTCATAAACTTTATAACCCAACCCGTCTAGATACCTTTTCGCTATATCATTAAACTTAATCAAATGAAGCTCATCGCTTAATTTAGGGAAAAAAATATCACGGTTTTCGCCCAACAAGCATGACATTAGGCAAAGTTCGCCAGACTCTTTCGGCGTAACAAAGTAGCGCTTGACATCTCTTGGAGCAGAAATAGGTTGATTTTTATTTATCCTCTGAGCAAACCCATGAGGCAAACTACCATCGGAAAAAGCTACATTAGCAAACCTAGCCATAGATATAGGTAACTCTTGACTCGATCGAGTTAAAAACATCTCCATAATTCTCTTACTAGCCCCCATCATATTAACCGGGTTAGCCGCCTTATCTGTGGATACACAAAAATATTTCTTAGCACCGAATTTACAAGCGAGGTCATGAATCTTCATCGAATTTATTATATTCACATCAATTAATCGCATGAGAGTATAAGGGTCCTTTTCACTACGAACATGCTTTAATGCAGATAGATTTAGAATGTAGTCATACCCACCTGAATTCTCTATTAGTAATTCAAACTCCAGCGAAGCACAATCAATAGCAAAAGTAGAAAAATCGCCGGCAATATAACCACATGAACTCCGAAGGTCTCTAACAAGTTCGACCATGTTATTTTCACTAATATCGACGACATGTAGTACTTTAGGGTTTCTCTTAAATATTTCCTTAGTTACAGCTTGGCCGATCGTCCCAGCACCACCCACAACTAAGAATGTTGAAGACTCAACCAAATCCACCAACTGCATTTCATGCTTAACTATATCCGCCTCAAAAATTTCCTTGTCTCTACCAATCAAACTAAGATAACTCATATAAACTCCGGATATTCCCAATAAAAATATTATTGTCACTATTCATAGTTCAAAAACTCTCGAACCGTTTTTTTAATCTCATCCTCAAAAGAGTACTTAGGCTCCCAGCCAAGAAGCTTTCTTGATTTAGATATATCAATAACCAAGGAACCACACAATCGCTCAACTAATGACTTCTTTCCTAGAGCAGTTGAGACGAATACAACCAAATTGTGTGGTATCGGAACTAAAGTATTTCTTTTTCCTAGAGCCCTAAGGATTGTGCGCAAAAGCTCTGTCGTCGACACATCGTGACCATCGCTTACCAAAAAAACTTGTCCCCCCGCGTTCGGGTGACTAATACAAACACGAATAAAGTCAATGAGATTATAAATAGAAATCAATGATCTCTTGTTTTTAATTGCCCCCAAAGGTAACAGCATACCCCTATTCAGAATTGAGATCATACTCTCAAAGTTGGCCCCAACCCCTGGCCCATATATTAGCGGTGGCCGTATTATCACAACCTCCATTCCAGACTCCTTCATTATAGCAAGAAGTCCGCGCTCAGCCTCGTACTTTGATAGGGCGTAAGGGTCAACTGGCACATGTGTAATTTTCTCTACATAAGGCTTCCCTACAGAAGTTTCTTCGCCGTTTACCTTAATCGAACTTATGTAAATAAACCTCTTAACCCCATGATTTGCAGCTTGCTTCGCCAAATTGAGCGTACCGTCAACATTGACCGAGCGGAACTCTCTCAAGGGATTGGGAGAATCATCAGCCATCATATGCACCCGGGCCGCAGTATGAATAACCACACCCACACCTCCCATTGCTGTCGAGAAATCGGTCGAATCATTTAGTTCTCCTGTATTCACCACTTCCACTCCCTCCTCCAGAGGGGTTATATCTCTTCGCGAAGTCATAACAAGATCATGATGGTCTTTTTTTAGACTGTTTACAATTCCTCTCCCTAGAAACCCACTACCACCTGTCACCAATATTTTCATCTAATTAACACTCGCCAATCTCTGACAAAATATCTCTCGCCATATCATTCATAATCTTACTGCGTGCAAACTTCTCTATAAACGATCTCCTGTTCGTCTTTACCAACGCCAATTCGTCAAAAGTACGTACCGCGCTATCAACATCACAAGGCTTAAAGACAGCGGAATTAGAAACCTCCTGGCTAACAAAGTCAGCAGCAAACCCTGCAACTCCAGCCCAGATAGGCTTCCCAAGCGCAGCGTATTCAAAAATTTTGGACGGCAACACTTTTCTAAATGCATTATAGTCATTTAAATGAAGAAATAAGACATCGGCTTTTCTGTATTCAAGTATTAGGGCTTCGCGACTAACAGGTGCCATAAGCGTAACATTCTGACAGCCATTGGCTTCCAGTTGTTGTACTAGCTCCTTTTTCCGACCGCCATCCCCTATCACTCGAAAGCATATATTTTGATTCATTTTTTCTGCCAAACCGGGCAATATTTCATGTAACCCCTGGCCTTCACCTATATTACCTGCGTACAATACCCGAATTAGCCCAGTCGCCTCAGAAGGAGTCTCACAATAAACGTCTTCTAACGAAACAAACTCATCATCAACTCCGTTAGTATAATATGAATATTTTTTATTAGGGTAACGAGCAATAAAATAGGGCTCAAACCCTCTGGAAACCAAATTAATCTTTTTTGCAGAAGTCATTGTCCACGACTCCAACAAAGAAATTACTGGATTAACAAAAAACATAACCTTTTTAGAAAGAAGGTTATTCATCGTATCCAAAAAAATATCTCGAATATCCAAATACAGCCCTATTGATTTTTTCTTCGCTATGTATGCCCCAAGAGCGGCGGTTAATAAACGAGAGGATGTTGCAACGACGTAGTCATAATCCGAACTAGCACAGTATTTTTTAACCTGCTTGGCATAGGAGATAAACGCCTTAGCCTGGTCAAGCATACCTGACTGGTGACGCGGAAGTACGAAACGCCTGACAACTATACGCTCGTTTTTATCTAAACTCTCGGCTTCGAGCTCATAGCTATCATAACGGTTCGGCATCGTCGTCAAGACTTCAATCTCATAATCAGAAGGCATCTCTTTACTCAACGCTTGGACTAGAGACTTAGCTCTAAATGAACCGGCACATAAATCAGGCTCAAAATAAAAACTTAACAGAAGGATCTTCAATATTTTTTCCTCTATGTCTACGAAAAACCGGAGCCAGAATCGCCAGCCGAAATAGATCCTCTCAACGTAAAAGTAAATTTTTATACGTGGGGCTAAACCGAAACTGCACATTACATCGGGATCATTTATTAGCCTCTATCAAATTTTAAAAGAACTATTTTTATTAGTCTGCCCAATAAAAATCAAATATAGGGTTCCATAATCGAGGATATTTCTGGCATTTATCCAGTTTTTTAACAGTAACAACCCATCAATGACCTAGCTCTACAATTGAACTGTACCTTCGGCTATATATGAGTTATCTTCATACAACGTATTGCAATGTAAATAGCTACACGAGCTTAACTTAAATACAATCATCTAAGCATTTCAGCTCTATCACACTTATCCAACCTTGCTCGTAATACATAGTCCGATTTAAGGTAGCGTGTAACTCTTAACCCGCAATACCGAAATTTTCCGATCTTAGCTTCCAGTCCAATGAATATCGATACTCATTCTACTATTTAAAAATGTAAAACACAGCTTATTGGAGGGAAATGAAACACCAAACTCAGGATGCCAACTCGATTTTTCAACCGTGATATCAGCAGCATCAACTAGCAAAGTAACAAAGTCATTATGGAGAGATAGCTTAACCTCATGGTTAGATAAAGAAACGACATCAACGTCTGGATGCAAATACAATGCCCCCATAGCATAATCAAAATCTCCCTCTAAAGTATCTATTATAGAAATACTTCCATGCTGAGCACGCCAAACTCTACGATGCAAACAATCTACACCTTGTTGTTTGAACCCGTCATGAGACGCCCCAAATGATATCGTTTTTTGGTCAACGCGTTCAACAACACGATCTACGATCCTTGCTCGTTTGGCTACCCGAAAACCGCTCCAGACTTGAGACGAGTCAAGGCCATTGACCACCACTGTGTTATGTGCTTCTGTTTTCCTCTGCCTTAACCTCTCTCCACTTAAACCATACTCAGAAGTGCCAGAATTAACAAATAAACGCTTGCCATACAATGTCATCTCGAATGACAATGTGTCGGCATGAGCGTGGCCAGGCTGGTAGGTTGGGCCAACTTCCGCCAAATCGGCAATCAATGAGTAATCATTTGTCTTCACCACAACGTAGCCACTATCCACGAGGTTTTTCATAAATAGTGTACCGGCTGGGATAGCGTCCTCAACAGAGAACTTTAATCCTAACGCCCTAGCATACTCATAAATAACTCGGTTTTCTGGCGCAACGCCGAAAGCACCATCATTAAAAAAACTGATTTTTCCATCGTTGTGACTCATTACTTCAAGCCATCGAAGCATTTTTGTTACTCTAATCTCTGTAGCGGTTACAAGCTCCACAGGGATACGAGCTGAAAAGACACGAAATACATTCAACAAATCAAGTAAATCTGTCAACATAATCGCATGATACATAGGAGTTAACTCAAAATTTGCACCATCGGATAGGACTTGCTCGCTAAGCTCATTCTTATATATTTTGAGGCCAACCGAAAGCCACCTATCTGCAAACTCTCCTTTAAGATATAGTCCAACAAAGATAAGTGCCTTCGCATTGACAAATAAGTGGTTGCCAAGCAAGTGGCGCTCTAGATTCTGAGACAAAAAATCTGCCTGCTTAGCCAGGCTGTGAAGCATATCGTCAGTCGGCTTGATATGACCAAGAAAGGCCTTAATCCAATTAACAATCCGCAAAGACATCGGATAAGGTTCCCAGCCATTTCCCAGAGGCGCGGGGTTCTCCTGAATCCAACGATTGAGTAATTTTACTTGCAAGTTAACCCGACTACTTGCTCCAAAAGCACTTAAGTCATCAAAGTAATGCAAATTATAAAGCCAAAGTTTTTCGTATCCAGGGTCATTCCATACCCTGCTAACACCTAAAAAACCTTCTCTATTTAAAAATTGAGCCTTGTTGCCGGCAAAAACCTTCTGTTGATACAAGCTAGAGCGGACCCAGCCACCCGAGATTTGAGAAAGATCAAAAACAACCGAATTAGGCTTTGGGGAACGAAACCATTTAAAAACACGATAATAAATCTGAGAGAACTTAAGATATTTTAGAGTGTGAAAATAAGTTATTAACTTCATATGATGCAATATTCTATAAAAATACCAGAACCCCCCTACAAAACACCAATCAAACCCAATTTCAGACTAAATGCCCAAAAATACTTTAGGTGTTATATTTAAGCCAACGACTAAAATATAACAATTGCCATAATTTATAAGTATTATTCGACTGTTTCAAAAAATGATCTTCGATTATCCGTACCACTTTAGTGAAATCTACAACCGCCTCCAACGATGATAGCTCTTGTTTTAAACGGTCCTGACCTATATTGTTAATTAACCCTTCTAGAGGGGGGTTAAACCCTGTTTTTGGTCGCTCCACCATTTCATCAGGCAGTATCTTCCTTAAAATAGACTTAAGTGGAAACTTAGTTTGCCGTTTATGTATCAATTTCTGGCTCTCGGCTCCAATTCCATGCGCGACAATGGCCTCATCTAATAAAGGGACCCTCAACTCGATACTTGCCAACATACTTGCCTTATCCGACACCATCAAATTATGAGAAAGAAATCCTGTTGCATCCAGAAACTGACCTAACTTTACTTTATCTTTTTTATCTCCAGCATACGAAGATAATATACCATCTAGCTTTAAAGAATAATTGCATTGCAGGCGTTGGCTATCAATAAACAAATCAGACAACTCGCTTGAGCTAAAATAACCAAGCATTCTAGAATAAGCGACTCCCCACTCACTCTCGACACAATAAGAAACTAGGCGAGAAAATTTTTTACTTAGCTTACCAGGAAATATTTTAAGTGTTAACATCAACCTCAGTACGGGAGAAAAAGCCACGAATAAACTGTGATATTTTAGAACAAGATAACGAGGGTAGCCGGCAAAAACCTCATCCCCTCCCATACCACTAAGCATAACTTTGTATCCGTTATCCTTCGCTGATTTCGACAACTGATAAGTTGCCCAAAAAGTATAATCTGAGATTAATTCTTCAGAATTAGAGGCTACAAAATCTACAGACTCTAGTAAAGAGTCAACATCGTGTGAACTGGACTGTAGTTCAGCAACTTCGAGATCCTTATTTAGGTACCGAGAGATCAATCTAGAGTACTTAAGGTCAACATCTGCTGAAGGATCAGAATCATACTTAGCAAAAAACAATTTGGCACCACTGAAACCTGCAGCTAGGATACTAGAATCTGCACCACCACTAAAGAAAACACCTAAAGGTACGTCAGATATTTGTTGAGAGTTGATTGCTTCAGATATTTTTTGTCGCAACGCCCCCTTCTCATGGAACTCATCTATATGCTTATAGCGTTTGAACACAATTTCAGAAGATAGTAGATTTAACTCCATAAAATGTCCGGGCATCAATTTTTTTATATCTCTAAACCCAGTATCTGGCTCGTACAAAAAACCTGTATTAAAAAATTCATACACGTCATTTTCATCAATTTCAACGCTAACAGCACCGAACGCCTTCAACCCCTTAATCTCTGAGCTCCCATATATATCGCCGCCATCCTGAAATAAATAAACTGGCTTAATACCCACGACATCCCTTACAACAAACAACCGATTTTTTAACCTATCGAGAATAACGAAAGAAAACATTCCTTGCAGCATACCAAAAGATAAACCACCAAATTCGTCATACAAGCGTAATATCACCTCAGTATCGGAATTTCCAATAAACGTATGCCCCATCGATTCGAGCCTAGCCCTCAAAACCCTATGATTGTAAATTTCACCGTTATACGATAAAACTGTACCCGAATCACTTACCATAGGCTGACTACCAGCAGTGGACAAGTCGAGAATGCTTAGACGGTTGTGGCCAATACCAACCTGATATTGACCGATAGTTTCGCATAACATACCACTAGCATCAGGCCCACGGTGAACAGTAGCCATCAAACTCTTTTTCAACTCATCAACAGGACTTATACTGCGACTACAATAAAAACTAATTCCACACATAACATTCATCTCAAACCTATCCACCCACAGCCGAGGAATCTCATCTCGTGGTTCTTCATAAAGAATGCGTGGATTATTTTAAATTAGTACGTTCAAATAACATGATCGAGTCCGATTTGACACACCACCAAAATATATCTTTTCGGGATTTCATAACGCTTTCATAGCTTCTAGAAAACTTGAATCACAGCAACATTGACGTCTAGCAGAATTCAATACCCTACAACTGCCCGTGACCCAAAAGACAAAGAAACATCGGCGCTGTACGAAATTCACACAAACCAATCAATATAGCGAGATTTTCATAACCCCATAGATCGTCACGATCTCATACAAGACCACTTCAAAGCGGTCTCCCATCATCATATTTTTGTTTTCCTTTGAAACTGGCTATGTAAGACTGAAACCCACGAAAATTCATAAAGGGTCTTTCTATACACACAGCAAAAGAAAAAGATATGGCTAAGACTAAAACCATAGCCCCACAAAAAAACACAAAAAAAGAACCGCCATGAAATTCGTGAAACCCTAAATACAATCGACTTAAAAATGACAACAATGGATAATGCAATAAGTAGATGCTGTAGCACACCCCTCCAACCAAGTATAACGCACGATTTGAAAACAACGACTTTATCAGGCCCTTATGGAACGCTATTGAAAATATAACAAACAACAATAGTAGTTTGTAAAAATTAGAAAACAAATTCGGTGTAATTGTTTTCAGGGAAAAAAGTTCGTTTAGGGCAACCACAAATATCACAACAACAACTAAATAATGTAACTTCTCAAGCTGACGAGACGTGGATTGTACTGTTAGATGCAACACAGCTCCCAGAGAAAAAAAATGGCCCTGAGACAAAAGACTGCGGTAGGAGTCGCCCATAAACTTATTCAACAACAAAAAACCAGCCATTAACAACAACAAAATCATAACCGAATATGACTTCGACCTGTACACGTAAAAAAGAATTGGAGCCAAGATATAAAACTGAAATTCAACCTCTAGACTCCAAGCTACGGCATTAATCGTACTCCCAACACCATAAACAATATTATGTAGATACAAAGCCGAAAAAAGAAAATGTTCAACTAACTCCCAAGCCTCATACCTACCCATCAAATACAATATGGAGGCAAACAACAGCAATGAAATCAAGTACGGTGGCTCCAGCCTGATAGCCCTTCTTAAAAAATATTTTTTTAACTCAACATTTTCTTGCCCCCTTATAGCAGCCCTATAAAAGGAAGCCCCTAAAACATACCCACTTATCACAAAAAATATATGCACTCCAGTTCCGCCATTAATAAAATACGGCTCAAGAAACTCGGGAAGAAAAATATTTTCGCTTACATTCACGATAAAAACATAATATGCATGAGTCATCAAGACCGGCAATATCGCTAGAAACCTAAGACCATCAACTTCCGCTTTAAACGATCCGTTATTACTCCCCATTCTCTCCAACGAAAAAAACTTATACATTATACTTTCTAACCCTACCAACTCGAACCAAGAGAACTCCGATAACAAAATGTAAAATTCGATCATTAAAAATCAAGTATGAAAACATTGACTCGAACATAAAGCTCACCAAATATAGCTTTAGAAACAACCTAGTATTTCTATCGGCACCATTTGAAATGAGTGCTCTATAAAAAAAACAACCAAGACAGAAAAACAAAACAAAACCATATTTCGACACCAGTGCCAAATATGAAAAGTGTGCATTTGCGTGGTCCACCTCCAACACTTCACCACCCACAACCAAATCGTATGTATAGCCGCCACCTTTGCCAAAAACATAATCAGATGGATTCATGTCTTGAACTATGCTTGTAATTTCAAAATACCTTGGACCAACTAACTGAAGTAATATATCATCATCCAAACTACCCAGAGCATGAACCGTTCTTTCAATTTTTCCAAAGCTTCCACTTAAAAGGTCAGAGGGAACATAAACAAGAACAACAGGCACAACAAAAAGAAACGGAATAGAAAATTTTAACAATCTACTTTTTTTGGATTTAAGAGCATACAGAAATATGACAATTAGTGAGCTCAACAACATTGCTCTTTTTCCAGACAGAAATATAACCAACAGAGCAAAAACAAAGAAAAATGCATGGCCTTTAATCATAGAAACAATTAGAAAGGGAATTGCAACAGGCGTCAGGCCTACGTATGCACCCGCGTTTTGAGGGAGGGTATAGAAAAAAAAGGTTCCAATGACTGCAGCAACTATAGAGCATACAACGTAGTAACCTAAATATTTTAGGACCATGCTGAAAAATTGTTCAGATTGACACAAATAAGCGACAGCAATTACCTTAAAAAAAAACATAAATATATTCAGCTCATCAACAATTAGCCTCGCTGAAAGATCATTATTAGCTAAGCCAAGGGCAAAATTAAGAAGCATGAAGAAAACCAAGAGCAAATATGATTTTTTAATTTTTATACGACTCAAAGCCACAACCAAAAACAAAAAATTATTAATAAAAAGACAGAGCAAGGTGGTGCGCATTATTACTTCATAGGAACTCAAAAAAACATAAGTTAATGGAAACGATAATAGCGCAATCACATTGATCACGAAAAAATGGATCCTCAACATAAGAATCATAACGTCGACTTGTACTCTAGAAGAAAATCTTCCACACCGGAATACAGATCATTATCCAGTAAATACGAATCCCGGTAGCGTATAAAATCATCAAACAACAAAACGAATGACCTTAACCTATCTTCAATATCATTCAATCTACGTATTGACCCGAAATACGTGTGATCGATATAATCCAATTTGCCATTCCTGGCCCATTCACTAAAAAGGCAGTACAGCACAGGAACACCGCTAATTACTGCTTTAGCCGCTATGGTCGACGTTTTTAGAACAACCAAATCGACATCTACTATATACTCATCAAACTCAGCACAACTATCAACCACACTAACTTCATTCAGAAATGATTCAATTTTTTTAACTGAATCTCTAGGGTGTAACTTGATCTTTAATTTGAACCCCAACAGATCACCCAGCCTAACTAACTCACAAATAATTTCTTGCTCGATATCCTCATCCGTTAGCGGTTGAGTAAAGTACATCACATTACGCACACCGCTCGACGATAACGAAATAGCTCTGTCCGGGCGTTTAGTACAAAAATTACCGAGATATATTCCAGCGCCCCTTCTCGATGGATATTTTGATGCATATGAATTAGCCAATACCTTACTATTAAACACAAAATAATCACAGTGAACAAAGTTCGGTTCGTATCCAACGAACATGCTGGTTGTCTGTAATTGAACAGTTTTAACTCCATACACCCCGCCTAAATTTGCAATACTTCTTGTAAAAGGGGTATACATCTCACAGGTGTATAAAATACAATTATTTGATATCCCCTCTCCCTCAATAAAATTAATAATAGCCCGTTCTAACAAATCCACCTCAAATGACGACACTATCATCTCGGTTACTGCATCAGAATACGAATATTCAACCCCCTCATATTCCACCGCAATACCCTTAGGCTTTAGCAACAATTGTTTTACAACAAACACAAAAGATCGAACTAAATCCATAGACGTCAAATAGGATGAAAACCCAACAACGTCAGAAGTATTTTTGCTAGAGAAACGATAATTATCTCCAAAAGTAAACCCGCTCTCACCGCAAAACAACAAAGAATTATCTAAACCTTTATGTAAAAGAGAAACCGAATCAAAATGAGCAATTGACCGCGAAACTATAAAATTCTCTATAGGCACGGAGCGGCCATTACTTTTATTCTGAAATAAATATTTATAAGAACGAGATTTGGCAAAATAAAAAACAAATTTAAATAGCAGCAAAAAATATCTGCGCATAATTTTCCTATACAAAAGACCAATACGGAAACGCCGCCGAAGGACATGCACATTAACGTTGTATTTGTTTTTTATGTATCTCTCTAAAACCTTTGGAATAAAATCATATGGCTTATAGAAAAACCTCGAATGAGCCTCACCTTCTGCCTCATAATATGGGGCGTACCCACTATCATCAACCAAATCAGTAACCACAACCTCATCGACCGAATTATTCATGAACACAGAGTCTATCGCCGCCACCCATTTAAATACAGACAAATGATTTGTATAGAGATTGTTGTTACAACCCGCCAATATGCCTGTAAGTTCAGAATCAAACGAAACGCTAGCTCTCAATAAAAAATCATCAAAATATTCGGAAAGTTTTTTTTCATTAAGTGCACATTCATTCACATCAATAAACGAACAATCTTCTTTTTCAAGGGGTATCTTATGACCATACACCACAACATCTTGAGAATTTAGTTCAAAGGACAACTCAGAGAAAGCCAAAATCAGTTTCATTGCCGCAACCTCAAACTCCTTTTTTAATGGTAAAATACTTAGCTGACAGAATATTCATAGAGATATCAAACAGTAGCTGAAGGCGTAATTTGTATATTTTTACTTCTAAAATAAGTCACCATATGAATCACAAGAAGAGTCAATACACCCGTTATCGGTACCACATAAAACAGCCTCTGCTCATCAAGTATATTAATTTCTATAGCAACCAGAAGAATATGAGCAGGTAGAACCACCGCCAACGCTTTTATGTAGAAGTTTTCGTCTGAAAAAGCCAGCGCGATCATGTTGTACATAAACAAACCCGATATAAGAATTTTGGTGGTAATCTGAACCATCAACGGATAAAACAGGGTATATTCAGGAAAAAAATAGAGCAACGCACCCTTTGACAAAAATATAGAGACATTCACAAAAACAAGAATAAACAACAAAAACAAATAACCGAATTTATTTATTTGATCAATAGTTATTTTATTTTCATGTAATTCCTTTATATACTTAGGCGTAACAATAAATACTGCCGAGCCCAACCCTAAAGCAACAGCACTTGCAATATTATCCGCCAACTGCATCGATCCCAGCAACGATTTATCAAAGGCAGTATAGGACAACATTAATTTATCCAAGGACCCAACTAACGGAGAGAAAAAACCGATAAAAGCCAACTTAACCCCATTAAGAAATATTGCCCTAAAATTTTTCTCTATATAGGTTAGTGACGCTGCTATTTTTCGTTTCACCTCAGATCTAATAAATTTAGTTGTGACTAAAAGCGAAACTAAAACAGCAAAACCTATCGAGCAACTCCAATATAGAAAGAAATCACCAACACTTTTAACACCAAATACGAAAAACATAATGCACAGAGGCAGTATATTAGAGAGGTAAATTAAATTGATTCTCTGGAATCGATTTGCAACCCGATTAATTGTTGCCATACACTCAACAACAACCTTTCCAGCCCCAATTACTGAAACGCTAGCAGAGAAAACATGACTAACAACCTGAGACAAAAGGATGTAGACAACTGCACATGCAACAAAATTCACTCCGCAGCCGTACAAAATCAATGCGCTTTTTTTCTCGCTATCACTTTCTTTTGCATACCATTTCACTAGAACTTGATTTCCACCAAGCAACACAAAAGCGGAGAAAGTAATCCAAATAAACGAAGGGGCTGCCAACCCCAACTCCGAAGCAGGCACACTCTTGGCCAACAAAAACATCATTAAGGCAAAGAGGGAAAACTCAGCATAGCGAACTATCGTAAATATGAAATATTTACTCATAAATTTAGCCTGCAAGACATTTCATTTTGAAAATCAGTTTCGAACTACGATATAAAAAAACCAAAAGTAAAAATCAAAAGCACACTATTACTTATTGGGAAACAAATACAATTCACATGACTAAGACTTAAGCCAACGCGCAATATCTGCATGAAACATGTCTAACTTCTCCCTCCAAAAAGGTAAAACATCCTCCTTAATGAACACAGAATCATTTAGTATTTTTACAGACAGATCGAATAGCTTTTTATCAAACCCCTTTTGATTAACTTGAATTTTGTATTCTTCCAGACCTAGTTCATTATAAAGTTCATCAATCTGTCGATAGTTCACCAATCCAATACATGTTTTCCCTAAACCTAAACCACAAACATTAGCATGAAACCTCATCCCCAAAACCAAATCTGATTTTTTGTAAAGATCAAATATATAATCTTGCCCCTTCTGCCCAACTAAATAGGGTGCAACGGCAACATTACGTCTTCTGATGTCATCAGGTAGAAGATTTAGAAGATCAGAAATCACCCCAATATCTCTGAATATATGCGGTACAAAAATAAAATTCACATCAAGCTCGTTTATATTTTCAATATACCGAGCCATCAAATTTAGAAACTCATCCGCGGATATACTTTCTGAGGCATCTGCTGGAAATCTTGTTTCCAACATATCGCCAGCCACTTGAATAACCACGTTCTTTTTCCGAGGCTCTATTTCAGGGTGATAAGTATTTTTTACGACTGTAAACAGGCCAGAGTCTGGCACGTGATAAAAGGCATCTGCATATTTTTCACCAACAATTTCTCTAAGAGCTTTGATAGATCCATCATTACGACATGATAATATTATTGTTGGTGAGCTAATTGCGTAATCTAGAAAACACCTAAATTTTTTCACCGACTCATCTTTAGCCCCCTGTGCTGGATCCACTCCTAGAGCATTGAAGACAATTGGCGTTCGTATGTTTTTTAGCAGATCTAGATCAATATCAATCGAGGTGCCCGTTGCTGAATCGTCGACCCATAGCTCGAAATAATTTCCTCCGCCAATCACAACCAAATCATAGCTATTCGCAAGAACAACAAAACTTGAATCGAATTTTTTACGTTTCCAAAACACCTCTCTAATTTCAAACTCTGTATACTCAACTTCTACACCAATATGTCGATCAAAACTTTCACGAAAACCAGTATGATTAGCATTGTCGCCTATATTCCCGCTAAAACTAGCAACATGAAGAACCCTGAACTTATCCACTCTAACCCCCACTAGGTAATTTTTGTTTGAAACAACTACTGTCATTTATACGATAGTTTTAACAAACAGCGCATAATTCAAATTTGAGTAGAACGACAACTGCTCGGTAGTCATCGTCCCTCTATGAAGATAATCAGCCAGCTATATATTTTGTAATTACCCAAGATGGCGGAAAGAAATTTATATGGCCCTCCACAATAGATTCCCTATTGAGTGCACCTATAATCTCCGCCATCTATTCGAGACGACATATATCTTAAGTTCTGAAAGTAATCATTTTAGTCATCAGCGCCGTCCATAGAGACGGTGTGCCTCAACCTCCACTCCCCGCCATCGTTTTTCCAAATATGAGGAGACCTATGCCGATCGATAGTAGCATTAAACTCTTCTTCCGAGGTGTCGATATAATTTAAGAATTCCCTGTAGTATATACTAGGAAATTCTGTATCATATTTTTGAACTAGGTAAGTGGCTTCCTCTCGTGTGATTTTGCCGTTTCTCACTTCTTGCGCCGCGTCATAAGTGCAACGCCCAATTCCAAATTTGATTAAAGTAGTAAGGTAATGAAACGGATCTATTTTATCATCTATGCTACTATATTTTGAGTATGTGCCTTCCGTACGCACTGGGTTTGCTTGAAAGCCAGTATTTTCAACTGCATAGTAGTAACACTCTTGAGGGTCCCATTTTAAATAGTACCCCAAATAGTGGACTTCAACACCCGCATCGACCAAATCTTGCTTGTTCGGAGCCACATAAGGAGCAAAATCATCCCTAGTATAACGGCCCGAATCGATGTATTCCTGCATACTAACCCCACCAAATTTCATATTCAGTGCATCATCCGATGAAAAGAAATCCACATTCATAATAGGGTTTGTATTTTCCTCAATCGCATTACCGTATTCGGCCTGGTTTTCACCATACATTACTAATTTCACACCGAATTTTTTGGCCATAGCTGGACCAATAATTCGTTGGCCCACAATAAAAGGCTGAAATGGATGAAGTAAATTATGAAATGCATTTTTTGTCATTTCCCTATGCAACTTACCATTTGGGGTGTAAAGGATATTATCCAGCCCCCCCTCATGCATCCACTCCTGAAAGTTTTTCATACCTATATCCGTATATAAATGGGGCGCCCAAGTCACGGTCAACGGATTCATTCCATATTTATATTTTAGAATATGTGCTGTAAAAGCACTATCCTTTCCACCGCTACCAGGCACAATAACGTCATATGACCCATCGGTACTTCTAAACTTCTTTAACAATTCAACAAGACTTTGATCTCTGGCAATCCAATCTATTTGTGACTCTTTTTCATCATGAAATACGCAGGCTGAACAGACACCTTCATCATCAAAATTAATAACTTTCTTTTTTTCACCTTTTTCGTTTTTAAACTCTACTGTAGAGCTGGGCCTCTGATTGGATATGACACACTTTTTACAAAATTTAACCTTTTCAGGTAACCCATAGAATGCTTCATGTTTTTCAGTCATTTTAATCTCCCCTACATTGATGTGTGAAATTGTTGACGATCTTCAAACCCGCACCCGCGCTTTTTTCAGGATGATATTGACAACCAAAAATATTCCCTCGTCTAACCGTAGAACAGAAATGAAAATCCGAATACTCTGTTAAAGATAGAATATCGCTTTCATCGTCAGGCTCAGCAAAAAAGCTGTGCACAAAATACATATTGTCATATTCGTGAATACCATCCAGGACGGTATTTTCCCACTTACGAACTGATGGTCTTTTTAATTCATTCCAACTAACGTGCGGTAATTTTTGGCAATTATCATTCAATAAAGGCAGTTTTTTTACCCTACCTGGAATTAAACCAAGTCCAGGGGTATTTCCGAACTCGGTCCCAGATGTGAATAACATTTGCATCCCCAAACATATCCCCAGAAAAGGTTTTCCCGAACCTGCCACCTCCTCAATTATCGACACCAAATCATATTGGTTCAATTTTTCCATCCCGTGAGCGAAAGCTCCAACACCAGGGAGAACCACACCATCAACATCCAATATTTCAGATCTATTCCTAGTAACGATCGTCTTAGCGCCAACATTTTCAAAAGCCCCGCTAATACTCTTAACATTACCTACACCGTAATCAATTATGGCAATAGTTGTCACTGCCTCACCTCTATATTATTTTTTTGTAGATCTTTCTTACACTCATAAATATCAACCAGGTTGTAGTGCAAAACGGAGGCTAAGGCCACGGCATCGATATTCGTCTCACTTAAAAGATCAACAACATGCCCATTATTTCCTGCGCCACCACTTGCAATAACAGGAATAGAAACTACCGAGGCAACCGCGTTGTTTAATTTTATATCAAATCCCTTTTTTGTACCTTCCGAGTCCACGGAAGTTAACATAATTTCACCCGCGCCTAATTCTGAAAGCTGCTTTGCCCAGTCAACCACGTCCAAGCCTGTCGGCTCCCTGCCATTTTCAACATAAGCCTCCCATTGGCCGTCAGATATACTTTTAGCCTCTATCGAAGCGACTATACATTGAGACCCAAAGACTTTTGACGCTTTTTCAATAAAGCATGGTTCTTGAACAGCTCTAGTATTTATAGCGACTTTATCCGCACCAGCATTCAAAGCTGTTTGAATATCCTCTAGAGTTCGGATTCCACCACCAACAGTTATCGGAACGAACACATCAGCACACGCTTTCTCAATAATATGGCTGAGGTTGTTTCTATCGTAATATGCCGCCACAGCATCCATAAAAACGATTTCATCTATACCAGAATCATAATACTGCTTAGCAAGTCTATTAGGCTCACCCACTTTTCTTAAGCCTTCCAAGTGAATTCCCTTAATCGCATGCTCATTTTTAACATCAACTCTTGCAATTACTCTAACTTTTTTCATTGATTAATTTCTTGAAATTGTTTCTGATGATCGATTTTCCATAACCCAGCCGACCGCATCAACTCTATAAACAATTGGTCGCTCCGACCTTCACCAAAGTAACCTCTAGACTCATCATTTATAGTTAGATTTTGCGTAAGTTCAATAGAATTTAAAATACCTTCAGTTTCATATTGAGAATGGACTATGGAAGCCAGTTTAACCCTATTATTTTGCCTAGAACCAACATCTACGGTGGGTACATTATAATAAGGAGCCTCACGAATTCCCGCACTAGAGTTTCCAATAATAAAATCAGAATTTCTAAGCAGCGTTAAAAAATACTCAAACCTAAGTGATGGATAGATTCTGAACCGGTCATTTCCCTCTAAACACTTGTATTCATTTAGTATCTCGATACTACCCATATCGTTATTGGGATAAATAACAATATAGTTTTTTTCACTTGCTATAAGAGCGTCTACAAAACTCTTCGCATACATCTGTATATTTTTATATTCAGTTGTCACCGGGTGAAACATAGCAATAGCATACGAATGAAAATCAATGCCATAGTATTCCTTTACCATTTCGACACACGGAAGCCCGCAGGGATTCATCAAGTCCAAATCTGGAGAACCAATAACAAAAACGGAATCTTCACGTTCACCCAGCTGAATTAAACGTCTTTCTGCTTCAGAATTTGCAACAAAGTGAATGTGGGACATCTTACTGACTGCATGACGAATCAATTCATCTATGGTTCCTGATATTTCACCACCCTCAATATGAGAAACTAAAATATTATTCAAGCTTCCAACAATAGCACCGGCCAAAGCTTCAACCCTATCTCCATGCACAACTATTAGATCTGGCTTCGTCTCTGCTATAAAGTGCGAAAACCCATCAATCGTCTTGGCTAGAGTTCGGTCCATATGCTCGACGGTATCGTGATTAATAAATTGATACACATTCTTGAAGCCATATTTATATATTTCATCAACCGTTTTTCCGTATTTTGAATTCATATGCATGCCTGTCGCAAAGATATGAACTTCGAACTCATCAGATTCCTGGGAAATACTAATCAATGATTTCAGTTTCCCGAAATCCGCACGCGTTCCGGTTAAAAATACTATACGCTTTCTATTCACCTACATCTTCCCAGGCTAGATGTCTATCATTGTCAATATCATTGACGGCAACTTTCCCAATTAACGCCCCAAATTCCGCGGCAGGAATTTCGCCAGTACCCGGTCGCTTTACCCAAATGTTATCTTTAGTAAATGGGGTTCCTTTTTTAATATTTTTGATTGAAACAACAGTTGAAAAAGCAAAATCTATTGTAACTTGCTCTTCTTTAGCTGCTTCTTTTTTTCCTCCTCTCATTTTCGCAATCTCTTCAGAACCTATTATTAACTCCTTCAAAGCTACAGGATCCATTGAGTTCACGATATCAGGGCCAGGGCGGTCCATCCTATCGGTAAAATGACGCTCCAAAATCGTAGCTCCCATTGCTACCGCACCAAAACAAGCTAGATTAGAGGTTGTATGATCTGACAAACCAACATTAATTCTAGGGAACGCTTTTTGCAGCTCACCCAAAGCCCCTAGTCGCACCAGGTGACTAGGCGTTGGATATAAATTTGTCGTATGAAGCAACGCATACGGAACGTTATAAGCATCCAAGATAGCAACCATTTTTTTTACTGATTCTATATCATTCATGCCGGTACTCACGATCATTGGAATTCCAAATGATGCGATGTGTTCAATCAATGGATAATTATTGCACTCCCCCGAACCGATCTTAAATGCAGCTATATTCATCCGGTAAAGTCGATCGGCTGCCGCTCGAGAAAAAGGCGTACTAATAAATATCATCCCTTTTGCCTCGACATATTTCTTCAGTTTTATTTCATCTTCTTCATTTAGGGCACATCTTTCCATTATTTCATATATAGAAACATCTGCATTTCCCGGAATAACATTCCTAGCTGATTGGCTCATCTCATCTTCAACCACATGAGTTTGATGCTTGATTACTTCAGCACCGGCCTTCCAGGCCGCGTCAACTAGCTCATAAGCAGTATCTAACGAGCCCTCATGATTAATTCCTATTTCCACGATTACCAATGGAGCATATTCCGCACCTACTTTTCTTCCGGATATCTCAAACACAGGACTGGTCATATTTTTCTCACTATTAATTATTGCTTCAACATTACGAAGGTCATCAATCGTATCTATATCTGCTGAGTCATTCTCCGACATATAAAACGGATACACCTGTTTACGAGGCATTCGCTCATACAATATGAATTCTGTCACCCCAAATATATATATTGCTCCGTTAGGCTGGCATGTAGAGGGCAAGTCCTGACGCCTAGTATAGGGGGCATCCTCGAATAATAATCCTGTTATTGACCCATCCACGTTAACTTTATAAGACTTGGCCGAGTCAAACCTTGGCTCAAAGACACTCAGCACACATTTCGCTTCGACAGAATCAAAAAGATCAAACGCCTGATCAATGTGATCACTATTCCTTAATGGTGAAGTTGGCTGTAATAGGCAAATATTTTCAACTTTAATATTTTGTTTCATAAAGTAGTTAATTGCATGAGCAATAACTGCATCACTACTTGTCGTGTCCTCAGCCAAACACATAGGCCTTCGTATAATTTCAGCCCCAAAACCCATACTAATTTCTGTGATTTCATTATCTTCGGTTGAAACAAAGACCTTATCAATACTGCCGGAATGCATTGCTGCACGAATTGTCCATCCAATCAATGGAATCCCACCTAGAAGCAGTATATTTTTTCGAGGTAAACCCTTGGATCCACCTCTGGCAGTAATTAGCGCTATATTCATTAGGTTTAATTTATGATTAAAATGAAAAATCACTGGTCGACTATCTACGTATCCAGCTCTCATCAAGATAGCCCGCATAAAATGCTATTTTAATTCACAAAATTCCTTTCGTGTCTATTATCAATTTGTTTTTAAAGTCGACATTTTTCTCTTTGAACTCTTTGTGATCCACCAAAATTACCGCGATATCCGATTCAACCATTGCTACTTCAAGACTTTCCAAACTAATTGTACTTCTCAACTCCTTAGGTAACTTATCAATATTCGGCTCAACTGCGATAAGTGCTCCTGGGTGATAAGTGCTAATTTCTTTGGCAATATTTAGTGCGGGGCTTTCCCGCAAATCATCAATATTGGCTTTAAATGCCAAACCTAAACACGCAATAGTTATTTGCTTTGCTGTTTTTTCTGGGTGAGAAATCAAATACTCAGCTATCGCCAATTTAACTTTGTCAACCACCCACCGAGGCTTGGAATCATTAACTTTTCTCGCGGTATGAATTAACTGGGATTGCTCTGGTGCCTTTGAAACAATGAACCACGGATCTACAGCAATACAATGTCCGCCAACACCTGGCCCCGGAGCCAATATATTGATTCTTGGGTGTCGATTGGCCAATGAAATTAGTTCCCAAACATCAATATTTAATTCATCACAGATAATCGAGAGCTCATTAGCAAAAGCTATTTGCACATCCCTGCAACTATTCTCCGTTAATTTTGCCATCTCAGCGGTTCTAGCGTTCGTCTTAACACACTCCCCCTTAACAAAGGTTTTATAGAGCTCAATCGCAGCGTCTGAACAACTACTTGTTAAGCCCCCAATAACACGATCATTCTCAACCAGTTCACGAACCACATGTCCAGGCAGTACTCTCTCAGGGCAATGAGCTATTCTTATATTTGACGAATCACCGTGAGTTTTAGGAAATGTTAAATCCCTACGGGCCTCAGCCAACCATTCTGCCATTTGTTCAGTTGCGCCTACCGGAGAAGTTGATTCCAAGATAACCAAATCACCCTCTTTAAGCATGGGAGCGATAGAATTTGCTGCTGCTTGAATATATTTCAAGTCTGGCTGAGGAATATCACTTCCATTTGCAGTTGGTAAAAAAGGTGTTGGAACTGCTATTAAAAAGGCGTCCGCAGGCTCTGGAACCAAAACCGCCTTCAGTTTTCCGTCAGTTACTGCTTTATGAACAATCGCGTCTAAATCAGGTTCAACAATATGAATTTCACCTCGGTTAATCGTATCAACTGTTCGCTGATTAACATCTACGCCTATTACAGTTTTGCCATATGCAGCAAACATTGCTGCAGTCGGCAGACCAATATACCCTAAACCTACTACGGAGATTGTATTAAATGGCATGCTTTATTTGCTCTTTTATGTCGTCTGAACTCTTTATATTTATTAACGCTTCCATTATTCGCTGGCATGCTTTCCCATCGCCGTATGGGTTATGGGCAAAACTCATCTCTTTATATGATTCCTCACTATCCATTAGCTCAGAGATAGCCGTAGTAATCATATCTACATTGGTACCTACCAACTTGACGGTACCCGCTTCAATGGCCTCAGGACGCTCGGTTGTTTCACGCATAACCAATACCGGCTTACCTAAAGACGGGGCCTCTTCTTGAATACCACCCGAATCGGTTAAGATAATAAAAGCTTTATTCATTAAATAAATAAACGGTAGATATTGCTGTGGTTCAATCAAATAAATATTAGATATATTCTTTAATATTCGGTTTACCGGCTCCCGAACATTTGGGTTCAAATGCATAGGATATAGTATCTGCGCATCCGGATATTTCTTTGCAGTAACAGCCAAAGCTTCACAAATTCGCTCGAAACCACCACCGAAACTTTCTCGACGATGACCGGTCACCAGAATAAGTTTTTTCCTATCATCAAGCATCGGAAATAACTCTGCTAGGGCACCACCTAAACCACCGTTTTCTTCAATTTTTTTCTTGGTCATAAGTAAAGCATCAATAACAGTATTACCCGTCACAAAAACATCTTTAACGGCATGATTTTCTCTAACCAAATTCTGCTTTGATGTTTCTGTAGGTGCAAAATGCAATTTAGCGAGTGCTCCGGTAAGCTTTCTATTCCCCTCTTCAGGCCAGGGAGAATAAGTATTCCCCGTACGCAAACCTGCCTCCACGTGACCCACAGGAATTTTTTCGTAGAAAGCTGCTAAGCTAGCAGCAAAGGTAGTTGCCGTGTCACCATGAACAAGTACAACATCCGGGCTAAATTCTTGAAGAACGGGTTTTAACTCAACAAGAATTCGAGAGGTTATATCGTTCAGAGTTTGACCTGACTTCATAATATTAAGATCATAATCTGGTGTAATCTCAAAGAGTTCCAACACCTGATCCAGCATCTCTCTATGCTGAGCAGTTACACAAATCCTTGGCTCGAAGCGAGAATCTTTAATCAGCGCACGAACAAGCGGTGCCATTTTAATAGCCTCGGGGCGAGTACCGAACACGGTTAATACTTTCATGAATTCCCCCCCTTAAAAAAGTGCCAAACTATCACGCTCGACATACTTAAAACCCCTCCAAGTATCATTCCTAAAATTACAATCACTCCCCTCTTAGGCTTTGTTTTTATTTCTGCGGATACAGCTTTATCTAATGTTTTAAACACATATTCGTCCCTGACTTCCGCAAACATAATTATTTTGGTTTGCTCCTCAATCAATTCAAAAAAAACGGATTGCATATTAGCAATTGGCGTTTTTTCTAGCTGGGAAGTTAAATATTTAATACTGCGCTGCGCTTCTTCAACATCTCGAGCCTTAACCGTGGCGTTTATATCGACAACCAGCCAGTCAACCCATTGCTTAGCCTCGACTGGTGAATAGAACTCAAGCCCCAAAGAAATCAAGCCTGAGTCTTTATTTTGAGACACGCTCAAAATCTCAGAGAACCGATTATATGCTTCTAATGCACTTGGCTTAGATTGAAATGGAGAAGATACATCTCGAACCCATTTGTTTTTAGAAACATCATAATCATCTCCATCAATTACTAACTCCCCTATTTCACGATTCCAACCTTCGGCAGCCATCAACGGCACTAACAAGTTATGCTTTCGAATAAAGGAAGTAGCAAATTCTCTTGACTTCAAGATTTCTAACGCCAAAGACGTTTTATCATTTCCGCCTCCGCCAAAGTTAACCCCAGCCAAATTTGCCAAACCACCAAGCTGCCCAGCCATCCCCGCTATTCCACCACCAGAACTCTCTTCTGACGGAGCTAACAGCGCCTCTGATTTATAAATGTTTGGCAAAGACAAAGCATAAAAAACTGAAGCGATAGTAAATACGGCAACAATGACAACTATTACCCACTTTCTCCACCAAAGTATCTTAAATAATTCTCGAAGGTCAATTTCGTCACTTTCCGGAGAAGAATAAAACAGCCCGTCGCTCAATGAATGAGATGGCTCTACCAAAGAGTCCAATTTATATTCAATAGTTTTCAATCGCACATCAATATTATCTTTAGTCATAAAATTTGAATTCTAAGTTATTACCACTCTCCACTAATTTTTCAATCTTTGGAACTATGGACTTCGTACAGTTTATAAATGAGGGGGTATTGGCTTTCTCTCAGCACTCGCTTAACTTCCACTCCAATATATTTTCAGCTAGCATTGAAAAGGTTACCCACACATGCGATAAAAAGAGAACCATTAGGAACTGTACTGCAATTCCTATAGGTCGATAACGCTCTTCAATGTACTGCGGACCCCGAAATAGTCCTCTTTTCAATAAATACTTCTAAAACGGTTTCTACAACCAACTCAAGCACTACTTTTCGTAGCACTTGACCCTGTTCAATTTAGCTTTTTCCCCTCAACAAGACGCGAAATTGTAATGAGTGTATACACCGACAATACTGTATTTACTGCCTTACTCTCACGTAATGGAGGCCAGCATGTACATACAAAACCTAAGACTTAGAACGCAAGGAATTTGCTTCAACCTTCAGCTCATCAATTTCCCGCTCGAGCTTTTCGTATTGATCTTGCTTTTTTTTTAAAAATCTAACTGTTACTGCCGCCTTTTCACTTAGGCCCTTTGGGGTGAGTACGTAAGCATAATTCATTTTATTCTCTGACCTTGCAAAATTCCCAGCCTTCACCCACCCTGCGCCAACTAGAGCTTTTAGGCAGTAATTAGTTTTCCCCAGACTAATTCCAACAATCTTTGCCAACTCTCGCTGATTTATTTCAGGATTTGAATCTAATTCTTTTAGAAGCTGATAACGTAAATCGTCTGGAAGAGGCATCTGATTATAGGGAGGCAAAGGTCTCGGGGACTAGAGTCTAATGTCTTTAGATCTCGCGTTCAAGTACTGAACATTATTGATTTACGATACAGCTCCATAAAAGATTAAAGGTAAGAGCCTTTAGTTCAATATAAGCTACAACACCCGCGAAAACACAACCAAATTTGAACGGATGTAAAAGGGCTATACAAAATTATGATTAGAGTCAGGAATACGTACTTTACCAGCTTACTCTATAGCCTCAGAGTAGTACTACTCTATCAACGCCACTTAACAGCTTTTCATAATTAACTTGCGACTCTTTGCATCTCATCATACTTATAAGGAAAGCCAGAGGGAAACCATCACGCCCGATGTACGCCAAAAACTTAGACCGCAATAATATCCATCATCTATGAAAATCAATCTCCACACATATATGCCTACTGCTTATCCCAATGCAGACTTGTAACCCCCTGCCTCTACTTCAAAGCAACTCCAGGGTAAACCCAAACGCTCAGATCAGTTCTAAAATCCATCAGACTTACCCGAGAAAAACAGCCCACTCTTAACAGGGGAGCATCCGCAGTTACAGGTGCTAGCCCTCAGCAGATAAAACTTTCGGCCACCAGAACGAGCTAAATCAACCTTCGCCGAGCCCAACGAATCAGACGCCAAGAACGTTTCATCACCAACTGATAGAGAAGCACAAATATAATCACTAGAGAAAAAGAAGCTAATTCAGGGTATTCCTGATTCATAATAAAGATACCCAATGAAACAAAACCCAACTGAATAAGCACCACAATATGAAGAGCTTGATATTTTTTGAAACCGGCCCTCAACAACATATGGTGAATATGGGTACGGTCCGGAGACATTGGAGATTTACCTCGCTTTAAACGACGATACATGATGGTAAACATATCCGTCATCGGAAGTAGCACCAACCATAGCGACGTAATTGGACTAAAGGCCTCGCTTTCACCTTGCGACCCCCTTACCAAAAGCACTCCGAGAGACAAGCCCAAAAACATACTACCAGCATCCCCCATGAAAACCTTTTTAAAATTCCTTTTGTTGGGGCAACCCCATATATTAAAAACAAGAAATGCTCCTGTCGCACCAACAAAAGCCATACTTAGCAGTTGAAAATTCAGATCACCATTGACACCAAATAAAGCAACCAACCCAACGAACGACACCATGGCTACAGAACCAACCAAGCCATCCATACCATCCAAAAAGTTAAACGCATTCATAGCCCCCATAAGAGAGAGTATAGTTAAGGGATAGCTTAAAACCCCAGCATAAACATCACCAAAACCAAACAAATTACCAAAGTTTTCGATTCGAACTTCCAGACCATAAACAAATATAGAACAGATAAGTATCTGACCAACTAAGCGAGAACGAGGACTCAAATCATACCTATCGTCCACCATACCTAAAAATACAATAAGGCCACCCGCAAGCAAAAACAAACGGATAAAAATAGGCTGCTCAAGAAAAATAAGAGAGCTCAGAAATACGCTGATATAGATGGCAATTCCACCAACAAGAGGAATTAGTCCGTCATGCTGCTTCCGGCCGCCAGGTTTATCGACCAAATCGGCCCAAAACGCTATTGGCTTTAGAACTCTAACGATCGCAAAAGCCGCCAAAAACGAAAATGCGAGAATGACTATACCTTGTTCCATCTAATGGTTATGCCTTTTATATATGTTATTCATAATAATAAATATTCTTGGAGTATTCTTATAGCTGAATACTCATCATCCGACCATTACAAACCATTACACATTCACACTCAGGTTACGAACGACCAAATTTATCCTCGTAGCGTACGATATCATCCTCCCCAAGATAACTACCGCTCTGGACCTCAATAATCTGAAGCGGCACTTTACCAGGGTTAGTAAGACGATGTTTTTCACCGAGAGGAATATAAACTGATTGATTTTCACTCAAAAGAACTTCTTCTTCGCCTTTCTGGACCAGCGCCGTGCCTGAAACCACAACCCAGTGTTCAGCTCTATGATGATGCATTTGTAGAGACAAGCTGGCGCCCGGCCTTACTTCAATTCGCTTAACCTGGTAACGACCACCATTATCTATGGAGTCATAACAGCCCCATGGACGGTGTACTTCACGGTGAAAGTTAAATTCGCCGCGCCCTTCCGATTTTAACCAATCCACAACCTTTTTAACGTCTTGAGTCTGATTTAAGTTGACAGCTAATATCGCATCATCCGACTCAACAATAGCAACATTCTTTAAGCCAATCCCAACGATCAATTTTTTTTCACTTTGTAACAGTGTATTTTCACAATCTAAACTATATACATCACCTTGTGTCACATTCCCCGATTCGTCTTTTTCGGTATTTTCCCACAGGGATTGCCAACTACCCAAATCACTCCAACCGCATGATAAAGGTATACACCACGCGAGCTCAGTTTTCTCCATCACAGCGTAATCGATTGAGATGTCTTTGGCTTTTGAAAAACTTTCTTGGTCTAAGCGAATAAAATCTAGATCACTTTGCGCTGAGGACAGAGAGTCCGAACAGGATTTCACCATCTCAGGCTCAAATCTTGATAACTCTTCAATATAAGTTTTCGCCGAAAAAACAAACATACCGCTATTCCAAAAGTATTCGCCACTACTAACGTACGATTGAGCTGTATCCTGATCAGGCTTTTCAACAAATTTAAGAACTTCTGCGCCGGCACTTTGTTCGGCTAGGGAATTTATATAACCATAACCCGTCTCAGGGTGACTTGGAACTATACCAAACGCAACTAGCTTACCTGAGCGCGCTTTCTCAACAGCTAGATCAAGTGCACTTTTAAAACTGCCCGAATCTTTAATTTGGTGATCCGCTGGCAGCACAACCAGAATCGCGTTCGAGTCAGTTTCCATTGCTTTTAGTGCAGCAACCGCAATAGCTGGAGCAGTATTACGACCAACCGGCTCCAGCATAATGGAGATTTTTTGATCGCTCACTTCTGAGAGCTGATCTGCTACCATAAATCGCTGGGCGTCATTACATACAATTATCGGCGCAGCAAGGTGATTAACTCGGTTAAAAGTATGCTGAAGCATAGTGTATTCATCATACAATTTGTGGAGCTGCTTTGGGTAGGCTTTACGAGATTTTGGCCAGAGTCGAGAACCGCTTCCCCCAGAAAGAATTACGGGAATAACGTTAGGTGCGGAAGAGTGATCCATTAACAAACCTTTGATAGTGCGATGACCCTAGAGCTAAAACAGTATTGCTTCTTTATTAGTAGGCCCAGCATTCGTTTTATCCGGGCGCGATTATAGCGAATTGATCGGCCTTCGTATTGTGTAAATATGTAAAAACCGTGCATTGCGCAAGGTTTTGGCGTCACAATCACCATTTTAAAGACTTACACAAATAGAGTTGAGCTTATTTTACCCAACCACAACCAAAACCCCTCCTAGATAGGTCTTCCACGCCAACAGTCTGTAAGAAATATCTTACAAAACCCAACGACAATGTCGCCTTTTTTCTCACTCTTAACTTTACGATAATGATTATTAACAAGGAGGTACACAAGGAAGTTAGACGGCCAGGAACGGTCAAGGGAGGCACCTAATTTTGATACTTCAGGATGAAGTAACTGAGGGAAACACGGAAATGTAATAAGCGCCAGGATGGCGATAAAGCAGGAAATAAAAGGATATGTATTAGGTTGTCCCGCCCTAAAAACGTTGACGGTTTTTAGTTAGGCCGGTTGCCATTGGCAACCGGCTTTTTTGTGCACGTCTTCTGGGGTTTTCATGCCAAGGCTAAGGTGCGGCCTCATGTGGTTATAATATAAACGGATTCCGCAATCAGTGCCTTGAGTTCGGCAAAGGTTTTACAACGATACAAGAGAAACTCTTGCTTGAGTATCCCATTCACGCGCTCGGCTAAGGCGTTCTGATAACAGTCATAGCCATCCGTCATCGATGGTACCATGCCATGCGCTTTAAGCTCCTTTTGATACAAGGCCGAACAGTATCGAAGTCCGCGATCTGAGTGATGGATCACCGAATCGGTTCGGGTAGATACTCCCACCGCCTTCTGAAGGGCTTTCACCACATTTTCGGCCTTCATGTCGCGACTGAGTTCATGCCCCATAATTTTTCGGCTGCCCGCATCGGTAACCAATGATAGATAATGAACTCCCTTGTCACTTTCTACATAAGTAATGTCGCTGACAAGCACTTGCTCTTGTGATTCAATCGCGACCTCTTTCAGTAAATTAGGATGCTTCTTCATCCAGTGCTTACTGTATGTGGTCTTTGTATAGCGCTTGCATGGCTTCACCAGCAATCTCTGGTCTCGAAGATAATTAAACAACCCGTCTCGTCCCAGCTTTATCCCCGCCTGTTCAAGTTTTGGTTTGATTAATTGATACAGTTTTCGAGCCCCTAAGCGCGGCATAAACCGGCGCAGATCAAGCACCATATCTTTCACTGGGGCGAGCTCTATCTGCCGTTCGCGGTGACGTTTTTCCTGTTGATAAATAGCCTGACGACTAATGCCAAGAAGCCTGCATGATTTACTTAGGCTCACGTCCCCTTGGTCTTGGAGGCGCTTCGCTCCTTGGCAATAAGCTTTTTTCTAAGGCCTGCTCCGTGTTCAGCATCAATAATATCGACCACTTCATTGAGTAGCATATTTCTAGCACGCTCATCTTCAAGCTCTTTTTCCAGACGTTTGATTTTTTGTGCCAGGGTTTCTTGGTGGTTGGATGATGTAAACATAATAAGACGAACTGGGTGTCACCAGTCCATTTTACCGTGTTTTCTCAGCCACGTCAGAACCGTTGAGCGGCCTTGAATGCCATAGCGATTCTGGGCTTATTTATAGGTCATCTCGCCTTTTTCCACGGCATCTACAACCTGTAATTTAAAGCCCATTGTGTAATCGCGCTGGGTGCGTTTTCGGTGGGAGAGTTTAGAGTTATCCATAAATAGGTCCTCAATGTGTAAACCTATTTCAGGACGGGGCAGTAAAACAAAAAAGGCCAAGCATGGATTGCTTCGCCTTTTTTAATTTCGCCTACTTAAAGCCGGAGATATTATTTCATCTGGCAGATATCTAAAAACCTTTCTCTAGACTCTCATTCACTCGATCCCTCATCTCTTTACCGGGCTTAAAGTGCGGGACGTATTTACCCTCCAATTCAACAGATTCGCCCGTTTTGGGGTTACGTCCCACGCGAGGCGCACGATAATGAAGAGAAAAGCTGCCAAAACCACGTATTTCTATACGCTCGCCAGACGCCAATGCTTGCGACATATATTCAAGTACGAGCTTCACCGCCAACTCGATATCTTTGCCCGAGAGTTGGTCCTGGCGCGCTGCGATCCGCTCTATTAGCTCTGACTTTGTCATTGAGACAGCCTAAATATTGTTATCAAGTATTTTTAAGGCACCGGAGAATGACGATCCAAAACCCTGTAGATATCATACTCTTACGCTATTAAACAATAGTTTAGCTTATATTTGAAGCGCAAGTGGTTGTAAATAAAGGGTTTTTGGGATCAACAGCTACTTTTTTCGGATAATATCGATACAAGAGCAGCCTTTTTCGTGGGAATATTCACAATAATGCACCCCGGCAGCACGAAATGCCCCCCCCCCAAGAAAAGCAGGCAAAAAAAACGGCCCTTTCGGACCGTTTTCGTAAACCAGGTAAAAAGCGAATGCTTTTATTTATCTTGGCTTTCAATTTGCGCTTTGATCAGGTCACCGATAGTGGCAGGTGCTGCTGCAGCTTCTGACTTTTGACTGTGCTCTTTAACGGCTTCTTTCTCGTCAGCGATGTCTTTCGATTTGATACTCAGCATGATGGTGCGGTTTTTGCGGTCCACGTTAGTGATTTTCGCTTCAACTTCCTCACCTTCTTTCAATGCGTTACGTGCATCTTCAACTTTATCACGGCTGATTTCAGAGGCCTTCAAAGTTGCTTCAACATCTTCTGCCAATGTAATAATGGCTTCTTTTGCTTCAACAGATTTGATAATGCCCGTGATGATAGTGCCTTTGTCATTTTCAGCAATATAAGCAGAGAATGGATCTGTGTCCAATTGCTTAACACCTAGAGAGATACGCTCACGCTCTGGGTCGATGGCCAATACAACCGTTTCGATCTCGTCACCTTTCTTGAACTTACGCACGGCTTCTTCACCAGGCTCGTTCCAAGAAATGTCTGACAAGTGAACAAGACCGTCGATGCCGCCATCCAAACCAATGAAAATACCGAAATCGGTGATCGACTTGATTTTTCCAGAGATCTTGTCGCCTTTCTCGAAACGACCAGAGAATGCATCCCATGGGTTTTCTTGACACTGCTTAATACCTAGAGAAATACGACGACGCTCTTCGTCGATATCTAGGATCATCACTTCCACTTCGTCACCTAAGTTAACAACCTTAGATGGGTGGATATTTTTGTTGGTCCAATCCATTTCAGATACGTGAACAAGACCTTCAACACCTTCTTCGATCTCAGCAAAACAGCCGTAATCCGTAAGGTTGGTGATTTTCGCCTTAACTTTCGCGCCTTCTGGGTAACGCGCAGTGATTTCTGCCCATGGATCTTCACCCAATTGCTTCAAGCCAAGGGATACGCGGTTACGCTCGCGGTCAAACTTAAGGACTTTAACGTCAATTTCATCACCAACGTTCAAGATTTCGCTTGGGTGCTTGATACGCTTCCACGCCATATCGGTGATATGAAGAAGACCGTCTACGCCGCCAAGATCGATAAATGAACCGTAGTCAGTAAGGTTTTTAACCACACCCTTAACAGACATGCCTTCTTGTAGGTTAGCCAACAACTCTTCACGCTCTTCAGAGTTTGCTTGCTCCATAACAGCACGACGAGAAACAACAACGTTGTTGCGTTTTTGATCAAGCTTGATCACTTTAAATTCAAGCTCTTTGCCTTCCAAGTGGTTCGTTTCGCGCACTGGGCGAACGTCAACCAATGAACCAGGCAAGAATGCGCGGATACCCGCAACATCAACAGTGAAGCCACCTTTGACCTTACCGTTAATAACACCAGTGATAACTTCTTCGTCATCGTGAGCCGCTTCAAGGACTTTCCACGATTCAGCGCGCTTCGCTTTTTCACGAGATAGGCGCGTTTCACCGAAACCGTCTTCTACGGTTTCTAGCGCAACTTGCACCTCATCACCAATGCTTAAGTTCAGCTCGCCTTTTTCATTCAGGAACTGAACTGCTGGAATAACACCTTCAGATTTAAGGCCTGCATGAACAGTCACCCAATCTTGATCGATATCGATGACAACACCAGTCACAATCGTGCCGGGTTTCATATCGATGGTTTGTAAACTTTCTTCGAATAACTCTGCGAAAGATTCGCTCATGAATATACCTATAAGATTAGCGATCGAATGATTGCTAATATTTTCGCCGCACTACCAGTGTACGGTTCAGTTAAAAGTAAGCCTCTCAAAGCGTTTACTGGTACGACCAGAAGAGACATCAATGACGGCAATTCAGACGCTTCAGCTCTGGATCTACCGTACGGGCGCGCGAGGTTAACAGATAAGAAGCTGCAAGACAAGATGGTTTTTAAGGGTGATTTAAAAGCCTGTCATCGTACCCTTACATGAGGGCTCAGAGCGATACGAGAATCAGCTTAAAGAACTATCACACGCCACCACGTAAATACGTGCTGGACCAAAGGTGGCAACTGGGGCAATTCCAATGCATTTCGTGCCCGATAAAGCCGCAGTTATCACAGGAATAAGCGACTTCATGGTCCAAAATGGAGTCAAATACGGGCTTAAATTGGTCAAGAAAACCAGGCGCCCTATTTTTAGATTCATGAAGAACCGAACACAGTTTATTAAGGGCCGTAAACTCAGCATATTTTGGTAAATATGCCTGTAGATCCTGAATAGCCCGCTCGATTCCTTCGTGCCGAGACGCTAAATCAAAGAGCAAGCCTAAGGCTCGTACATCGGTATAACGATCCAGGTAGCCCCGTAATTCAGAAATAAAACCCTGCTCGCTGTTTAATTGAACGTAACAATCACGTAACGGGATAATCATTTCTGTTGCAAATTGCGGGTTATTCATTGAAATTGATTTCAATGCAGCCATCGCAGCATGGGTAATACCGGACTGCATATCTAGATTCGCTTGTAACAACGTCGCTCGCACGCACGACGCATCATAATGCAGTGCATTTCGGATCCACTTACTGCATTCAGACTCGTTTTCTTTTTGTTGGGCAAGCAGCGCCAGCTCACAAGAAAAATGCGCCTGACGAACTCGCCACCGATCGGGCTCTTTCGAAAACTTCTGACAGGTTAATCGGTCAGCAACATCAATCGCTTTCAACCAATCTTGTGTGGCCTGATAGACATCGACAAGAGATGCCATCGCACTATCACGAAGCGATTGTTCTATATCATCAGCATCCGCAAGATCACTCAGTAACTGCTCAGCCCTATCGTACAAGCCCGACTGAATGTAGTCACTTGCCAGCTCAAACTGGACAAGATGCCGCTTAGAAACACTCAGCGCCGCATGGGACAAAAGATTTTCATGCACTTTTACCGCACGAGCGATCTCACCTTTTCGTCGAAGCATCCCCCCTAACGACAGATGAACATCTAAGGTCTCGTCGTTCACTTCCATATCGGAAATAAAGCGGTCGATCGCTTCGTCCGTGTCCTCTTTTAATAAAAAGGTTAACCCATCAAAGTAACGATCATTCAATCGCTCAGCTTTAGGAAGAGAAGATTTTTGAAGTGGGAAAGTAATGTACTTTCCAAGGATGTAGCCGATACCTAGCGCAATAAAGATAAAAGCAAATACCAGCGTATCCGACACAGAATTTTATTCCTGCGTCGCTAACGCGTGAGGTTTTTCGTAGGCTTTTTGAACTTTTTTGATCTGACGTTTATGGGAAGTTTCTCGCACAATCGCCGTGAAAAACATAGGCAAAGCACCCACTACAAATCCGGCCACTAACATCGTTGTCATAACCGTGCCGAGTGTTTGCTGGTGAAGCTCAAAACCAAAATAGCTCACCATCACTTCTACGCTGTTTTCTCGCCAGATCCACATACCGATGATCAAGGTAAAGATAAACCATAGAACCAAAAAGGCACGCACAAACCACTTAACGAGTTTTTTAAGCATCATGAATTTTCACGTCAATTTCAGCCAACACGGTACGGTAGACTTCATCAATATCCATAGTAGTCGAATCTAAAACGACCGCATCATCAGCGGCTTTTAAGGGCGCGCTTGCCCGATTAGAATCTTTCTCGTCTCGGGCTTTTATATCCACCAAAATTTTGTCGTAGTCTGGTGAGCCACCGGTATCTTGTATCTGCTTAAAACGTCGCATCGCGCGCTCTTCTGCGCTCGCAGTAAGAAATATTTTCACTGGCGCATCAGGAAACACGACTGTACCCATATCCCGCCCATCAGCAACCAATCCTTCACCCTTGCGAAAATCTCTTTGACACTGAAGTAAAGCGTCACGGACTTTTGGGTGTGCCGCCACTTGAGACGCCGCCATCCCCGCTTCTTCTGTGCGAATTTCGAGTGATACATCATCCCCATCAAGCATCACACGCACACCCTCTGCTTCCACAAGGAATTCTATACCGAGATGCAAAGCAACACTTGCGACAGCTTCCTCACTATTAAGATTGATCCCTTTGCGCAAACTGGCGACAGCCGTTAAACGGTAAAGCGCACCGCTGTCCAACAAACTGTATCCGGTCTGTTTCGCGATAAGCTGGCTAATCGTGCCCTTACCGGCGCCACTAGGGCCATCGATGGTAACAACTGGAATCATTGAACTTCCTTCAACTGCTAAAAACTAAATAATATAAATTGTTATTTGGGTGAATTAACTCACCGCTACACGCTTCTCAATGATGCGCCAATTGTTCGTAGCGCCTCATCAGGGTTTTGAGCCTGCGTAATAGGCCGCCCAATCACAAGGTAGTCACTCCCGCCTGCCAATGCTTTCTCTGGCGTCATAATACGCCGTTGATCACCAGCATCACTTCCGGCCGGACGAATCCCTGGTGTCACACATAAAAAAGACGGACCACACAGCGATTTAAGCGCGCCGGCTTCTTGAGCCGAACATACCACGCCATCAAGCCCGCAATCTGCTGTCAATCGCGCCAAACGCTTCACTTGCTCTTCCGGTGAAACGTTCAAACCAAGTTCAGATAAATCATCAGCGTCCATACTCGTCAAAACCGTCACGGCAATGAGTTTGGGGGCTTTCTCAAAAGAGACTAGTGATTCTCTGGCAGAGGCCATCATCCGTCGGCCGCCAGAAGCATGAACATTCACCATCCATACGCCCAAACTGGCCGCTGCAGCCACCGCTTTACCGACGGTATTGGGGATATCGTGAAATTTTAGATCAAGAAAAACGTCAAAGCCGAGATGTTGGACACGCTCCACCAATTGAGGTCCAAATAGCGTAAACATCTCTTTACCGATTTTAAGACGACAGAGTTTTGGGTCTAAACACTCAACAAGCGCTAGGCATTGCGCTTGATCATGATAATCAAGCGCAACGATGATTTTTGGGTCAGCCAACGTGATCTCCAAGCAAGGCAACATGCTGCGCATTTTACACAAAAGACCCCGCTAAGGCCCAGGCTTCATTAAAAATGATCGCCAACTTATCCGTTATCCTGCACCAATACGGAAAACACACAGTGAATACATATGAGCAGCTCGGCTTCGGCACGCTCGACCGCATGCCACCACGTGATTCTAATACGCCACATCCATGTAGCTTCTTGCTCAGACGGCTCCCAACATCAGAGCCAACGAACTTTCGCTCGTTTATCTCCTTTATTTACAGATTGGAAACGTCCGCACACACCTTATAAAACAATACGCTTACGATTCTTATCGATGATTTTTTCCCCGATGCCTTTTACCTGGCTTAACTGCTCTACCCTTTTAAACTTGCCATTAGCGTTTCTATACTTGACGATAGCGATCGCTTTTTGCTCACCAATACCCGTTAACTGGGTAAGCTCGGGGATTCCGGCTCGGTTTATATTCACTTTACTATCAACCCGCTGCTCGGCCGCATGTTTTTTGTTCGACTTTTCAGCCGCCATGGATAGCGGCGAAGCCAGTACAAAAAAACTCAGGGCCACAACAAGGAATGTTGAAAAAAGATCTTTTTGAATAAACGCACGAACGGCGGATGGGCAATGCTTCATGTTCATCTCCTATGAATAATTAAACGCAGCCTTCATGGCCACGAACAGCATTCTAGTGGTGAGTAATACAAAAAAACAGACGACATCCCCGACTTCATGTGTAAGACATATCTTACATTTGATCTATCTCAGCCTCTAGTTTCAACAAATGTTTAGGGTAAGCACTGATTGACATACCAACTAACTATTGGACATAAACGACAGCCAAGCTTAAGCTGAAAGTGTCCCTAATAATAATGAATAACGACTATTTTTTATGCACTCAAAACTTCAGACATCGAAGAACAAGCCCGCAGCACGAAGTAAAATCGTGTCCGCAGCCGAGGCCGTTAATCTAATTCAAAATGGCGATATGCTGGGAACCGGCGGCTTTGTTGGTATCGGCTTTGCCGAGGAGCTGGCTATTGCGTTACGAGAGCGCTTTGATAAAACACAGAGCCCACGTGACCTCGGCTTGGTGTATGCCGCCGGCCAAGGAGATGGAAAAGACAAAGGGCTTAACCACCTGGCGACAAGCGGGCTAATCAAGCGCGTAATTGGCGGTCATTGGGGGCTCGTCCCTGGCCTACAGCAATTGGTAAATGACAACGAGATCGAGGGCTATAACTTACCGCAAGGCTGCCTTTCTCACTTATTTCGTGACATTTCAGCAGGCAAACCCGGCACTCTCACAAAAGTCGGCCTAGGGACATTTGTCGATCCGCGACATGGCGGCGGGAAATTAAATGAATCCACCACCGAGGAACTCGTTAAACTCATCGAAATAGAGGACGAAGAGTATCTTTTTTACAAAGCCTTCCCTATCAATGTTGCGTTTATCCGTGGCACAACCGCAGACGAAGCAGGAAACATCACCTGCGAAAAAGAAGCCCTATACCTAGAATCCCTTGCGCTCGCGACAGCCGCGCACAATTCAGGAGGCTTGGTCATCGCCCAGGTTGAACGTGTTGCAGAGAACCATAGCCTCAACCCTCGAGATGTTAAAATCCCCGGTATTCTGGTCGACTGCGTAGTAGTCGCGCAGAAAGAATATCACTGGCAGACCTTCGCTGAACCATACAACCCGGCATTCGCCAGTGCGGTACGTGTCCCCATGCAAAACATGGAGATCATGGAACTGAATGCACGAAAAATTATTGCGCGCCGCGCGGCCTTTGAACTGCGCGCAAACGCCGTTGTTAACTTAGGCATCGGGATGCCGGAAGGCATTGCGAATATCGCCAACGAAGAACATATTCTCGACAAAGTGACTTTAACTGCAGAACCGGGATTAATTGGCGGGCTCCCGGCAAGTGGCTTGAATTTCGGCGCTGGAGTTAATATCGATGCACTGATCGACCAGCCCTCTCAATTCGATTTTTATGATGGTGGCGGCCTCGATATCGCATTTTTGGGCTTAGCCCAAACGGATACCGTGGGCAATGTTAATGTTTCCAAATTTGGCGCTCGCCTCGCCGGTGCCGGAGGATTCATTAACATCAGTCAAAACGCTAAACGACTGGTATTTGTTGGGACGTTTACCGCCGGGAAAGCAAGCTCCACCATTGAAAACGGTCAAGTAAAAGTCGGCGAAGGATCTCAAATCACAAAATTCGTCGAACTGGTTGAGCATGTGACATTTAGCGGAACGCGCGCTGCGCAGTTGGGCCAACCGGTACTTTATATCACCGAGCGCTGCGTATTTGAACTAAGCACTCAAGGGCTAACACTGACAGAAATTGCCCCTGGATTAGATTTAGAAAAAGATATTCTTGCCTACATGGATTTTACCCCGATCATTGCAGATGATCTCGCGACCATGGATGCACGTATATTTCGGGAAGGATTAATGGGCTTAGACACCGTGCTATTGCATGTGCCTATTGAACGCCGTATTGATTACGACTCCCAATCAAACTTATTGTTTATCAATTTCGAAGCACTATCCATTAACTTACCCGAAGAAATTGAACGGGTGAGAACGACTGTTGAAGGTATACTTAAGCCTTTAAATCGCCGCGTAAATGTCATCGTGAATTACGATAATTTTACTCTACGCCCTGATTTGGTTGCGTCCTACGCCGAAATAGTAAGAAGCCTTGTCGACAAATACTATGCGCAAGTAACACGCTATACGACCAGCGCATTTTTACGTATGAAGCTAGGCGATTCGATTGGTGAACGAGATGTCGCGCCTCATATCTTTGAAAGTGAATCAGAGGCGAGTGCCTTTACAGAAGGAAAGGAATAATTAGGAATCAGACAACCGAAAAAGAGCGGGGAGCGCCGCCGTTGCCAATAGCTAAAATTCAGCTAAAATCGATAATCGGCGCTAATACTTCCGCTCGTGAAATTGTCGGTATCCGTACTGACCAGGTTTTTAAATTCAAAGTTCAGGTTCATTCGCTCATCCAACCAAAGCCCAAAACCAATACCGTAAGATAGACCCGATTCCGAGGCTTCAAAATCCGCGCGACCACTTTCATCGAACTCTATTTGCGTGGTAATTGAAGACTGACCGAGCAGTAGGTAAACCTTAGCTATTTCATTCGCCAGCTCCGCTCGGTAATAGTATGACCAATAACTATCCAATGTCGCCGTAACGGAGTCTTCCAACCCGGTATTGGGATCGTCTACTGAAATCACCTCTTCCTGAAGGCTTTGCCCTCGACGAATCTCTGCGCCAAGATAACGGTTATATTTGTACCCGAGTAAAATTTCGCCTGTTTTAAACGTCACCTCATTACTAAAAGGATCGTTAACCCCAACATTCACCAGGCTCACACTTCCACCGATATAAACCCCCTTATCTTTTGACGCGTTTGCAGACAACGCGGTCAAAACGAAAAAGGCTAAAATCAATACTCTCATGTGTATACCTCGGTTTAGTTGTTTCGCCAAACTACTTGAGTATAGAGCGAATATCCTTAGCATCCCAATGAGGGAAATGCTTACGAATCAGAGCATTTAGCTCCACCTCGAACGCGGAAAAATCACTTTGAGCTTGCTGCCCTTGCGCCAAAACGTCGCTCACCATTCCCGCCCCAACCGTAATATTACTAATGCGGTCAATGACAATAAAAGCACCCGTAGCGCGGTTGTTTTGGTAAGCATCCACAGCCACTTGTTGTTCTAAATCGAGCTCTACTACATCGATATCATTTAACGCTGCGGTATCGGCTGGCGATTC
Source organism: Agarilytica sp. (assembly GCA_045430345.1). Lineage (GTDB taxonomy): Bacteria > Pseudomonadota > Gammaproteobacteria > Pseudomonadales > Cellvibrionaceae > Agarilytica. The sequence goes on along the minus strand of JAILXT010000001.1, from coordinate 308,773 downwards.
TTCAAAGGTGTTCACATCTACGCGATAGTTGATTTTACTCACCATTCCCGGAGTCGTTTTACTGGCGAACTTAAACCAGTACTGCTTACCTGGCTGTAAGTCCGACTCGGACATCCATACCAAATGCGCACGAACACGGTTGGAAAAGCCCACTTCCGCATCGCTATGAACGATCATATCGCCACGGCTAATGTCGATCTCATCTTCTAATGTTAACGTAACCGCTTGATCGACAAAGGCTTCTGGCAAATCACCGTCATAGGTCACAATGGACTTTACTCGGCTACTTTTTTCAGAAGGCAGCACCTTAATTGTATCGCCGACTTTTACAACGCCAGAAGCAACTGTCCCGCAAAAACCCCTAAAATCTAAGTTGGGCCGATTCACGTATTGGACTGGGAAACGAAAATCGGTAACGTTTTTGTCGCCCGCAATCTCAACCGTTTCCAATATCTCCATGAGCGATTGGCCTTTGTACCACGGCGTATGCTCACTAAGATTAACAACGTTATCGCCATCAAGAGCAGACATCGGCACATAGTAAACATTTTCCTTTTCACCAAGTGTCGATAATAGCTGCTGATAGTCCGCTTTAATTTTATTAAAGGTTTCTTCTTTGTAGTCGACCAAATCCATTTTATTGATCGCCACAACCAAGTGCTTAATACCCAGTAGGGAAGCAATAAACGTATGCCGGCGCGTTTGAACCTGAACACCATAACGCGCATCAATCAAAATAACCGCGAGATCGCACGTTGATGCGCCTGTTGCCATGTTTCGCGTGTATTGTTCATGGCCTGGGGTATCTGCAATAATAAATTTTCGCTTTTGCGTCGAGAAATACCGATAAGCAACATCAATGGTAATGCCCTGCTCGCGCTCGGCCTGAAGACCATCCACCAACAGCGCTAAATCAATTTTCTCACCAGTGGTGCCATGCTTGGTTGTATCTGACTTAACCGCTTCCAATTGATCCTCATAAATCATTTTAGAGTCATGAAGTAGTCGGCCAATTAAGGTGGATTTGCCATCATCCACGCTACCGCAAGTCAAAAACCGTAATAGCTCTTTTTGTTCGTGTTGCTTTAGGTACTCGTCGATGTTTTCTTCAATAAGATCAGATTGATGAGACATGTTGAAAAAAAATCCTCTTAATTTCTTTTGGCGTAAATACGCTCTATCTAAGGGCGGTGGAGCTTTATCATATAAGACTGATTACTTCGGCCTTTAGGGTCGTGCCCACCACTAATACTTCATAACACTATCGCGCTAGAAGTATCCTTCTTGTTTTTTCTTTTCCATTGATCCAGAACTATCATGATCAATAACGCGACCTTGACGTTCAGATGTTTTGGTCAATAACATTTCTTGAATAATTTCAGGCAAAGTCGTTGCGTTTGACTCAACAGCACCTGTCAGCGGGTAGCAGCCCAAGGTTCTAAAACGCACCATTTTCTCTTCAATAACATCGCCTTTTTCAATCGGCATACGCTCATCATCCACCATGATCATCGTTCCATCTTTCTCTACAACAGGGCGCTTCGCCGCAAAATATAAAGGAACAATAGGAATACTCTCTAAATGAATATATTGCCAAATATCGAGTTCCGTCCAGTTAGACAAAGGGAATACGCGTATGCTCTCGCCCTTATCTACTTTTCCGTTATAAATATTCCATAATTCTGGGCGCTGGCTTTTAGGGTCCCAACGATGGTTTTTATCACGGAAAGAATAAACACGCTCTTTCGCACGGGACTTTTCTTCATCACGGCGAGCACCACCAAAAGCAGCATCGAAACCATGCTTATTTAGGGCTTGCTTTAACCCCTGAGTTTTCATGATATCGGTGTGTTTAGCACTGCCGTGGGTAAACGGGCCAACCCCCATATCAATACCTTCTTGATTCTTATGCACGATAAGATCAAAACCTTTGTCTTTCGCCATCTGATCGCGAAATTCAATCATCTCTTTAAATTTCCATGTGGTATCCACATGCATTAAAGGAAACGGTAACTTGCCTGGCGCAAAGGCTTTTAGGGCTAAATGCAGCATGACCGCTGAATCTTTACCCACGGAATAAAGCATTACGGGGTTATCAAACTCGGCAGCAACTTCACGGATAATATGAATACTTTCCGCTTCCAACTGCTTGAGGTGGGTCATCGTGTAATCTGTCGTCATGGTTGTTTTACACCAAAAGTCTGTAATTTATCCAATCCGTAAGGGGCGCATCACCCTCACGCAGCGCGCGAGGAGTATAGCGAAAGGTCTTATCGAATTTAAGAAGTAATAATGTCTAAGCTTATGCCAATTTGTTTGGCTAAATCGGTGAAGTTCGGGAACGATGTCGCCACGTTCGCGCAGTTTTTCACCACTATTTCGCCTTTTGATTGTAACGCCCCAATGGTGAATGACATCGCAATCCTGTGATCATGAAAGCTTTCCACCTCACCACCTTGCATCTCGCCACCTTGAATCACAATACCGTCTTCACGTGTTTCGCATTCGATCCCCAACGTAGTCAAACCATCGGCCATCGCCTGGATACGATCGGTTTCTTTAACCCGTAACTCTTCGGCACCAGTAAGGGTTGTCGTCCCTTTCGCACAAGCCGCAGCGATAAATAAAGCCGGAAACTCATCTATCGCCAAAGGCACTTGATCTTCTGGGATTGTGATACCCGTTAACGGCGCATATTGAACACGAATATCGGCAACGGGTTCCCCGCCTACTTCGCGCTCATTCGACAAGGTCAAATTCGCCCCCATTAATCGCAAGATATTAATGACACCTATACGCGTGGGGTTAATGCCAACATGAGTCAGCGTAATATCCGATTCAGGCGTAATTGCAGCCGCAACTAAAAAGAAAGTCGCTGATGAAATGTCTGCAGGAATATCTATATCACAGGCCTTAAGCGACCCGCCTGAACATAATGCAATTGTATCGCCTTCACGCTGAACGTCGTACCCAAAACCTCGCAACATACGCTCCGTGTGATCTCGCGTAGGCGCTGGCTCGGTGACTTTGGTTTCACCTTCGGCGTATAAACCAGCAAGTAACAAACAGGACTTAACCTGGGCACTCGCCATCGGCAAAGTGTAATCAAACCCCTTCAGCGATACGCCACCATGAATTTTAATTGGAGGGCGCCCCTCTTCAGCCGTATCAATCACGGCGCCCATGTCGCGAAGCGGATTCGCCACGCGATTCATAGGGCGTTTTGTTAACGATTCGTCACCGGTTAATTCCGTATCAAAAGATTGCCCCGCCAAAATTCCGGACAACAACCGCATGGAAGTCCCGGAATTACCGACATAAAGAGGGCCTGTAGGAGGTGTTAACCCGTGGAGCCCAACACCATTTACGGTGACACAACCATCATGCGGCCCTTCAATCACAACCCCCATATCGCGAAAAGTTTGCAGGGTGGCTAAAGCATCTTCGCCCTCTAAAAACCCTTCAACATGAGTAACACCTTCGGCAAGTGCGCCCAACATAATAGAACGATGAGAAATAGATTTATCGCCAGGAACACGAATCGTGCCCTTTGCACTGCCGCCCGGAGCGACTTTATAAGTAATCATATGAGTATCTGTTTTATGCATTGCGGCACTGTATGATTGATGGGTCAACATGGAGGTAAATCGGTCACGGGCAACTTTAGCCCGTGTGAAAATACCCGTAATATCGGTAGAATCGTCTTGCTCAATAGCGCTTTTCAAACGATTCAAATTGTCTGAAAACATTTCGATGGAATCTAAAATCGCGTCTTTATTAGCAAGCATGATATCTCGCCACATAATCGCATCACTGGACGCAATTCTGGTGAAATCTCGAAAACCGCCGGCAGCATAACGAAAAATATTTTCATTCTGGCTATCGTGCGCCAGGGTATCGACTAAAGAGAACGCGATAACGTGAGGTAAATGACTGGTCGCGGCTAAAATCACATCGTGTTCATCGATGTCCATTTCAAGCACTTCTGCCCCTACCGCTTTCCAAACGGCACGCACTTTTTCTTTGTGAGCATCACCGCTATTTTCAAACGGTGTCAATATGACGCGATGCTTATCGTATAAATTCGGATCCGCCGCTTCAACACCACTTTTTTCAGAGCCCGCTATCGGGTGGCCCGGCACAATTTGCGCCTGCGGTGCGCCATACACGTCAATAACATCATTGCGGATACTGCCTTTTACACTGGCACCATCCGTAATGGTCACACTGTCCGATACACAGGCTTTAATCTGGGAAAGAATATGCTTAACCGTCAGCGTGGGGACCGCGACAAAAATTAAATCCTGCTCGCCCAACTCGCACGCGATGTCAGTAATATTTGTATATGCACGATCAACAATGCCTAACTCGCACGCCCGATGACAAACCTCTTGCCGACGCGCAATACCAATGACTTCTCTGCATTGATTACGTTGCTTTAACCCTGTCGCCAAGCTACCGCCAATTAATCCAATACCGACAACAACTAATTTATCGATGACGGGAGAAGACGGTGATTTGGCTGGTTTTGACACGAGTTAACGCCGCGAAGTTAAAGGACGCCGACGGGATAAGACCCGAGGACTTTAATGTCAGCTACACGTTTTTTCACTTCACTTAACGCGGCTGCAACTTTCTCGTCATTCACGTGACCCGACAAGTCGATAAAGAAAAGATAATTCCACGTGCCGGAGCTCGATGGTCGTGTTTCCAATCGCGTCAAATCGACATTCAATGAGTGAAACGGCTGCAATAACTCGTGTAAAGCACCTGGCTCATTTTTTGTCGAAACAACAATAGAGGTTTTATCGTCACCACTTGGTCCGACTTCATCGCGGCCAATAATTAAAAACCGTGTGGAATTATCTGGGCGATCTTCAATGTTTTTCGCTTGGCTGGTCAAGCCGTATAATTTCGCGGCAATTTCACCCGCGATAGCTGCAGAATTCCACTCGCCTTTAATTCTTTTGGCCGCTTCAGAATTACTGCTCACAGCAACGCGTTCAACATTGGGATAATGCTCATCCAACCATTTTCGGCACTGCGCCAAAGATTGCGCATGAGAATAAATGCGCGTAATACTATCGGTCTTTGTCACATCAGAAACGAGCAGGTGATGATGAATACGTAACACCACCTCACCGCAAATTTTGACATTGCTATCAACAAAGTTATCAAGGGTATGGGTCACGACACCTTCGGTAGAATTTTCTACCGGCACCACACCGTAATGCACAGCACCGGAGGCAACCTCCCGAAATACAGCATCGATTGCCGACATAGATACCGTAACCGCAGATTCACCAAAATGCTTTAACGCGGCCTCTTGGGTATAGGTCCCCTGAGGACCAAGATAAGCTACATGTATAGGGTTTTCTAAGGCTAAGCACGCCGACATCAACTCGCGAAACAAACGCCCTACGTCTTCGTTTTTTAACGGGCCTTTATTTCGCTCCATTGCGCGACGCAATACTTGCGCTTCACGTTCTGGCCGATAATACGTTGTCGTTTTTGTAACAGATGTATCCGAAAACTGCGCTTTTACTTTGGCAACATCCATAGCGCATTGTGCACGCGCGCTAAAAAGCTCACCGAGTTTTCCATCGATACCGTCGATTTTATCGCGAAGTTCAGATAATAATTTCGCTTCTTCTTCGTTCTTTTGCTGTTGAGTCTGCTCTGATTTATCTGACACGAACAAAAACCTTAATCTTCTGATTCATCATTGCTGGCCGCTGGGGCATCACCGGCATTTTCAGTGCCCTCACTTGCTTCATCGCTGCCTTCAACTAAAGCACTTTCATCCGCCAGACCTTCTTCAATACGCTCAATACCCACAATATGCTCGCCAGTTTTCACTTTGATTAAGCGAACACCTTGCGTATTTCGACCCAGTACCGACACTTCATCCACACGCGTTCTCACCAATGTACCTTGATCAGAAATAAGCATGATTTCTTCGCCATCGAGCACTTGAACCGCGCCAACCAAATCACCGTTACGCTCAGACGTTTGCATCCCGATTACACCTTGCGAACCACGCCCTTTCGTTGGGAAGTCATTTACATCGGTACGCTTACCAAAGCCATTTTCACTTACCGTAAGCACCTTGCCACCTTCAACAGGTACAACCATTGAAATAACACGATGCCCTTCCGCCAAACGAATACCACGCACACCGCGTGATACACGTCCCATGGAACGAACTTGCTCTTCAGTAAAGCGCGCAGCCTTACCATTAGAGGACATTAATACAATATCTTGCTTACCGTCGGTAACAGTCGTACCCACTAAGTGGTCACCTTCAACCAATTCAATTGCGCGCAAACCGACAGAACGTGGGCGAGAGAATTGCGTTAGCGGGGTCTTTTTAACGGTACCGTTCGCGGTCGCCATAAAGATGAAATGATCTTCATCAAACTCACGAATCGGCAACATGGAAGTAATACGTTCCCCGTCTTCCAGTGGCAATAAATTCACCACAGGGCGACCACGAGACTGACGCCCCGCAACAGGTATTTGATAGACCTTCAACCAGAACACTTTACCGGCATTGGTAAAGCAAAGAATGTAATCGTGCGTACTGGCAATCAAAAGATGTTCAACAAAGTCTTCATCTTTTACGGACGTTGCCGCTTTACCCATACCGCCACGACGTTGCGCTTGGTACGCATCCAAGGGCTGACTCTTCGCATAACCACCATGAGAAATGGTGACAACACGATCTTCTTCGGTAATTAAGTCTTCAACACTTAAATCAGTTTGAGAATGCTGAATATCTGTACGGCGCTCATCACCGTACTCTTCAACAATCTTTTCTAGCTCTTCACGAATCACTTCCATCAATCGAGAAGCATTACCCAAAATCTCTAAATATTCACCGATGAGCTTTAAGCGCTCTTCATATTCAGCAATAAGCTTGTCGTGCTCCATACCGGTAAGGCGATGAAGACGTAATTCCAAAATTGCTTGAACTTGTGCGGGAGATAAATAATATTTCCCATCTCTTACGCCGAACTCTTTGCCTAAATCATCTGGGCGACACGCGTCAGAACCGGCACGCTCAAGATAACCTTGAATATCGCCCATGGCCCACGCTTTACCCAGTAACGCTTCTTTCGCCTCGGCGGGCGTTGAAGAGCCTTTAATCATTGCGATCACTTCATCAATGTTAGCAATCGCAACAGCAAGGCCTTCTAACACATGGCCGCGTTCACGCGCTTTGCGCAACAGATAAATGGTTCTGCGCGTAACAACTTCACGACGATGCTTAATAAAGTGCTCTAACAGCTCTTTAAGGTTCAATATCTTCGGCTGACCATCTACCAAGGCCACCACGTTGATACCAAATACGTTTTGCATTTGAGTTTGAGCGTAGAGGTTGTTTAACACCACATCGCCCATTTCACCGCGTTTAATTTCGATCGCGACACGAAGGCCATCTTTATCGGATTCGTCTCGAATCTCAGAAATACCTTCGATTTTTTTCTCTTTGACTAGCTCAGCAATCTTTTCGATTAACCGCGCTTTGTTCACTTGATATGGAAGCTCGTGAACAATAATGCTTTCGCGGTTATTTTTTTCGTTGACGATAACTTCCGCTTTAGCACGAACGTAGATGCGCCCACGACCAGTGCGATATGCCTGAAGGATGCCTGCTCGACCGTTAATGATGCCCGCTGTTGGGAAATCTGGGCCAGGAATAAACTCCATCAAATCATCGATGCTAGCTTCAGGCTGATCGATCAAATGTAAACACCCTTTAACCACTTCTCTTAGATTGTGAGGGGGGATATTCGTCGCCATACCCACGGCAATACCAGACGAACCGTTTACAAGCAGGTTGGGCACGCGTGTTGGCAATACAGCAGGAATAAATTCTGTGTCATCGTAGTTGGGAATGAAATCGACAGTTTCTTTATCGAGATCCGCTAACAACTCATGGGCAATTTTCGACATCCGAACTTCGGTATAACGCATCGCCGCCGCGCTGTCGCCATCAATAGAACCAAAGTTACCTTGACCGTCGACCAACATGTAACGCAGCGAGAAAGGCTGTGCCATACGTACGATGGTATCGTAAACCGCTGTATCCCCATGCGGGTGATATTTACCAATCACATCCCCGACAACACGAGCAGACTTCTTGTACGGCTTGTTCCAGTCATTATTGAGTTCGTTCATCGCGAACAATACGCGCCTATGAACGGGCTTTAACCCATCGCGAACATCCGGCAAGGCACGCCCTACGATAACGCTCATCGCGTAATCGAGGTAACTTTGCTTCAGTTCATCTTCGATGTTTACCGGGAGGATTTCTTTGGCTATATCACCCATTTAGATCTGGAGTTCCTGTCTTATCGTATCTGCAGTAAGCCGCAATAAAGCACTAAGAGCCGCTAAAAAAAGCCCAAAGCCTGGGGAATACAGCAGAAATGTTAATCGGAATGCTAGTCGGAGTTGGCCGCCTAATATTATTTTGTTGTTGCCGCTACTGCCGCGATTTCACTTAATAGTAATAGCGATTTTTCGTGCCAAGAAAGATGTAAGTTTCCCGGCGATAAAAACCCAAAATTCTACCATAAAATCAGTACGATAGGCACCTTTAACTGGCTTGACGAAGCTGTGAGATGAACATTATTCCCATCGTAAGTTTTGGCGGTATACTGCCCTCCTCTCAGCTATGGCAAAAACCCTAGATAGGCACCACAAATCGCATGCAAAACCAGCATAACGATCAAAATTCAGACTCGCCACGACAAATCGATCGGCTTATCCACGCCTCTTGGATTATTCCCGTCTGCCCGCGCGGCCGCGTTCTTGAGAACTGCGCCATCGCGATTGATGGTGAATTCATCTTAGATATTGGCTTAGCATCCGAATTAAAGACCCGCTTCGTCCCAAAAGAAGAGCTAGATCTCACCGGGCACGCGCTCATCCCCGGCCTTATCAATGCTCATGGGCACTCAGCGATGTCGCTATTACGTGGTTATGCCGACGATAAACCGCTGATGGACTGGCTAGAAAACCATATATGGCCAGCCGAGCGCACTTGGGTATCCGATGAATTTGTCCGCGATGGGTCGACCCTGGCAATGGCTGAAATGTTAGCCTCGGGCACGACATGCTTTTCAGACATGTACTTTTACCCTGAAGATACCGCAGCGGTATCGCTTGAAGTCGGCATGCGCACCCAAATCGCCTTTCCCGTGCTCGACTTTCCCACGGTTTGGGCAAGCGATGCAGATGAATATCTACGTAAGGGTATCGCTCTGCACGACCAGTATCGCGCTCACGAGTTAGTGAACGTAGTTTTTGGGCCCCACGCCCCCTATACTGTTTCCGATGATCCGCTACGCCGTATTGCCACCTACGCAGAAGAACTTCAAGCCCCCGTCCAAATTCACTTGCACGAAACCGAGTTCGAGATCCAAACCTCCATGGAACAGTTTGGTATGCGCCCCACTCAGCGCCTAGCCGATTTAGGCCTGCTAACGCCGCTGACGCAATGTGTTCACATGACGCAAATTAACGATCAGGATATTGAGTTACTCACGCAAAGCGGCGCACATGTCGTGCACTGTCCCGAATCCAATCTAAAGCTGGCTAGTGGGCTTTGCCCAGTGGATCGCCTGCAAAAGCACGGCGTTAATGTTTGCCTAGGTACCGATAGCGCCGCGAGCAATAATGATCTAGACCTTTTTTCTGAGATGAAAACAGCCGCATTAGTGGGCAAACTTGCTGCGGACAATGCCGCCGCACTAGACGCAAGTGCGGCCTTGGAGATGGCCACCATTAACGGCGCGAAAGCCCTCGGCATGGAAAACCTTATAGGCTCATTGGAAGCGGGGAAAAAAGCAGACATTGTGGCGATAGATTTATCCGGTATCGCTCACCAACCCATGCATGACCCAATCAGCCAAATCGTCTACACAAATGCTGGTCACTGTGTCAGTAATGTCTGGGTAAACGGTAAGCACTTGGTCAACAACGGTAGTCTAACCACGATCGACACCGACGCACTGAAACATAAAACGCACATGTGGCAAGAAAAAGTCGCAAGAAAATAGCGAGATAAAGAACGATGGCAGTCGCACAAAATATCGACGAAAAAGAAATCGAGAAGTTTGAGAAAATGGCAAGTCGCTGGTGGGATCCAGAAGGCGATTTTAAACCCCTGCACGATATGAATCCCGTGCGAGCGAACTATATCGATGAGGCATCCCCCGTCGCAGGGAAAAACGTTTTAGATGTAGGCTGTGGCGGTGGCATCCTTTGTGAAGGATTGGCTCACAGAGGCGCAAAGGTCACAGGCATTGATATGGGCAAGGCCCCGCTGGAAGTCGCACAGCTTCACAAACTGGAACACCAGCTCGATATCGATTACCACCAAAGTACGGCAGAATCCTTCGCCGAATCTCATGCAGCGTCATTTGATGTCGTTACCTGTTTAGAAATGCTAGAGCACGTCCCTGATCCTGGTAGCGTAATAAAAGCCTGTGCACAATTATGTAAACCCGGCGGCGACTTATATTTTTCAACCATCAACCGGACCGCAAAAGCCTACGCATTTGCCATTCTTGGTGCAGAATATGTATTGCAAGTGCTACCTAAAGGCACACATGAATACAAAAAGTTTATCCGCCCTTCTGAGTTATCACGCGGCTTACGAAACGCCGGTCTACAATTGATAGATATTACGGGCATGACCTATAACCCGATCACAAAAAACTTTCGGTTAAACCCAAAAGATGTCGGCGTAAACTATATCCTGCACGCGAAAAAATCCGTATGACCTTAAAAGCCGTATTCTTTGATTTAGATGGTACGCTGCTAGACACCGCACCAGACTTATCCAAAGCACTTAACCGCGTATTAGTCGAAGACGGTAAAGATACCGTCCCCTTAGACCTCGCACGCGATGTCGTCTCTGATGGCGCATACGCCTTGTTAGAATTAGGCTTCGGTGTAGGGAAAGATCACCCTGATACCGCTCAGCTACGCCAACGACTACTCGATTTTTACGCTGCGGATTTAGCTTCTGAAACGACATTTTTCCCTGGGCTTGGTGAGCTTATACAAAAATTTGCGGATATCAATTTGGATTGGGGAATCGTTACGAATAAGCCAGAGCCTTATGCGAGCCCTTTGATCCAGGACTTTGAATTTGCGAGCCGCCCCGTGTGCTTAATTTGCCCAGAGCATGTAACACACAGAAAACCGCACGCAGAACCTTTGGACTTAGCATGTCGTCATGCGACTTGTGAAAACGACACGGCTATTTATATTGGTGATCATCTTCGGGATATACAGTGCGGTATTAATGCGGGTATGAAGACGATTGCGGTAAACTATGGCTATATTCGTGAAAATGATAGCGCACACGCTTGGGGTGCGGATCATGTGGTGGAAACAGGCGATGAGATTTGGCCGATAATTGAAGAGTATTTTTGATTTCTGGTCGGAGTAGCTATGCATCGAGCATGTGTGACACGCCGTAAATCCATCCTTGGGGACTCGGCTGCCGCTTCCTCGGCAATATACTCCTGCATTGCCTACTACACCACATCCATGTGGTAAATACGGCAGACGGTCATAACACCCTATTCGTCATTAACGCTTACCTTATGACACGATACAAACAATAGATTTTTTAGATTAGGAAACACCTAATGTTCGACAAGACTTTTTTTGATCAATACTCACCCGCCAAAGATTTATTAAAAGATAAAATCATATTGGTGACTGGCGCAGGGGATGGTATTGGGCGCGTTGCTGCGCTTACATTTGCAGAATACGGCGCGACGGTCATTTTACTGGGCCGCACCATACAAAAATTGGAAGCCGTATACGACGAAATTGAAAAGCTAGGCTTTGCGCAGCCTGCGATTTTCCCACTGAACTTGGAAGGCGCGGCAGAACATGATTACGAAGCCATGTTCGATAGCATCAATGATGAATTTGGCCGCTTAGATGGCTTGCTTCATAACGCGGCAGAACTCGGCCCAAGAACACCGCTTGCGCAATATCCATTAGGCGAATGGCAAAAACTCGTTCAAGTAAACCTTACCGCGCCATTTACGATGACGAAGTCCTTACTGCCGCTTTTAGAAAAATCAGACTCCGCAAGCATTGTATTTACAAGTTCATCCGTAGGAAAACAAGGCCGCGCATTCTGGGGCGCTTATGCAGTAACAAAAGCCGGCTGTGAAAATATGATGCAAACCCTTGCAGATGAATATGATGGCGACCCAAGCCTTCGCGTTAATACGCTTAACCCCGGCGCCACACGCACAGACATGCGTGCCCGCGCCTACCCTGCTGAAAACCCCGGCACAATCACCGCCGCTGAAGCGATTATGATGCCTTATTTATTTTTGATGGGGGAAGACAGTAAGGATGTGAGTGGGCAGCAGGTTGATGCGCAATGATACTCGGATAAATACTCAACGGAATAAGAATTATCTTAAATATCGTTAGCACTTTTCCATAAAGCACAACCCCGAAAAAAGACAGGTTAAACATAAGGCTCTGCCCGCACCGCAGATCACTTATCAGGCCTTCCCACTTACGATCACAACCCTGATAAGATCATGATCCTTCTCGTCCTGCATATTAATGTGCCAAATTGGAATGATTTTGTACACCTTCCGTTAGCGGTGAGGTATCGTCAGGGCTCTCCAACGAATGCTTATATCCTGTCAGAGTAACCGCCCTCCATTGTGATAGATCGAGTCGGTAATGGGCACTTTACTACTCCTGCAACTATTGTTTTCCTAGAGCCACGACTCAAACAAATTTTCCAGGCTCATATCCTTTACTGTTGGAATAAAAAATTCAAGAGCGTCCTGTCAGCTTTCCCCTTACGAGTCAGAGCGATTTACACTAGTCCCGCCAAATGAGCTTGCGACAAAAGAAACCGTTTCGGCCTGATTGGAAATAAGATATATTAACGAACCCCAAACGCACAAAACAATAACTAAAATATTGTTACCCCCCCTACGCCCTTAATTTGACTCATAGAAGCTCTATATTTATCTCTTGCATCGCTGACATTCCTTTTTGTGAACCACCTGCTTTAGCGCTATATGAGCTCCACTTTAATTCCTATTCACTTTATATTAGAAAGTTCACCACAAAGCTGTCAAACGATTCTGGAGCGGTAAAATGCACCTACCACTTTACCCCCATAATGACAACAGCATTAATTACCGTAAAACAACCCTTCACGTGTTTTCCATTTTGCATATCAAGAAAAAATACCAATGCGCGAATGAACACGCCTACGTCGAAAATGAGCGTTTCAATAGAGGCGCTCTATTTAGCCCCCAATGACTCACGGCCCATGAAACAAGCACTGTCAAGAAAACAACCAACGAAGCTTTGACACTTAAGGGCATATCAAAAGACAGAAACATATACGCGAGTGGGCAAAGTATTATTATATGGATAAAGTAAATACCATATGAAGTTCTGTTCATTGCTCGCCAAAATACGTTATTTTCGTTGACTTTCTTCTGAAACAACGCAACACCAAAAATTAATGATGAAAAGCAATATAAATTAAATAATACAATTTGTGAGAGCTGCCCAATAAACTCTGCATCAGATATCGCTGGTAAAACCTTGATTCGTTGGAGCAGGTACAACATTGCAGCGACAACCCAAAATAAAAAGCGGTATCGAAGCGTTAAGTTTTCGTTTCTTATTGGATACCAATTATTTAAATAGGCGAATATTCCCAAACAAAAATAGGAAACATACAACGGAAGCTTTACCGGTTGAAACATTACCACATACAAGCCAGTGTACCAGGAATTCATAGGGACAAACTGATTCACAAGCAACATACTTGCTATACATAAAACAACAAACCCAAGGTATGTCTTCCACGTCGGGATACTTGTTTTGGGCCGCACGGATTGCAGTCTTGCACTGAAATTGAATGCCAGAGCTAGAATTAAGAAGAACAATAGCAACACGCCGAGAAACCAGTATACGGATTGCTGATAACTATTCACCCAATGGTCATATAACACAAAATGAAAAAAACCCATGGGGAGATCACGTGAAAAGTGAATAAAATAACCAGTTATAGGTGCGAGAACTATAGCGCCTATAACCCAAGGAATACCGATTCGAATTAGCTTGTTTTTTATATAGTGTTGTATTCCCGTTTTTTGCAGTGACTTTAACGAAAAATATCCCGCAACAAAAAACATAACCGCCATTATTGGCACACTAATCAATATTGACAGCAGTGTAAAAAACAAACTATTTTGTGGATCAACGACATACCACCATTCAGGGGCATTTTTCATATATATTGCAGAAGCGTGTAAAACAACAACTAACAAGATGATGAAAGATTTTAAACTGTCCAAGGAATTGATACGGTTTTGGCGTGTCATATGCGACTATTCCTATTTTTATGAAGATAGGGGTGACTCTAAGCCAGAGAGAATAATTCATTTTCTGTTTTATTGAAAGTCAAGCCATCTACGACACTCATGGGTATACAGCGTGACTAGTCTTCATTATTCAAGAATACTCGATTAAAGAGCTAATATTTTCGCCCATAAAAAACACTCTATTCAGGCTACACCATCAACCTAAACAGCTTTCGTCTTCAACTTCTGAATCTGATCTCGCAGTTCCGCCGCTTTCTCAAACTCCAAATCTTTTGCGGCGGTAAACATCTCTTTCTCAAGTACTTGAATATGCTCCCACAGTGATTTTCCTTCGGGAACATCCACTTGATAGTCTTTTCGTTTTTCGGCAACTTTTTTTCGTGAACCGGGTTTAGAACCCGGGGCACGTGCGCCTTCCATAATATCGGCAACGGATTTCACGATCCCTTTTGGTGTAATGCCATTTGCTGTATTAAATTCAGTTTGTTTTTGGCGACGGCGCGCCGTTTCATCCATTGCACGCTGCATCGAACCGGTAATTTTATCGGCATATAAAATGGCATGACCGTTAACGTTACGTGCCGCACGGCCTATGGTTTGAATCAAGGAACGATCAGAACGCAAAAAGCCTTCTTTATCCGCGTCAAATATGGCGACCAGGGCAACCTCGGGCATATCCAAGCCCTCTCGCAACAAATTAATCCCCACCAAAACATCGAACTCACCAATACGCAGGTCACGAATAATTTCCACCCGTTCTACCGTATCAATATCAGAATGGAGATAGCGCACACGTGCACCGTGATCCATTAAGTATTCGGTCAGATCTTCTGCCATGCGTTTTGTAAGTACGGTAATTAATACGCGATCACCATTCGCAACGCTTTTAGCGATCTCGGATAAGCAGTCGTCCACCTGTGTTTGCGCAGGGCGAATTTCGACTTCGGGATCGACAAGACCGGTTGGGCGCACCACTTGCTCGACCACTTGGTCTTGTTTTTCTTCTTCATATTTTCCTGGTGTTGCTGAAACGAAAATGGTTTGTGGCGCCAAGCGCTCCCATTCATCAAAACGCATGGGGCGATTATCTAATGCCGATGGTAAACGAAACCCATATTCAACTAACGTTTCTTTTCTTGACCGGTCACCTTTATACATCGCACCCAGTTGCGGCACGGTCACATGGGATTCATCAAGTACGAGCAAGGCATTATCCGGCAGGTAATCATATAAAGTCGGTGGCGCCGCCCCCGCCTCCCTGCCCGATAGGTACCGAGAGTAATTTTCAATACCCGTGCAATACCCCAGTTCTTGCATCATTTCCAAATCGTATTTAGCGCGCTGCTCGAGGCGCTGCGCTTCGACCAGTTTGTCGATAGAACGAAGCTGCTCTAGCCGCTCTTTTAATTCAACTTTTATATGTTCAACCGCTTCCAATATACGTGAGCGTGGCGTTACATAATGCGACTTAGGGTAGACGGTATAACGGGGGACTTTTTGAAATATTTCGCCGGTGAGCGGATCAAAAATAGAGATCTTTTCAATTTCCTCATCAAACAATTCTATGCGTACTGCTTCCGTATCGGAGTCTGCAGGAAAGACGTCAATCACATCACCACGAACACGATAGGTTCCACGTTTAAAATCCACATCGTTGCGCTCATATTGCAGCTCCGCTAAACGACGAAGCGCCTGACGCTGATCCAAGGCGTCACCACGTACAACATGCAACATCATCTTTAAATACGAATCAGGGTCACCCAAACCATAGATAGCTGAAACTGTCGCCACAACAATCGCGTCTTTACGCTCCAACAATGCTTTTGTGGCAGATAAACGCATCTGTTCGATATGCTCGTTAACGGAGGCGTCTTTATCTATGAAGGTATCAGAGGATGGCACATAGGCTTCCGGCTGATAGTAATCGTAGTAAGAAACAAAATACTCTACTGAATTGTCTGGGAAAAATTCTTTCAGCTCGCCATAAAGCTGCGCGGCCAAAGTTTTGTTGTGGGCCATGACCATGGTCGGGCGCTGTACCTGCTCGATCACATTCGCGATGGTGAAGGTCTTCCCCGATCCGGTCACCCCTAACAAGGTTTGGTGCGCAAGCCCAGATTCCAAACCATCAACAAGCGAGGCTATCGCCGTGGGTTGATCCCCTGCTGGCTCATATTTACTGTGTATTTTAAATGGCTTCGACATAGCTAAACTGTTTTACCGGTTTTTCATCATCCAACAGGAATGAATTTTTTGATTGCGTTCAAAATCAGGATCTAAAGTGGCTTGTGTAATATCGTTCACGTCATATTTTTCTGACAAGGCAGGATCCAACTTAAAACTTCGCAAGTTATTTGAGAAATACAGCACACCATTCGTATCAAGTAACTCCATACAGCGATTCACCAACTGCACATGATCATTTTGAATATCCAGCACCGTATCCGTGTTTTTCGAATTAGAGAAACTCGGTGGATCCAACATAATAATATCAAAGCCCTGGCGACAATTGCGCAACCACCCAATACAATCGGCACGCTCTAAGCGATGCTGGTTCGAGTGAATATTGTTAAGCGCATAGTTGCGTTTTGCCCACTCCAGGTAAGTGTTCGACATATCAACACTCACAGAACTTGCTGCACCACCCAAAATAGCCTGTACAGATGCTGTCGCGGTATAACAAAATAGATTCAAAAACCGTTTTCCGCTTGCTTCTTTACGGATGCGTGCCCGAAGCGGTCTATGATCCAAAAACAATCCCGTATCTAAATATTCATGCAGGTTTACACGTAGCTGAGCGCCGTTCTCGTCCACCGTAAAAAAATGTTTTTCATTCTGATGTTCAGATTTTTGATATTGGGAACTGCCCCTTTGTCGCATACGTGTTTTGGATACGAGCTGTTTGGGGTGTAACTCAAAGGCTTGCACGGTTGCCTGACAAATTTCTTGAAAACGAATTTGTGCCTTTTTTTCATTAATGGTTTTAGGCGCTTGGTACTCTTGCACATGATATTGATCACCATATACATCTATCGCAGCCGCATACTCTGGCATATCGGCATCATAAAGTCGGTAGCATTCAACGCCTTCCTTTCTAATCCATTTATCCAAACGCCGACGATTTTTATTTAAGCGATTAAAGACCATCTGCGCACCTTCAGATAACGGCGCTGTAGTAATATCACGATCTTCTCTTAACGTTGATTCTCCCCCGACGATATCAAAGATGTGTAATTCTGCGGATATCTTCCCATTAAAGAATTTATATTTATTCTTAGCACGCAAACGCATTTCACGCGCTAATTCCGTATTACTTGTAAACACGCCGACCTGCCAGCCGGGCAAGGCTTGCTTAACCACTTGCCCCAGTATTCGATAGTCTTCCCGCAGGTCTTCTATTTCACCCAAACGCTCACCATACGGGGGGTTACATATCAGTAACCCTGTTAGCTCACTGTCGTCTTCGGGCAAGCTCAGGTCATCGACCGGCTTAGTCGTTAAGCGAATCACCGATTGAAATGGCGTACACGCGACATTTTCTTGTGCAATACCCACAACGCGGCGATCAATATCACTGCCTTCGATAATCGGAAAGGATTCATCTAAGGCTCGCATACTCGCCTTGGCATCAGCCTTGACTTCATCCCACGTATCTTTGTCATGCGAGGCTAGATTTTCACACGCAAAACGCTCCCGCATTAACCCCGGCGCCATGTTTGCCGCCATCATTGCCGCTTCAATTAAAAACGTACCAGAGCCACACATAGGATCAATTAACGCAATGCGTTTATTTTCTTGCCTTGCCTGCGCTACCAACTTTGGCCAACCGGCACGATATAAAACAGCCGCCGCCAAGTTTTCTTTTAGTGGCGCAGCGCCTTGCTTGCCTCGGTAACCACGTCTATGAAGGCTCTCCCCGCTGAGATCTAAGGAGATAATTAAACTCACCTTCGTCAAACGCACATTGATACGCACATCAGGGCTAAGTTTATTAACATTGGGACGCGCTTTATCCAAACGTACAAAGCGATCAACAATCGCATCTTTCGTTCGCTGGGCACCAAATTGCGTATTGTTAATTTCGTCGTTGCTGCCCACAAAATCGACCACAAAACTCATGCCGTCGGATATATAGTCTTCCCAAGGAATTTGGTAAACCGCACTGTAGAGCTCTTTCGCGTCCTTCGCTTTTTCTTTTGATAAAGGCATTAATATACGATTGGCAAAACGCGTCCACAGGAGAACCTTATAAAGGGTCGATTGAGACGCGCTAAAACTCACCCCAGCAGCGGTTTGTTTTATGCCACTAACACCAAGGTCCGTGAGTTCTTCCTGAAGGATATTCTCGATGCCTTTGGGACAACTGGCGAAATAGTTAGATTCGGTATCGTTTTTGCTCATTATGCATTCCGGCCATATAGGATTCGCTGGCTATAAAAATTTGATCGTTCACTTTCTCGGCTAGCTCTGGGACACTTGTCGTCCGCCTTCATTGTGCGGCATACCAAGAGTCTAATCGACTCTAACATTTGCGGGCACGTTGCTCCGGTAAGCTGGGATCTTGTATTTCGCTTCCGCCTCGTGCTCGCTTGGCTCTCCAGCCGCTCTTTCTTCTATCTCATCTTGCAAGGTAGTTTGCCTATGAAACGTCAAAAAAGAACTGGTTCAGATCTCGCTCTCTCTCGTGGATACCAAGCTGGCATGGTCGGGAAATCCCGTAACCTGTGTCCCCACGAATCAGGAGAAGCCCGGCATATGTGGCTTAGCGGGTGGCGTTCTGGCAGGCAAGACCAATGGGACGGTTACAACACTCTGGCGCAAGTCCAGAAGCTAAGCAATATGTAGGGGAACCCTTACGCCCAACCCCACCTCATTTGGCCTGTTCGTCATACACGGCAGACTCAATGATACAGCTCCACAGGCACTCCCGGTTACTTCGCCGTCAGAGCCTTAACCTAGGAGCCTCAGTTTCGCTATTGCTTAATTGAGGCTCCCAAATTCTCTATTTTCTCAGTCGAACCAACGTAAAACCCGATTCAACAGCTTCTATATATAGGCTATCGGTTCAAAATCTCTTGGATCAACCCAGGCCCTTTGTATATAAAACCACTATAGACCTGAACCAGGCTTGCCCCAGCATCCAATTTTGCTTGGGCAGAAGCCGCATCAATAATGCCCCCGACACCAATAATCGGTATCTTGCCGTCTAAATGAGTGGCCAAGCGTCGAATCGTCTCGGTGGAAAGATCTGTCACCGGCACGCCACTTAGGCCACCCGCTTCATCTCTGTGCTTAGAATCTTCGACACCCACCCGCCCAATTGTGGTGTTGGTGGCGATCACCGCGTCGATCTCATATTCAAGAAGTTTACCGGCAACTTGAGCAAGCTCTTCCTCGTTCATATCGGGTGCGATCTTCACCGCTATAGGCACGCGCTTACCGTACTTATCTGTCAGCGCCGCTTGGGTCTCTTTTAGACCAGATAACAGATGGTCAAAGGCCTCGCCAAACTGCAGATCCCGCAGGCCAGGCGTATTGGGCGAGGAAATATTGATCGTAATGTAATCCGCGTAGGCATATACACGCTCCATGCAGAAGCGGTAATCATCTAGGGCATTTTCTTCGGGAGTTGCTTTATTCTTACCAATATTAATCCCCAATATCCCCTGATAGCGCCGCCCTTTAACGTTTTCGACCAGGTGATCAACCCCCTTATTGTTAAAGCCCATACGGTTGATGATCGCTTGCTGCTCTGGCAGACGAAATAAGCGAGGTTTAGGGTTCCCAGGCTGAGGCTTAGGCGTCACGGTGCCTATCTCCACAAAACCAAAGCCCATCTGGCCCAGCCCATTAAAATAATCCCCGTTTTTATCGAGCCCTGCAGCCAAACCAACGGGGTTTGGGAATCGGATTCCCATTACCTCAACTGGATCTTCTTTAGGCGCGGGGCAAAACGGCTTGATCAGTCGTAAACGCTCAGCCGCGCCAATAAGGTCGAGTGAAAGTTCGTGAGAAATCTCTGGGTCGAGAAGGAATAGGAGTTTGCGTGCAATCGAGTACATATAGGGCTTAATTCGGAAGATTAGGGTCTGTTTAAAACGTCGGCAAGAATACAGAAAAGCGGGTCTACAGTCGATCAATGGATTTAAATTTCATGTCCTCATCGAAGCAAATCCGAAATGATCCCGAAATCCCCTTTCGCGTTACGTAAGGCTGAAGAATACGCGCAGGAAAGCGAATCGAACGGCCATCGCGCGCATGGGTCCGCACGGCGTTCGCCGAGCCCTGGTACATTTTCAAATACTCTTCAGCTTTAATGTGAATATCGATGATTAAGCAGTGCACAACTCCCCCAAATTGAGTGCTCTGAGGATAATTATAGTCATTAACATGCGCCTTTTTAAACCCGCATATCTCGCATAGTTTGAGAAACTGCGTACTGCCATCGCCCTGATCCCAACGCTAAACCGCTAAGGTTTGGCACAGAGAAAATGGGAACAAAGTGCGCCAAAATATTGTGTTTTTACGCTATCCCTATTGCTCCAAAGGCCCGCTTACAGCCTGACGCTCTATCGAAACCCCGCGCATATACACCATAGTTCTCTCCAGACGCATCACCGGGTAAACGATGTAAATAAATCACTTTTTAACAGATTGATTTACAAAGCTAATGCGCCCCGCTATTGCCGTTAAACGATGGCGACGCAGCGCCGGCAGCGCTACATTGCGCCCACGTGCTAGCAGCAAACACTGCGGCACAAAGCAACCTTGTTCAACCATCATAAAAAGGAACTTAAAATGAAAACTTCTTCTCAACTATTCTCGACAAGTTTAAAACTCGCTAGCGCCTGTTTTGCTATCCTGTCCCTTAGCGGATGCCTACTCACTAGCCCATACTGGAACCAAGAGTTCTCCAGCCATACCAACCAAATACCTCTCCAAGCATGGACAACCGATACCGCTCACTCCGTCACATTTGAATGCTCCCCCGCCTATCATGGTGGTCTTTATCCTTATTGGGGACCCACTTGGAGTGCCGTCACTACAGTGTCTCCCGACCTACCGGGCGTGCTCGATTCAGCTGGCGCACGCGTCTATAGCGCTGCCTATAAAGGCGTTCTACCTGAAAGCTGCTGGCGACAAGACCCAGGCAATAATATTTGGTACGCCGCAATTCGCGCAGTACAAGATGGCGACGAATTCAGCACCTTTGATAAAGTTGGTTTGGAATGCTTGGGCCGTGAAAACGGTAGCGCCGCTAGCTGGTTTGGTTGGATTGGCGATAGCTGCACAAAAACTTACTCCAATTCAAATAACGATATTCCCTACGTAATTTTTAGGGCGCAATCGTAAACGCCACTGAAACAGCAGGGGTCATAAGGTGTCCTACACACCTTATGACCTTTCACTTTTTCATGAAACGAGCAATCAATTCAAAATCAAAACACGGAACGTATCCAGACAACGAAAGGAAGAATAAATATGAATATCACCCGCCCATCCACAACCTTAACCGCCATGTGTTTATGCATGCTCGCGGCCATCGTATTTTATAAAACGCAAATGCCACAAGGAAATAAAAGGCAACAAATACCCACACAAGAACTCACCGCCGTACCCAGCATCTCCCAAGACCGACGACAATTGGCGCTAGCATTCCTAACGAGTAAGCAGACTAAAAACCTGCCACCACAGCAAACCACAAAAAAACTGGCCAACCTAGATGCCTTACAACACCCGCCATCAACAACGGAAAGTAGTCAATCAGAAAAACCCCATACTCTCCACGAGACATCATCCCCCTTCGATGTATTACCCATTCAATCACCCGCCAGCCAACGCAGAACATCCCACTTAGAGGAAGCATTATTATCAGAGGAATACGACGGAGAATGGGCCCCAGAAAGGGAAATAAACGCGAGGAACATATTCAGACAAGCAGCGCTAAAAGATAGCGATTTAACAGAAACAGAATGTCGCACGACCTTATGCAGAATCACCATCACCCATAACAATGCCACCGCTGAAAAAGCGTTTTACAGCGCCTTAGCACCGAAACTTCAAGATCAACACGGTAAACTCGTTCGCCAGAAGAATGACGATGGACGCATCTCAACCGTTATTTACCAGTTTAGGTAAACCCTAAACCACAGAAAAGTACTACCTATTAGCGTATTTTTTTGACAGACTTAGGCCCAATGCGTATGCCCCTGTTATACGCCCCCCTTGTCATTAAAAATGAGGCCGCTCTGTGTTTAGGGAAAGCTTAGTACTCTGTGTTATCTATTTTCTGTTCACCCAACTCGTATACGCTGAACCCTCCTCCGCGACGCAGGCAGCGCAAAAGCCTCAACCTAACTTCCCATCCATGGCTTTAGGTCTGAATGGCGTCGCTTATTGGAATCCAAATTTTTCGTTTATAGACCTTATGAAACAAGCGTCTGGAGGAGAACTGCAACCCGTCTTCGGCGCGCCTGCAGGCACGTCCGTTCAACGCTACGATGAAATGGAAGCTAAAGGCATACTAGATAAAAACGGTTGGCCAACCCGCATACCGCAACATTACTATTGGTCGTCGCTGGTGAGCGCAGATGCCGGAAATGTGCCCAGCCAACGCGGACGCTATATCGTTCGATACAAAGGTAAAGGCAAAGTCAGCGTCGCCACTAACGGCCAAACACTGTACGAAGAAGCCAACGAAATCGCCTTTAATATCACATCTGACCAACTCTTTATTCAAGTTAAAATAGAAGCGACGGACACCGAGCAAGATGGCGACTATGTACGCGATATTACAGTAATAAAAGAAGAGCACCTTGCGCTGTATGAATTGGGCCTTATCTTCAACCCCCGCTGGCTAGACCTCGTGCAAGATATGCGCGTATTACGCTTTATGGACTGGCAATTTACAAATGGCTCAGTAGAAATACACTGGTCAGAGCGGCCACAATTAAGCACAAACACCTGGGGCGTAACTCTCGAACGGAAAACGCAAAAAGGCGTTCCCATCGAAGCGATGGTTCAACTCGCGAACCTCACAGGAACAGACCCGTGGTTCAACATCCCGTTTAACGCAAACAATGAGTACGTCCGTGAATTTTCTCAATACGTAAAAACACATTTGGATCCCAAGCTCATCGCTTATTTTGAATATTCAAATGAAGTATGGAATTGGATATTTTCCCAAACACATGAATCACAAAAAGCAGGCACGACCTTATTCGGCGACACATTTGGCGAATACCCGTTAAGAGAATATTACGGTTATCGAAGCGCACAGATTAGCGATATCATTCACACACAATTCGGCCCGTCGGCTAAAACGCGTGTTCACTTTACCCTCGCGACACAAACAGACGACAACACCTACCCGCTTCTCACCGCGATAAAAGGCGCCGAGCAGTACAGTAAAACCCACGGAAAAAAGCTACAAAACCTTTTTCGTTCTGCAGCGGTAACCTGGTATTTTGGTATCCCCGCTGAACTCAACAAATACGTCGCACAATGGATCGAGACCCACGGAAAAGATACCGCCAAGGATATGATTTTCTCCCAGCTAAAAGGCGAGCAATATCACTTTAAGGGCACCGCCGAAAACGAACAACCCAACATACAAAACCTACTGAAGAATATTCGCCTGCAAGCACAGCTCGCCAAAGAATATAAACTAGAAACAATTTCTTACGAAGGTGGCACACATCTTCTCGGCTACGAAGAATACAACGAGCCCCTTGCCGATTTTTTTATCGACCTTAACAACGACCCTCGCATGGCAGAACTCTATCAGCTGACGCACAGTGGCTGGCTAAACATACCGGGCGCCACGTTATTTAATCATTTTGTAGAGCTCAGCAAACACACCCGCTGGGGATCATGGGGCGCGCTTCGCCACCTGGAAGATCAATCTGCCCGCTGGGATTTCATCCTAAAAGCAAATCGTGAAAACGGTAACTGGGAAACGCGAGCCGCTTCAACGTTTGATCAAGGCTTATTTCACATAGGGGAAATGGCAAACGAAACCATTGCCGGCACCAACCAAGCAAACTTCCTGACCGGCCAAGGCGGTAACGACACCCTCACCGGCGGCAAACAAAGCGATGGGTTACACGGCGGGCTAGGAGCCGATACCTTAAACGGCGGATCAGGTGATGACGTATTGATTGGCGATGCAGGCGCCGACACACTCTCCGGCGGGCCAGGCAAGGATCGTTTTGTATTTAATCAATATCACGACGAGCCAGACACCGTCCTCGATTTTGAAACAGAAGACCGCCTGGACCTACGAAGCTACCTTATTGGCCCCTCGCCAAGGGAGGTCACACAGTACGTTCGTATCAAACAAGAAGGCGCATCCGTGTCCATATTTGTGGACCGCGACGGTGCCGCCAATCGCTACAACGAGGAGATATTAGTAACGCTCAAAACACCCAAAACGCGCCCAATCAGTGCTCTCGCCATCGCCAAAACACTGATTATCGAGTGACTTCACAGGGCGAATGAAAAGATCCCCGGTAATTTCGTCCGCCCACATCGTTTACTGCTAAACTGAAAGACGAAGCCAATATTCGGCCCGAACCAAACATTGGCAGCTCATCTACGGCGATTATCCACCGCTAGCACCGGCCTATTTCGGTTGCTGGGTTTTGCTTGTAGATAGACATTCCGTTTTCATGGCGCCTAACAATACTATGTCAGTCGAAGAAGATAACTTACGTACGTTTAGCAGGTATTGGTTCTTCCCTCATTGCGCCTGGAAAATTCCTGATGTAACAGAACTTCAGACAAAGACCCCCGACGAACTTAAAGCCCTCGTCAGCAAATCCGTTATAGGACTGCGCCCTGCCATTGAAAAAAATGACAGCGCCATTAAAGCCTTTCCTAAGTGCGCAGATACCTTAGTCAGTGCCCACCTTGATGCCATCGCGCTAAAATTTGGCTACGCCAATGAAAGCCAGTCCGCCTTTATTACAAATAAAAAAGACCAGGCACTCAAAGACTACGAAAAAAATCAAACCACTATCGAGGCACTAAACAGCAATCTAGGCCTCAGAGCCGCCGCGTGTATATTTCTCCTACCAGAAGATAAGACAAAAACCGTAGGCAAGAATCTCCTTTCCATAATGAATTTACTCAAAGCGCGGGAGACCTCCATTCTAAAAGGAAAAATAAAATGTGAATTACTGAAATTTTCGATGTCGATGTGTAACGAACTCAAACGTACAGAATACGCATCCGTCATCGAAGTATTGGAAAAAGAACTGTCAGCCCTATGTGAAAAAGTCAAAACCGCGATAGAAAGAATTCCTGCGGGGGTAATCGGTAAAGAATCTGTTAAAGCACTAATCGAAAATGCCTTATCCGCTGTACCGCCAAATTCAGATCCAAAGATAAAACTAATTCAGACATTTGACGTGGTCATCGATGTCTACGCCCAAGCGAACACCGCCACCGCACAAAAGCTATCCGGCATTGTACTTCCGATTGAAAAAGAACACGGTATTATTTCAATCGACCGCAGCCATTAAAACCCAATATAAAAACTACCCGAACGAATCAATATAATCCTCTAAGGTTTCACCGGGGGTATCTTCATATTTTTCACCCACCTGAATAGAGCGCATTCTGTCAATACGGAAATTTCGAAAGCCATTACGTAAATAACACCAGCCCGTCAACGTCCATACATACCCCCAAAAATATAACGCGAGCGGCTTTATGGTACGCTCACTCCCCTTGCCATCCTCACGGGTATACTCAAATGAAATCTTGAGCTTATCGTTAACGGAACGCCGCAACACATCCACATTATTAAATATGTCCGATTCAAAATGATAAGGATGTGCATATAAATGACTTTCTTGCGTTAGATGCCGCAAGTGCTCCGGTAACGCTCCCTCGATTTTATCAATCGCTGTTTGCGCGGCCTTGGCTAACTCCTGCCCACCCCACGTACCCACCATTCTCGCGCCGAGCACAATGGATTGTATTTCATCCTGACTGAACATAAGCGGTGGAATATCCATCGAGTGACGTAACACATACCCCACGCCCGCTTCGCCCTCAACGGGCACGCCCGACAAACTCAGATCCTGAATATCACGATAAATCGTACGTTCAGAAACCTCCAAGCGCTCAGCCAAGGCTTTCGCCGTAACTAAACGCCGGTTTCGTAAAATTTGAACAATCTGAAAAAGCCTATCGGCACGTCTCATTTACTAACTCAATTAAACTCAGTTCACACGCTGGCTCACTTGAGAGAATACAAACCCACGCGATTACCTTCTGTATCCAAGATTTGGGCAAAATACCCACAATCACCATCTTTAATAGCCGTCTTCGGGCAAATCACCTCACGCCCCAAATGCTGTGCGCGCTCTAACGCTGGGGACAAATCTTCACCCGCATTTAAGTAGACAATCGTCCCATCTTTGCTCGGATTATAATCCGGCCCCTTCACCAGTGCCCCGGAAATAAGTGCAGGGTTCGCACTAAACATCGCCATCTCATAGTCACCCATATGATCATCCGTAAAGCTTACATCAAACACTTCAGAATAAAAGGCCTTAGCACGTGCCATGTCAGTAACCGGAATTTCACCCCAAGTAATAATATGGTTCATAATTTTCTCCAAAATCAATAAGTTATTAGGTAAGTGCAGACTGCGGAGAAAACTATACGCGGGGGCTCCTGACAGCATTCTGTCAGGAGGCTAAAAAATAATGGAGAAAGTGACGCGTTTAATGGGTTTTAGCGACGAACTCACGAATCAACTGGGGCCACTGTTTAAAATCCGCGTATCCCTCAGCGATATGAAGTTCCGACTGGGGCAGCAGCTCAGCTAGCGCTGTCGACGTTTCGATTGGATGACTCGGATCCCCCGTCCAACCTAGAATAAGTGTCGGGATTTCAATTGTTTGAATATCAGAGCGTGAAGGTAAATCAGTTAACGCTGCACCCTTAAATAAGTTATACAAGGTTCTTCTTTTTAGTGACTTCAAGCCTTCCAGCGCGCCTTCAACATTACCTGTGTGTTCTTCTAAAAGCCACTGAGGAACAATTCGCCCCAGATCCTTCGCCATGATTTTGGCTAACGTACCGCCACCGAGTAAAGCGCCCGTTCTCGCGAGTTTTCTATAAAACGCGCCTTGCGCCGCCCGCGTTTCCCATGCGGTAGGCGGGTTCATCAGCACCATTCCTTTAACCCGATCCGGCGCTAACAAGCCCGCATAAAGGCTTGTTGCGCTGCCCATGGATTGGCCGCCAGCCACGAAACGCTCTATTTTCAACTTATCCGCAATCGACAACATATCCCCAGCTAAATTTCGCCAATGGTAATCTGCAGGCACAAAAGAAGGCGTGGTCTTGCCGTGCCCGCGTGCGTCATAACGAACCAGGGTCTGATCTGCTGGGAATTGATCCCACTCATACGCGGCCACAGAATCTTCACTGGCCATGCTGCCCATCAAACCGTGGCCCCAGATTAAGACATCGCCGGAGCCGGAGTCTTGAACATTAAACTCTAAGCTATTAATTCTCACATAAACCCCGTGAATATAATGAAGAACACAACGTACACTCTCTACGCTTCCCTTTCTTAATCATACAGTTCATGGGCCGCTCCTACCCCCTTCGCCCAACGCCGCTGAAAAATATGTGCGTACTCCAAAATTTTATCTGCCGACCCCACACAAATACTGTAACGACGACCAAAACCTTGAACATGCGACAACCATTTATCGGGATCTATACCATATTGAGAAACAATAAGCGGTACATCCGACGGAATATACCCCCGCTTATCTTCACGAAAAGCCCGACCAGTAACATCAAGCAACGTAAAATAATCTTCCTGCGTAAAAGGTAAAGCTTGATCTATATTCGTATGACTACTGCCATCAAAAACCATGAGCGGTGCTTCGGGTTGATTTTCCACTCCAAGAACCGTTTTTAACCGTTCTTGCTTATTAATACGTTTTATTAACGCCCCATGAGGCTTAACCTGCCGACGACGTTTTGCAAATTCGTGTAAGCGCTGCTGAATCGAAGTAAAATCACTTTCGTTTAAATTCTCTTCCATGCCTGCACGAATGGGATTTAAATCCACATAAGCCATACAACTTAATACCGCAACCTCATCTAGTAATGCTTGGCTTTTAAAGCGCCCTTCCCAAAAGCGACCCTTACAATTTTCTTCTTCATTCGCCATACGCGCGATGGTCTCGTTTACCCCTCGCATAAACCAGCTAATTGAACACAAACGCTCGCGCCACATCTCAATTAACTCATCGACGACTTCCATAGACGCGTTATCCATCGCATTGGGGTTCTTCATCCATCGATCGACCAAAACATTTCCCTTGTACAGCTGCATCCAACGCTCAACCACCTCTTCCTTTGACCACCCTTTCGCTCGATCCTCATCTACATGCAATACCACATGATAATGATTGCTCATCACCGCATACGCACAAATATCAATAGCATAAACATAAGAAAGGAAACGTAAACGCGACACAATCCATTGCTTTCGATGATCGTAATTCTCTCCCGTCGAATAATCATCTCCACACAAATATGCTCTACGTACGCAACGCACGTAACAGTGATAAAACGGTGTCGCCTCTAGGCTAACTTGGTGTTCTCTGGCTTGGGTCATGGTTTCGCATATTAAACGAGAAGGGAATGAAAGTCAAGTTTATGGATGTCCTTTATTCACTTTATTCATCCTTGAATAAGACTGGATTTGTAGCGCCCTTCCCAGATAGAACCACTCGATCCGTACACGTGATTAATATAGGGCACATAGAAACGACCAACATATTGCATCATCCGCGTAATACCTTGCACATCAGAAGGCGTAGCTAAAATATGAATATGATTGGTCATCAAAACATAAGCATGTATTTTACACTCATATTTTTTTGCCGCTTCACCCAACCACTCAAGGTACACACGATAATCAGCCTCTTCAAAAAAGACAGGGTCGCGACTGTGGCCGCGCTGGACAATATGAACAGGTATTCCAGGGATAATAAAACGGGGTTTACGGGGCACGGTATACCTCCTTGTTTCCGAAGGCATACCGTATCATGAGATGGGCATTCGACTAAAGGGCTCTGACCCCTTTAGCTCACGACTCCTTCATCAACTTTACTGCTTCCAGTTTGAACTCTTTTGTATACGTTTTATAAGGTTGCCTTTTTATGGTCATTTGGATACTCCTCTAGCGATATTGTCGCTGATTTAATGTATCCGTTAAACTGGGGGAGGTTCACTTTGACCCCTTAAGATTTAGGTTACCCCATTGACCTGTTTATACTGTATCAAACCCATCCTGCCAATGTAATTTATTGACCTCATACTTATCGATATAAAAGCCATTAGTGCTCGATGAAAACCCTGGCTTTTCCTTTAATTCTTTAATTGCAGCCTCAGCGGTTTCAATTCTATCAAAAACACCTATTAACTTTTCATCCTCCAAACCATCACTAAGCTCGTGAACATGTTGAACAATATATAACGTCTTCATAACCATATCTCACTTTGGGTCTTCAAAGGCTCGATCAGCCCACTTCTTTATCTTATTAAATTCTGATTTCGGTCCTGTCGGATATTCCCCTGGGCCATATTTATCATCCAACTGCCTACGCGCAAAGTCTTTACCTTTTTCGCCCAAAAGTGGGCGCTGCCCTCTCACCCAACTAGGCACATCTCTCGCGGCTTCTTTTCCGCTTAAGCCAGGCTTTGAAACTTTCGTTGTAGCGGACGAACTTAGACTTCTGTGGACTCTTTTCTTTTTAAAAAGCGACTTAAGCGAACCACCAACAGCCTTCCCAATTGCTTTAATTTTCTTCCACGGATTAAATTCTGACGCAACCGCAACCGCAACAGCCCCAACCTCTCCTGTTTCCACTGCTTTCACAACACCAGCACCAGGCACCAATTCTTCAGCGTCCTCATCTGATAACTTACCAGGGTTTATTCGACCACTACCAGTAATTTTCTGACCATCTTCCGTGATATATACATCTTCAGGCTTATCCGCCTCCTCAGCCCCTTCCTTCTCCACCTCAGCCCCAGCATTTAAATCCTCAATCGTTTCATCCGTCTCCTTACTTTTTTTCGTTCCATCACCTACCATCCCCCGCCTAAAAGTGAAGGTAAGTTCCCCGGTCGGGTCCGTATACCGAAGCGGATTATTCCAAGCATAAGTATATCGATTAAAGCTTTGTGAGTTGGTCGGATCTTGTATCCAAGGATCCGGAGACACAAACCGTCCCACCACCGGATCATACACCCGCCCATTCATATGAATAAGCCCAACACCATCTAAATGCTCGTGGTCGGTAAACCCTCTGGTGGTAGCGAAGGTCATTTCCTCTAACTCGGCTCCCTCAAGCGTACCATAAACCATCCCATTCCAATGTTGGTTTTGACGTCGACCCCAGGGCTCATTCGCATGGTATTTAATCGTTGGGCTGGTGCGGTCATCCGACTTGCTGGCTAATGAACCGATATGGTCCCGAGTAAAATAGACGTTGTAGCTTTCCGTTATGGTTTCATCAATAACATGTACGCCCCAGTCATTCATATAATGACGATGTTCACGGGAACCATCCGGCTTATCGATACGCTCATAGAATTTATCGACATAGACGGTATGGGTCAGCTGGCTATTTTCTATGTCACCTCGCTGTACGCGCTTTTGCAATACGCCATAGGTGACTTCCGTTTGGTAACCATTTTCAAACCCCATGTAAGTGGGCTTTCCAAAGGCTGAGTATTCAATCACCCGGCCACCAAAACCGCCAATCATACGGCCAGCATTATCGTAGATATAATTATTACCATCGGCGAACGATACAGCGTGAGGCCCTGCGTTTTGTGCGCTTTGGCCGTACGCGTAATCGTTTATGCCATCTTTACGTGTAATATTACCGTGGATGTCGTAAGCATAAGCCGTACCGCTGTAGCTACCATTCACGTCATCCGCACAACTGCTATTAATCACTTGATCGGTTAACCGGTACAAAGGGTCGTAGCAAAAACTTTGGGTTACGGATACACGGTTATCTGTACGGCTACGCAGGTTCCCTTCATCATCGAAAACAAAGCTTTGGTTTTGTAGGCTTGTTGTACCCAGTGTCGCGATACGCGATTGGAGGAAACCCGTTTCCGGCCTAAACGTCGATACGACGGACGCCCCATTCCCGTAACTCACGTTAGTCAGGTTACCTCGAACATCGTCTGCTGTGGCTTCCCACAAAACATCACCCGTTATAGCGTTCACACTCTGATGCGCTATCCCGTAATCGTTATAACGCTGCTCTAGGGTAAAGCCTGTTGGGTAACTAAAGCCTATAGGGCGATTAAAGTCATCGTAAATGCTTGTCACGGAGAAGCTTTCACCGTTAATCACTTGCGTGGTGGTTTCCGGCAACAAGTTTTCAAGCGTATAACTATAAGTTTCACTTTGGACACGGTTTTTGGTGTCTCGACCAGTGACTTCAGCCAATAAGCCTTTTTCACCTTCGCGATCGTATGCCCATGTGTGTAGCGTGGCATTACTGCAGCTGCCCGTGAAACTGTCCCGTCGTTGAATTTGACGATCGAGCTTATCGTAGACATAACAAATTCGTTCATTTTCACCATTAGTTTGCGTGGCTAAATGACCAAAAGCGTTGTAGGTATAATCGATAGTCCCCACGTCGGGATCCACCAATTGTGTTTTACGCCCCAAGAGGTCAAATTGAATGTGATGGTCAATTGCATCGTTACCCGCACTATCCGTCACACGAATATCGGTGATATTGCCTTGGGCATCGTGCCAGTAATGCACTTCGATATTGAGGGCATCTTTAATGAGTTTTTCTCGCCCCAGGGCATCAAAATGCTGCTCGATGCTTTTGCTTGCCGTATCCGTGGTAATAACGGTGGCAGCACCATCGACAACGGTATAGTCAACCGTTTGCGATGCTTCCGTTGGATAATCTGTTTGTATCGTACGACCAAGCACATCGTAATACGTGCGAGTTTCATGGTAATTGGTAGTGCCACTACTAAAGGGCTCTGTTAAATATTCAGATAAACCTCGCGCTGTATATTTTTGACCGGTGTAATTATACGTGCCTGTTAGCCCACGCCAGCGTGTACCGACTTGACGATCTAGACCATCATAATAAGTTCGCGTAGCCGATTGGCCTTCTGTTTTTTCATGTACGTAATACTCAGCATCGCTGTTGTAGTCAAAACAGGCGTCACACGTACGGTAATCGTAGGTGGTAATAACCCCTAAATTTTCAGTGTAAGTTGGGCGGCCCAACACGTCGTAATAATAATTAGAGGTAAGCCCATTCGCGTCGTCAACCTCTTTAATACTGCCAAATTCAGCATTGTAGGTTTCTGAATGCTCATGCCCTAGAGCATTGGTGGTAATAACGGTACGCTCGCCAGAGGTATTAAAACTTTCATTAGTGCTGGCATCACGAGAGGTGAAACTAATACCATCATCCGTAAATGTTTTAACCGTTTCGGTAATGTCATTTATAGAGCCGTAGGCATTATAAAGATAATCTGTTTTTAACCAGAGTTCGTTACCCGCATTCGGCTCACGCGTTTCCCTACTGACTTGGCATAGGCCAGCCCCTGATGTGTGATACACATAGTTCGTATGGCGTGTTGCATTACGCGTAGTGCTTTCCGTTGTATCGTAGACCCAGGTATGAACTTTAGGATCTTGTACCTGGTTAAGGCACCAGTCAGTTAAATTTTCGGTGATATTGGTGTTTTCAGTATGTGTACCCGTGACACCAAAAGTATCACAGCGGTTTTCTACAATATCGAGCGGTGTACCGTAGGCATCGAAATGTTCATCAGTATCCGTAGTCCGCGAAGTCATATCCAATTCAGAAAAACTTGGGCAGCTTGTTCGCACACTGTCGTCAAACATGCGTTTTCTTATTGTGTTTACCAACTCACCGGTCGCTAAATCATAGTTTTTAGTTTGCTCATCCAGCATGTAGGGATAGTAGCGCGGAGAAGTATCATCGTAGAGGCGCACCTTCCAGTTCTGTTTCACTTCAGAAAGTAATTTAGCGCCACCTTCCACACTGCACCCATCTGTCGTTGTATGTGTCACGATACATTGGGTGGTTTTTTTCGGGGCGACAAGAGCGTACGTATTATTTGGATCTACTTCTTGATAATACTGCTGTACCGAACGTACTTTATCATCGTGGCCGGCAAAGGTAGTCGTTTGTTCCCGCTTCTCAAAACCAAGAGACCCAAAACCACTGCGGGAACGTTTTTGATTAAAATAATGATATTCTTGTTTCTCTGAAGCTTCGCCTAAAAGGTCAATATCAACTTGCGCCACCACTTCACGGCCTCGGAAGGCCGCAGGAAATGACGTGTCGGGAATGGCACTGCCCGTAACATTCTGGTAAACCGTGGGAAGCGTGCGTCCAAGCCGTAATTTTTCATCTACTCCGTCATATGACTGCGAATATACTTCAGGGTGGCTCATTTTTTGATAATCAACCGTCAGAGATCTGACATTCCCTTCAACTATCCCAACCATTTTATGCCGCTGCACACCGACATCAACAGCCACATCATGTACTGTCAATAAGGGTAATGAAGTAAAAATAGATTCAAATTCCGCATTCATGAAAGAGGGTTGAAGATGAACAACAAATACGCCCTCTTCTGAGACTAAGGGTTTTCCGATTCGAGAAAGCTCGGGTACGCCAATGTCACTGATCGCAATACGAGCGCCCGATGCTGGCACCTCAGCAACGAGAACAGGCTCTGAAAAACCGGGTTGATCAATACTATGATGGCCATTCGAAAAAAGCGCCAATACTCGCGATTCATTTTCCTTACTGTTTTCACCGATAAACCAAGCCTCGGTGAATACGATATCCGAAAGTCCATCTTTATTTAAATCTTGAACGAGTAAACCCCTACGCGCAGTGTTGCATTCCATCATATCGCAGTAGGGAGCGAGATCACTTAAGGTTATTGCGGTACTCCATATTTCAGCGGTTTCATAACCGTCACCTTTTGCCAATGCGACATATACACCAGCATCTCTTATCGCAATCCAATCGACTAAACCATCGCCATTCACATCCGACAAGTAAGTCGATTTACTGACCGGGTTGAATACCCCGGAATAAGCGTAGGCCGCAGCAAAATGATCTGTCATAGGATCCAACCCACCCATCGACTCGTTTGAGACCGTGATAATGTCATAGCGAGAGGGTATATCAGGCATATTCGCGGAATCAGCCCACCCGTCTTGCCACACAAACGATGAGCCTGTATTTAAACCAACCTCGCCTGTTAACCCCACCATATCCACTAAGCCATCGCCAGAAACATCCACAAACCGAATCGCTTGCACCGCTGTTGACGTATCAATGAATGCATAGTCCGTGGAGGTAGCCCAACGAGAAAACGCGCCAAAGCCTTCACCATCACCTTCATTCAATGCAACGGAAATATCGTCTACACCGAGATCGCCAATGTTCACGCTATTGCCGCCACTATGCCAGGCTGGGACTCGAATCAGATCAGGAAGCTGATCGCCATTTACATCCTGCAAATAAACACCGTAACTCCAGAAATGAGATATGTGTGAACCATTAACACAACAAATCGTTGCGTAACGACCGCCAATCGCTTCCGCGCCAAGCGAGTACGCTTCTGAATAATTAAGCGTTGTTCCATCGCTAATAAAGACGTCTAACGAAGCAAGGCCTTTAATATAATAATCATCCAAACCGTCCCCATTGAGGTCAATAACCTTTTCCTTTAACGGATAGACATTGGTAGATGTTGTATCGTTAGTGACAGTCACCGCAGCCTTGCCAAACCCACCGGACACAAAGTTCACTGATTCTGCTGGAGAGTATTCGGTCTCGCCACTTATAGAAGTTGTCGTTGTTACAACTTCGGCTCTGGGAAAAGTCGCAAAGATAGTCCCTGGGTCTGCGGAGTCTAATGCGATTTTTCGGTCGCAACCTTCTACCGTTAATGGGTCTGGACACTCCGTCCAAATGACTTCATCTTTCCCATCTCCATCAAAATCGCCCCTAATCCCACTGGCAACCAAAGGCTTTAAACCTCCTGCATTTTCTCGCGTGCCCGCCGCCCTTGGAAGAGAGATGTTGGTATCGCCCCAGGGTGAGCCTCTCTCTTCTGAATACCGTTCCTCAGAAACATCCTCTTCGATAACATACTTTTTATCGTCTTCGTCAAGGATATAATTTTCTGCCTTTGTTGATGTCCAATCGAAAACTACCGGATTTGCACAAACAGTTGTTCCGCTATAACACTTTTTAATGCTTTCTATTCGGCTCGTATTTGCCGGGTCAGCGATACTGGTTCCATTTGCTGTTTCGTAATCGAGAATATATGAAGTGACTATCACGCTATTAACTTTAGTTTCTATTCTCTTCAGGCGTTGATCGCTCTTAAATAAGGTATTCGCAATATACTTTGCACGAACGTCCGGCCTATTTTCATACCAAAATTCGACGGAATTATTAATATCATCTGCGGTTGAATTTGAATTTTTTGTGTACTCAATATTTTTAATGCGTACACCCGCACCAACGGCGTCAGACTCATAGCTCACCGTCAAATAGTTTCCTGAAACATCTTCTTTCTTATCAAGCTTCCAAGTAATGGTGCCGCCGTCACCATCCAATTGCTTAGAGTTAGCAAGACTTTGGCTACCGTAATGCGCGCTAGCCCCATCTGGACTCTCGACTAACCAAGCATCTCCATTTTTTGTGATGCGACGAAAAGACTCTCTTTCTGTACGGTATTCACTGGCTGCTGAATCTACGAGCACCAACCGCTCGCCATCCAAACAATAGTGGTAATTATCACCGGAAGAAATTCCGCTGACATACCCATCACGCGCAATACTCGCTCGGCAACGAGAAATTGATGACAAGCCCGAGATATTCCAACCCCAACCTAACAGGCCGTTAAACGCATCACTGCTATACGACAGCGACAGTTTGGGCTGCATGCCTTGAATACCTGGAGGTACGTCAATGGGGAGGCTGTAGGTAGCGCTACCGCCTTCAGAGACGTTGAAGCTACCGCCAAGGTTGCCGTAGTAAATTTCGCCTGCTGCAGGCAAGTCGTCTGCTGGGTCTTGAGCCGTGGGGAAGTTAACATCGATACCTTCCACAATGATGCTGACGTTGGCACTGACACTGCCACCAAGGTTAGTACACACAACAGTTTTGCTGTGGGTTTGCACGTTGCCAAAACTGTATGGGCGAGAGCTGTTTATGCCCACTGGAATGCTATCAATTGAACAACTATCCGCACCGGTACTTTCCCAGGTTAAGATGGCTTGCTGCCCAATGACTACGGAACTTTCATTCCAATTAGCCGTGACCGTAGGTATGGGTTCACGATTTGAGGCTGTGGCGATAACACTGTCTGCGACTGTTCCGCCACCAATGACATTACAGCTCACACTAAGCGGCACCTCCCAACGATTATTTGATGCGTTAAACGTCCATGCGGTTAAAACTTCCTGGTGGGAGCCACTAGTACCCGAAACATTGATACCACTCCATGTACAGCTGCTCACCATAACGGAGTTCCAATCAATGGAAACGCTATCTGTACCGTAGGTACGTGTCGTCGACACCGATGCGTTAACACTGGCGACTGGCATCGTCACACGTTTACTAGAAGTGTAATTACTGCACGCTCCGTGATTACACGCACGAACACGATAATCGTAATAGGTATTATGTGATTTACTGTAATTTCGTGAACGTGCAGTGCCGCTATACACCGCAGACCAACTGCCACCGTTGGCACGCTCTTGTAATTGATATTCCGTGAGAGTACCTGAAGCCGCGCCCCACGATACGCTATAGCTGCCGTCATTGTCGGTAGATGGTGCACTTAAACTGCTAGGCACACCTGGCGCACGATACGCAATGGCAATCGATTTTGATTTTGTGGTCGAACCCATTTCATTCGAGCACACCACTGATTTAGTTTTGGTGCCGGTAGATGTATACGTAAATGAGCGCGAGCCGCTGGTGCCCACGCTGCCGCCGTCCAAGGTACAGCTGTCCGCTTCGGAGGTTATCCAGCTGAGTGTGTTGGATTCGCTCACATAACCGGCACTCGGATTCCAATTGACGGTCACGCTAGGCTTAGGTTGTTCTGATTCGGCAATAATAGGCAGGTTGTGTGTTACTGATCCGCCGCCAATAACGTTACAGGTAATCTGTGTTGCTTTTGTCCATATATACCCCCCAGGAATAGGGTCTTTTGACCAAGAGGGGCCTGCTAAATTAAAGCTTTTGCTGCCGCTGGTTCCGGATATTGAGCCTGCATTCCAAGAGCAACTGCTCGTCATCACCGAACTCCACGACAAGGTAAATGTACTGTCGGTGCGGCTAAGGCTATTAGGGTTAATCGACGCAGTAATACTTGCAGAAGGAATGGTGACGCGTTTATTTGAAGTGTAACCACTGCACGCGCCGTTATTACACGCGCGGACGCGATAATCGTAATAGCTATTTTGTGTTTTACTATAAGAACGCGAACGGGAAGTACCGCTATACACCGTAGACCAACTGCCGCCGTTTTTACGTTCTTGTAATTGATATTGGGTTAGGGTACCTGACGAAGCCGCCCATGAAATTGTGTAGCTCGCGGTACTCGCCGTTGAAGGGCCGCTAATATTCCCCGGTGTCCCGGGTGCACGATACACCACGGAAATTGATTTTGACGCTGTTGTCGCGCCTTGTTCATTTGAGCACGTGACAGACTTTGTTTTTGTACCCGTTGATGTGTATGTATAAGTACGGGAACCACTTGTGCTTACACCACCGTTATCTAA
The DNA here is from genome assembly GCA_045430345.1 of Agarilytica sp. Classification (GTDB taxonomy): domain Bacteria; phylum Pseudomonadota; class Gammaproteobacteria; order Pseudomonadales; family Cellvibrionaceae; genus Agarilytica. The sequence continues at coordinate 270,469 of JAILXT010000001.1, read as the reverse complement.
TGTACAGCTGTCCGCTCCGGCGCTACTCCAACTTAAGGTACTTACTTCCCCTACATAGCCCGTGCCTGAATGCCAGTTCACCGTAACGCCTGGCCGGGGCTGCATGCTATTGGCGGTAATGTGAAAATCTTTGCTCACCGTACCACCACCAATGACATTACAGGTCATTTGCGTACTTCGTACCCACTGGCTACTCATTGGCGCTTGATACCAACCGCTGTAAAGCGTGAAGCCTTTACTGCCGCTCGTCCCTGAAATTGAGTCCGCATTCCAAGAACAACTGGTTGTCATCACTGAGCTCCAACTCAACGTAAACGCGTTGTCTGAGCGGTTTAATACACTTGGGCTTGAGGAAAGAGAAATACTCGCCGCAGGAATCGTGACACGTTTAGAGGAGGTATAGCCACTGCACGAACTTTGATTACATGCCCGTACACGGTAGTCGTAATAGTTGTTTTGGGTTTTGGTATAAGAACGTGAACGTGATGTTCCCGTGTAAACGGTGGACCAACTGCCTCCGTTTGGACGCTCTTGAAATTGATACGAAGTCACTGTGCCGGAAGACGCTCCCCACGACACGGTATAACTACCCGTGCTGGCGGTAGAGGGCCCTGAAATAGCACCAGGTGTTGAGGGGGCCACGATCAATGATACGGTTACAGTCGCGCTTCCACTTTGCGCATACCACAAGCAACTCATCGGGCAAAACCAATCATCCACCGTATAAGTGTATGTCCCGCTGGAGCGACCGGTAAGTGTTGTTTGCAAGGCTGGTCCGTTGTATACCTGAGTTTTAGCCCCCCCGTTACGACTTTCCATAACGCGAACTGTGGAGCCATAAACACGGTTCCAGCTCACGGTAATTTGACCGTTTGTACTTGTAGCGGGCGAGGCCGTCACAGCATAAGCCGAAACAGAAAAAAGCGCAGAAAAAGAGACAAGCGCAGCGAAAAGCCACGTTATGGATGCACGAAACATTGAATACCCCCAGGTATCATTCCTTAATATTAATTCTCCGAACGCAGGGAATCTTCAAGCATCTAGTTGAGCCTGTTTCGGGAGGAGTGACCGGGAAATACTGGACACATTCCTTGTGAGAGACCTGATTCGTTCTTATATGACGCGCAAATTACCTTACAAAACACTCTAATTCAAGCACTCGCCAAAAAGTGACGTTAAAATCATCATGATTCAAGATTTTTATTATTTTTGAAGTTTCATCGAAATTCAGCTAAACACGTTAACAAAATCAAATATTGAACAGTACCTGCGAAACACTAGGAGACAATGGAGCCCACACCCAGGGCATAAAAAACTATTAGCGTTTTGGTTTACATAAAAAGAAATCGATAAAAACGATGAAAGATTGCCAGTAAGCCATCTATGGGAAAACATTAGTACGAACTGCTATAGCAGTCCGAACTAATGCACAGAATCACAAACTCTCGCTATGGTCCGTCGCCTGAGCCAAATCAATCAGCTCACGCATCGCAACAGAAAACATGGCGTAATCGGTCATTTGTGAGCCTTGCACTTCGTTGACCATGTTGCGCCAGCGATTTACAAGATATGCGTGCTTTTCTGACCATAGCGCCAGCACTTCGTCTAGGGGGCGGCCTTTTTGTAAGCGTACTAAGGCTACAGTGAGCCGGCGTAATTGTGCTTCTAAGTCGTCTATATAACTCTCCCGCGCCATGGCCTGCCAATAGGATTCAACTCGCACATTGGATATCTGGGTGGCGAACCAATTTAAACCCAACTCATCGAGCAAACGGAAAAATACTTCGGATACATCTCGCAGTTTCGCTTTTGTATGAATAGAGACTTCGACAACGCTTAAGCCTGAGAATAAGTTACCTGGCATGGATAAAGGCAAGACCCACTCTTCCAACACCTTATGGGATTGCAAGGCTTCACGCCGGGATTCCCACTCTTCCCGCGCGGTCCCCATCACTACTTCCGCCGTCATTTTTTGTACGCCTAATACGCCCTCTTGAAATACAGCCACTTCTTTTGCGGGGTTTAACCCAGAACGGCGATTGCGCAAGAACCATCGTGTACCACGACGTACACGCCGTACCATGTTCCCCATTAATTCGTACTGGAATTCGGCGGACACTTTATTATCCAAAGATTTTATGTAACTTTGAAAACGTTCAAACTGGAATACATCCCGCGAGACAATATAGGCGCGCGCGACGTCATCGAGGGAAGCACCGGTTGTTTCGAGCAGGCGATGCCCTGCCGTGATACCTAGATTGTTAATTAAATCATTGGCAACTTGAGTACCGACGATTTCGCGCTTCAAGCGGTGATGATAAATTTCATCGGGGTATTTTTTACGAAGTTTATCTGGGAACGCGGTTTCGATCTCTTTCACGATATACGCATCTTCGGCGATATCGGAAGCGATAAGCGATTCTTTTAACATCACTTTAGCGTAAGAAATTAAAACGGAAAGTTCGGGACGAGCCAAAGATTTACCCAAGCCCTGCCGTTCGACAATGACATCATCCGCAGGTAAAAATTCTAGCTGACGATTTAATTTTCCTTCGCCTTCAAGGAAGCTAATAAAACGTCGATATTCTGTGAGTCTTTGCGATACTTCGTGTTCGGCCAAACTAATGGACATGGTTTGTCGGTAATTATTTTGCAGCACAAGATCCGATACGACATCCGTCATTTGCGCGAGTAAACGGTTGCGCTGCTTGGATGTAAGATCACCATTGGCGACAAGTTCATCCAATAAAATCTTGATATTAACTTCGTGATCCGAGCAATCGACCCCTGCAGCATTATCAATAAAGTCTGTATTACAGGCACCACCGTTTAGAGTGAACTCCACACGTGCCAACTGCGTGATACCCAGGTTACCGCCCTCGCCAAACACCTTACAACGCAGGTCTTTTCCATCGACACGAAGGCTATCATTCGCTTTGTCGCCGACATCTGAATGGGTTTCCCAGCTTGCTTTCGCGTAGGTACCTATTCCACCATTCCAAATCAAATCTACCGGGGATTTCATTAGTGCCGAGATCAGATCATTGGGCGCTAGTTTATCCGCTTTGATATCAAAGACTTTTTTCATCTGGCTAGAGATTTTGATGGATTTAGCACTACGAGAAAATATGCCGCCGCCTTTCGACATAAGCGATGCATCATAGTCTTCCCAACTGGTACCCGGTGTTTCAAATAATCGTTTACGTTCAATAAAACTCGACGCTGAATCTGGCGTCGGGTCGACAAATATATGAAGGTGATTAAACGCGGCCGTCAAACATATATGTTCCGATAACAGCATACCGTTCCCGAACACGTCCCCGGCCATATCCCCGATACCGATAACGGAAAAATCCGTTGTTTGAATATCGACGCCCTTCTCTCTAAAGTGCCGCTGAACCGATACCCACGCGCCTTTCGCGGTGATCCCCATGCCTTTATGGTCATAACCTTGGCTACCACCAGAGGCAAAGGCATCGCCCAACCAAAAATTATTCTCAATCGAAATCTCGTTTGCGATATCCGAGAATGTCGCGGTGCCCTTATCTGCCGCCACAACCAAATAGGGATCATCCGGATCTTTTCTGATCACATTTTCAGGAGCGACAGGCTTACCTTCGATTAGATTATCCGCGAGATCCAAAAGTCCTTGAATAAATATTTTGTAACACGCAATACCTTCAGCAAGAAACTCATCGCGCGACATCGCTTTTGTTAAGCGCTTAGCGACAAAACCACCTTTTGCACCATTCGGTACAATCACCGCATTTTTGACTTGTTGCGCTTTAACCAAGCCCAACACTTCTGTTCGATAATCTTGCAAACGGTCGGACCATCGCAAACCACCGCGTGCGACTTTTCCACCGCGAAGATGTACGCCTTCCACACGAGGCGAGTAGACAAAGGTTTCAAACATCGGACGCGGTTCAGGGATATCCGGAATATCGCGAGGACTGAATTTAACGGAGATATAACTCTTGTCCTCACCGTCACTGTCTTTTTGATAGTAATTCGTACGTAACGTTGCGTTAATCAAATCCAAATAACGCCGTAAAGCTCGATCTTCGTTCAGGTTTGCAACCGCATCGAGCGCCTCAAGGACTTTCGCTTTTAATCGCTCTACCCGCTCATCTTCCACGTCTTCATTTTTATTGATACGGGGATCGAAATTCGCTTTAAACAAAGCAACCAAATTACGCGTCACATCCAGGTGATGGACAAGCGTATCGGCGATAAATTGTTGTGTCGTATTAAAACCGGTCTGTTTTAAGTAGGTGGCATACACACGTAACATGGACACTTCACGCCAATTTAAGCGCGCACCCAACACCAACCGGTTAAAGGCATCACTTTCACTGCGACCACGCCAGATATTTAAAAAAGCTTCTTCAAAGAGCGAACGTACACCGTGTACATCCACGTTAACGGGCAAGCCAAAGGCCAATTGAAAATCGTGCAACCATACGACGCCGCGATCGCCGGTGTTAATTTGATAGGGGTGCTCCCCCAGTACACGAAGCCCTAGATGCTCCAAAATCGGAATCACATCGGATAATTCAAGGGGCTCGTTCAGATGCATAATTTTGAAACGCATCGTATCTTCGTCCGCGCCAATGGGACGATATAAATTCATCGCGATATCTGTTTCAGAACCGAGCGTCTCCAACATTTCAATATCGGTCGCGGCAGAGCGTGCATCAAACTGCTCTTGGTAGCTTTGAGAAAAGGCATAGTGATAGCGGTTGTAGTAATCAATACCGCTGGATTCACCGAAATGGTCAATCAGTGCGTGCTGTAAGTGCTCCTCCCAGTTTTTGGTGACATCTCGAATAGCGTCTTCCAGGACATCAACATCAACGTCCATCTTTTTATTTTCATCTACACGGAAAACGAATTGCGCACGCGCCAATGTGGATTCGGAAAAATATGTGGTGGAATCGCATTCTTCGCTACCCAGCGCATCCCCAATCAATTTTTCTACTTTCATGCGAACACGGGTGCTGTATAAATCTTTAGGGACATACACCATGCAGTTTACGAAGCTGCCAAAAGGGTCTTCCCGCATGATTAAACGTACAACGTGGCGTTCGTTAATCGATGTAATGTTCCAAATATTGTTATACAGCGTCTCTTCATCCGACTGAAACATCTCTTCTTTCGGGAAGCTTTCTATCACTCGCAAGAGCTGTTTCCCGTAATAGCCGCTAGTATCTAAGCCGGTACGGGCAATGATGTTCTCCACTTTTTTACGCATAAGTGGGATCAGCATGGGCGACATAGCGAATACGGTGTAGGTGAATAAGCCTAGGTATCGGCACTCACCACAGACCTTTCCTTTTTCGTCATATTTTTTGACGGCAATATAATCAGGGTACACACCGCGATGCACATTCGATCGCGTGGCTGATTTAGAAAAGAACACCACATCATCACTTTTATGGAAAAGGCGCATGCCCTCATTGGAGTCGATGGAGATTACATCGGACGAGTCATCGGTCAGTTTTTTGAAAATACCTAAGCGCGCTTCAGTATTTTCTTTCAGTCCTTTCTTCTTTCCTGTTGTCACGAGGTCATATTCACGATACCCCATGAAGGTGAAATGCGATTCTTGTAGCCACTGCAAGAATGCGAAGGCCTCCTCCGCTTCCGGGTGGGACTCCAACATATTGACTTGGGTTTTACCCAAGTTGCCCAAAATACTGCGGTAATCACTGACCACGTTGCCCACATCATTGAGCACACATTCAATGGAACGGCGGATCTCCGCCAGCTGAGCATCTTCGGTATGTAAACTGATTTCAACATAGATCAGCGCTTCTTTTTTAGCCTTATCGGCGCCAGACTTGTCAGAGACGACCGATTTAAACTTCCCTCTTCCGTCGCGATCAATCGCGAATACAGAACTTTGTACCACATAGATGGGGATATCTCGTCGGTTCAACTCTAAACGAATAGAGTCCACTAAAAAGGGCATATCCGATTGCAAGACGGTGATGACCGTACGACCACACATCCAACCATGTTCTTCGAGGTTCGGGTTAAATACGCTGACCCGCCCACTTCCCTTTAAGCCCTTTTGAATGGAAACATATACGCCATACAAAAAACCATGAAGGTCACTTATCTCTCTGCCCACCCAGGCATCCACAGGAAAATACTTAAGGTATGGATTCGCGAATCCGAGAAAGGCTTTAGCATCCTCAGATTTAAGTTTTTTATTTGCTAGATTTGTATGACTTTTAATCAATCCAGTGCGGTTTTCGACGTGGCTAGCATTGATTTCCACAGGCTTCCTCTCGTTATTCTTACCGTTATTTTATGGTCGGGAGACTATTGATATTAATGAATCAGACCTTACATAAGAATAGTTCATAAATTTGGGGAGATTACGCGTGAAAGGCCTTAATTTTGAACAAGTTTTCCCGTATTTGAAGGCGATACCACGGGAACTCTCGGATTGAAGCTGCTGTCTAGAATCCGCGCGATTTGGAAACTTAAAAATTTATCCAGATTCAACGCCCATCATCGGGTAGCATGGCGCCTAGATTTGCAAAATAAAAAGCTGAAATAAAGAACACAAGAGATTATCGATGTCGACACTTACCCAAATACAATCACTTCTGACTTGGCTGGAAACTCAAATTGTTGGCCAGCCAGCACTCATGGAACGCTTGCTCATTGCGCTGATTGCAGATGGTCACCTTTTGGTTGAAGGCGCACCCGGGCTAGCAAAAACAAAAGCCATTAAAACCCTTTCGGATGGCATTGAAGGCGACTTCCACCGCGTTCAGTTCACCCCAGACCTGCTCCCCTCCGACATCACCGGTACCGACATCTACCGCCCAGAAACCGGCACCTTCGACTTTCAGCAAGGCCCCATATTCCACAACTTGGTGCTCGCGGACGAAATTAACCGCGCCCCAGCGAAGGTGCAATCCGCCCTGCTAGAAGCCATGGCGGAAGGCCAAATCAGCGTGGGTAAAACCACGTACCCATTACCAGAACTGTTTTTAGTAATGGCAACGCAAAACCCCATCGAGCAGGAAGGCACCTACCCATTGCCGGAAGCTCAGCTTGATCGTTTCCTGATGCACGTACGCGTAGACTTCCCGGATGCGGCAGCCGAACGAGAAATATTAAGACTCAGCCGCCGCGAAGCCAGCCAAAACAGCAGCGATTCTGACTTCAGCGATATTCTGACGCAAGAAACCCTATTCCAGGCGAGAGAAGAAGCGTTAAGCATTCACATGTCTGAAGCGGTTGAAGAATATATCGTGCAATTGACTCAGGCCACTCGTCAAACAACGGCCTACGGGGAAGACCTAGAACGCTGGTTAGAATTTGGCGTAAGCCCAAGGGCAACCATCAGCCTCGACCGATGTTCACGCGCCCATGCTTACTTACAAGGCCGCGATTATGTGAGCCCAGACGATGTCCGCGCGATACTGCACGACGTATTTCGCCACCGTTTGATTCTGAGCTTTGAAGCAGAAGCCAATGGCATTACGCCGGACAAAGTCATCGACGAACTGATACAACGCGTACCCGTTGCTTAACACGTTCATCGCACGCTATGCCGATCACAACTAGACCAAATAAAAGCGCAGCGCCTGAAGGCGTCTACGTCAATGTAGATGCGCTACTGAAGTTGCGTCACGTCGCCAAAGAACTCAGTTTAGAAAACAACCGTAAAAGTGTGGCAATGATGGACGGCGATAGTCGCTCCAGCTTTCGCGGGCGCGGTATGGAGTTTTCAGAAGTAAGGCCCTATCAGCCAGGGGACGATATTCGTAATATCGATTGGCGCGTCACAGCACGCACACAAAAAACCCACACCAAACTGTTTCAAGAAGAACGTGAACGCCCCGTTTACATTTTGGTAGACCAACGCTCTCCAATGTTTTTCGGCAGCGTCACACAGTTTAAATCCGTTTTTGCGGCAAAAATCGCCACGGTGATAGCCTGGGTCGCGCTGCAAAACAACGATCGTATCGGCGGCTTTATTTTTTCCGACACTCAGCAAACCGACTCGCGTGCGCGTAGAGGCAAACATTCCGCGTTAAGCTTTATCCACGAATTAGTGGAATATAACCAGCAACTCGATAGCCCTATTGGGAACCCACAATTCTCGATGGAGGATATGCTGAACGATATACGACGCGTCGCCAAACCTGGCAGCGCGGTGTTTATTATCAGCGACTTTCATGACTTTAATGATCCGTGCAAAGAACCCCTAGCCGTACTTTCTCGGCATTGTGATGTCACCGCGATTCAACTATTTGATCCACTGGAATCAAAACTGCCCACGGATAAATTTCTTTCCATTACAAATGGCGATGAAAAACTTAACTTAGGCGGGCAGTCTCAACAGTTCTCGCAAACATACCATTCAGCCTTTGAAAACAGGCAATTTTCCTTACGTAAGGCGTGCAACCAAGCCGGCGTAAACTTCGCATCGACATCCGTTGAGCAATCGACTACCGCACTAATGCAAGATCTGTTTTGTGCCCGACGCACCACCAAACGAGGTGGCCGTTCATGATCAAAGAATTTATGGCTTCTTTCCTATCTATGGTACAGGCGCCAGGCATGGCCGATCCAAGAGCGGAGCTTTTGGCAAAACTGCATGATGTTATACCACCTGCGCCCATTGGCGCTTGGCCCCCTGCGATAGGCTGGTGGGTTTTATTTTTATTGATCGCAGCGATCTGCACAGCCGCAACACATCTCCTTATAACCTTGATTCAAAAAAGAAAGTATCGTAAAGCCGCACTACACGAAATATCGCGCATCGAATCAGACACCGATTTGTCCGCGCAAGAAAAAATACTGCACACACTCCATGTTTTGAAGCGGACCTTTTTCACTGCCTACCCTCATTCAAGAGCAACGTCAGCAGGGATATACGGTGCTCAGTGGATTAAGTTATTAAATACCAGTGCAGGCAAAACGATATTTGAAGAACACGTTGCAACCGCGTTAGAGGCCCAGCTTTACGCCCCCTCGTCCGACACGATTGATACCATTAACTTTATCGCATCGAGCAAACGCTGGATTCGCCAACACAAAGTCAACAGTAAAACCCTTCGCACGAGTCGATTACATAGCGAGGAAGCCCATGTTTAGTTTTGGCCTTCCCTGGGTATTTTTATGTATCGTGCTGCCTATATTGGTGCTGTATTTTGCGCCCGCGTCACAGCGAGAAGAAGCTGCGATACGCGTCCCTTTTTTCAAGCGTGCAGAAATGGCGCTAAGCCAAACCCAGAACTTCTCCCACCAACACTCGTGGGTTAAATTAGTTTTGCTAGTCCTTATCTGGGTGTTATTAATCTGCGCTGGCGCAAAACCCCAAATCATTGGCGAAGCCGTTACCGTACCCGCCAGTGGTAGAGATCTATTGGTTGCTGTGGATATATCCGGCAGTATGGAACAAACCGACATGATGATTGAAGGTCAGCAAATTCAGCGCATCCATGTTGTAAAGTATGTTGTTGGTGACTTTTTAGAACGCAGACTTAACGATCGCCTCGGCCTAATTCTATTCGGCAGCCAAGCATATTTACAGGCCCCGCTCACCTTCGACCGAAAAACCGTTAACCGTTTACTGCAAGAAGCCCAATTGGGTTTTGCCGGAAAGCGCACCGCCATTGGTGATGCCATAGGGCTTGCGATTAAACGCCTAAAAGACCGCCCAGAATCACAACGCGTACTTATATTGTTAACCGATGGGGATAACACCTCCGGTGAAGTACTGCCGCGTCAGGCCGCTGATTTAGCCAAGCAAGCCAACGTTAAAATCTACACCATTGGTGTTGGGGCGGATGAAATGATTCAGCAACGCGGATTTTTCTCGCAGCGCATTAACCCTTCTTTGGATTTGGATGAAGGCACTCTTCGCTACATCGCCGAAACCACTGGCGGGCAGTATTTCCGCGCGAAAAACCCAAAAGAACTCGCACAAATATATGCGCTATTAGATGAGTTAGAACCTGTGGAGCAAGATGAAGAAACTTTTCGCCCCACAAAAAACTTATTTTTTTGGCCCTTAGCCTTCGCGATATTCCTGAGCTTTATCTATGCGGCTTACTCAGCCTTTGCCCCGTTCCTTTTTCGATACATGCGTGACGAGGTGAACTAGGTGGAAACAATCGTAACCGAATTTCATTTTATTCGCCCCTGGTGGTTACTTGCGGTAATTCCCAGCATTGCTATAGCCGTTGGCTTGCTGTGGAACACCCAGCGTCAATCTCAATGGCATTCCTTGATCGACGCAAAATTACTCCCCTACCTTATCGAGGGAAGAATATCGCCAAAACAAAAGCTACCGATTATCGGTCTTTGTATTTTGTGGCTTATTGCAATACTCGCACTTGCAGGGCCAACGTGGGAAAAACAACCCCAGCCGGTGCAACGCGACAGTTCCGCCCTGGTCATACTGTGGGATTTATCGCCCTCCATGTATGCGGAAGATATAAAACCCTCCCGCCTTACTCGTGCTCGCCTAAAGCTACATGACTTATTGAACACACGAAAAGATGGCGTCACTGCACTCATCGCTTACGCGGGTGATGCCCACGTCGTTACGCCGCTAACCGACGATACAAAAACAATTAAGAGCATGCTACATGGATTGTCCCCAGGGGTATTACCCACACCAGGGAGCAACCCAGAACAAGCACTCTCGCTCGCCAATGAACTCTTAAAAGAAACCGGCGTGCTAGAAGGTGATATTGTATTTCTCACCGATGATATTGTTTACAGCGCCCTTCGTGAGCTCGAATTACTTACCGCAGATACCCGCCACCGAGTCACGGTATGGGGAATCGGCACCAGCGAAGGCAGCCCTATCCCCATCCCAGACAGTGGATTTGCAAAAAATAAACAGGGTGAAATCGTCATCGCAAAAGTCAATCACCAACTATTATCTGAAGCGGCAATAAAAATGGGCGGGACTTACATCCCCTTCTCAAACGACGATAGCGATATTGCGTCCATTCAACACTTTGGCTTTAAACAGTTCGAACAAGAAGAAAGTGACACACTGCGCACCAGTGATGAATGGATTGAATATGGTCAGTGGCTCGTTATTTTCTGCTTACCCTTCGCTGCCCTGATGTTTCGAAAAGGCTGGATACTATGTTTATGCCTGGCGCTTAACCTTTACCCAAGTCCGTCCTACGCGCTTGATCTACAAATAACCTGGCAAGGACTGTGGCAAACTCAAGATCAACAAGCTCAGCAGCTATTAAAACAAAACCAAACGGAAGAAGCCGCCGACACATTCAAAGACCCCGAGTGGAAGGCCATTGCCAACTATAAGACGGGCAACTTCGACGAGGCCATCACGCACTTTCAAGAAGGCAGCTCCGCGCAAGATAAATTCAATCTAGGCAATGCTTTAACGCAAAAAGGCGAATACGACCCTGCGATTCACGCATATAAAGAAGCATTAACACTTCAACCAGAATTTTCGGAAGCACAGGAAAACCTTCGCATTGCCGAACAGCTGAAGTCCCTCTCGGAACAGAACCAACAAAACCAGGATGGTCAGCAACAACAAGATGGCGAAAAACAACAAGGGGATGAATCTCAAGAATCCTCACAGTCACAAGAGCAAAGCCAAGGTGAACAAGGCGAAAATTCTGAACAAAAAAATAGCGCTGAAAATCAAGAAGGCGGCGAAGCATCTGATCAGAAACAACAAATAAGTGAAGAAGAATCACAAAGCCAAGATAAACAAGACGCTTTAGACAAACACTACAATCAAGACGGTTCAGACGAAGAACAAGACAACAAACAAGCCCTTTCAACTGAGGAAGAAAAAAAAGACGGTGAAGAAGGCGAAAACGAAGAGCAAGAAAAAAGTACCCTCGTCAAGCCAGAAGATCAGAACCAAGACGAAAATGACACCGATGGCGAAGGCACAATGATGCAACGCCAGATGTCGCCAGAAGAAATGGAACAACAACAATCCTTGGAACAATGGCTGCGCAAAGTACCGGATGACCCTAGCGGCTTGCTCCGAGAAAAATTTCGATACGAATACAATAAACGTCGTCGAGAATCGTTTGATCGACAACTTCGATCTCCCGACGCAAACGAAAATGAAGAACGCTGGTAAGACTATGACTCGTAGATTCCCTACTGACGCAATCAAGTGGCTATTCATGTCTCTTGTGTTTTTGTCAGTGAATAGCCTCGCAAATAACGACAACCTGACATCCATCGTCGACCGAACCGTTATCAGCATTAATGAATCAGTAGTCCTCACCGTTCGCTACACAGGTGAACGACAGCAAGCCGCACCAAGCTTCGCCCAGCTAGAAACGCAATTTCACATTCGCTCTCGTCAACAAAGTAATCAGTACAGTGTGGTCAACGGGCAAGTCTCCTCGTATACCGATTGGACCCTTGTATTAGACCCCAAAAGCGAAGGGAAACTGATTATTCCCTCTTTTCGTCTGGGCAGTCTTATTAGTGACGCGGTTGAAGTGACCGTCACTCCGGAAAAACAATTGCCCGCAGGAAAAATAAAAGAAGTCTTTCTCGACACTGTCGTCGATAAAGAAAAAATCTTCGTACAAGAACAGCTCATCGTACGTTATCGCTTATTCTTCTCGCGTAATGTTAACTCCGTGGAAGCACAACCCCTTGTTATTCCAAACGTCGTTGTCGACGCATTGCCTGAAAAGCAATTTAATCACCGGATAAATGGTCAACTATATCGGGTAGCCGAATACAGTTATGCGTTATTCCCACAAGAAAGCGGCGAATTCGAAATCCCCTCCCTTGCCTGGACAATTAGTATTCCCACGACCAATAATCGTTCCTTTTTAGGGTTTTCAGGGCGAAATAAAGCCATTCGTCAACGGACAAAAAGTCACACCATCACCGTTCTCCCCCAACCGGACACTTTCCCTACGCAATACACTTGGCTCCCCGCTCAGGACGTTACGCTAGAAGAAACATGGAGTAGTGACCCCAATCAAATGACTGTGGGCGAACCCATGACGCGCACACTGACCTTGAAAGTTGAGGGACTAACCTCCGCTCAACTCCCGGTAATATGGAACGCTAAGCCCACAGGTAAAATGAAAATATATGGCGACAAGCCAGAGCTTAATGATGAGAAACTGGACCAAGGATTTACCGCTACGCGTAAAGAAAGTAGCGCCGTGGTTATCAACAGTGCGGGAAGCGTCACCCTGCCCGCGATAAAAATTCCGTGGTGGGATAGCAGCACCAATACCTTACAGTGGGCCGCAGTCCCTGAACGCACCATTAGCGTCCAGGGCAGCGCGAACAGTGGCAACGGCAATAGCTATCCCCAAACAAGCGCTTCATCCGCGCCGAATACCGTGCAAAATAATGCGCAAACATCTGCATTGGCAGAGTCCTTGAACGACGAAATCCTTACCTTAAAAGCGAAAGTGCGCTCGCAGAAGATACAGAAATATGCGCTGCTATTTTTCTTGCTCGTAACATTGCTATTGTTTATTCGTGAAAAGCTGAGAAAGACCGCCGAGCAAAACGATATACGCCTGAACCCTGGTAAGCGAGAATCCACTATCGCGAAAAAGGCTTTCTCTCAACTGCTGACAAAATGCCAACAAGGCGCCGGCCATGACATTCGTGCAGCCCTCTTCACCTGGGCTCCGCTATATTGGCCACACCAAACGCCCAAAACGCTCGACGATATCGCCCGTTTGATAGGCGAAGCTGAGATTACACTTGCACTAAAAACCCTCGACGCATCGCTGTATGCCGTCGATGCGCAGTCTGACAGCAACAAGGTTGACGGGAACAAGCTGGCCGCCTTACTCAAAACGTTTATTTCTAAGCAAAGGAACAAGGAAAAGGGCACAAAACTCGAGGGGCTTTACGGGAAATAACGTCACCAGAACTTAGCGCTATTCCACACTGAGAGGCAGACTCCGCGTATAGCAGTTGACACCTCTTCCCGTACATTTTACGCTCGCCCTATTGGATTTAGGGAGTGGCTTTAAGTAAGAACGTTTACTCCGCCGGCAGCCAAGAATGTTGATCAATGCATCAACCACGTAGCACGACAATAACAACGGGATCTATCCTAGCAGTATGTTACCCAAAGGCCTCAATTTTGATTCTGTTGTGTCGATATTCAAAGAGGCAAATTGGCAGCGCCTATTCAGGACAGTAATCAAAATAGTCTTGTGGGGCTCAGGAGCGCTAATCCTCATTGGTGTACTTCTTCTCTCTCTTCTGCTGGACAAAAATGCCAAATATAACAATACCGCCCAGCTCAGTAATAGTGACCTAAAAACTGCCACAAGTTTTCTAAAACGCGTCAGCAAACAGCTGATCAATACCAAAAGCGGTACATCACTCTACGCCAGCCAAAACGAACTCCGTAGCGCGCTTCGCTTTGTTCAACGTGCAAACAACCGTGTGGATGGCAATGTCGACATCCACTCAAGCGAAGCGATATTCACCCTCTCCTTTCGTGTCCCACTGCTGGGGCGGTATTACTACCTCAATGCCAAAGCCATACTCTTGGAGTCTCAACACGGTATCCTGTGGCGCAGCGGGCAAGTCAGCTCCTTTGTGCTGTCTAGGTCATTTACCAACACAATTTTTGAAAAGTCTGTTCATGTCTTACTAGGCAAACACTACGGGACTAACATTATTTCAGGGATACACGACGTGAGAATTCATGACGAGATGATATCCATGAGCTTCTCTCCCCCCAGTACCTTGCAACACGGGTTTGCCAAAGCCGCGAAACGCTTTAGTGCCTATTCAGGACAATCCTTAGACTTTAATACCCAACGCATACAACATTATTTAGATTTTCTAGTGGATCTAACACGTGCCACCGCGAAACAAAATATCTCTGTGGCTCGGTATATACACGCACTAATGAAAGAAGCGGAAGCGCAAACGAGCATTAATGCACTGTCTGCGAAAGATGAAAATTTAGCGGCGCTATACGCCCTCGCCGTGCAAGTTGCCCCTGGGACCTTTCGTCATTTTGTGGAAGACCTAAAAGTACACCGACTAAACGCCACCTATCAACCGATGCTGACGCTCAATAATCGCCACGACCTAGCGAAACACTTTGTTTATTCCATGGCGCTTCATATTCTGTCTGAAAAAGGTATGAGCTTTTCATTAGGCGAAGCAAAAGAGATATTAGATACCGACCAAGGCGGCAGTGGGTTTAGCTTTGCCGATATAGCGGCAGACTTAACCGGCATACGTTTTGCCGAATTTGCGATCGAGAATACCCAGCAAGCCAAAACCCTTCAGCAGCGCGTGGCAAGTTCAATAAAAGAAGGGGACTTCTTCCCCGCGATTGATGCGCTGCCCGAAGGGCTAAGCGATCAATCATTTCAGGATCAGTTTACGGATATAAACTCAGAAAAATACCGATCGGTGATTCAAAACATCGAGGGCAGTATCAGTGCGATGCCTCTTTTTAATGAGGCATGAAATTAGATATGCGCGGCTACACTAGGCCGCTTTGCTACGGCCCGATTTTATTTCATGTACAAATAAAACGACGAACCCCGCTAACATTCCCGGCAAACCCTCATAAAGCATGCCGTGAAAACCAAATTGTCGCCAAGCAAACGCGACAACAAAACCACTAATCACCGCAACCATACTGACGGCTTGCGAAGGCTGTTTACCCAAACACAAAAATAACAATAAAGGAGCAAAAGCACTCGCTAGCCCAGACCATGCAATAAGGACCATACTAAAAACACTCTCGTTATTCATGAGCGCTAATAACAAGGCAACACCGGTAATCAAAATAGTGGTGATTTTTAACAATAAGGTTTTTTCAACCTTTCTAGGGAGTATGTCGTGGGTCAATGCCGCAGAACAACTGAGCACCAGAGAATCTGCCGTTGACATTGTTGCGGCAAAAATACCGGCTAGTACCAGACCAACCAGAACAGACGGCAGTAACTGTTGCGCCATTGTTGGAAGAGCCAATTCAGCATCAAAAGTACCTACATCCGGTAAATAAATACGCGCAAGCAGCCCCACGCCGGTCGCCATACAATAGAAAACAGTGAACCATAAGTAATACCAGGCTTTGGCTTTACCCATATTTTCTGAACGGTCCAAAGTCATGAAGCGCACCATAATATGGGGCTGCCCAATCACCGATAAACCCGCGACTAACCAACTTAGTATAAACAACGCGCCGCCGACAAAACCCGGAACCACTAGATCCGTTGGCACCCACGCCATAAAACCATCCACGCCCTGCATTTGTTCAATCGCACTACTGACACCACCTAAATTCGTTAAGGCAACAACTAACAGTGTACCCATCGCGAGAATCATCACGATAGATTGAGCGGCATCAGTCCAAATAGACGCACGAATACCACCAGAAAAACAATAGAGGCTCACCAAAACAGCGCCCGCAACCGAACCAGACCACTGCGGCCACCCCAGTAAAACATGCAGCGCCTTGCCCCCAGCAACTAACTGAGCGGCCGCATAAGTTAACAAAAACAGCAATGAGATGGTGCCGATTAAACGTTGCAAGGAACCTTGTTTTTGACCAAACCAATTGCAGAGAACGCCTGCGTAGCTAATCTCTCCTGTCCTGTTAGCCGCAATTCGCAAACGCTTATGAACATATAACGACGCAATAAAATCCCCCAGTATCCAGCCAATCATCAGCCAGATGGAGGCCAACCCCGTCGCATAGGTATACCCGATAACACCAATAAACATGTAACCGCTGTTATTGGTCGCTACGGCAGATAAGCCGACCAACCAAGGCTGCACACTGCCACCGGCCAAGTAGTAATCTTCTTTTGTGCCCCGGCTACGCCATGCCGACGACAAGCCAATTAACGTAAATAGCAGTAAAAAACCAACGAATGAAAGAACCATTAGAGCACCCTAGTATGAAATTAATTACCGTTCCGTTGGTATCGTTAACTAAACGACACACTAAGCGAACCGAACATACCATCCTATCGTTATAATTATTCTGTTATTGCTTCCGCATTTAATTCATATGCGCCTTCGGCATTATGAACCTCTTTGCCGTTAAGCGGCGGATTGAAAACACAGGCCATCACCATTTCTTTTGACGCCCGCAGAATATGCTTATCGTTTTTATCAAGAACGTAAATTGTACCCGGCTTGATTGGGTACTTTTCCCCATCGGCCAATGTTTCCACTTCGCCTTCCCCGGAAACACAATAAACCGACTCTAAGTG
Organism: Agarilytica sp.; assembly: GCA_045430345.1. Taxonomy (GTDB): domain Bacteria; phylum Pseudomonadota; class Gammaproteobacteria; order Pseudomonadales; family Cellvibrionaceae; genus Agarilytica. The sequence continues at coordinate 253,238 of JAILXT010000001.1, read as the reverse complement.
ATTCTGATAATGCATCTGAAAATCGGCACCTTCATAAATAGTGGTAATATGAAAGGAGAAGCCCATTTGATCATCGCTGAGAAGCAACCGCGTACTCTCCCAATTGCCATCGGGAGATACTATTCTACGGCCATTTTGATTACACTCGGATAAAGTACGTACGATCATTAAAGTACCTGCTATGGATAATGATTACTATCTAAAACGTCAGATCTTAAAAGCAAGATCAATAAATATAAAACTAAGTTTTAAGGGTTACTTTTGACCCGTCAAACGTTCTTCAAAGTAAATATCTTCTTCAGGAATATCTTCTTTCGCACAGACCTCCCTAATAGCCTCTTCGACAATATCGATGCCTTTTTCTAAATTTTCATCGCTAATAATTAATGAGCATAGAAATTTCACAACATGATCGTCCGCACCACTGGTTTCAATAATAAGCCCACTTTTAAATGCTTTACTTGTGATTTTTCCCGCGATATCACCATTAACACAGTTAATCCCTTGAAACATACCCCGGCCCTTGGTGGTAAAATTTCCTTCGCCGTACTCTTTCACGATGCTTTCAAGTCGCTCTGAAACATATCGCCCTTTGCGTTTGATATCTTCTGAGAATTTATCATCAGACCAATAATGATCAAGTGCAGCTTTGGCCGTCACAAAAGCCAAGTTATTCCCCCGAAAAGTACCGTTATGCTCGCCCGGTTTCCATTGGTCTAATTCCGGTTTCATCAATACCACCGCAAATGGTAGGCCATAACCACCTAAAGATTTAGATAGCGTAATAATATCTGGCTCAATACCCGCCTCTTCAAAACTAAAATAATCCCCAGTACGACCACAGCCAGCCTGGATATCATCGATAATTAATAAGATATTGTGTTTTCGGCAAACTGTTTGAAGGTTTCTTAACCATTCAACACTCGCAACGTTAATACCGCCCTCTCCTTGAACAGTCTCCACAATCACGGCTGCAGGTGAGTTGATACCACTACTGGAATCCGACAAAACTTTATCCAAATATTCTGTGGTATCGATATTCTCACCTAGATACCCGTCATAAGGCATCCTGTGAGTGCCACTCAAGCTCACACCAGCGGCATCTCGATGATGAGAATTTCCGGTCGCGGCCAATGCCCCCAGACTCACACCATGAAACCCATTGGTGAACGTGACAATATTTTGCTGACCCGTAACGTTACGCGCAATTTTCATCGCGGCTTCTACGGCATTCGTTCCCGTTGGGCCCGTAAACTGCACCATATATTCCATACCACGAGGCTTTAGAATTTTATCATTTAATGCCTGTAAGAATTCACCCTTTGCCTTGGTATGCATATCCAAACCATGGGTAATGCCATCGTTTTGAATATATTTGAGTAAGATCTCTTTAAAGATGGGGTTATTGTGGCCATAGTTTAAAGTACCTGCCCCCGCCAAAAAATCCAAATACTCACAGCCTTCTTCATCCCACATTAATTCGCCTTTTGCGCGATTAAAGACCCTCGGAAATGAACGAGCATAGCTTTGAACTTCGGATTCGATCTCATCAAAAATTTTCATTTATTTCTCTGTGATGGGGTTTATAGGGTGGGAAAATGGACCGATACGCACGAGTGATTCAGAGTCGTGCAAACCGGAAAAATGGGCTTCTTTATCCATCCACTCGGATGACTCGAAATTGGCTGATTGTTTTTGTGACCAACGCTCAAATAGCGCCCAGGAAGCTTTGTTATCTTCAGTAATAGTCGTTTCTAAATAGTCGACCGCACAGCATTGTGGGCGAGAAACAATCTGAGTCAGCATGCTTGACGCCAAACCTAAACCTCTGGCGTAAGCGGCAACAGCCACTTGCCAAATAAACAGGGTATCTTGTCGGCCCGGTACAATATAACCGGAGATAAATCCTACGAGGGTCCCGTCGATTTCAGCGGCGACCGAGGTATCTGAAAAATGGCTGCTTTGGAGCAGGTTACAGTAGCTGGAGTTCGTATCCAGCGGAGGGCAATTCTTTACCAGGTTATATATATCCATCCCATCTTCAAGCATCGGGGGCCTGAAAACAATATTTTCTAAGCTAGACAAAACGTCTCCAAAATCGAACCATTTAATTTGTACTCTAAACAATAAATAGGGATAGAACCCATATTTCTACAAAAAAAGGACGATTAATCGGAGAAAATGTCAATATTTGCTTAGAACACTAAATATTGTACTCTAAGCAATATTCGTCCATCAACTCACCTGTTCACAACATAGGCCCTGCACCCCGAAATCGATATCGCTCTACTAGATAGATGCTGGCGCCTATTCAAACATTACTCGCAATCAGCTTAGGAGGACTTCTGTTCTTGGAGCGGTTCTATATAATGCCTCTACAGAACACTTATTCCGGGAAACGCTTTTGAACAGTATTGAAGCTGTATTGGTCGCACTAAGACGCGTTATCCGCGCCACCGACCTTCACTCTAAACATCTAGCTAAAACGACGGGCCTTACGGCACCCCAGATCCTGTTGCTTCAAACGATTAGAGACAAAGGCGACGCCAGTATTGGTGAGCTGGCCAATGAAATTAGCCTTAGCCAAGCCACTGTGACCAGTATTCTTGATAGGCTAGAGAAAAGAGAACTCGTGTATAGAGAGCGTTCAAAAGAAGATAAACGGAAGGTACATGCATACCTCACTGATCAGGCCGCTGAAACGCTGAAAGAAGCACCTATCCCACTGCAGGATCACTTCACCAGGCAATTTGGCGATCTGCAAGAATGGGAACAGACAATGATTATCTCCTCCCTTCAACGCATCGCTCAAATGATGGATGCGCAACACATCGATGCCTCGCCGGTACTAGATGTAGGTGTACTGGATCGTCAAAATACGACTATTGAAAAACCTGATGCGTTTCCGGATGCGCAGAAAGAGAAATAGCGTTCCTTTTTAGGTGATGACGCTATAACACGGCACTATTTCGACCCAATTTTTACAAAAGCAATGACGATCCAATCGGGTGATAAATTGACGCCGCGTCAATAAGACTTGATGCAGTAAAATCGCGTACACCATACACCTCGGCAGTAACACCATATTTACTCCGTGCTTTTTTAATCAAGACATCAAAATCGCCGTCACCTGAAGCCAAAACAATCCTATCGCATTCCTCTGCATACTCAATTGCATCCAATGTAATGCCAACATCCCAATCCCCCTTTGCAGATCCGTCTGAACGCTGAATATAAGGTTTTAGCTTTACTTCAAAGCCAATGGCTTTGAGGATGTTTTGGAATTGTCTCTGTTTTTCATCGCCTCGATCAATCGCATAAGCAACCGCCTTCACCACATTCCGGTTGTGCGTTACCTCTGCCCAAAATTTATTGTAATCAAAGTTGCGCTTATACGCGGACTTGGTCGTGTAATAAATATTCTGTACATCAACTAGAATCGCTACTGTTTCCATGGAACTCCAACTAACGGGGGGCGAAAATAATGAGAGCGTGCTTGAAGAGACAATTCCGGCTCAGCCAAAGGACACACCGGTATTAGTGTACCCATTGTGGTATATCCAGAACTTAATTATTAAAAGCTCTCTATCAACAATCTGTAATAAAACAGTCACCGCTCTGTTTAAGAATTCCTTCAACAGACCAAATAAGCTCAACCTCGCCTACATTCGCTTTCATACCAAAATCAGAAGCTTGGATAGTCGCCTTACCCTCGAAACCTTGACGGTAACCACCCCAGGGATCATCTCCGCCGCCGATAACATCAACATCGAGCGTAATTTCCTTGGTTACGCCTAGCAATGTTAGTTTGCCGGTTAGCTTCGCTTTATCTTTAGAAACCGTTTCGTATTTCGTGCTCACAAACTTCGCTTCGGAATGCTTATCAGTGTTCAGATATTTTTTTGCCCGCAAGTGTTTGTCACGCTCAGCATGATTACTATCAAGGCTTGTCACATCCACCGTTACCGACACTTTGTTTTTACTGTCATCTTTTGGGTCGTAAACAAATTCGCCATCAAAACGATCAAAATGGCCGTACAACCAGCTGTACCCCAGGTGCTTCACCCTAAACTGAACAAAGGCATGCGCCCCTTTCACATCTATTTGATAACTATTTTCAGCAGCAAAACTAGTTAACGAACCAAGAGAGAACAGACTAACAACACAACAACTTACGATCATTTTTTTAAAGGTAGCTACAAACATTTTCATAACACATGCCTCATTATTGACGGGTAGACTTAGAAAAATAGAAACGCATCGACATCATTTGTAAAAATCAGTGATGATGATCTTTCACTTTTGTATTCTGCGAGAAGTTAAAACGGTGAGTCGCATGTTTTGCATGGCATTGTGTGCACGCATCCGCTAGTTTAGAAAAGTAAAAACCGACAAGCTCGTCCTTACCCATCTCTGCCGTATGCGCAAGCATGCCCGCAAAATAATGAAATTCTTTATCCTTATGAAGGAAGTCCGCCGGCAGTACCGCGTGCAAGGTCTTTTTCTGCGCTTGCGAGAGAGCCTGCTTTAATACAAAGCTCGCCTGTATCTCTTTTGCAATGGCAACGACTTCCTGAGTATCACCCGAGTAATACGCGGTAAAAAGTGACTTAAAGCCTTTATCCAAGGAGTTCATCTCGGACTTAATCAGTGCTCTCAACTCAGACGGCAAGGCTTCAACACCAGCCCTCCCCTCATCGGCAACAACCGATAACGACGAAAGTAAAGCAAACGAAATCCCACATAGTATTTTTTGTAAGTTCACCTAAAGATCCTATTCGTGAAATAGTGTATTCGTTACGGCAGCATACGGCGGAGCGTCGAATCTTTATCGATAATATGATGTTTTAGTGCGCCGCATACATGTAAGACCACAATACCCATAACTGAAAATGCTATAAGCTCGTGAATTTCGCCAGCAATATCTTCCAGGTTATCGATACCAACAACCGTCGCCGGTAACGAGAACCAATTAAACACCTCTAAGCTTTGCCCTTTCGCCGTGGTAATAAGGTAGCCCGTGGGCAACATAAGAAACAACAGTAAATACAACGCATAGTGGACAATACGAGCAAGCCAACGCTCCCATGATGCATGTGTAGGCAGCTCTTCTGGGCGCGGCTGTGCCATACGCCACACAAAACGAAATATCACCAGCGCAATAACAATAACACCGGTACTTTTATGCCAATGCGGCGCGGTTTTATACCAAGCATCGGTATAATCGAGACCCTCCATCCATAGCCCCACGGCAAACAATCCGAAGACAGCGATCGCTATGAGCCAATGCAAACCTACCGAGACGACGCCGTAACCTGATGCATTGTTTTTAAGTTGCATATATTCGCTCCAAATAGAATCAATAACCTATGCTAGCGAAAAACTATAGCGCTAATTATTCAAGCTTTTCGTGACCACTTCATACACATCTTTCGATAAATCAGATTGAGATGCGATACGTTCAAGCTGCGCCTTCATTAAGCCTTTTCGCGTATCGTCATAGCGCTTCCAGCGCGTAAGAGGCGTAATCAACCGGGAAGCGATCTGGGGATTCGTTTCATTCAAATGAATCACCTTATCCGCTAAGAATGCATAACCATCACCTTGCAAACGATGAAAATTAATCGTATTTCGGGATGCAAATGTCGCGATTACGGCTCGGACTTTGTTGGGGTTATTCATATCAAATGCGGGGTGATCGATTAAAACCTTTACTTTATCTAAGGTGCCCGGCGCGGGGCTCGTCGCCTGTACCGCAAACCAAGAGTTCATCACCAAGGCTTCGTGCTGCCATTTATCGTAGAAAGCTTGAATGCACTCCTGGCGTAAAGTATCGATCGACGCCTTAGGCGAATGAACAATGGCGGTGAACGCGCTCAACTCATCCGTCATGTTTTTTGCCGAAGTAAACTGCTGCTGGCAAAGTGCAATCGCGTCCTCTTTACCGCCAACCATCAAATAATGCAGCGCAGTATTTTTTAAACTGCGCTTGGCGACTTCTGCAGCGTCAGTAGAAAAAGGGCCATCCGAATGCAAGCGGTGATATACCGACAACAATTCTTCACGTAGGGCCTGAGCAATTTTCCGTTCAACACGATTTCGCGCATGATGAATGCTTTCCACATCGATAATGGTCGACTGTTCTGCCAACGCGGCTTCAGCGGGCAGCGTTAACATAAGCGCAACCATTGCCGGATCGAGGCTTTCGTCACTTAAGATGCTTCTATAAGCGTCAATTAATCGATTATCAACCGAGGGCGCAGGCTCATTGACCAATGCAGCCATAACATCATTAATCACTAGGCCCGCGAGCTTTTGAGCACTATCCCAACGGTTGAAACCATCGGTATCGCTCGCCATCAATCGTACTAGGTCATCACGCGAATAGTTATAGCTAAGTTTTACCGGCGCCGAAAACCCGCGCAGCAAGGAAGGCACGGGAGGCTCATTAACCCCTTCAAAGACGACACTCTGTGCGGCTTCGGTGATATCCAATACGATTTGAGTATTGTCATCGGTTTCACAATTCTTTTCTTGTGTTTGGATTTGCAACGGTAACGCACCTGCATCCCCTAAAAGCCCCATCGACACCGGTATTAACGTGGGCTTTTTATCTTCACACTCGGCTGTTGGGCGACAAGATTGAGAAAAATGCAACGTAAAGGTCGACGCCTCTTCGTTATACTCGCCACGTACTTTCAATTCTGGTGTCGCCGCTTGTCGATACCAATTCATAAACTGCGAAAAGTCTCGGCCTGAAACCTCCGCCATCGCGGCGACAAAATCTTCGATCGTTACAGCTTCACCATCATGACGATCAAAATACACATCGGACCCTTTGCGAAACAACGCATCGCCTAACAATGTGTGAATCATCCTTACAATTTCTGACCCTTTTTCATAAATCGTTAAGGTATAGAAATTAGATATCTCAATAAAAGAAGACGGCTGTACCGGATGCGCCATAGGCCCGGCATCTTCAGCAAACTGCATGGTGCGCAGCATTTCAACATCTTCGACACGCTTCACTGTGCGTGACCCCATATCCGCTGAAAACTCTTGATCACGAAATACAGTAAAGCCTTCTTTTAAACTCAATTGAAACCAATCCCGGCAAGTAACCCGGTTGCCAGACCAATTATGAAAATACTCATGAGCAACCACCCCTTCTACACGCTGAAAGCCTGCATCGGTGGTTGTCTCCGGTTTTGCTAACACACAAGAAGTGTTGAATATATTGAGGCCTTTATTTTCCATCGCCCCCATATTGAAGTCATCTACAGCTACGATCATAAAGGTATCGAGGTCGTACTCGCGTCCGTATACATCCTCGTCCCACTTCATCGCATTTTTTAATGAGGTAATCGCATGGGCACACTTATCGAGATCTTTATTTTCCACATAAATTTTTATCGCGATTTCACGACAACTCATTGTCGTAAACTGATCTTCGACACACGCAAGGTCGCCCGCCACCAATGCAAACAGGTAACATGGCTTTTTAAAGGGATCATGCCACGTAGCGAAATGGCGACCATCATCCAAATCACCAGACGCGATCAAATTGCCATTAGATAACAGTATGGGATACGGTTTTTTATCGGCAATAATTTTCGTTGTAAACTCGCTCATTACATCGGGGCGATCCAGGTAATAGGTGATTTTACGAAAGCCTTCGGCCTCGCATTGTGTGCAGTACATCGTATTAGAACGGTACAAACCTTCTAATGAGGTATTGTCCTGCGGCACAATTTTGGTCACAACCACCAAGGTATTGTTCTTTTCTAGGTTGGCGATCGTGAGTGATTCGTCATCCACAGTAAAATCTCTATCCTGCAGCGCAACCCCGTTAAGCGTGACAGAAACCAGCGTTAACGCTTTACCATGCAACACGAGCGCTGCATCTTCCGCCGCCACGCTATTCCGTTCCACACTTAATGTGGATGTCACTAGCGTTACATCGTCATTCAGTTCAAAACATAGGTCTGTTTTATGGATCCAGTAATCTGGCGCTTTATAATCTTTTAGGTAAATCGCTTTAGGATTAGCATCTGTCATAGTTTTTCCGATAGCTCTCTAATATCTGTTCCACAATGAATATTACTTTAGGGGCTTACGCCTACTTTTCCCATTTAACGACATCTTCTTCATCTTTTGGTGCACAGGGCGTTGCTTTAGGCGGCACGTACGCCGTTCGCTCTGTTTCATCAACATGAGCATGCTCGTAGGTAATGATAGCCTGCATACAGGTTTCCACTTGCTCCGGCGTTAATTTTTTACCATCTGGCCATTTACCGATCTCGACGGCTGTTTTAAATTTCTCAATAATCTCGGGAGTGAGAGCATTTGTATACTTATCTGATTCCATAATTCCTAACTCGATTAATTCAACTTTTAGATCTCAGTTCATCTCTAAATAACATATAGATTTATAAGGCTAACAAACCTGATGATGTCGACAATTTACATACTAGCAACTAAAGGCTTCGCAAAGATTTTATAAAACCCTGCGTAAGCCAAACCCGCCAGCAATCCGCCCAGATGCGCCCAATTGGCCACCTGACCCGCAATAAAAAAATCAATAAACCCCGCAAACCCAATAACCAACCACACCAGCATAAAACCGTATATTGCGGGAGGTAACATTAACCTAGGTACCGGCCAACGACGATATAAAACAAAATTACACCCAAAGTAGCCGTACACGACACCCGATAACCCGCCAAACATTATCTGGCCACTAAAAACATACTGAAAAATATTTGAGACTAAACCACAGAAAATAAATAAACCAAAATAATGGCCTTTATTCATAAAGGGCTCTAAACGTTTACCGACCTCCCAGATCCAGAGTGCATTAAAAAGAATGTGCATGACGCTAAAATGCAAAAAAACCGGTGAATACAATCGCCATAGCTCACCACTTTTCATTAAGTACGATAAGGGCGCAAAAAGCAGCGTATTAACAGGGCCAACCGCGTTAAAGAACACCAACAAGTAACCAAGCACACCACATAAAATAATACTCAATGTGATCATCACGGGCGCTATTGAAAATTGACCTTGAGATGCGGATAAAGAGTTATGCGGCGTATCCTGAAGAGGCTCCCCCTCCAAGCTATCCATATCCGTCAACCACGCATTGATCTCTGCAACATGCCGAGCATCTTGCAGCCAAAGTTTTTGTACCCCCTGCTCCTCGGTAAACCGATGGGCGATATTGTACTGCCGGAGCTTACGACTCAATAAACTTAAGTCTTGATTTAAAGGAAACTCGCCAAATAACATGAATAAAACCTAGTGTCCTTTATATTCAGGCGTCACATCAACCCATTCAAATTTTGATTGATCAAGCCGGGACTCGCCGTCAAACCGATACGCCACAAGGCTGCCGTACTTAACCGCACTGTAATCCAAACATGCGACATTATCGCGTAAAGGCTTAGGCCTACCTTGCAGCCAATAGTGCCCGACAAATACCGGTTTTTCATTTACACCGTAATATATCAGCGCCTGCTTCTGTTTTTCAGACAACGGTATTGCCGCGACGTCTTCTGGCAGTGGGTCAGGCTGAAATACCACATCTTCGAATACGCTCGGCGTCTCTGACCAAAACTTGGTCCGAAACATCCTGCGCTCGTAGCCATCTTTACCTTTTATACGCCGGCCCTCGGGTAAAATCATGTCGGTGCCGCGCGTGAGGCGATCCATAAACCGCCCTTCTAATGTGCTTTTGTCGGACGAACGCTGCATAAAAGCTTTATCAAGCACAGGGCCAAACTGCTGTGCCTCAAAGGCTTTAATTAACGCATCGTCCCAACACGCATGAACAACACGGCAACCCTCCATATCCAAATACACCGGGAGCGTGCGAAACCAATCCAAAAATAGTCGCCACTCTTCTGGGTACGACGCAAACTGCATTAAGGTTTCAGCGATTAGGCGATTATGTCGCGCATTATGAGCCCGAACATACTCGACAGAATCTGAAGATTCGGTTTCAGGCGTGGGCGTGATATAGCCCAAGATATTGTATTCGTGGTTTCCCATAATGCACTGGGCTGTGCGGGCATCCACCATGTTTTTAACGATATGCAATGCTTCGCGGATACGCGGCCCGCGATCAACAATATCACCAACAAAAATAACTTGGCGAGACGGGTGATGAAAAACACCGTCCTCTACTGCATAACCTAATTTCACTAATAAACGCGTGAGTGTAATTGCACACCCATGAACATCACCAATTACGTCATAACCTGAAAAGTTCAATCGTATACGCCTATTGTCCTAACGATGCTTGGCTGGCCCACCCGAGTTTTGATCTACAGGTTTCGAAAAAGTCATGGCCTTCTGGGTGAACAAGATGAAGAAAGCGATCGGATTTCGAAATGTAGACTTCATCACCTGGCTGAGAAACAACATGCGTCTGCCCATCGCACGTCACGTGCGGGTGAAGCTGGTTAGAGCGACTGATTACCAGCTTAATTTCGCTCTCACCATGCACAACAATCGGTCGACTGCTGAGTGTATGAGGGTTCATTGGCACCAGCACAACTGCGTCAAGCTGTGGGTGCATGATCGGCCCCCCGCCACTTAGCGCATAAGCCGTCGACCCAGTGGGAGAGGATATGATCAGGCCATCAGAACGTTGGCGATAAACAAACTGATCATCTATTGACAATTCAAACTCGATCATCCGAATAAATTTACCGGGGTGGACCACAACATCATTTAACGCAACACCCTCGGAGACCACTTTACCATCGCGCTTGACCACCGACTTCAAGAGCCAACGATCTTCTGTGGTGTACTTGCCCTCCAGTACTGCCCCGACCTTGTACTCAATATCATCGGGAGAAATATCCGTGAGAAACCCCAAACGCCCTCTATTAATCCCTAGGATTTTGACGTCGTGACCAGAAAAAGCACGGGCAGCTGACAGCAAGCTACCATCCCCCCCCACCACAATGATCAAATCACATTCATCTGCGAGCACACTGCGTGGTTGAATTTTCAAAGGGCAATCTGGCATCGCGGAGGAAGTCTCCTCATCGATCAACACCGTTACATCTTGTTTTTCCAAAAAGGAAACTAAACGCTGTAGAGAACCCTTTGTACTTTCACTCGCCAAGCGGCCAATTAAGCCGATGGTAGAAAACTTACTCATAGATGACCTTAACTACGGATTTATAACGGGTTTACGCTCCAAAACAGGTCAAATAACCACCAAAAACAGTTAAAACCGGCTTAATAAGGAAAAACGCGACCACCAATCGTTGAGGGCTAATTTTACACGAGAACGGTACAGGACGAAGCGATTTCACCGCCTCGGATGAAGCTCGCGCCGCACATTGGGCATTATCAATAGATAACATCAAACGACCGCCCTGCTATGATCACTTAAACAGTGAAATCGAGGCACATAATGACCCAGCCCCTCTGGATGAATTTTCAACACCCATACGTACGGGACCTAGCGTGGCTACTGCTATCACCCTCGCTCATTGACCAAACCTTGGGCGAATTTTCCGCCTACCACCCCTGCCCCAGCCCTGAGTCGCAGGCCGATCTCGTCAACTGGCTCAGGTCAGTAGATGCAGACATTGCTGCCAACGACATAATCCCCACAGGAATCGACCGACAGCGCTTTCGCAGACTGGGACTTTATTGCGAATCCCTGTTCAATTTTTATTTGGAGAACTCACCAGAAGAAAAAAATAAGGTGTACAAAAACTTTCGTGCACAGGGAGAAAAACAAACGATAGGCGAATGCGACTTCATCATCGCGAATGCAAAACCCTACCTAACCCATATAGAGATTGCCGTGAAATTCTTTTTACAAACAGCATCCGGTGAACGCGAGTGGCACTCCTGGGTCGGGCCCAATGCAATTGACCGATTGGATATCAAACTTGAAAGAATGCGGACTCATCAACTACCGCTCCCACAGCGCAAAGATACAGAGGCAATATTTCTTAACCTGAAGAATGAAAATGAAAAGCGTGAAGAAATTGAATCCCTACATTTTATAAAAGGCGTCTTATTTACCCCATTTAACGGAAACCTCATCACCAAACTCCCAGAAAACACCAACCCAAACCTACTCCATGCACGCTGGATTAAAATAAGTGAGTTTCTCGATATCGTTCCCAGCAGCGAAAGCGCATTTACATCATGCGACAAAATGGAATGGCTTACCGGACCGGAAAACCACAATACAGATGGCGCTGATGCCGTAATAAATCAAATACGCAGTATTTATGAATGCGCACAAAAAGAACGAAAAGTTGCACCGGGATTGATGATTTGGCTGCACCACCCCCACGAAAAAGATAAAGAACAAACGCGACTCATGATTGTTCCCGACTGCTGGCCAGAAATTAAATCGCCACTACACAGAAACTAAATCTTCTCATACTGCGCTGAGCCCGCTTGCCCCGCGCAGAGACCATACATCAAACTTCGTACGAAACGACTACTTTTAAAACAAAACTAAACAAACGTTGAAATTTAATCTGCTTTGCGTATACTAAAACCACACACGCAATTTAGTACTGGCATCACACTTTAGTCGCAGCACCAAAGTATCAAACCAAGAAAACGCCCCTCTTTTTAAACCCAATAGAAATTAAAACTCTTTCAGAAATTTCAATTAAGAATAAAAACAGCTCGCCATTAACATTAATTAATCAATTAGTAAATTATACCTTAGTCGCATTTATTCAACGACAAATGAATATTAACCTTTTCCTTGTACAGTTGTTGAATGCCTTATGTTATTCGCATTTTATTTCTGCACAAAATATAGCGATAAAAATAAAAAGGCCGAACGCGCGCACTTGGAAATAAAGAAGTGCTTCACGATTTGGTTCAACAATAATGGCAAGGATTGCCAAAAAGAAGTGCTATTTATTAATTCTGATATCGTCGGCTAATGACTAGGCTAGGTTGTTCAACCTGCTTACGTGTATCTCATCGCATATCAGTTTCTAGTTGGTAAAAAAATGGCAGGTGGCAGAACGTCGGCCTTTGGATTTTATTGTTCGCTAAATAATAAAGTTTTTCCATGCGTTATAAAACTAACTCGAATCAGGAAAATAATAATGAAAATAGTTCACTCTACTTTGCTCGCTATTCTTAGCTTAAGCATCTCGTTGGCAACCCATGCCGCTTGGCAAACAGAAACTGTCATCGGTGGAAAACTCAATACCATCCTCTACGTTCCAAGCACCCCTCCTTCACTCGCTAACAAACGCGCGTTAATGGTAAACCTTCCCGGCTGCGGACAAACCAACGAAGAACTCCAAACTGGCGCCAACTGGCCCTCCACTGCAGATGCCTACGGTATGGTTGTCGCGATAGCGGACCCCTCACGTGAAGGTACGTACGGCGGACTGGGATGCTGGAATTTTCATGTCGGTATGAGCATGTCACGCAATAGCAGCGATGCAAAATACCTACTGGACCTGGTCGACGCATTATTAAACGATACGAGTCTCAACATTGATCCCGCGCAGGTGTACATCTCCGGCTTATCTTCGGGCGGCGGCATGGTTGCGAGTATCGCCTGCTTGGCGCCAGAAGTGTTTGCAGGAGCGGGTGTTAACGCGGGGCCTGGACCAGGCTCGAATGGCCAATCGTTAACTTCTGCAAACATCTCTGTTAGCCAAGGCGTGAGTAATTGTAAAACGCTATCAAACAAAGACAGTGCCAACAGCCAATCTTCGTTATACACACAAATTCACAGCACGATTTGTGGCGCAAACGACGGAACCGTGGCACCCGTATGGTGTGATCGCGTATCGGACATCATGGCCGCAACCTACGGTGAAGATACCGCAGTAAGTGATTGTAGCGGTGGCGATAACCCCACCAGCATCTCGGGCGGTGGCGTTGTGAATACATTTTGTGATGCTGACGGCCCACGAAATTCAAACATCATCGTCACGGGTATGGGACACGCTTGGCCGGCCGGGCCAGGCAGCTCAGGCGGCGGAAGCTATGTCGATCATACACATGTTAACTATCCTGAATACGTTACAGAGTTCTTCTTCGATAATAACCGACGCGTTGTGACAAATGCAGCGCCCGATATTTCTGGGCTCTCACTTTCTGAAGGCAACAGCATCATTACAGTGAGCGGAACCGCACTCGATAGTGATGGCGCTATCGTTTCCGTAACCGTTGTGGTGACAAACACAAGCTCAGGGCAAACCGTGGATACACTTAGCTTAAGTGTTGATGGCTCAGGGTACTTTGTTGGCGACACGGTATCGTTGGCCAATGGTAATTACACCGTCACCGCGACAGCGACCGATGACGAAGGTTCTAGCAGCTCTGATGTGTCCTCGATATGGGTCGGCCCTATCCCACCGAACAGCGCGCCCACCATCACCAATGTAAACACATCGATAGCAGGTGCTTGTGTCACTGTTTCTGGAACGGTTTCTGACATCGATGGCAACCTAGGCAGTGCAAATGCAACGTTTGATAGCAGCTTGGTCGTGCCTATTTCTGTCACGAATGCGAGTACCACTACCTTTAGTATTGAAGAGTGCAGCTTGTCTTATGGGGTACATTCAGTCGTCATCTCGGGTACAGATACGGCGAATCCTCCACTCACCGCCTCGTCTGCTAGCACAGGATTCGAAACCATTAACCTAGGAAAAACAGGTGATATCAATTTCCACTTGAACGAGGGCACGATTACCTATGGTGAAGGATATTCGTGGTGCTATACCGCATACAGTGGTTCCACTGAGTTCACGATGATCGAAGAAGAAACCAGTGGCGGAAATTGCCGTTGGGTTGATGAAGCCGGGGCAAACAATTGTGCAGGACCAGAGCAAGCGTGTTCGACTGGACCGGCACCAACGCCTACGCCCACTCCGACCGCTACGCCAACCGCGACACCCACGGCAACGCCTACGCCAACTGCTACACCTACGCCGACCCCAACCGCCACACCTACGCCAAGCTGCGAAGAGGTCTCAGCGTACAATTACTATCATAAGTCCGGCGGCAGAGCATATAGCACTGGTTCCATGTTCTCACCAAGCTATTTTGCTAATGGAAGTGATGATGCTATGCCTGGTTCTACCTGGGGATATAACACACTGCACAGCGAAAACGGTTCCCTTTGGGAGCTCGGCGGATGCTAACGCCACATAGGCGATGATACGCAGTGGGTACGGTTATACCGTGCCCACTTTTCTGTTAAAACAAATACGATGGTATTCAGAAAAACCGAATAGAAAATCAGAAGGGGATTATTGGCCAGAAACTAAGTTGCCATCACGCAGAATATAATTTTCATCTGTCACAAGCTCTTCATCCAATGAGGCACCGGAAATACCGCCCGACAGCGCTAAAACGTTATAGCCCTGTTTTCCAAGTAAATACGCCGCCGCACAGCTACGCGTACCCGTATCACAATAAAAGATATAAGGCTTCTCTGGCGATAATAATCGTTTTTTAATACTCAGTAACGACAATGGCAAATTTGCAGAAAATGCTAAATGTCCCGCACTATATTCCTCCTCGGTACGGACATCGACAAACACAGGCTCTTCGATCATGGTACGAATCTCGTCGCGAGTGACTTCGTCGACGGCAGGCTCGTTTAAAAGCAGCATGAAATCGCTTTTTTCTAAGCGCATCAACACGCCTTTTTCCGTCATCGTAATCGTGGCATTACGCACGGTTTCATTCACCAATGCATCTTCGCCAAAACAGCGACCCGGACCAATCTCCGCAACTAACTCCGCATGCATAATATCGTTATTACGCACCGTGACTTTGGCATCACCCTCTTTGATAAAGTAACAGCAATCCCCAATTTCACCCTGACGAATAACAACTTCGCCCTCTTCCACAACCATCGGCGTTAAACGAGAAAAAATCTGCTCAGCATTTACAGGGGGTGCTTTTAGGAAAAGGTTTGAGTTTAATACCGTCTGCATCCATTCAATATCTTCATCATAATCTCGCTCCAAAGACAATTCGGACAGTAAATAATCCGCAACCTGACTCCAACTAATTGTACGGTCAACGCGATCGCTATCGATACGAAGCAAGGTGCAATCGCCATTAGCAATACATCGCGCAGGTCGTGGTTGCTGATGAACAATTGGCAAACAGGTAATGCCTGCTCGTATCAATTCTTTACGGCCATTTGGGTATTCGAGTACAACCTCACCACTTTGCAGGTAAATGTGTTGATGATCAACACACCCGTCTTCAAAAATCACTTGACCAGAAAAAATCGTTTGTACGGCAACGTGGCTAAATAAATCTTCCAAGAAACTTGGACGTAATGACTTTAAGGGGATAAGCGTATCAGCCGTGTCAAAAGCATCTTCGACAAGGCGTCCGTATGATTGGGATAAAACTTCGAAGGGCATCATTTAACGCTTTTTACTCCTGGTTATTCTCTGCGTAATTGCCGAGAACCCTTTAAGCTTGAGCGATCAATTCAAAAAGGGGCAAAAAGTGCCGTCTATCTTCACTCGAACGATAAACCGTAACCTCTTCGCCCTTGGAGACCGCCAGAATGCACTGCCACAATGTTCGCCCCAGGGGGGAATCTATCATGTGAAACCTGATCAACAATGGCCCAGATCTCCTTAGCAGTATAGACCGGATCTAGTGGTATCCCGGTCTTCTCTTCGAAGCCTTGCACAAAAGAAGCCAAAGCATCGGGGAACTTCGCATACCCACCCCAATGATAGTCCTCAAGCAAGCGCCAGCACTGAGATGAAGCCCCTAGCGCCCCAATAAGGCTTTCTATGTCACTTCCTAGCGCTGTATAGCCTTTGAGCACCGGTACACCATAGGTGTAAATACCGCCGACAGGCTGACGACTGAAACCGGCAATTAACCCCGCCAATGAAGCGCCGGTGCCACACGCATGAAAAATATACTCCGGTTTAAAATCCGCGCGCAGTGTGATTCCCTCGGCAAGGGATATCATTCCTAGCGCGCCGGTCGTACCGCCACCCCCTTCTGGGATAGTAAAAATATTGCCGTATTGCTTTTCTAACCTTCGTAACATATCGGGCTGATGCCGCTGCCGATATTCTGACCGAGAGACAAAATGTAAATGCATCCCCTGAGCCTTTGCGTCCAACAAAGTATCGCTCAGCTCAGCGCTCTCTTCCCCACGGATAACCCCAATCGTCCGAATACCCATCATATTTCCGACGGTTGCCAACGCCAATATATGATTTGAGTACGCGCCACCAAAACTCACAATAGGCGCATTATTATCCGTCTGAAGGTAATGACTCAGGTAGCCGTGCAGTTTGTATATTTTGTTTCCGCCAATTAGCGGGTGCAGTAGATCCTCGCGTTTAATAAACACACGTACAGATTTTTCTTCAAAGATATCGAGTACGATTTCTTGTAGCGGGGCGAGGCAGGCGATTTCAGTTAAATTTCGATCTAGCCAGTCAGTTGGCAATAACAATGTGCGCGTCCAAAAATAGTTTTATTATTATGAGTTTCCCGCAATTTTAAGGCGTGGAGTTTTATTCAATTTATGTGTATGACAACAGTCGGACTCACCCGCAATATAATCTGCAGGAGACTCCACACGACTAATATTTTCACCGCAGAGGTTGCCGTCTTTATCTACCGCCTGACAAACCGGAACGTGGTAATGCTCTAACCATTCCGCATAATGACCTTCGGATACACCGCATTTTTCAGCAACATACGCAGAGGGGTTATCCATAAAATCCGGTATTTCGCTGACAGGCAGCGTAAGGTGACCCGCGCCTGGTTGATAGGTGACAAAACTAATCCCTTTTTCTAACATTTTACCGAGCAAGTGGTCGCCACTATTTTCAATAAGGTCTTTGTTTTCAGTGTGTAAACGATCTAGCTCCGCATGTAATTTAGCGTCTTGCTCATTGCGATAAAGGATTTCTACTTCGCGCATTTGAAGCATTTCTTTGAGTTCTTTTGTTTCCGATTCTAAAGCCGCCTCTAATTCAATTTCATGGCTGCTTTTTAATTCTTGCAACTGATCGTATTCGACAGATTCAGCTTGCTCTAGCTTTAACTCAAAATATTCACGCAAGCCTTGAATCTTCTCGGCTTGGCCGTCGATGATATCTTTCAAGCTCGAATTACGTTCACGCGCCTCATCCAGTAAGGATTTATTCTGGTCCAACATAAGACGGTATTCGTCTATACGTGCGTTGTATTGTTGCTTTAATTCTGCAACCGATCGCTCACGCTGCCGAATGATGGTATTGGCCTTAAGGCGCTGCTCACGAATCGTATTCGCCATACGGTCGCGAATCTCTTTATCGAACTCTTTGCGTAAGCGATTCGAAACGGATTGCTCTATGAGCGCACGAGACTTTTCGTCTTCAACTTCTTGTCGTTTCTTTTCAGGATCGGGCTCATGAAAGTGGATCGCCATGCGATTGCGCTCAACGGCGTCCATGAGTAATTTGAACTCATGCTTTTTACCCAGTTCTGGGTCCCACATAAACGGCGCAAAATGTTTAATGGGGCACTGGCTGGCACACACCAAACCGATTGGGCCATAACCTAAGTCAGGGCCTTTACGTGCGTGTTGTGCTAGTTGAAATAATGGGACGGCCGTTCCCTGATCGATAAAACCGTGGGAGGTAAAACGAACAAGGAAGAATACGGCGTTGACGATATGGAAGTGGGAATTAATTTCAACATAAACAGCGTGTAGCTCTCTGTTAGCTAAGTCCATTGCTGGAACATAACCATCGAGTAGCGCTTCAAACTCCGAATAATTCATTTCTCTGATCAATTCTCGATCTTCAGAAAAAAGGAATATCGCGCCAGCTAAATCACCGTCATCAAAAATCACCCACAGACCTTCTCTATTTGTAGCTTTTATCAAAGTTTAGACCCTAGACCGCGCCTACCCTTTTCTTTTTGTAATGGTGATTATTATCTAACAACTATTTTTCAAAAAGTGTGAACTGCATCCCCTCCCTTATACGCTTTAATAATATGGGCTCTCAAAATTTGAGATTCAGGTCACAATTAAACCTCTATATTTCCGTATCGCCTCCTTTCTTATAACTTTTAGGTCTTTTCTTCCGTTAACGAGCCGCCCACTAAAGGCTGGCACACTCATCAATATCATGGTCTGCGTCAGACTCATCCGCATCGACATAGCCATGCTCAGCGGGTGCATTCATTAACGATAACTCCAATAACTCTTCTAAATAATCCTGCATATTATGTGTACTCCGGTACTTCGTAGGCCAAGCCTATTCACTCAGCCATTCACGTAATTGTTTTATGAAACCACTATAGTAGTAGCTGATAATGACAGTCTTTTTACAAGAAGATTCGAAATGTGGGAAAAATTGACATGAAACAACACGGTTTTTTCATGAAAAAAGACAAATTGGCGCAGGCATCTCAGCAAGGAATGGTGTGAAAAATTAAAACTGGTAGACCGCCTCGTCCGTGAGTAGATTCTTCATCGACCCAACCCTGAGAAATCAATGTTAAATCGTCACGAGACGGCCACCAGAAAACCTGGAACTCCTTAACGTATTAAGTATTCATTTTTGCGCTATTGCGCTTAAATCCCGCCCTAGTTCGTCGCATGATCATGAACCATACGATATTGGTAATAGCCGGTTTGATCTCTCACACCGATATGACCATAAGGAAAGGAGTAAAACTTTTTCTCACTTGTCTGCCCGGGGATACGACAGGTATTGCGCCCCCACACCAAACACGCACCGCCCACCACTTCGTCTACCGTGGACCAGATGGAATATCGGTAACTGCCTTCGTAGCGAGTGGCGCTGTTAAGTTCTTCTAAAAAGTCTGAAACACCGAAGACCATGCCCCAAAACATATACCCAGGGTAAAAACCATTCGTTGAGCCGCAACCAGGGGTACTTGGCCCGGTAAGGTAGCAACTAGCCAAGCCTCGATTTCCACCCGCAATCCCCACAAAGGTATCGACACTGGAAGTCAGGCTGGGCCCTATGTAATAACGACCACCGGCTAACAAATCATTGGCCCAACCACCTTTGATCGCCTTTCTCGCGAGCGTGACCCCCATGCTGTGGCCGATAATGTCGACTTTATCCGCACCGGTATACGCCTTTACTGCTTCCACCATTTTGCGGATACGCGTAATAAATGCTTTGGAATGGTAGTAAGTGGCTGCGGAAAGGACTGAACCTGTGCCATAGCTCGTGCAATACAGTTCTGAAGAGCGATAACCCTTGGACTGAAAGTAATCGACCGATTTTTCCCAGCCGTTAATGAGGCCATCCATACATCGGTCTGAATTCCCGTGAACAAAGATCACGGGTTGCTCAAGCGCACAATCAGCATCCGAAACCATGCCACCGAAGCTACCACCGTCTAGATCACTGCGGTCTAAGTCATAATCACCATAGCCGTTGTCGTTTAGCCAATTTTGGAAGTGAGAGGTAATCCCTTTGCTAACAGACGGGCCTTGGCTTGGGGCGCAATCAACACTCGTGGAAGCCCATAGCTGAGTTGCACCATTTGCTGCTAATACAACCAGCCTGCCGCTGTCTTGCAAGCTTGCGTATGCACCGGGGTTACCGTGGGTTCCGGTATTAAATATCGCGGCACCCGCGCTGTTATACGCGACGAGATTGCCATCCCCCTGCATAAGCAGGTAAGCCCCTGCGTTTCCTGAAGTGCCTGACTGAAAGCTGACTTGGTTACCATCACGATAAAGCACAACGTTACCGTCGTTCTGCATGTTCAAACGGTAACGTCCATTGGCGGATTCCATATAATCTTCAGAATAGAGTGCTTCGTCCTGGTACAGAACATTCTCTGTCACGGCAGCCCATGAGGCTGTGCAAGAAAAAATTATGGAGATCCCTATAAAGCGCGAGATATAGGGAGTCAGCAATCTTGTAAACATGATTGTCAGCCAAATTATTAGAATTATTATGTGAAGCCGTATCGCTTCTATATTTTTTACCGCTGGTCACCAGTAATTAAGTGCATGCATCAACTTCGTTTAGTGGACGACATGATTCCCGGTAGAGTGCATATTAGAAATGATTGGGTATCCCCGTATATGACAATACGGGGCAGTCAGAGAGGACAATTTGGCTCACAAAGAGCCGTAAGAAAAAACGTAAGGAGCGATTATGAAACGGAAAGGGACAAAATCAATCAGTCTCGATTCGAACGGTATTCACTAGGAGTAATACCATGCCACCCTTTAAAGGCTCTAGAGAAGCTGCGTAAATCAGAAAAGCCCAGTTTTTCAGCCACATCGTATGCCTGAAAACCGGCGTCCAGCATGTTTGTCGCCAATTCGTTTAGCGCTGAGTGACGCACATCCCGGAAGCTAGTCGCCTCCTCCTTCAGACGGCGACGCATCGTCGCAACACTCATACCAAGCTCCGCAGCCACTTGCTGTTGGTCTTTTGAAGGATCAATCAAAAGAAACCGCCTTACCTGCAAGCCAACGGCCTCAGGCGCCCTTTCCGAGTGCGGCGCTTTAACCAAGTTCACAATATCCACAAAAAGGGATTGCGAACTAAAGCCTCCTTCAGGAACAACAACCGCCCGATCACCAACACTCTCGTCGTAGGTAATAACGTAAGTCGATGACTGGAAACGTATACGGTCACGCCAAAACTTCAAGTGACGAGCGCTTCTGTCCGGTTCGCGCTTGATAGAGATATAAGGTAGGGGCAAAGAGCCGGAACCCGTAGAAATATGACTCAACAAACCATGTACCAAAATCAGTACACACTCCATTCCACAGTACAAAAAGGGCTTTGTTTCATGTAAATAAGGAAAGCGGCTGTCATCAATGATGTAGTTCAAAAGGCCATCTGCCTCTCGGATTTGATTGTACGGGCCACCGTTTAGTAGGTTACTGATTTCAGCAATCTTGTGCAGCGCCTCGCGCACGGTCTTGCAGGTGCTCATTTGATCCAGTGCAAACTGCGTCGTTCCCAGCAACATTGGCCGGTCAGACATATGACAAGTCTCATCTTGATAGATGAGTGACAGCTCGCCCAGCATACGGAAATAATCTGCTAAGCCTAGGTAGCCTTCCGGCTTATCGAAAGTATCTGAGGGTAAACCTACACGCTCAGCAATCTCATCGAGCGCGATACCCTCTTGCTTAGACATCGCAAACACAGGCCAAACATCGGCAAGCGCTACTTCCAAACCAGGCGACTCCTGAACTTCAGCCGACTGCGACGTAGCGCTCAAGGATGACCAATCACTGCTTGAAGCTTGATCTTCTTTTGATTCTGACATGATGTAATTCTAGCGAAATTTTTGAGGCTCTATCAAATGACGCTTATCCAGGGATTCTCCGCTAACCGGCCCAATAAGCAACACTTAACCTCTGATTATTATATGTAGTCGATTCTATTTTTAAACGAACGTTCTAGTAAAGGAAAAAAGCCCTTTCACTGTGCGCTTTTTCACAACAAAACCAAAGCGACGCTCCATCGGCCAAGTAAACACCACTTTGGACGACATTCAACGCGTCACTTTATTCTCGGGCACAAAAAAACCCCTAATCTTTCGATTAGGGGTTTTCGTATATGGCGACCCGGAAGGGACTTGAACCCTCGACCTCCGGCGTGACAGGCCGGCATTCTAACCAACTGAACTACCGGGCCGCAATTCACAACACAATGTTTTGGTGGGTGGTACAGGGGTCGAACCTGTGACCTACGCCTTGTAAGGGCGCCGCTCTACCAACTGAGCTAACCACCCTGCGTTGAGAGCCGCGCATTCTACGCGAAACAGACTTCTTGTCAACACTTTGAGCGTTAAATATTTGAAGTTTTCAAAAAACACCAGGAGATTGCTAAGTTACGGATTCTATTAGGAATTCTGCTGGCTTAAGGCTACAAAATGTGCACCTAAAGTGACGCGTATTTACTTGTTTGAATTTCATTCAAAATATAACCAACAACACGTAAATACAGACGCCCTTTTCGTCACTATTCACGCCCCACTGCAAACAACCAATATCGGTGAGCGCCGACAAAATACCCCTTCCCCAAGCCCCGATTACGAGGGTTAAATTTAAAACAATCTAAAAAATAAAAACATAATAACCACTAAGACTAAAAAACTGATTTAGATCGCTTATATCAGCGAACACTGCTTATAGCGTTAAGTAAGCTGTTTATACCCAAAAAGACAGGTCTACCGCTTATTAATAATATGAACCGCAGAGTTATAACCAAAGTAACCGCCATCAAAAGTAATGCGTCATTACTGATCTAATAAATAACTGCGCGCTATTAAAATGTTAATCAACCCAAAAAATCGCCGCAGTACCTTTGTCTAATAGAATTCAGGCCACATTTCACTAGGATGAATATCACGCCACGGCATTGAAGCAGCAACATACAAAACCGCCGCTTTAATGGTTATCACCGGAAGTTAAAACTCAATTCGTCGGCCCACGATTAGGAAAATTTGAACGACCCAACCCTAATAAAGAGAAAAAGATAATGAAAATAAAAGCAATAATTATCGCACTACTTTCCGCAGTACTTGCTGTTCCAACATTTGCAGCCTGTGTAGATAACGTCGTACTTGTTCACGGCAACTCAGGTAAATCAAGTGACTGGAATAACACCTATAACAAGTTAATCAGTAAAGGCTATAGCAGTAGTCAAATTTTCCGCCCCAACTGGGGATCACGCTCTTGTCTAGGCAGCTGTAACGACCATTCAGGCTCAGAAGAAACTCCGGTAAAAAATGCCATTAACAGCGCAATCTCGAGTTCGTGTACGGGTAAAATTGATGTGATCGGTCACTCAATGGGCGTCACACTCGCGGCGCAACAAATCATTAAGGCAGGTAAAGTTTCCAAAGTAGACTCTTTCGTAGGTATAGCCGGCGCCTACCGCGGTTTATACTCTTGCGGTATTCACCCAGCGAATGTTTCTTCGGCCACCTGCGGTAACAACGGCCTTTCTATTTCGAGTCCTTTCTTAGATTGGTTGTACGGTAAAAAGATTGCCAGTCGCGTTTACTCGATCAAAAGCTGGGGCGATCAAATTGTCTGCGGAACCGGTACATGCCTCGTATACGGTAAACACTCAAGCCAAATCCAAGGTGAAAGATCTAGCTACACATATGGCTACGGGCACTTCGGTTTGCAAAAATACACCTCTTCAAAACAATACGATTTAATTAAGTAAGCACAACGATCCCGAAAACGTGGTACGCCAGCTAACGGTTCGCGTACCACGTTTTAGCTCACCAAGCGCGTCCTCCTTGAACACCAAGTATCTCGCCCCCCAACAGCGTTGATCTATCACATCGCTAACCACTAAGAGGTTATCGCGCTTCAAGTGATCACCTAGGCACTGTAGAATGGCCGCCCATGTAAATTCAATCCATGGCGGACATATTGATGGCATTACACGCGCGCGCGGGACAACCCGCTACACAGCAAGACATTACCAATATTCCTCGCTTAGTCAGCGAATATTATTTACACAAAACGGACTTAGCCCCCGTCAGTTTTGGTACATCAGGACATCGTGGATCATCATCCAGCCGCAGTTTCAATGAAGCGCATATTGCCGCAATTTGCCAAGCACTCGTTGAATACCGGGACTCACACAATATAAACGGGCCCTTATTTATTGGTATCGATACCCACGCATTATCTGAATGTGCATTTGCCACGGCTGTCGGTGTTTTCGCCGCAAACGACGTGAAGGTGAAGATTCAAGCCGGACGCGGCTACACACCAACGCCGGTCATTTCACACGCGATCTTAACCCACAACCAAAACCTCACGTCAGGCTTGGCCGATGGCGTCGTCATCACGCCTTCACACAACCCGCCCAAAGATGGCGGCTTTAAATATAACCCCCCTAACGGCGGGCCTGCAGATAGCGACATCACCAATCAAATCCAAAAGCGCGCCAACGAAATCCTTGCCAATCAATTGGCTGATGTTATACAAATCGGTTTTGACCAAGCACTTAGTTCAGACAGCGTAACTGAATATGATTTTGTAAAACCTTATGTCGATGATTTGAAAAATGTCATCGACATGGAAGCCATCGCCAAAGCCGGTGTAAAAATAGGTGTCGACCCGCTCGGCGGTTCTGGGATTGCGTATTGGGATGTCATTGCCAACACTTATGGCGTCGACATTGAAGTCGTTAACGATAAAATTGATCCCAGCTTTTCATTTATGACCTTAGATAAAGACGGGAAGATCCGAATGGATTGCTCATCGCCTTACGCCATGGCTGGGCTGATTCAACTTAAGGATAAGTTTGACATTGCCGTCGGCAACGACCCAGATTACGACCGCCACGGCATCGTAACTAAAGCCGGCTTAATGAACCCAAATCATTATTTAGCCGTTGCAATACAGTATTTATTTTCACATCGCGATCAATGGTCTTCAGAATTAGCCGTAGGTAAAACACTCGTCTCTTCTAGCATGATTGATCGCGTCGCCAGTGCGCTCGGTAAAAAACTATCCGAAGTCCCTGTTGGCTTTAAGTGGTTTGTTGATGGTTTATTTGAAGGCACATACGGCTTTGGCGGAGAAGAAAGTGCAGGCGCCTCGTTTTTACGCCGAGACGGCAGCGTTTGGTCAACAGACAAAGACGGTTTTATTCTCGCCCTCCTCGCAGCAGAAATTACCGCGGTAACCGGCAAAAACCCATCCCAGCTTTATGATGAACTTACCGCGCAATATGGCTCACCCATTTATACCCGTATAGATGCCGCTGCCACCCCTGAACAAAAAGAAATATTAAAGAATTTATCTGAAGATGATGTGTCTGCCGACGCCCTAGCCGGGGAAAAGATATTGGCAAAACTCACCCACGCACCCGGCAACGGTGCTGCCATTGGCGGGCTAAAAGTCGTGACAGAAAACGGCTGGTTCGCAGCACGCCCATCGGGCACAGAGGATATTTATAAAATTTACGGAGAGAGCTTTATCGGGGAAGATCACTTGCAGAAAATATGCGAGGAAGCACAAGAAATTGTGAACAATACATTTAAGAAATAAAGCAAACGGTATAACGATTTTATGAACAGGCCTAAAGCCAGTTCATAAGAGAAGAAAAAAGGAAAGAAAAGGTGAATACACCAGGGGTGTATTCACCAATCAAAATTTTCCCCAAGCCTTAAATTAGTCAGTACCTCATTTTGTAAGGTGTCAAATACGCCGGCTCTTTCAGCATAACTCGGCCACTCACTCACAACTTCAATATTTTTTTCGATAACAGCCTTAGCTTCTCTAAAATTACCGATCAAAGAGGCGACCGCCATTAGGTCTTGTCGGTTAAAATAATCTCGTTTCCCATTAATCGACATTTGGTGTGATGAAACCCAAGGAGACCCCGGTTTAAAACTATAAGCAATATCAAACGCGGGAGATAAACGCCAGTTCGCTTTCGGGTTATCCAATACAAACCCAAAATTCTTTGTATGATCATCATGATTTCGCGCGATAACGTTGAATACCATTCGACGAAAAATTTCAATCGCATCCTCACGCGGCAAGCTGAGTTTGCGTGCCACCGCCAATAACTGCTCGTAACTGTACGTACCGGGCTTTTTATAATCGGCATGATCCATGGCACATAAGGATAAATAATGTTTTTTGCGATTACCCTCTCGATCAAATCGCCGCGTAATAAAATGGGCTCTCGGACCTTCCATTAACAACTCAGATTCGGAAATACTAATTCCCGCATCACGCGCCATCAGATAATACGCGTACTCCATTCTCCCAAAACCTTGCGGGTCACCATAGGTTTCACTATCGATCTTATGCTCTTCTATCCCGTCGAGCTTTAATAAATAGTGCTCAAACCCTTCTGGTGCATCGGCCTGACCTGATCGAATTTGGCTGCGATCTTGATTAATGGCCACCACCGCTTTTGCGCGAGCACCGCCGGCAGATGTCCCCACCTGTAAAATAGCCTTCATCGCGCCACTATCTTGGTGGCTAAGGTGGTATTGCGCCTGACTCCGCTGATCCAACACTTTTTGTGCAACCGACACCAAAGAATCCAATGCGATCTCATTCTGTACAGACGGACGACCATCAATTACAGGAAGAAATTCCAAAGCCCCCATACCCCTCGTACCGGTATAGAGCAATCGTTCGACCGGCGTAAAGGAATCAGGCGAGCGACCTTGCCCAGCGAGCCACGCATCAATCACGGCATTTCCGAAATCATCCGGTAAGGCATCAGCAAAGACCGCAGGCAACCCACGATAGGTGACCTCGCTCAGCCCAGGGTATTGGTACTTCATTGCCTCTAACGGCATATGTATTGGCGCAATCTCTACGCCGGTTTTACGCCAAGAGGGGGAGAATTCAAATGTGCTGAGACGTGTGTTGGTATCGTACGCCAAAGCCCCCACTTGCTTACCCCATAACCGCACTTCAGCCAGGTTAGCCATTACCAATCCAAATCATCATTGTTATTCTCCATCTGAGAATTTCCCTGAACTAGATCACTGCGCCCACGTGCACGCTGCCTTTGTTTACCCTGTAACTTCAACTGCTCCAAAGGGCTAAATACCGCCTCCGGCACCGCTTTTTCAAGCAATTCCAGCTGACCCAGTACCCGTAATACCGCAATCACATTCACCAGCTTAGCCTCGCCAGAGACCAGCTTACCGTAAGTCACACGCGACAAACCCACCGCAGCCGCCAACTGCTGCTGCGTCATATTACGCTCTAGGCGTAGCTGCTCGATACGGTGGCCTAGCTCTGCAGAAACCGCTTTGTCTGTCATGCTTTCAAACATATAACGATTACTTTTCTATACACTATTAGCAAAAAAATAAACAACGATAACAATTCTTATCATTAAATATAACACAAGACTCAGTACAATAAACCCTCTAATACGAACTATAAGGAAAGCGGAACCACCAGGGTCTATCAGAGTGATTGATGTTGTGATTCAAGATATAGCTTTACCTGGTCGCCGGTCACAGTCTCGGCTCATGAAGAGTACTCAGGATTTCGATACGACTTACGCTACATACACATCCTGCGCAGCCCCAACCCCTTTAGCCCATCGCCTTTGAAATATATGCGCGTATTCCACAATTTTATCTGCAGAACCAACGCATATACTGTAAGTGCAACCAAAGCCCTGAACATGCGCCAACCACTTATTCGGATCTATACCATATTGAGAAACGATAGATGGGACATCTGAGGGGATATAACCGCGCTTATCCTCTCGAAAGGCACGGCCCGTAGCATCCAACAAGGTAAAATAATCTTCTTGAGTAAACGGCAATGCCCGATGAATATCGGTATGACTACTGCCATCAAAACGCATTAGCGGCGCTTCGGGTTGTTTTTCCACACCTAACGCAGCCTTTAATCGCTCCTGCTTACTGATACACTTTGTTATTGCGCTATGAGGCTTTACTTGACGCTTACGTTTCGCAAAATCGAATAATCGCTGCTGGATCGACGTGAAATCGCTCTCATTCAAATTACTTTCCATGCCCGCTCGAATAGGGTTTAAATCCACATACGCCATACAACTTAATACGGCAGCCTCATCTAGTAATGCTTGGCTTTTAAAACGCCCTTCCCAAAAACGACCTTTACAATTTTCTTCTTCATTCGCCATGCGTGCGATAGTCTCGTTCACTCCGCGCATAAACCAGCTAATTGAACATAGGCGCTCACGCCACATATCAATTAACTCATCGACGGCCGCCATAGACGCATTATCCATTGCATCAGGATTCTTCAACCATCGATCCACCAAGACATTTCCTTTGTATAGCTGCATCCAACGCTCAACCACCTCTTCCTTTGACCACCCCTTAGCTCGACCCTCATCCACATGCAACACCACATGGTAATGATTGCTCATCACCGCATACGCACAAATATCAATTGCATAAACGTAAGAAAGGAAGCGTAAGCGCGACACAATCCACTGTTTTCTATGGTCGTAATTCTCGCCCGTCGCATAATCTTCGCCGCACAAAAATGCTCTACGCACACAACGAACGTAACAGTGATAAAAGGGTGTAGCCTCTAGACTAACTTGATGTTCTCTAGCTTGGGTCATGGTTAAGCATATTAAAGGAGAAGGGAACGAAAGTCAAATTTATGGATGTCCTATATTCTACCACCATGTTTGCCCGAACAGGATTCAATTCGATAGACGGTAGACCGTCAAAAGATAATTGTCATCATCCGAATGATCCATAGCCTAAATCAAAAACAACTCGCAAATCATGAATACGAAAAACGGGCTCGGTATTCGATTAGGGAAACTCGGATCTGACCCTACTAATTTCGTTATATTGGGGGAATGTCACTCTGACCCTACTTATTCAAAGTCATATCCCCATCAAATTACTCCAAAACTTATTGATTTTTTCTTCCTTGCGGTCCGTATCCAAAAACACCTCAAACGAATGAGAACTGACACTTTGACCTGTCTCAACAACCAATTCACCAAACAATTTGTAAGATTGAAATACCAACTTATCGATGTCAAACATGATCACAACGGAACCTTCATAAGAAGAATCTATATCCACTAAACTTTTTGAATTATCAGGCAGCTCTACCAAGTCCCCGCTCTCACCACTTAAAGACACCTTCCTCAACGAGATTTTTTTCAACTCCCGAACATAAGGAACAAACACCATTAATTTATATGGCTCGCCGTAAACAGTCACTCCTGGCTTAGAGTTATTAGCCGTCATTTCCATTAAAAACGTAAGCTTTGTACGACCTTCCAGCACTACATCTGCGGATTTGTAAGCATTAAATATTTCCGTGTGAGAACATCCAGAAAGAAAAACACTTAACATAATAAAATAACTTTTTTTCAACAATGCCATAATATACACCATCAATCCAAGGAGCACCCAATCCTACAAACAGTGATTCTGTCCCAAAAATTCGACGTATCGTTGGGGCCCGCCCCTTCAAAAAAGTACGGTATCACATCCAATAAAGTGTGAGTGAAATCATTCCTCCCATAATTATATGTCGGGCCATTATGATCAGTGACATGCACACTTAAACCATTCGCATTGGTTGTAAAAACAGCCTCTCGTCCATCTGAATTCGTATATTTCCGATTTGTTCCAGGTTCAACACCCATGTTATGCCATACATCCCGATACTCCCTCTCCCAACCCGTACCTGCTTTTTCAGAAGCGATAACAAGCGCCTCAGTCACGCCATCCAAGTTATTTAGATCTGACCTAGATGGGGAGGATCTATTCGAACATGGCCTGCCCCCACAGGCTCGAGCCTTTTGTGCAGATTTAAGAGCAGCGGCCATAGCCTCATTATTTACCCCTTCATCAACGGAAGCCAGTAAAACCCGCCCATCAGCAGTCAGCCCCCGACGTAAATTACCTCTTTCCTCCCCAGTAAACCCATCCGAATCCTTTACATTACCATGAGCAAGGCTACCAGCCACATAATTAAACGCCCCACTAGCCGCACCACTCTCAAACTTCCCTCCGGTCATCTTAGAAATAGCTCCACCTACAACCGCAGCACCAATAACCCCAAACTTTCCTCCTTGAGGCGTCACAACCGCAGCAACAAAACCGTGGCCAAACTTACCGCCACCAAGAACAGACGTAACTCCCCCAGCGGTTCCCATCGCGGCCATTTCATAATACCAAGCCCACTCAGCACCCTCTGCGTAGGCACCCATCGAACCAGATATCGCGCCCGTAATCGCCGCTTTCAATATCCCCCTGTCATTGGCACCATTGACTGCAGCCCACATCCCCCCCATAAATGCACCAGCAATCGCACCACAAGCTACATTCCCACCGCACGAAGCTATCGCCACTATAGTTATAACAGCTTGGACGATGATAGGCAGTGCTTTTTGCCAAGCATAATCATTAATATAACCCGTGGGATCGGTGGAATTTAAAGGGTTATTCCACACGTACGCGTAGCGGTTCAAACTCTGTGTTGATGTCGCGGCCTGAATAATCGGATCCGCCTGCATAAACCGAGCGAGCCTAGGATCGTATATGCGGCCATTCATATGAATAACTCCGACCTCATCTAACATTTCATGGCCGGTATACCCCCTGGTTGTTATCGATTTTAGAGACGCCAACACAGAAAGATCCGAGATATCCAATGGCTGCCATGTATCGGCATTTCGACGCGATCCCCAAGGATCGAAACTCATCGATTGCACAACGGTACCAGCACCATCCGTAATTACATCAAGAGAACCAAGATGGTCATTGTAGATATAGGATTCTTTGTAGTTATCAACGCCATCCAGCAGTATATTATTGTTGTCCGTAACCATAGTAATTAGGGATGTTTTGCCCAGGTATCGCTTCCATTCAACCTTCCCTGGCTCATTAGATTTTGTAATACGCTCAACGTTACCACGATACTCTGTTGTGGTAACCACGCCATTTTTATCGATGTCTTCACGCCAGTAGCGAGCACGATCAGCCCCATACCGAAATGACGTTGTGTGATCAGGTGCAGATGCAGCACCCTTGATAATTGATGTTACTTTATCGAAAGAACTGTAAGTCATCTGACGGCGGTTAGTGCCGAAACTAGCCGTCATATTACCGTTATCATCATACTGATAACTATCGCCAGCGGTAGTGCTTGTCACCGCATGAGGACCAGCAATACTGCGATCGTATACGTAACTACCCACATCGTGCTTATATAGAATGTTACCGCGACTATCGTAACGCATATCCTGATTAGCTGGTGACAATGACTCACAGGACGAAATGCTTAAAGTGTTCGCGTTGGTTTTGACGAGTCGATTTAGCTCATCGTAACAGAAGCTCTCCTGTAAACCGCGGTTCGGACCTGTACCCAAATTGCTTTTTGAGTCATTAGATCGACTACTCAAATTACCGATATCACTCCAAGTGTAATCAATATGCTGCACCCTAAAAATATCGGAAATATTACCCACCTGCTTTATCAACTGTCCGGTCAAAGGATCGTAAGTATTTTCTGAAGTAACGTTATTCCCCCGTAAGACCTGCAGCGCTTGCCCACTAGCATTAGTGCTTAGTAAGTTAAAAATGGGCTTCCGCGTTTGCAAATCAATTACACGCTTTAAGTACCCATAATCGTTGTAATCGTTTTCAATACCACTCGAAATAGAATCATCTAAATAACGAGAATCGGTACTGCGGTTACTAGTTACCACCATATTCAACGCATCAGTTTGTGAAGCAACTCGTCCGATGTCATCGTAGACCGTTTCTGTAATAAACGTTTCTAAACGGTTGCTCCCACCATCTTTCACGCTATTATGAACTTCCGAAGAGGTATTTCGGCCAAATTCATCGTAGCTTGGATATACACACTGAATAGCAGCACTAGCATCGCAAAGGCTACCTTCAGCTCGACGCATCACAACGGCTGAAACTTGCATCCACGCATTATCGACGACACGGGCTGTATCTGTTTCACCATCATAAAACCAGGTAGCTTGCCCCTCGACACCCCCATTATTTAGATAGTCAGTGCGCTCGGTCATCCTCGCCAAACCATCATATCTCTGTGTGACGACTTGACCCTTTCCATCTTTTTGCCAAACCAAATCACCAAAGCCATTATAGCGGTACTCCCATACCCCTTTATCTGGGTCGTTCATGTAGGTCTTTCGACCCTCATGGTCGTAGCGTACTTCGGTAACCAATACTGATTGGTCTGTATCACCTGCAGCGGGAATAGACCGCATAAATGCCAGGTTCCCATAATTATCGTAGTCATACTCCGTTGTTGCGCCTAGAGCTTCAGAGACGCTTTCCAGCTCACCTAAACCGTTTTTATTTTCTGTCCGGCTAACACCTACCGCATTAGTAAATGTGGTGCTGAATCCGTTATAAGATTGGTACTGATGTGCGCCATTTGGGGAGATAACTTCTACCGTTCGCCCTAGAACATCAACACGATAATGCGTCCAATAAACCGGCGAGCCCGCAAAGTAAGGTAAACTTTTTCTTTGAACTCTGCCTTTTGAGTCGTATTGAGTATCCGTATATGAAAGACGCCCATCAAATGTCTGAACCGCGTCCCTAGTTACCCGAGCCAAAACATCATAGAAACTTAAACTTAGCGAACCATCCGCGGCGGCCTTTCTTACCACATAACTTGTGCCGTTAGGGCAACGCATACTACCGCTACACTTTAAATACTCTGTTGTAGTCCAAGAACCAACACCATCATAATTAACGCTGTCCGCATTATCCCCACGATACACTTCACGGCCCAATACATCATATCGAACCGTAATCTCTATATCGCTTTTCAAACTTTCAATTTTCGCAGGCGAACCAAATTCATTTCGAGCTGTTACTATTTCTTCTGTGTGAGAAAGGCCATCCAATATATTTACTGTGCTATTCACGTATCTATGCGCTTCCGCATCCATAATGAAAGACTGACTACGTGTTTGATCTTCAGTAGAAATGACCGAGCCATCAAAATCATAAACGTGATTACGAGCTACTGTATCCGCTCGTGTTTTATTTCCATATGTATCGTACGAATATGTCGTTTCCATCCGCGAATCGGGTGTATCCGGCTCTACGACTTCCGATGCAAGCAACCCCGCGTGGGCACCCGTTTCAAAATACGTAAACGAAGACTTTCGAGACACAGAAGGCAGGCTATTCCTTACATTACTAGAAACCGCCGCCGTCACACGGCCAAGTTGAGCGTAACTAAATATTTCATCATGGAGTGATATCGTTAGGTCTTCGGGGAATGTGGAATCTACGACCTGATTAACAGACAAACTGCCTGCGGTTGTTGTGGTTGTTACTTTTTCGAGGTTACTAAACCCATCATAATCATTTTTCACGACAGATGATTTTAATAAGACGGTGCCCTTATTCGTAGGCGCAGGACAAATACCTCCCAGCTTACAATACACGGGAGTGTTGGGTACGGACACTGGAGAAATCTGTATGGGGTCGCTATCAGACGTTTTAAATTTGTAAGACTCTTCAAGGATTTCTTTTAAGTACGGACGCAGTAAAGGTAATGCCGATGCTCCAGTATCGCTTGCCAATAAAGTGTCTTCCCAGGAAGAGTCCCACGCCATAAGTCCTAATGTGGTATGCGACAACCCCATTAAGTCGCCATCACCACTACGCTGCTCCGTACGATAAGGCATGCCCACAAATGGCCAATCCTGACGGTAAAAAGTCGTTGTACGGACTTCGCTTTGAGGCTCTTCTGTCATTAAGGCTTTAAACCCTAAAAAGCCTTGTCCCCCAGCTTGAATACGGGACTGGTAATAGTAATACTCAAGCTGGCTTTTTGCTGAGGCATCAATAGCATTAGGTACAGCGGTGGGGTTCGATTCATCATATACATCACCAGCTGGGGCACTTCCTGATATGGACGTTACCACCTGAACGGGCGATAAATACTCTAAAACAGGCGCACGATAATTTTGAAGGAACGATTCTTCATCTTGTATATCATCGAATGGGTCGTTCATTAAACGATAAAACAGACCTACATCAACATCCCCTGACGAGTCAGATGTCGCCGCATATTGCAGGCCGCGATAATGATCACTGCTATGAAGAGGCTCATAATTTATATCAGTTACTGCACCCAGACCATTTCGGATGTGCGTCACTACATTGAGCGGGCCCGTACCTGTATTGGCACCAAACCCAAATCTATCAGCCGAGAAATAGACGTAATCTAGGCGTCCATCCCCCGTCACATCATAAAACATGGAGCGGCCACCTCGGCCTTTTAATGTATCTGGAACCCCGCCAAGCTGGCGATCTTCGAATGAAGAAGTTGAATTATTCCACGATTTATATTTCACTGACCCCGTGTTTGTTCGAGTCATTACGATATCTAGATAACCATCCGCATCAATATCTTGCAAAGATGTGTATTTCTTAACGTAATCAATTTCATTTACCGGCGCACCAGCATCCACATCCAAATTTTCAAGAAGGACGGGATCGGCAAATCCATCGCCAGTGTTCAAATAAAAATTATAACTATAGTTATCTTCACTTTTGTACGCTTTATTTAAAATATCAGAATATCCATCACCGTTTACATCACCGATACTGAACGGTCTTACTGCACCGTTTCTGTTGCCCGGCACATAAGGGTTTTCACCATTAAAATCATCAAACGCAACTGAAGGTCCTATCGCTCGTGTTACACGAAATGTATTACCTTCTCGCAAGGCAATAAAATAACGCTCAAACGCCATCATATCTGCATGATAAAACTCACCTTCACCATCTGGAATTTTTCGATCTGCTACGATAGCATCTGCGACACCATCACCGTTAAAATCACCTGCAGCCACAAACGCTAGCCCACGATAGGACACAATATAATCGGCGTTACTAAATTCAAACCTATCAACCTCCCAGATCCAATCAGGAGTAACAACGTCACCATTTTCATCCACCTCTTCAACGTAGTGGTATGCATCAGCAGAACTTAAATCTACACCTGGCTTTCGTCGCAGATAAAATATTCTTGAGGTCGAAACGATATCTTGCAAACCATCAGAATCCGCATCCATAAAAATAGAGTTATCAGACCCAGGGTTAATTATTGCTGTCGCTGTACCAGATAGTTGCCATTCGCCCGAAGAAGTGAGTGTTGATAGGTATATGTACCAGGAGTCTTTATCATTTCTATAAACGGCAAGATCCTGGCGTCCGTCGGCGTTATAATCCACAGATTGTAAATGGGCTTGTTTATATTTGTTATAAGGGCTTTCACATAGCAATATACGGTAGGTCCTTTGCTTCACCTCCCCGCCAACACAACTACCGGTGGCCCCGATAAAATCTTTTCTATCTGTAAATTCCTGGGCAATAGGGTCAAACATCATGTACATGATCTTATAAAAATGATCACCCATGTATTCTCCAGCTTCCGCCCACACCATATCTAAATAACCGTCACCATCAATATCCATTGGGACAGTCTGATTAAGTTTGTTTTTCCCTACGGTAATTTTATCCGTAACAACCGTTTCACCAATTTCAAATTCATTTTCTCTCGCCCAGTCAAAATAGGTAGGGGGCAAACAATCATTATTTACACATTCCTGAACAGCACTAACGAAGCTCTTATCATTAACATCAGGCAAAAAACTACGCAAGTAATGTAATGAGTATCTCCTTACTTCAGCCAGAGCATCGCCATTTGGACCGGTACTTTCCTTATTTTTTACCGCAATACTTTGCAGCCTTAATGTTGTAAAGGAGGGATGGCCTGCGATATACCCCCCTAGACGATCAGGTCGATTTTCATATAAAAACTCTATTTGAGAATACGGGGATACCCCGCCAGCAAAGGCATAAGAAATTGTGCTGATTCGAAAATCACTTCCATTATTTTGTAAATAGTCGAAAACGATTTCATTACTTACGCTATCTTCAAAACGATTAATTGACCAAGAATACGAACTATCCCCTAACCCGTTTTGTCTAGAGTCGACTGAACCACCAAAGGTAGTCAATGACCCATCTTTAGAGATTAATTCAAAATAATCTGGGTTATTCTCTGATCCGTACGCCGTTATTTTCACTACGCCGGTGGATGCGGTTTTGTATATAACCCCTTCAGAGAAACTGGATTGCCTTATTAGCCGCTGCCCTCCTAGACAAAAAGTCGCCTCATTCCATGACAATGGAGATGCAAAACCATCCTGAATAAGCGTTTTTCTGCAGCGGCTAATTGCTGAAACTCCGCTCAACTGCCAACCAAGACCCAATAAACCATTACCATTTTGACTAGAGTAGTTTAAAGATAACTCAGGAGCGACTCCCGCCGTACCAACAGGCACGGAGATCGGAACGTTATAAACAGCAGCGCCAGACTCACTGACACGAAAACTGCCTGTGCTCGCACCGTTTATATTGGACGTTTTAATTGTTAGCGGCGCTTCATGGAACTCCATTTCATACGTAAGATCAGTAGTATTAGAAGAAAAACTTAGCGTAACATCGGCTGAAAATCCCCCCCCATTATGTACAAGCTCATCCCGGCCATCCCCATCATAATCCCTCACTTCAAAATCGTTACTAAAGAAATATAGCTCGTCTGCAAATACACCACTGATATTGGCTTGAGTAGCTTCTGGAGTGTTTTGGGACGTTCCATCACCTCTCATTAAGACAAACCTGCCCGCTTTCGCATTACCGAGCGCAGCATCGAGCCCAGGCTCGAACGATCCTTCAGTTCCCGCACCCTCAATCGCTAGCAAAAAGTCCGTATTTCCATCACCATCAAAATCACCCCAGAAATAATCCTGGTTTTCCTGAAGAAGGATCATACTTCTATCGTTACGCTCATCTTGGTCATAAGGTGGATCCACCACCTCTACAGGATGGAGATCATTCTCATACGAGCCAGAAAACCCCATCACTCCTGGAGTGATAGTGTAATCCGATAATATTTGGTAACTATGCCCGGGCGGAATGACTATAGGGGTTGCTATATCGCCATGAATCAATATGAATTGCTCTTTCCCATGAAGATAAATATCGGGAATTTCATCCTCGATAGGATTTATATCCCCCAAATAAACATCATATTTGTTAGCCCCAAAATCCGCCGCACCCACACACGCAGAAAACCCAAGAACCCCAATAACTAGACGCAAGCAATGACCAAACATAATCCCCCCAAAAGGACGTAGTCGATGATGTGATTGTATTTAAAACAATATTTTGATTTTGTACAGCAGAGGAACGCCTTCCATAGAGCGAGAGGGTGCATCCCTTCAATTACTTATTGCGGCGGATATTATAACGAAAGAGGCGTTTAAACAAGCGTTCAGGTACTAGCCGCCTATAGCTCAAGACCCCTTATGGCTAAGCAACGATGTTTGAAAATAGCGTATCTATCGAAATACAACCCAAAACTCACGCGGTCTAGCTCTGACCGCACGAAACACAACCACAAAACAACTGCCGGTCATTAATTGAACACATAAAATGTCCGGCGATAAATATTATCACCACATCAAATCATCAGGAATTTCAAACTGCGCATAATAAGCATCATCCTCTTCTGTGACGGCGCGTTCTTGCTCTGAAGATTTTGTATTCGCAACCACAATTACTGAGCCGTCACGCTCACTGATTTTATCTGCAATGGGCTTCGGTATGAGTTCATAGGACTCGCCTAGACGTGCGACACACAACTTACCACGAGCAATTTCTTCACTCATGACAGACGTAACACGGATCTTTTTTATTTTTCCATCATCAGAAAAGTTGTATTCGGTCTCGCCGTCTTTTTTATTAATTTTGTAGTGCTGAATGAGCTGGACAATTTGTGCGGCTATCGCTTTCTTTTCTATCTCTGAATCACGCTGCTTATTTAGCTCTCGGTCCCTCGCTTGTTTTTCTTGTTGTGCTTTGAGTAGCGCGGCTTGCTCTTCACTTAGGGATGTATCTTTGGCGCGGGCCTTTTGAGCTTTTGCCTTTTTGGATGCTTTACCGATTTTTTTTGCTTTTTTCTTATCGATTAGACCGGCGTTCATTAGTTGGTCTTGGAGAGATTTGCTCACATGTATACCCAGAGGATTCGTTTAGAGGAGTGTGTTTTAGGTCCCTAGAGAGTGTTTCAAATTATTGAGGGGAAGTCTAGCTGGAAGCAGAGTTATGCCGCAGTAGATCTAGTCTACCTATACCCTTTGATAAACCTGCTCACGGTCATCAGAAAAGAGGGCTTAAAAATCAGTGTGAATGTGTAATCTGTAGGCCGGAATTCACTCGCCACATCCATGTGGCTCGCCCGTTGGGCAGCTTTGTTGTGTTAAACGGCAGTCCTGCCGTTTAATGAACCGGAGTCCGAGAAACAATTCTGGACGTTTCGAATAAGCATAAAAAAACCGCCGTAAAGGCGGTTTTTTTATGCTTGGTCGGAGCGGCCGGATTTGAACCGACGACCACTACACCCCCAGTGTAGTGCGCTACCAGGCTGCGCTACGCTCCGAAGAGTCGGCAATAATACGTATAAACGGTTGAATTGCAAGGAGGTTTTGGGGATGTACTTAGGTTTTTAGTACGGCTAAGACTTCTTCTAGATCAGTGATCATCTTTTGTACCAAAACGCGGTACTCATCACCTTCTGCTTTTGTTGTCGTAGCCGTTGGTTCTCCGCTCATTTGCTGACGAGCACCGCCAATCGTAAAACCCTGATCGTAGAGTAAAGAGCGAATCTGACGAATGGTGACAACATCCAAGCGCTGATAGTAACGGCGGTTACCACGACGTTTTACGGGCTTAAGCTGCGGGAATTCCTGCTCCCAATAACGAAGCACATGCGGCTTTACCGCACACAAGTCACTGACTTCACCGATGGTAAAGTAGCGTTTGCCTGGGATCGCGGGTAATTCGTCGTTATGACTGGGTTCCAGCATACGCCTCGACTCGTGCCTTTAGTTTTTGTCCAGGCCGAAATGTTACCACTCTTCGAGCAGTTATGGGGATTTCTTCCCCCGTTTTCGGGTTTCTGCCTGGGCGCTGTTTTTTGTCGCGCAAATCAAAATTTCCAAACCCGGAGAGCTTCACTTGCTCATTCTTTTCAAGCGAATCCCGGATTTCCTCAAAAAAGAGCTCGACTAACTCTTTAGCTTCACGCTTGTTGAAGCCTAATTCTTCATACAATTTCTCTGCCAAATCTGCTTTGGTGAGCGATATTGCGGCTTGATCATCGAAGTCTGGCATCGAACTCTTCCTCCAACTGCTTCACGATAGAAGCCATTGGGTTATTAATTTCTTCCTCATTAAGAGTGCGTGATGGATGCTGAAACGTCAAGTTAAATGCGACACTTTTTCTTTGTGGATCAATGCCTTCGCCGCTATATACGTCAAACACCTTTAAGTTTTTCAGGTATTCTCCAGCTCCATTTGTGATGCTTTTCTCAAGTTCGGAGACGCACAGCCCTCTGTCGACGACGACCGCCAGATCCCTCGCAACCTCAGGGAACTTGGAGACAGGGGTAAAGCTAGCAACTGAGGACTGTAATACGGCATCCAGCGTCAATTCAAATACATAGGTGGCTTTTGGAATATCAAGCTTCTGCAGAACCCCAGGATGGAGTGCGCCAATCACGCCAACACTTTGCCCATTGATAAAGATCTCGGCAGCCTGACCAGGGTGTAAAAATGCGGATTTACTTGATTCAAAGCGAATTTCTTGTCCGGTAAGCGCCAATACAGACTCTAGATCCCCTTTTAGGTCATAGAAATCGACATCTTGCTTGTCCGCATTCCACCCCAAGTCCGTCCGAGGGCCGTAAAGTAATCCGGCTAACATACGGTCTTGTGTGAGGCCGTTAGGCGACGGAACGAACCGAAGGCCTTTTTCAAAGATCCTTACTCGGCTTTTCTGGCGGTTTATATTGTGTAATAGCGTGCTGACGAGGCCTGGAACCAATGAGGTACGCATCACACCCATATCCGCACTGATGGGGTTCATCAACGCAACGGCATCCGCTTCAGGATCAAAAACTTGCTGGATTTTAGGGTCAACAAAGCTGTATGTGATGACCTCTTGATAACCGCGCCCCACCAACTGACTCTCTATCGCGGAAACAGGCAAAGCTTGCTCGGTTTGATCGGGTAAGTTGGCTGATAAGCTCACAGGCGCGATAGGCAAGCGGTTATACCCGTAGATACGCGCAAGCTCTTCGAGCAAATCAGCCTCGATAGACACGTCAAAGCGGTAACTGGGCACACTTAGGTCCCAACCGGCATCGGAACGGTCTTCGATACCAAAACCAAGCCGCGTAAGCATATCTTCAACGTCTGCATCGGCTATAGCAAAACCCAGCCCGGTCTCAATACGTGCTTTTGATAGAGAGACATTACGCGTTTTTGGAAGGTTCTCTGAGTCGACCACTCGTGTCGGACCCGGCTCACCACCAACAATGGACAATATTAAGCCCGTGGCACGCTCTAAGGCAGCCTCTGCCCCAGCATAATCAACACCACGCTCAAATCGATGAGACGAATCAGTATGTAGGCCATATGAACGCGCACGACCCGCAATCGCGATAGGATCAAAGAATGCGCTCTCCAAGAAAATGTCTTTTGTAGAAGATCGTACGGCAGTAGACGCTCCGCCCATAATGCCAGCCATCGCAATCGCACCAGAGTCATCTGCAATCACAAGCGTGTCGTCATTCAGGGAAACCTCTTGGTCATCCAGCAATGTGAGCGACTCACCCTGCTTCGCCATGCGAACACAAACATTCCCATTCAACGCATTTAAATCAAATGCGTGCATGGGCTGCCCCAATTCCAGCAGTACATAATTAGTAATATCGACCACGGCATCAATACTGCGCAAACCACTACGGCGCAATATTTCTTGTAACCAAAGTGGGCTAGGTTTACTCACATCAATATTTTTAATCACGCGGCCGACGTAACGAGAACACGCTTTGGACGCATCCAACGTCACAACTTTCGTTTCATCCGATGCGGGGCTAACGAATTCGATCTCTGGCGTATTCACCGGAATTTTATTTAATACCCCCACTTCACGGGCAAGCCCTTTCAAACTCAAACAATCACTGCGGTTTGGCGTGAGATCCACCTCGATAATAGCGTCGTTTAATTCTAAGTATTCACGTAAATCGGTCCCTGTTGGCGCATCGACGGGTAGCTCCCACAAGCCACTATCGTCATCACCGGCCTTAAGTTCTGTTTGCCCGCACAACATGCCAAACGATTCCACACCGCGTAGCTTGGCTTTTTTAATTTTAAAATCACCAGGAAGCTTTGCGCCAACGGTAGCAAACGGTATTTTTATGCCGGGGCGCGCATTCGACGCGCCGCAAACAACTTGTTTTTCGCCATCAGGTGCACCGGCTACAGTACACACCCGTAATTTATCAGCGTCAGGGTGTTGTTCTGCCGTCAGAATTTCACCGACAACAACACCACTAAATTCACCTGCCACAGGCGCCACCGCATCCACTTCCAAGCCCGCCATGGTGATTTGATCCACGAGTGCTTGTGTTGTGATATCGGGGTTCACCCATTTCCTTAGCCAAGCTTCACTGATATTCATTAATTTCTAGTATCCTAACGATTCTTCAAAAGTTTGTTTTTTATTTAATACGTAGACCGATTTAAAAACCAATCCACTCTATTTTACTTGAGGCCGCCCTATCGCATAGTGCGTAAAACCTTTCTCTGTCATCAAATCCGGCTCGTACAAATTACGTCCGTCAAACACGACTTTATTCTTCAATAGATCACCAACCCTTGCCCAATCTGGCGACCTAAATGCTGACCACTCTGTGCAAACAACTAACGCATCCGCATCAGTCAACGCATCATTTCCGGTTGCACAAAAAGACAAATCGTTGCGCTCACCGTAAATACGCGCAGTCTCGTCCATCGCTTCTGGGTCGTAAGCATTAATCTTAGCGCCCAGTGCCCACATCGCTTCCATAAATACACGGGCAGGCGCTTCGCGCATATCGTCCGTATTTGGTTTAAACGCTAAACCCCATAAAGCAATGGTTTTACCCGATAAACCATCCGTAAAGTGTTTTTTCACTTTCTCAACCAGCACTTCTTTTTGTGTGTCATTGACACTTTCCACCGCAGTAAGAAGTTCTGCCGGCTCGTCAATTGCATTAGCTGTTTGTACTAAGGCTTTAACATCTTTTGGGAAGCATGAGCCACCGTACCCACAACCAGGGTAAATAAAACTGTAACCAATGCGTGGGTCGGAACCAATACCTTTGCGCACAAGCTCAATATCGGCATCCAGCTTTTCCGCGATACGAGAAAGCTCATTCATAAAACTAATTTTTGTCGCCAGCATGGCGTT
The DNA here is from genome assembly GCA_045430345.1 of Agarilytica sp. GTDB lineage: Bacteria > Pseudomonadota > Gammaproteobacteria > Pseudomonadales > Cellvibrionaceae > Agarilytica. Next base: position 210,358 of record JAILXT010000001.1, on the reverse strand, counting down.
AGCCGCATACTTTGTCAGTTCCGCTGAACGCACATCCATAAACATTAACTTGTCATGATTACGGTTAAACGGTGCGTAAAGTTCACGCATCAGTTTCTTAACACGATCCGAACTAGCACCGACAATAATGCGGTCCGGCTTCATAAAATCTCCTACTGCGGCGCCCTCTTTTAAGAATTCAGGGTTTGATGCAACATCATAGGGAATATCAACGCCTCTGTTTTTGAGCACTTCAGCAATCTTTGCTTTAACCTTGTCAGCACTACCAACAGGCACCGTGGATTTATTTACCACCAAGCGATAGCCCTGCATATGTTCACCGACAGACGCAGCGACTTGTAATACATAGCGTAAATCTGCAGCACCATCTTCATCTGGAGGCGTGCCCACAGCGATAAAAATAACCTCTGCAGAATCAATCGCCGTTTTAGCATCTGTCGTAAATTGAAGACGGCCTTCGGAAACAGACTGCTTCACAATGCTTTCTAGGCCCGGCTCATAAATGGGGATCTCCCCCTCAGACAGTCGCTTAACCTTGTCGTTATCAATATCCACGCACATGATCTGATGGCCAGAATGAGCCAAACATGACCCAGTGACTAAACCAACGTAACCCGTACCAAAAATAGATACACGCATTTAATCGACCCTAAAATTGTTTTAAATAATCTAAATCGTTTTCGAAGTTAAGCCGAATATCGTTAATGCCATAACGAAGCATCGCCAATCGCTCTACCCCCATACCAAACGCAAACCCTGTGTAAACAGAATTATCGACGTCACACGCATCAAACACGTTGGGGTGCACCATGCCGCAGCCCATAACTTCAAGCCAGCCGGTATTTTTACAAATACGACACCCTGCTCCAGAGCAATTCGTACACTGGATATCCACTTCGGCAGACGGTTCAGTAAAAGGGAAGTATGAAGGACGGAATCGAACAGGGACGTCTGCCTCAAAGAACGATTTTAAAAACTGGTCAACCGTCCCCTTTAAGTGGGCAAAACTAATATTTTTATCAACCACCAAACCTTCAACTTGGTGAAACATCGGCGTATGCGTTAAATCTGAGTCACAGCGGTAAACACGCCCTGGGCAGATCACATGTATCGGTGGTTTTTTATTCCGCATTGTTCGTACTTGTACAGGAGAAGTATGCGTACGTAATACATGTGTCTCGTCTATATAGAAGGTATCGTGCATCGCACGTGCAGGATGATGCGCAGGAATATTTAAAGCTTCAAAATTATGAAAATCGTCTTCGATTTCTGGGCCTTCTTCAACGGTATAGCCCACTGCCGCAAAAATAGACTCTATGCGACGCATGGTTTGCGTAATCGGGTGCAAGCCACCGGTTTCGGCACGACGACCATCAAGTGTTACATCAATCGTTTCCGACGCGAGTTTCGCCTCGATTGCCGCATTTTCTAAAGAGGCCTTGCGTGTATTGATCTCTTCTTGCACTCGCGCTTTTGCTTCATTAATTAAAGCACCGGCCTTGGGCCTTTCCTCTGAGGATAGTTTTCCCAGTGTTTTTAAAAGCGCAGTCAACTGCCCTTTTTTTCCTAAATAGTCGACACGAACGTTATCGAGTGATGCCAGTGCTTCCGCTTGTTTGACTTGAGCAATTGCTTCTTCAGTCAATGCGTTGAGGTTTTCCATTCACGCCTCTAATAAGTAGTTTATTCGGTTTTAACCATAAAAAAGGGGAAGTGCCACGGCGCTTCCCCTTTCTCATTTTGCTCGCCAATGAGGACTTACGCCGCCAAGGCTTCCTTAGCTTTTGATACAATTAAGCCGAAAGTGGCTTTATCGTGAATCGCTAAGTCCGCAAGAACACGACGGTCTAAAGCAATATCTGCTTTTTTAAGTCCCGCAATTAAACGGCTGTAGCTCAAACCTTCTGCACGAGACTGTGCATTAATTCGAGTGATCCACAACGCGCGAAAATTACGTTTCTTAACACGACGGTCGCGGTATGCGTATTGACCTGCTTTGATAACAGCTTGTTTTGCTACACGAAATACACGCGAACGTGCTCCGTAATAACCTTTAGCCGCTTTTAATACTTTCTTGTGGCTTCGACGCGCCACAACACCACGTTTTACTCGGGCCATGATATTTCCTCAATAAAAATTCTTTTCACTAAATAGACAGTCATCAACTGGCCGATTTTTGCTCCTGCAAAATCGGCATACAGTACATCCTGTACTAATCCGCACGAAGCATGCGCTTGATCGCTGGAACGTCCGCTGCATTTAGCATGCTAGTACCGCGAAGTTGACGCTTACGCTTTGTGGTCATTTTAGTGAGGATATGGCTTTTGTGAGCGTGCTTATGTTTGTAGCCGCCCGCGGTTTTTTTGAAGCGCTTGGCTGCGCCACTGTGTACTTTAGCTTTTGGCATGTTACTTCTCCAATATAGAGTTTGCCCGAAGGCAAGGGTTTTACTTGTAAGCCCCCTAGGCAGCTAAATAGCCCGGCGACTCCTTAGTTTGGGTATAAACTTTCGCTCATGCCCAAATTCTTGCAAACCAATAAAGGCTTGCTTATTAATTAGCTCGAAACGTTTTACTTACGCTTTTTCGGCGCCATTACCATGATCAACTGGCGTCCTTCCATTTTTGGATATTGCTCAACTGTCGCAATCTCTTCCAAATCTTTCTCGATGCGCTTCATCATTTCCATGCCTAGCTCTTGGTGAGCCATTTCACGTCCACGATAACGTAACGACACTTTGGCTTTATCACCGTTTTCTAGGAAACGGGAAACAGCTCTAAGCTTAACGTTGTAATCACCCTCTTCAGTACCGGGGCGAAACTTCATTTCCTTAACTTGCTGTTGTTTTTGTTTCTTTTTAGCGGCCGCTTTGGCTTTTTTCGCTTCAAACAAATGTTTGCCGTAATCCATAATTTTGCAAACAACGGGTTCGGCGTCTGGCACAATCGCTACCAGGTCCAATTGATCCGACTGAGCCTGAGCTCTAGCCTCTTCAATCGTTACAATACCTACTTGCTCACCATCTTTACCAATTAAACGTACTTCACTTGCTTCGATCTGATCGTTGATTGCAGGTTTCTTAGAACGCCCTTTGGCTTGCTCTCGATTGCTGATAGTTTGTTTCTCCCGGTTTGTTCATATGACAAAAACAACAGACCCCGCGATCACAGACTCTTTAAGCTATGACGTCGACCGAGCGCGCTTGGCAACATCGCCATTCAAACGCTCAGAAAAAGCTTCAAGAGATAGTGTCCCGAGGTCTTCACCGTCCCGTGTTCGCACGGCAACAGTATTGTTCTCAACTTCTTTATCACCCACTACCAAGAGGTACGGAACCCTCTGCATAGTGTGCTCGCGGATTTTAAAGCCGATCTTTTCATTTCTCAAGTCAGATATGGCCCTAAAACCACTGTTTTGCAAGGAATCACGCACTTTTTCCACATATTCGGCCTGATTGTCCGTAATATTCATCACAACCACCTGATCTGGCGCCAACCAAACGGGAAATTTCCCTTCATATTCTTCGATGAGAATACCGATAAAACGCTCAAACGACCCCAAGATTGCCCGATGAAGCATGACGGGCACTTGGCGCGAACCATCTTCTGCGACGTATTGAGCGTCAAGGCGCCCAGGCATAGAAAAGTCGACTTGAATGGTGCCACATTGCCAGATACGTCCGAGACAATCCTTCAGTGAAAACTCGATTTTCGGCCCATAAAACGCCCCTTCGCCGGGCAACAGGTCCCACTTAAGCCCTTTCGCATTCAACGCATCCGACAAGGCCTTTTCCGACTTATCCCAAACTTCATCACTGCCCACACGCTGCTCGGGACGAGTAGAGAGTCGAATAATGACATCATCAAAACCAAAGTCCTTATAAACCTCGAAGAGAAGGTCCGTAAATACAGATACTTCATCTTGTATCGCTGCTTCTGTACAGAAGATATGGGCATCGTCCTGCGTAAAGCCACGAACACGCATCAGTCCCTGCAGCGTGCCTGACGCTTCGTTACGGTGACACGAACCAAATTCAGCGAGGCGCAAAGGTAAGTCACGGTAGCTTTTCAAGCCTTGATTAAAGACTTGAATATGGCAAGGACAGTTCATAGGCTTAACCGCGTAGTCTCGCGATTCTGACTCCACGGTAAACATATTCTCTCGGAATTTGTCCCAGTGGCCCGACTTCTCCCAAAGCGTGCGCTCAACAACTTGAGGCGTCTTAATTTCTTGATAACCGTTTTTACGCTGTACGTCGCGCATATATGATTCTATTGCGGTATATACAGTCCAACCACGAGGGTGCCAAAACACCATACCGGGCGCTTCTTCTTGAAGATGAAAAAGGTCGAGCTTTTTGGCCAATTTACGGTGATCACGCTTGGCCGCTTCCTCTAGAAATTTTAGGTACTGCTTCAGTTGTTTTTTATCGTTCCATGCGGTGCCGTAAATTCGTTGTAGCATTTTGTTTTCGGAATCGCCACGCCAATAGGCGCCAGACACCCGCATCAATTTAAAATACTCGATAAATTTCATACTGGGTACATGAGGACCACGACACATGTCGACATATTCTTCATGATGATATAAACCTGGACGATCATCTTTACTGATATCGTCATCCAAGATTTCAATTTTGTAACTTTCACCACGCTGTTCAAATGTATCGCGCGCTTCCTGCCAACTGACTTTTTTCTTAACCACTTCGTAATTCGTTTTAGCCAGCTCTTTCATCCGCTTTTCAAGCGTTTCGATATCTTCATCCGTTAACATATGATCTAAATCGATATCGTAATAAAAGCCGTTTTCAATCGTCGGGCCAATGGCCATTTTCGCATCGGGCCATAACTGCTTTACCGCGTGACCGATAAGGTGCGCACAGGAGTGACGGATAATCTCTAATCCATCTTCATCTCTTCCCGTGATTATTGTGAGATCAGAATCTTCTTCGATGATATCTTTCGCATCAACACGCTCGCCATTAACGCGGCCTGCAATGGTTGCTTTCGCCAGGCCAGGGCCTATATCAGCAGCAACATCAAGGGTTGAAACGGGTTTATCGAAGGTACGTTGAGAACCGTCAGGGAGGGTAATAACAGGCATGTCTATTCCTTACCAGTGGTGACCCATACTAAAGGCCACATGAGTGAGTGATTGGTTTTTAGGGGCGCGAGTATAGCTAGTTTCCGCTTCTTTTGCAGCCCTTTCTATTCCATCGAGAATCAGCGCGGCATACAACCTCGATGCGCTTTAATTTGGATTCCTTTTTCAAAATACGCGTGAATACATCCATGTAAGCTTCGGCATTTCATCTCGATAACTGCTCCTGCGTTATTCTAACATCCGCCATCCCTGGCGGAGCATGAAATGACGAATTTTGAAAAAGGAATCCAACTCAAAGCTCACTATTTATACATCAACAAGTCATAAGACTACGAAGTAGAAAGGCTGTTTTAATCGTGATCGAGTTTCGCCTCGGTAAGAGCGCTGAAGAATCGTCATTTCAGGGATGAAATGCCGAACGATTACACGGATGTAATCGTTAGAACGGAGCAGGAGCCAGAGTCGAGCTTACATGGATGTATTTACGCGTTTCTTCAGCGCTCTTACTGAGGAGGAACGTGCAGTCCCGCACGAACACCCTGAACATAAAAAAGGCGGGCTAAATAGCCCGCCTTTAGATAGAGGGAAATAGAGAGTTAATTAACTCGCTCAACAACCGTCGTAATACCTTGGCCAAGCCCAATACACATTGTGGCAACACCCAAGGTAGCATCGGTATCTTGCATTACACTCAGCAAGGTGCCGGTAATACGCGTACCCGAACAACCAAATGGGTGGCCTAACGCAATTGCACCGCCACGTAGATTGACTTTTTCATCCATAACATCAAGTAGATTCAAGTCTTTCAATACCGGTAATGCTTGCGCGGCAAAAGCCTCATTCAATTCAAGCTTATCGATGTCATCCATCGTTAAACCTGCTTTTGCCAAGGCTTTCTGAGTAGAGGGTACAGGGCCATACCCCATAATCGATGGATCAACACCGGCAAGCGCCATAGAACGAATCTTCGCGATTGGAGTTAACCCCAGCGCTTGTGCCTTTTCTGCTGACATCACCAACATCACGGAAGCCCCGTCAGTAATCTGGGAGGAAGTACCTGCCGTCACCGTGCCCCCTTTCGGGTTAAAGGCGGGCTTTAAAGCAGACAAACCTTCAACCGTTGTTTCTGGGCGAATCGTTTGATCGTGCTTAACCAAAATCGGTGCACCAATATCATCGTGACCCATCGTCGGAATAATCTCTCGATCAAATTCGCCTTTCTCTGTGGCCGCCGCCGCTAGCTTATGCGAACGCGCACCAAACTCATCCATTTGTTCACGAGAAATCCCATGCAACAACGCTAGGTATTCTGCCGTTAAGCCCATAGACCCCGCCGCTTTTGCAACCGACAACCCCAACGCCGGATTAGGGTCAACACCCTCCATCATCTCTAGATGGCCCATATGCTCGACGCCACCAACAACATACACATCACCCTGCCCTGCCATAATATTGGTAGCGGCAGTATGCAATGCGGACATACTCGAACCACATAAACGGTTCACGGTTTGCCCCGGAACGGTGTGAGGCAAGCCCGCTTGTAGCAGTACATTTCGGCCGATATTAAAGCCTTGCTCACCACGCTGCATCACGCAACCCCAGATTAAATCGTCTATTTCTTCTGGGTTAAGCGCATCGTTACGCGTTAATAATTTTGAAATAATGTGTGCACTCAAATCATCTGCACGTCGATTTCTGAAAATGCCGTTTTTTGAACGCCCCATAGGGCTACGGGCATAATCTACGATAACAACATCTCTCGGATTTAAACTCATAGGTTTCTCCTTACTTCGCCGCGTAGTAGCTTGCGCCCGTTTTTAATTTTTCTTTCATGCCATCCGTCAATTCGTATAACACGCCTAATTTTTCGTATACTTTCGCCATTTCTGCAAAAGCGTCTATACCGATCTCATCTATCCAACGGAAGACACCACCTCTAAACGGAGGGAAACCCAAACCGTAAATTAGCGCCATGTCCGCCTCTGCTGCAGACGATACGACATTCTCTTCCAAACAACGCGCAAGCTCGGTTGCCATTGGGATCATCATTCTTGCGATAATTTCTTCATCGCTAAATTCTTTTGTTTCGGCAACATGAGGCTTCAACAAATTATATGAATCTTCCGTAACCACTTTTTGCGGCTTACCTTTTTTATCTGGTGCGTAATTATAAAAACCTAAATTGTTTTTCTGCCCCAAACGTTTGTTTTCATACATGATGTCTGATGCGGCTTTAAAATCACGCCCCATTCGATCAGGGAAGCCTTCAGCCATCACTTCTTCACAGTGAACACCAGTATCAATACCCACAACATCCATCAGGTACGCAGGGCCCATTGGCCAACCCCAACGCTCCATCACTTTATCGACCGCTTGGAAATCTGCACCGTCGCGTAACAACAAAGAAAAGCCTGCAAAATAAGGGAACAAAACGCGGTTTACTAAAAAGCCAGGGCAATCATTTACCACAATGGCTTTTTTACCCATCGCATTGGCATATGCCACTGTGCGAGCAATCGCATTGTCACTGGTTTTTTCACCGCGAATCACTTCAACCAAAGGCATCGCGTGGACAGGGTTAAAGAAATGCATGCCACAGAAGTTTTCTGGCCGCTTTAACGCTTCTGCCAAATAGGTAATTGAAATCGTTGATGTGTTAGAACACAACACCGCATCATCGGTGATATGTGATTCACACTCTGCCAATACCGCATGCTTTACTTTGGGGTTTTCAACAACGGCTTCGACCACAACATCCACACTTTCGAAACCTTCGTAGCTTAACGCGGGATCAATATTGTTTAGTACGCCGGCCATCTTCGCAGGGCTCATACGCCCACGATCCACACGTTTAGTCAAAAGCTTTGACGCTTCAGACAGGCCCAAATCAATGCCTGCCTGATTAATATCTTTCATCACAATCGGTGTGCCTTTATAGGCTGATTGGTATGCGATACCCCCCCCCATAATACCCGCGCCCAATACAGCTGCACGCTCGACTTTTTTATCCGCTTGTTTTTCCCAGCCTTTTGCTTTCTTACCAATAACTTGATCACTGATAAACAAACCGACCAACGACTTCGCTACCGAGGTTTGAGAGAGCTCAGTAAATACACCTGTCTCGATTTTAATTGCTTCATCACGAGAAAGCTTTGCACCTTCTTGCATGGATTTAATCGCAGCAACCGGTGCGGGGTAATTACGACCCGCTTGGGCTTTAATAAATGCTTTAGAACTTTCGAACGCTAACAATGATTCAATGTCATTATGTTTTAAAGGCGCTTGCTTTTGCGCTTTTCGTTCTGCGAAATCTAAGTCGCCAGAAACCGCTCGCGATAACACATCGATCGCTGCATCTCGCAAACGTTCGGGGGCAACAACACCATCAACGACGCCGGCTTTTAATGCTGCATCCGGTCGATTCTCTTTCGCGGCAGCGATCCATTCAACCGCCACATCTAAACCGGCTAAACGAGGTAGACGAACCGTACCGCCCCAACCCGGAATGATGCCCAACTTCGTTTCAGGCAAACCAATTTTTGCCGCTGTGCTCATGACACGGAAATCACAGGCTAAGCACACCTCTAACCCGCCACCCAGTGCATAACCGTTAATGGCGACGACGGTGGGGATAGAAAGGTCTTCTAGACTATTAAATATGCTATTCGAACGCGCCACAGCCTTTTCAACGGCTTCAACACCTTGTTCGAACATAGGCACGAACTCCATAATATCCGCGCCCACAATAAAGACGTTTTTGGCGCTGGAAAGAAGTAGCCCTTTAATCTCTGGCGTGTTTTTCACCACTTCGATCGCTTTCTCAAGATCATCAAGTGTTAACGCGCTAAATTTATTTACGGATTCGCCTTTTAAATCAAATTGCAGTTCCGCTAACCCATTGTCGAGTTGCGAAAGCTGAATTGCTTGGCCTTCGAATAACATTGCTTATCCTTTTTTTGTTTTAACGTTTGTTTAATGCCGACGTAAACGCGTCTGCTGACCTAAGATTGAACTTATAGAACACAAATCAAACACAAACTAGGGTCAAACGAGCGTATGAAGGGCATTATCGGCGCTTTACGAAAGGCTCGCAACAGAACACCAATACGTAAAACCCAAATACGCTCGACCCTGTAGCACATCAGAATGATGCCAAGGTTCCAACAATTACCCATATCCATCAAGGTGATTAAGCGCCAACTTTGGTGGCGATACTGATCTCAACGAGCGTGGAGGGAACGGTGATTATGAGTATAGTTGATCGAAAATATTCGACTACAGAATAGATAGGGGAAATCATGTCTTCCGTATAGCGTAAGCGCTATGGGGTAGCGACTATTCGCTAAATGAGACGCACACTATTTTGCAGGGGCTGTCACCGCGATTAACGAAAGTATGATCACGATGGAGCGAGAAATTAAAGCCATCACCTTCATTTAAGTTAAAAATGACGCCATCCAAATGAAGATCTAAGGCGCCACTAATTAAAATACCGCCAATAAAACCATTGTGGACCATCCACTGAGAACTGACACGCGCACCTGGGGGATACACCTGCTCTGCCAGATAGATGCCGTCTCGCTCATTACCGACGGTCAGTGGCAGTACGCGAAAATCAGCTTCGCCACGCTGCACATGAATAAACTCATTTCTAGAAATAACGGTAGGAGTTAACTCAATCGATTCAGAGAAAAACTCCTGGAGGGATATAGGAAAAGCGTGAAGAATTTTTTCCAAAGAGCCGACAGATGGGCTCACTTTCCCCTGCTCGATCATGGACAGCGTACTATTGGTAACGTCCGCACGCCGCGCCAGCTCTCGCTGAGAAAGACCAAATTTTTGTCTAAGAGACTGTAGGCGCGCACCAACGGTATCACTTAGGTCTGGCTGAACACGTGAATTAGAATGTTCACGTGTGGGCTCTGGCGTGTTATCAAGATCGGGAGAGTCTGTCATGGCTCGACTATAAAACCCTTTGCCGACACATACCAGCATTGCGTTTTATCAAATGCCGTATTACTCGAAAGAATCAAAGCCTTCGGTAATATCCAAACCAACACTATGTGAAAACCCTGGCACAGAAATCTCGTTTGATGACACCTCAATCTTATCCTCGTCCACTATTTTAGTCCCAAACTCATATATGGGGTTCAACGCACCCGCGTCTGCTTCAGTAAGGTAATTATCGATTGAGGCCAATGTTTGCTCGCGGCGCTGATGGTATTGAGCCGTCGCCGACTTTCCGTATTTATTAGCCAGAAACCGCTCGGTTACTTGGGGAGAGAATACTGCCGCTGTTGCGTTGTTTCCACCAAAGCCCTTCGAGTTAATAAAACCAACATCAGACGCGCCATGAACAGGAATATCCGAAGGGGAAATGTTCAGGCGATCGCCATATACATCATCGGCAACACCATCAATGGTTTTAATCCCCGGTAAAAATCCGTGCTGGAACACCCCTAATGTCGCCGCCATTTGATCGCCACTTGCGGTACCCAAAGCATGACCAAGGTACGCCTTAACCGCACATACGGGCCATTTTTCAATACCGAAGGCTTTCGCTACCGAGTCGAAAATACGTGATTCCGTTACCCGGTTTTGGGGAGTACTTGAGCCGTGGGCTTGAACAAAACTGCGTCGCTGTAGCGCTTCGTCGCCAAGCAGGGTGCGCGCTAAGCCCATCGCTTTCGCCATAGTAATGTAGTTGCCTGGGCCGGGAGCTGAAATGGACTTTTTATAGCCATCCGCGTTCACATAAACCCCAGGCACAGAGCCGTAGATGTTAGCACCTAGCTCATAGGCCAATTCATCACTCATCAATACCGTGTACTGAACAGATTCAGCCAATGTAAACCCAGTATTATCACCAAATGGGCGACTTGCACGGCGATGATTTGGCGTATCAGACCCATCGAGCTTCATTAAATTTTGATCCGTTGCTAACGCGCCCATCGCGGCATAGCCATCAATAATTTCAGGCAAAATGGGTGCTTCACTAGCACCGACAATAGACACCTTTCGGCGCCCACTGCGAATATCTTCTACACCTTGGCGTAAGTTATACAAATACGTTGCGCAGGCACCTGCAGAGGCTGCCGTAGCGCCCATACTGCCCAGGACATAAGCGTTAATGAAATCCGCGGGCATGGAGTTAAACCCTAGCGCAACTTGCTTCGATGACGTTCGGTCGCCATTTAAACGACCATTAAACAGACCGCCAAAACCGGTATCGTCGAGCTGACACATCAAGCTCGCGCTATATACAGACACCTCGTCGGGAGAAAGCTGTTCAACGATTTGCCGCCAAGGAATCCCCACTGATTTAACCGCATCAGAAGCGCCAAGCACGGCCATTTGTAAGCCACGCGGGTGATGTAAGGAACGATAATGCTCACCGGGGTTAAACCCGCTGGGTAACTGCCCAGCCGTTTTTACTGCGATCGGCTCGCGTGTATCCACTTTCACTTCTTGCTGATCTGACACCGTGACACGGAACTTCTTGCCCTCTTCGTCCAGGGGCTCGATATGCCAACTTTCAGGTGGCATGGTCGGCAAGTGACGACGCGATACGGTGAAGCTAGCAGAGCTGCCGCGAGATGGCTCCAGCGTGAATTTTTTAGTCAGCGGTGTAGCGTCCGCATCAAAGTGATTCGATTCAATGCGACGAATCAATGTGCCATTTAACACCGCCTCTTCGTCAGCTTCTGGCAATCCCATTAGGTGAGATAGAGAAGACACCGTTTGCGCTTTTTGCTCGGCATTCAGACTTTCAAATACCATTCTTTTATAACCTTGATGACCGGAACTACGCCCTGCTGCGTTGTAGCCACCAAATCCAACAATAACGGGTAATCGTGATTTCATTCTATGCCTTAATCTGTGGCGCCCTCCCCTTACACTCAAAAGAAATGAGAGAAGCCGCGTCAGACAGTACGCCAGATAACAATAACGTCTGCCAGTAACTCTATGAATTCACTCGCGCGAAAAACAACGCTTAGTGAAAGGAAATTTTGGACGATAGTGTAGAGAAGCGCAGACAAATAAACTGTGGCATTTAAGCCATAAAACAATGGCATACCGGCCAAAAAATACGTATTCTAGCCAAGTACCTCATTTCCGAGAGGATCTATACTTTGCTTCGCGTCACATTTGTCCTATGCCAACAGATGCTCGCCACCAGCGTTTCACTCCCTATGGAGCAATTGCGATCTGCTGAAGCACTGTCGCAGTCCGGTTCAACTCGTCGTAAAAGTGCGCAGCCCCTCGATATAAAGCTCGTCACAATAGACGGTAAGGCCGTCCGCACCCACACAGGCATCACCATCACCCCTGATGCGGCAATCAGCGATATTGTAGAAAGCGATATCGTGTACCTGCCGGCGCTGTGGCGGAACCCTCGCCCGATCGTTAAGCAAAATGCGGCGCTGCTCCCATGGTTACAAAAACAATACGAAAACGGGGCATTGATCGCTGGCGTGGGCACGGGGTGTTACCTAATGGCCGAAGCAGGATTATTAAATAACAAACCCGCAACCACTCACTGGCACTACTTCGACCAATTTCAGCAACGTTATCCTGAAGTAGCACTAAAACGGCAACACTTTATTACCCAGGCGGGGAATCTATACTGCACTGGCAGCGTCAACTCGCTTGCAGACTTAACCATTCACTTTATACAACGCTATTTCTCTCGCACTATCGCGAGCCATGTGGAGCGACATTTCTTCCACGAAATCCGGCGTGCATACGAGGGCTCAGAATCCTATCAGGATGTCATGAATGCGCACCCCGATGAAGATATTGTGCAAATACAAATATGGTTGCAAGATAACCACGGAAAAGAAATTAATTTGCAGGGGCTTGCCCAACAATTTGACATGAGCTCTCGCACCTTTAATCGTCGCTTTAAAAATGCGACAGGATCTACGCCCTTGCAATACCTGCAAAAAATTCGAATGGAGATGGCGAAAGATTTATTAAAAACGACAAATTTAAGTCTTAGCGAAGTAATGTTTAAAGTCGGCTACCACGATATTGCGCACTTCAATACTTTATTTAAAAAGCATCATGGCACAACACCTGGCCAGTACAGAACAACGGTCAGGGCGAAGTTATTTAGTTTATGATTACGTTTAACCAATCGCGAGCAGAAAACACAGAATTTACTTGAAAAAAGAACGCTAGAAACAATAAAAACAGCACAATTACAGATACAAAGGTTGCATGCAGTTTTCAGGGTTTATGAGGTATGGATGCCGAAGCTAAGCGTATCGGGAGATGTTCACAGCGCTCCATAAAATAGCGTGCAACATTTGCAACCACCGAGCAACTGCAATATAACGAGAACGGGAAGCCCAACATCTGTTGACCTTCCCGTCGAATCAAAACACTTAGAAACTAGGCGACCTTATTCGCCTGCTCTTCAATTAAATTCGAGCGTGATCCAGCGGAATTAATTGCAATAGTACGCGGCTTCATCGCTTCGGGTACCTCACGTACTAACTCCACATGCAACAAACCATTTTCCAAACGCGCATTTTCAACACGCACATAATCCGCCAACTGAAAACGTCGCTCAAAATTACGCGCGGCGATGCCCTGGTGTAAAAACTGACGCCCTTCTTTATCCGTCGATTTTTTACCCGTAACAGTTAAATTATTCTGCTTCACTTCAATATTCATTTCATCATCCGTAAAGCCTGCAACCGCCATCGTAATACGGTATTTGTCTTCCCCGGTTAATTCAATGTTATAGGGGGGGTAACTGGGCTGGGTTTGTTCAGTGCGATTAATATTATCGAGTAAATTTGCCATACGATCGAAACCAATGGCTGAACGGTATAGGGGGGACAAGTCAAAATCTCTCATGGGTGTTTATCCTCATATTTGAGCAATAAAAATTAAGGTCCATCACGGCGGATCGAACCAGTTAAAATAGACGTATACGGCGATAACACGAATACGCTATTTTCTATTACGAACCTCTCGTTGAGCAGGCTCAATAAAGATATGGTGACACCCCAAAACAATTTCAACTAAAAATTTTAAATTATGTTTATAGCGCAATTACAGATACGTTTTTTTCTACATGGCTGCTCATCACTTAAAGAAAAACGCGGCCGGTTAAGTGGGCTTCGTGATAAGTTTGGCGCGGTAAAGAATATGGCGGTATGTGAATCAGATGATATGGATACTTGGCAGCAAGCCAGCTGGAGTTTTGTCTGTACCAGTACAGACAAACGTCTAATTGAATCAACCTTGAACAAAGTTCTGGATCACTGCGCACATAACATCGATGCAGAGGTTTCCGATCAATGTCTAGAGTGGCTGTAAAGCCCGCTATATTTGAGTCTGAACCTCGTATGCATTTAGCTTTGGACGAAAATCCGGCGTAGATTCCCTGCTTAAGACCAAATAACATCAGCCGTCAAACTATTCAGATAAAAAAACCGTTACGCATCTCATAAAATAAAAAAATGCCGGCTTAAGACATAAAACCTTGCTAGGTTTTCTTTAAACATTTCAGTGACTTAGGTAGGCCGACCCGCGTAAAAGCATAAGAACCGAACATAATATTCTCAAAAAATCCTTGAATTTTTTATGACAGAAGTCAATATATAACTGTGGCCACAGTTTTTTAAGTTTCTAAAAGAACACTTCTCGGATAACCCCGAATTGAAGTGGGATTTAGTCGTAATTTAATTTGGCACATATATGGAGGCTAGCCTATGAAGGCGAATGCAGACGTTGTATATCGTGATTTCGACGCATCACCTGCACTGAATGACACCATCTACAAAAAGATAGAAAAACTCCACAGATATTCCGATTCCATTCTCCACAGTCGCGTTGTATTAGACGCACCCCACAAGCATAAACACAAAGGCAAGATGTTTCGAGCATCCATCGAACTCGGGCTCAAAGGCTCACCCATAACCGTTAGCCAAGATGACCCCTCTGTACATATTGCTGTGAGAGAAGCTTTCTCCACCCTTGAACGAAAGCTAAAAGAGGAATCTGCCAAACGAAAAGAGACACGTCACTAGTTTATTTACTTTAGGTCTATGACCGCCAAATAGTCTGCCATCAGCGGACTCTCTACTCCAGAAGATGGGTTTCGGCCCTCTTCTGAGAAGTAGCCAAAGCCCCCTCCTATCCATCCATCAAAAACATCCAAAACCGCTCAAATGATCATTTCCTGGAAGGGTTTCCGGATTCCCGCTATAGTTCTTTAAGGTCATGTAATTCAAAAGGTTTTTGGGGAATAACACTGAACAACGCTGACGACACTACAGCTTGCCCTATGGGCGACAGCACTTGCGCCATTGGCGAAAAACTAGCGCAACTCAATCAAGAGATTATTGCGTTAAAAGAGCAAGTGAGCACCGACCCCCTCACAGGGCTTTCAAATGTCCGTCATTTGCGCTTCATGCTTGAAAGAGAGATGGAACGCACCCAGCGCAACCAGCAGCCCACGACCTTCTTTATTCTCGACGCAGACCACTTTAAACGTGTTAACGACACCTATGGCCATGTAGTGGGCGACAAGGCCCTTCAGCACATCGCCTCGTTAATCAAAACGGTTATCCGCAAGATCGATGTCGCTTGCCGCTACGGCGGTGAGGAATTCGGCGTAATACTGCCCTCCACCCCCTTGCTGGTAGGTACCCAAGTGGCGGAACGTGTCCGACAACAACTTGAACAGAACCCGCTTTACGAGAACGGCCAAAACATCCCCATAACCGCCAGTATTGGTGTTGATACGTATTTGCACTCCCATGATGACTCAATGGAAGAATTTATTGCGCGCGCGGACGCTGAGCTGTATAAGGCAAAGCAGTCTGGGCGCAACTGCGTTAGCCGTTCATCTGATCACTTGGCCAACAAAGCAGAAGTTACTCAGTCTGAGAAAGATGCACTTTTTAACTTACTCTCTGATAACGACGAAGAAAATTAATCATGTTAGACGTAAACGAATATTTTGACGGCAAGGTTAAGTCTATTGCCCTACAAACAAGAACCCTGCCCGCCACAGTGGGTGTAATGGCCCCAGGCGAATATACCTTTGGCACAGACTGTAAAGAGATTATGACGGTTGTTGCTGGTGAACTTACTGTAAAGCTCCCCGAACAAGACGACTGGCAAGTCTTTATTGATGGGCAGGTTTTTGAAGTGGAAGCGAATAAGTCATTTGATTTAAAAGTGGAAACGGATACGGCCTATATGTGTCAGTACACCCGATAATCGAACTACATCGCTTCCTTTGCCATATCGACCGTTTCGGTACTGACCTCAGAGGGTGAAGCCTTGCCCTCTGAGCCAACATCTTTAAACATTTTTCTGGCTTCTTGTTCGGTCATTTCACTGTCATCTGCTGGTGGTTGAGTATTTTGATCCCCTCCGAACCACTTCTTGAGAATCGGTAACTTCCAGTTAATGGGTTCACGCTTATTGACGACCTGATGCACCTCGTCTTTCGACGCGACCTTCACGGTATGTACTTTTTCTTCTTGATGCAGGCGCGTACCCAGTTGAGCACGGGCGAATTTATCCATCCACGCTTTTTGCACCTGATCTTTCTCGAATGCAACGTGAAAATATTCCACCTGATCTTCACGCCCACCTACCGTAAAGACGTAAGCCACATGCCCTGAACGAACAGACGCACGAGCGATACGATAACTGTATATTTCGTACAAAATCTCTGAATTGACACCCGTAGTTTCTACACGATCGATCGTAAAAGGATCGCCCAAGTGAGCGACAACCCAGGCCTTTTCGGTCTTGGTCTTCTGAATTTTTTCAATGACGTGAGGGGGTATAGGCCCTTCCTGATCGGCATAGGTAACGCGATCAGACACGGAACAGGCCCCGGCGAAAACACAGACGACGCCCACAAAAAAGCTTTTAGCGATCATTTGATTACGCATGATGAGCCGGCGCATAGGGTTTGGGAGCGAATTCCTCTGTCGTCTTGCCTTGAAGCATTCGCATTAAATTGATTTCAGTTGAAGATAAGCCGCTATTTGCTGCGACGCCAACATCATCCACACCTTGGGAAATAAGTTTTTCCGCTTGGGTATAAGAAAATTCGAGATCGCTTTGTTTGATTTCTTCCTGAGCTTCCCTTAGGCGCTGATACTTGGCTTCCAGACTCAACATTTTTTGCCCCATCCCTAAGGCGCCAGAAGTGAGTACACTGACATTTGTCTGGAGTTTTTGAATTTCTGCAGAATGCATATTTCTAAGTGTTTTCACGCTGGAACGTGCAAACAAATGCGCCAACACGACACTGGTAAATACACTAAGTCCTAACACCGCCCCCACAAGGGGATAAAATTTGATAAGTTGATCTAGGCCCTGCATATATTCACCATTGGTTAATTCTCTAAAACGCGTCTATTTCTGCCCACTCATCTTCGGTTAACAACTTGTCTAACTCAATGAGTATCAAAAGCTCATCATTTTTGTGGCATACACCCTGAATAAATTTAGCACTCTCATCGTTTGTAACACTGGGTGCCGTTTCTATGTCGGATAAACGCAAATACACCACTTCAGCAACACTATCGACAAGAATACCCATCACATGGGTTTCTGCTTCTATGACCACGATCCGTGAATGATCCGTCAACTCTGCGGTGGGGATACCAAAACGTTGACGCGTATCAACAACCGTAACCACCTTTCCCCGCAAATTAATAATACCGAGAACATAAGCTGGCGCACCTGGCACCGGAGCAATCTCGGAGTAACGCAAGACTTCCTGAACCTGCATTACATTTACACCATACTTTTCACCCGCGAGTTTAAAAGTGACCCACTGCAACATTGGGTCTTCGCCCGCCTCACTTTTCTTTAAACTAACACTCATCTTGGCCTTCCAACTGTAATAGGGTTTACGAATTGACGAAGTTTGAACGGCGTCAAATTTTAGCCGCAATACCCTATTAATATAGTTAATTGCAGCTTCTGTGCCAGTCAGAATAAGGAATCAGTGGGGGCGGTTGTGATCAGAGCCCTCTAAAAGCTCTGCCATCTGGGGTATATCAATTAGTGCGCACATGTGGGACTTAACGGTACCCGCCAGCCATGGGCGTTTTGAGCGCTCAGTTCGCCACTTAACGTCGTCGGGAGCGAGCGATATCGGTTGCTTCACATTATCGACAGCGAGGCCCCATGCGAAGCCGTCTATGGTCACAACATATTTTGCGTTATCTGCAAAATCTGCGTTGTTTCGCTCAGGCATGACAAACAACGCTGTATTAATGGTACGTATATCACCGATGGAGGATGGTAAGATCCCCATAAACCAGTCGGACTGCCCCTGAAGAAACGTCAGTTTTTTGTCTAAAGGTACGATTTGCCCCAAGGCCACCAGCGGAACGGCGAGGGACAAGCCCGCAACTTCAAATAACAGCACTTCAAAGTTATTTTCAGCCCAACGCGGCCGCCCGTTGTCACCCCACGTTAAGAAGTTTTCGGTGGTTGTGCTTTCCTCGGCAATATTAGTTTCAACGTCGGTGTTTACAACCACTACCGGGGCAACTTCAGCCTCAACAAGCGCTTCAATGACCGGCGGCGCCTCCACCTCAGCGGGCGCTACCTTCACCTCTTCTGTGATCTTCGGCTCGACCTTAACTTCCTGTTCAACTTTTTGTTCTACCTTAGGCTGAACTTCCGTCACCGCCTGCTGAGCCAACATACGCTGAAGCAATTTCTTTTTTTGCGCTTCTAAGGTCGCAAGATTCTCGCTAACAAAACTTTTAGCCTGCGTTTTTTCCGCCGGTTTTGGCTTCACTATAGGAGGCGAAGCCACTCGTGTCACTTTCGGTGGCTCTGGCTCTGGCTCTGGC
>JAILXT010000001.1:0-191388 GCA_045430345.1 Agarilytica sp. | reverse complement strand
GCTCTGGCAGGGATCGTAACGCGTCCTCAGCCTTTTCTTGCAAGGTTTGAGGGCGATTTATATGTGTAGGTGGCACGTCTTTAGGTAGCGCCTGTATGTCTTGAGGTGAAGTGTCACGTTCCGCAGTGCATTCGGGATCTGTTATTTCTTGCTTATCGTCAGTCTCTGGCGTGGCAGTTGCCGAAGGGGCTTCATCGACGAGCTCTTGTGGCTCACCCTCTACATCTGAAGCACGTGCTTCACTCGTCGATATAGGAGTATCCGTTACCTCAACTACCTCTGTCTCCTCTACCGCAGCCTCGTCTGCAAGGAGGTCGTCAAAGTAACCGGCTAATGCTTTATCTGCGACATCATGAGACATACATCTACCCTTCCTGATGTCTCAACGGTTGATCATCTTCTTTATCATGCGCCTTACTCTGTGGTGCACCGCTAGTCACACGGCTTTTCGCCCCTTTTGGCGTTAAGAACTCAAATAGCGAAGCATATGCGGCAACACCCCGGCTATCCTTTTCATAGAGGCTCGGTGGAATACCCGCCCGACTCGCATCACGGAATTTTGTATCGATAGGAATTTTGCCAGGCCACACATTTTCCCCGTAGTCATTTCTAATCGCACGTAAACTGCCTACGGATGCTTGTGTACGCCTATCAAACATTGTCGGAACCACAAGATAAGACAGGTCCCGCTTTCTGGAACGGCTCAACATTTTTAAGGTGTGAAGAATTCGCTCCAAGCCCTTAATCGCTAAAAACTCTGTTTGTACGGGAATAATAAGCACGTCACACGCGGCCAGAGCATTCACCATCAACACCCCCAGCTGGGGAGGACAATCAATCACCACGAGATCATATTCATCCGATACTTGAGCAAGCGCTTTGGTAAGCACAAGCCCCATACCATCACCGATCCCCTGTCGTTCCAGGGTTGCTAGCGCCGTCGAGGCTGCCAGAAGATGGATACGCGCGTAAGGTGTTTCAAATATGAGGTCGGAAACAAACCCACGCGAGATACGTTTCCGTTCGCTAAAGAGCGTGTAAACGCTGTTTTCTTGCGTATCGGGATCGAGACGAAAATACGACGTGAGCGAGCCATGAGGGTCCAAATCAATCATCAATACCCGTCGCCCGGCCTCGGCAGCAATGCCGGCCAACGACACGGCAGTTGTTGTTTTACCAACACCACCTTTCTGATTTGATACTGTCCAAACGTGCAAACTACACCCTTACAATCACTATCTCTTGCGTTAATTATAGATTGTGAGGCACGGGCAATTTTGAAACTCGATCAAATTGCGCGCAACTTCTCACTCTCACGGCAAAACCTTACCGCACACGAATACTTTCTGTTACTGCTCATATAACAAAAGCAATAAACGTACCCTACCGGGATTTCAGCGCCGAATCTCTGTGCAAGACGTAACCCAGAGCAATAAGCGCTAGTTCTCCAGTTCGGTCGCTGGCGCCTCTTGGGGGATGACAACGGGAGGATTGCTACGAGGTAGGTCTGGATCACTGCTAAACAATAAGCCCCCCCCCTGTAAGCGCACAGGGTTAACACCAGGGTCCGGCAATACTGTACTTGTATTCACATCGTCAGTCGTAATTTGCTCAGCTTGCGGCACATCAGCCTCATTTGCGAAGGTTTCAGAGCCATCAACTGATTCTTCATCTACGATCGCTTCAGAACCTGTATTAGTCTCGGCACTGTATTCATCAATCGACTGCGCTGGCGCGGGCACAGCGTTCTTTGCAATTTTAAGGACAACTCGTCTGTTACGTGCACGTGAAGCATCGTCCACGTTGGGCACCACAGGCCGATACTCCCCATAACCCACGGCGGATAAACGTTCAGGCTTCACCCCTTGATAAGCAAGAAAATTAACAACAGCGACCGCGCGAGCAGAGGACAGAGACCAGTTGTTTTGAAAGCTCGCGTTCCGAATCGGAATGTCATCGGTATGACCTGCGATAGCAACAGCGTTGTCGAACGGCGCCATAATCTCAACAACCGGCGCGAGCAATGATCTTGCATCATCACCGATATCCGCTTTACCTGTTTGAAATAGAAGGCCTGCGCTTAATTCTATTTCCACCCACTGTTCATTACCCGAAATACTAATGCGATCATCATCAACAACACCCGACAATGCTTCTTTAATATCATCGGCAAGGGCTTCCACATCGGCTAACGCGGGAGCATCTGGATTTTCTTGATCGATCTCAGATATATCTTCAATCGACGATGCCCCAGAGGAAAACGCGCTTTCTAACGTGGAAGATAATTGGCGATATTTTTGTTCGTTCACATGGGAGACCGAATACATCACCACAAAAAAAGCGAACAGCAATGTAATAAAATCAGAATAGGAAACCAGCCACCTTTCGTGGTTAACTTTGGTTTCAATAGGAGGACGGCGAATCATAGGAAGGCTATTGCAAATAGCCGCTCAGTTTCATTTCAATCGCTTTAGGGTTTTCACCATCCGCGATTGAAATAATCCCTTCAATAATAAGTTCCCTATATTGGGACTGCTCTTTAATACACGCTTTTAACTTATTCGCGATGGGTAATAATAATAGATTGGCGAGCGCGACACCGTAGATCGTCGCAACAAAAGCCACAGCAATACCAGGGCCCAACTCTGCAGGGTCCGCCAGGTGGCGCATAACATGGATCAACCCCATGACGGCCCCAATAATACCGATCGTTGGCGCATACCCTCCCATACTTTCATAAAACTGAACCGCTTCATGGTCACGCTGTTCAGCAACAATGAGATCCGTCTCCATCACATGGCGAATCACATCAGGTTCACTGCCATCCACTAAAAGCTGCAAACCCTTACGTGAGAAATGATCTTTTTCTGACTCTGAAATATTTTCTAAGCCCAACAACCCTTCTTTTCGTGCCGCCATTGCCCACGATACAACGTGTTTAATACCCGTGTTAAATTGTTGATGTGGAGGACGAAAAATCCATTTAAATAGGGATAGTGCGCGCTTAAGGCCGCTTGCGGGCGTTTGTAATATTGCCGCACCAAAAGTACCACCAAATACGATGATCGCCGCGGGTCCATTAATTAACGACGCCCATGAACCGCCTTCAAGGAAGTTACCTCCTATTAATGCGGCAAAACCAATAATGACGCCCAAAAAACTTAATAAGTCCATGGTGATCTTTCTACGTTAGTGGAATCAATGTCTCCTAGCAGGCTATAAACTAGACTTCTGAGATAATTTTTGGGGCTATCTCTTTTAGGGGTAGCTCACAACTTGTTATATTTTCTTTGGCAACTGCGGCAGGCATACCATACACAACACAGGTTTCTTTATTCTGACTCCAAATGGTGGAGCCTTTTTCTTTCAACAATCGCGCGCCGTCTGCACCATCCGAACCCATTCCGGTTAATACAACACCTAAAACACCGCCACCAAATACTGAGGCAGCCGAAGCAAAAGTAATATCCACACAGGGTTTATAATTGACACGATCATCACCATCAATAATTTTGACGGTATTGCCTGTGCGCTCGATCATCATTTGTTTACCGCCAGGTGCTACTAACACGCTCCCTTTTTCAAGGCGATCACCGGTTTCAGCTTCTTTCACCGTTAACGCAGAATTTCGATTTAAACGCTCAGCAAATGCCTTGGTAAAATTTTCTGGCATGTGTTGAATAATGATAACGGGGCAAGGAAAATCTGCAGGTAGCTGCGTGATAATATCGGTAAGCGCCACGGGTCCGCCTGTCGATGATCCGATCGCTAAGAGCTTTACTTTACCTTTTAGGCTTTTAGCGACTGGCGCAGCGGAAGGTGTAGATCGAGAAACTGCGGGACGAGGACGTGTCACTTCCCTCCTCGCGACCGGAGCCGCTGGCTCAGGTGCAGGAGCTGGCTCACGCGTCAGCTCTACGGCGGACTGCACTGCCGATGTATTTGCATTTTTTGCAAAAGTCACCAACTTTTGATGAAATTTCTTTTTAAAACTCACTGAATTTGCCGAGACTTCGGCAAAGTTTTTATTCATGAAATCAACCGCTCCAGCTTCCAAAGCATCGAGCGTGATACGCGCACCTTCGTAGGTCATTGAAGAAAACATGACAATAGGGATGGGGTTTTCTTCCATGATAATTTTTACGGCCGAGACGCCATCTAAAAATGGCATTTCGTAATCCATAGAAATAATATCGGGCTTCAACTTAGCCGCCATATCGATGGCCTCCTGGCCATTAGACGCGATGCCGGTGACATTCAAATCCGGAGATTCGTTAATAATTTCTTTCAATCTCGTTTGAAAGAAATTTGAATCATCAACAACCAGCACGCTGTAAGGCACAGCTCCTCCTCAAAATGGGTAATTCGATAAATAACAACGAGTAGTGTTCAACTACAGTTACGGAACACGGATGCCGGCTTTTCCTGAATTACCAACATACTCTTTCAACATACTTGGTACATCTAAAATGAGTGCAATTGTTCCGTCGCCGGTAATCGTGGCACCCGCCATACCGGGTGTGCCTTGAAGCATTTTACCTAGCGGCTTGATCACCACCTCTTCCTGTCCAATCAATTGGTCAACCACAAAACCTACACGTTGCGTTCCGACAGAAACGATGACGACATGCCCTTCTTCATCTGGGTCTGCCGCTTGCGTGGTACCGTTGATCAACCAATTTTTTAGGTAAAACATAGGAATCGCTTTATCTCGGATGGTGATACATTCTTGCCCATCAACGATATTGCTTTTCGCTAAATCCATATTGAAAATTTCATTCACACTGACAAGCGGCAAAGCAAACGTTTGATTTTCTAACAAAATCATTAACGTAGGCATAATAGCCAGTGTTAGCGGCACTTTAATAACGATGCGTGTGCCTTCACCCAACTTTGAGTTAATTTCAATTGACCCATTAAGTTGGGTGATTTTCGTTTTCACCACATCCATGCCAACGCCTCGGCCCGAGACATCGGATATTTCTGTCTTGGTTGAGAACCCTGGCGCGAAGATCAGGTTATAGGCTTCTACCTCAGAAAGACGCGCTGCAGAATCGGAGTCTAAAATACCTTTTTCGACCGCTTTAGTTCTTAACGCCTCTGGATCCATACCACCACCATCATCAGTGATGGAAAGTAAAATATGATCCCCTTCTTGTTCCGCCGCTAGCAGTACGGTGCCTTCACGAGGCTTTCCATTTTTCTCACGAACGTCAGGCAATTCAATACCATGGTCAACCGAGTTTCTCACCAAATGCACTAATGGATCTGCGAGCGCTTCAACAAGGTTTTTATCGAGATCCGTTTCTTCGCCCTGAAGATCCAAACGAATTTCTTTTTTCAGGTTCCGAGCGAGGTCACGAACAACGCGAGGGAAACGGCCAAACACTTTCTTAATAGGTTGCATCCGCGTTTTCATCACAGCGGACTGCAAATCACCGGTCACAACATCTAAGTTGGCTACGGCCTTTTGCATGGGCTCGTCTGAGGTTTCCAAACCTAACCGAACCAATCTGTTTCTGACAAGCACCAGCTCCCCGACCATATTCATGATGTCGTCAAGCCGCTGCGTGTCCACACGAACGGTTGTTTCCGCTGGCGCTGCATTATTTTGTCCACCTGCCGCTGTCGGCGCTTCCCGTTTGGCCGGTTCAGAAGCCGCCGGCTTGGGTTTCGCGGCCGGAGCTGCGGGCTTACTCGCCGCAGGTGGCGGTGCAGATACAATTTTCTCTTTTGCTGCAGGGGCCGGTGCGGGCTTCGGTGGTGGTGGCGCTTTCGGTGGAGGAGGTGGTGGCGCAGCCGCTTTTGTGGCCTCGTTTTTAGTGGGTGCTTTACCCGCGCCATGGAGCTGATCAAGAAGATTTTCGAACTCATCGTCGGTGATCAAATCACCATCACCGCCAGCAGCTGGCGCACTTTCAGGTGTCGATGGTGCAGCTGCTTTAGGAGCGGCTGGGCTGGGCGCTGCCCCCCCTACCGTTGGCGCTTTTCCTACGCCATGCAGCTGGTCTAATAAATCTTCAAATTCGTCTTCAGAGATATCCTCGGAACCACTGGCCGCGCTAGGGGCAGCGGGGGCTTGAGACGCCGCGGCTGGTGCCGCTGCGGGAGCCCCTGCACTGGGGCCTTTTCCTGAACCATGTAACTGGTCCAACAATGAATCAAATTCATCCTCAGAAATATCTTCACTGCCTGAAGATGCGGGTGCCGGAGCGGGTGCAGCTGCACTGGCACCAGGCGCCTCTTCTTCATTAATCGCATCGAGGAAACCTTCAAACTCATCGTCTGTGATGTCGATGGCCGGGCCGTCGGCTGCTGGCTGTTCCGCGGGTGCAGCGGCCTCTTCTGCAGGAGCCTCTGCTGAAGCCTCACCACCTTCTGAAAGATCTTCGCATGAGACCAAACGTTCTAATTGCGTGATTATTGCCGGGTCGGCGGGCTCAGGCGATTCACCGTTTTGTATTTGCGTAAATTGATTGGTGACGGTATCCAGCGCCTGTAATACCACATCCATCAGCTCAGGCGTCACGGAACGCTGCCCGTTGCGCAAGATATCAAACAGGTTTTCCGTGACGTGGCAGCAATCTACCATGGCGTTCAACTGTAAAAATCCAGCACCACCCTTTACCGTATGAAAGCCCCTAAAAATTGCGTTAAGCAATTCTTTATCATCTGGACGCTGCTCAAGATCGACCAACTGCTCCGAAAGCAGCTCGATAATCTCACCGGCTTCTACCAGGAAGTCTTGTAATATTTCTTCGTCGTCGCCAAAGCCCATTCAGCGCCCCTAAAAGCCTAAACTAGAGAGTAAATCATCCACTTCATCTTGCCCCGAAACGACATCTTCTCGTTTATCAGCGTGAATCTGTGGACCTTCAGCAACAGAATCAAGCCCTGCCGACGATGTAGCTTCACCTTCACCGTCAGTTGCGAGTCCTGTTACCTCTTCGACCTGACACGCAATACGCATCAAGTTAACTAATTCTTTTTCTACATCAGAAATGAGACCAATCACTTTCTTAAGCACTTGGCCAGTAAGATCCTGATAGCCTTGCTCCAAGATAATTTCTTGCAGGCTGGCATTTAACACGGTGGTTCCCGTGCCCATTTGATCGAGAAAATCATCTACTCGACCATAGAGGTTTTTAAATTCTTCTTTGGTAACTTCTCGACGTTTAAGACGCTTCCACTCTTCTTTAAGCTTCGCAGATTCAGTTCCAAGATCCATCGCCAAAGGCGCCACTGCCTCGACCTTGTCCATCGTTTTGTCGGCCGCGGCCTGGGTCATATCGATTACGTATTGGAGGCGGTCAGAGGCATCTCGTATTTCTGAGCCGTTTACGTCAGGAGGTGTTTGATCTATTTTTACGTCAACATGAAAATTAACAATCGCTTCATGCAGTCCGCGCGTAAGCTGGCCGACTGACTGAAATATGTGATTGTTTCTAGCTTCTACAAGTTGATGAATAAGCTCAGAGGCTTCGTCAATATTGTCCGCCTGCAACTTTTCAACAAGCTGGTTTGCACAGTCTTGCAGCTGGCTTCTAAATTGATCATCGTCATGCAGGGGTGCAAAATTATCCATTAAGCGACCTTATTGTTATATTTAGCCTTCGACTCGCTCAAAAATCTTATCAATTTTTTCTTTGAGCACTTGGGCTGTAAAGGGTTTAACAACATAGCCATTAACCCCTGCTTGCGCCGCTTCGATAATTTGATCTCGCTTTGCTTCAGCGGTCACCATTAAAACGGGCAAGGGTGCGAGCTTCGCATCCGCACGAACTTCTTTGAGAAGATCGATACCGGACATCCCAGGCATATTCCAATCCGTCACGAGGAAATCGAAGTCACCACTCTTGAGCGCCGGGAGCGCAGTGGAACCGTCATCCGCTTCGTGGGTATTGGTAAACCCAAGATCTCTCAGTAGATTCTTGATGATTCGACGCATTGTCGAGAAATCATCAACAATCAAAATTTTCATGTTTTTGTCCAATGGAACCTCCAAAATTCTGCCAATGTTCTTGCCGGTTTTCGTCTCTGGCAAAAGTCCCTGCGTTAACGTTGTTTACGCAGATTGTTAGAAAGTAGCTCGCTGCCCCACAGTCTTACAATGCGCTTTGATGCACTCCCTCTTACCAAGTCTAGCTGCTTGTAGCCAGTCCTCCAGTTTTTCACGGTCGGAAATAACTAAAATGACTATTAACTTAAAAAGAATCTCCATTTACCCAACTAAGCCCTTGATTGTTGGGCTAAAAAACTCATTGCGCCCAGTCAGACAAGCGCGTGCGTAAGCGCGCAGTCGCTTGGCTATGTATTTGACTAATGCGTGATTCAGACACTTCGAGCACAAGACCAATTTCTTTTAGGTTCAGCTCTTGCTCGTAATACAAAGAAAGGACAAGCTTTTCACGGTCCGGTAAGGTCTCTATGGCTTTAGCCAAGGAAGTCCGCATGGCATCGTCGTGCACATCCTCAGAAGGGCCAGAAAAAGAACGTCGCTCAAGATGGGATACAGGCGAGCTATCGTCTTCATAAATTTCATCGTAGCTGAATAAGCGCGTAGATGCGGTGTCTTTGACGATGTCGTAATACTCGTCCATCGACACATCCATTTCTTTCGCGATTTCGGCATCCTTGGCATCTCGGCCAGTGCGCCCTTCCACTGCCGCAATCGCGTCACTGACACGACGGCCATTACGATGTACTGAGCGCGGCGCCCAATCACCCCGGCGCATTTCATCAACAATTGAGCCGCGAATACGAATACCCGCGTAAGTTTCGAAACTTGCACCTTTACTGCCGTCGTATTTTTGGGAAGCCTCGAGTAAGCCAATCATGCCCGCTTGAATCAGGTCATCCACCTGCACAGATGACGGCATACGCGCCATCATGTGGTGTGCAATACGTTTCACCAGGAATGCATAGTCTTCGACGTTTATTTTCGAAGCATCGCCTTTGGTTTGTTCGTATACCATTAAATTTTCAGCCGCAGAACCTGACATGGGACAACTTCGTTAAATCACATACCACTAGCATGAGAAGTTTGTAACAGGCGCTCAATGAAAAACTCCAAATGGCCACGCGGTGCAGATTGCACAGGCCACTCGTCCACTTTTTGAGCGAGCACTTTAATTGCGCTTGCCGCTTTGCTGCGCGGCGCGAATTCGACGACAGGTCGGCGTTTTTGTATCGCCTTCCGAACATTTTCATCGAAGGGAATATGCCCCATGTACTGTAAAGAGGCGTCTAGGAAACGTTCACATACCGTATTCAATTTCCCGAAAAGGTTTATGCCTTCTTGGGCACTGCGTGTCATATTCGCCACAACACGGAAACGAAATACGCCGTGCTCAGCATTCAATAACTTGATTAAGGCGTAAGCATCAGTAATGGAGGATGGCTCATCACACACAACAACAATGACTTCTTGCGCAGCACGCACAAAACTCACGACAGTATCCGAGATACCCGCTGCAGTATCGACCACGAGTACATCGACCTGATCACTTAACTCACTGAACGAGTGAATTAAACCCGCGTGTTCTTGCGGAGAAAGTTCGGCCATTTGCTGAATACCGGAGGAGGCCGGGACAATTTTTATTCCCCCAGGCCCGTTCACCAATACATCACGAATGGTTTTCGCGCCGCTCAGCACATCCGCCAGGGTATATTTCGCTTGTAAGCCCAGTAACACATCAACGTTAGCAAGCCCCAAATCGGCATCCATCAAAATCACCCTTCGACGCATTTCCGCCAGGGCAATACTGAGGTTAACGGAGAGATTTGTCTTACCCACGCCTCCTTTGCCACCAGTCACTGCTACTACTTTTATCGGGTGATGTGAAACCATGAATACCTGTTCTCTTAGTTGTGTAGATGGACGAGCACTTTACTTTCGTCCTTACCTAAATGTAGCAAAAGCCACGGCTTTGTCCCTGCTAATTTGGCGCATTAACCGAAGCATCGGGTTCAAAGTGCCTCCGGGTGGGCCTCGAGCGACTGTTCTTTCACTATATGTACGGCTTTTGACACTAAGTTTGGCCCACTGGCAGCGCTGATATCATTGGGGATATCCTGGCCATCCGTCGTATAAGCAACCGGTATACGCTCCTGTAAGACCAAGCTAAGCGCTTCGCCGATACTGGCAGATTCATCAAGCTTGGTGAGTACACATCCATGCACCCCTCGCTTACCGCTATGCGCATGGACGGAGGCTTTCATCGTCGCTAATTGGTTATTACATGAAAGAACAACAACACGTTTGATGGAGGGGCTCGTATCAAGCTGGTCTAGCTGCGCTTTAAGCAGTGGGTCTCCCAAACGGAAGCCGGCAGTATCGATCAGCACTAAGGGAAACTGACGAAGCGACGCCAGTACAGTAAGCAGACTGTTATCACGATCCACCACTCGCACCGGCACATTCAATATACGCCCCATGGTACGAAGTTGATCAAAAGCACCCACGCGATATGTATCCGTTGTTACAAGGGCCACTTTTCCGGGGCCATGCTTCAACACATATTGTGCAGCTAATTTGGCGATCGTTGTGGTTTTACCGACACCGGTCTGACCAAGAAAAGCATACACACCGGGCGCATCTAAAACACTTTCACGCGCAACCGGGATTCGGCGAGCCAAAGACACCATAGCTTCTTTCCATGCGACACTCGCACGCGCCCCTTGTGTGGTATTCGCCATAAGCTCTTCAATTAACGGGTCTGAAAACCCCATACGACGCAGACGCTGAGATACCAAAGTAAACTGTTTGGGCATATTGATCTGCTGAGGCATCGGCGCATGACCATGATGTTGGCTAAAGCTATGCCCGTAGGAATTATCGCGCTCAGACATCTGCCACAACTGTTGCTCCAATAACATTCTCATATCGGCAATTTCACTTTGCAGCTGATCGATATGAGCCTGCTGACCAGCACCTTGGCCGGTTGCTACCGGGGCCGGTTGCTGAACACCAAAAGGGGACGACGGATCTTGAGGCCTTGTACCGCCCGCACTCCCCTGCTGGTTATCTTGATTCATCATGGCGGCAAACGATGGCGCTTCGCTTGGCGCAGAAACATCTTCCGCCATGCCTTCAGATTCCATTTTAGCGCGACGTTTTGCCGCGAGCATTTTTTCACGCGCAGCTTCGATCTCTTTCGCCAAGTCACTTGACGATTTATGCGGTTTTGCTGAAGCACCGTTTTGCTCAGTCACACCGCCGTAATTGGCAGCGGCTTTTTCTACGCCGGCTTGTGAGCGCCACGCAGAGTCACTGCTCATCGCCGTATCCACGTCAGCGTCAAAATTTTGGCCAAATTCACGGCGCACATCAATACCACGCGTCGGAAGGTCCGGCTCAAGCGAGGTGATAATTTCCACCCCTTTATCAATTCGTTTACTCGAAAGGATGACAGCCTCGGGCCCCATTTCTCGCTGAACGAGCTCTAGGGCTCTCGTCATGCTCGGTGCGACAAATCTCTTTACTAGTTGATCTGTCATAGTCGTCTCCTATTCGTATTTACGCTTATTTACCGTTTAACACTTCGTCGCCAACACTGGCTTCTATCGTGATTTGCTTGTTATCAGGCACTTCGTTATATGCCAGCACCTTCATCGTTGGAATATTAAATTTCACAAACTGATACAAGGTATTTCGCAGAGGTACCGCCACCAACAGTACGTTAGGTTTCCCTTTCGCTTCCTGCTTTTGAGCGGCTTGCACTAAGGCATTATTTAACTTTTCTGCGAGTTGCGGCTCAATAAAGGCGCTTTCACCGGCGCCGGATTTTTGTGCCTGCTGAACAGTCTGTAGCAACAACTGTTCCAGTGCGGGGTCTAAGGTAATAACGGGAAGGTTGGGGTCCGCCCCCACAATATTTTGAACAATTTGCCGAGACAACGCGCTTCGAGCAACCGCGGTCAACGACACGGTGTCTGCCGTCTTCGAACCATAAGCGGCTAATGCTTCAGCAATGGTTCTCATATCCCGAATAGGAACTTGCTCACGTAACAACGCCTGCAAGACTTTGAGTAATTGATTAATGCTTATCGTATTGGGCACCAGCTCTTCGACAAGCTTCGGAGATTTTTCACCGAGTAGATCCAGCCATTTTTGAACCTCTTCATGGCCGAGCAATTCGTAAGTATGATTTTGAACAATTTGATTTAAATGCGTGGCAACCACGGTACTGGGATCAACGACGGTATAACCAAGCGTTTGTGCTTGATCTTTTTTCGCTTCATCAATCCAAACCGCTTCCAAACCAAAAGCGGGGTCCTGTGTTTTAACGCCCTCCAGCTTACCAAATACCTGCCCGGGGTTAATCGCCATAAATTTCTCAGGGAAAACTTCACCTTCCCCCACCGAAACCCCCATAAGCGTAATACGATACGCGCTGGGTAGCAGATCCAAATTATCCCGAATGTGTACAGCGGGAATGAGAAAGCCAAGGTCTTGCGATAATTTTTTACGCACACCTTTAATACGGCCAAGAAGCTCGCCGTTTTGTCCTTTATCCACCAAGGGGATCAAACGATAGCCTACCTCTAACCCGACAATATCCACGGGTTGCACATCTTCCCAGCTGACTTCGCTTGGCTCAGCCGTTGCTGACTCCAAAGACTGATTTTCTAGAGCCGGTTGAGTATTTGTCGGCGCCGTCGGTGCAGCGCCACCGCCTGCCCCGCCGCCACTGCCCTGCGGAGGTACGCGCCCTTTAAAACCGCCCTCCTCAACCACTTCAACATCCTGATTTCTGAAATGGATGTAATACGCTAACGTCGCACAGATCGCCGCCAACCCAAGGAATGCGACATGGGGCATGCCGGGAACAATGCCCATCAAAAACAAAATACCCGATGCGACGGCCAAGGCCTTGGGCGAATCGAACATCTGCGAAAGCACCTGTCGATTCATATCTTCCGAGCTATTCACCCGCGTCACCATGATGGCCGCCGCGACAGAGAGTAAGAGCGAGGGAATCTGCGCAACCAAGCCATCACCGATCGTCAGCAATACATATTTTTCTGTCGCGTCTGCAAACTCCAATTGATGCTGCGCCATCCCTACGGACAAACCACCCACGATGTTAATAATGAGAATTAAGATACCGGCAACCGAATCACCACGCACGAACTTACTGGCACCATCCATCGATCCGTAAAAGTCTGCCTCTGAAGTCACTTCCGATCGGCGCAACCTCGCTTCGTCCTGATCAATAACGCCCGCATTCAAATCAGCATCAATGGCCATTTGTTTGCCTGGCATTGCATCCAAGGTGAAACGTGCGCTCACTTCAGAAATTCGACCTGCGCCCTTAGTCACCACAACAAAGTTAATGATGATGAGAATAATAAAGACCACCAAACCCACCGCGTAGTTACCGCCGATCACCACCTCACCGAAGGCTTCGATCACCTTACCAGCAGCATCACCCCCTTCATGCCCGTTAAGCAACACAACACGTGTCGAAGCCACATTAAGCGCAAGTCGCAGCAAGGTCGCAATCAACAAAATGGTAGGGAACACCGCAAAATCGAGCGGCCTGAGCGTGTATACCGCAATGAGTAACACAACAATCGATAGGGCAATATTGAAGGAGAAGAAGGCATCAAGGAGAAAAGCCGGCAAAGGCAACATCATCATGCCAAGCAACATCAACAACAAAATCGGCACACTTAAATTACCACGCCCCGCACTCTGAATATTTGACCACGTATTTTCGGGGCTAGCCGTCCCAGGGAGCGACTTTAAGTGATTAAAAAACGATTCCGACATATAGCTGAATACCAAACAAGGATAAGACGATAAATTGGCACATGTTGAGTGCTCATAGCCTTATCGCAAGATCTATACCTATTTGCTTAACTTCAGCCCCCGTCATATTTTATTGCGGCAAGACTCACCCCAGTTGTCTTATATAGAACAAGCGCTTATCGAGAGATCGTCTAATACCGTTACTGAGCGTGGGCTAGACTTAAAGAATATGGACGAAACAAGATAAAGGTGGCATAGATAGCGATGAGGCAGCACCTCTTTCGATTTATACTCGCCTGGGCATTCAGTACTGCATGCCATGCCGTACCGGACGCACCGGGGAACCTAGCGCCTTCTAAAATGGATGCTCAGGGGGCTAACCCAACGGCATCCGACGCAAACCACATTCCCGAACTCGACCTCCTTGCACTAGACCCCTATATCACATCACTGCTAGACGAACGCGTCGCTATCTATGACGGTCAAGCTAACCAGCTAGAGCGCCTACACAGCCTGCTCTTTGACCCCGGAAACCTTCACATTCAGTACGATGCCTACTCCAATAAAACCGCTAAAGAGACGTTTTACAGCACACAAGGAAATTGCATCTCCCTCGCCAACCTTTTTATCGCCGCAGCCCGCTATGTGGGCTTAGACGCGCACTACCAAGTTGTTGAAATTGCGCGAGAATGGCGGCCGCAAGGAGAGTTTTTCGAAGTGCCTGGCCACATAAATGTGGTGGTTAACTTACCTTATAAAGAAGCTGTAGTGGAATTCAACGGCACCTATTACGAGCAAGCGCACACACGCAAATACACACAGCAAGTGATATCTGATGAGCGAGCGAAAGCGGAGTTTTATAACAATCTTGGCGTTGAAAAACTCAACATAAAATCCCTAGATATCGCCATCGCCTACTTTGAAAAATCCCTAAGCTTTGATAAGCAGGTCGACTTCACGTGGTCCAATCTGGGGGTCGCTTATAAGCACCAAGGAAAGTTCAAAAAAGCAGAAAAAAGCTATCTAAAAGCGCTAAAGATCAACCCCAAAAACAACTCCATTATTCGAAACTTATTCATCCTATATAAAAGTGTTGGTAATGAACGTTTAGTTAAGCGTTACGAGAAAAAGGCCGAAAAGTACGCACAAAAAAACCCCTATCATCTCGAAAAACTAGCAAAACAAGCCATAGCGAAAGGCGAGTATAAAAAAGCAGAGAAACTAGTGAAAAAGGCCATCCGCATCCACAACACCGAACCCGACTTTTTTCATACCTTGGCGACGTCCTATTTCTATACCAATGAGCGATCCCAATCACGGGAAGCATTGGAGCAAGCCAAAGTACTCTCCGAGTCAAAAGCGTATAAAAAGCGCCTCCAATCAAAACTTGACACTCTGGCCAATTACTAACAAGCCTTGCTTGGCCAAATAAAGATCAATACCCTCCTTTTTTCTGCCCTTCCATTTTGTCGTGGGAGCTATTGCGCTACACTTGGAACGTAAGTACTGCGCGGTATTATCACGATTGCAGTCACTCACTCGCCAACCCTGCCACGTGAGGCTTCATAAGAAGCGCCATGGCACTTATTTTCGTTTATCGGAGAATATTCTGAAATGGGAAAACCTGAGCTCAGTCTATATCATCACCCCACCACAACGGTGTACATAGATGATAATCGAGACTTCTTGAACACACTGACGATGAAGTCAGAACCCGGCTCGTTTAAGGTGTTTGACGACCCCCATGAAGGGCTAGCGTATATCGAAGCTCAGTTTAGACTAAGTGAAAATTTCAGTAAGGGTAAACCCTTATCCCCTGATATTAATACCCCGCATAAGCTCGTCTTACCTCAAAACCAAATATGTCAAAAACTGAACACCCTTAACCGTTTCGCAGAGCCTTCTGTCGTTGTTGTGGACTTCAGCATGCCGAACTTAAACGGCTTGGACCTCAGCGCGCAACTCACCAGTCCAAACTGCAAAAAAATACTGCTAACGGGAGTGGCCAATGAGAAACAAGCCATTCACGCGCTGAACTCGGACTTAATCGACTTTTATATCGGAAAAAATGAGGAAGAGCTTGCCAATCGCTTAGAGGCCATCGTCGACACACTAAATGTGCGTTATTTTATGGATTTGATGCCCCTATCGAACCACGATGCCGTCACACAGATCCCATTTATTTATGACTCTGTATTCGCTGACTATTTTGAACAAGTATGTGAGGACCTAGGCGCAGTTGAGTACTACTACGTTACCAACCCAGGTGGATTTATATTAATTGATAAATTAGGCCGATTGAGCCGGCTTATTGTGTTAACCCATAATGACTACCAAGTAATGCTAGAAGATATTTCAAAGTTCGGCGCTCCTGACGACTGCTTGAATGTCATGCGAAAAGAAACACACATTCCGTTACTGCAAAACGATGAAGGCATATTCGAGCCAAACCATATAAAACAATGGCGTGAGCATAGCTACCCCATACGCCACGTATCAGGAAACGAAGAATATTTATGCGCGCTGGTGAAAAATCAATCTCAATGCCTGACATGCTACCAAGATTACTTGGGCATGCCTTCAAACCGGCTTCATTAAGTCTCATTGTTGTTCGCACAAGAGGTAATGACGTATGGCTGAAAACAACAAAGATAACAGCCCAACACTGAGCGTGGAATCCGTCTCCGCCGTTTTCGCGCATGACATATCCACACCATTAATGACCGCAAAAATGAATGCAGATTTACTCAATGAGTATCACAAATTCATTGTACAAATGCTTGAGACGCCGGAAGCGGAGAAAATCCCGACACACATTAAACTTGCTATTGAACATGCTCCGGGTTTAATTCAGAATAATATTAAGGCGGTTCAACAGGCTTTGGCAGGATACAAGAACTATCTGGCCGCCTTACAACCAAACAAAGAAGACAACCCCGCTACACCTGAAAATAAAGCAGATTTAGTTAAAAACAAATCACTTAAAATACTACTTGTCGATGACGAAGATATTCACCATGATATCGGTGATGCGGTACTAAGTTCAGCTCATAACATAACCCATGAAAAAAGTGGGTTAGCCGCCATAGAAAAATGTAATGAGGAAATATTTGATTTAGTGTTAATGGATATGCAAATGCCAGATCTATCAGGCCCGCAAACAGTTGCCCAACTACGTCTAACACTGACAACACCTACACTCATTATCGGGCTATCAAATATGCCTATTCAATCAAAAAAGCAAGAACTATTGGACTGCGGATTTAGCGGGTTTTTGGATAAACCACTCAAGATTGACCATTTTAATGAACTTATTTCGTCTCTCGCAAAAATATCCAATTAATAATTAAAAGAATCTTAATGAATCGTATATCCCTTAATATTATTTGTTTGTCATTTCTAGCTATTCCAACCTCTCTTGTCGTCGCTTCAGAAAACCGACAAGTAGAGGAAGTTATTGTCACAGCACAGAAACGTGACGAAAACCTATTATCCGTTCCTATAGCAATCGATGTAATAAATGGAAGCTTTATATCCGAAAGCGGCGCATTGGGACTCAGCGAACTAGAATCTGCGATTCCTTCTGTAAACTTTGGACGCGGAGGAAGAAAAACCAGGGGAGAAATATCCATTCGGGGAGTAGGAGGGTTTGCTAGAAATATTGGGTCAGACGGCAGAGTAGTAGTATATGTAGATGATGTACCTTTAGGGCGCTCAACCGCATTTGACGCAAGCTTATTAGACGTCAAACAGATAGAAATATTAAAAGGACCCCAGGGCACCCTATTTGGGGCTAATACGATTGCAGGCGCGATTAATATAACCACCCAAAACCCCACTGATGAACTCAATCACGAGTTTAGAAGTGATTTTGGAGATAGAGCCTATCGCCTGTTCTCTGTTAAATCTAATATTCCTTTCACAGAGAACCTATCGGCTCGAATTCAAATTAACCACAGAGAATACGACGGCCATATTCAAAACATCAATACAAACCAAGACCTTCAAGGAAGTGACTTAGACGCTACCCGTATTAAGCTTGTGTACCGTCCAACAAACGACCTAAAAATACGCGCCAGCCTGGACTGGCTTGAAGATAAAGCTGCCGCCACAAATGCAGAAGCCCTTGGAGACACGGAATTCCTAGGAATACCGCTTACAGGGCACAGCAGCGCACCCTCTCCTAGAGATGTCGCTCACGATGCAGACGAATTCGAAAATAGACAAATCTGGGGTGGCTCGCTCAAAACTGAATATGCATTACCCAGTGGCAATGATATTGTTTCAATAACGGCCTATCGTAGTAGCGAATTTAGTGAGCAAAGTGAAGAAGACTATTCACCAATACCGCTCTCCACAAGTATCTTCGATGAAAACTACTCCCAATGGACCCAAGAACTAAGGTATGCATCCCTAATTAATGATAGATTTGATTATGTAGCGGGTGTTTTTTTCTTAACAAATAAAATATCCACAGAACGAAGCGCATCACTAGTTTTAGGTCCGAGCACAACACTATCAGCCAACACTCCCGGAAATTTAAAATCGACATCCCTTGCCGTTTTCGGGAATTTGAACTATCGCTTTACAAACCAATTAGAAATAACTTTAGGCTCTCGCCTCCAGAACGAATCAAAAGAAATAAAATACTCAATATCTGACACCACCGGAAACTTTGCAAACGATGATTTAAAAGACGAATCTACCTATACAAACTTCCTTCCAAAACTAAGCTTAAACTACAAAAACAACAATAATGCACTGCTCTATGCAAGCATCGCGAGCGGCGCCAAGAGCGGAGGCTGGAACGCCGACTTTGTCCCGTCACTAGAAGATATTACATTTGATGCAGAACGTTCAATAAGCTATGAAATTGGCTACAAAAATAGAATTTTAGATGGTTCTGCCGAGATATTAACCTCTCTTTTTCATACAGAATTTACTAACTATCAAGTTTCTCAATTTCGCCAAGAAAGCGGAGCAAACGAGATAACAAACGCAGGCGAGACGACCACGCAAGGCTTTGAAGTGGAATTTCAGTATTTCGTCAACGAGAACATCGATTTCAATATAAATTCGAGTTACTTAAAAGCAGAATATACAAAATTTAAAGACGGCGGCGGCACAGGAATACACTACGACGGTAACATATTGGAATACGCACCAGAACTAACTACATTTATAGGGTTAAATATTCAACACCCTGTTTCTTCATATTCTTACGGCTACTTCCACCTAAATTACAGTTATTCCGACGGATATTACTCCCACCCCCAAAACAATGAGGAAACGGATAAAATAGATAGCTTTTTCTTAGTTAGCGGGCATATGGGCCTAAACATAGATGAATATATCAATATTTCGTTCTGGGTAAAAAACCTAACAAATGAAACAAACCTACGATTCAAAGGCCAGTCGTTTTTAGGTGTTCAGAGAGGCTACTATGAAGAACCAAGAAATGCTGGAATCTCAATAAAACTAATGCTTTAACTAGAAAAAAGAATGCATCGAAACACTTTTCCGATACATTCTCATCCTGCAAGGGGTTTTTTAACCTTGTTCGACGAAGCAAAAATACTGTCATTGTTCTCAGCCACCCCATCAACTGAATCAGCAACAACAATCGACCGAGGGAATTTAAACACGAACTCACAACCACTCCCCACTTCACTATTAACTTCTATCTCCGCAAAGTGTTCATCGGCTATTCGTTTAATTGCTTGCATCCCAATGCCGTTTCCTTGAGCTTTACTACTCACCGTTTCGTCCCATAAAACATCCAATAAATCACTTGAAATACCGACACCTGTATCAGAAAAACTCAAATACACATGGCCATCAGACTCAGACTGCCAAGTCGATATCGTTACAACTAAACGCTGACTCTCATTCCTCGCCTCAATTGCATTTTTCACAACATTAATGACGAGAATTTTTAGATCTTCTGCATCACCATTAATATTTGGCGTATCTCCAAAAAGATAGTTAACCTCATCGATTCCCTGGCTAAATAAAAATACACTATCTTTAACAACCTCACTCAAGGATAACGATTGCAATTTTCGTTTTCTCTCTCCCTTCAAAATACCAGCCATCGTTGTAATGAGCTGAGAACCTCGTTCAACCTGCTGTAAAACGATATCTTTTTGCTTATCTTTATCATATATATCATTTGAAAGAACACCGTCAATTATGGCGAGAGGAGCTTTAATGTCGTGATGGTAGTGGTTCATCACACCCAACATGGATAACGTTTTCTTTGCCTGACCAAGCTGATCTTGCATTTCATCCAACTGATCGATTCTATTAATCACCTGACCAAGCTCAAAACCTAACCATTCGAACACACGAATATCATCGTATCGATAATACGACTGATCCAACGAAGGACCAACCAGTACTATTGCCACCACACGCCCGTCGTAAAAAACAGATAAGCATGCGTTTGCCCCACTGGACATGATGACATATTGCACCTCAGCTGGCGTTTCATCAGAAATGATCAACCCCTTATGCTCTCGGCAATAATCTAACAAAATCTTTCGGTCTTCCTCAGAGATAAATTGAGCTCTGGGCGTAACCTCATGTAAATCTCCGTCCTCAACAGTGTAAAGATAATAGTGTTTTACCCGAGTAATATGTTTCATCAACGTATCGGTAACACGCATCAAGCCCTTCAAATCAATGCTACTATTGAGCGCTTTCTGCGCCTCCCCGGTCACAGATTCAAATTCATAGCTGTTACCAGCAATCAACCTCTTGGTGTTAGGCAAAACCCACCTCAGCGCACGAGGATACGCCTCTAAGACAAAAACAATAAACAGCAACATGATCAGTATGCCTGCTGTAGATTGGTTGATATCGCCAATAACGGAAGAGATAAAAAAGTATGACCAAACAACCGTAGTAAGTAACACTGCCCGAGCAAGCCCCACACTTAAGGCCAATCTAAGATCCATTAGATGATGCTGAACCGTTGCATAAAGAAGCAACGAGACAAATGTAATATTTGTAGTTGCGCCAACCAACTTTAAATAAAAATCATATTTAACAAGCAACATACTCGCCACACCCGTAGAAAGCGTCATCAAGAGTATGATTAAAAGCCATTTCACGCGCTGTTTTTCTCTATATGTCGCAGAACGAAACGAGGCGATACTTTCAAACACCGATCCTACAAGACACCACACAAAATTCCCGGCAAACACAAAAAAGATTAAATCTATTTTGGGAAGATACCCACCTTGAGCGGGTTCCAATGTAGAAGGAAGAAAAAACGCATTCAAAACAGATAAAGAAATGCTAACAATAAACCCAGGCAACACAACCACATTAAAAAACAAACGAGACCTACCGCCAATCAACATCCAAGCTAAAAGCGCTAGAGAAGGAGGAATCAGAAACATTCCCCATCGAGTGATATGAAACAATACAGAAAGAAGGTCTACATTTTGCACAACAGTAAGTAAAAACAGCTCCAACGACCACAAACCCAAACTAAACGAAGTAAGGGAAAGTGCTTTTGCAGAGCGATTGCCTGTTTTCGATAAAGCTATTATCGCGACAATAAAATCAATTACTGCCGTTACTAAGTAGTGCGCCATTATTTATCTCTAATTGAGCCTTTCTTTTAAGGTCTTTACGAACGGTCTTGCTATATATCTTGTCACAAAAACCATCTACGTTTTCGCATACAACAAATAGCGTTTGAAAATTCAAATGCGGATATGACTTAATATCCGATGCCTGCTCAAAATTAAGCATTTTATAAAACTTAATATGCTCAGTTCGAATGGCCGCCACCAAATATTTCGCATTACGATCTACGATTTCATCCGCTATATTCTTGTAGATACTAAATCGAGCTCGAACTCCTCCTTGTTTTTGAAACGATGGATCAACAACGAACTTATTCGCTTCGATCATCGTATGTTCATACCCAACATTCGTCCGTATCTCTTCATCAAAGACATCCATCACTGGAATGGATAGCTTTTCAATCGGATCAAACACGCAGGAGCGAATAGACCCGATTGTCTTTTTCCCACAATATGTCAAATATGAAGTACAATTTGGCATCGGATCATATTCATCCATGAACTTTTCGGAAGAGCACTTATCAATATACTCCTCCTCACTATAACTCCTATAACGCATAGAATACACCCTGTCCAACATAGGGCCTCGTGCTGCGACACTATGGTAATTGTTATTGGGCGCTACTGCGGGAAACTCTAGATTCTTGGCTTGTGTTAACATAGTTTAGCTTTTAACCTCTGAATGCGAATATGCAAATTAATTCTATAAACCGCTTGCACGAAAATTAAAAAGTATGATCCCCTCTTTTTAACAATCGAACGGTTTGTTGACTCCCAAATCGCTCTCTTCTGACTTATGGTCATTATTTTTATTTTTTATAATCGTGGGCGACACCTGCTTTCGTCACGGCAGACGAGCCCCAAGATGCCCTATCAGCCCCAGCCTAAGATATCAACATATATACAGGACTATATTGTAGGTTTTAATGCCAATATGTAGCTTCCGTGATCTGCGTTTTTTTTAAATAACCTTTCTAGTAGATTAAGCACCCAAACCCAGTAAAATCATCATTTCACAAAACAGTAGGCGCCAATAAAAAAATTGGCGCGACATTAAGATTTATGTGCTGAAAACTAAAGCTAGAATCTACCACCCAAAAAAACAAAGAACCCCAGCGGGATTAACTGTTATGCACGGGCTGGGGAATTGGATAGAATATGCATCCAATCTCATCACACTTTATTCCGGTATTCAGTCTTGCCCCCCCCCAAACACACAACAGAAACAAAAATCATCGTAGGCATGTCCGGCGGCGTTGATTCGTCGGTATCTGCACTACTCTTGAAAAGCCAGGGGTACCAGGTGGAAGGCCTGTTCATGAAGAACTGGAATGAAGATGACGGGACGGAATACTGTACGGCAATGACGGATCTGATGGATGCGGCGGCGGTGTGTCAAAAACTCGACATTCACCTGCATACGGCCAATTTCGCAGGGGAATACTGGGACAATGTATTTGAGCACTTTCTGGCTGAATATAAAGCGGGGCGCACGCCTAACCCCGATATTCTGTGTAATCGAGAGATTAAGTTTAAGGTTTTCTTAGACTACGCTGAGAAGCTCGGCGCGGACTACATCGCCACCGGCCACTACGCGAAAACGCAGGTTAAAAATGGGCATACCTGCCTGGTTAAGGGCCTGGATCCCAATAAGGATCAGAGTTACTTTCTTCACGCCGTCGGCGAGGCTGAGTTCGCTCGAACCCTCTTTCCTATTGGTGATATCGAAAAACCAGTGGTTAGGAAGATCGCCGAGGAAAACGACCTCGTTACTGCGAACAAGAAAGACAGTACCGGGATTTGCTTTATTGGCGAGCGACGCTTTAAGGACTTTCTTCAGAACTACCTACCCGCTCAGCCAGGAAGAATCATTGATGACAGTGGGAATGAGCTAGGAGAGCATCAAGGCCTGATGTATCACACCATCGGCCAACGCCAAGGCTTGGGGATTGGCGGGATATCGGGCGGCAAAGAAGATCCGTGGTACGTAGCTAAAAAAGACTTAGAAAACAATACCTTAGTTGTCGTTCAAGGTGGCCAACACCCTCTCCTTTTCGCTGCCAATCTTATCGCCGAGCAAGTCCATTGGATAAACGGCACTCCCCCCGAGAGCCCGTTCAAATGCTCAGCCAAAGTACGGTACCGCCAACAAGACCAAGCCTGTCAGCTCATTATACGAGATGATGGTATAATTGCCGCCCAGTTTGAACAGGCGCAACGCGCGGTGACCCCAGGGCAATCCGTCGTTTTTTACGATGACGATATCTGCTTAGGTGGCGGTATTATTAGCCAAGCCTATAACGACTAAACACGCAAAACAAAAAGACATTATCAGAGGTTACATTGGAGAACACGTGGCGCAACATCGCGATTTCGCTGGCCGGTGCAGCCCAAGCGGCTAACCTAGTCGAACAATTAGCAAAGACCGGATACTTGAACACGGATGAGTTCGAAACCGCAGTTAATAGCCTTCTAATTCAATCACCGGAAACCACTGAATCCGTATATGGGGACGTCCATAACATTAGGCGAGGGTTAGAAGCCCTCGAACGCCTACTCAATGATCATCGTTCACCGAAAAATGCCGACCTACTGCGTTACATGCTGGGGGTTATGCACCTTCAAAAACGGCTAGCACGGCGCACAGAAGTGCTCTACGTCATTGGCAACCGCCTGGAAAAAGTAGAAAACCAAGTGCAGCATTTTGGTGTTACGCACGACAATGTCATATCCAACATCGCCGACATCTACACAGACACGATCAGCAAATTTCAATACCGCATCCAGGTCATGGGGGAACCCGCCTATCTTCAACAGTCCCGAGTGGCATCCCAGGTACGCGCACTGCTGTTGGCCGCCATTCGATCTATCACACTCTGGAGGCAAGTCGGGGGCACTCGCTGGCAGCTCTTGCTCTATCGAGGGAAAATAACCGAGGCAACAGAGCAGCTTCTTCTGGAAGCCCAGAAGCATTAGCTCGCTCCTTACATTCAGTTACTCCGCCCCTTTTGACCTAAAAATGCCTATTTCACAGCAACAAACACCGTTTTTCGCCTAAAACAACAAACCCCATAGGCATTTGCACAGGTTTTAAGCTAAAATTCGCCCCCTTTTTCAACTCCCATATGAGACGTATTCAGGCAATGGATCTTTCCCCTTTATCCGCAGTTTCCCCTATCGACGGCCGTTACGGCAGTAAAACAGACGCACTACGTACAACATTCAGCGAATACGGGCTTATTCGCTTCCGCGTTGAAGTTGAGGTCCGCTGGCTACAACGCTTAGCAGCACACCCCGAAATATCCGAAGTGCCAGAACTAAGCGCGGAAGCACAAGGCGTACTCAACGACATGGTGGAGAACTTTTGCGAAGCAGATGCCCAAGCAATTAAAGACGAAGAACGCACCACCAACCACGACGTAAAAGCGGTTGAATACTTCATTAAAAACCGCATCAAAGATAACACCGAACTTAATGCCATTACAGAATTCGTCCATTTTGCGTGCACCTCAGAAGACATCAACAACCTCAGCCACGGTTTAATGTTAAAAGAAGGCCGAGATACCGTCCTACTACCGACAATGAGATCTATCTCGAACGCGATCTCCAATTTGGCAAACGAATATGCAAGCGTCCCGATGTTGTCACGCACCCACGGGCAGACTGCCTCGCCTTCAACCATGGGTAAAGAGCTCGCCAACGTTGCTGCGCGCTTACAGCGCCAAATTAAACAAGTCGAAAACGTGGAAATTCTCGGGAAAATAAATGGCGCAGTGGGCAATTACAACGCTCACCTTTCAGCTTATCCAAATATTGATTGGCAGGGAAATGCAGAAACATTTGTCGAAAGCTTGGGATTAAACTGGAACCCATACACCACACAAATTGAGCCGCACGACTATATTGCCGAGCTTTTCGATGCAATCTGCCGATACAACACCATTTTGCTCGATTTTGATCGTGATATTTGGGGCTACATTTCCCTGGGCTACTTCAAACAAAAAACCATTGCGGGTGAAGTAGGTTCTTCTACGATGCCTCACAAAGTAAACCCCATCGACTTTGAAAACTCAGAGGGTAATCTTGGCCTAGCAAACGCTGTATTTGGTCACCTTTCAGCAAAACTACCCGTTTCTCGCTGGCAGCGTGACCTTACTGACTCAACCGTATTGAGAAATATGGGTGTTGGTTTTGGCTACAGTGCAATCGCTTATGCATCAACAATGAAAGGCATCAGTAAATTGCTCATTAACGAAAACGCCCTTTCGGAAGATTTAGACGCAGCATGGGAAGTCTTAGCGGAACCCATTCAAACTGTTATGCGTCGCTACGCAGTAGAAGAGCCATACGAAAAGCTTAAAGCTTTAACGCGTGGACAAGCGATTACACAAGAAACTCTTGCAACGTTTATCGCTTCACTCGAGATTCC
Organism: Agarilytica sp.; assembly: GCA_045430345.1. Classification (GTDB taxonomy): domain Bacteria; phylum Pseudomonadota; class Gammaproteobacteria; order Pseudomonadales; family Cellvibrionaceae; genus Agarilytica. The sequence goes on along the minus strand of JAILXT010000001.1, from coordinate 165,605 downwards.
TGACGAAGCAAAACAAGCGCTTACAGCAATGACGCCGGCCAGTTATATTGGCAACGCTGTTGAACAAGCAAAAGCCATTAAATAAGCCAAGCGCCCTCCCTACAACCCCCTAAAAATGAGCGACGATATGAAACAATTTTCTCCGTTGACTCATTTAGGGGATATTAGCCTCAACACGTTTTTTAGCGATTACTGGCAAAAAAAACCACTGCTAATTCGGCAAGCCTTTCCCAACTTTTCATCGCTCATTAGTCCTGACGAACTCGCAGGTCTCAGTCTTGAAGAAGACGTTGAATCGCGATTAATTGTCGAAAATAAACATCAATGGCAAGTTGAGCACGGACCGCTTGAAGAAGAACGGTTTACCACGTTACCCGAACATCACTGGACCCTACTCGTCCAACATGTCGATAGCCTCGACCCGCAAATCAACGCCCTATTAAAGGCATTTCGCTTCCTACCTAACTGGCGCCTAGACGATATCATGATCAGCTATGCAAGCGACGGCGGCGGTGTTGGCCCCCACTTTGATTACTATGATGTCTTTCTTTTACAAGCCGAAGGGGAACGCCGCTGGCGACTTGGCCAAGAATGTTCATCCGCCTCTCCACTCATTCCAAATCAACCGATGAAAATACTGCAGGACTTTTCAACGGAGGAGGACTGGGTTTTATCCCCTGGGGACATGCTATATGTACCTGCAAAAAAAGCGCATTGGGGCGAAGCCGTTGGCGAGTGTATGACCTATTCTATTGGCTTTCGAGCGCCCAGCCACGCCGACTTTATACTCGACTATAGCCAAGAAGCGGCTTCAACATTCAACGAAGACCTACGTTATTCCGACCCAAAACTTCACCCAAATAACGATATCGGAAAAATCAGTGAAGACTCTATTCATCACTTTCAATCTATTTTGCAAGACCTTTCTAGCGACAAACATGCGATCGCCTCTTGGCTTGCCCAATACGCGACAGAATTAAAACAACCGATCGACGCCATGTTTGACGCGCTATCGCCAAACGAACTCGAAGAAAATTTCCGTTGTAAACTCAGTGAATACTGCCGCGTCAGTTATTTCTCGGATACAAACGATACGGCAAAATGTTTTATCAACGGCAAGCCGTGGCAATGTTCCGAAAAGCTGGCACAACGGCTCAGCCATTTTCAAGAATTAAGATATACAGACTTCGATGATTCAGACAAAAACGTATTAAAAAGTTTGGCTGCTGACGGGTTATTGCGTCAGAATTAACTTACAACGACTGACTTGTCTAAGTCTCACATAAAATTACGATCATCATGTAGCCAATACACCTACGAATCGAAAAACTCAAAAGGTTCACTCGTATATGAGCTTCTCTATCAGACTTGCGAATTGGTCAACCGAAGCCAAAACGCTGACCGAGTTACGGCATATCGTTTTTGTTGAAGAGCAAAATGTGCCCATTGAATTAGAGCTTGATGAATACGATGGCAACGAAACGACACAACATTTTATCGGCGAGCTTGACGGAACCCCCATTGCAACGGGAAGACTTATCCATACCGGACAACTCGGCAGAATTTGCATCCTCAAAAAATATCGACGGCAAGGCTACGGCATCGCCCTTATCAAATATATAGTGCGCTGGGCACTGTCACAACCAGGGCTACCTAACCTTTCGCTTAATGCACAAACCGCTGCACTCCCCTTGTACGAACAATGTCATTTCACCTCAGACGGTGAGACATTTTTAGATGCCAATCTGCCTCACCAACGCATGTTTTTTCAGCATGGAAATAGGAGCGCGCTCACGGCACTATTTGACAATAACGTCATTCGTCTCAACGACGCTCAACAATTCGCTCACCATTTAAGACATATTTTTGGGTGTGGAAAACGCTCGGCCTGCATACTCACTACGGCGCTCGACCCTAAAATATTTTCCCATGAGGTTGCGGATAAAATATCCCAAATGGCCCGCAGCCATCGCGGTGTCAATATCAAAATATTAATACAAGATACCAGCGCTCTTGGCAGTCACCACCACCCCATTGTAAACCTTGCGCAACGACTTCCCTCCGCGGTAACACTGCATAAACTGCACGAAGCTCCTTACACTATCAGTGAAGGATATACGGTCGTGGATCAACAGCTTATGGTGTATTTTAACGATGAAAAGAATTTGGAAGGCTTCGCAACCTACCGCGCCGGACCAGAGTCAAAAACACGACTCGAAGAGTTCACGACGTTATGGGAGCAGCATAGTGCTCCAGACCCGAACCTAAGCAGGCAAATACTTTAGCGGTAGCTAAATACAGAACCTTTATAAACAAGATTTAGTGCTAGGAAATACTAGACAAGCTAGCTAAGCGGCGCCTAACTCGGCTAGGTCAATCCCTACTTGCGCGCCCTCGTAGACAACGGAAAACTTTTTCACACAATCCAGGGTATCTGCCAAAGGCCCAACCGCCCTGCCCGTATTTAAGTCAAAAGCAATGCCATGTGCCTGACAGCGCAACTGAGTGTCCGGCAAAATAGTGGCACTCAACAACGGCACATCCATATGAGGACAGCGATTCTCAATCAGAAACACGTGACCCTCAAGCTGACAAAGCAGGAGATGCTGCCCAGCTACGGTATAAGATTGTTTATAACCATCGTGTAAGCGGCTCAGCTGCTCCAACGCAAAAAACGACACGCTTCTGCTCCTAAGTGGACTGTTATACCCCGCATTATAAGGGACCTAGCCACGTTTGGCACCAATGACACGCGCAACACCCGCTGCATAGTAAAAAGTGCTGCCAAGGCGTAAAATACAGATTCCTCACCCAGTTACTTTTTATGCCGAAGCAACACAACAATCAAACACAAAGCGTGATTCAAATAGAATACCGAACAAACTCGGATAGCTATTTTTTGTCGCTATCCGCCCTAGATCACCCCGTTTGGCTCGACAGTGGTAAACCGCTTTCGACTTACGGACGCTTTGATATCTTATGCGCCGCACCCACTGAAATATTACGAAACCCAAGTGTTGAAGCCTTAGAAGAAAGCTTTGAAAGCGTTCAAGCATATACACCGCACGAACTCACCAACAATGAGCAACTGCCTTTTGTGGGGGGCGTTATCGGCTACTTTAATTACGAGTTCAACGCTGAAGCTTTCGGTATAGAACCAAAAGACCGACGCACAGCCAGCTATTTCGGTGTTTACCATTGGGCTTTAATTCAAGATCACAAAGATAAAACAGCGCATCTGGTGTTTACCGACTTCTGCAACGAAAAGTTTAGGGCCTTTATTCTAGAAACCCTCTCCCTCCCCATTAACATACCGGAGCCGGATTTTTTTGTGGATGGTTTTTCCGCAGACTTAAGTAAAGAAGACTACTTAGAAAATTTTGATAAAATCAAACGTCATATCATCGCTGGCGACACCTACCAAATAAATTATGCGCAAAGGTTTAGCGGGAATTTTTCAGGAAATAGCCTCGACGCTTACCTATCACTGCGCAAGGTAATGCCCAGCCCGTTTTCGGCCTACCTCAAATTAGGCGAAGACGCTGTTCTAAGCTTATCTCCCGAACGTTTTATTCAAATCGATGGTTCCAAAGCGAAAACCCAACCCATTAAGGGCACTGCGCCCCGCGGCCTAAGCTCGGAAGAAGATAAAGATTTAGCAAAGCGGCTTAAAAATAGTGAAAAAAACCGCGCAGAAAACGTCATGATCGTCGATTTGCTGCGGAATGATTTCAGTCAATCCTGCCAACCAAACTCCGTCACCGTGCCTAAACTTTTCGAATTGGAAAGTTTTGCGAATGTGCATCACTTGGTCAGCACGGTAGAAGGTGAAATATCGTCTGGCATATCGCCACTGACATTTTTTCTTCGTTGTTTCCCCGGCGGCTCTATTACAGGCGCACCCAAGAAAAGAGCCATGGAGATCATCCAAACGCTTGAAGATCATCCTCGCAATATCTACTGCGGAGCAATCGGCTATATGAGCGTAAATGGAAAGTTCGATTCAAACATTGCCATTCGAACGCTACTCATAAACGAAGAAAAAATTTATTGTTGGGGCGGAGGTGGCATTGTCGCCGACTCCGACCCCGAAGAAGAATACCAAGAGTCCTTACAGAAAATTGGCATTCTTATGGAAGCACTCAGCCCATAACGCGCTAAAGTGTGAGATTACGCACGCTCGCGTCGATGAACGCTTTTTTGAGATCTTCATAGGTATGCACAGCAGGAAATTGAGGAAACTCTTCAATCACATTTTGCGGCGCACTAAATAAAATACCGGCGTCGGCCTCAGCAAGCATGGTTGTATCGTTGTACGAATCCCCTGCCGCAATCGTTCGATAATACAGTGTCTTAAATGCCGCTATACACTGGCGCTTAGGATTCGCTTGGCGGAGATTATAATCCGTCACTTTACCGGTTTCATCCACCGTTAACTTATGACACAACAGCGTTGGGTAACCCAACTGTTTCATAAGCGGGCCCGCAAATTCATAAAACGTGTCCGATAAGATCACTACCTGAAAGCGCTCACGCAACCAGTCCAGAAACTCAGCCGCGCCTTCAAGTGGGCTTAGGGTCGCGATGACTTCTTGAATCTCATTTAAACCCAGACCGGCTTTTTCCAATTCACCCAAGCGCATCGTCATCAATTCATCGTAATCTGGGATATCGCGAGTCGTTGCTTTAAGCGCTTCGATTCCCGTCTTTTCCGCAAATTTGATCCATATTTCAGGAATAAGTACCCCTTCAAGGTCTAAACAAGCCAGCTCCACACTGATCTCCTCGTGGTTAATCAATTAAAGATTGATAAATTGCCGATACGTAGTTGTGCTGAGAAAACGATGTGAATACACCATGACCTCTCACTCGCCCCTACTTCCAATGCATCTAGACAGCCAAAACCCCGCTAGATGAACATTTTTTGTACCAGCATCAATATCCGTTAAATTTTGGCATATAAGTATAAGCCATCGATATTTCTCTTGGATAGGGAGCTCTGCTATCCTTCCGGCGAATTTCGACCCAAAACGTCATAACTTGCAGAATATAGGTAATTTTAGATGAGCGAAGCGATCAATTTTGTTGATGTCGATAGCACCCTACAAACCTCTTCCCCAGAAGAAGTGCTGCGCTATGCCCTGGAACAACACGACAATATTGCCATATCGTTTTCCGGTGCAGAAGACGTCGTGCTCGTCGATATGGCGACCAAAATCAGACCAGATGTCGCCGTTTTTAGCCTAGATACAGGCCGTTTGCACGCAGAAACGTATCAATTCATGGAAAAGGTACGTAAACACTACAGCATCACAATCGACGTATTGTTCCCTAACCCGGACACCGTACAAGCACTGGTTGCAGAAAAAGGCTTATATAGCTTCTATGAAGACAACCACCAAGAGTGTTGCGGCGTTCGAAAAGTCGGCCCATTGCGTAAAAAACTGTTGGATGTGGATGCCTGGGTCACCGGTCAACGAAAAGACCAAAGCCCAGGAACACGTGCCCAAATACCCGTCATCCAAAACGACCGTGCTTTTGCCCGGCCAAATGACCAGCTCATAAAATATAACCCTCTGGTGAATTGGACATCTCAACAGGTATGGCAGTATATTAAAGAAAATGACGTACCCTACAATGCCCTGCACGATAAGGGCTATCTCTCTATCGGTTGCGAACCTTGTACCAGGCCGATTAACCCGGGCCAGCACGAACGTGAAGGCCGCTGGTGGTGGGAAGAGTCAACCCAAAAAGAGTGTGGCCTACACGGCACCAATATAAAGAAATAACCCACGGTTTCCTTATTGAGGCCGTTACACAAACGGTGTGAAATCCAATGAAAATTACGCTAGTAAAGAAAATTTTAAAAGATGGCTCCCTCTGTAAAAAATGTATTGATGTGGGAAACAAGCTAGAAAGCTCTGGCCATATCGCACGTATAGATGAGGTTGTACTCGCGGATGAGCGCGATCCTGAAAGTGCCGGTATCGCCCTAGCCCGTGAACACAATGTAAATTTCGCCCCCTTTTTTATCGTTGAAAAAGACGGAGAAGCGCCGGTTATTTATACCGTTTACATGAAGTTTTTAAAGGAAGTGCTTGAACAAGAAACAAAAGAAGCGGATGAGCTCAAAGATATTATGGATAATCAGGATCTAGATTTTCTATAGACCTCTATCACTTATGTTTAGATAAGTGATCAAACACAAAAAAGCCGGCTAATGCCGGCTTTTTTGTTTCTTTCTAAGTCACTCACTATTCCGCGAGATCAAAGACGCCCCGAGCATTAATACTCAGGCAACTCTACGTGAGAAAACAACTCGTCTAGCTCCAACTTGGAATGACGGTTAAACGCTTCGTTCACCACCTCTTTCGTCAGATGCGGTGCAAAAGCCTCAATAAACTCGAACATAAAGCCTCTTAAGAAAGTACCACGACGGAAACCGATCTTCGTTGTACTCGCACCAAACAAATGACTCGCATCCAACGCGACAAGATCAGAATCTTCTGCCGGGTTGTAAGCCATCTTAGCGACAATACCAATACCGAGCCCTAAGCGAACATAAGTTTTGATCACATCAGCATCTGCAGCTGTAAATACAACTTTAGGTGCCAACCCTCTCTCCATAAATGCTTCGTCGAGCTTCGAGCGGCCCGTAAACCCAAAGACGTATGTCACGATCGGGTGCTTAGCCACATCCTCTAACGACAGATTCGAAAGCTGAGTTAGTGGGTGGTTTTTAGGAACAAGCACACAACGATTCCAGCGATAACACGGCAGCATGATCAAATCACTGAACAGCTCCAATGCTTCCGTCGCAATTGCAAAATCGACACTGCCATCGGCAGCCATCTCAGAAATCTGCATAGGCGTGCCCTGATGCATGTGTAACGCAACATCAGGATACTTACGAATAAAGTCACCAATCACTCTCGGCAAAGCATAACGTGCTTGCGTATGCGTGGTCGCAATCGAGAGACTACCCTTCTTCTCGTTGCTAAATTCTTGAGCAACTTGTTTGATGCTTTCAACTTTGCGCAAAATCTCGCCAGCTGTTCTTAAAATAGCCTCACCAGCAGGAGTAATCCGTGTTAGATGTTTACCGCTGCGCGAGAAGATCTCTACGCCCAGCTCATCTTCTAACAAGCGAATTTGTTTACTAATACCTGGTTGCGATGTATAAAGACTTTGCGCGGTTGCTGACACATTAAGTTCATGATGTGCCACCTCCCAGATGTAGCGCAGTTGCTGCAGTTTCATATGCCCTCCGAGCGGCGGCAGTTTGAGCGGTTAATTCGAATGTTGATTATTGTTGCCACGCTTCGCTTTTTCATTATAAAAATATAATCAAATATTCTTTTGAAGAATAGTTATAGATCGTTATATTTGCCAGTCATATTTGGCATTTCGGTTGGAAAAACCTAAAAATTGATGGATTTCCTATTTTATATCTTGGCTGGGGCCGGAGTTGGGCTTGCGGTTGGGCTCACAGGCGTTGGTGGAGGGTCGTTAATGACGCCGCTACTGATCCTTTCTGGGGTACCGGAAAAAATCGCCATTGGCACAGATTTACTCTATGCGTCCATTACTAAAACGGGCGCCATGGCGACGCACATGCGTCAAGGCACCATTCGTTGGCGCTTAGTTTTATGGTTAGCCGCCGGAAGCATCCCCGCCTCACTCATAACCAGTTATGTTCTTAAACACTTTATTCCCCCAGACGTCGACTATAGCCTCGAACTGAGTCGCGCTCTTGGCATAATGCTGATTCTCACGTCAATCGTCGTGTTTTTTCGGCGTCGCATCCAAGCGGAAGACCGTGAAGTGAATATTTCGTGGGTACATCGTAATGCGAGTTACGTGACTTTTTTTGCCGGTTTATTTTTAGGCGTTTTTGTCACGTTATCATCTGTGGGCGCAGGTGCTTTTTGTGCTGCGCTACTCATGTGGCTATACCCAAGGCTGCCCGCGATTAACATTGTCGGCACAGACATCGCTCACGCCGTGCCGCTCACATTTATTGCTGGCTTGGGGCATTTATGGAACGGCAATGTGGATTTTCAACTTTTAGGCGGCTTACTTATCGGGTCTTTACCCGCAGTACACTACGGGGCAAAAGCCGCAACACGTGTTCCAAACAGTGTATTACAGCCTATTCTGGCGATCATCCTATTCGTGATTGGTTTACGCTTCGCATTTTTTAGCATTGGTCATTAAGAATTAAAATAAAAACATCCGTTATATATTTATCCGGTATTTTTCATATCGTCGTCTCGAGGTTTGACCAAAGCGCGTGCATCCAACATCGGCACCATAAACACTGGCACCTTCGACAACTGCAAAACCTTTGAAGAAACGGAACCCAACACACGGTGATCAATTGCATCCGCGCCATGACTGCCCATAATAATTAAATCTGCCTGCAAGCGTTTCGCTTCATCCAAAATAATGGGCGCGGGTTTGCCTGGTGCAATAATAATATCGCCTAGTCGATTTAATAAGTTATCTTCGATTAAATGATTCATAGCGATCATTTCAAACACTTCATCTCTTACCGACTCAATTATCCCTTTGATATTACGGGTGCGTAATATTTCTTGTTTAACCGCGTCCGAGCAATAGCTCTTTACAATGGCGTCAGTAAATTCAGAAAGTGGGGGAACAGCGTGAACCAATGAGATCTTTGCATCAAAATTACTGGCAAGTGATTCTACATATATTAAGGCGAGTGGCGTGTATGGACCCAAATCCGTTGCAAAAAGGATTTTTTTAATCATCGAACATCCTAAAAACTAAAGTCAGGAGGGACACTTCGCCATAGCTTCCTACGACCAACGACAACATAATGACTTATCAAATAAAAACGTCTCTACACATTATCCCTAATATGTTTGTGCAACCTCTTCATAAGGTTAGCGTTTTAAAAGCGCTTTAGATATACGATAGCTAGATAGATTCAGACTAGCTGCACGAGTTCTTATATTTGGATGCCACGAGAGTAGATCGTTTTGCTACGACGATTGCCGTTCCACAACAACAATCGCATAAGAAGCGGAATTCGATGGAAGTCAGCTTGCGTCTTATTTAATTTTTTGGCGCGTTCGCCACACCATGAGGTACATGCCCTGCCGTCACGACATGCTCATTTGCTGACTCACAATGCGCCTCTTGATCATCAAAAAATACGTCGGCGCCATAAGCACGTAAGAACTCGCCTTTTGACAATCCACCCAAAAACAAAGATTCATCGATTCGGATATTCCACGCCCTTAGCGTTCGAATGACACGCTCATGTGCAGGCGCAGAACGAGCCGTAACGAGCGCAGTTCTAATGGGGCAATCGCCTTCACTAAACTCGGATTGCAGGCTTTGTAACGCGGCCAAAAACAATTTAAACGGACCGCCACTTAATGGCGTTTTGGCCGACGCTGACTCGCTTTTTGTGAACGCATCCAGACCATCTTGTTTAAATACTTTTTCAGCTTCGTCAGAAAAAAGTACGGCATCGCCATCAAAAGCAAAACGTAATTCATCTGGTTGTTTTTGATCTTTACGGGATGGCATTAACGTCGCCGCTGCAACACCATAACCTAACGCTCTACGCACATCTTCTGCATCCATGGATAAAAATAGATGAGCATTAAAAGGGGTAATGTAGCGATAAGGGCTCTCGCCACCGGTAAACGCGGCTCGGGTAATTTTTAATCCGTAATGATTAATCGAATTAAACACCCTTAAGCCCGTATCAGCGCTATTTCGAGAAAGCAAAATAACCTCAACACGGGGCTCTCCTTCTAGAAGGGTGTTAATGCGCAATAGCTTCTCAACCATATGAAACGCATCACCCGGCTCTAAAATAACGTCTTCATGCTCAATTTGATATTGAGAATATGCGCCCAGCCCCTTCTCTTCAAACACTTGATGACTATCATCTAAATTAAACAGTGCGCGCGAAGAAATCGCGATAACCAATTTGTTTCCAAACCCAGTAGGCATATTAACTCTCGACTTCTTGTTTATTCGTAATCAACGACTTAGTCAAAATCAAATTCATCTTTGTAAGGAAAGACACCAAAGACTCCTCCGGTATGGACAAATACCACATCACTAATATTAGCAAACGTACCTTTTTTTATTTCTTCAACCAAGCCATAAAAAGCTTTGCCCGTGTATACGGGATCTAAAACCACACCTTCAGTTTTGGCCAACCAACGAATCGATTCAAATAACGCGGGATAACCGATGCTATATCCAGGGCCGATATACGCATCATTGGTGTGAATAGATAGTTGGGTAGAGAGATTGGGATGATCTGGCATAAAAGTGGATTGCCATTGATCCACATCGTCAGTCACTTTTGATTCAAAATACTGGGCAGAGTCACACACAGCCATCCCAAGTACCTCGCACTCAGCCCCAAGCATATGAAACCCTAATGTTAAGCCGCCTTGCGTCCCTCCCGAGCCGCTCGCACAAATAACGGATCCTGGCGCTATCCCATGAGCCTGAAAATCGGTCTGCAGTTCTCTTGCCGCCTCAATATAGCCCCACAAACCAACACCATTGCTTCCTCCTGTGGGAATAGAGTAACAACTCTGCCCTATTCCACTATATCCAGCAGAGATCTCATCAAAAATCTCCCCTAGATATGTTCCATAACGACGAGGTGAATATACTGATATTTCGGCGCCGCATAAACGATCAAGTAATAGATTTCCTTCACTGGCGGACGATATCACTTCATCAAGGCGATACCCTTCCTCCCGCTCTACGAGTCCTCGTGGGCCCCGTAAAATAAGATGGCATTGCAACCCTAGCTGAGCCGAGACTGCAGCCGTCGCACGGCAATGATTGGACTGTAAGCCTCCACAGGTCACAACTGTATCGCAACCCTGATTGAGAGCATCAGCCATCAAAAACTCGAGTTTACGAATTTTATTGCCCGACACCACAGACCCCGTGAGATCATCGCATTTAAGCCAAATACGAGGTCCACCTAGAGCTTCAGAAATTCGATCGAGAGGGCGTAGCGGCGTAGGCGTGCGCGCGAGAGAAAGCTTTGAGGGAAGTGGCGGTATCATGAGGGCACGTTACCGCGATAAGGGATGCCGGTAAAGCACCCCTTCACAGAGAGTTAGATAGACTTCAACGTACCTTTAGGAAGAACCGCATGTACAGCGATCTTCTGAAACTTAAGCTCAACGTTGTCGCTCGCTTTAAGCGTTAAATAAGTATCGTCAACTTCTGTAACTTTACCTAACAGACCACTGTTCAATACGATCTCGTCGCCTTTTGAAATGCCACCACAGAGCGCTTGATGATCTTTTTGTCGTTTGCGTTGTGGTCGAATGATCATGAAATACATGAAAACAAACAAACCACCGATCAAAACCAAGTTCATCATACCCGCACCTTGAGGTGCAGCGGCAGCATCTGTTTGCGCAACGGCTTCGGCAATAAAGAAGCTCATGGAATACCCCTAACGTAATTTAACTGTGATGTACAAAAAACGTACATCATTTGATTCGAATTTCCAGTCATAACCCCGAAGTTGCCAGAAACAAGCGGCAGGATTAACACCAAATTTGAGGGCAGAACTCTACAAGACTTATGAGGAGGAAGCAACGGCACCTCTGCAATATACACAAGAGGTACCGCAGTATGCGCTAGGCTAGACGTAGTCCCGAAACAGCTTACGGAAAGTGCTTGGAGAAAGGTTTGTCCAACGCTTAAACGCGTTAGTAAAACTGGTACGATCAGAAAAGTCGAGGGAGGCTGAGATGTTATCAATACTCATATGCTGACGAATCAGATAATCGATAGAATAATGAAAACGGACCTGATCTCTCAGCTCGGCAAAACTAACTTCTTGTTTTTGTAAGCGACGCTGCAAAGTTCGCTTAGAAAAATTAAGCTCCTCTGCAATGTGACTAATACTCAACGGGTGCTGACCTATACGTCTTGTGAGTACCTCGACTACACGGGCGGCAACACCGACGGTTTCGGGCAAGCGGGCTTTTACTAAAAAAGCATCCAATGCCTCGGTACCGGAGAGCGGTTCTGTTTCTGCAACTTTAGGCTGCGCGTTTAACTCGGTTATCATCAGGGAGATTCCTTCCTGCTAATAATTGATTAAAACACTTAATCATGAGGTATTTTAAGTACCGCAACTAAATAAAATACGAAAAAGCGATGCGATTTCTGGCCATTATACGCCAATAGACCTGTTTTAAAACCGTTGTTGAGGCGCTAAACCGTACGTGCTTCTCATTTCTGTCAAACAGAAGAACAGCCATTAAATATCGAATAAAACTAAGCAGTTCAATATCTTAGCGAATTGCTGCAGCGCATATATTCAATAAAAAATCTAGTTAATATGTTAAACACGTCAACATAGGCGGACTGTGCCGATTCTATTTTATAGCCGGCTTATTGCGTTTCTAAACAGAATCATCACACTATGAATTTGCCCGAAGATTGTAGGCGTCTATACATGGGCAACGCTAGTTGCGAATTGAGAGGCAGAGAACGAAGAAAAATGGACAGCGTGAGAGGATAAAACAAACCTCGAAAACGTATTATTTTCTATACGCTTTCGAGGCTGTAGACATAAATTAGACTTTATACGAAGTCGCGAAATAACTTACGAAAAGTACTTGGCGACATTCCGGTCCAACGCTTAAATGCATTCGTAAAGCTCGTACGATCTGAAAAATCCAACGCAACAGAAATACTGTCGATACTCTTACGATTTTTCACAAGGTAGTCGATAGAGTAATGATAACGCACTTGATCACGCAACTCTGCAAAGTTCACACTTTGCTGTTGCAGGCGTCGCTGCAATGTACGTTTAGACAAGTTCAACTCATCGGCAACATGACCGATACTTAAGGGCGATTCACCAATCCTTTTGGTCAACACATCAACCACTCGGCCAGGAATACCAAATAACTCAGGTAATTTAGCCTGCTCAAGGTATTCATCTAACGTACTAATTGACCCCGACGCAAACATAGAGGAATCAACACTCTTACGCTGTACCTGGGTTTTTTGCTGGTCAGCTAAGTAGGCAATACCTTCCGCCAATTGCGTTAATAGCGCCTGATCTTCCTCTGTCATCTTCGCAACATGGGCAGTTGAAGAAAAGAAACTCAAAACACTTTTTGACGCATAGTGCGGCGCTACCGGCGTACCAACATAAGAACGTACAGAAAGACCACCATAAGCGAGCGGAGAAATCACCTGCCCCGTTTCGGCGATATTATTCACTTCGTGTGTATTGCTACTGGCACTAACACGGTGGCATAGGAAATCCGACGTCGAAATATGCTGACCTACATAAAATTGGCCCTCACCATCACACGAAAACGCCTGCACCTCATAAACACTGTCTGACACTGGTCGAGAGACCAAGGCATACTCCATACCCAATCGAGACTTCCCGGCATCAAGCAAGAGATTAATTGCCTGATTATATGAATCCATCACATGACTTTTGACGATAACATTGTAGAAAAGCGCAAGACATTGTTCCGCGTCGTCCAGTTGCCATTGCCCAATCGAAATACTAGAAGGATTTGTAGCTGATACCGAAATATTGCTTTCTGAGAGCGCCAAAATATTCACCACTTTGGAGTTAGTTTTGTGGAAAAACCGCTAGTTGCGTATCGCGGTCCGCCGGGGCCTACAAATTATGCGGTTGCAGCATTTCCGCATAGGATCTAAGGTGTCACGAAAACACATATAACGACAATAATTTACATTTGCGATGTGATCATGATCAAATAGCACGCAAGAATACGCATTGACGTGCAATGAAACCTCCAATAAGACTGGACCACACTGAGCAAAAAATCAACACTACGAGCCCCTATAGCGCTTTTATTTCAGCAAGCACATCATCGTGGTGAGACTTAGTTTTCACTTTATCCATGATAATGCGTAGTTTACCGGCCTTATCAATAATGAAGGTTGTTCGCTTAATCCCCATATACTCCTTACCCATGAACTTTTTCAGCCCCCAAACGCCATACTTATCGGCTATGAGGTGACCTTCATCGGCAAGTAGGTCAAAGTTAAGCTCGTGCTTATCAATGAACCGCGTCAGCTTCTCCACAGGATCAGGGCTAAGACCGAATACCACGGTGTCCAAAGCCTCGAACTCCGCGCGACTATCGCGAATGCCACAGGCTTGTGTGGTGCACCCGGGCGTTAGTGCTTTAGGGTAAAAATATAGCACCACATTTTTATCGCCCACAAACGACGATAATTTTATTTTTTCGTTACTTTGATTGGGAAGCGTAAATGCTGGTGCTTTATTCCCGATTTTTGGAAAGCTCATGAAAACCTCTCTTTTTCTTGATGTCTCTATTTCTTAATGTCTCTCTACACAACACCACGAACTACTCTTTTATTGATAAGCCGGGGTGACAAATAAAGGGGCAAAAAAAAAGCGCTCGATCGAAATCAAGCGCTTCTTAGCTTTCTAACAACTACAGTTTATGAAGGAAGCAAAGACTTAACCGCGTCACGCTCTTCTTTAAGCTCTTGTTCTGTCTCGATCATACGGGCTTGAGAAAACTCATCAATCGTAAGACCTTGAACAATTTCCCAGTCGCCGTCTTTACAAACGCAAGGGAAAGAGTAGATCAAACCTTCTTCGATGCCGTATGAACCGTCACTGTATACGCCCATGCTCACCCAATCGTTCTCTTCTGAGCCAAGCGCCCAGTCACGAATATGGAAGATTGCTGAGTTTGCAGCAGATGCAGCACTTGAAGCACCACGTGCTTTAATAATGGCCGCGCCACGTTGCTGTACATCAGGTATGAACGTGTCTTTGTACCAATCTTGCTCAACTTGATCGACAGCCACTTCACCGTTTACAAGTGCGTGATATAGGTCAGGGTATTGAGTTGCAGAGTGGTTACCCCAGATAGTCATCTTAGTGACATCTGCGATAGTTTTATCTAGCTTTTGAGCCAACTGCGTCATCGCACGGTTATGATCCAAACGCGTCATCGCTGTAAACTGGCGAGGATCGATATCTGGCGCATTACGCTGAGCAATCAAAGCATTTGTGTTTGCTGGGTTACCAACAACAAGTACTTTAATGCCACGTGAAGCGTGATCATTGATGGCTTTACCTTGAACAGAAAAGATTGCCGCATTAGCTTCTAGCAAGTCTTTACGTTCCATGCCTGGTCCACGAGGACGGGCACCAACTAACAATGCATAATCAGCATCTTTAAAGGCAACATTTGGATCGTCACTGCACACCATACCCGCGAGTAGTGGGAATGCACAGTCATCTAGCTCCATTGCAACGCCTTTCAACGCGTCAAGAGCCGGCGTGATTTCTAGCATCTGAAGGATGACAGGTTGATCTTTACCCAACATTTCGCCAGCGGCGATTCTGAATAGAAGGGAGTAACTGATTTGGCCTGCAGCCCCAGTAATGGCTACACGAACGGGTGATTTCACTATATTTCTCCGTCTGCTTTACTAAAGAAAAGGTGGTATCGAAGTCAATCGATGTTAAGCGGGCGCAATTATAGTCAAATCCGCAAAAAAGTCATTAACTAACGTCATTTATGGCCAAAAAGGCTCAAAATTAGGCCCTGCGGGCATGTTTTAAGGCTACGAGGGGTAGCGATCCTTCAACCCGGCATACAAACTGTCTTTGAAATCCGGCTGATTCGCGTCCAGGCTGTCCACAAGCTCAACCAAATGCTCATTGTCTTCCCTTCCCTGCCATACCTTTTTATAACTACCGTCTTTATATCCATGGTCTTGGCGAAAGAAGTTTAGGACGTTCTTACCCACATAACGACGGTATAGCTCCTCAAAACTCAGCTCTATCCCCAACATCATTAGCGCGAACCCTTTGATATCAAAGGATTTTGCGCTTAATGTACTGCACGCAAAGGTCTCGACATCATTGAGAAAATCAGTTTCCCGCGCACTCAAATCAAGTGCGTCGATCACCGCCTGAGCACACTCGTCTACAGAGCGGCCGGACATAAGTAAATCACTTAGGCCGAAATGCCATATATCAACCAGCTCCAAAACAACCTGATCGCGATCTGGCGACTGCTTTTTCCACCACTTCCACCCAAAGTGATCCATCAACTCTGCGGCTTCTATCCATATGGCGCGATACCATTCGTGGTTACGCTCTCGCCAATCGGCATTCACTTTCGCATTCATCGCGTCTTGCATATCAAGCATGGTGGTCAGTTGTTGCTTCATTGATAAACCCTATAAAAAATGGCGTAAATTACAGTGGGACGAAATTCTAACACGGATCACATCCCTCGCAGATGCCCCTTTTGACCGCTTAACAATGCTATTCTGATCACGGGGAAAACTGTAATATAAGTGTCATATACATCTCATATATTCGTCATCAAAGGACTATACGCTAGGTTTAATTGGAGGAACATGTATGCGCCTTTTACAAAATATCCATCACTATGATGTGCTCACCTTTAGTAAATGCCTACGGGTCAAGCACCGAGAACAGGCTGTCCGGCTTAGCCGTATGGTGTCATTTACGGCAGATGGGCCGCTTTATGTCCTAACTGGTTTGGTGTTTCTATACCACCAGCAGTGGGGTATCGCGAAACTACTCGCGTTAGGGTTCCTCGTCGAACGACTTGCATACAAGTTCTTTAAAACGACATTTCGACGTAATCGCCCACCCGACGCTATTCCGGGATACCAAAGTGAGGTTATCCCATCGGATCAATTTAGCTTTCCCTCTGGCCATACCTCTGGGGCATTTCTGATAGCAGGCTGCCTATCCTACATATTTCCATGGCTAGCATGGGCACTCTACCCCTGGGCTTGTTGTGTGGGAATTGCGCGTGTAATGCTTGGTGTTCACTTCCCAAGTGATATACTGGCCGGCGCTTTTTTAGGAAGCGCAATCTGTTCCCTATCAATTATGCTCTTATTTTAAATGAAAATACTTTTTGGCGTGCAAGCGACTGGTAACGGGCACATCACCCGTGCTAGAGCGATGAATAAACAGTTTCAGGCCCTCGGTCTTGATGTCGACTACATTTTTTCTGGGCGAGAAAAGTCCCATTTTTTCGACATGGAAGAATTTGGTAATTGGCGCTGTTTTCGCGGCCTGACCTTCTATCATGAGGCCGGCGACCTTAAAATTTTCCGAACAATACAAAAAAACAGTATTAGACAGCTGTATAAGGACATCAACGAACTCGATCTAAGCCCCTACGACATCGTTTTAACGGACTACGAGCCGATCACCGCGTGGGCATGTAAAAAGGCGAAAAGGGAGTGCATTGGTCTAGGCCATCAATACGCATTTAATTTCGACGTACCTCGCCGTGGAGATTCGTTCATTCCAAAACTGATCATGAAAAATTTTGCCCCTGTATCCACAAGCCTCGGACTACATTGGCATCATTTTAACCAGGCCATCCTGCCTCCGATCGCTGAAACGCACCAAAGTGCTGACATCAGCGACCCAAATAAGATCGTCGTCTACCTCGGCTTTGAGTCACCTGACGAGGTCATTTCGTTACTGGAGCCATTCGAGAATCACTTATTTGTCTTCTATGGGCCTTTTCCTCAATACGAAAGCCGCGGGCATATCCAGTTAAAACCACTCTCCCGTGAAGGCTTCAAACAAGACCTAGCAACCGCAGGTGGTGTTATTTGTAATGCAGGGTTTGAACTCTCGAGCGAAGCCATTCAACTGGGAAAAAAACTCCTCATCAAACCGCTAAAAGGACAAATTGAACAGCTATCGAACGCTCGCGCACTAGAAGAACTCGGTCTAGGACTCACAATGGAATCCTTAGACCCAGCGAGAGTGAAAGATTGGTTAGAAAACTGGGAAGGTAAACAAGTGGTTTACCCTGACGTAGCGAAAGCCATCGCTCAATGGGTGAGTAAGGGGGATTGGAAAGACCCAGAATCTCGTACGGAACTGGCAAACTCGCTATGGTGCAAAACCCATGCAAACGGCGTTAAGAGCTTTGAAACAAACCCAACCCCAGAACCTATAAAACCGTGTCCATCTGATGAGGCAGTCGCTTAAGAGATAGGGCTAAACCGCTGCCTTTGAAAACAACCGGAAATAATTGTCGCTTGTTTGCTCCGCGAGCGACTCCAAGCTTTCACCTCTTAACTCAGCAACATACTCCGCGACTTCTCGCACGTACTTCGGCTCATTTGGTTTCCCTCGAAAAGGCACCGGGGCAAGGTAAGGCGAATCAGTTTCAACCAGTAAGCGATCGGCAGGGATCTTTTTAGCCACGTCCTTTAATTCCGTGGCATTTTTAAATGTCACGATCCCTGAAATCGAAATATAGTAATTGAGATCCAAGGCTTGCTCAGCCATTTCCCATGACTCGGTAAAACAATGAAGTACCCCTGCACTCTCCCTGCACCCATGAGTTTTAATCAACGCAATCGTATCTTCTCGCGCCTCTCGGGTATGAACGATCACCGGCAAAGACCGCGCTTTGGCCACACGTAAATGGTTAATAAAGCTTTCCTGCTGCGCCTGGGCGAATTCGCCAGTGTAGTAATAATCCAGACCGGTCTCACCAATAGCGACCACTTTCGGCGCATCAGCCCACTGAAGTAAGGTCTCTTCACTCTTCACGTCATCCTTAACGTCCGACGGATGAACGCCCACGGAAGCACTAATTCCCTCAAAACGCGCCGCGATATCCAATACAGCCGCTTTGTTCTCTTCGCTGATGCACACACACAGCATATGTGAAATACCACGCGCCTTGGCTGCATCCACAGCGCCGCCCAGTCCATTGTCGTATTTATCAAGATTAATTCTGTCGAGGTGACAGTGAGAGTCAACTAACATAAGCAGGCTTTAGCGTTGTAGTTTAAGGAGTAAGAGGGGCGTTGAGCTACATAGTATGTGTCGGGCGATCCGACTCTAGTGAACCCGCGAGATAGTTTTCAATTTTACTGTTAGCGGCATCGTCATCGCCGCTGAATTGCACACCGATACCGGCAGCCCGGTTACCTTGTGCGCCCTTAGGTGTAATCCATACCACCTTACCAGCAACAGGAATTTTTTCCGGTTCATCCATCAAGCTAAGAAGCATAAACACCTCATCGCCTAGGTTGTAGGATTTGTTCGTCGGGATAAAAAGACCACCATTTTGGATAAAAGGCATATATGCGGCGTACAGAACTGCTTTATCCCTAATCGTGAGAGATAAAATACCGTTTCTTGCGGAACCGCCCAGGCCTTTCATGCCGTAACCTTATTAACCAATAAAATAGATAAACTAAGAACTACTCAACGTACGACTAAAAAAGCATACGATTGATATAACAAACGTTTTCTTTAAAAACTCTTCCTATAGAGTAATGTAGTGAAAATCACTTCATGTGTCTAGAGCGGGCAGAAATAATGCCCAAACAAACACAGCCTCAAACTCACGCAGCGCACACAATCGCGGACCAATCTAAGACCAGTTCCTCGATAAATAGCGGGGCATTCAAGTTGGGAGATGCCCTTAACTGGCCTTTGCGTTCACATAAACGGTCCCGCAACCGAAACATCATGGCGCTTTTGCAGTGCTCCAGTGCACGCATCACCACCTCATAATGACTCGGTAACGCCCGCTGGCCTAGCCGTCGAGCAAGAATGGTTTCCACACAGATAAGCATGGGCTCTAAAATCTGCATCGGTGCTTGCTTAGCCCACTTTTTAGCAAAGGCCATGGGCTCTAGTTTTCTATCGGCCACTGTCACAAGATCTTTCAAAATTGCCAAACGCTCCTGAAACTCGCCTTCATCATGCCAGCGCTTCGCTAATAAAGGTGCCCCGCCCGCCTCGAACAAAAGGGCGTCTGCATCTTCTATCCCGACGCTCGACAACCATGCGAGAGACTCCTCTCTCGGCGGCGAAAACAAACTCACCAGTGAACACCTGCTTCTAATCGTTGGAAGCACACGATTATTCTGATGTGTCACCAATAAAAAAACAGTCTTGCCCGCAGGCTCCTCTAAGTTTTTCAACAACGCGTTAGAGGCATTGATATTCATCGATTCGGCTGGGCTGAGAATAATTACTTTGTAGCCACCTTGCTGAGCGGTTTGATCAACAAAATGTCCAATCTCGCGGATCTGGTCGACTTTAATTTGTTTTCCGGGGGCCTCTGGATGAACGCGCTTTAAATCGGGGTGGGTATCGGCGTGTAACAATTGACACCCCCGACAACGCCCACAGGCTATTTGGTTCAGTGGCGATAAACATAACAAGAACTGCCCCATAGCCAGCGCAAGGTCTTCCACACCAATCCCGTCCTGCCCAGCTAACAAATACGCGTGCGGCAATTTATTCTCGGAAATTCGCGTGTAATACTCCTCCCAAAGGCTTTGTTGCCATTCAAAAGGGGGCATCGGCAAAATAGCATTAGTCATAAAGGAAACTTTCTTTTACAAATTAGGGACGAACAGTCGCGAACCCGTATAATACGCGGCGATGATTCCGTGCGATAGGTTTTTTATAAGAGTGGGGCTTCTCCCTATTACGTCTTACACCCCACTCAAGAGCCTCTGTACCTCGCAATAGACTCACTTAAGTAGCTGCTAGCAGCAAAACGCCACCCCTAGCGGAATATCTCTGAATTCGCCCAACATGAAACAACACGAACTAAATATCATTTATCAAGATGACGATATTATCGCTGTTGATAAGCCCTCGGGCTTGCTATGCGTGCCTGGCCTACGGGAGCCCGATAACATGCATGATCGTGTAAAAGCGGTCTTTGCGAACGCTCGCGTTATTCATCGGCTGGATATGTACACCTCGGGGATAGTGCTCTTCGCACTGCATCACGAAGCGCAAAAACGAATGGGGAAACTGTTCGAGCATCGCCTCATCAACAAACGCTATGTGGCAATCATCGACGGGCTGTTAACACAGCAACAAGGAGAGGTTCACTCAAGACTGATCTGCGACTGGCCAAATCGCCCCAAGCAAAAAATTGATTGGCTTAATGGAAAGCACGCAAGCACGTACTATTCCGTTATCAGCAGAGACCTAGAAAAAAGCAGGACCCGTATACAACTCAAACCCATCACCGGTAGAACGCATCAATTACGCGTACATATGTTACAACTTGGCCATCCGATTCTCGGAGATAAGCTCTACACTCAAAATAATTCGGAAAATAAATATGAACGACTCACCTTGCACGCCGAATTTCTGTCGTTTACCCACCCTTTTCTCAATACACCAACGATCATTCAATCGAAAGCAGGGTTTTAAAGGCGAAACCAAGACGACTATTGTTTAAATAGCGCATCCACAAGTTTAGTAATCTGAGACTGCACCTCAGGTAAAGTTTTACCCGCATCAACCACATGATAACGATCCGGATTGGCCGCCGCACGCTCAGCATAACCCGCACGCACTTTTTGGAAAAACTCAATTTTCTCATTTTCAAATCGATCAAGTTCCGCTCTGTTACTGGCACGCTGCAAACCTAGCTCAACGTCTATATCCAAGATAAATGTCGCATCAGGATAAACGTTTTTTTGAACCAGAGATTCAAGCAAAGAAATATGATCTAAAGATAAACCCCGCCCAAACCCTTGATAAGCATAAGTCGCATCGGTAAAACGATCCGATAATACCCATTGGCCTTTAGACAAGGCAGGAAGAATTACTTGGTTTAAATGTTGCGCACGGGCAGCGAAAATCACTAATAGTTCTGCTGTTGCATCGAAGGGCTCATCTCTATTCGCGAGAAGAATCTCACGTAACTCTTCCGATAACGGGGTACCACCAGGCTCCCGAGTAACGACTACATCCACACCTTTTTGCCGTAATTTGTCTTCGATAAAAGACAAATTGGTGGATTTCCCCACCCCTTCGGTACCCTCTAAGGTGATAAATTTACCCTTCATCGCTTTTCGCCTCGGCTACAGGTTCGGGAGTCTTTACAGGGCTTGAGCGATAATCACTCCGACGTTTCTTCTGGTACTCTCGCACCGCTTTGTTATGTGCTTCTATAGAGTTAGAGAATTGATGAGTCCCATCCCCTTTCGCCACAAAATAAAGTGACTCACCTGCCATAGGGTGGAGCGCTGCGTGAATGGCAGCCTGCCCAGGCATAGCGATAGGCGTGGGAGGTAAACCTTTTATCGTATAAGTATTGTAGGGAGTAGGCGTACGTAAATCTTTTCGGCGAATATTACCATCATAACTATCGCCCATACCGTAAATCACCGTTGGATCCGTTTGTAAGCGCATACCTTTTTGCAATCGACGAACAAACACTCCCGCAATTTGAGAACGTTCATGAGCCGCGCCCGTTTCCTTTTCTACGATAGAAGCCATAACTAAAGCTTCATAGGCATTTTTATACGGCAAGCCTTCATCTTTCTCCAACCATTCTTTTGCCAAGATAAATTTCATCTTTTCATAGGCACGCAATAAAATAGAAACGTCCGTATCGCCAAGCGAAAAATGATACGTGTCAGGATAAAACCACCCTTCCACATGGTCAATTTTCACGTTTTCACGCTGTAATGTTTCCAATACGTTTTCACGGGTCACTGTTCGCGTAATTTTCGTATTTGCGTGTAAGGCCGCTAGCAGGGATTTAAAGCTAGATCCTTCAACAAGGGTTACGTGATATTGCACAACTTTCCCTTCGTTGAGTTTCGATAATAAAGACAGAGGTGACTCCGCCTGATTGAAGGCGTATTCACCTGCTTTTATCGCCGTCAGGTCGCTGATGCGCGCATAATTCACCCATACCTTTGGCCACTGCAGCGCGCCTTTATCCTTTAAATCATTTGCAACGGCATATAGCGACGCGCCGTTTTCAACAACGTAAGTAATATCCCCATCAAAAACATCTCGCTCAGTCACCAACCACTGCCAGACATACACACCCAAAGCCGATAGTGTAAGAATGGACCACACAATTATTGCAAATAAAATTTTTAATGGGCTAACGGTCATAATTCTGATTTATATATTTTCCATTCGGCATTTAATTTTTCACAGACACCCACGCTACCTAACGTTTGATTATCCACTCCACTGACAGAAGTAAACCCTTTCACGGCATTAGAAATAAAGACTTCATTACTTTTCTGTAATTCAGCAACCGAAATATCCACTTCCTTAACGCTGAAACCAATACGATTAGCCAACTCCCGAATCACACATTCACGCATGACGCCTCTCACACCACAGGTTTTAATTGCCGGCGTAAATAAGGTTTGTCCGTGCACCATAAATATATTGTGATGCATTGTTTCAACCACATGTTCATCAACATCCAGCAATAGAATTTCTTGGTCAGATTGTCTTTCTATTTGCTGAGCCGCAGCGATATAGAAGGCTCGACTCGTTGATTTAATACCGGCCAACGGCGAAAAAGCGGGTAAGGATACTGGCGATACGACTAAGCTCACACCACTATTAATCCAATCGTTAGGTAGCGATTGCGCTGTGATAACCACCGTCGGCGAGCCGTGAGTAACCGGGTAACTCCCTTCACCGAGGCTACCTCGGGTCACAACAATTTTAATTTTAGCTCGTGCAATGGCGTAGGATCTTAAAAGATCAAGAAACTGTGAAAGCTGGCTCGTTACTTGGTCTTTATCGAGCGAGATATTAACGAGAGAAAGGCCACGAAATAAGCGGTCGAGATGATAGGAAAGTAAAGGTAGAGAATTTTGTTCGAAAAGAATGGTTTCAAAAAGTCCGTCACCATAGGCAAATCCACGGTCGGCAATGGAAACCTTATCGCAAACCAGCCCATTGATGAGAGAAATATTTTCCGGGGTTTGCGAACGCTGTGTCATTTCGTTACCGGAGTCGATTTATCAATGCGCGCTGAGCGGGCTGTAGCGTCTGAATGAGGTTCTATTTCAGCTTACGGAACACCAAAGTACCATTCGTACCACCAAAACCGAAGGAGTTACTCATTGCCACATCGATATTCATTTCTTGTGCAGTATGCGGTACAAAATTCAGGTCACACCCATCATCTGGGTTATGTAAATTAATCGTAGGCGGCGCAACCTGATCACGAATTGAGAGCGCACTGAATACAGATTCAACCGCACCCGCTGCCCCCAACAAATGCCCGATCATCGATTTGGTAGAGCTGACGGCTAGCTTATGAGCGTGATCACCAAAGACCCCTTTCAATGCACCGCATTCCGCCATATCACCAACTGGAGTAGAAGTCCCATGAGCATTGATGTAATCCACGTCTTCTGGTGACATTTCTGCATCACGAAGGGCGTTTTGCATAGAGAGTTCAGCACCTTCACCAGAAGGAGAAGTAATATGGTATGCGTCACCGCTGGTGCCAAAACCAACCACTTCTGCATAAATTTTTGCGCCACGCTTTTGTGCCGTTTCCAAGTTTTCAAGCACCAAAATGCCGGCGCCATCACCCAAAACAAAACCGTCACGCTCTTTATCCCACGGGCGGCTCGCGCCTTCAGGATCATCGTTGCGTTTAGATAGTGCTCTAGCAGCAGCAAAGCCACCGATTCCAACACGGGTAGAGGCCATTTCTGCACCGCCAGCCACCATGGCATCCGCATTGCCGTACATAATCTCCCGCGCAGCTAAACCTATCGCATGCGTGCCCGTAGTACAGGCAGTGGTTACGGCAAGGTTAATCCCCTTAAAACCATAACGTATAGACAGGTTCCCAGAGATCATATTAATGATCGCGCCAGGTACAAAAAATGGGGAAACTCGGCGTGGACCTTTATCTCGAATAGTAAGAGATGTTTCCTCAATAGAAGCCAAGCCACCAATACCAGACCCGATAATGCAGCCTATACGTGGCGCATTCTCATCCGTTACCTCGATACCTGAATCTTCTACCGCTTGAATACCTGCAACCATTCCATACTGAAGGAA
Organism: Agarilytica sp.; assembly: GCA_045430345.1. Taxonomy (GTDB): domain Bacteria; phylum Pseudomonadota; class Gammaproteobacteria; order Pseudomonadales; family Cellvibrionaceae; genus Agarilytica. Next base: position 140,686 of record JAILXT010000001.1, on the reverse strand, counting down.
GGTATCCATCTTGCGTGCTTCTTTTACATCTAAGTAAGGAGAGATATCTAAGTCTTGTACCGGCGCACAGATCTTTGTTGCAAACGCTTCGGGATCAAAACTCGTAATGGGGCGAATACCGCTCTTCCCATTTACAATGCTATCCCACGTTTGATCAACATTGTGACCAACGGAGCTGACCATACCTAAGCCCGTTATCACGACCCGATTGCGACTCACACGACCCACATTAGCCTCCAGACACAACTGCTAGCGCAGCCAGAAAGATGAAAAAGATAGAAAATAGAATAAAATAAAAGCCGTACTATTACACATAGATACGGCTTTTATAAAAAGATTCAACAAAGAATATAGCGAGTTACGCTAGGTTCTGGTTGATATAGTCGATGGCTAACTGGACAGTAGTGATCTTTTCAGCTTCTTCATCAGGAATTTCAGTTTCAAATTCTTCTTCTAAAGCCATCACCAACTCAACGGTGTCCAAAGAGTCGGCGCCTAGGTCTTCAACGAAAGATGCCTCGTTTTTTACTTCTTCTTCTTTTACGCCTAGCTGTTCTGCGACGATCTTCTTAACGCGTTCTTCAATGCTACTCATAGTCGTTCTTAACTCCTAAAATGATCTTTTGTGAAGCCGTACAATCAAGTGTTTTAAGTGAAGTCTACGTACAAATCGACTTAAAAATTAGGCTCCGGCCTGCACGTGCGCGCATTTTAACGCTATTTACATCACTTGTAACGCTTCAAACAAAAAAAGTTTAAAAAATATAAATTAACTCTTAAAAATCAAAGAGTTAGCACATATACATGCCGCCATTTACGTGAATTGTCTCACCTGTAACGTAGCTGGAATCGTCACCACTCAAGAATTTCACGACTTTTGCAATCTCTTCTGGCTGACCAAGACGCGCCATCGGAATTCCGCTCAACATCAAGTTCTTTTGATCTTCAGTAAGCACATCCGTCATATCGGTATCGATAAACCCTGGCGCCACCGCATTAACGGTCACGTTACGAGAACCCACTTCTTTTGCAAGAGATCGGGTGAAACCCATAACCCCAGCCTTAGTCGAGGCGTAGTTTGTTTGCCCAGCATTCCCCATCTGACCAACAACAGATGAAATATTGACGATACGCCCCCATCGCGCCTTCATCATGCCACGAAGACAGGCCTTGCTCAGGCGATATACCGCGCTAAGGTTGGTATTCACCACGTCAAACCACTCATCTTCACTCATGCGCATCAACAAGTTATCTTTGGTGATACCCGCATTATTAACAAGTATTTGAGGCGCGCCGTATGCTCCCTGAATAGCCTTCATCACAGCAGCAACAGAATCGGCATCTGTGACATTCAACACCATCCCCTCACCCTTGATGCCTTTTTCTTTTAGACGGGCAGTAATTTTCTCTGCGCCGCCTTCCGATGTAGCCGTTCCAATCACAAGCGCACCAGCGGCACCAATGGTATCGGCGATCGAAGCGCCTATTCCACGGCTCGCACCAGTAACCAGTGCGACTTTGCTTTCAAGAGACATAGCTCCCCCTTTTTATTGTTGTGTTGCCTCAATTGCAGATTCGAGCGCACTTGCTTGCTCGGTTGCAAAAGAGCTAATGGATTTATCGATTCGTCGGTTTAACCCACTCAATACCTTGCCTGGCCCACACTCTACGGCTTGCTCAACACCTTTATTTACAAGCGTTTGAACACAAGATACCCAGCGTACCGGGCTATAGATTTGCTCAACCATAATCTGCTTAATCTTTTCAGCATCGGTTTCGGTTTGAGCATTAACGTTATGGATGACAGGCACCTTTGGCGAAGCAAAGGCGGTTGCCATAATCTCTTCTTGCAAACGGTCCGCTGCAGGCTTCATTAAAGACGTATGGAAAGGTGCGCTAACAGGCAGTGACATTGCTTTTTTCGCTCCGGCCTCTCGACACGCGTCTATAGCCTGCTCTACACATGCCGCATTCCCCGCAATAACCAGCTGTGCAGGCGAATTGTAATTCACTGCCGAAACAACCCCTTCGGCGGTGACTTCTGCACATATATTTTCAACCACATCATCAGCAAGACCAATAATTGCGGCCATCGCCCCTTCACCAGCAGGTACGGCATCTTGCATATATTTACCGCGCGAACGAACAAGTTTAACCGCATCCTGAAACGCAACCGTTTCAGAGGCTACAAGCGCCGTCCACTCACCCAAGCTGTGCCCAGCCATGAACGCAGGCACGCTGCCATTCTTGTCCTGCCAAATTCGCCACAGTGCAATACTAGAGGTCAACAATATTGGCTGCGTGATTTCGGTTAAATTAAGCTTTTCTTGAGGCCCCTCTTTGACCGCTTCCCACGCGTTATAACCAAGCGCTTCCGAAGCTTCAGCAAAAGTTGCTTGTAATATTTCACTACCTTCGTAGTCTGCCAACATCCCTACTTTTTGAGATCCCTGCCCTGGAAATATAATCGCAAGATTTTCTTTCATTTTTTTAACTCAACTGACTTTTAACAAATTTGTTTACGACTCGCGCTAGCATTCTCTCAAGCCAAGACTCTAACGCGCTAAACGAGCCCTAGGCTCGCTTCAAGGCGCGCAGGAATATCCAGATCGACTTGCCGCTGAGCAGTACGCAGCGCCTCATAAAACCCAAGAGAATCAGCACCCCCGTGGCTTTTTATGACAACCTTTTTTAAACCCAGTAAAGCGGCACCGTTATATTTAGAGGGATTAAAACGATCGTGCCAACGCTTAAGCGCAAGGCGATTCATTACCCCCAACAGTTTTCGCCAAGCGCTTGATGAAAACTCCTGGCGTAAGCTGTCTAAAATAAACGACGCTGCACCTTCGCTGACTTTTAGCGCGACATTACCAACGAAACCATCACACACAACAACGTCAACGACACCGCTGTATAAATTATTCCCCTCGATAAACCCCTGAAAATTAAGATTGGGGTGAGCGGCCATCAACGAAAATGCTGCTTTGATCTCCTGATGCCCCTTACTTGTTTCAGCCCCCACATTCATCAATGCCACGCTAGGGTTCGTGCAACCACAGACCTGCGCCAATGCCACCCCCATCAAAGCAAACTGTAATAACTGCTCAGGGGAACAATTTAAATTGGCGCCGAGATCGAGTAAATAGCTATCGTTTTTTACTGTCGGCACTGGCTTACAGATCGCAGGGCGTTTCATCCCCTCAACCGTTGTCACCAGGTGACGACTCATTGCCATCAATGCACCGGTATTTCCTGCACTCACACATGCCTGAGCATGGCCTTCGGCCAGACTCTCCAAAGCGCACCACATAGAAGAAGCTCTTTTATGACGATACGCCGATCCCGGAACCTCACCCATTTCAACAACCTGGTCACAATGGTTAAGCTTTATGCGTTTTTTTAGAGAGGAATTGGGAAGAAGAGGTTCGATCGTATCGCGCTGTCCGAAGAGGCATACATCGAAATCATTTTGGGCTTGGAGGAATTTTAGCGTCGCGGGAACACAAAGACGGGGACCTTCGTCCCCGCCCATCGCATCAACAGCAATCGTTTGCTTTAACGACAATCTTACTCGTCGTCGCCAGCGATATTAACCACTTTACGGCCTTTATAAAAACCGTCTGCAGTCACATGGTGACGCAAGTGCTTTTCACCAGTTGTTGGATCGACTGAAAGTGTCGCGTTGCTCAATGAATCATGTGAGCGGCGCATGCCACGACGAGATCGAGTTTTCTTGCTCTTTTGTACTGCCATAACGTTGACTCCAATTTTTAAAACCAACAGCCTGGCTCTCGCCAGTCTGACTGATCCAACAAAGTGCTTTACGACTCGTTTTTTGTACCACTATCGGTACTCTTTAAAGCCGATAAAACACTAAAGGGATTATCTTTTTCTATCTCGGGCTCTTCCAGCTCTTCACCCGCAGACATCAAGCTCGCCTCTATACATGCTTCTTCATGAAAAGAGACGACAGGTAACGACAACAGAAGCTCATCTTCGATTAAGGCATAGACATCGGCCTCATCTTCTTCAACTACCCAGGGCTCTAACGTTCCCGGTAGCGCTTTCGCTTCATCTTCATTCCGAACCAAGGCAACTAAGAGATCAAGCTCTACTGCAGCCTCCTTCATCGGTTGAAGGCATCGCTGGCATTGATAAGCCAGCCCTGCTTTCGCTGTGCCCGTAACCGTCATCTTTCCATCTTCACGTATCGAAAAGACAAGACGTGCGTACAGATCACCGATAGAATCGACTGCCTCAGCAAGCCTAGTCATTGTGGCGCTGTCGATAGAACCTTCGATTTCAACGCCTGCATACGCGAATTTTCGCGGATTTAGTTGACGTGGAAGTCGTTGTGACGGTGAGCCCTCAGACATAAGCGCGCAATGATAGGGAGTTGTCCTATCTCTGTCAAAGAAAAACGCATAAAAATTCTGCACTAAACAGTAATTAAATTACCTCTATGAAACAGCCTACACCCCCTATCGCTACTGAGTTTGATCAAACTTCCGCACCCACTTTTGTGCTTGCCTCCAGCTCGCCATATCGTAAGGCTCAGCTCGAAAGCCGATTCGACCTGCAACTCCAATGTATTTCACCCCATATAGATGAAAGCCCTTTAGCCAACGAACCGCCCTCTCAAACGGCTCTGAGGCTATCGGCACTGAAAGCTTTAGCGGTGAGCGAACAACTGAGCGATGAGTCTATACATATCATCATTGCAGGGGATCAAACGGCAGAATGGCGAGGCAATTTACTCAAAAAGCCTGGAGATCATGACAGCGCACTGGCGCAACTGACCGAGCTGAGCGGACAAAGCCTGTCTTTTTATTCCGGTGTTTGTGTGATGAATAACGTATCAAAGGAAACGTATGTGGAAAGTGCGGAAACTCGGGTAAAACTACGCAACCTCCCATTGCCGCTTATCGAACGCTACATTCAACAAGACCAACCATACGATTGCGTGGGCGCATTCAAAAACGAAACCGCTGGCATTGCGCTTTTTGAATCCATTGAAAGCGAAGACCCTACCGCCCTGACAGGACTACCGCTTATTGCCCTCACCCGGCAGTTAACCAAACTGGGAATAGAGTTGTTGTCCTATTAAACCGGGGGCTACAGAAAGAGAATACTGCCCCAGACATAAGCCCATAACATCAAACTGATCAATACAGCAGCAGAACCCATATCCTTCGCTCGACCAGCCAGCTCATGCTGCTCATAGCCAATCCGATCAACGACGGCCTCTATACCCGAATTAAGTAATTCCACAATGAGGACCAACACCACAGAGCTTACCATCACGATACGCTCTAGCTTTGAAACCGGTAACCACATCGCTAATGGGATCAACACCAAAGCCGAGATCAGCTCTTGACGAAAAGCCGCCTCGTTTTTGAAGCACGCCTTAAACCCTTTATACGAGTATTGGACCGCCTTATATACTCGGGTAAAACCTTTGTTTTTTTCGGTCATAACGCAGCGCACGCCCACATAAGATTAATCTTGTAGCGCTTCAATATCTGAGCCAAGACCAAACTGCGCTTGGAGTTGCTCACACCATTGATTGAGACGTCCCGACGTCAGCTCCGATTGCTGATCTTCATCTATCCCCAGACCAACAAATAACGGCTCACCATCAACGAGTGCTTTAGAGGCATCGAACTCATAGCCTTCCGTCGGCCAGTGCCCAACGATCTTGGCCCCACGCCCCACAACCACATCGTGGAGCATACCCAAAGCATCCAAAAAGAAATCACCGTAACCAAACTGATCACCTAGACCATAGAGCGCGACCGTTTTCCCAGAGAAATCAACTTCCGAGATGTCATCCCAAAACTCTTCCCAATCAGACTGGATTTGCCCGAAATCCCAGGTAGGAATACCTAATATAATGTTGTCGTATTCTGCAAAATCTAACTGTGTGACTTCCGCAACATCATGCACATCACACACATCAGCACCAAAACGCTTTTGAATGCGATAGCCAACGGACTCTGTATTGCCGTCATCACTGCCGAAAAACAATCCTATATCAGACACTGCGGTACCAACCTCTTAGCTTACTCATATTGAAACGCGCGCATTCTCTCAACTTCCCTTCCGCAACTCAACAAATCCAAAGCTTTCAAGCGGAAAGAACGCTCGAAAAGCGGCAATAAATATCCGTCGGCAATACGCTCAAACATTGATCAGCGACGCCAATATTTTGGCTGGGATAAAAACAGCTTAAGAACAGATCACTAAGCCATTGAAATATAGGTATTTTTTAAACCAAAAGTTTTTGGCATACATTTCGCTTTGACTGATTTACTAATGAACAGTTTGCCTCAAAGTATTAGGTAGTAATTATGGTACGACTAGCCTCTTCAAGACCAGATAGCAGCGCAAAGCCAAACAATTTTGCTTCTGTTAGCCGGTTGGCCGATGAAAAATATTTCAAAGAGCTACGTTTCAATTTGGCGTATAGCCTTCTACAAACGAGCTTAGACCTCGAAGTCACCCTGCAACATTTCTTCGATAACCTACAGGACTTTGTGCAGACCTCAGGGCTTACCTATACGTATGAGCCGAGTGGTTTAGAGGTCAGCCTCGGAAAAACATGCGCTCACACGGCGGCATACAATATTGCCACTGAAGACGCGAAGCTTGGAAATATCACGTTCTCTCGCGGAAAACGCTTCGGCGAAACAGAGCTTGCCGTACTGGAAATGATGATCGGTGTATTGCTCTTTCCCTTACGGAACGCACTTCAATATCGTGAAGCGCTCGAATCATCGATGCGAGATAACCTGACCGAAATAGGGAATCGAAACGCATTAGAAACCAATTTTGGCCGAGAAATAAAACTGGCAAAACGCCACCATCAACCACTATCTATTTTAATGATCGATGTGGATCATTTCAAACGCGTAAACGACAGCGTTGGGCATATTAACGGTGATAAAACACTTAAACAAATTGTAAGCTCTATTCAAGATACACTTCGAGAAACAGACCAAGTTTTTCGTTATGGCGGTGAAGAGTTTGTCGCCCTGCTCCATAACACCGGCAGTCATGAGGCCGAAGTAATAGCTGAACGCATACGCGTTAATGTCGCCATGTCGCCCGTTTCCCTCGACAATAAAGATTTATTTTGTACCGTAAGTATTGGTATTAGCAGCTTCAAAGGTACCGAAGACTGCAAGGAGCTTATGGAAATAGCCGATACGGCACTTTATAAAGCAAAAAACAAAGGGCGTAATCGCGTAGAAAAGTAGGCGTTGGAAACCATTCTAACCCTACTTCGTTTAAAGCAATATGATCATACCTGCGACATTCCAAGGCCTCGGCAGACCTAAAGAAGCGATGCTACTTTCATTATTTAGAACTTACGGCCTATTGTTACCGTTAATATTTATCATCCCAAGTATTTGGAGTATCAAACATATTTGGTTTGCCGCGCCAGTATATGAATTAATCGCGATAACGATCATTTCATCTGTGATTTATTTAAACAAAGAAAAAGTCTTCAAAATATGAGGTGTTGATTAGCTGACGCAATCAACACTCTCATACGTCACACCAAGGAAAGCTATTTAGAACGAGAGGCGCTATGACCGCCGTGCGCGGCATACACCCAGCACTTATTAATCACAAAGGTAAAGACAGGAATCGTGGTCACGACAATGGCAAGAGCAATACGATGATGAACAAGGAGCAACGTCGTTAAACTATAGAGAATAACTTCACTAGCAGCTAACGTACTAAGCGACACAACAATAAAACGTCGCGCGATCACGGACGTTAATTTGGTGCGGTAAGTAAAAACACTGTGCCCATAGATGGAAACAAACACCGCAGCACAATAACCGAGAATATTGGACAAAAACACACTGACCAATAAGAAATCGGTAAAAAACAACGCAACAACGTAATGCACTACCGTTGCTAAGACACCAACACACCCAAATGCAAACAACTGCCTCAACAATTCCTTGCTCAGCATAGTTATTTCTTTCGTTGACGGGTCGGTGTTTTTTTCATCGCCCTAGAACGCAACTTTTGCTCATGACGTTCACGGCGTTTTTTTAGCTGCGCGGAAAACTTCGGTTTTGGCGGTCTGGGATAGTCGGCGGTATCACATAGCTCCACCACTTCACGGAAACTCAATTCGACCCACTGACCGACACGAACATGGGAGGGAATAAAAATATTCCCGTAGCGCACACGCTTTAATCGGCTAACCCGAACTTCTTGTGATTCCCACAACCGACGTACTTCTCGATTCTTGCCTTCCATAACGACACAGTAGAACCATGAGTTACTGCCTTCATCGGCACCAGGAACGACATCCGAAAACTTGGCGACACCATCGTCCAACAAAACGCCTTCTTTTACGCGCTCGATCATCTCTTCATCGACATGACCTTGAATGCGAACTAAGTACTCCCGATCAATATTAGAGGACGGATGCATCAGTTTATTGGCAAGCTCACCCTCATTGGTAAACAACAATAAACCACTGGTATTAAAATCCAGACGCCCAACAGAAATCCAGCGGCCGCTTTTTAAACGCGGCAGCTTTTGGTATACCGTAGGGCGCCCTTCCGGGTCAACGCGACTGCAGATTTCACCTTCAGGCTTGTTATAAAGCAATACGCGCAAAGGCTGCGCTTCGCGGACACTATGCCCTACGCGCTTACCATCAAAAAAGATCGTATCATCATCTTCAACACGCTCGCCCAAATTGGCGACCACGCCGTTAACCTCAACTTTCCCCGCAGAAATAGCACGCTCCATTTCTCTACGAGAGCCAAGCCCTACGCGCGCAAGAACCTTCTGTAATTTTTCACCCGGGATCGGCGCTGCTTCTTCTACGTCTTTATCAGTCATTAATCGGTGCTTTCTCTATAGATGTTTCGTCAGATTCTGTATCAGCAAAATCGCTCTCTTCACCTTCGGTTGTTGTGTCTTCACCGGAATCATCTATCGCTTCAGCTTCGGCGCTTTCACCATCGTCTGAAGTATCTTCCAATACTGAATGTTCTTGATCTTCGTCACTCAACGCTTCCGGCGCTGCATCTTCAAAAGGCGATTCGCCAAATGCATCATCCGCCTGAGCATCGCCTTCTACAAAATTCTGCACGTCTTCTTCCGTTTCTAACTCATCGTCAGACTCAACAAGCCCTAACTCAGGCAGTACGCCATCTTCCTGCGTATCGCCTTGCTCAGTCGCCTCACTCTGAGCACCCTCTGCGTTACTCTCACAATCAGGTTCTGCAGTTGCAGCTACTTCGGAAGCATCAGCCGCTTCATTACTTTCACTGCCTTCTTCAGTTTTTTCTGCTTCGCCATCAAACGCTAGCGCTTGATTAAGGCTCTCAATATCTTTCAGGTCGCCCAGTGTCGGCAATTCATCCAAGCTTTTTAAATTAAAATAATCCAAAAATCCCCGTGTGGTGGCATAGAGCGCTGGCCGCCCTGGCACATCACGATGACCAATAACCTTCACCCATTCACGCTCGGTAAGCGTTTTAATAATATGAGAGCTCACGGCGACGCCTCGCACCTCTTCAATATCACCACGGGTAAGCGGTTGGCGATACGCGATAAGGGAAAGTGTTTCTAACAATGCACGAGAATATTTTTGCGGCTTTTCATCCCAAAGACGGTTAATCCAAGGTGCCACATCCTCAACCACCTGAAAACGCCAACCACTGGCGACTTCGATCAAACCAAACCCGCGCCCTTCACACGCATCACGAATATCTTCTAGCGCTTTTTTAATCTCATCTTTTTCGGGCATTTCCTCTTCGCCAAAAAGCCCTTGCAGTCGCTGAATAGACAGGGGCTCCCCAACCGCGAGAATAGCACCTTCGAGAATACGTTTTAGTTGAGTGTTATCGGTTTCTTCAGTCATACAGGTCTACACATTATTTTCTGAAACCCTGTTTACAGGGTTTAATTTATAGCGATCGCGCCTTTACATGAATCGGACCAAATGATTCTGTTTGCACAATTTCCACGAGGGATTCTTTAATCAATTCCATTACGGCAAGGAAGGTAACAACAACGCCCAAACGCCCTTCATCTACGGTAAATAAGCTCACAAAGGGCACAAATTGCTGGCCTTTTAAGTTATCGAGCACTTGCGACATACGCTCCCGTGTTGAGAGGCGCTCTTTTTCAACGTGATGGCTTTCAAACATATCCGCACGGCGTAACACCTCAGAAAGCGCCATAAGCAGCTCTTTCATTTCCACATCTGGATCTGGCCGAGTGAGGTTTCGGTCAGGCGCCATCGCCTTGGCCGTATGGGTATCACGATGCTGGCGAGGTAACTCGTCAATATCTTCTGCCGCTTGCTTAAAGCGTTCATATTCCTGCAAACGACGAATAAGTAATGCACGTGGGTCGTCTTCTTCCTCTTCCAGCTCTTCTGAGCGAGGAAGCAACATACGTGACTTAATTTCAGCCAACATTGCGGCCATTACCAGGTATTCAGCAGCAAGTTCGAATTGAATCGCCTTCATCACCTCGACATAGCCCACGTATTGGCGGGTAATCTCAGAGACATCGATCTCCAAGATATCAAGATTCTGGCGGCGAATAAGGTAAAGCAATAAATCTAGCGGGCCTTCGAAGGCTTCTAAAAAGACCTCAAGAGCATCGGGTGGAATATAGAGGTCTTTCGGCAGCTCAGTAACCGCCTTGCCTTGCACGATCGCAAAGGGCATTTCAGCCTGCTCTGGGGAATGAGATTCAACACTAACAGGATCTGCAGATTCGGCTGTCTCACCATCGCTTTCCGGGGGGGATTCAACTGCAGCCGCTGGCTCGCCAGACAGCGCGAACTCTGAGTCACTGCCTACTTCGCGCTCTGGATCGGGATTAGTTTGCGTTGATTCGGTGAGGTTTTCAGCCGTCGTATCAGGCATGTCTTCCGTAGTATCTGCCGCATCATCTGCGCCATCGGATTCTAGAAGAACCTCAGGGTCGGTACCAGACAATAGAACTCACCTCATGCTGCATTTCGGGGCCTCTCGGCCGTGAACTTGAACAGCGCATTATAGCGAGACTTAGCGCCCTTCCGCTACGATCCACTAGCGAAAAAACAAAACAATAGGGCTATTTAGCCCCCGAGCTAGTCCTCGAAGTCGGATGTATCGCCACAACCTTTACGTAAAACAGCCGGCTCCTCCTCCGTAAGGTCAATAACGGATGTCGCTTCAAGGCCACAGAAACCGCCATCGATCACCAATTCCAGGTGGTGCTCTAGGGTCTCGCGAATATCGTAGGGGTCAGTTAAGGGGTAGGTATCACCCGGCATGATCAGTGTACTGGTCATAAGAGGCTCACCTAGGGCCTCCATTAGCGCCAGGGCAATTGCGTTATCCGGCACTCGCATTCCCAATGTCTTACGTTTTGGGTGCATAAGGCGCCTGGGCACCTCAGACGTTGCATTTAAGATAAAGGTATAGGGGCCTGGCGTGTGACTCTTGATCAACCGAAACGCCGCGTTATCCACACGGGCATAGTTTGCCAATTCAGAAAGATCACGGCACATAAGTGTAAAATTATGATGCTTATCCAGCTGGCGTAACGCGCGAATACGATCCAACGCGAACTTGTCACCAATATGGCAGCCTAGAGCATAAGCCGAATCCGTGGGGTAAGCGATCAAACCTCCACGGCGAACAATATCAACAGCCTGATCAATCAAGCGCGATTGTGGATTCTCTGGGTGAATGGAGAAAAATTGAGCCAAAATTTTACCTATTATTTTTCGTTTTTAGTGAGTGTAAGGCGTTATATCTATCACCAAATCCGTAACGTGTATTTACAAGAATAAAAACATCACATTAATGTTAGCAGTAAGTCGCCTAAGTGCACTCCGATGCGTGTGACACCTTGCCACAGAATGATTAATTGGTCACGACTAGAATAAAAACCGCGCAAAAAAATATATGAGATTCAGGCAAGAACAGCAGGATGCTCTTCAAGAAGAGAATACATGACCGACTGACAGGGGCCTATTGCTAGGCCCCTGTCGCTAACTCGTGTTTACCGTGCATCTTTCTCGAGGCACGTTAAAAATCGATTATTTTGAAATACGTGTCATCGTCGCGGGGCTCCAATTTCCAAATGGATCTAGAAACTCTACCGCAAAATATATTTCCTTCGCGATTTGCTTCCCTCGATGCCATTCCGTCTCCGTGACTAGGTAATGAGATTGGCCACCCGTTGTTTCAGACAGGGTCACACCGGTACCATCAGGATTAATCGAGAACGGACCACCCGAAAAGAATTCGATAATCGACCGCTCGCCAGGATTTGGTCCAGGAAAACTTCCGGTAAAGTTACCAAAGATATAGTTGCTATCGTCTTCCCAGGTGACAACGCCCACGGCAATACCCTGGCCAAGCCCGCCAAAGCCTTCGTTGATAAGACCAAAATCACCGTCAACCGAAGCATCGGTAAAATCATGCCGACGTGTACGCTTTTTAATAAACCCCCTGAGGACATTACCTGACTCCGTTAAACCATCAGCGACAAACGCTATTTCTGTCGCCATTTTTTTACCCCGCCTAACCTTGAAATCCCGCACGACGTAGATAGCCGAGGTTAAGGCTGAACTAAAACCGAACACGCCTTCCCCGATCCCTTCAACGGAATATTGACCATCAACACTCACTTTATTTACCGTGCGAGGCTGTCCATCCAGCCCGGTGTTCACTCTCAATGAGCCTGAGATATGCCCCGCCCCATCAAAATACACGACACCAAACACAACCTCCGGCCCCGTCCCACCCTTACCTTCGGCAACCATCACATACTCCCCGGAAAGGCTTTTCAGAGAGAAATCCATTTCATTCGAAGAGGCGCGATCGTCGGCCCCGTTCGCAATTGCATGTGTAGCAATACCAAACCAAAGTATGACCACCAGCCGGGATAAACATAAATATCTCATTATTTTTAACACAAAATTTTCTCCATATTAGTTAACAAGAGACCCTTTTATCTGTACCCCAAAGAAATCACCGTCACCCCAATTAAAAACCTGCACATCGTTATAAAATCTACGATGAACATCTAAGGTTTTAAGCGAACAAAAAGACGTGTTTTGGATATCTAAGTCTTCATAGGAATACGAAAAGAGTCATTCACTGAATATTATTCTTCGCTTTCGACGCAATAAAAATATGCACAGATTATCAACCCAAAAGACCGTACATGACTGGCCTTGGACAAAACCCAACGCAGAATAATCGGCGAACTCTAGTACGGAAGAAGACGCAAGCTATGTGACTTTTAGCACACAACGCTCACGCAGAGACAAGAAACTTTGACCTAAAAAGAAGCCGCCGCCCTAGTGTTCCCAAAGGTGCCAAACAGGCTCAACACCCTCAGGTAAAGAAGAAAATAAACCCAGCTCTTGCCAGGCGCCACCTGGCGCATGAAAGTCGCTACCACATGACGCGGACAGCTCGTATTTACATGCGATTTTAGCCATGTCGCGGGTAATATTGATGGGCTGTTTACCACTGACCACCTCGATGGCAGCACCACCAATTTCTTTAAAATCGGCCACTAACGTACACAGTTTTGTACGTGTCATTTTGTATTTATTGGGGTGCGCCAATACGGCTACGCCGCCGGCATTTACAATCGTTTGAGTAATTTGTTCTATATCCGGCCAGACCTGCTTAACGTCCCCAGGTTTACCAGCCCCCAAGTAGCGCTTAAAACTCTGAGCAATACTTTTGCAATGGCCGTTATCGACCAAAAATTGTGCGAAATGGGGCCGACCTAACACACCATCACCCGAATAATGCCGCGCCCCCTCAAGGGCTCCTTCAATACCGGCCGATGCAAGTTTTTTTGCGATCACTTCCGCACGCTTCTCGCGCTTTTCATGCTGGGATGCTATTTCAGAAGTAAGCACCGAGGAAGCCAGATCTATATTCAAACCGACCACATGGATATTACGCCCCATCCAATCACACGAGAACTCGATCCCAGGTATAAGGTCTATCCCTTCAAGCTTGGCTTGAATAGATGCGCGCACCACGCCTTCAGTGGTATCGTGGTCAGTAAGCGCTAAAACATCAACATCTTGTTGTTTAGCTCTCGACACCAGCGCCTCAGGGCTTAAAATACCATCCGATTGATCACTATGGCAGTGAAGGTCATATACTCGCGGCAACGCTACATTCTCTTTTGAACGAATTTCATGACAGATAAAACAGAAAAGAAAGAAAACTTACTTCTCAACCTATTGCTTAATATCGTCATTCCTACGGTAATTTTAATTAAATTTAGTGGAGAGGATGCTTTAGGGGTCAAAAACGGGATCATCGTCGCGCTAATGTTTCCTATTGGCTACGGGGTGTACGACTTCAGCCGCGTTAAGCGCATCAATTTCTTCTCAGCGCTTGGTGTTGTTAGCATCTTCCTCACCGGTGGCATTAGTTTACTCGAATTGGACCCAAAATATATCGCCATTAAAGAAGCCGCCATTCCCTGCCTTTTCGGCATCGCGACAATCGCTTCTTTATATACCCGTTACCCTTTGGTAAAAACCTTTCTCTATAACGAAAAAATCATCCAGGTAGATAAGGTAAGCGCTGCGCTTAGCCACTACGGCACAGAACAACGCTTTGACGTTAGCTTACGCAACGCTTCCCTGATGATTGCAGGGTCATTCTTCCTTTCATCTGTTTTGAACTATGGCCTAGCACGTTACCTCCTTGTTAGCCCACCCGGAACGGAAGAGTTTAACGCTGAGCTCGGCAGAATGACCGCACTCAGTTTTCCCGTAATTGCCGTGCCATCGATGCTCGTCATGTTTATGACCTTATTCTATCTATACAAAAGCATCACGCGTTTAACACACCTCACCCTCGATGAAGTGTTTATCGACCCGGAAGCACACAAAAAACAAACACAAGAAGACGAAGGATAAGCCCGTGATATACACAATTGTTGGCGAAGACGTCCCAAATAGCCTCAAAGCACGCATGTCTGCTCGGCCAGCGCACATCGCCCGCCTTCAAGAGCTAAAAACAGAAGGACGATTACTTATGGCGGGCCCCTTCCCTGCCATTGATTCTGAAGAGCCTGGCGAAGCCGGGTTTACCGGTAGCCTTATTGTGGCTGAGTTCGACTCCCTTGAATCCGCAAAAACTTGGGCCGACGCCGACCCATACTGTATTGCTGGGGTGTATAAAAATGTTACGGTAAAACCGTATAAAAAGGTGCTACCTTAAAATAATTTTCCATGGTGCGTAACAGCGATCCTGTACTACGATGTTCACCTACCGTTTATTTTTGATTAACCAAAACAATCATTATGACCATGAATAACCCCACGAAACTTTTAGTTATCGCGCTACTTAGCCTTATAAGCTCTTTCGTTTTTGCTCAACAAACCATTTACGTAAGCGATGTGTTATATGTTCCACTACGAAGTGGCGCCGGTATTGAATACCGCATCATTAATGCGGCCATGAAAAGCGGCACTCAGCTCACACGCGTTGAACAGAGCGAAGACCAAGTCTGGTCTAAAGTAAAAACGCAATCTGGAGATGAAGGCTGGATTCGTAATCAGTACCTCACCGAAGTCATGACGTCTCAATTACGGCTGAACCTCGCGGAAACAAAACTTGCCCGCATTGAAAAAGTAAACGCAGAGCTCAAGGCCCAAAACACAACGCTCAGTAAAGAAAACGCTACGCTCTCTCGTGAAGGCAAAAAGGTTTCCTCCTCTAAACAGCGTATCGCCAATGAACTTGATAAACTCAAACAACTTTCCGCGGGCGCTGTAGAGCTAGACCGAAATTATCAAGAACTTCTGCAAAAGCATGAAGTCACACAAACCCAACGTGACTCTTTGATGGCGGAAAACGAGCAATTAAAAGGCGACAAAAGCTTAACTTTTATGCTCTATGGTGCAGGTATTTTAGTGTTGGGGATTATTTTGGCGATCGTCGTACCTGTATTAAAGCCGAAGAAAGGCTACTCTGAGTGGCGCTAGCCACCTTCTCACTCAACTAGAACAGATCACCCAACGTTCACTTTACAACATATTAGATAAGCTTAGGATTTATACGTATGCGCTCCATTTTTTTTAATCGAATTATATCCACTCTTATATTCGTCTGTTTACTTGGACAGCTTTCTACCGGTTACGCCGACACCAAAGCAGCAACTAAAAAAGAAGTAAAAGCAAAAGAAGTGAATCCTCTCGTGCTCTTTAAAACATCTGCTGGCGATATCGTCATTGAGTTATTTCAAGACAAAGCGCCAATTACCGTGGCGAACTTTTTAAAATATGTCGACGACGGTTTCTATAACGGCACAATATTCCACCGCATTGTTCCCGGCTTCGTCGTTCAAGGCGGTGGCTATACCTTTGATTTTCAGCGCAAACAAACTCGCAACCCGATTAAAAACGAATCGGATAACGGGATGAAAAATTTAACGGGCACACTGTCGATGGCGCGTACCAATAATATCAACAGCGCGACGTCTCAGTTCTTTATCAACGTAAATAACAATCTCCCTCTGGACTACAAAAATAAACGTCACGGCTACGCCGTATTCGGCAAAGTAACCAAAGGCATGAAGGTGGTTAAACAAATAGAGAAAGAGCCCCGTGGGCAATTTAAAGCATTTCCTGAAGCGCCAAATACCACGGTAGTGGTTGAAAAAGCCTCGCGCTTATAGAAAGAGTTAAGGACCGAATGACTTCCTCCAATATAAGCGGTTCTGTCGCGCTCAGCGTCAACCTCAACAAGGTCGCACTTATTCGCAATTCGCGAGAAGGTAACTTCCCGGATCTAAGGCAATTTGCAGAGATATGCATATCTGCTGGTGTTCAAGGGCTGACGGTTCACCCCCGGCCCGATCAACGCCATATACGTCCCGACGACGTCTATCTCCTCGCCGATATGTGTCGTAGTGCAGATATTGAGTTCAATATCGAGGGTAATCCCCTAGCGCCAGCCTTGAACGACTACCCCGGTCTTTTGGCCATTGTCGAACGCGCAAAGCCAACGCAGTGCACACTGGTTCCCGACACAGATCATCAACTCACTTCGGATCATGGCTTCGACCTAATCCAAAACGGTGACGTACTCCAGCCAATTATCGAAAAGCTGAAAGCACTCAATACTCGCGTCAGCCTATTCATGGACCCGGATAAAGAGCAAATTCGGCACGTAAAGACCTTGGGCGCTGACCGAATTGAGTTATATACCGGGCCCTTCGCGTGGGCATTCGACCAAGACACAGAAAAAGCTAAAACACTGTTTGAAGCGCACTGTTTAGCCGCAGAATATGCCCAATCATTGGGCCTAGGAATTAACGCGGGGCACGATCTAAACCTGCGTAATATGGTGCAATACCGCCGCTTGCCGGGGCTTCAAGAAGTATCCATAGGCCACGCGTTAACCGTAGATGCCCTTTTGGTGGGTTTTGAATCCGCGGTTAAGGCATATCTGTCGGTTTGCAGCTAAACTGGGTGTAACACTTGGGCAAATAGCGGTATTCTATCGATCAGAGCAAACCAACGTTTGCATCTGTTGTCTGAGTATTTAACGCCAAAATCTCTGTAAGAGGTCTAAAATAATATGCATTCAATACTTGTCGAAGATTTTATGGATCGCAATCCTCATGCGATTTTGAATACCGTGACTGTTAGAGATGTTGTCTCATCCCTCATGAAAGCCCAAATACCGGGGGCCCCAGTGGTCGATGCTGACAATAACCTGATCGGCTTTGTATCCGAACAGGACTGTATCCGGGAAATGCTAAACGATGCCTTTTATTGTGAAGAGTCCCCGCCCGTCACTGCCGTAATGAAAACTGAAGTCAAAACAGTCGCGCCGGATAATTCCGTCGTTGAAATTGCGGAGCAAATGGCAAAGGCTCCCCCCAAAAACTACCCCGTATGTAAAGACGGTAAGCTCGTTGGGCTGATTTCCCGTCGCTTGATATTAAAAGCACTGCTCGAAATCAACGAAGATTGCTACATTCATACCTAGGCACTTCACTCCGTTAGATACCTAGCGGACAAGAATACTGACACAGGAAGACACAAATAGAAGCGCGGCAGAGCCAGCGCTTCGTTTACTCTCCACATTTTTCCCACCCGACCACATCCAAACAAAAACACATGAACGACAGCGATGCATACGTGGAGAAAAAGAAGTTCTTTTCCACGCTCCTCACTATTTACGGCCGAAAACCCGTCCTAGAAGCCTTATCGACCCCCGGTATTAAAGTACATAAACTTCATCTATCTGACTCAAACAAGTCGGCAGCGATTCTAGACGAGATCACGCAGCTGGCGAATACAGCGAACGCTGATATTCTCTATCACTCCCGTGACGCGCTCTCTCGTATTTCAAAAAATAAAAAACAGGACCAAGGTGTCGCCGTCGATATCAAACCACAAGGGTTTCAGGGCTTTGATGATTTTATTCGCTCGACCCCGAAAGGCTTTGAACTCATTGCGCTAGACAATGTGACTAACCCACAAAATCTCGGCATGATTATTCGTTCTGTATGCGCCTCCCCCATGACAGGTCTCCTCCTGCCCGAAAAAGGCTGTGCGAAACTCGACGCCCTCGTGATTAAGGCAAGTGCAGGCACCCTATTTAAAGCAAAAATCATCCGTTGCGACAAGCTAAGCCAAGCCCTAACAACACTGCGCACTCAAGGTGCTGAAATTATCGGGCTGGATCTAAATGCTACACATACGCTGCCACAATTGACCGACGAACAAGCAAAGGTGTTTGTGCTCGGGAATGAAACAGAAGGCTTGAGTACAGAAACGAAAAAGCTATGCTCAATGAAAATTAAAATCCCCATGGCAAACGACGTGGAATCACTGAATGTTGCTGTAACGGCAGGGATTATCGCATTTAGGTCTGCGCTTTAAAGCTGTTTGATTACCGCTTTAATTTGGAAAAGCGCTCAGGTAAGTACAACAACACTTACCTTTCCCATCCGATGGATACCATAAAGCCCCGATCCGGGCCGATGGTACCCCGATCTAATATTTCGGAATTAAACGGGTTATTCGGGTAACGTACTTCTTCATCAAATATATTGGAGAATTTTACGTTTAGATACGCGTGCTTGAATAGTTTGGTCACTCGAATATTCGCA
The DNA here is from genome assembly GCA_045430345.1 of Agarilytica sp. Classification (GTDB taxonomy): domain Bacteria; phylum Pseudomonadota; class Gammaproteobacteria; order Pseudomonadales; family Cellvibrionaceae; genus Agarilytica. The sequence continues at coordinate 121,528 of JAILXT010000001.1, read as the reverse complement.
TCCACAACAAAATACGCATCTGCGGATTCGCCTATACGCCCGCCAAAACTCCCGTCGGAATTATCCATCGCGACATCATAGAAGGAATGAATATCATCAACGTAACGCCCCAAAAGCGACACAACAAAATTGTTCTGCTGATAATTAAGTTTCCCATGGAATACCGATGTTGGGGAGTAAGCTAAATCAACGCTCTCTTGTAACTTATCTTCTGATGATTGGTAAGCGTAGCCCCAGGCGGTAGAACAGTGCTCAGAAAGAGAAAACGTCATATCGAGTTCTACACCACGCGTATCTATCGCCCCGCCTTGAATCGTTCTATTCGAAACCGAACCATCCTGATTAAAATCCAACGTCTCAACAATCAATTCCTCTAAACCATTCTGAAACACACTCGCACTGATGCGCGTTGCGTCATTTACATACAGGTAATTGATTTCAAAGGTATTGCTTTCCTCTGGGTCAAATCGATCATTTGCAATTTTATTCGCCTCGCCATACATCACTTTCACCGTGTGATGTTTTTTCGGTGCGTATACCAGGGCTATACGTGGTGTACTGGTATCTTGACCACCCTGTTCGCCCCCAAATTGCGACTCTTGCGGCGTCCCCCCATCCTCGATTCCCATACGATCGTGCTTTGATATAGATTCAAAGCGATAACCCAATACAGCAGATAGCGTATCTGATACGTGATAAGTACCTTGTACGAAAACCGAAGACGTCTCTCGTTTATTTATATCCACAGATTCATTGATGAAGCCTGCGGCAGGGACATTCGTAAACTCATAGAAATTAGATAGATACTGATAATTAATTCCCGCTACCAAACCAAAAACGTTTCCTAACTCAACGTCCAACACACTTTCAATATCGTACGCTTCATATTCGACGGTATTCACGCCTTCAATACCCACAAAAATCGCATCAAAATTTTGATCCTGATCGAACTTATTGTACAAAGCTGTCGTTCTCAAACTGTGACCATCACCAATGGAAAGATCGTAACCTAAACGTAACGAAAGATTTTTGGTTCGCCGTCTGGAGCCTTCGTCCAACGAAGGTAACAGTACAAAACGCTCAATTTCAGAATGATTGTAACTCCCATCAAAAAACCATTGCCCCCACAGGGTACTCATATCGACATAGTGCCGCTCTTGTTCGAGAAAACCATCAAACGTATAGGTACTGGGATCCGAGACCCCCACTGCCGGTAACGTGGCTAGGTTTTCATCACTCGCCATATCGCGAATGGGATAATCGAGGCCATCCGTCCGCTCTGTACCGAAGTTCACCACCAAAGGGCGCGTTTTATTTTGCGATTGGTACCGCCCCGACACGCGCGCAGTATTATGGCTGCCGTAGCCACCGTGAAGAGAAAGCTCTCCGCGACCGCTTTGCTCATTCGTCACGATATTAATAACGCCAAAAAAAGCGCCATTTCCATAGATGACCGACATTGGGCCGCGAATGACTTCAATACGATCAATGGCTTCAACGGGGATATTAATTTTAGAAAAGGGGTTACTGCGATTATCGACTCTTGCCTGACTAATACCGTTTACAAGCACGGCTACGCTACTATTTTGATCTCGGGGGTTCCAAAGGCCACGAATACCTATATTGCCCGACACATCGTCGTAACCATAAATATTATAAAGACCGGTAATGTTTTCAAGAATGTCGGTAAGGGAGGTATAACCATAGGTAGCGATATCCTTTCGTGTCACAATATCAACACTTGCGGGAATATCCGATATTTTTTCAGCCCGCTTGCCGGCGGTCTGTATTTCTACCTGCATCAAATCTTCGAGACTTAAGGCCCAAAGATCGTCTTGCGTAACAGCTGAGGCTTGGCTTGCAAGGAGCAAGCAACATGAAGAAAGAGACATCAAGACTAACAAATGAAAGCTTCGCATATATCAGTAACTTTTGTCACAGAGCTGAGCGCTCATTTAACAGAGGAATAAGGGGAAGTTCAAGCGAGATTTAACCAACACCCTGCCTGCGTCGCAAAAAACAACGAAGCGGGTATTACTTTAGAAGAGGGTTACTCAGCAATAGCTGGATTCGAGTCAGAAGATTGCCGCACAGACCATAAGGTTTTTGTCAGCATAAATGCACCAAATAAAACAATACTCGATACGCTCATCACCATAAATATTTGTTTCGGGGAAAGAATATGTAACACAAACCCTGTCACCACCGCACCGACCGGCGCCGCACCGAATAACATCAGTTGATACACCGACATAACACGCCCACGCATTTCTGGGCCAACAAGTGACTGAGCGACCAATCTACAGCGCCCAGCAGAATTGCCCGCCACCAAGCCCCACACAAACACGAGCATGTAAAACCCGAAGGGCGTGGGGCCTTTAGCCAAGCCAAAGCCCACCATCGCCGTATAGAGCAAGCTAAACAAAGCGCCCTGCCCTGGAAATTCTACGGTTTTCTGTTTTAGAAGAAAGGTGTGCGCGATAACCATCCCAAGCACAAATAAAACCTGTAAGCCCGCGTATTCAGACGCGGAATGGTGATAAGTACGCGTGGCCACCACAGGGATGAGTACGAGAAATACCCCCATGTGCATGTAACCATTAAACGCTATCAACGCCATTAACTGCCTAAGGCCAGAGTTTCTGACAACCGTATTTATCGCACTTCGGATATCATCAAGCGTTGAGCCTTGCTTAAGCACTTCTCGTACTTTGCGTTTTATTAAACTCAAAAACATTAACGTTGATAGGCAGGAAACACACGCCTGAATAATAAGGACCCACTGCACGCCAATATTTTCGGACAGTGCGACAACGCCAATCCCAGCAGCTTGCAATATAAACTGAGTAATGCTCAATAAAGACACACGCTGCTGAAGTGAAATAGCCGGAATATCGGCCACCAACTTTTCCCGCACAGGTTGAATAAACGCGTTACCCGCGCCGACACACACGGCATAGATAATAAGCGTAGAGAAGTTCGCCTTCCCAAAATACAACAGCAGGAATAACCCCGCATAACTACACGAAAGCAAACCTTGAGCAACAGCCAACACTTTCGCTGGGTCGTAACGATCCGCCCATGCACCTGCAACGAGCATCAGCAACAAATTTGGCAGCAAAGCTGCCGTCTGAACTAGCCCCCATTGACTTGCACCAAGATGAAGCTCTTGCATCGCGATCCAGGCGAGCAATACAAGGTGAATACCCGTAGCAAACGCACTGGCCCCGTGGGAAATAAGAAATCTAACAAGCTGTGGCAATGAATGGCTCTTAATAAAACGTTACATTAAATAGAAGATCGGGATTATACGTGGAAGTGAGGTGTATTATCAGCAGGCGCAGCGAAACATATCGCATTCAAGACATAGTTATACAGGTGTGGCACTACAACATGCGAATTTCGTTCTTAAGCTGATCGATTAGTTGCGGCTGATAGCCGTACGCGATATCACTATACAGCTTCGCAATCCGCTGTATTTGAGGAGCCACCTCTTGGGCTTCGGAACCAATACGTTCAGCAAAACCGATGGGGGTTTCACCAGGTAACGGGACATACCCCATCTTTAAAAGTTTACGTTTGAACTTCGCATAAAGCGCCTGCTCAGGATACTGGAATTCCCGCACCCCCTTCCACGTCAAGAATAAAAAATAAACAAATAGAAAACCGCTGATCAACGCGATAAATATTCCCCCAATTCGCCACGCTTCTGAACCGCCGAACAATGCCTGAAATAACCCCGACTGCCGATCACTGTCATACCCCAACACCCACTGATGCCAACTGTAACTCATTGCGTCCAAACGCAACTGTATACCGCTGAAAAAAGCGCCGCCAAACCACGACCCCATCAGCTTTCGGTCATCCCCCTCTAAAGATTCTTCCAGGCCCTGCTCTATGCGTAACGGCGACACCGCCGCAGTGGGGTCAACGCGCACCCAACCTCTACCTTGCAGCCAGACTTCAGCCCAAGCATGGGCATCTGACTGCCGTACAATAATATAATTTTCTATCGGGTTAACTTCCCCCCCTTGGTAGCCAACCACCACCCGCGCTGGAATGCCCGCAGCCCGCATCAGCACCACAAAACTACTCGCAAAATGTTCGCAAAAACCTTTTTGCGTAATAAATAAAAACTCATCAACACTATGAGCCCCTAAAGGTGGTGGCCGTAATGTATATGAGAAGGAGGCTCGATATTTATCCAACGCGTTATTGATAATTTCCTGAGGCCTTAAGCGCTGCGCAGCCCAGTCTTTCGCTTGCGCCACAGCTCTAGGGTTTGAACCCTCGGGTAAATAAAGATTTCTTTTCAGGGACCGTGACGTTAAGCCATCCGGTGCGGCTAAAAAATGTAATTCAGATTTCACTTTATACTGCGTACGTGCCGCAACCGGCCTGACAGATTTTGTTAAATAGTTCGGTGCGAAGTACACCTTGTTCGAAGAGGAGCTAGCAGCAACAGGCGCCATTAAGGTAAACAACCAACGCTGCTGATGAGGTTCCATTAATACTTCGTAGCCGAATATTTTACTATCGGGCAATACCTGTAATTGCCAAAATTCCGGAATACTTTCAGGTCCAGACGCTCTTTTATACAAGGGCGACTCGTCATATTTCCAATTTCGCCCATCGAAATTATCCAGCACCAAGCCACGCCAATACCATGACGCTTTTGGGGGAATGTTTTGTTTCGACGTTTCCGGATCAAAAGTAACGCGAAAGGCAACCGCTTTAGATTGGCTAAGTGAACTAAAATCACCAGGAGACATGGTATCACTGAACCCGGTAACCCCCGTTTGTTGAGGAATCGGCACGTGCCACAGCGACCCCACCCTAGGGAGGACAACAAACAACAACACCATCAAGGGGAGACTTTGTAAAACAAGCGTCGTACTTGCTCGAAGCTGCTGAGCGACGGCAACACTATTACTACGATAAATACAATTCCATGCACAAAGCAGTAATAAAACAGAGAGCGTGCCATACACCGCAATAAACATACTCTGAAAAAATAGAAATTGTGCAGCAACGGCGATAAATCCAACGTAAATCACTAACAACACATCTTTCCGTGACCGCACTTCCAACAATTTCAAAACAAATGACACAACAAGAAACGCAACAAGCGGTTCAACACCTAACGTACCGGTATAAGACAACCCTAAGCCGATAACACACAAAACCCCCAAGACACCTTTTATACGTGCACCAGGGAACGGCCACGCACCACGAAATATCTGCACACGCCACACAAGAGAAAATAACCAAACAACAGGTACCCACAACGGTAAATATGTAAACAAGGGCAATATTGCGACGCCTTGCGCCACCAATATCCACGCGAGCGTCGCACGTTTTACCCATTGGTCCGTTCGTTGCTGGTTCAATACCCCATACCTTGTTGTTTAAACCTATTTATCCGACCCTTGAAACATTAACCACACTAATAAGACTCAAATCGAGCCAAGGCCTCTAAGACACGAGCTTTGTGGTTTTCCCCTTTATTCGGTGCTATTTTTGTTCCAGGTAAAACCAAGCCAAAATTTTCATCACGTTGGCTGAATTCCAACGCCCAATAACATAACGCCGATAGTTTTAGCTCTATATCCTGTGATTGCACCTGAAAAAAATCCAGCCAAATCTCACGAGAGATATTATGACTAAACTCCTTTGTATAGAGGCCCCGCTCTCGCGCATATAATTTCCATGCAATATGCTTAATAGGATCCCCGGGCTGATACTCCCGAAATGCACTAAAATCTTCACCGCCTTTTACCGGATGTTCACCGTCGCCATCATCATCTTCAATCGACGAATTCGATAAGTCGATATTCATCGGCGCTGGATATGCCAAAGCGTGTGCGTCAAATGTTAACCATGTCCAACATCGTAATAGCCCCAACGGATATTCGCACTCCACCAACAGACGCTTAGGAATAATATGCCCTCGTCGTTTTGCGGATATATCGACATGCACCCGCTGCAATGATTTTGCTTCGCAATCAAAATCACTACTAGCTAAACCACTTCCCTGCCAAGAAATAGACACGCCATTACTCGCACGGTTTGAATTATTCTGCACCGCTATAGTGAAGTGCACATTCTCACCAACAAATGCGTTACTCGCGCCTTTAAGTTCTAGATCCAAACCAGACAAATTGGCAAAGGTGTGTAAAATACTGACGATAAAAATACTGATCAATAAAAAGGTGAGCGCAAGAATTAAGTTGTTTTGATAGTTGGTACCTAACAACCAAAGCACCAATACAAACAACAAAAACATAAACCCCTTTCGCGTAGGAAAGATATACAGATTTTTGGTTGTGAGCTTATGGTGATTCTGTTTTAAACTGCGCTTATCAAGCCAACTCAAAAAATGCGTTAACCAAAAAGCTTTCACCGCTTGAAATGGGGAATGCATCTTAAACGACGTCGACATTTTTTAAGATAAAATCGGTAATATCCTCTTTTCCAGCCGCTGAATCAGTATTACTACTGGAAGATACGCCTCTAACACGATGCCCCACCACTGAAGGCAACACAGCCTGAATATCTTCTGGCAACACATACTCTCGGTTATGGATCAATGCCCACGCTTTTGCTGCATACAACAGAGCCAGTGCGCCCCGCGGAGAAAGGCCAAAGGTAAAATGTTCATTAAAACGGGTGAAATCTACAATCCTTTGAAGGTAATCCAGTAACTGCTCACTCGCTTTGATCTCTTTGACTTGCTTTTGAATAGCGTCGATCTGCGCCATAGTCACTAAGGGCTCCAGAGCCTTTAAACGCTCACGAGGCTCAACCCCCTTATAAAGCGCCCGCTCGGTGTCCTGTGTGGGATAGCCCAAGGATATCCGCATGAGGAATCGATCCAGCTGAGATTCAGGTAAAGGATAGGTACCCGCCTGAGACAAAGGGTTTTGGGTGGCAATCACAAAAAATGGCGCAGGTAAGGGTCGTGTCTCCCCTTCAATGGTGACCTGGCGCTCCTCCATCGCTTCAAGGAGTGCGCTTTGGGTTTTGGGCGTTGTTCGATTCACCTCATCCGCAAGCAGCACCTGAGTAAACACCGGACCGGAGTGAAATTCGAAGCGGGAAGTTTCCCGGTCAAAGACCGCGGCACCAAGAATATCTGCAGGTAGAATATCGCTGGTGAACTGAACTCGCTCATAGCTCAGCCCCAAAACCTTGGCCAAACATTGCGCAAGCGTTGTTTTGCCCATGCCCGGTAAATCCTCAATAAGGAGATGCCCTTTTGAGAACAAACACGCCAGCGCCAATTTAACCTGTTGCTCCTTACCCAGCAACACCGTGCCAACCCCGTCGATAATACCCGAAATCAGTTGATTCATAGCTTTCCTATACATTCATTTACATAGGTAAGACTAGCACTGTCTGGAATACATAATCATGTAAAAAGTTAGACACTCACCTCTCTCTTCAACGACATCTGATCTTTATCTTCAGGGACATTTTGCACGTAATGCACCAAAACGAATAAACACGGCCGCATTAATTTATAAGCCTGTATAAACAAAGACCCTTTATGACGATCAGTAGTACCCCGCCTAAAAACACCATGTATAATCCTGGGGAGATAGGGATATGTTGGTGACACCCAAGGAACATCAACACCTCCCCGGAACACCCCTTATTTCTAATTGGCCATTCCCAGACGATTGGGTGTAAAACGCCGACAAACACATACCTTAGGATTACAAAATACCTTCAATGACCATTGAAACAGAGCAAGACTTAGAAGCCCTGAAGCATATCGGCTGGATCGTTGCATTTACATTGCAAAAAATGCAACGACTTACCGAGCCGGGAATGACCACCAGCGAGCTTGATATGATTGGAAAATCGATATTGGCGCAATACGAAGCTAAATCGGCGCCAAAACTTTGCTATGACTTTCCAGGCTACACCTGTATCAGTGTGAATGAAGAAGCCGCACACGGAATCCCTGGCGACCGCATTATCAAATCCGGGGACGTCGTCAATATTGACGTCTCTGCAGAGAAAAATGGCTACTTCGGCGATACAGGCGGATCTTTTATCGTCCCACCAAGTAATGATCTAAAAAACCGTTTGTTATCGGCTACCAAGCTCGCATTAAATACTGCGACCCATTCCGCTCGCGCCGGTGCACCCTTAAACCACATCGGAAAATCAATTCAGTCCGTCGCGAAAAAGAAAGGATTTCGAATCATTAAGAATCTCTGCAGCCATGGCATTGGTCGTCAATTACATGAAGAACCAACCGAGATTCCCGGCTACTACGTTCCGCAAGATAAACGCGTTCTACGCGCGGGACAAGTAATCACAATAGAACCATTTCTATCCACAAAAAGTAGAAACGTACATGAAACCGATGATGGATGGACGCTTACCGGTTGCGCAGGCAATCTTTCGGCTCAGTTTGAACACACAATGGTGATAACGAAAACAAATCCGATATTACTCACCGTTGCTTAATCAGTATGTATGACTTTAGAGAAATGGGCCCCGCCATAAAACAAACATGAGTATTTCAATAGTCACACACAAAGATATAGACCCCATTATATCGATCGCTCAATTAGCTATGCATGAATCGGTTGAGGCAAGTATAGAAACCAAAGACAAACTCCTCATCAGCATCCAACAAGATATTGAGCGCTACCTCACAAGACCAAGCAGCTACCTTAAATACACTGATGGCAAAATCGCCGGATACATTCTCATCAAAAAATATTGGAATCTCGCGCATTTATTTGTGGCACCGTCTGCGCACCGGAAAGGCATAGGTAAAGCCCTATGGTCTAGCGCACTAAGAATATGTAAGAAAGAAAATACTGAAGGGTTTATACGCGTAAATTCGTCATTAAACGCGGTAACATTTTATCGGAAACTAGGGTTTTCTAACTTTACGCCCGAGCAGCCTACCCCCGAATTCGCCGTACCGTTAATTTACAGACTCGATCAATAAAATTAACTACAACGGCCGACTTAAGGTAAAGACCTCACCAAAGGAAGCATATTCATTGGCCCCCAAACGGCTTAGAGGGTCTAATGACTTCGTATCAACTTTTATTCGACCTTTTGCGTCATTTCCCACAACCATATCGTCAATATAGACATCTGTCACTTCGCAAAAAAAGATCGCCTGTTTATTGGGGCCTAGCGCTGTATGCTGATGATAACGACACATCATCGCTACTTTGCTATCCCTAAGCCTAGGCAGCGCCCAACCCTGCTCTTCTTGCAGAGACAAGCCAAACTTTTCAATTTCTGATTCGCCGTGTGGTAATGTCATCGCGGTGTCACTAACCGCTTGCGCATCCCCCACCGAGGGAATATGAATAACCATATGCGCTCGCTCAAGAATATTTAAACGGGTATCTTTTATCTCCCCGGTCGGCTTCATGCCGGCACTTAACATCACCAGGGGCGGCTCACTGCAAATACCGTTAAAATAAGAAAAAGGCGCGAGGTTATACGAGGTATCACCGTTATCAGTAAGCACCCAAGCGATCGGCCGAGGCACAACCACCTGGGTCATAATATGATAACGCTGATTTGCTGACAGCTCAGAAAAATCTATACGCATGTTTTAACCCAATCCATTCAACATTGTTTATCACATCATTAAACAAATCAAATGAGCGATAAACCACGATCAAGATCTTTCTGGATATCCTCCAAATACTCTAAACCCACGGCGATGCGAATCAGGTTGTCGCTGATCTTGGCCGCGTGCTTTTCATCATCCGAAAGCCGGCCATGCGTTGTCGTCGCAGGGTGAATAATCGTTGTCTTTACATCACCTAAATTCGCAGTAACCGACAAAATACGCGTCGAATCAATCACTTTCCACGCAGCATCGCGCCCACCCTTTGCTTTAAAGGACAACACGCCACCAAAAGCACTTTGCTGGGTTTTCGCCAACGCATGCCCCGGGTGAGATTCCAAACCAGAGTAATACACATGCTCAACGTTTTTATGTGATTCCAACCATTGCGCCAAAGCTAGGGCATTTTTAGAGTGAGCTTCCATTCGCAAGCGCAGTGTTTCCAACCCTTTTAGGAACACCCATGCATTAAAGGGACTCATGGTTGGCCCACAGGTTCGAAGAAATGCCAGCACTTCAGTCATAACCTCTTCACTACCGACAACGGCTCCACCCATACAGCGCCCCTGCCCATCCAAATATTTGGTAGCCGAATGAATCACAATATCAGCCCCCAAAGATATGGGCGTCTGCAACGCTGGCGTACAAAAACAGTTATCTACCGCAAGCAATACACCGTTTGCCTTTGCAAGCTCAGATAATTTTTTAACGTCCGCAACTTCACAAATAGGGTTAGACGGTGTTTCTAAAAACATCAGCTTGGTGTTGCTTTTAATCGCCGCTTCCCACGCAGAAAAATCCACCAAGGGCACGAGATCAACTTGCACACCAAACTTTTCAAGATACTTGGTGAATAAAACTGTCGTTGTACCAAACACGCTACGCGAGCAGATGACATGATCACCCGCAGATAACAACGCCATGCATGTACTTAAAATTGCCGCCATACCCGATGCCGTAGCCACCGCCGCCTCACCACCTTCAAGTGCCGCTATGCGGTCCTGGAATGTACGCACGGTTGGGTTGGTGTAGCGGGAGTACACATTTCCTGGTTGCTCGCCAGAAAAACGCGCTGCCGCTTCTGCAGCCGAACCAAAGACATAGCTAGACGTCGTGTAAATAGGCTCGCTGTGTTCGCCTTCTTGTGAACGAACTTGACCTGCTCGTACTGCAAGTGTGTCTAGGTGTGCCCCAAATAAGGGGTCGATATCATTTTCCGAAATGCTCATTTTTTAAAACTTTTAGACGATATGTGAGTCCGTACTACAACCACTGATCGTTGTTGTTTTTTGCGCGGACATGTATCGCAGGCATACGCCTGCGCAGAAATAATACGGTTAAGAATAAATCGTGTAGGAATCGCGGTCTATTCACTAAGTAAATAGCATGCCAAATTTTACGAAAGAATGCGAATATGTAAAGAACACTTACAACGAAGCGAACGCTAATCGGCGTTGTGTAAACCCACCATCGCATTGGGGCTTTCTGCGAGCGCTTTTTCTCGAGAGGTTTTCACATGATCCGCTCGATCAGCTTCCAAGGTACTTAAATACTCGTCATCAACATCGCCAGTGATGTAATTACCATCAAAGACAGAGCAGTCGAATTTAGGCACATCATGATTGCCTTCCATCGATGCGGCAATGAGATCCTCCAAATCCTGATAAATCAACCAGTCAGCACCGATCTCTTCTTGGATCTCTCGCTCGCTACGGTTGTAGCCCACAAGCTCCTCCCGTGAAGGCATATCTATGCCGTAGACATTTTGATACTGGACCACGGGTGACGCGGACGCAAAATAAACACGTGCGGCCCCTGCTTCACGAGCCATCTGAATGATCTGTTTACAGGTCGTACCCCGCACGATGGAGTCATCCACGAGTAAAACATTTTTATCTTTAAACTCTAGATCAATAACGTTTAGCTTCTGACGCACAGACTTTCGACGCTGCTGTTGACCAGGCATGATAAACGTTCGGCCGATATAACGGTTTTTTACTAATCCTTCACGGAATTTTACCCCAAGGGTCTGCGCGACCGTTTGGCCAGCAACACGGCTACTGTCCGGAATAGGAATCACCACATCGATATCGTGATTAGGCCGCTCGCGCAGAATCTTATCCGCGAGCTTCTCCCCTTGACGCAAACGCGCCTTGTATACCGAGACACCGTCCATAATAGAATCTGGGCGCGCAAAATAAACATGCTCAAATATACACGGACTCAAGTTGGGATTTGCCGCACACTGGTGAGTATGAAGCTCGCCATCGACACTGATAAATACCGCTTCGCCAGGCGCAACATCTCTTATCAAGGTAAACCCTTGGACATCCAAGGCGACGCTTTCAGAGGCGATCATATATTCGTCGCCTTCTTCCGTTTTTCGGACACCAAAAACAAGGGGGCGTAGCCCGTTTGGATCACGGAACCCGACGATGCCATAGTTTGCCACCATAGATACAACCGCGTAACCACCCACAGCGCGCTTATGAACACCTTCTACCGCTTTAAAAATATCGTCCGCTGCTGGTGTAAGCTTGCCTTGTAGCTGAAGCTCATGAGCAAAGACATTAAGTAATACTTCAGAATCTGAATCAGTATTAAGGTGGCGAAGATCCTCTTTGAACAGATCTTGGGAAAGTTGTTTTGTATTCGTGAGATTACCGTTATGAGCTAACGCGATCCCGTAAGGCGAGTTGACGTAAAACGGTTGAGCCAAGGCTGGACCAGAACTACCCGCAGTCGGATACCGTACATGCCCGATTCCGATATTGCCAACAAGGCGATGCATATGACGGGTACGGAATACATCTTTGACCAGGCCCACAGCCTTTTGCTGAGCGAGTTTGCCGTTGTGGCAGGTCATGATGCCTGCAGCATCTTGCCCACGATGTTGTAGCATCGTTAACGCATCATAAAGCAATGTATTAACGTTACTTTTACCAACAATTCCAACAATACCGCACATAAATCAAACCCTTAAATCAAACGCAACAACGGCTAGCTAAACAAGCCCGTAATAAAACTAATAAACTCTTTCGCGATTAAACGACACCACCCTTCAAACTCCATAAGGTGAGGAATCAATAGTGACTCTTTCCACCACGCGTCTTTATCGATGGATACTAGCGCTGGGACTAGCAGCAACACAGCCATCACAATGATAAAACCACGAATAAAACCGAAAATCATACCAAACAGGCGATCGGTACCAGATAGCCCGGTCATCCGCACCACTTCCCCAATCAAGTAATTCACCATTGCGCCGACAATGAGGGTAGCGGCAAACAGCAAGGCGAACGCGACCATATCACGCAACGAGGGAGTGGCTATTTGAGATTCAAGGAGACCCGATAGAGGGTCGCGAAAGGTCATGGCAACGATGAATGCCAGTACCCAAATAGCCATAGATAAAGCCTCTTTCACGAAGCCCCGCTTAAGGCTGATGAGACTTGAAACAACGAGTATGGCGAGTATTGCCCAATCTGCCCAATTCATTCGGATATTGACTATTTTTTGTTCGACGGCATTAAAGCACAATTTTAGCAGAGGCTACCCGGCGTAAACAGAACTTTCTTCTTCAAGAGGTCCATATCATGCGCGGCCGCAAAGATTATCACCCTTGACTCGAATAGCACATGGGTTGCCCCCTGAAAAATTCACAATAGGCACGGAAAACCGGACGCGATGGACTACACTAAAAGTACTCTAAGCGCTTATTTTTATTATTGTTTTTATGAAACAAATTGACATTATCAAGGCTTATGGCCAGAAACGCTGTCTCGTGGTGGAGGTCAACCCCGACATGCGTGCGGACCTGAAACGGACCCTGGTTGATTTTGGCAGTACAAATGTCGATACCGCCGGCCACGCGAGTGAGGCCATCGAACTATGCCAACGCCATCAGTACGATATCGTACTTGCGGATTACGATCTTGGCAAAGGGCAAACAGGACAACAACTGCTAGAAGAACTACGGTTCCAAAGCCTGCTAAAAAATACCGCCATATTTTTCATGATCTCATCAGAGCTAGCAGTCCAGCATGTGGTTTATGCCATCGAATACCAGCCGGATGACTATGTCAGCAAACCCATCAACCGAGAAAACCTTCGCCCTCGTCTCGATGCAGCCGTTATGCGGAATGAAGCGCTACAAGAAGTTAAAAAGGCACTCGATCAACGCCGCCCCCGCTCAGCGATTGCGGCCTGCCAAGATGTCGTTGCCGAAGGCGGAAAATTTCAAAACGATGCAAAAAAGCTGTTGGGAGAACTGCTCTGCCAACAGAAAATGTATGATGAAGCCATTCTTTTATACGATGCGATACCCGCCAACAGCCGACCTCTATGGGCAAGTGTGGGGCTCGCGAAAGCCCTTATCGGATTAAAGGAACTTGATAAAGCTGAGGCTGCGTTAAAGGCTGTCATTGCAGATAACGAATACTGCGTGGAAGCCCACGATACACTCTCAAAAGTATATCAAGCCAAAAATAAGTTTGATCAAGCCCAGCAGGCACTCATTACCGCCGTCAGCATTTCGCCAATTTCGGCAAGCCGACAAAGAGAAATGGGAAAAGTTTGCCTAGCCTCTGGAGATAAAAACGCCGCGGCACACGCCTACCGCGCCGCTATTAAACACAGTAAAAATTCCTGCCAAGAAAGCTCTGAAGACTTTACCAACCTATCCAGCACGCTAAGCCAATTGATCGTCGAACAAAAAAATCCAGAGCTCGCTAACGAAGCCATTGAAGCGATTCAATACGCGGACAAAAAATATGGCCGTCAACCCGTCGTGCAAATGCGCTTGCAACTGGTTAATGCGGATATTTACGAAAATATAGGAGACAAGGAAAAAGCGGATAAAGCCAATAGCAAAGCCCTAGAGGTTTTTAGTGATCTGAATTTTTCTGTTGTAGAAAATACCTCAACGCAACTATGTATCGATTGCGCAAAAGCATTTATGGAGCGTGGCAAGTACGACGAGGGCGAACGTTTACTGCAAGAAGTCGCCAAGCTCAACAACGATAGCCAGCTCGCCATTCAAATCGATAAATTACTTAGAGAACCGTTAACGAAAGAAGGTATTGCTTTTGCAGCCAAACTCAACAAGCAAGGAATTGGCTTTCATAAACAAAATAAATTTGATGATGCTATTCGCTCATTTCAAAATGTTTTGAAAGAATTACCCAACCACATTGGTTTAAATCTAAATCTCATTCAAACCATGCTCACAAAAAGCAAAGAAACAGCACTTAAAGAAAAAGAACTAAAACTCTTGGAGAGCTGTTTTCAACGTATTGGTGCGCTAAGAGAAAGCTCACCCTATCAAGAACGCTTTGACTATTTAGAGAAACGATTTAATCGGATCAAACCTTAGCTCGTCATCAATCACACTAAAATATCACATACCTCTAGGGTTCAAATTTAAGCAGAATGGTTGATACTTTATGCTTCTCTTCAATTTTTTTCTTTTGCGTTAGCAGCACATTCTTATCGATTTTTGGTCCCACGTATACGCGGGTCATTTCTCCACGATCGGTATCGACATTCCGAGTATATGCAGAAAACCCATCCGCAACCAACTTGTCACGAAAATCTGTCGCATGCTTGTCAAAGCGAAAGCTCGCTATTTGAAGCACCCAACTATTAGGGACGCCTTGAGCATCCACACCGGACACTTCCGGCTCTAACGATTGCTCAACAGAGTCATCAGGTTCATACATTTCTTTCGCGGGCTCCGCGACATGTTCAACAACCGGTGGCGTAACGGACTCAATCACTACAGGCTCTATATACGGCGCCGCAGGTATTTGTGTTCGCTTATCAACGGGCTCAATACGCTCGCGATCAAATATCACAGGAATAAAAATAACCCCTAATGCGAGCAAAACAAAAGCACCAATCAATCGTTGTTTTAAACCGTCATCCATCCTGCTTTCTCAATATTATTCATTTGTCTGTCGATAAGGATACTCATCGGGAAAATCAATCGCGAAAAAGATCATTCAGCCACGCTTTAGCCACTTCCACGGTAAAAAAGGAACCACACACTAGCACCGTTGGCTTATGGGCGCTGGCACCCTGTTTTACCACGGAATCAAGAATAGTCTCCAGCGCAGATGCCACATTCTGACACAGCTGAACTTTATCGTCACCGACATCCAGTTCGGATAGTGCTGTGCCAATATCCTCTGCTGAAGCGGAGCGCTCTAGGTGCGCTATTTTAGCGGGTAGCCAAGATAACACTCGCGAGCACAGCGGCGCTAAAGCCGAGGTTATTTTCTTATCTGCCATCATCGCGACAACGGCGTAGTCGACATGCCCTACTCGTCGTTCAAGATTTTCAGCAAGCAGCTTCGTCGCCGCAGGGTTATGAGCAACATCCAAAACAACGGTCATATGCGGCGTCTCGATTAACTCAAACCGACCAGGTAAAGATAAGCTCCCCACCACCTTCGTGATTTTTTCTGGGTCGAGGTGAATCCCTTGGGCTAATACAGAGCAAAGCTCGAATGCTTGCAAGGCCGCAGAAACACTCTGTAACGGCAGCGCTGGTGTATCTGAGGTAATCGTCTTTACCAAATTACAGCGCTCAATAGCCTGCTCCACGTTTTGAGAGACAGAATAGTGAAACCTTGCAAATGCAGTATCGTTTTGAAAACCAAAAGCCTCGCCCCTTAAATACAACGATACTTCATGCAGTTGAAAAGCGATTTTCATGCTTTTTGTCAGCCTTGTTTCCGAGCACACACATGGAATACCCCGACGAAGAATGCCGAGCTTCTCAGCTGCGATAGCCTCTCTTGATTCTCCCAGCCAGCTCTCATGATCTAAGTCTATCGATGTGATAACCGCAATATCTGGGTCAATAATATTCACCGCATCGAGTCTTCCGCCAAGCCCGACTTCCAACAGCCAAAAGTCTAAATCGCTTTCTTGAAATAGAAGCAATGCCGCTAAGGTGCCAAACTCAAAATAGGTTAAGGATATCTCGGCACGAGCTTGATTTATTTTCTCAAATGCGAGACACAGACGCTCATCCGATACACACTCCCCGTTTATGCGAATACGTTCGTTATAATCATGTATATGGGGAGACGTATACGTACCAACTCTCGAAGCAGAGCTTAACAACAAACGTTCTAAAGCGTGAACACAAGAACCTTTTCCATTGGTCCCCGCAACAGTCACCACGTTTGAACCTGCTTTGTGAATACCTAAACGGTGTGCGACAGAAGCAATACGTGAAAGACCAAGATCAATTTCACTTGGATGGAGGGTTTCCATCCAGGTAAGCCAATCGTTTAGAGAACGAGGTGTCGATTCAGCCAAAGCGCGAATCCGGTATAAACCAATATAGTGTTAGTTAATTTCTAATATTGGTTGAGGTTGGTGGGTAAATTTGGCGATGATAGAAGCCAGTCGGTCGCGCATTTCTGTACGTGGAATAATTAAATCAATGGCGCCGTGTTCCATCAAGAATTCCGCTCGCTGAAAACCTTTTGGTAATTTCTGACGAATCGTTTGCTCAATAATATTAGGGCCAGCAAAACCAGCACGAGAACCCGGCTCAGCAGCATTTATATCCCCCAACAAAGCCAAGCTCGCGGATACGCCACCGTATACTGGGTCGGTCATGATAGAAAGAAAGGGTACGCCTTCTTGTTTCATTCGTTCGATCACCGCACTGGTCTTAGCCATCTGCATAAGCGAGATCAATGCTTCCTGCATGCGTGCTCCACCGGTTGCAGAAAAACAAACATAAGGGCGGCGCTCTTCCAGAGCCACTTGAGCGGCGCGCGTGAAACGCTCACCAACGACATAGCCCATAGAGCCGCCATGAAAAGCGAACTCAAAAGCACTCGCCACAACTGGCATACCTTTTAAAGTACCTTTCATCGCCACTAAGGCATCTTTCTCACCCGTAGATTTTTGGGCTGCACTCAAACGGTCGCGATATTTTTTAACATCTTTAAATTTTAAGCGATCAATGGGTAACACGTCCGTCGCTAATTCTTCACGACCATCTGTATCCAAGAAAACATCTAAACGGCGACGCGCGCCAATACGCATGTGATGTTCGCATTTAGGACAAACATCAAGATTCTTTTCAAGTTCTGGTCGGTAAAGAACCGATGCACATTTTGAGCATTTTTTCCAAACGCCTTCAGGTACCTTACTACTCTTATTTTCTGACCGTACAACTGTAGGAACAATTTTATCTAACCAACTCATACGTATAATCTTCTGTCGTTTTATTCTTAAAAAGTGAGGTGTGTTACACCACTTACAATGCGTCCAACGCGCTTCGCATTGGACGAACAATATCTTTTAACTTTTCGGTAATCGCCTGCGTATCTCCGGCGCCGTATTTGCCCATCGCGTCCACCAATACGCTGCCCACAACCACACCATCTGAAACACCGGCAACAGCAACCGCGGATTCCGCATCTTTAATACCGAAACCAACCAACACGGGCAGCTCGGTCTTCTGTTTAATCGTCGACAATCGCTCACTAACGGATTCAATATCCAAATGCCCCGCGCCGGTAACCCCTTTGAGGGATACGTAGTAAACAAAACCACCAGCTAATTCCAGCACATTTTGCATACGCGCTTCAGTGGTAGTCGGCGCTAGCAAAAAAATATTTTCTATGCCGCCCTGCTTAAAATACTGGTGTGGTTGCTTCGCTTCTTCAGCAGGAAGGTCCACAGTCAAAATACCATCAACACCCGCCTCCGAAGCGCGCTGAGCACAGACATCGTACCCCATACGTTCAATAGGGTTCGCATAGCCCATTAGCACCACTGGCGTGTGCGCGTTACTTTGCCTGAACTGCCTAACCAAATCAAAGGTATCGCGCAAACTGGTATTATGCACAAGAGAGCGTTCATGTCCTTTTTGAATCACAGGGCCTTCTGCCATCGGGTCGGAGAACGGCACCCCCAGCTCGATAATATCCACACCGCCATCCACTAAAGCATGCATTGCAGGCAAGCTGACTTCCGGTCCTGGATCACCCACAACGATGTAGCACGCAAGCGCTTTGCGCCCTTCTTCTTTAAGGCTCGTTAACGTCTTTTGAATTCTATTCACTTACAAAGCCCTTTATACGTCGATGCCGTCGATATTCGCGACGGTTAAAATATCTTTATCGCCACGCCCAGATAAGTTCACGATAATGATCTCGTCCTTATTCATTGTTGGCGCTAATTTATGTGCGTAAGCAATTGCGTGAGACGACTCCAACGCGGGCATAATGCCTTCAACACGTGTGAGTGTTCGAAACCCATCCATCGCTTCGTCGTCATTGATCGCCACATATTCGGCACGACCAATATCTTTTAACCAGGAATGCTCTGGACCAACGCCGGGGTAATCTAAACCGGCTGAAACAGAATGTGTTTCTATAATCTGGCCGTTCTCATCTTCCATAAGATAGGTACGATTACCATGTAAAATACCGGGTATGCCGTCATTTAAGGGCGCTGCATGCTTACCTGTTTCAACACCAAAACCACCCGCTTCAACGCCATACATCTTCACTTCTTTATCGTCCAAAAAGGGATGAAACAAACCAATCGCATTCGAGCCGCCGCCGACGCAGGCCACTAGGGCATTGGGTAATTTTCCGGTCATTTCCAAACACTGTGCTCGCGCTTCGCGACCGATAACACATTGAAAATCACGGACAAGCTGCGGATAAGGGTGTGGGCCTGCAACAGTACCAATAATGTAAAAGGTATTGTCGACGTTGGTGACCCAGTCACGCATCGCTTCATTCATCGCATCTTTAAGCGTTTTCGACCCAGACTCAACTGGCACAACCGTTGCGCCCAAGAGTTTCATTCGGTAAACATTAAGCGCCTGACGTTTTACGTCTTCGGCCCCCATATAAACCACACATTCTAAGCCTAGACGCGCAGCAACTGTCGCTGTAGCAACCCCGTGCTGCCCCGCGCCAGTTTCCGCAATAACACGTTGTTTACCGGTGTATTTCGCCAACAAAGCCTGACCAATCGTATTGTTTACTTTGTGTGCGCCAGTATGGTTTAGATCCTCACGCTTAAGATAAATTTGCGCGCCGCCACGCTGTTCGGTCCAACGTTCGGCAAAATACAGCGGTGAAGGACGGCCAACATAATGGGCTAAGTCATTATCGAATTCCGCCTGAAAACTTGGGTCATCTTTTACCCGGAAATAAATTTCTTCTAGCTCGTCCAAAGCATGCATCAATGTTTCAGATACAAAGCGTCCACCATAAGGACCAAAATGGCCTTTGGCATCCGGTACAGATTTATAATCTACTTGCTCGCTCACGCGTGACTTACCCCTTTTGCACTTTTAATAAAGGCGTTAATTTTTTCATAGCTTTTGATACCCGGCTGCGCTTCCACGCCACCGCTGACATCAACAGCATAGGGCGATGCGATCTGCACCGCCTCATGTACATTATGTTCGTCCAGGCCGCCCGCCAAAATAATCGGTTTTGCTGGCTGACTTGGCACCCGCTCCCAATCAAACACTTGGCCGGTGCCCCCAGGGGAGCCGCTTACGTATGTATCCAGTAAGAAACCTGATGCTGATGGGTATGAGGCCATCACCGCTTCTACCTCTATGCTTTCTTTCATACGCAAGGCTTTGATAAATGGCCTTCCAAAACGTTCACAGTCAGCATTCTGTTCCCCGCCGTGAAACTGCAATAGGTTCAAGGGAACCTCAGCCAGTGTCTTCTCTATATCCTGAGGCACAGCATCAACAAATAAACCAACAACCGTCACGAGCGGCCCTACAGCCAGAGCGATGTCTCTTGCCAAAACCAGATCGGATACAAAGCGTGAGCTCGGCGGGTAAAATACGATACCAATGGCGTCCGCACCGGAACCTGCCGCGTAACGAGCGTCCTGCACACGGGTGATCCCACAGATCTTAACGCGTGTTGGCAGCTCCAGCTGAGCCTTCATTTCGGTCTGTTTCACGTAAGGCCCTAAAACTTTGTTGAATTTTCAGCACAAGGTCCGCGATCTTACCAGAAAATCTAACAGTTGTGGCTGGCTATGAGTTGCCTAGGAATAATTATTCGATGATGAAGTCAGCCGAATTTTCGGGCCTTTTACCTCATACCTGGAGAAATAAAGGTCCCATTTCATGGCGAGGTAAGCCAAAGTCGGCATGATACTCCGCTTTCACGAAATAAAGGCCGCAGGGACTCGCTGTCGCAGCGGCCTTGGTCCGATCCCCTAAAGCAAGTACTTCACCTACCCACTCCGGGCTGTAAGCCCCCCGCCCCACATCGATAAGGGTTCCCACGATATTGCGGACCATATGATGCAAGAACGCATTTGCCTTGATCTCCACGACAATAAACGGGCCCTGCTGTTTCAATGTTAAATACTCGACGGTCCTAACCGGGTTATTGGCCTGGCATCGAGAAGAACGAAATGACGAAAAATGATGTTCACCCACAAGGTAGTTGGCAGCCGCTTGCATACGCGAAATATCCAAGCAGTATTGAGTCCACGTGACATTTTTATGCAAATACGCGGGTCGAACGTCAGCACTCAGTAAGACGTATCGATAGGTTCTAGATGTTGCGCTAAAGCGTGCATGGAAACTTGGCGGTACCGACTTCGCCCAATGCACGCGGATATCGTCAGGCAACTTGCAATTAACGCCTTTTACCCATGCTTTCGCTGGACGCTGGGCCAAGGTATCAAAATGAACGACTTGTTCCGCCGCATGCACTCCGGCATCCGTTCGCCCAGCGCAGACAAGTGAAATTGGCTCGGCCGCCACGCCAGACAAAGCCGACTCCAAATAGGCTTGTACAGTACTCGCTGTCGAGGCCTGACGCTGGAAACCATTATAGGTCGCACCGTTATACGCCACGCCCAATGCAACACGATGCATGTCGGGAGGAAAATCAACGCCGGGTTTAATTTCACAATTGCGGGTATACATAATATTCACAAATAATACGCAAAACTGATCTCTAAAAATAAACACCCAGAAATAAAAAGGCCCTGCACATCGTGCAAGGCCATTAGTATCGAAATCTTAGGCGAGTTTTAGCCTTTTGGGTTTAGCCGTCTAAGCGGCCCAATAATGACTCAGCCTCAGATTTTTGCTGATCGTTACCTTCATTCATTACTTCGCGAATGATATCTCTGGCACCTTCTTGATCACCCATATCGATATATGCGCGAGCAAGATCAAGCTTGGTAGCCGTCTCATCACTATCACTCAAGAAATCCAAATCATCGTCATCGACATCATCTGGGTTCACTTCAGGCAAATCAAACTCAACGTCACCGCCGGTAGCTTCAGGCACTTCTTGAATAGCCTGATCGAACATAGTGTCTTCACCCATGTCCTCGACAGCCTTATCTGATACATGATCCGATTTCACGGTTTCAGCGTTGGCTTCATCCTTTTCAAGATCGTCTTCAAAATCGTCGAAATCAGTGACGGGCTCATCCATATCTGCGGCAGCGTCCCCAGAAGCGGGCTCATCAGAAACATTGGCCGTAAGCGCATCTAACTCTTCATCCAAAGAAGACAAGTCCAAGTCATCATCAGGGGCTGCGGTCTCAGCGAGCTCATCAGCCGCCGGTAAAGATTCAGACTCAGCTTCCAAAGGAAGAATTTCGTCGAAATCCATATCGATATCCACATCTTCGGAAAGCTTTTGTTCGATATAGTCATCATTCAAGGCTTCATTGACAACGGTGTCACTGCCTACTGAAGATTCTTCTGAACCTAAATCAAGCTCGCTTTCATCCAACGAACCTAGATCCGCTTCAAGATCAAAATCAACACTGTCTTCTGCAGGTGCCGGTTCAGCAGCGTCTTCAATGACATCTGAGCTAGCACTACCACCAAGATCTAAGTCACCGAGATCTAAGTCGCCCAAATCCAGGTCTGCATCAAGCGACGCGAGATCTGCTTCTAACGAGTCACCTAAGCCCGCACCACTGTCTTCGCTAGTCAAATCCAGGTCGAGGTCATCAAGATTATCGGAGGAATCGGATGCCGGCTCAATTTCCAACTCAGGCTCAGCGTCAATATCCAGGCTTAAATCAGCGGAAAGGTCATCGCTATCAGAATCGCCAAGATCAAAATCTAATCCCTCATCAAGAGAAAGCTCGTCTTCACCACTCGGAACAGAATCAGCAATTGCCGATTCCTCACTTACCGTATCGTCACCACCCAGATCGATATCAAGGTCAAGACTTTCTGAATCACCTGCATCGCCGTCAAGATCAAAGTCTAAATCCAAATCACCAAGGTCATCACTCCCGGTATTGTCTTCTTCAATACCGGAGAAATCTAGAGACGTTGATTCTGTTTCATCTTCACCGGGAAGATCCAAATCAAATGCGCTGTCTGGGTCACCGTCCGAATCCAAATCACCGAGATCTATATCGAGAGACAAATCGTCACTTTCTTCAGAATCACCCAAGTCTAGGGACAGGTCGGTATCAAGCTCGGTAGACAAATCATCATCTAAATCTAGGCTCGCCTCAAAATCACTTTCGTCAGATACAGGCTCGGATGCACCCTCACTTTCATCACCAGAGAACTTGGACACGTCTGAAACATCGAAGCTCGCCTCATCAAAGGCTGCAATATGAGGAATGCCCTGACGAAGTGTATCTGCACGCTCAAGAATACTGGGCGAAGCAAAGGCACGAAGCTTGGCATAGTGAGGATCAAAACGTTCAGCATCCCCTTGGCTGGAATATACTTCTAATAGTTTTAAACGTACATCTTGGTCACTCGGGTCTGAAGACAAGGCCTTCAAGAGCATTTCTTCCGCACGATCAAAACGACCATACGCAATGTAAATGTCCGCTTCAGTGACAACATCTTCGGTTTGAGCTTCCGATTCTGCTTCATCAGACTCTTCATCACTACTTTCATCTGCAGCGGTCTCTTCACCACCGTCAAAGTCACCTAAATCAATATCATCTTCAACCGGCGCTTCTTCAGCCGGGGCGTCGAATGACTCAGACTCATCTAGACCATGCTGCTGCATAAAGTCATCGAACTCGTCTTCATCCGCTGATTTCTGACGAACGATAAAGAAGGCGCCACCGGCAAGAATCACAATACCTGCGACGATATAAAGAATGTTCTCAAGAATGATATCGACGATGCCTTTCTCTGGCTGAGGTGGCGCGATAACGACTTTTTTGCTATCCGCTTTAGGCGCTGGAGTGGGCGTAGCTTCCGCCATCTCTTCTGTAGCCTCATCCGCCTCGTCTAATGAAGACTCAGTATCTAGCTCACCTTCATCACCCGCTAAATCATCTGTTTCGCTACTGCCGTCTTCCGAAAACGCGTCCGAGGTAAGGTCGTCATCAAACGTCCCACCTTCTAGTGAATCTTCGGTTGAGGCGTACTCATCTGACGTTTCATCAAGCTCGTCCGTCGCCTCGGCATCATATGTATCGCCTAAGTCACTTGAAGCTTCTAGCTCATCATCGTAAGCGACGTCATCACTATCTGACTCGTAACTTTCTTCTATTGCTTCTGCCGCTTCAGCTTCTTCGTCGGCATTTTTCTTTGCCGCTAACTCAAGCGCCCGAAGGCTCTCATTACTAACCTCAACCATCCGCTCCATGGTTTCTATCTGTTCTTCTAGAGAAGAAACCTTAGAACGTAAGTCGGAGTTTTCTCTAGACGATTTATCCAGCTGCTCCATAGTAATCGCCAACTCGTTTTCCAACGCTTCGGTACTGCTATCCGCAGCTGAGCCGCTAGTGCGGCCCTCAGAGCTATCAAAAGCGTCATCCGGTGAGCTTAAGCTCAAGCGCCCTTCAGGTTCGCTAGGCGCATCTTCACTATCACCATATAAGTTAGAACCCGAAAGCTGGGCACCGCTGACTTCGTCGTCACCCGACCATGCCGCGTTTTGAACCGCTACCTCGCGAACCGCTTCACGCTGAACAAGGTCGGCCATGTCATTTTGGTCGGGGATACGTAATATTTGACCTGATTTCAACAGATTAATATTGTTATTAATAAATGCTTCTGGGTTTTCGCGCTGAATTGCGATCATCGTCTGATGAATACTGACGGAACGATTAGGCCGTACCGACGCTGCAATTTCCCATAAGGTATCGTTTGCACGTACTTGGTATGAATCTTCTGTATAGGTGGGGCTTACTTCCTGAGCTGCTGGCCGTGGAGGCGCTTGCTCATAGGATGATCTTGGATTGTATGATGAAGCGCTACTCGGTGCAGTTTCTGCTGTTTGCTGTACTGGTTGGGATGTTTGAGAGGAAGGAGCAGAAGTCGATGTTTGAACGCTAGGTGCCGCTTCGTTTGAAAAAACGGGTAAGTCCATCAACAAAGTGTATTCACGCAACAACTTGCCACTCGGCCATTGCACTTGAATCAGGAAATTAATGAAAGGCTCTCTCACTAACTTAGTGGAAGTAACGATGATGTAGGGCGATCCGGCCCCTTCCAGCACCACTTCAAATTTGAGGTCACTTAGAAAGTAGGTTTTATCAATCCCAATACGATCAAAGTCCTCGCGAGACGCGATTTCCACCCGTATTTCTTCTTTGGTGAGTTCGCGAACCTCAAAGAGTTCAATTTGACCCTTTAGAGGTTGATTAAGCGCAGAATCAAGCGTTATTTTGCCGAGACCTAATGCACTCACGTTTGTGGCAACGAAAGTACACAAAGCACCTATCAGCAAAATTATCGAACGGTGACCCATAAGTAGATCCTTTATTTGTAAATTATTATCGGAGTTGTATTCCACCGATCGGAAATTTTGCCTCACGTTTGCTTCGGACGCAAAACCTCGAATAATCTTTCAGTATTGGTCGTAAGTATTCATTATAAATAGCTTTTTTTCAACTTATTGCCCAATATATTGCTGTGATTTATGAGCAATTTTCAACCTAAAAGGAAAATATCGACTATTTTTCGATCTGCAAATCACTTTCTAAGTTTCTTTCGCGTATTTAGCAGAATTTAGTGTGTTTTGAGGAAGGAGTTCAGGATTTTCTCGATCGTTTCGCTTCAAAGCCAAGAAATGGCACGTTCAACAAGGAAAAACAGGCGACAGCATTCACCAAAACGAAGAACGCCCAGCAAAATGCCAGGCGTTAGATGCAAACATCACCTCGAGCTTAAAAGCCTATTGCTCTAGTAGAATTCTCAACATACGACGAAGTGGCTCAGCCGCACCCCAAAGCAATTGATCTCCCACGGTAAAAGCGCTCACGTACTCAGGCCCCATCGACATCTTACGTAACCGTCCTACAGGGACAGACAGCGTTCCGGTGACTTTAGTCGGCGTCAGTTCCTGCAACGTAATGTCACGGTCATTTGGGATCACTTTCGACCACTCACTCCCCTGTGCAATTAGTTCGCTAATGTCACCCAGGGGTATATCTTTGTTCAACTTGATCGTGAGCGCCTGACTATGGCAGCGCATGGCCCCAATACGAACACAGATCCCGTCGACAGGTATTGGCGTCACAGAGCTGTTTGCGGCATGCGTTCCGAGAATTTTGTTGGTTTCAACCTCGGCCTTCCATTCTTCGCGGCTTTGCCCGCCGTCCATTTGCTTATCAATGTACGGCAATAAGCTGCCCGCCAGCGGCGCGCCAAACTCATCAATACTTAAACCTTCACGCATTGTTGATGCCACTTGCCGATCAATATCGAGAATCGCCGACGCGGGATCACTCAAGGCTTGCGCAACGCTAGATTTAATTTCACCCATCTGAGAGATCAGTTCGCGCATATTTCTGGCACCCGCGCCACTCGCGGCTTGATACGTCATCGCACTGACCCACTCAACGTGCCCTGCTCGGAATAATCCGCCCAAGCCCATCAGCATCAAGCTAACAGTACAATTGCCGCCGATATAATTTTTGATACCGCTTTTAAGGCCCTCTTGAATAACATTCTTGTTCACCGGATCAAGAATTAATACCGCATCATCCGCCATTCGCAGTGTGGACGCAGCATCGATCCAGTAACCTTGCCAACCACCATTACGCAGGTCAGCAAAAACGCGTGTCGTATAGTCACCGCCCTGGCAGCTGATAATGGCATCCAAAGACTTTAATGCATCTAAATCATACGCATCTTTCAAAGCCGGTATTTCAACACCAACATCCGGGCCTTGCCCCCCGACATTCGAGGTCGTAAAAAACACCGGTTCTATATTGGCAAAATCATTCTCTTCTAACATGCGCCTCATGAGCACTGAGCCCACCATACCGCGCCAGCCAACAAATCCAACTTTCATTTTTCTCACCTTAATTTTTTAAGTGCTGCGCGTCATTAAAGCGCAGCAACCACTGCATCGCCCATTTCAGAGGTCGATACTTTCGTTGTGCCTTCAGAATATATATCGCTGGTACGGCAGCCTTGATCCAATACTTTTCCAACAGCGGCTTCGATCGACTGAGCGACTTTAGGCTCATCTAAGGAGTAACGGAACATCATGGCAGCCGACAGGATCGTTGCCAAAGGATTCGCAATACCTTGACCAGCTATGTCTGGCGCAGAACCATGAACAGGCTCATACAACCCCTTGCCATTTGCATCCAAACTTGCAGAGGGCAACATACCAATCGAGCCGGTCAACATTGCCGCGGTGTCAGATAAAATATCGCCAAACATATTGCCCGTAACAATCACGTCAAACTGCTTGGGTGTACGCACCAACTGCATCGCTGCGTTATCAACATACATATGTGTTAACTCAACATCCGGATAGTCTTTCGCTAAGGACTGCATCACTTCTCGCCACAAAACAGTCACTTCTAGAACGTTAGATTTATCCACCGAACATACTTTCTTACCGCGCTTACGCGCCATCTCAAATGCACTGCGGCCAATACGCTCGATCTCGCTCTCGGAATAAACGTAAGTGTTATACCCTTGGCGTTCACCGTTATCCAATATGCGAATACCTCGCGGCTCACCGAAATAAATACCGCCGGTTAGCTCGCGAACGATCAACATATCCAGCCCCGATACCACTTCGGGTTTTAACGCAGAAGCGTCGGCCAATTGAGGATACAAAATCGCGGGACGAAGGTTAGAAAACAACGCCATTTCGTAGCGAATTTTTAGTAAGCCTTTTTCTGGACGAATACTTGAATCCAACTGATCCCATTTTGGTCCGCCTACGGAGCCCATCAAAACAGCATCCGCACTGTGGCATAGCTCTAAGGTAGAATTCGCTAATGGCACACCATATTTATCTACCGCAGAACCACCGATACAATCTTCTTCAAGCTTTAAACCCAACTTGAATTTAGTGTCGACCGCATTCAACACTTTTACAGCCTCGGCCATAATTTCCGGCCCAATGCCATCCCCCGGCAAAATAATAACTTTCTTACTCACGATTTATTCCCCATAGCTCGCGTAAAATTAAAAAGAAATAGCGTCGAAAAGCCAAGGCGATCGCGCTTTTAAATCTGTTTCGTATTGTCGAATACTATCCGACTGCTGCAATGTAAGGCTGATATCGTC
The DNA here is from genome assembly GCA_045430345.1 of Agarilytica sp. Classification (GTDB taxonomy): domain Bacteria; phylum Pseudomonadota; class Gammaproteobacteria; order Pseudomonadales; family Cellvibrionaceae; genus Agarilytica. The sequence goes on along the minus strand of JAILXT010000001.1, from coordinate 93,395 downwards.
AAAACCATTGACCATACAATGCTTGCGGAACGCATCGATCTCGAAACCATAACGCTCGCCATTTGGCGTCACGACTTCTTGCGCTTCCAAATCAATAGAAAGCGCGTAGCCTTCATCGGCGTACATATCGTTAAATAGCGTGTCGACAATGGCCTCGTCTAAAACGATAGGCAGTAAACCATTTTTGAAACAATTACCGAAAAAGATATCCGCATAACTTGGCGCGATTATCGCGCGAAAACCGTATTCATCCAGGGCCCAAGGTGCATGCTCCCGGCTGGAACCACACCCAAAGTTTTCCCGCGCGAGTAAAATACTGGCGCCCTTATATCGCGGGTGATTCAATGGAAAATCGGGGTTCAACTGGCGCTGCGAATTATCCATTCCTGGCTCGCCGTTGTCTAGATAACGTACCGAGTCAAATAAATTGGGGCCGAACCCGGTTCGTTTAATCGATTTTAGAAACTGCTTTGGAATAATAAGATCCGTATCGATATTGGCTTGATCCATTGGGGCAACAAGACCTGAGTGTTGAGTAAAGCTTTTCATTTTGAGTCTCCTAACGTTGCCTTAAAATTCACGAACATCAACAAAAGTACCTGCGATCGCTGCTGCTGCAGCCATAGCAGGGCTCACAAGGTGCGTACGCCCACCAAAGCCCTGTCGGCCTTGGAAGTTACGATTAGAGGTTGATGCGCAATGCTCACCGTCACCGAGTTTATCCGCATTCATCGCCAAACACATTGAACAACCAGGCTCTCGCCATTCCATGCCTGCGTCTTTAAATATCTTATCGAGGCCTTCTTTTTCGGCTTGCTGTTTAACCGCCCCAGACCCAGGCACAATCAATACTTGCTTAACGCTATCGGCTTTCTGGCGGCCTTTTACCACTTCCGCCGCCGCTCTCATATCTTCAATACGAGAGTTCGTGCAAGACCCAATAAACACACGGTCTACCGCAATATCGGTAATCGCTTGTCCTGCAGAAAGATCCATATACTGCAGCGCTCGTTCAATATCACGCTGCTTCACCTCATCGGATTCTTGCGCTGGGTCAGGCACATTGGCTCCCACAGGTACCACCATCTCGGGCGATGTGCCCCAGGTAACTTGCGGCTCTATATCTTCACCCTTGAGCTCAACAACAACATCAAACTCAGCGCCATCGTCACTTGTGAGATCTTGCCATTGTGTCATCGCTTGATCCCAAAGCTCACCCGCAGGCGCGAATGACCGCCCTTTAACATATGCCTCAGTAATAGAATCGAAAGACACCATGCCAGCACGCGCACCGGCTTCGATTGCCATATTGCAAATAGTCAGCCGCCCTTCCATCGACATTGAGCGAATCACTTCACCACCAAATTCAATCGCGTAACCTGTACCACCTGCCGTACCGATTTTACCAATCACAGCAAGTACAACATCTTTTGCTGTCACGCCTTTTCCTAGTTGACCATCAACTTTTACGAGCATGTTTTTCATTTTCTTGGCAACTAAACACTGCGTTGCAAGTACATGCTCAACTTCACTGGTACCGATCCCGATAGATAGTGCGGCCAACGCGCCATTGGTAGACGTGTGAGAATCACCGCACACAATCGTCATACCCGGTAGGCACGCGCCAGTCTCTGGGCCAACAACGTGAACAATTCCTTGGCGAGGGTCGTTAATTTTGAATTCAACAATGCCTAACTCATCGCAGTTATCATCAAGTGTTTTCACCTGTAGCTTTGAAATAGGATCTTCAATGCCGTCAACACCTGAACGACGCTCATTAATCGTCGTCGGCACATTGTGATCCGCAGTCGCGAGAATACTATCCACACGCCATGGTTTACGGTCAGCCAGGCGCAGACCTTCAAACGCCTGTGGTGTGGTAACTTCGTGAATGATATGGCGATCAATATAGATCAACGCTGTACCATCCTCTCTTTCTGTCACTACATGCAGATCCCAAAGCTTGTCGTATAGGGTTCGCGCCGACATCTCAATCCTCTCTTAATTCTGAATACTTTGATGATGATAAATAGATGGCCTGGATAGACCTTTCTTTAGCTGGGGGGATTCTAGGGCGATCAAGCAAATAACTCAAATTCATTATTTTCATAATTTGCATTCCTTATAGGAATGCAATATAAATACGTAGATGGATACCGATTCACTCAAAGCATTTATCGCCGTCGCACGTACCGCGTCATTCTCGGTAGCCGCACGCGAACTCTTCATTACACAACCCGCCGTAAGTAAGCGTATTGCGTCACTGGAGGCTCACCTCAATCACACGCTATTTGATCGCCTGGGCAAGGAAGTGGCACTCACGGAAGCCGGGAACGCCTTGATGCCTGACGCATTAAAGATTCTGCAGAACATACAAGATACCGAGCGCGCCATTCGAGAACTTTCCGGCGAGATCGTGGGAACACTGCGAGTGGCCACCAGCCACCATATCGGCTTGCATCACTTGCCACCCGTACTGCGTGCTTTCGCGTCTCAGCATAGAAATGTAAATTTGCAGTTTGAATTTCTAGATTCAGAACAAGCACACGACAAAGTCATTAAAGGTGAATGCGAGCTGGCCGTGGTCACCCTCGCCCCAAAACTGGAAGCACCACTTGAAAGCGATGTGCTGTGGCATGACCCCCTTAAGTTTGTTGCCGGGCCGGATCACCCCCTCGCAAAAGCATCCTCGCTAAGCTTAAAAGACCTCAGTATGCAGCCCGCGATTTTGCCAGACCTAAACACCTTTACCGGTCGCTTGGTGAAATCGACTTTCGATAAAAAGTCACTTCCAATCAAGCTCAGCATGGCAACGAATTATTTAGAAACCATCAAGATGATGGTTTCCGTCGGCTTAGGCTGGAGCGTGCTGCCCACAACCTTAATTGACAAACATATGAAAATACTCGATTTACCCCGGGTAAGCTTGCAGCGAGAGCTAGGGGTCATAAAACATCAAAAGCGCTCATTGGGCAATGCAGCGAAAGCATTCTATCGCGTACTGGAAGACCACAAATAAGTCACTTTGCTGCTATATACTAACTAGACGATTTAAAAGTGGACGTCACTAACAATAAGATATAACTAAACCCGGACCACGAAACAGGTGAACAATATGGATATATCAAAACAGGCCAAACAGCATAAAATCGCTTCGAGTTTCGTGTTTGCTCTGGCCGTATTTTACGGCCCCGCAGTAAATGCTGAATCGACACTCGGCATAAAGTTTGGCGCTAGCTACTGGACTGCAAACATACAAAACCAACTCCAATCCGACAACTTTACGGATGCGGACGGAGATGTCATTGCATCGCGCTTTTCGGCTCACGAAATTGGCATTGGAGACACATCACAAACATCCTATTTCGTGGAATTTCGCCACAACATCCCCTTTCTCCCGAGAGTCCGTTACGAAAACGCCCCGCTATCCGAAGAAGGCAAAACCACCTTAACCCGTGACCTCAACTTTGTGGATACAATCATACCCGCTGCAACCGCCCTAGATTCAACGATTGATTTGAGCTACCAAGATATAAGCCTGTATTACTCTTTGGCCGAGGGCGGCCTTGATCTAGACATAGGGGTTACCCAGCGAGAAATCGAAGGGGAAGTTGCACTCACATTTGTGCCCGTCGATGATGGTGATGGCGGCGACGAGGGAGATGGTGGCGACGGCGGTGACACAGGCGAAGACACTGAAGGCACGACAGCCAATACTTCGACAGTAACTGGCATACTCGAAGACTCCCCTATTTTAGTTTTTACTCGTCTTTCATTTCCCCTGTTTGAGTCCGACTGGCGATTTAGCTACACCTTCCAATACAACAATACCGAAAACGAATATTACAGTGATACAGAATCACTTCTATCTTATGGGACGAAAGATCACGGCTACGATTACAGCTTTGACATTGGGTATAAAAAAGCGAAATTTATGGCGGACGACATGGGTGGGCTAGCCTCGAAAATCAAAGTATCCGGCCCCTTTTTACGCTTTACAGTTGGGCTATAAGAAAACAATAAACGCTGGGAAGATGAATAAATTCCGGAAACGTGATGCGGTAAGTATTGAGAGATAAATAACCCATGCCCAACCTCCTGTTGGGCATGGTATCGATACGTCATTAGCCCGCAGCATTAACGACCAAACAACTTCAAACCTTCGTCTTCCGCACGCTTTGACTCAGAATCCATCAGGCTCTCAATATCTTTTTGTGAATCGTCATCAACAAGCTTTTGCGACGCCTTCAACACCTCAACCGAGGTTTTAGTATTTTCGTTTAGCATCCAATGATAGCTCGCACGATGTAAACGTGCAGCGGCCTGAAACTCAGAAAACTTAATTGCGCCCGCTTTTGCATCAAGAGCTCGACTCATCGCCGTTAGGGTATTCGAAACATCCGCTGCGGACTTCCACGCACGAGCAGCCTTTTTGTACTGTTTTGCTTGCCCTGCCCCATAACCAGCATGCTCATAGGCTTTACCCGCCATTCGCAGGGTTTTCTGAGATAACACACCAAATATTTTCTTTTCTTTCTTTGATGTCGCTGTTGGGTACTGATCATAAATACTCATCCCCAAGGCTTTAATTTTCTTCGCGTACTTATTCGTATCGCTGGCATATTTTTTCCAATAGCCGGCCGCTTTACGTGCATCGTCGCGGGAAAGGTAAATAAAAGCGACCTTCTGCTGCATCTCAAAGAGGTTATCAATATTTGAATCTATCAGTTTTAATATCTGCAAAGAACGCGCATAGCTCTTTTCCTCAAACGCGTCCTGGGCTTCAACTGAGTCTGCATGAATGGACCAATATAACGCGGCAACCTTTTCATTCAACGCACCAACGTCTGTGGATGGATCAAGGTTAAATTCGCTAAACTCGATAGCAAGCGGAAGGGGTCTCGCTTTGGGGCCATGAACAGAACAATAATCTTTCGGAGTATTCGAATTAGCAACACATGCCTTCTTTATGCGTTCCTCATGCGCGGCGCAGGATTTCATCCAATTATCATTGGGAATACTACTGCAATCACAATTAATCGCGGGACAATTCTTAGCTGAAAACGCTGAAGAAGCGCTAAAAACAATAAGAAAAAAGAAAGGGATAGAGACTATTTTAATCATATGTCACCCGTTATTTTGAAGGCTACTATGGATACTCAAGACGAGCTCACGATAGTTTTCCTCCGGACCAATTTGACGCTTTACCACGTTAAGATACAACTAGCGTTCTACATTCGAATCATTATCTTAAGGCTAGACTGTCGCTGAGAGGAACAAGGTGAAGCATATAAATAATACGCATTCGTAATATCCAAACATACCCATGCCCTTTACGGTACGAATACGCCCCCAACAGAAAGCCGATCTAGCCTTAGTAAACCGTTTTTGAGGAGACATTTCAACAAGTGATCATAAAAATTCATATGCGAAATACACTTAGAACAGCACATTATAACAATATCGCGTAAAAACTCAGACCAATGGCGGATTGACCTTTTACCGAGGCCTTGAGTCGTCGATCCTTTTGCGCAAAAAGACAACGCATAGCCCCCACGCACAAAGCGCCGACATCGCCGCAAGATTAAACGTCAACTGTGGTGATATATCCCACAACAAACCGCTTAGGTATGCGCCCAATGCCGCACCACCTCCAAAACTTGCCGCGGAGTAAAACGCCTGAGCCTGCCCTTGCGATGCATCACTAAACCTAGATTTGATAAACTGTATGGCAACCGCGTGCACAACACCAAAAGAAAGAGCGTGCACCAACTGGGCCAACATAATTAATGGCACATTTTCGGGAAAAGCACCAATAACGAACCACCTCACGGCGGTCATTAAAAAACTGAAAGACAATAGTCTGAATAACGAAAACCTTTTGAAAAGCTGTGGAACGTAGAGAAAAATAACAATTTCGCTAACCACGCCGATCGCCCATAGAAGCCCAATCGAAAACTTCGCGTATCCATGCGCCTCCAAATAAATTGAATAAAATACATAATAAACACCGTGACTCAGCTGTAAAAACAACAACGCCAGGAAAAAGAGATACACTCGATTAGACAAAAGAGTTTTGACAAAATCACCACGTTTACTTTCAAGTGATTGTGATGCTAATGCAGGTAAAGCACAGGAAAAAATAAATATTCCCACAAGAAAAATAAGAACAAATACGGGAAGCCACGCAATCGCTAAGTGTTCAAACACCCAACCCAAAGCCACAACTGTACAGATAAAACCAACAGAGCCCCAAAGCCGAACCTTACTGTAATGCTCCGCACGATCGCCCAGAAAAGAGAGCGTCACTGCTTCAAATTGCGGTAACACAGCATTCCAAAATACGCTATACAAAGCCGTAAATAAGATTAAGCCTGCGTAATCATTACGAATGAAAATGCCAACAAAAAAACAACACGCGCCCAAAGCCCCCAAGCGCATGACCAGCATACGCTGACCGCTTCGATCAGAAAGCCAACTCCACACATTAGGCGCAATCAATTTGGTGATCATCGGTACCGAGAAAATGATACCAATTTGCTGAGGCTGAAACCCTAGACTTTGAAGATAAATCCCCCAATAGGGGGACAAAGCACCGACGACGGAGAAGTAGAAAAAATAGACTGACGATAAACGCCAATAAGGCATCGCTTCTGAAGTCTACGCAGGAATTACGGGAACTGGATTATCCATACCGCCATTTTGGCCACGATGACGCATAGCGTGATCCAATAATACGATCGCCATCATCGCTTCTGCGATAGGCGTTGCACGAATCCCCACACAAGGGTCATGTCGACCGGTGGTCACAACCTCAACCGGCTTGCCTTCAACATCGACGCTTTTACCGGGAAGACGAATGCTTGAAGTCGGTTTCAATGCCATATGCGCGACAATGTCTTGCCCTGACGATATGCCACCAAGCACGCCGCCAGCATGATTGGATAAAAACCCTTCTGGGGTCATTTCATCACGATGCTCAGTACCTTTTTGTTCAATACAGGAAAACCCATCACCAATCTCTACGCCCTTCACGGCGTTAATGCTCATAAGCGCATACGCCAACTCAGCATCAAGGCGGTCAAAAATGGGCTCACCGAGGCCGGGAATCATATTTGATGCGACCACCGAAATCTTTGCACCGATAGAATTGCCTTCTTTGCTCAGCGCCTGCATGTAATCCGCCATCGCCTCGACCTTTTCAGCATCGGGGCAAAAGAAAGGATTATTCTCAACTTCGTTCCAGTCAAAATTATCTATTTTGATTGGACCCAACTGAGAAAGGTAACCGCGCACCTCGATTCCCCAGCCTTCTTTTAATGCTTTTTTTGCAACAGCGCCTGCCGCGACACGCATGGCGGTTTCTCGGGCAGAAGAGCGACCGCCACCACGGTAATCACGGATACCGTATTTTTGCATGTATGTATAATCCGCATGCGCTGGACGAAACTGATCTTTAATTTTGGAATAATCTTTAGAACGCTGATCCGTATTTTCGATCACTAAACCAATACTCGTGCCCGTCGTTTTCCCCTCAAATACACCGGAGAGAATGCGCACCTGATCGTCTTCTCGTCGCTGGGTCGTAAATTTAGATTGCCCAGGTTTACGACGATCCAAATCTTTTTGCAGATCTTCTTCTGAGATTTCAATTCCCGGAGGGCAGCCATCAATAATGCAACCCAAAGCCAAACCATGACTTTCACCAAAAGTGGTGACCGTAAATAATTTTCCTATCGAATTTCCTGACATAACGTTTTAATTCACCGAGTTTTTCAACAAATCAACAAAACACACCTTTAGTGCGCTGAAGAACTGTCCGATATAATTTCAACTTGTTCTTTGGTAAGCACAAACACACCATGCCCACCGCTCTCTAATTCTGGCCATACGAAAGACACCGCGGGGTACGCATCTTCCAGGGCTACCCAACTATTGCCCACCTCAACAATGACCACACCGTTGGGGTTCAGATAACGATTAACCTGGCTTAAAAACATGCGCGTGAAATCGAGGCCATCATCACCCGAGACTAGCCCAAGCCTTGGCTCAGCATGGAACTCCGCCGGCATACTGGCAATATCTTGCGCATCGACATAGGGCGGGTTGGCAATAATCAGGTCAAAGGTATGACCATCCAAGGCTTCAAAGCCATCCGAAAGCAATGCTGAAACATTGCCCTGTAACTGATGGAACTGAATATTTTGCTCCGCAACGGCCAAAGCCTCTGGCGATATATCACTCAAGGTCACCTGGGCATCCGGAAATTGATGCGCGCAAGCAATACCGATACAGCCGCTCCCAGTGCACATATCCAGGATTTGACGCGGCGCTTCGCTAACCCAAGGGTCAAAGTCTTTTAGGATCAACTCGGCGATGGGCGAACGGGGCACCAACACGTCTTGCGTTACTTTGTACGGATATCCTGAGAACCACGATACACCCGTCAGGTAAGGGGCAGGCATGCGCTCCTCCACACGGCGGCGGTATATCTCGTGCACTGCACGCTGCTCAACGTCAGTTAACGCAGACTGCTGTATCTTATCGATCAACTCCCACGGCTGGTGAATCGCAGATGACAAAAGAAAGATCGCTTCATCCCACGCGTTTTCAGTGCCGTGCCCAAAAAAGAGGCCAGCCTCGGTAAATCGGCTCGCCCCCCAGCGTAACCAGTCAAGCACGCTTGTTAACGTGCCCGTGTTCGCGTCATCAAATTCAGGGAATGTGCTCATAAATATTTTGCAAAAGGTCAAAAGGCCGCTATTCTAGCGCCTTTTGGCCATCCAGCATAAGGGATGAGCGTCGACACAATCAAAAATCGCGGGGGTAAATCGTATTTATCCATAGCGGTATACGCTTATGTCGTACTCAAAGGCCTAAGAACGCCTCAAAAAGGCCATATTCACGCCCTACCCGTTAAGATACATACTCGATACGCACAGACAGGACCTTTAGATGAAAGAGCATTTTGCCAAAATTATTGAATCCGCCGGTGAAGACCTTAGCCGACCAGGCCTTGTCGATACCCCCGAGCGTGCAGCAAAAGCTTTTGAGTTTTTAACACGAGGCTATACCCAAGATGTTGAGCACGTCGTTAACGATGCGCTCTTCCCCTCAGACAGCAATGATATGGTCATCGTGAAAGATATCGAACTGTTTTCCATGTGCGAACACCACATGCTGCCCTTTTTCGGCAAAGCCCATGTCGGCTATATTCCTAACGGGAAAGTCGTAGGCTTGTCCAAAATCGCCAGAATCGTCGACATGTATTCGCGCCGCCTACAAATTCAAGAACAACTCAGTACTCAAATCGCCGAAACGATCGCAAAGGTCACCGGCGCAAAAGGGGTTGCCGTCATTATTGAAGCAAAGCATTTATGCATGATGATGCGAGGGGTGGAAAAACAAAATTCCTCCATGAAGACCTCTGCCATGCTCGGCTGTTTTAGAGATAAATCAGCAACGCGCGCAGAGTTTTTGTCCCTATTGCAATAAGCCCCTAAAGATAAAGCCTGATGACTGTATTGCGCTTTTACATCGACTTAAACAACACCACTACGCTGCCATGATCCGTTCCGGCTTTCGGTGCGAGACCGCCAAGCCCCTTCACAGTCATTCGCTTCGGCTGCACACCTAATTTTACTAAGGCATCACGCACCGCTTTCGCATACGCTTCAGAACGCTGTAATTGCGCCGCTTCGTCACCGGGATGATAGTCATGCCCCACAACGATCAGCGGCCTAAACGGTTGCTGATTAAATGCTTTTACATACGAGACTAGGTATTTTTCATTAATACGAATATTACCCTGCTCGAAACTCAACCCGTCTATTTCTACTTGTTTATCCCGATAAAAAGCCTTTGCCACAACCTCTTCGCTGGGCACAAAGCCAATGTTTTGGTTTTTGGGCGTCAGGATATCTTGCTGAAAATAAACCCGCTTATTACCTCGTTGCACGAGGTACACCACCGCGATCTGCTTAGTACCACGGTGATTTAATTCCCACACTTGGTAAAACTGGGACAGGTCTAAACCATACAGTTGTTTGACCCCGAAACGCTCATTCGCCCACGCATTACTACTGCCACAGGACATCGCTTCACACGAATACACTAAGGTCGCGTTTTGCTCCGCGAACACGGATTGAACCTGCAACCAGGCACTTGCCAAACCATAAGGACGGCCAAGCTCAACGGTCTGTCGCTTTATGCTCCCCAACAGCAAAGATTCCTGTTCGGAAATCCATTCCCCGTTGATTTTTTTTAACGGGCTTAAAGCTAAACGATAAGCCGTATGCTTATTTTCCTCTGTATAAACGACTCGCTGCCCAGGAAAAAACGCATCCACACTCTGAGCAAAGACATTACTGGCACAAACAATTTGCGCCCATAAAAATACAAAACGGGTAAAAAACTTAGCGGGAGAAATATTCATTTAAGACGTGTGCTACCTGCTCACTTTGTTGGGACATATGAAGGTGATGATGACCGGGCAAACGTGTGATATTGATATTTTGCGTTTGCTCGATAAATTCTTTCATTAGGGTAAACTCGTGGACGATCCCGTCCTCCCCTAAAATCAGCGATACTTCGGGTTTGATTCTATCCACAAAAGCCCGAGCTTGCTCAACCGTGAATTTGACTTCGGAAGGCGCATTAAGTTTGATATCGTTGTTCCAAAAAAACTTACCGTCTTTTTCTGCAACACCACGTTTAGCGAGGACCAGCGCGTCTTCGTTACATAACTTGAGCAACCCTCGTTCGCGCGCTTTGACAGCTGTATCAAAGCTGTCAAACATACTTCTTCCACGACTAGACATTTCTAATAAAGCGTCGACCGCAGCGGCCATTTGTTGGGGAGCTTCGCTGGCATCTACGACCTGCGGGGCAAACGCTTCAATCACCGCTAAATGCGATATTCGCTCTGGGAAGGTCCCGGCGATTAAGGTAGAAATCATCGCGCCGCGAGAGTGCCCCAATAAGCCGAAAGTCTTCCACCCCAGCTGATTAGCAACCGCGATCACTTCCGTGATATCCAGCCAAATATTATATGCCCCACCCTGCGCACGGTGATCACTTTTACCCTGCCCTGCGAGGTCAAGCGCAATAAGGTCAATACCATTCAACTGAGGCGCAAGAAAATCAAAACTCGCGCAGTTATCAAGCCAGCCATGCAACGCGATAACAGGGATGCCACCAGGCTTGCCCCAGCGTTTCCCACGGAAGGTCATGTCACCAAATTCAAATTTCCACTCTTGCATCACTAGGGCCAGCTCTTCATGGGATAATCGATCACCCTAACACATGCCTAACCCAGCGCAAATGACAGCAATTGGCCGCAACGATATCAGAATCGATCGCGGCTAACGACGCAGTGGCCATACGATGCCGACCAGGCTCTAAACCACATAATTCATCGATAAGGACGCCGACCAGTGGTTGGTGACTTACAAGCATAATAGAATCCAAGCCTTGGGCTTCGGCATAATTATATATATGTTGAATGACATTCGATGGCCTGCCGCCAGGCGTAATGAGATCGCATGTCTCCATGGGTTTGTCGCCCAATAAAGCTGCGGCAATCGTCGCTGTTTGTTGTGCACGAAGATAGGGGCTCACGAGTAGCTGTTGGACACCGGCAAGGGCTTCTGCGTTGCTCCGAACCACTTGCTCAACCTCCTGTTTACCCAATGCAGAGAGTGCACGTAATGAATCTTTTGGAGCCTCCGATTCGGCGTGGCCATGCCGTAAAACAAACAATTCCATACGCACTCCTTAGGCGCGTGCTAAGCCTAAACAGATGTTAGGCTCAGTTTTCAAAATAATTTACTGAAGACGCTAACGCATCAATCCTAGCGACAAAGGTTCATTACCTCGTTGATGATGCGCTATGACGCCGACGGCTCAGCCGACTCGGATTCACTGGCCACTTCCACCTCGCCTTCTAGCACCGGCTCTTCAGCCGCAGGCCAGTCACTAAAGGGAAAAGGTTTTTCTTCCGAGTTAAAGGTTAAAAACTGACACACTTGAAAAATGAACTGCGAAAGCGAAGACCCAAACTTTCGTAAATTCTGATTTTCACTGCCTGAAAATAACGTGAGAAATACCTGAAGCACAACAACAGGCCATAAGACAATACGCGACAACTGCAAACACACACCAAAAAATACCATGTAGGCTAAACGTATCCAAAATTCACTGCGCGTAATATTTGCTTTTAATTGCTCATCCATCATACACCCCCTTGAAGATCGACATCACTTGCCATTTCGCCGGTCATTAAGCCCTGAACTACGGTACTAATGTCTCGGCCCTCGAACACAACTGCATATAAACCTTGAACAAGCGGCATATATACATTCATTTCATCCGCTTTTTCTTTTACTAACTTTAAGGTGTTAACACCCTCAGCGACCTGGCCTAATTCTTTAAGAATCTCGTCCAGCTTTTTCCCCTGCCCCATCGCATAACCAACGCGATAATTTCGGCTAAGGTCTGAGGTACAGGTGAGAAATAAATCCCCTACGCCAGCAAGGCCTAAGAACGTCATCGAATCACCACCTAGTTCGCGTGCAAACCGGCCCATTTCCGCAAGGCTGCGCGTTAATAACATCGCAATGGTGTTTTGGCCCGAGCCCATAGCCGTTGCCATCCCCGTGACAATGGCATAAATATTTTTCAGCGTTCCACCAAGCTCCACCCCAAATCGGTCGGAGTTACTATACACCCGAAACGTGTCCGACGAAAAAACCCGCTGAATGCATTCACACACGTCCGTATCATCACTGGCAATCACGGACCCAGTGTAATGATTGGCCACGATTTCTTTCGCAAAGTTTGGCCCGCTTAACACTGCAATTTTAACGTTGCTAAGCTCTTCGTCCAATATTTGGCTCATTAAGCAAAAGGTATTGGCTTCGATGCCTTTTGTCGTGCTCAAGACGATCGCACCGGAGCGAATATGTGGCGCCGCCAACCGTGTTACTTCACGAAAAGAATGGCTGGGCACAGAAATAACCACTACGTCACTTTTTGCAACGCAGCCGGTAATATCGCTCGTAATTTCTAAGTTCTCGTTCAACTTGTAGCCAGGAAGGTATTCGGGGTTCTCCCGAAGCGCCTGACACTTTTTTGCCCGCTCTGCGTCTCGCATCCAGAGGTATGTACGATGCCCGTTAGAGGCGATGATGTTGGAGATTGCCGTGCCGAAACTGCCGCCACCTAATACCGCAATAGTGAGTGATTCGGTCATATCTTGCTTCTCTTTTTGGGTACTGAACGTTTTTTATGATTTTTTATGTATTTCACTGGTTACATGACTCCACACAAAAGCACGAACGGAGGTTGATGTATTGAAAGACCAATGAAGCGCATAGCCACTGCGCAGGTGAATGATAGGCAAATTTGAAGGGAGAGAGAAGTTTCTTTCTTCGGAATGGGTTAAAACTCCGAAGAAAGAAACGCACACAGATGTTACGCGTTGATTTCGAGTAACAGTTTGTTCATACGGCTCACGTATGCTGCAGGGTCGTCTAAAGCGCCGCCTTCAGCCAAGTTCGCTTGGTCGTAGATCACCCACGTTAAGTCTGAGAAACGATCCTCATCCGACTCTTGATCCATTTTCTGAAGTAATGGATGCTCTGGGTTGATTTCAATCGTGGGTTTAGAGCTAGGTACGTCTTGACCCGCTTGCTCAAGTAAACGACGCATCTGGGCGCCCATATCGTGCTCACCGACCACCAAACAGGCTGGCGAGTCAGTAAGACGGTGAGTAACACGCACATCCTCGACCTTCTCTTTCAGCACTTCTTTTACGCGCTCAGCGAAGTCTTTGAATTGCTCTTCGATTTTTTCCTGTTCTTTTTTCTCTTCCTCGGTATCAAGATCACCCAAATCGAGTGCGCCTTTCCCCACATCCTGGAAAGACTTACCGTCAAATTCAGTAAGGTGGCCCATCATCCAGTCATCAACACGATCAGCTAACAGTAGGACCTCAATACCTTTCTTGCGGAAGACTTCAAGGTGCGGGCTAGATTTCGCCGTATTAAAGTTTTCAGCAACGATGTAATAGATCTTATCCTGACCTTCTTTCATGCGCGATACGTAATCGGCAAGCGATTGATCTTGGTTCTCGCTATCGGTTTCGGTAGAGGAAAATCTAAATAAACCAGCAATTTTTTCTTTGTTAGAAAAGTCTTCTGCTGGCCCTTCTTTCAGCACTTGGCCAAACTCTTTCCAAAACTCTGCATACTTTTCAGCATCGTTTTTGGCAACCTTTTCAAGACTATCTAGCACACGTTTTGTTAGTGCGGAACGCATGCTGTCGATGTTGGGATCTTTTTGGAGAATCTCACGGGAAACATTCAAAGACAGGTCATTTGAATCAACAACACCCTTCACGAAACGAAGATACAGCGGCAAGAACTGCTCAGCATCGTCCATAATAAAGGTACGCTGCACATACAACTTCAAGCCACGAGCGGCTTCGCGGTTGTACATGTCGAACGGGGCTTTTGAGGGGATATAGAGTAAGCTCGTGTAATCCAGCTTACCTTCAACACGGTTGTGAGACCACTTCATCGGCTCAGAGAAATCATGCGAGAGATGCTTGTAGAACTCGTTATATTCTTCGTCTGAAATCTCAGAACGCGAACGTGTCCACAATGCCGTTGCCGTATTAACGGTTTCATCTTCCGGCGCGGCTGGCTCTTTGTCTTCTTCGCCTTCCGCTGCAGGCACAGCGTCTTTCAACATAACGATCGGTAAAGAAATATGATCAGAGTATTTTTTGATGATAGAGCGCAAACGCCAACCGTCAGCAAACTCTTCTTGCTCTGCCTGTAAGTGCAATACGATGGTTGTACCACGATCTGCTTTTTCAACCGTTTCGATCGCGTATTCAGCTTCACCTTGGCTTTCCCAGTGAACACCTTCATCCGCGGCAGCGCCAGCACGACGGGTAAACACTTCTACTTTTTGAGCAACGATAAATGCCGAGTAAAAACCAACACCAAACTGACCAATCAACTGCGAGTCTTTTTGTTGGTCGCCTGAAAGGCTTTCCATAAACGCGGCAGTACCGGATTTCGCGATCGTGCCCAGGTTTTGAATCACCTCGTCGCGGGTCATCCCAATACCGTTATCACTGATAGTGACGGTCTTGGCTTCTTTGTCGAAAGCGACACGGATTTTAAGCTCCGGATCATTTTCATAGAGTTCGTCGTTATCCAAGGCTTCAAATCTTAGCTTGTCCGCCGCATCAGAGGCGTTAGAGATCAACTCTCTAAGAAAGATTTCTTTGTTGGAATACAATGAATGAATCATCAAATGAAGAAGTTGCTTAGCTTCTGTTTCAAAACCACGCGTTTCTTTGGTTGCCTCAACACTCATAAGGGCAAACTCCTCGTTGTCTAAGTTAATCAAATTGTCTGTATTCGCCGCTTCCTCGGTGAGTTGATGAACCCATAAAGTCGAAGAAGTGCGCTCGATAGCAAGAAAGTGGGGGCATGAACGTTAAATTCAACACCCCCCATAGAGGAGAATTCAGCGGAGATCGGATTTTAAGAAATGGCGCTACATGCAGCGGTATATGTCAAAGGCTTGCGAGCCCTGCTGCAATGCGCCATTCGCAACGATGGTATCCCCACCCAAACCCGCGGCTTCATTTTTAGCCAAAGTTACTAATTCATCGACGACTTTACGTTCTTTACGCTTCACGATACCCACCTTCTCTTTGACTGTAGAGGTGGTAGTGCCAAGCTTTTCACAGTTAAGAATATGCGCTCGTTTTACAAGCGATACTTGATCGCCCCCATCTGTCGGCTTGACCCACTGACAAGCCGTAAGGCCCGCAATTAGAACGGTTACGGATAAAAGACGCATATGCTTTCCTCAATGATTGATCTAAAAACGGTGCTCATCCTACCACAGCTATATGCGAAGTCTTGGCCACAGATATCAACACAGACAATTCCATTCTTCGTTTCTTATTTCTTCAATACTTTCAGTCTACAATGGGGAAGACATCTTCATAATCAACATCGTGAGAGCCGCTCCCCTCTTCTTATTCTCGCGACACAGGATTCGACCATGAAAATTGGGATACTTACTGGCGGTGGCGATTGCCAGGGACTTAACGCCGCCATCAGAGGTGCCGCGCTAAGCCTCATGCATAACTTCGACGCAAACGTGTATGCCATTGAAGAAGGCTTTCTCGGTTTGATTGAAAAGCGCACACGGAAACTCGCCCCAAACGACGTAGACACGATTTTCGACAAAGGCGGCACGATGATCGGGACATGCAACCGCGCCTCCCCCTTCAATTACCAGGGTGAAGATGTTTCGCAATCCGTCGCTGACTACTACCAAACACTTGGGTTGGATTGCATCATCGCCATGGGAGGCGACGGCTCCATGACCCTTTGCTACGAAATGTCCAAGCTTGGTATGAATTTCATTGGCGTCCCCAAAACAATCGACAATGACATTGCGCAAACAGATCGCACATTTGGTTTCGATACCGCGGTGAATGTGGCCGCGGAAGCCATTGACCGACTTCGCACCACCGCACAAAGCCACAAGCGTGTCATGATTATTGAAACCATGGGACGTTACGCAGGTTGGATCGCCCTTCACGCCGGCGTGGCCGGTGGCGCCGACGTCATTCTTCTGCCGGAATTTCCCTACGAAGTAGAAGAAATCGTTAGAAAAATCGAAGCACGTAGCGCGATCAAAGCCTATACCATCATCGTCGTTGCCGAAGGCGCTACAACCATTGACGGGAAGCTGAGCATAGAAAAAACCATTGAGGGCAGCCCAGACCCGCTTCGCTTAGGTGGCGCGGGTGCTTTTTTGCAAACCCAGCTCGAACCAAAAATAGACGCAGAGGTGCGTACAACCGTACTTGGCCACGTCCAACGTGGCGGTACCCCCTCCGCTTACGATCGCCTTATCGCCACCAACGTAGGCGCCTACGCGGCCCTGCTTGCAGCGAAACAACGCTATGGCAGAATCGTCACCATTCACGATAACCATATGTCGAGCGTCGCGCTAAAATCCGTTGCGCATAAAATTCGTACCGTTCCACACCACAATATGACCTTGATTAGTGCCCTCGCCATGGGGGTCAGTTTTGGCTGCCCCTCCCTGACCATTCCACTCGATGAATTGAACGATGGCGACGTCACCATGGGCTAACGTAAACCCGCTAACGATAAGCGACTTTACTTACCAATCAATGCCGTAACTGGCGAATTCCCCCAGCTCACCTCAAGGCTTGCGCCTCCGACAACAAGCTCACTGAAATTTCTCTTTTTTTGGTTTAGTATTAGCGCCGAAAAATACCTGCAACAGCAAGGAGTGACTTTAAAATGTATAAAAACCTCATAGCGTTAGCCGCCACCATTGTCTTAGCCCTGTCTTCATCCACTATTTTTGCCGGCACTAGAATCGCCGTGATGGACTTCGACAATCGCGCGCAATATGGCGACTGGCGAGTTGGTCAAGGCGCTGCAGATATTTTAACCACGCATTTAGTCAAAGAAACCGATTTCGAAATCTTTGAACGCGACCGTTTAGCTAGCGTAATGCAAGAACAAAACTTAGGACAAGGTGGGCGTATCGATCCAGCTACTGCGGCAAAAATAGGGAAAATCATTGGGGTTCAATACATCATTACGGGTGCGGTAACCGAATACGGACAAAGCAGCTCTGGCGGTGGCGGCGGTGGTATTCACGTCGGCAAGAAAGGCTATCACGCAGCGGTAGATATCCGTATTGTTAACGCGACTACAGGGCGCATCGTTTTTGCTGAAACCGGCGAAGGCCATAAATCCTCCGTCAAAGTCAAAGTACTCGGTTTTGGCGGCGGTGAACGCTGGAACGAAAAACATGCGACAGCTTCCATGCGAAAAGCAATTAAAGATGTTTCGAAAAAAATCGCCGAAGCGGATTTAAGCATGGGCAAAAAGCATAGCGCTAGCGGCGGCATGTTTGGTGATGTAAAAGTTGCGGATGTCGAAGGCAAAGTTGTCACCCTAAACAAAGGCGAAAACGCCGGCCTTAAAACTGGTGATGTATTGGTCGTTAAACGCCAACGGAAAGTGATCAAAGATCCAGAAACGGGCGCTGTATTAAAGGTCAAATACACCAAGCTTGGTAAGATCAAAATCACCGAAGTTGAAAGCGCCTACTCCGAAGCCAAGATCGTTAATGGCTCGGGCTTTCAGGCTGGCGACAAAGTGAGCAAAGATTAGACAATCCTGACGATTGCCTTTAAACCACTCTTTGTGTAGAGTGTGCCGCCTTCGCGAATAGGCGAAAGTAAAACTGGTGAGGTGTCCGAGTGGCCGAAGGAGCACGCCTGGAAAGTGTGTAAGTCGTAAGGCTTCGAGGGTTCGACTCCCTCTCTCACCGCCATATAAAGATTAAAAAGGCACCACAACTGTGGTGCCTTTTTTACTTCCCCTCGACAGCCCCCAGCAATTACTCCGCTCGAACCAAAACACATACACCACCTCATCACTGCTCGAATCATATACGATCGAATTGTAAACACATACCACGACCATCCCACTGAACCGCTAGAGGCTAAATAAGCCTTTGACGACACATTACGTTTTTCGTGTCGAGTTCATAACTTCGCCAGCGATACTGCTATAGTAATAAAAACACCGTTGTCGGCAGTATCTTCATCTTGGGAAACCCACAAATATTCATCTAAACTTTAGTTATTTCCTTCCCTAACGAGTCGACACTATGAGCCTTGCTTCCATATTCAATGGCGCGACTAAGTTGCCTTCCGTGCCAGAACTTGTTCAAGAGCTTATAGATTCATTTGATGATGAAGATGTAAAAATTGAAGATATTGCCAAAAAATTAGCGAACGACCCGGTCATTACGGCGAAAATTTTACGCTTGGCCAATTCCGCTCAGATGGGGGGACGGCGAAAAATTGCCTCAGTTAACGACGCCGTTGTACGGCTTGGATTTAATAGTGTCCGCAACTTAGTGCTGGCATGCGGTCTTGCTGGCGCTTTTGACTACCCAAGAACGTTTGATAAAAAATCGTTTTGGGTAAGCTGTTTCGAAATCGCCGCAATATCTAAAGTGCTGGCCAAGTATGGGCAAGCGGACAGAGAAATTGCCTTCACTTGTGGGATGATAAACGATATTGGCACATTACTCATGTTAGCCTCATTTCCCGATGAAACAGAGAACGTGCTCGCAGCCGTCGCCAATGGCGAACCTCGTGAAACCTTAGAGCAAGCAACGCTTGGAGTAACGGCATCAGAGGTCAGCGCTGAGTTAGCAAAACGCTGGCGGTTCCCTGATTTTATTGGTGTCGCACTGCGCTGGCAGCATCAACCGGAAAAAAGTAAAGGCAGTGAGCTCGCTTATATTTTGGCTCTAAGCAAGTTCATCCAAAAAAATTATTTGAATCACGATGTCGACGAGCTATATGCCGTTTTGCCGGCCGGGCTACTTGAGGGGGCAAATATAAAAGCAGAATGTTTCTCATCAATTATTCACGAGATTACCGAACTAGAATCAATGGTTGAGGGCATTTTTGATTAATAGGGAGGATCACATCACACGCCTCTTTAAATAGCTACAGTCTCGGCCCTCACATGACCGAGTCGCTGCAGACTGTAAAACTGCCCGGAGGCACGTAGTAATGGACGTGAACACTCCGGTTGCACCACTCTTAGCAAAGAGAAAAAATACGTCCCTTTTTATACCTATTTAAAAACTAAAGCGATACCCGATAGAAAAATAGACTTTTCCGAAACCATCATCAGCATCAAACCCTTCGTCCTCAAGCTCATCGACACGATCCGCTAAACCCCCATCATCAGCAATAAATAGTAAATCAAACTCAAACCCATGCTTCTGATTGCTTCCAAAACCAACGCTTTGTCCGACCCCAATAGACCAACCCTCAAAAGATTCGTATTCCTCTTCACTACAACTACTAAAAAAGCAAGTCTGGGTACTGATCACCCCATTTGTCCCATAGTTCAAAACAAGACGGGGCCGCCATGTTTTTTCAGCCTCTTGAAGGTAATATCGAAGACCAACATTGTAACCAAGGTCGTCACCGGCAGAACCAAGTCCGACGGACCCATAAAGATTTTTGGTGAAACTTTTATCAAAACTAGCACCAACAAATCCATAAGAGGCACCCACCCCTGCACCAACAGAACCGATATCTCCGTGAGCTGAAGCGGTTCCTGCACTGACTGAAAAAATAATTGATGTGATAGTTATTAGAAAAGTTTTCATAGTTTCTCCTTTTTGGTTTATATATTTCATTCCTCTCTTTTCTCCTTACGTTGAATACTGCGTATTCCGTTACACACGTTTAGAACACATGACTCCTTAATCCCCCCAATACAAAACAAGCGTTAAGCGAGAAGTTCGAAGGGTAGACGTACTACATAGCGACATTCAGCCCCTATGCAGACTGCCCGAAAGCACGCAATGCTGGAGGTTTAACGCTCCACCACCAAACTTAGATCAAGTATCAATGACACAGCCCCTGTCGACCCATTTATCGTACAAATCAAACCGAAAACATATCGAAGATCAACCCCAGATGACAAACAAAAAACATCCGGCCAACCGAAAAAATTCATCACTTTTTATTAAGTGCTAATTTACCCAATGCGCGAGCAGCTGAACAACTAGCAACAATGCGACTAGAGGAATCACCCAACGAGAAATTTTACTGACCTCTTCGTCTTTCATTGGTTTGGTAAATCGCTCCATCAAAGGAACTAAAATTATCAAGGCGAGAAAGAGGATCCCTAGTATTTTGAGTACAACCATTTTTTTGCCTTCTACGAAAAATCCATCCCATTATTTTTGCGAATCAAGCACTCTGAACCGCTTGGTGACAGGTTTCAAAAGAGACAACGCTTTGGCTCAATAGGGTAAGAGAAACAGTGGAAACGGAAACCGTAAGGAATACCCCTGCACAGGGGAGTGATTTAAACATATTTGCCCAGCCCCAGATGGTCAAGTGTTAGATCATGGGAAGCTTGGCGTTCATCCTTGAGGAGTTCACCTGCTTCCGTGTAAGTGTTTGGCTTTTTTATTCAAGGCGGAGTATACCCATAATTGACGCCTTTTTATACAAAAAATATTAATGGCGGCACTTGCCGACCTAGAGAAACCAGCATTCAAAACGACTATCAACGTTGATGGACACAACCGACACCCCCGCCTCACATTATCTCGCAGGCAAATTGTGCGCTTCATCAAAAAAATAAACACTCGCCCAATTTATGTGGCACCAGCTTCCCTCAACATACGTTTAAAACAGATGTTTAACTTATACTTCATCTGCCCTCATAAGAATCAGAATAATCGAGGGCAAAATTCCCGGAGTTTGATACGCAAAGGATGAAGCGCTTTGCCGTATTCGCTTTCGCAGTGATGCCTATCGTCATCGCATCTGTCGTCGCATAAGCCTAAAAAGAGTGCCTAACACAGTTCATTTCACCATTTTCAATGGAGGACGCGCTGTGCCCTGCGATTAACCATCACAACCAACCCTAACGTACCGACAGACTGGTACAACATTACATTGGAGTTAAGTATGAAAAAAATAATTTGCCTACTCTGTATAGCGCTCGGGTGGAGCTTAAGCACCATCGCCTTCTCATCAACCTGCTTGATTTTTGTGCACGGAAAACAAACGGATAGCGGCACATACACCAGCTATAACACTGCTCGAAACTATTGGAAAAAGGGCAGTAAAGATTTCATCAAGACGGCGACGCGAAATTTCGCCACCTCGTATTACGTTGTCGGGTATAACGGAACACGCCCTTATTTTGAATCTCAAACGGCTGGTGAAGTGGCAAACGAAATCGTTAGAGCCACCAATGGCCAAACAGACTCCGGCGGGAAAAAATGCAGTAAGAGTCACTCCCAAGGGGGCGAATTTATTGTTGTCGCCCATAGCATGGGAAATACCATCATGGACTACATTCTCGGCAACGCCCGCTCCAATGATCCTAACTACAACAAAAATGGCTGGCCTTTCAGTACTGTCGGTAGTCGTATCAGCCTGGTCTATTCGCTGAGTGGCGCCCATAGAGGTTCAGAAGGCGCAGATAGTGTTTGTGGTGATGGCGGCGCAATCTGTAATTTCCTGGGTGGCTTCATTCAAGACTGTGACGATGCCACCTATTGGTTACGCTCATCAAACGACGTGCAAGTGCGCAATAACGCGAATGCGCCCTATCGCACGATCTGGCTGACGGGAGGCTATGAAGCCATCTTTGGCGCAAGTGCCTGTTTAAGTGGCGAGGATGACGGAGTGGTGCAATTTGCCAGTATTTACGCGTGTGGCGGCGATCCCACACGTAGCTATAACAAATCAAATGTGTGCGGCAATGGCAACAAACAAGAATCCTCCGGTTTTAAGAACTTAGATACTGCCCACGAAAATCATAGCAATATCCGTGATGCCAGCGATTCCGCGACACGACGCCAAATCCCAGACGGGATATGGAAATGCGGAGGGTTCCCCTGCCCCGCCAACACCATAGTAGATAGCTCAATGAGCACTGCTGAATTCATCTCTCAACTTTACTAAGGAGTCCGATCATGAGAAACATTGTCATTATTTCACTACTATCCTCACTGATCTCGGTATCTGCTTTCGCAACACCCGAGCTCGATGCGATGATCGAAGTCCTCGACAACACCATCGAAGACTACCAAAGCAGAGCGCGTTACCCGGATAATTCCCACTCGCTAAAAAAACGAGACCTAGACCCTATTTTGGCGCGGCTAGCGGCTGACCCTCATTCAGTACACGGCCCCTCGAAAAACGATCCCGTCATCACATTCTGGCCCGAGAAACAGAGCTTTCAATACCCGGAACCCGTCGTTCTTTACGCCACGGTTGCACCAGAACAGGAAGGAGAAACCCTTAACAAGTGGTTCTCACGATATGTGGTGAACGCCCTTGTTGCCGATATCGAAAACCAGCAACGGCAACACGTCACCTCAGTAACATTTGCCGACGACGGTAAAGGGGCTGATGTGCGCAGAGGAGATGGCATATACACGGCCTCATTCGACCTAGACGCGCAACACCAACCCAATATTGCGGCGTCATTTCTCGTTAAGATTCAAGCCGAAACCATAGATGGTAGATGGATTCAGGGATCGTCGGGCTTCCTCTACAGTCGCCCCCACATCCACACAACGGGTAAGTTTAATGAAGTCCGTAAAAACGGCGATTTACAGATCGGCGTTGAAGTAGCCGTGGATCAAGAGGGTGAGTTTCATATGGCTGGCAGCCTATACAACACGCGGGGTGATGCCATCGGGTGGGCACAAACACGAACCTCGTTAACGAAAGGCAGGCATTGGCTGACGTTGGACTTTTTCGGGTTGATGTTTAATGACCATAAAGTCTCTGGACCTCTTACCCTTCGCAACCTTAGCCTTTCTAACGTATCGAGCATTCCCAACGCGACCGCTGATCTGGTTGAAAACGCTTACCGCACAAAGCCTCTGAAATTCTCTAACTTTAGAAAGTCGGAGTTCAAAAACCAAAGAATGAAGACCCTCGCGAGCAAAATGGAAAAAATGCGCGACAGGTTAACCGTTCGCCGGTTGCACTTGCAAAGCAGACAACAGAGCAACAATCGTCAGTAGTGTAAATCCCACACCGCAGGCCCCCTAAACAGGGGGCTCTTACACATGTAGATAACGCAGAAAAATACCGCCTTAACACCCTAAACCCTCTAAAAATCAATGAATTACAGGGAAAACCCATAAGTAGAACCTAAATTAACGCCTTTATGTCGCGAAACTGCGAATTCTGGGCCATACTCCTTACATATTTGCATAAGCAGTAAACCGGTTCATAACTCTTAAAGACAGGGCTTTCTAGACAAATGCAATTGGACAATATCGCTCTCATTGCTGCCGCTGAAGTCGCCGCTGTGCTGCTTATTTTTTGCATCATCCTGCTATACCAAAACAGATCTTTACGTAACCTCATCAAGAAACTTCAAGGTCGGATGACCGAACTTGTTGGGGATCTAAAAACGGCAAAATCATCCCCACCCCCGCCAGAAGCGGCTGCCGACACCCCCCTTGCCCTATGTAAATCCTTTTTGGATCATGTGGGCGATCAGATAGAAATAACACGCGACCACCACAAGAGTCTCAGCCCTGACCGAGACATCGTTTTAGACTTAGCGCCAGACACCGACCTTCCTCGTCGAGCTGCGGCGCTCAGATATGCCATGCTGCTGGCTGAAAAAGAGGCGCTTCTTTCTGTCATTGAGTCGGAAGACGAAGAGATCAACTGGTCCCTCATCCGCGGGAAGTATCAGCAGATATTCGACTTTTACGAAGACTATACCCCCGAAGCTGAAGAGGTCGCGGATCACGCCGATATAGAAGCACTCAATCAGGAACTGACCAACGCCAAGAAACGAATCAATAACTTAGAAAAATTTAAAGCGCTCTACTTCGACCTTGAGGAGCAATGGGAAGAGAGCAAAAACAAAGCCCAGGAGCACTACAACGACCTCAGTGCGATGGCATCCGAAGTCGAAAATGGCGATAAGTTCGAAAGCGCTTTAGAGGGCTATCACGCCTCCTACGGCAATATCGATAAAATGATCCAACAGGGGGTAGGCGATCCAGAAACCATTATCGAGACGGTTAAAGTAACCGATGCCGAAACCGCAGGCGAATTACGCCATTTGCGGATGGTCGCTGCAGATCAACACAAAATAATTACAGAGCTGGAAGAAAAGCTAAAAGGCGCCAACTCAGACGAAGAACGCAATCAAATAATGGAAGGCCTCAAAGGAGAGCTCGATAAGCAAAAACGCTTCATTCAGGAATCCGAAACCTGCATTCAGCTAATGGAAGACGAACTCAATAATGCACACAAAGAGCTCGATCAGCTTAAAGGCCGCCTAAAAGCACTGCCAAGCCTCAAAACCCAAATGCAAGAAATGCGAAAACAAAAAGACGAATATGAGCTCAAGGTCTACGCCCTCACTTCCGAGAATCGAAAACTGACCAAAAAACTTAAAGAAGATAAATCGTCCATTCCCGTCGACAATGGTGACGCAGCCAAACTGAAAAAAGAGGTGGCGGACTTGGAAACACGATATGCCAACCTAGAAGAAAAATACCTAGATCTAAAATTAAAGCAATAACACATAAAGTTCGTACATCTATCGACCACCCCACTCTAAAATTTGACAATGTTCGCCAAAGGACTGAAGATCTAGTACGCATCTGAATATAATAACGAATTAGCTATGCAAGCAGCCTTGCCAGAAAATGACGATCACGCACTCGCCACCCCGTTTCAAAAAAATGAACTTCGGGCGATCATCTGCTTTGCAGCCTCGGCGACGGTAGCGTCCAATAGTTTTCTCTCATCCCCGTCCAAAATTGAATTGGCCTTAATGGCCATCGCTTTTAGCTACACATTAATCAGCTACTTCTATTTAAAATGGGTAAAGAAGTCTCAATTCGATAAGGTATTTGACTACCTTTCATCTGCGGATGCTGTACTTATTGGCTTTATTCTGAGCTTTGTGCAATTTACCGTCCTCCCGACACTACTCTTTATCATCATGATCCAATTCAATGCCCTAATTCTTGGCGGATTACGGAAATGGGTCGTAGACAATGTCGCGTTTGCCTGCGGAGTGGGCCTAACATTTTTATTTTTCCAACCGCAATGGAAATTTTCCACGGATGTCACCATCGGCGTCGCAAGTGCCATCAGCATTTTCACCTATTTTTGCGCCTATGCTTTTTACCTACATTCCCATATTCGACGATTAGAGTTGGGCGCGAAACAACTCGCCAATGAAACCACCCTTCACAAACTACGCACGTATAAAATCTCACGCTATTTAACCCCTTCCGTATGGAAAGCGGTCAATGAAGGGCGCGAAGATTCGTTAAAAACCGAACGCAAACGTATTACGGTGTTCTTTTCTGATATCCAAGGCTTTAGCTCACTATCGGAAGAGTTGGAATCTGAAACGATCGCAGCCTTGCTAAATCATTACTTGGCGGAAATGACAAAGATCGTCGCCCACTATAAAGGTAACGTCGATAAGTTTATGGGCGACGGCTTGATGATTCTCTTTGGCGATTCCCATAGCCAAGGCCTAAAAGCGGACTGTGTCCGCTGTGTGTCTATGGCGGTGGAGATGCGTAAAAAGATGAAAGAGCTGCAAAACAAATGGTACAACCAAGGTATTAAAAAACCTTTGCGTATTCGCATGGGCATCAACACGGGCTATTGTACCGTTGGCACCTTTGGCACAAGTCATTATATGGATTACACCGTACTTGGCACCCACGTGAACCTCGCCAGCCGCTTAGAATCAGCCGCAGACCCCGGGGAAATTTTAATATCTCACGAAACCTGGTCGCTCGTAAAAGATACGATTATGTGCCGCGATAAAGGTGAAATAACCGTCAAAGGTTTTAGCCACCCAATCAAGGTATATCAAGTGGTCGATTTCAGGAAAAACCTCGGGCGCAACCAAAGCTATTTTGAAGAAAATACAGAAGGTTTTTCAATGCACCTGGATCTAGACAAAATACGGAACTACGATAAAGACCGTATTGTTGAATCCCTTAAACTCATCGTTGACCGCGTTAAAAACAAGATTGTTTAACCCGCTGCCGAATAAAACTATTGCCTGGCAACACGTTTAAACGGAATTTCGCGCTCAACACTGCTACGAAACGGATTAATATCTAAGCCTCCTCGCCGCGTATAACGTGCATATACACTTAAGGCATCGCACTCACAGCGCGCTAAGAGATCGCAAAAAATACGCTCTACGCAGTTTTCATGAAAGTCTTGGTGCTGCCGGTAAGACACAATATATGTCAAAAAACTTTCAGGGGTGATTTCTTTACCAGAATATTCAATCCAAACCGAGGCCCAATCTGGCTGCCCCGTCACAGGGCAATTACTTTTCAGTAAATGGCTATACATGCCACGCTGACTGACCTTGGTTTCACTGCAGGTCAACAAGTTCGCATTCGGCGAATACAGGCCAATACTCACGTCAAGGCGATCCACACATGTCCCCGGAAACTTTTCAGGTGCAGAAAAATCTTCTGGCGAATACAAGGCAACCCCAACTTGACCTTCCGCATTTAACGAAAGGTCCTGCGCTAACGTATTCTGAACCTGCTCCCAGCTATCAAATTTCGTCTGATTAAAAGAATTCAAATAATATTTAAACGATTTAGACTCAATAATATTGGCGCTAGTCGCAGGGAAAGAAAACTCAGCGATCGCGACTTCAGGCTTACCCGAGGTCCCCAACCACGACAATTCATAACCAGTCCAAATATCAGTACCGTGAAACGGCAAGGCGCCATTAAGGCCCAATTCGGAACGCGAGAGTTCGCGGGCTATAGGCTCTAACAACGCCGCATCATAGGTATCCGGGTATAGTGCCTTTTGGCCCAGGGTAATATTATGTGTCATAAAAAATCTCGCTGACTAACTGCGCAGCCTCTTACCATTTTCTAATAGATATAGTGCGAAACAAAAAAGCATCACAAGAAAACCGGCTATCCCGAAAAACGACGCCGTGATGCTCACATCCGACACACCCAAAAAACCAAATCGGAATGCGTTAACCATATATAACACCGGATTAAGTTGCGACACCCCCTGCCAAAACGTCGGTAAAAGATCGATCGAATAGAATACGCCACCTAAATACGTCAATGGGGTTAAGACAAAGGTCGGAATAATCGATATATCGTCGAACGAATTTGCGTAGATGGCATTAATCAGCCCAGCAATCGCAAATAATAATGCAGTCAAAAATATGACACCGACAGTGACCATAATATTATGAATATGCAATTCCGTAAAAAACAGGGACAAACCCGTGACAATCGCACCAACAAACAACCCCCGTAAAGCGCCCCCTAAAACAAAACCCAATAAGATAATGTAGTTCGGTGTTGGGCTGACCAACAGCTCTTCGACACTCTTGGTAAACTTTGCGCTGTAAAAAGAGGAAACAACATTAGAATATGAGTTATTAATGACGGACATCATGATCAAACCAGGGACCACAAAGGCCATATAATCAAAGCCACCCATTTCACCAATACGCGACCCAATCAAGCTACCAAAAATCAAAAAATACAGCACCATGGTGATCACCGGGGGGATCAGTGTCTGCACCCATATCCGCATAAAACGGCGGATTTCCCTACGAAAAATAGTGCGGAATGCGGTGAACTGTGCACTAGCTAACATGCGCATTCTCCTCTGCATTCTTATTGACCAATGAAACAAACAGTTCTTCCAAGCGGTTCACCTTATTGCGCATACTCAATACGTCTATTGAAGATTTTGATAAACCATCAAACAAAGCATTGAGCGATTGGCCTTTATCTACTTCAACTTCTATGCATGTTTCATCCACTTTGTTAATGAGATAACCCGCTACCTCTGGGCAGCACGGCACAGCGCTTTGGGTATCGAGAATAAAGACCTCTTTGTTCAGCTGTTTCAGTAAATCTTTGACGCTGGTATTTTCTACGATTTCGCCGTTGCTGATAATCGCAACGTTACGGCAAAGGCTCTCCGCCTCTTCTAAATAATGCGTGGTCAAAATAATGGTTGTCCCTGCCGCATTAATTTCTTCCAAAAACTCCCACATTGACCGCCGAAGTTCTATATCAACCCCTGCTGTAGGTTCATCTAAAATTAATAGCTTTGGCTCATGCACCAGTGCACGCGCAATCATTAAACGGCGCTTCATGCCTCCGGAAAGATGACGAGCCTGCTCATCACGTTTGTCCCACAAGCCTAATTGCTTTAAATATTTGTCCGCCCGCTCAACCGCCAGCTGCCGGGGCAATCCGAAATAGCCGCCTTGGTTAATCAATATGTCTTTAATTTTTTCGAATACGCTAAAATTAAATTCCTGCGGCACAATGCCTAGGGATTGCTTAGCCAAAGAAAAATTTTCATCGATATCATGATCAAATATTTTTACTTTGCCTGAGGTCTTTTTTACCAGCGAACTGACAATGCCGATGGTCGTAGATTTCCCTGCCCCATTGGGACCCAGCAAGGCAAAAAAATCACCCTGCTCTACTTTCAGATCAATACCTTTTAGGGCTTGAAACCGGTCACCATATACTTTGTGTAAGCCTTGAATTTCAAGTGCCAAGGTCATATTCTGAAACCTAATTTAATTGAAACGTTGATTATGTCGAACACAAGCTACCAAACTTACCATCGAAAACTTCTGCAGCAGCTCGCCGAACAGATTAAAAACACTCCGCCATTTAATGGCGACGAGGTGGACGAACTTCAAGCAAACTTCATAGAAAAACTCGATAAAGTCCAAGAGCCTGATACACCCGCAGAGGAACAACTCGATCTAGGGCAATGGCTGCTCTCACAACTTGTCGGCAATTATCAACATCTCATGCCCAGCGTACCCCGTGCACTATTTTGGTATTTCGGCGGTGATTGTATGCATTACCTCGGAGATGAAGAAATCTCTCACTTCCAAACGCTTGAGGAGCGCTATCATGAGCTATTAGCCGCTGGAGAGGAAGATGCAGAATACGAACAGCTTGTTCTGTTAGTGGAACAGGAGGAAAAAGGGCGCTTGCACTAAATTAATTTTGCGACGTTATAGAAGATTTAGGGGATGAGCCTATGTTTTCGGGACATCTGAGGCATGGATGCCGAAGCTGACGCCTATAGGGACATAGGCGTTAGAGCGAAGCATGGAGCCCGAGCCGAGCGTATAGGGACATATTTACAGCGCTCCCGTAAATATAGGCTCATCGCCGCGGCACCCGCCTTACCATTGCTAAGAAACCCCAAGCAAACCCACCTTTAAGTTTTCAGCTCGATAGATCACTTTATCATCGAGTACCACGCACCCATCGGCAATACCCATCGCAAGCGGGCGAGTAATTATCCGTTTAATATCAAGCACATAGCGTATCGCCCCCGCATCGGGAAAGATTTGACCACTAAACTTCACATTCCCGACCCCAAGAGCCCTCCCCCTGCCCTGCAAACCAGACCAACCGAGGAATACCCCCAGCAACTGCCATAACGCGTCCAGCCCGAGGCAACCAGGCATCACCGGGTCGTTTTTAAAATGACAAGGGAAAAACCACTGTTGAGGCGTCACAGCAAAGGTCGCGTCTAACTTACCGCGATTGAAGGCGCCCCCGGACGTTGAGATGTGGGTGATTTGGTCAATCATCAACATTTCAGAATTGGGGAGCTGTGCATTACCCGGCCCGAAAAAGGCCCCCTCGCCCATTTCGAGAATATCTGTATGAGAAAAGAACATAAACGTACTCCATAAGCTAATCGTTATGGCAGTATCGTGATCTAAGACTTATCCGTATTGTAAAAATCGGACTGAAAACGCTTAAAGAAAGCCTCTGGGTAGGCGCTCAGGTGCTTCTTAAAATCCTTAAGCAGGTGAGCTTGATCAAAATACCCGTAGATCTCAGACGCCATAAGAGAGCCTGAGGGGGCCCCTTCCAAATACGCACATACGTTTTGCATCCGTATCAC
Source organism: Agarilytica sp. (assembly GCA_045430345.1). Classification (GTDB taxonomy): domain Bacteria; phylum Pseudomonadota; class Gammaproteobacteria; order Pseudomonadales; family Cellvibrionaceae; genus Agarilytica. Next base: position 62,785 of record JAILXT010000001.1, on the reverse strand, counting down.
CTGAGCAAAACGCTTAGCGCTCATCCCAATATGGGTAGAAAAAATACGGTTAAGCTGCCGAGGGCTAATACTCAGCTTATCCGCCAAGCCGTCTTCAATAGACAACCTGCCTTGAGCTGAGTAGATAAACCTTAACGCCATATCCAGGACCTTAGCACTTTTCTTCTCCGCTTCTGCCCAGCATTCACCTAACAAAGACTCGGTAACGGCAACCTTCTTTTCATATGAAGCGGGATAAAGCTTTGCGTGAAGACCTGCTAACACACTCCCCTTAAAGCGCGATGTGTCGATAATCTGATCGCGCGTCTCGCTAAGGTCTAGCCCCAATATACGATGTATAGCCCCTGGCACAAAACGAACACCAAAATAATCTCCGGGTTCGGGGAGTGTAAATTCGGTCACCTTGGTCATCGCGGCCACCAACAGCGTGGCATGCTTACTGATGAAAAGAGAGGCGATGCCATCGGGGATCACGGGGTATGGTGTGGGCTTATCCACGGATACTTGAACGAAAGAATGCACATACCGGCTCAAGCCTACCGAAGGCTTTGAACCCCGCATACGCAGCTTAGAAGAACGCATACCCTGAGGCGTAAAGAGTGGCTGAAAAGGTTCAAAACCGAACATATCACCTAATCCTATGGCAGGCGGAGATGGGAGAATCTTAGTCTACAGCTCACACAGATGGTTCCAGCGTGACGTTCAGAGAATATACGTGATATAGACAGGCATAAAAAAACCAGCACAAGGCTGGTTTTTCAATTGTAGCGGAAAAGGAGGCTCGAACTCCCGACCCCAACCTTGGCAAGGTTGTGCTCTACCAACTGAGCTATTTCCGCACTTGAAATTGGCGTCCCCAAGGGGATTCGAACCCCTGTTACCGCCGTGAAAGGGCGGTGTCCTAGGCCTCTAGACGATGGGGACAGGACGCTAATCTCAAAGAGGGGCGCATTCTATTGAGCATCCGGGTTCCTGTCAACAACTTGGTTAAGGATTTTTTTCTCCATATGCAGAAAGAAACTCAAAAACACAAAATGCTTAGTTTTTAAACACTTAACAAGCAAATTAATTGGCCAATTATTTGCGTCTCCCCCCCTAAATGACTAGCCTTGGGTATAGAGAGAGGAACAAATCAGCGCTTATGTCTACCGCTTCCATCATCGTCGTTATCGTTATATTACTGGGCGCACTGGTAAGCTATGCGTTCGTCCAGCAAACAGTGCAAACTAAGCGGGAACAGCGTATTCGCATGACCAGCGCGCTCAAATCCCGGTCACGTAGCTTTAAGTTCATGCTTAACGGCTTTCCTCCAGGATTCCTCACCAAAGAACTCAAAATACTTGTACAACGCAGCTTGGCGGATGTCAGCGAGCAACTGTCCAAGCTAGACCCCAAGGACCCTGCTCATCTGCAAGACTTCCAGGTGGTCAACTCGCAAATGTCAGAAACCCAGCGCCAACCCCCAACATCAACACCGCCCACGCTGGATAACCCTCAACAAATTAAAGACGTTCGCGCTTGCTTGGAGGAGTTGCATAAATACATCTATAAGCTTGAGGCGAAACAGACAATTCCTCGCAATCAAGCCCAAGTATTTCGCAACCAGATTAAGGCCTTATCATTACAAGTCACCGTTGACGGGCATGTACTGAACGGAAACCAAGCACGGCAAGCGGGCAAAACCAAACTCGCCATTCATTACTTCGATCTTGCGCAAAACCTTATCGTAAGAGAATCGAAATCAGATGTGATGAAAAAGCGCCTAGACCAGATCAAAGCGATTGTTGCTCAGCTCAAAGAGCGCCTCACAGAGGAGGAACAGGCCGCGCCAATATCAGCGGAAGATCAAGATCAAGCCGAAGAAGTGCAAGGCGAATGGGACAAGTTTTCCTCCGACCAAGAAGATATCTGGAAGAAGAAAAACGTTTACGACTAGCTTACTCCTCCCGATACGCCGCCTGAAACCGCTCTATCCTTTTGGCATTCGCACCTAAATCACTTACCCCCACACGCGATACCGAACGCATATCAATAATACTTCCGCTATCAGCCTTACTTACTCGCACAACAATATCATCAACGAAACCGAAAAGTGCCGTACTCTCAGATGCTTCGAAGGTGAAATGCTCGGGGGCCTTATGGGTCACCGTCCAACCAAGACGGGATGATACGTGAAGTGCTTTTTCATACGCTGCGGATTCTGAGTCCGCCGTATTAAGCGGCGCCAGCGTCGTGTAATACGCTTTCTGTAAACGCATTACCTTTGCAGAAGGAATGTCCACACTATTTTCAGCATTGCTGCGCAATGTTTTCGTATGAACAAACTGAAGGTGATTTTCCAAATCGGTTGAAACATCGTGGATTTTCGGCACCTTAAAACCCTTTCCAACAAGCAGAATAACCAACACCAATGGCACCGCGCCAATCGCAAAGGTGGCGGCGGATAAACTGCGAGAGTCGGCAGAAATAACGCCAAACGACAACAGCAACATCACTAACGCCACGGCAGACACCAGAGCGGCCGCGAGCAATGCCAGCGAAAACCCACCAAATGCCAATTTAAACGGCAGGAGCTGAAAACGTTGCGCGATCATTGCGAGCAACATCATCACAATCAAAAGGCATTCGATATTGAACAGTGTTTTTATCATTATTATGCTCCAGAATCGCTTAACGGTTGTTAGGGCGTTTTTAAGTCGCGGTAAAAGATACGATACGACTAATCTCTGACAATGGACGACCACACTCAGCCTGCCATGTTAAAAATGCTTTCTGCACTTCACGAAGATCGGCTTTTGAGGTGGGCTCTTTCGCGATAACATCATTATTTTTGAGTACTGCTACAACATCACGTGTCAGTAAAAAACTATCTTTCCCTACCATGCGTAAAAAAGACGGGCCGGAAGCACCGCCCAGGTGCTTGCCTTTTTTCTTCAGGTCCCACCACAACAATAACGTTTGATCTGGAGCCCAGTGCGTTAAGTACGCGCCAAAACCACCGTACTCACGAGACTGCTCAATAACAAACTGCGCATTGGCACGAATGGACAGCAGCTTACCGCGATGCCGAATAATGGTCTTATTTTTCATCGCTGCATCGATGTCGTCTTCACTCAACATAGCACAGTAAAAGGGATCGAAATGTTTAAAGGCCGCATCAAAGCCAGGCCATTTTTTATCCACCATGGCATGTTTTAAGCCGGCTCTAAATACACGACGCGACATATTGGATAGGTAATAGTCATCGCTCTTCGAATTTAATTCTTCATCGTTACAGACCGTTGGAAGTAAACCCTCAACCGCGTCTTCGCCCCCTTTGTGCAGGCAAGCGAGTTGGTATATTTCACTGAACGTTTTCATTTACGACTTATTCATCTCCTTGCCGTCATCAAAATCAAGGGACGCCGAATTGACACAATATCGCATCCCCGTGGGCGCTGGCCCATCCGAAAATACATGGCCCAAATGAGAACCACATGTCGCACACACGATTTCTGTGCGGCTCATCATCAACGAGGTATCGGTGTGCTCAACAATCGCCTCAGACGACGCCGCTTGATAAAAGCTTGGCCAGCCCGAACCCGAATCATATTTTGTGGCCGACTTGAACAAAACATCACCGCAACACTTACAGCGATAATGGCCATCGCCTTTATGATCCCAGAAACATCCCGTAAAAGGCGGTTCTGTCCCCTTCTCCCGACAAATACGGTATTCGTCTGCAGACAGCTTATCTCGCCAGTACGCATCGTCTTTTAAAGAATCATCTGCCATAATCGCACCTCATAATATGGAAGGTTTAAGGTTCAAGGCCTAAGCCTCCTAAACTAACTCAAAACCTGTGAAAACAATACTGAAATCGTTATGCAACGGATTAACAAATCGGAAAAGCTAGCAGACGTCTGCTACGACATTCGCGGCCCCGTTCTTGAGCACGCAAATCGCTTAGAAGAAGAAGGCCATCGTATATTAAAACTGAATATCGGTAACCCAGCGCCGTTTGGCTTTGACGCCCCAGACGAGCTTATCGCGGACGTTATTCACAATATGCGCAATGCCCAAGGTTATATTGCATCCAAAGGTTTGTTTGCCGCCCGTAAAGCGATCATGCAGGAATGTCAGCAGTTAGAAATTCCCGGTGTCGATGTCGATGACATTTTCCTCGGCAACGGTGTGAGCGAACTCATCGTCATGGCCTGCCAGGCCTTGCTCAACACGGGCGACGAAGTATTGATCCCCTCCCCCGATTATCCCTTGTGGACAGCCGCCGTGAACCTATCCGGTGGAAATCCCGTGCACTATCACTGCGACGAAGCTGCAGATTGGTATCCTGATATTAACGATATCAAATCCAAAATCACAAAAAATACGCGTGCGCTACTTGTGATCAACCCCAACAATCCCACCGGCGCGGTGTATAGCAAAGAAATGCTAGAACAGTTGGTGGAAGTCGCACGCGAACATAAACTCGTTTTGTTTGCCGATGAGATTTACTCAAAGATTTTATATGAAGACGCCGAGTTCATCCCCATGGCAAAAATTGCACAAGATGTTTTGTGCATCAGCTTTAACGGGCTATCCAAATCCTACCGCCTAGCCGGCTTCCGTTCTGGCTGGATGGTGATCAGCGGCGCGAAGGACCAAGCAAAAGGCTACATTGAAGGCCTAGAAATGCTTTCATCTATGCGCTTGTGCGCCAACGTTCCGGCCATGTATGCGGTACAAACCGCATTGGGCGGTTACCAAAGTATTAACGAACTGATTCTGCCCGGCGGCCGTCTACTTGAGCAGCGAAATGCCGCATGTGACGCCTTGGAAAAAATTCCGGGCATTAGCTGTGTGCGTCCCAAGGGTGCTATCTATCTGTTCCCTAAAATCGATAGGGAAATGTACGATATAAAAGATGACCAGAAACTGATTTTGGATTTTCTGTTAAAAGACAAAATCCTACTGGTGCAGGGCACCGCCTTTAACTGGCCGGACCCGGATCATTTCCGCATCGTATTTTTGCCTCAGGCAAATGAGATAACGGAAGCCATTGAAAAGTTCGGTATATTCTTACAGGCCTATAAAAAATAAAGCCAGCGATGGCGCTCTGACCCTGATATCTGCACTATGAAAGAACCCATTGGCGACCTACATATTGACGACTTTTGCAAAGATACGGCAAAAATATTGCTGATGCTGTTTCGTCGTTTTCCAGTGAAAACAACGCTTTACGTAGAAGATATTTCAGGGCCAGACGCCCCAGATGAATTCGGGCTTCACAGCCCGCGCTTTGAATCGTGCTTTAGCGCGATGGTGTGGCTCAAAGATGCCGATTACATCCACTACGCCACCACGGTAAAGCAAGAAGCCGTAGAAGACGCTGTATTGTCTCACAGGGGCTTTAATCTATTGACGAGTATTGATAACGAAGCTCACTTAAACCTCCATACAGAGCCCAGCAATCAATCTGAGCAGCCCATGGGGCGTCGTATCGATCATATTAAGCATACGGTTCAGCATGGGTCATCAGAGGCGCTTAAAAACCTGGTGTTACGATATATGATGAAATCGCGGGATTTTCTATAGCCCCGCCTTCAATCCCAAATCCCACCTCGTTAACATGAAACGTAAAAAACAAGCTTTTCTGTCGCGGAAAACGCCCCCATAAGCGTCTCCTCTGTTGCCGGGGCGAATGAACGAAATTGCCCCCCCTCATTTGCTGCTACACTTTAAAAAGGCTTCCCAGATTACATGTCAGAAACACTGCACGTTGATGCGCACTTAGGTCGATATTGCTCACCTCGATGGACGCGAATGGAATGTTAATCATCATAACAATTCAAATACTCCTAACGCTTGCCACATCCGCTCTCGTTGTTAAATATTTCGCCGCTCAAAGCACCGCAAAATCACGCATTACCTTTCAAGGCTTCAGCTTTGCTATTTTGGGCGTAAGCCTAATTACCCTCGCTATTGGGGGATTACTGATAGGCGCAACCCTTGCGCCGCCAGAATATATGCGCCCCCTAACGCAACAAGAGCAATTAATCGCTTTCGCGGTACAAGTCGGAACGCTCTGTGTTCTCACCGCGTTGTTTGCACAATTAAACCAACGCAAAAAATGGTTAACCCTTGCCGCCAAAGGGGGAGATAACCCAATCATAAGTGCAGGGCAAGACACCCCACAATGCCCCTCCGCGTTAGATATTAATGACAGCCCACGCTTCGATGCTTTTTTTCACGACAGCCCTGCACAGTTTTTAATCATTGACGAACAACACACCATTCTCGACTGCAACCGTACTTTTGCCCGCTTTATCGGCGAAACCCTTGAAGCCATCATCGGTAAGTCGCTCAATACTCTCGTCGAAGAAGATGAACAAGATCGTCTCAAGCATCTATCTGTAGAGAAAGTGCGACGAAAGAAAATTTCATATGAGATTGATATCCGTTTGCAGCACCACGACAACGAACCGCTTTGGGTAAAACTACTGCCCCGCATCGTAGCCCTACCCGGTGGCAATGAAGGCTTACTGCTGTTGGTTCAGGATATTCGCGAATCGAAAAGCCTGGCCGAACTCATCTCATTTCATTCTCAATACGATGAGCTGACAATGCTGCACAATCGCGAGGGCCTAGAAAAATATCTCGCAAAGGCACTGTCTATCGCCAAAGACAGCGGTGGACGCATAGCACTGTTCTATATCGACGTAGATCAATTAAAAGTGGTGAACGACACCTGCGGCCATGGCGCAGGAGATAGGCTACTTCAACACCTCGTGTCGATTATTGGGCAGGCCTGTGACGAACGCAGTTTTTTCGCCCGTGTCGGTGGAGACGAATTCGCCGTCGTAAAATTAAATAGCTCAGAAGAAGAAGCGAAAAACATCGCGGAAAGCATGCGCGGTGCCGCTGAAGATTTTACTTTTGTCTGGGAGACGCATAACTATCGACAGAGCATTAGCGTGGGCGTAGCCCTAAGCTCCCCAAGCCTAAATAACGTTATTGACCTATTAGGCGCTTCAGATGCGGCCTGCTACACCGCCAAACAAGATGGTAAAAACCGTGTTGTGGTTTATGCAGAGCAGGTAGACAGCTCCCATCACAACCGACTGGATATGATGTGGGTCAGCCGCCTACAAAAAGCCATTCAGGACGGAGCGTTTGAGCTGTATTTTCAGCCCATCATTAAACTGGATGATGAAGACTCGGAACATGTTCACTACGAGTTTTTAATTCGTTATGTGGACGAAAATAACCAACACGTCCTCCCGGGTGAATTTCTTCCTGCGGTTGAGCGCTTCGGCCTATCTGAACAAATAGATTTGTGGGTTCTTACCACAGCATTGGACTATCTTGATAAGCACCCGGAACATACAGCCCTATTAAATTGCTGCTCCATCAACTTAACCAGCCAATCGATTGCCAACCCCCGTATTCGCAGTGCGATTTTACAGGTTGTAGAAAGCTATACCTTCCCGCGTGAAAAAATCTGCTTCGAGATCACCGAATCAAGTGCCATACAAAACTTGAACGAGGCAAAAGATTTTCTGAATGAATTGAAGACCCTCGGCTGTAACCTAGCGCTCGATGACTTTGGAACAGGGTTTTCGTCTTTCGGTTACCTTAAAAACTTACACGTCGATTACATAAAAATCGACGGTTCATTTGTACGTGACATTACGAAAGACAAGTTTGACCGCGCAATGGTCTCATCCATAAACAACATCGGGAAAGAAATGGATATCGCAATTATCGCAGAGTATGCAGAAAGCCATGAAATCATTCATTTGCTACAGGAGATGGATGTCGACTTTGCTCAGGGTAACGCGATACATGAACCCATGCCCCTCTACCGCCTAGAAGACTACTACAACAACTAACCAGGTAGTCGCAGTAAAACTTTCACACTCGCCGAAAAACAAGCATTTTCAATTCTCTTCCTGGGTCACTTTCAGGGAACGATGGCAGCGGCTCCAAACGCTCAGAAAACACAAAATCTTCTGCATTGTCTTCAATCATTGACCTAAACTCATCAATACGCACTTCCGGGGCATTTAAACACGCGAGAAACACCCCCTCTTCCGACAATAAAACATCCATCTTACGAATGACTTTTTCATAGTCCTTAGCGGCGATAAAACTGCCTTTTTGAAAGCTTGGAGGATCGATAATGACGATATCGTAAGGGCTGTACTTTTTTAGCTTGCCCCAGGACTTAAAAATATCGTGGGACAAAAACGTGACATGATGACTTTCCACCTGACTCAAGTGGTGATTACGCTGCCCCCGCTGCAGGGACTTTTTACTTAAATCAATATTCACAATCGACCGTGCGCCAGCGGCTTTTGCCACAACCGAAAACGCACAAGTATAGGAGAATAAATTCAAGACGCTTTTTCCCTCACAACGAGCTTCTAACCACCGGCGCGCAGGCTCTATATCCAGGAAAAAACCAGTGTTTTGCTGGGAGAAAGACAGACTAAATGTTAATTCACCACGCCTCGCAAAAGCCTCTTCAGGAACAGACCCAATAATTGCACTGACAGGTGCGCCACCCAAGTCTCGTCGTTGAATCAACACCGCGTTAATGTTGTGTGTTTGGGCATTTTGAAAGTATTGACGCAAAGTATTCTGGAGATGATCGATAAGCGAATCTGACACGTCAATTTCTGAAGATCTAAAAACCGTCACAAGCAATAACGGCGAAAAGAAATCAACATTCACCCAATCTAAGCCCTCGAAGCACTTCCCTCTGCCATGAAAAACTCTCGCTGCATCTTGCGAAGCACCAGTACCCAGAACGCCACTTTCCGCCAATGCCAACAACAATGGCTGAAAGCTTGGTAATTGATCACGCATTACTGACTCCCCAAACGGTACAGTACCTGATCGTGATATCCCGTTATAACGGGGATCAACCCCTGCCATTGTTCGTCCAGCTCGGGATCGTTACTGTCTATGAGTAAGGGGCGTTTCGAAAGCGCTTCCAGCTTGGTTTTCGTCATCACTACCCAAAGGTTTTCTCGGCCCACACGTCGTAACACTTTTGGTGAAAGCTGTTGATTGCCTCGTCCCAAAATATGCCCTTGTCCACCAATCGCCGTAAGCACAATAATCACTCTTCCTTCGTGCGCAGAAACAAGCGTTTCCAATTCCGCTGCCGTTACATCTTCCGCAATTAAATGGCCGCGGTTAAAAACATCCACCCCCAACAATGTACCTGGGCAATGCATCTCTTGTTGAATAAATTGCGTGGTGGAACCCGTAGCAAAAATTATCAACGTGGTTTCGTTATCACAGTCCTCGATTCGTTCCGCCACTTCAGCGGCAATATCGGCCAAGACCAGTTCATCAACTTCAACACCCCCCGATTTAACCGCTTGAATATAACGCACTTCATCCGGCACAAGCATAGCGCCATAATAGCGACTTTTTACGACGCCTTTTTGCAACGCTTGCTCATCGATATCTCGAACGTCTTGATCAACCAAAGAAACCAACGCACCGGAAACCACTTCGTTAAGTACCGCTGCGGCAGCACTTGGAGTGATCGCAAAAACTCCTGAATGCATTTTGACTCCGGATGGCACCCCCAAAACGGGAAAGCTTGCGCGGGGCTCTTCACTTTCCAATACAGAACATACATCGCGGGCCGTACCGTCACCGCCAACAAACACAATAAGATCCACTTGCGCGAGGATTAACGCCTTCACGATATTTTTCGTATCGTGATCACTTGTCGTACTCGACAGCGAGCAAGATAAAACGTTGTACTGCAGGGCTGAGGCCTCCGCCAAGTAATCCGCCCCCATCGCCCCAGGGGCACTGATGAGTTCAAACTGGGCATCAGAGTCTAAAGCAGATATAAACTGCCGTGCTCGCTCGGGCGCGCGCAAATTTAACTCACCTGCAACCAACGCGTCTTTCGTTACGGCAAGATCACTGCCTTTATGTGCCGCAGGACCACCCGCCCCGGCAATAGGGTTTACTAGAAAGCCAATGGTGAGTCTTTTATGAGGTAATTCAGTTTTCAACGATAAACCCTAAATCAGAAAAATATGCTTGTGCTTCTTTTTGTACATCACAATAACGATAATGAGAAAATTCTCTTCGCTGCGGGTAATTTTTTCTTAGCTGATCAAATGCGGAGGGAATTTCATTCTTAACCTTCCGTAACGCGGCATCATCCCGTGACGGGTCATAAGCATTTAAAATAGCCCGTTCAAACGAGGAGGACTCGCAGTCAACCGGCTTTCCAAGCGCCTTATTCACAACTGAAGCGCGGATATGTTTAACCACCTCTTCATCTAAATTGAGGTAGGCGGTCAGCTCATCAAAAATCATAAGAGCGCCCATAAGTCGCCCTTCAAAACTGTAGCCCGCGATGTGCGGTGTGCCAATGGTGACCGAATCAAGAAGTTCAGTATCTATCCCAGGTTCATTTTCCCATACATCCAATACAACACGTAAATCAGGGCGTTCACTTAGCACCCGCTTTAATGCCGTATTATCAACAACACCACCTCTGCCGGCACTAATGAATACTGCGCCTTTTTTTAGGCCATTTAATTCATTTTTGCCGAATAGATGATGTGTTGGATGTGCGCCGCCTTGCGTAAACGGCGTATGTAAACACACGATATCGGCCGAGGTGATACTCGACAAATCCGTTAGCCGGCGGCCGCACGATGCATTAAGGAAAGGATCAACAATCCGGCACAAAAACCCAATCTTCGTCAGTGCGTCATAAACACGCCCACCCACGTTACCGCCACCGACGATCACCACATTTTTTGACGCAACCTTTGGCAGATTATCTAACGAGTCGAGCAAGCCCAATTTCGATATAACGGAAACGACATACTGTACTACTGCGAGCGCATTACAACCTGGCGCACTCGCGTAGGTAACACCGCGCTCTGCAAGAAATTGAGTATCGAGATGATCTACTCCGATGGTACATGTGCCAACAAATTCAACGGGGGAAGTACTTAATAACGCGGCATTCACATTTGTAACAGAACGCACCAACAAAATATTTGCATCATTCACATCCACATTCTGTATCTGCCGCCCTGAAACCAATGACACCTCACCGATCGGAGAGAACAGCTCGCGAACATAGGGAATGTTCTCATCCGCAATAATACGTATACCCTGATCGATGCCCGCATCAGTTTTCATGACAATAAAGATTCCACTTTTTTAATAAACGAAGAAGGGAAGCCCAAACCGGCAGCCAATTCAGACACATCATCCAGCAGCATTTTTTTTACCCGCGTATCACTCCATTTCACCGGTATCGCATCCGTCTTAATGCGACTCAGCTTTAACGCCATATCGATTTGCTCTGAATGCTGATGTAACTTTTCACCCAATGATTTAGCGCCACGAATAGGTAACTCATGCAGTAACCCAACGTGCGCTTTAATATCCGACCAATCAGCATAATGCGCCAACAACGCCTGTGCCGTTTTAGCGCCAATGCCTGGCACGCCAGGAATGTCATCACTAACGTCCCCGACGAGGGCTAAATAGTCAGGCACTTGCTCCGGCTTGATGCCATGTTTCTCAATAATATCCTCTCGTCGGAGGAGGGGCTTATCTGGGTAATCCCATAACGAACCCAAATCACCATAGACTAACTGCGCAAGATCTTTATCGCGGGTCAAAACGGTATAGGTTTTATTTTGCTTTAAGCATAACCGAGTAAAACACCCCGCAAGATCATCCGCCTCGTAGCGATCGGACGCGAAACAGGCAATACCAAACAACTCCGTTATTTTTTTACAGGCGAGCAACTGAAAAGCCAAGTCATCATCGGGAAAGTCCCGGCTCGATTTATACTCTGGGTAAATATCATTGCGAAAACACGAACCTAAGCTTTCATCAAAACAGGCAACCACATGCTTCGGTGACTCTCTCTCAAAAAATTTAAGTAGCCACAGCGCGTAACCATATACCGTTTCAGTCGGTCGGCCATTAGATGCAAACCAGTTGCTCGGCATTGAAAAATAGTAACGAAAAATAAATATCGAAGCATCGATAATATAAAGCTGCGGCGACGCCGGTGAAGACTCGCGTCTACTTTCAGGAGTGTTCGTCACAGCAGGTCCGCCAAGGTGTAGTTCGCTTCATTGAGCACTTCTGAGATATTAAACTCTTTTGCCAAGCCTTCGGTCAGTAAAGACGCACGCGTAGGTAGCCCCTGCCGACAATATATTAACGTTTGTGCGTGTACGGCTTCGATAAACGACTGGCTTGCTCCCGTGCCCCCATTGAGGTTATCCGCACTAATCCGAAATGTCTGGCCCGCCGCAAACGAAAAAATACGCTCTAATGATTGTGGTTTTACCTCAACACCTTCAAACGATTTTTGCTGCGCGGCAGTTCTTCCGTCCGGGGCATACCAATACCCGTAATCTAATTTCTGCCGCCGCTCTTCGCCCGCAATACACCAATGCGCAATTTCATGGAGGGCGCTGGAAAAGTAATCATAGCTAAATTCAATGGCGTTCAGGGTATTAATATCTGCCGCCGGACGATAGAGGGGTTCTTCTTTCCCCCCCACTAATTCCGTCTGATATGGCGTTTTAAATAGCCGGTGGAAGACATCTACGAGCCTATCTAGTCGCGATTTGTCTAAGAAAGTGAATTTTTGTGACATCAAATGATCTAAACTTAAGTACAAGGATTCGGTAAACCGCGTCATTCCGGGGTACCACTAAAGCCACCAAATAAGAGGAGGAAAATAAAGCAAACCCCAAGTATTGTGTTAATGAGAATTACACTATACTGTATGTAGTGTCAGCTAGCGAAGTTGGCATCCCGGCAGCCTCCGGGCTCCTACACCTCAACTTTGGAGGTATAGTATTATGAAGACCTCATCCGATGGTCACAATACGACGGACAACGTGATCGATCTGTTCACGGGAAATTCCTACACTTCTCAATTCGACAAGCGCGTCATTCGACTCTCACCTGAACTCGACGGTTTAGAAATGCTCTATTCCAATGAGGTCAGTGGCGATAAGTATTTTAGCCTGAAAGTCTTGTGCTGGGCCCTATGCGCGAATGGTGATGTTGTTGGGCTCGTCCCCTGGCTGGACGATATCATCCCCTGTACAGATATCAACGATCCGCTTAACGGTACTTTTGAAGGCTACTTCGATCCAGGTATTGATGAGCTCTTCTTAGAAGCGCCCATTCATAAAATCGTAGAGCTGGAAACCGCCGCAGAGTATTACGATTACCAGTGTGAAAACCCTGGCGACGTAGTACAAGAGGTTCCCGACACTATCGGCACCCATGCCGTACTCGCCAGTGACGGATTTAAGTGCCTAACCCTGCAAGAAGTCATTAGTTGGCGACTGCATCATGATGGCTCCCTTAGCGGCATGCTCATCGATGAAGAAAAAGTGGAAAGCACACCCGTGCTCCCTGGTGATGAGTGTTTATATCCCGCTCAAGCGGATGAACAATTTAAATACTTTTTCCAGCACCATATTGCCAACAAGATAAAAGCGGAAGACCCTGAAGCGCTCGCCGCGATTTCAATGCTGGTCGAAGAATCCCGCTAAACCCGCCCTAAACGCCTTCTAGAAGAGCAACACTAGAAGGCAAAACGAGCGGCCTACATTGCGTTGAATACAACGCTAAGATTTCACACGCTCTTTTTCCTTTACTCGGGTTAAAGGTACCTCAGCTATTTAGTCCCTTTTTTCGAACAAGATGAATCAATACCTCCCCTTCTTGGCTTTGGCCTAACAGGTCATGCCCAAGAAACTCACAAAACTGCGCAATATCTTTCTTGGTCGATGGGTCCGTCGCCAGGACCTGAATCACCTGCCCTCCTTTCGCATCACGTACCGCTGAATGCAACATCATGACAGGTTCTGGGCAGATGAGGCCCTTAGCATCGACAGTGCTACTGATTTCGTCTTGAGGGTCTTGCCTAGATTCGTCTTCGTTCATATGGATGATATGTCTTTAACTACCGCGTGCAAATTTGCTGTGTACTGTTCTCCCAATCAAAGCGCAAAACTCTGACAAAACAGTCGTGTGGTTGTGCAATATACGTTATATTTTCATTGAAATTAAGACTCGTATCATGAGTTGTTTTCCTTCACATCCGCTTACACTGGACACCGCCGCAGAATGATCCACGTATTAATCGAACGTAGAATTGCCGAGGATATGCTGTCCACCTATGAGGACGCATCCAAAAAAATTATTCAAAACGCTTATTTTTTGCGCGGCTTTATTTCCGCTGAGAACTTCGCCAACACCGACGATATTCATCATCGCTTTATGATATGTAAATGGCGAAGCCAGAAAGATTGGAACTGCTGGTATCACAGCCGCGAACGCATGGAGCTAATGAATAGCATCGCGCCCATATTATCGGAGCCCGAAAAAATTCTTATCTTAGAAAATTAAACGATTCCCACACGGTTATGCCGATTGAGAGGCCGTCTCTTTCGGCACCAAGGTAACTGACTCACTCTCTTCATCATATGAAATCAGCACTTCACCTCCAAGGACTTGCGGCAACAGCTCACCGACTTTCTCTTCTAGCGTAAATTCGTGTACGCCATAATCCGTGCCTTCGCGAATGATTACGGATTCTACAATTGAACGCAGTGCTTCAAGGGTGAGTTTTTCTGGGGGGATAATCACAACAAAGGCTCCTAGCGCCAATAATTTTAAAGGCTGTCACGCCTTCCTTCATACTCTTCACGCACTTTTACATCGTTCCCAGGGCCAATCAAAGCCTGAGTAATAATGATGTGCAAGGCAGGGCTAGGACATTATACTTGTGGCCTTCGATTATAAATAGCGTCAAATAATTATGTTCTCTCATCTTCTCGTCAGTGTAATAAGCGATGATAAACCCGGTGTTGTTGAAGCCATCGCCGAAACCATTTCCGATGAAGGGGGCAACTGGCTCGAAAGCCGGCTATCTCAGCTCTCAGGTAAGTTTGCCGGTGTGATTCGCTTGTCGATAGCACCAGAAAAAGTACAAACCCTGGAAACCAAACTGCTCCAGCTTGACCAGAAAGGCATTTGGATAAAGTGCGAACAAATAGAAACAGCGCAGAAAAACGACAGCGTCAATGCTTCTGCCAAAATCCACGTATTAGGCCCCGACCGCCCAGGTATTGTGAAAGAATTATCCACAGCCTTGGTCGCGCGCCACATTAACTTAGCGGAACTGGAAACCGCCTTATCAAGCATGCCCTACAGCGGCGACCCCTTATTTGAAGCATCGGGACAGCTTGAGATTCCGCCCGGAACAGATCTAGCAGGGCTTCATGACACTCTCGACGATATTGCCGACGCACTGGCGCTCGATATTTCATTTTCGGAAAATGAAGGGAGCGAATAGCGCTCTCTTTCCACAACAAAATTCAACAAACGACTAAACCAAGCTCAAAACTCAAACCGCCTGTCGCCTTTATCAACAATTCGTCCGTGTTTTAACCGCTTTTTATTTCGACAGAACGCCGAATACTTCCATAGTTTTCAATCACTTAGCAAATTGACGCCCAAAGCCTCATAGATATGACGATTTTGTGTCGTCAATTAGCGCTTGATTTAGCCCTAAAACTCCCATTAAATGACTAATAATTAAACAGCCCTACTCTGTTTGAAAACGGAATTTACTATACTAATAACGACACACTCAAAATCATGCATATTGACCAGCTATCTAGGATTACCGGCGTCTCCGTGGCTTCCATTAAGCACTATGAGCAGGCTGGCCTACTCCCAAACACAACGACATTGGGAGGTGCGGTGAATTATGGTGAGTCTCATATACACGCAATCAAACTCATTAAAATGGCCCAAGACATAGGGCTGTCATTGCGGGAAATCATGTCCGTACTATCCGCCAAAGATTCGGACCAAGGCTCTATTCGTTTGAATCGTGCACTAATGCTTCTGAACAAGCGAAGAGATCAAAAACCAAACGCACATGACACCCGAGAACGCAGCCATACCATTGATACACTCGAAAAAGAACTCGCGGCATTGTTCCTACCCTAATGCCCAACTCTCAGCCTTCCTCTTTGGCCCACGCCATCTAACAAACCCTCAAATAACAACGATAGAGAAAGCCCCCATTTAGGAGTATCATCAAAGCTTGAGTGGAATTTACAGGTTGAAATTGAATCGTTTTCATTTGCTGGCTTTTGTTGTTTCTTCTAACCTCAGCACATTAAAAGGCAGTACGTTAGAGCAACCTCCAGCCAGACGATCCGTTTTCCCTAAACATGTTTAACAATTAATATAATTCGCATGTATCACAATTATTTTGGACTGAAAGAACAAGCATTTTCCATCGCCGTAAACCCTCGCTATCTTTACATGAGCCACCAACATAAAGAGGCACTCGCGCACCTGCTATACGGTGTAAAAGAAGGCGGGTTTGTCATGCTTTCAGGTGAAGTCGGCACAGGTAAAACCACCATTATCCGCTGTTTATTAGAGCAACTGCCTCCTGATACCGAAATTGCGATTATCCTCAACCCGATGTCGAATATTAAAGAATTGCTCTGCACTATCTGCGACGAATTCGGCATTATTTACGACAAAGAAGACCCCAGCGTAAAAACACTCACCGACCTCCTCCAGCAGCACTTGCTCGATAATCACAAAAAGGGCAAAAACACGATATTGTTAATTGACGAAGCTCAGTTACTCTCTGCAGAAGTCCTTGAACAAATTCGGCTGTTAACCAACCTAGAGACCTCAACCAAGAAATTACTGCAGATCGTATTAGTCGGCCAGCCTGAGCTTAATGAGCTCCTTGCTCAACCGCGATTAAGGCAGTTATCTCAAAGGATCACGGCACGTTTTCATCTCACCCCACTCACGCTGGAAGAAACGGAACGTTATATTAGCCACCGGTTATCTGTGGCCGGAATGCAAAAAGACAAAAACCCGTTTACACCACGTATTGTTAAGCAAATCCATCGTTTTACCGGTGGCATACCTCGTATGATTAACGTTTTATGCGAACGCACTCTGATCGGTGCTTACGGCCACAATAAATCTCAAATCGATAACAAAATTTTTGATCTTGCCCGTAAAGAAGTGGAAGGACACCAACAATCCCAAATCAACGCCCCCTCGAATGAACCGCCATATGTGCTTTATGGCATTCTGTCTGCGAGTGCGATTGTCGGGCTCGTGATCATTTACTTTATGACGCAACTTATCTTTGGCCATAAAACGCCAAATCCATATGCCTCCGATATTCCCTACTCAAGTAACAGTAGCTCATCTCAATTGCCGAATATGCCTGTCAATACGGCCAATAGCGCATTCCCGAATCATAGTTTCGATATCCCCGATAGAACGAAGGCACAGGCAATATTATTTGAATACCTCGATTTCGACATCAATTCAGACTCCCACCCATGCTGGCAAATCAATACCCAAGGCCACCATTGCGGAAAGGCGCAGTTCGATACCTGGGATGATATTAGCGCACTGAATCGGCCGGTTGTCTTAACGCTGATAAACCACAATAAATTTAATTCATATGCCGTATTAGCGGGAATCCAAGACAAGCAAGCACTACTAATCGACGGAGACCGCAACCGCACAATAGTGTCGCTCGAAGAGCTGGGGCCCCTATGGACTGGGGAGGCCTTTTATCCCTGGAAAAAGCCCAAGGATTTTACCGCCCCCATATCTTATGGCGATAAAGGCGAAACCGTCTCCGAGGTTGCAAATCAATTTGCGCTGTTAGATGCACAGACAACACCGCTTACGAAAAGTCGCTTTAATAGCGCCCTAAGAGACCGAGTAAAACTCTTTCAGCGTGAGAACGATTTAAAAGACGATGGAATACTCGGTGAACGCACCCTAATGAAACTCAACGACAAACTGGGCCTTAGCACCACCTTAGAACGTGAATTTCTTTGATTATTACTTAACCCAAATTCCCAAGAACAAATAAATAAAACTTAAAACCGCCTATGTCTCTTATTCTTGATGCATTAAACAAAGCTGATACCGAGCGCGATACGGACGAAACGCCTTCACTCAATAGTGACCATGACAGTCGCTCAGAACGCAGCTCTCCAGAGCTAAACCCGAAAGTCATTTACGGGCTTATCGCAGCGCTTATCGTACTCGTCTGCATTGTTATCGTGTTAATGCTCGGAGGAGGACAAGAGAAGACCGCAACCACCTCGCCACCGAGAATATCAAGCGGTTCGGCGAGCATGGTTGAAGATTCACAACCATCGCCCCAACCGGCTGGCTTACCAACCCAACAAACTCCCTCCGATCCAGCACAACCAAATCGCTACAGCGAGATGAAAGAGAAGCTGATCGCAAAACAGTATGATGAAGCCGCAAAAACCGTATCAGAATCAGCAAAGACCACACCCCCAAAAGCGACCGTAACGGATAAGAAAGTCGCATCAATCTACAAAAAAAACGCGGAAACGGCGAGCAAAGCAAAACAAAAAAAGAAAGCGCCACCAAAGCCTACCCCAGCGCCAAAACTCCCCAGCTTAGACGATTACCCAACACTAAGTTTTATTGGCGACTTGGCATACGCCAAACAGAAGGCCATTCCCACCCTGATGTATACCGATCATAGCTACAACAAAGACAATGCGACCGTTATATTAAACAAAGTCACACGTAGGCAGGGCCAGCAAATTGCGGATCACCTTACCCTAGAAGCAATCGTGGAAGATGGCATTGTACTTAAGTACCAAGGCTTACGGTTTAAGATAGGGGCTTATAATAGTTGGATTAATATGTAACTCCATACTTTCCACCAATCGTGCCTGGCCCAATGACTTCCGCTGAATACATCCACGCCCAACAATCTTACAAAGCCCTAAAAATATCACTTCGAAAGAGAAGCATGTCCCCACCCGTCCTTCGAATTGTTATTTCTTGAACATCCGCTAACCAAAAAACACCCAAACAGACACATAACAGAATATAAATCAGAAAAACACAAACAAAACACTATATAAAAATCAGTTCATCTAAAAAATACCCCTCTTATCTACAACCGCCAGCATCTGTGTCAGCCACCCGCTATAGTAAAAAAATGAAAAATTTAATAGAAATAAAACGTCAACGCGGGCTTACCATTCTGGAGCTCATGACTACGATTACGTTACTCGCAATCGTCTCTGCTGTAGCACTCCCCTCCTTTAGGGATACGCTGGCTGGAGGACGTCAAAAAGCACAACGTAACAACATGATGTCTGCACTACAGATGGCTAGAAGTGAAGCTGTAAAACGTGGTATTCGAACGGTGATATGCGCGAGTTCAAACGGCACAAGCTGCAACACATCTTCTAATTGGGATGCTGGCTGGATTATATTTGTAGACGAAGACGCTAACGATACAAAAGACACCGCTGATACATATCTACAAATTGGCGCCGAAATGGACACTGGGTTTTCATTAATTGGGTCTACCAATGTGGTTAATATGATCCGTTATGACCCAAATGGAGACTCGCTAGAATCAGGGACATTAACGCTTTGTGATCCCAGAGGGGTAGACAAAGCAGTAGGTATTATTATTACCGCGTCCGGTCGTCCAAAAGTATCGGATACTGGTGCCGGCGGTGCTTCACTTGTGTGTCCCGCGTAACGATTAACGACGAGGTTTCGACTTTGAAAATGACAACAGTAAAGCACAATCATGGATTCTCTCTAATAGAAGTCCTGGTCGCAGTCATTGTATTCGCAACTGGAATCTTAGGTTTAGCGGGGCTTCAAATGAAAAGTTTGAGCGTGCTATCAAACTCACATTCAATGAGCACCGCAATGCAAGCATCAAATGATATGGCTGATCGCATGCGCTCAAACCCTGTGGCAATTTCAGATGGTTATTATGACAACATTCAGCAAGATATTGACAACCCGACCGCAGACCCAGCATGTGGTTCAACATGCTCTTCGACTCAAATCGCCCAATTTGATGCATATGCCGTATTCAATAACATCATTGATCAATTACCAGAGCCAACGTTGTCCGTTACGAATGTAGCCAATAACGTCTTCACTATTGAGATAACGTGGCTGGAACGCAGTGGGACTAACACGGAAACGAAACGCCACCGAGTATCTTTTCTCCCTTACAACCCTTAGGCCAGAGAACAGTAATGAAAAACTCTAACCGAGTAAGAATTCCTTATGGTATCTCCTTAATAGAGTTACTTGTATCTATGGGCGTTGGAATCATATTACTAAACGCCATTATTCAAGTGTATACATCAAATCACCGTGCAACCCGAACGATTTCAGGTTACTCCTCACTGCAAGAAAATTCTCGGATATCGATAAGCCAAATTACTCAATCTCTTCGTTTGGCAGGGCATTACGGCGGCGTTGAGCCAAACGACATCCAGGTGATTACAGGGCTCTCAATTACTGGGATTGGTGGCTGCGACCACGACTGGGTAACAGACACGACCCAATCGATAACTGGCTATGAAGGAGCTGCAAACGTGGGGGCAATTATAGATCTGCCAAGTAACTGCATACCCACAGGGCACTATGTTGAAGACTCCGATATATTGGCAATCCGTTATGCATCTCCTTCTGGCGCGGCTCCCGTATCAGGCTTAAACAGCTCCAAAGTATACATAAGAACATCAGTTGGAGGAGGCATTCAAGGAGGCGAACTGCTTTTAGGGGCTAATATAGGAAGTACCAGCCTTAACGGAGGAGCAGATAATGTTGGTGTATATAACTACGCCTATAAAACTGAGCTATTTTTTTTGCGGCCTTGCAGTGAGCTAAATGGCTCTGCTTGTGACGACGAAATTCCGACTCTCGTAAAATATACTCTAGACGGGGCTACGCTTACGCTAGAAGCAATAGCCGAAGGAGTAGAACAATTTCAAATTGAATATGGGGTCGACCTTGTCGACGCTTCTAATGGCACGTCTCAACCCGGAAATGACTATGTTGCCGACTCCTATGTTTTAGCAAGTGATGTGGACGACTGGCGAGAAGTCGTGAGTGCTCGGTTTAGCGTAGTGATTCGCAGCGAACATAAAGATAGTTCAACACAAGACCTCTCGACATACGACCTCGCCGGAGAATTTGAATACACCCCCACATCAGACCTACAACAATACAGCCGCAAGGCATTCACCAAAGTAGTTCAACTTAGAAATATGACACGAGGCTAATTTGTGAAACGACTACCAAAATCAAATCAGAAGGGATTCGTCCTAATTACTGGGCTGATATTTATTTTAATTATTAGTGTCGTCACAGTATCGTCAATGCAATCGTCCAACATGGACTATAAAATTTCCTCAAATGAAGTGTTTAAAGATATTGCGTTTCAAGGATCTGAGTCCGGAAGAATAGCTGTAGGAGACGGGATCAGCCATTTTATCTATCATCGTCGATGGGATGGTTTTAGTAACTTTGGATTAACATTCCAAAGTAGCTACGACCCACTTGTGGATTCGCAACAAACAGGTGAAGACCTTTACGATACCAATACTCTTGGTGTAGACATGAACTTTGATATTTCCGGTGCTGCATTCGAGACAATCGAATCAACCATTAGCATTATAAAATCTCCGGGAGCGAAAAGCCGAGGCAGCGGTGTCCAACAGCTGTCTGGCTATGAGGGACTTGGAAAAGGTCTCGGAGCAGGTGGCGCCCACTTAATCTACGAAGTACGAAGTACTGGTGTCAGTGCGGCTGAGGCGGTCGCGGTAACAGCAACTGAATATAGGGTGGCCCTATGAACTTTCATTTCGTTAAAAAAACTTTATATACGATACCGGTCGTTGGCATACTCTTCAGTTTTCCAAACCTTGTTACCTCGGCTACAAATTCTTCCAACTTTACGAGCGCCCCTCCCTTTGTGGCGACAAGCGTAGGCAAGCCCAACGTTGTTGTCGCATTGGATATCTCAGGCAGTATGAAAGCAGTCGCATACAGAGATGTGAGCGCGGGCGGCTGGCATAAGGCAACTACGGTTCATGATGACTTCGACCCGGATAAATCATACTTCGGTTATTTCGATAGCGAAAGCCGTTACACATACGATACCGACACCGACAAATTATTTTTTGTTGCTGACGGCGCAGGAGCCTGGGACGGAAACTTTCTTAACTGGTTAACAATGCGAAGAATGGATGTGGTCCGAAAAGTACTAGTAGGAGGGAAAGTACGCGATAGAGCTGGCGAGTTGATTGACGGCGACACCTGGTATGTTATCGAAGGACAAAATGAGCCTGAAGACCGAACATTTCGAAAAAGCTACAGTGGCAGTAGCAGTGTTAGCCCTTTCCCCGACAATACAGAAATATTGATTGCTGACGGCGTTATAACCGCGACATCGGGATCGAACAGAAAAGTAATACCTTTAAGCGCAACGGTCGAAATTGGTCAGCTTTCGATTGATAGGGATACCGATGAAGTGCCGATCGATCTGAATGAAAGATCTCATTGGCATACTGTCACGCTTGAGAACACCTACACCGACCCGATGATTGTTGTTTCAGGCCTCTCTTATAACGGCAGTGATCCCAGCCATACGCGTGTCCGCAATGTTACCTCAACGAGCTTCGAGGTGCGCTTGGAGGAATGGGCATACCGTGACATAGATCATACAAGTGAACTCGTAACGTATATTGCAGCAGAACGAACGGGCAGCGCTGGTGCTCCAAATATTATTCAAGTTGGTTCGGTAGACTACGAAGTACGCGCTGGGTCAGTCACCACCGATGCCACGGTCAACGGCACACCCGATGACGTTTTTGTGAATCTGCCAGGAGGCTATACGCCTGTTGTATTCACTGGCGTGACAACGACCAATGGAGTTACAGCATCCCCTCCCGCAACAGAGCCTCCGGATGGTATTCGCCCAGTTATATCTAGAGTGAATAATGTAGGATCTGGTGGATTTGATGTATCACTTCAAAATGAAGAGCAGTACGCACCAAACCACATTGCAGCGGAAACGATCCATTGGGTTGCCTTTGAACCATTTTCGGGTAAATCAAATCTCACTGGCGAGGGTGTGGAAGTCGGCGATAGTGGTGGTAGCAATGTCGATGATTCTTTCAATACCATTTCTTTTTCTGGCCCTATTTTCGATGATGAACCGATTATGGTCGTAAGTAGCCAAACGATTGATGGCAGCGACCCAGCATACCCTCGTTACCGAAACGTTACATCGTCAAACTTCCAAGTGAAAATGGAAGAAGAAAAATCTGTAGACACGGAAACATCTCATGTTGATGAACGCATCGGCTATCTCGCGATAGATTCCGTTTCGGGCTATAAAATACAAGTGGGGGTTAGCCAAGAACCAGAAGGGGTTGTTCAGGAAAACTCGGGGTCCCTGCGCTTTGGTCTTGCCGTATATAACTACGACCACACACGAAACCCCACATCCATTTATACAGGAAACAAAGTTCATGGCGGCACGTTTAGGGCCTGCTATCCTGATATTTCCAAAACGGCTGCAGATCGAGACAACTTTGATATTTGTTACGATACCCACGTTAAATCCCCCCTCAGTAATATTATTGATGTTATTGAAGACCATCCCCTAATTTGGGGCAGTACACCAATTGCCGAAACGCTATATGATATTAAAGGCTATTTTGAACAGACCAATCACAATATAAATGGTCATACGCAATGGTACGATAACGGTAAAGAAGGCATCGCAGGAAACTCCCCTTTCGATGGTCAACCAAAGGCCAGAAACTCCTATGAAGTGAATAATGACTGGGATCCCTTCTACTACGATGAATATGGCGATAAATTGCCATGTGCGAAATCATTCGTCTTACACTTTAATGATGGGGCACCATATAGGGATTTTGATGGTGACGCCGCAGATCACCCCACAGTCTCAGGCATTGGAGGCGGAAACCTCTTTGGGCAAAACGAGGTACTGGACGACTTAGCACTTGTTCTGCGTCAAAACGATTGCCGTACTGATAGCGGTATGGACGGCTTTCAAGAAATCGTTTCATATTATGTTTATGCCGCCCTAGGAGAAAACGAAAATGGCAGCGCTACACGACGCGTAAAACAAGCCGCCGTTACAGGGGGGTTTATTGACGCAGATGATGATAGAGCACCGGATCCAAGTGTTCCCAACGCTTTTTCGATAAATGCTCCATGCCCAGCTTCCGACGAATGGAACGACGATGGAGACTGCAACCCTGACGCATTCTTCTTCGCTAGTGACGGCGAGGCACTAGTCAACGAATTAAATGCCGCATTCGAAGCTATTGCCACCCGTGCAGCAACCGGCGGGGCCTCCTCTGTAATTGCAGCATCCCGCTCAGGTGAAGGCAGCGTCGTAAATGCTATATTCCGGCCATTTGTATCAAGTGGTGCTGATGAAGTCACCTGGATAGGTGATGTTCACGCACTAATGATTGATGATGCTGGCCGTATTCGCCAAGATGATGGCGACAGGGTCCTTGAACCCCCGTCTTCAGACCCTTATCTCGATATGTGCTCTAATGAAGCTGAAAACCTCGTAAGAGCTAAACTATCAAGTACCTTGGATACAAAACCGACGGCAGATCAAATGTCGGCATGTAGCGAATCAGTCTTTACTCTGGACTTATTTGATATCGAGTACCTATGGAGCGGCGCAAATTGGCTATCGGCATTAACGGATAGCGAAGCAACCGTCCAAAGGTCATTCGGAGCAACGGCGAACGGCCGACACATAATTACGGGAATAGATACAGACGGAAACGGAATTATTCAAAATGCGGAACAGGTTGATTTCCTCTCTTCGAGCTTTCCTGAAGAATACGCTGGCCTACTGGCAACAGACCTAACCGAAGCACACACATTAGTCGACTATATTCGGGGAGAAGACCAAGTAGGACTAAGAGAGCGTCAACTAGATGGACAAACAATGCGCCTAGGTGATGTCATTTATTCAACCCCAACAATTGTCGGACGACCAAACGAAAATCTTGATATCCTCTACGAAAGCCAAAGCTATCGGGAGTTCTTTAACCGTTATAGGGACCGCCGCCAAGTGGTGTACGCCGGCGGAAATGACGGAATGCTTCATGCCTTTAACGGCGGATGGTACAACGCCGTGACCAAAGAGTTCCTTGGCGCAAAAGGCGGGGGGGCTCCCGGCTCAAATACTAATTACGATCTTGGTGCAGAATTATGGGCATACGTACCCTACAACACTCTGCCTCACTTGGAGTACCTATCACGTCCGAACTATGGTGCAGTTTCCTCTGACCATTTGTATTTTGTAGATTTAAAACCCCGTATTTTTGATGCGAAAATCTTTGCGGCCGATACAGACCACCCTGGAGGATGGGGTACCCTACTTGTTGTGGGCATGCGACTCGGAGGCGGAGCCACGACTGTGGATATCGATCTAGATGGTGCAACTACCGATAACAGAACCCTACGCTCAAGTATCGCGATATTTGATATCACGAACCCAGACAACTCTCCTAGATTACTCCTAGAATATTCACACCCGAATCTTGGCTTTACAACTGCCCTCCCCGCCCCCGTAACTGTGGGCACAGACAGTGAAGGGAGCGGCGATTGGTATCTAATGCTCGGATCAGGGGCAGATACAACAGCTGACGGGTTCACCTATGTCAAAAGTACACAAAATGGACGACTGTTTTTATTGGACTTAAAAGCAGTTGAAAATGGCAGTGCCAATATTCTTGAAACAAGCTTTGGTACCTCTGGCATCGCCACGCTCAGTGATAGTAATAGTTTTGTCTCCGATCTTGTACCTGTAGATTTTGGGCTCGATAATTACACTACTGATGCCGTATATTTCGGTACCGTCACCGGAAACGAGCTTAGCTGGGGAGGAAAGGTGAATCGTGTGATGATCCAATCTGAAACTGGTGTAGCCCAGCAGCCAGTCAATAGTTGGGCTGTAACACAAATAATCGATGCAGGGGAGCCAGTCACTGCACCTGTATCGGTTGTGACCGATTCGCTTCTCAATAGATGGCTCTACGTAGGGACCGGCCGATACTTTACATCATTAGATAACCTCTATAACAATGTGAATTATTATTATGGCTTAAAAGAACCAAGAAATACGTCCGGAGCGTTTACCTACTCAGCGATATCTCACAGTAATCTCGCAAACATTACGTCAACACAAGTCCAAGTTGATACAGCTATACTCGATAACCCTCCTACGTTAAGCCCCGCACTTGTTTCCGGCGCAACAGTATCTGATTTCGAAAAGAGAATTAAACAGTACAGTAACTCCTCGGAATATGTCGCAGGATGGCAGCGAAACTTTGCTGGTGGAGAGAGAAACTTTGGCTCAGCCACAGCCCTCGCAGGCACACTGACCTACACGACCTACGATCCCGAATTTGATGAATGTTCTGTGGAAGGCGATGCTTACCTATATGTGGTAAATGCATTAACAGGCACCGCATCGGCGAGCGCTATCGTAACTCAACCTACAGTCTCAACGCACAACCAGTATGTAGTTCATATTGGGGGGAGTCCTGCAACGTCACCTAGCCTTCACAAAGGTGAAGGTTACAGTACAGATAACAAGACAACGGCTATCGTACAAACAGCAAATGGCAATATCATTACAATTACACAAGACAACCAACAAAAAGTACGCGACGGTGAGTCCAGTTGGCGGCAGCTACAATAGGTGAAATTATATTATGATCAAAAATAAAGGGTTTAACTTAATAGAAGCGCTAGTGGTACTGGCCATAATTGGAATTATTGGTTCCATCGCTTTGCCTGCATATAAAGGCTATACATTAAAAGCTCGGCGAGCTGACGGACAAGCGCCACTGGTAGATCTTGCATCGAAAATGGAAGAATATTTTTTTACGAATAAAACATATACGGAAAATATGACAGAGTTAGGCTACCCTTCGGCGACGAATGTAAACTCACCTGAGCAGCACTATACTCTTAGCGTAAACGCTGCTACTGGCGCCTGCCCAATAACAAGCTGCTATGAACTACAAGCAACAGCAGGCGCGGTACAAATAGAAGATGGCGACCTTACCTTAGATTCCTTAGGACGAAAACTACCCGAAGAGAAATGGTAACGATACGATTTATAGATATGAAGAAACCTCTACAATTCGCTCAGCAAAAATATCACCACTGCCACATGTTGCGCTGCTGCGAATTGTGTAAAAACTTCGAGGGTCCCCACCAACGGTATCCGTCACACAGGTAACCGTCGCTGCACATGATTGCAATCCATTCGCCGAAAAATTAATAACACTCCCGTTCAAAGTGACGCAGTTCGTATCCGAAGTCGCTCTGGCCGTCACATCAAACATTAATTGATTCATCCCATAATACGCGCCGCTTTCTGCAGCGTAGAACGCTTGCAATGAAATCCCTTCCGTTATGCTTGCTTGAGATGATTGAGAGGTGATTCTCGTAATGGCTGTCGCCAAAACGGCAATACCCACCACAATAATCGCAGCAACTGGAATTAGAAAACCTTTGGAGGAATGAAATACAGGCGGTGAACTACGGAACATTGCGCACCAATATTTGTTGGCTTAAGGTAATTTGATTACTTCCGTTAGAAAAATCTAACGAAACATCAATACTTGTATTAAAATTTTCGGAACCTTGGGATAACACGAACGCTTGAGTACTTGTGCCAACATCGTCTCCCATCACACTCACATCACCACCGGGATCCAAATCGGACAGGGCTGAAGTAAGCAAACCATAATTAGAGTAACGGTAAAGGGTAGAACCAATTAAACAAAAACGTAAAGGGTCGTCAGTCAAAAAAATACGCTGATTTACAGAGTTGCGGTCAAAGACATGGAGGCCGGAGAAATTAACAACGGTGTAGGGCGGACCAGCACCCAACGCACCTGCGCTCACCCTACTGTTAGGGCTTCCCGACGAATAAATTTCCGTAGAAACCAATGCACCAATACTTATATGGTTAACACTTCCGAGGCCAAGCGAGAATGGCGCCGTAGTAACGGAGTTCACACTTGCCGCGGCGTTACCACTATCGGGTACATCATTTAAATATGTTGTACCCGCAACAATAGGTAAAAACTCAACGCAATTACCTGAAGGACTTACGCGAACACTATTTGGCAGCGCGATGCGAATTTGACGCGTCATTTGTTCGATGACCAAACGGCCACGGTTAATTAATTTACTTCGTCGTTGCGTAGTATCGTAGCTATCGACAACACTTACAATAAAGCCTGTACCAATCGACGCGACTAAGCCTAGGATCACCAAAACAGTAATAAGCTCAACCAAGGTGAACCCTCTCCCGAGGGGAGCACGACATAATAAGTACGTGTTGTGTCGTCGACTATCCATACATTAAAAATTCGTCTTATAGACAGAGAGTACGAGGCTATCTCCGCCCGGGATCGTCGACGTAACAGAAATTAGCCGTGCTTGATCCGCGGGTAAACCCAAGTCTGCACCCGCAACACTCACAGAAACGGTGAGCGTATGATAAGGGTCAGTATTATTAACAAAACCATTATAATCGCCAATATCATCGTAATCAGTGTCCGCGCTAATACCTAAGCAAAGAGGGCCTGCAGTGGTATTACACGCTGGAACACCCCCCGTTGGCGTTGCCTCATCAAACTTACGAGCGAGCACTTCATCTAATTGGGCTTGAGCCAATTCAAGTGCCCGGGTACGAATAGCTGGGTCAACACTGCTAGACA
Organism: Agarilytica sp.; assembly: GCA_045430345.1. Lineage (GTDB taxonomy): Bacteria > Pseudomonadota > Gammaproteobacteria > Pseudomonadales > Cellvibrionaceae > Agarilytica. The sequence goes on along the minus strand of JAILXT010000001.1, from coordinate 34,079 downwards.
CTGCAAAAGTGTACACGCGGACTAACGCCACTAGCGCGATACTCACCACCACCAAAAACACAATGGTTTCAATCAGTGTCACCCCTGATGATCTAAAACTTCTCACCTAATACTCCAAGGAGCCATCAAAAAATTAAAAATTGTTAAATTTCAAACATAAAGCAAACGAGGAAATTAATTGATATAGCCGGTAGAGCTCACGCTAATCGTTACAGAGTCTCCGTTTTGACTAAGGGTCAGGTCTACGGCACTCGTTCGCCCTAAGCGATCAAAAGCAATGGTCGAAGCAGATAGAGTTTGATTGGGGAGAAGTGTAATGGGATATTGCACACCCCCAACTCGAATACTTGCCCCCGACTGCCGAACATCAACCGTATTAGGAGAGGATAACACGAGACTCACCGGGCTGGTCTGCGCCATGGCTCGCTGTTGAGCAGAAAAAAAAGCCGTGACCACCTGGTCACGGCTTGATTGCATTTGAAATGTGTCGCTAGGCATCACCGCAGTGGTAATGGTTGTGCCCAGTATTCCGATAAGAACCAGAACGGCCACCAGCTCAATTAAAGTAAAGCCTAAGTGGCGCCTGGGCATCGCTATACTATATAACCGTACCAATCAACGAGAAGGTAGCAGAATCACCGGTTGGGCCTGTTATGGTACACGTCTCTGTAGCCTTATCAGCAATCGTTGCAGCCCCCGTTACCGAGTAGCCTGCCACAGCGGGAGGGCCTGGGTCCGGAGCTGGCAGCGCACTTAACAATAAACTGTTGACCGCAGTGAGACTACATGCGGATATCGCTTGAAAGGTGTCTGAACTCAAACCCGCATCATTCGCAATATCTACTGCATGGTTGAGCGCGCTAGCGCTCTCGATAGAGCCCGCAATATTGCTTATGGCAACTTGACCAGCCTCATCGGACAAATCAATAAACTTAGGCACCGCAGTAGCAGCCAAAATCCCAAGTATTACCAAAACAGCAATCAACTCTATTAGCGTAAAACCCGATTGTTGCCTCTTCATATAACTTCTCCGCCTGAAAAAAATCGTTATCTAAATCCCCATGTCAAAGAGTTAACATGAAAATTGAATTTAGTCTTTTACACCCAAATTATTTGGAGTAAGATTGGTTAGTATCCGGGCGAACAACCGTCACCGCCCCACTACTTACATCATAGTCAAAGAAATATGAACCTTCCTGTTTTCTCGCCAATTCATACCTGCAAATAACGTTTTTATTTAAAGAAATAACATAATCAATATTTTTTTTATAAGTATTACTGATAACGCGGCTAGATGGCGCATTAAAGAACACTGAATGCCACAATTCCTGGCACTCCTCCTCAGTCTGATTTTTGATAGAAGCCGACTTTTTAGCATCGGCATTCGCTGGCCACCCTCGTTCGTTCAAATAGAAAATCGTTTTCGCCACACGAACTTTCCCGTCTTTCTGTGTTTTCCCTATCGCGTTCACGTTAGATATCATGCGAGCAAAAATACCCGCATGAAATTCGATAATTGATTTTTGAGATTTAGCAATCGGCCGAGTATAGTGATTAATACCCGCGAAAATCAGGCCTGCGACAACGATCAAAACGATCAAAATCTCAAAGATTTTATCTCGTTCGGGGCTTTCATTTTTAATATAACGGTTAGTAGACATAACGCTTCAAAAATCAAAACCCACTGGGCATTACAAAACATCATAATTAGAGACGTTAGCAATAGAAAAGGCGGCGGAAATCACACAACACCTGACCCACCTTATAGATCAAAGGCCCAAACTAAAAATAACATTTATAATTCTCACCACGTTAGACACATGTTAATTTCTTATCTCGAACATGCTCCACATAGGTAAAAATATTCCAAGCGCTAAAATAGCGACAAATATCGCCATCGCCACAATTAGGATCGGCTCAATCCTATCAGTTAGCGTTTTTAAGTCATAATCAACTTCTCGCTCATAAAACTCCGCGACTTCCGATAAAAGCTCCTCGACTTGACCACTCTCCTCTCCGACCGCGACCATTTGTAATACGAGGGGCGTAAACATTTCTGATTGTAAATGCGTCCGCATCAAACTGTCCCCTCGCTCAATCCCTTCCTTTATTTTCATGATTTTCTGTTCAAGGTAAGGATTATCAATAGCAGCCGCACACAGATTTAACGATTGGGTGATGGGCACACCTGCACGAAGCATTAAACTAAAGCTTCTCGCATACCGCGCCATAGATGCCCGATCAATTAGATCACCAACAACCGGAAGCTTTAATCGATACCGTCCCCATCTTAACGCGCCGTCATCCGTTCTTAGATAATGATAAGTACCAACGGTACCAACGATAGTCGCTACCAGCATGACATGCCAGTAATTAACAAAAAGATCCGAACTCGCGATAAGAATTTTAGTGACAATAGGAAGGTCTGCACCAAACTTAGCAAACATTGCGGAGAACGCTGGCACCACAAAAATATTCACTGTCGCTACAGCGGCAATCAACGCAAGAGATACGAACGATGGGTAACGCATAGCAGACTTTATTCGTTTTTTTGTTTCCTCATCCCGCTCTATATAGAAACCAATTTGGAGAAACACCTCATCTAACTTCCCACTGCTCTCGCCAACATTAATCATGCTGACAAAAAGTTCATTAAACACTTTCGGGTAGTTTTTCATCGCGACAGATAAACTGACGCCAGACTCTAAGCGATCAACGACCTCATTTAGAACATCTCTAAAATATTCATGGCGGAGACTTGCCGACAACCCGCGAATGCCGCGAGTCAAAGGGATCCCAGCTTTGGTAATCGTATACATCTGCCGGCAGAACATAATCAGATCTACGGGCAATACATTTTCAGAGCCCAATAATACGTTCAGCTTTTTAACATAATTTTCGGAGAGCGGTACTTCTTCTATTTTTACAGGCGTTATACCACGACCGGATAATTGCCCAGCAGCAGCTTGAGTATTAACAGCTTCCAATACGCCGTTTACCGACTGCCCCTGATTCGAATGCCCTTGAAACCGATATTGCGCCATAGCTAATTCGACTCACTCGCGATCTCAGCCAAACTTTCATCTTCCACTTGGGCGGATACACGAAGTACTTCCTCTATCGTTGTAATACCCTCAATAGCAAAATCTAAAGCACTCGCACTCAAAGGGTGGTAATTGGGATGGGAATGAGCGGCTTCATTGAATTTACGCACATCGTTTTCACGAAGCGCATCAGCCATAGGGCCATTTAACTCCAGCAGTTCAAATACACCGATTCGGCCCCGGTACCCGGTATTAAAACAGTGTGGGCACCCCACACCTTTCCTAAAGTTAGTGGCGCCCGAGTAGCCTGGCTTTACACTTTTAAATAAACGATCTTCAGCTTCATCTAAAGTATGAGCCTCCGAACAGCTATCGCAAATTTTTCTCACAAGGCGCTGGGCAATAATCGCCCTTAAACTAGATGCCACCAAATAAGGGTCCACGCCCATGTCAACCAAACGAAGTGCAGAAGTCACCGCATCATTGGTATGCAGTGTTGATAACACCATATGCCCGGTCATTGCGGCTCGTAAAGCTATCTCTGCAGATTCAGCATCACGAATCTCCCCTATCAATAGAATATCCGGATCTTGCCGTAAAGTAGCGCGGAGTACTTGCCCAAAGCCCAGACCAATTTTTTCGTGAACTTGCACCTGGCTGATTCTCGGCAATCGATACTCGACAGGATCCTCAACGGTAATAATTTTTTTCTGTGGCGTATTTAACTCGTTAAGAGCGCCATACAAGGTAGTTGTTTTACCACTACCTGTTGGACCGGTTACCAAAACCAATCCATGAGGACGTGTAATAATTTGACGAAAACGGCTGATGTAATTATCTGGTAGCCCGACACTGGTTAATTCGCGAATACCTTCCGTTTGATCCAAAATCCGCATTACCACAGATTCGCCATATTGAACCGGCATCGTAGACACACGAACGTCAATATTGTGTTTTTTTAAACGGAGGTTAAAACGGCCATCTTGGGGTAGGCGCTTTTCGGAAATATCCAAATTAGACATCAGCTTTAAACGTACCACCAGTGCTCCGGCGATACGCTTTTCATTCATCACCTGCTCGACAAGAACACCATCGATACGCTGGCGTATCCGTAAAACATTCTCATCAGGCTCAATATGAATATCGGACGCTTTTGTACTTAGAGCTTCTTCAAATATTTTTTGAAGCAGTTTAACGACTGGCGCATCACTCTCAGTTGTATCGGTAACAATATCCGCAAAATCAACAGCGTCTTCGGCAATTTCATCGCTCAGCTGCCCTGCCAAATCAGCAATTTCATCCGCGTGACTGTATGCGATATCGAGAATGTCCAATAACTCACTTTCACGTACAACCGCTGGTTTAATAGTTTGAGGTATGATTTTCTGTAATTCATCCAAACCAAAAATATCGGTCGGGTCAGACATACCCAACAATATACCGTCAGGATCTTCTCTTAACACCATAACACGGTATCGCCGTGCTAAGTTCTCAGGCAGTGTTTGCACTAGCTCCGGATCAAAACGAAAATGTTTTAGTTCAACAAAAGGAATGTCCAACTGTTGAGAAAGCAAAGTGAGCAATGCGTTCTCTTCCACAATTCCCATATCGACTAGTTGCCGACCGAGTTTTCGTCCCGTATTTTTTTGTTCTGAAAGTGCACTTTCGAGCTGTTCCTGAGAAATCATTTGCTGGGCGACCAGCAAATCTCCTATTCGAATACGTTTGCGCGCGCCGGAATCTACCATCTGGTCGCCTCCGCCAAGTCATTTGCTTCTAGAATACTAATTCTCTTTTTTACAAACCCTAGAACACTCTCATTCTGGTAACCTGAAGCACTAATTTTTCGATATGCAGTAAGCGCAGAAAACCTATCACCGTCGGCATCTGCCGCCAACGCAAACCCTAAGGTATATTGGATATTGTGCTGATCTTCTCTCAGCAAGCGAGCATAGATAGCCTGTGCTTTTTTATACTCTTCCGCCTTTTGATACAGCGCGGCCAGAAATGCACTTTGTTTTTCACCTAAGTGTCGATTTAGAACGGCAGTTCGTGTCTCATCGACAAATGCAGAAGACTCTAATATCGAAATCGCTCGTGCCGGGCCATGAAAATGATGGGTTAACTGAGCATTGAAATAATCGGCGGCCACGTGGTTACTATCAAGACTATTGAGCAGATTTTGAGCTTTATCGAATTCAGAATGTCCAATATAGTAATCAAACAAGAATATTTCGGAATTAAGTACCTTAGTATTCTGTTTTACTCGACCCGCGAGCTCTGCAATCGCCTGTTTTTCCTCACCAGAATTAATACGCACTTTTATCTGATTCACATAATGTAAATCTTCCGATTCTGAGGTTGCCGTAACCCATCGCTTCTTTTCCCTATTGTCTATAGGAAGAGGGGCTTCAGATAATATATCAGCAGCCTTATATTCTGGATCCAGTTCGCCTTTAGAACTCATCGCTACGGATGCAGGCAATATGTTCCCTTCAGCTATATCACGTTCTGCCATGCTGTCACCAGCAACACGATTCAATTCAATCTTTTGGGACAACCTCGATTGATAGCTTTCCATCTCAAGCTCGTTGAAGCCGAACACCCCCGAACGAGAAATAAGTTTTTCCGCTCGGTGAAAATGATGATTTTCAAGCGCTAAATTAATTTGGTTTAGATAAGAAGACTGAATATCGCGATACATAGCCCCTGCTCGAGAATTCTCAGGATCCAACTCCCGGACTTTGGCGAGAAAAAATAAGGCATTCCCTTTGGCTGGAACACTCAATCGATTGCGCTTGATCGCCACATCAGCTTTATCAAGATACACCCTTATTTTATCGTCTCGTGTCACTAGGCGTTCTAATGTAGGCGAAACCGTATTTTCACTTCCAAATGAGCTTTCGTCGGAAGCAATAACGCCAGAACCTAGATCTGAGTGCACCGAAATTTCAGCACTACTTTTCACGTTCGACATATTACGGTTTACGCTGCTGACATTACGACTTTCCACCACGCCCACAGACTCTGAGCCACCAGATGGAACCTTGTCTTCATGCCCACGAAAATCAAATACAAAAAAAGCACCGAGAAGCAGCACGCTCGGCATGACAATAGATCGCCAATTTAACCAAGCCGTAGTACTTCTTCTGGCAGCCCCCGCCTCCGACATATTTTGTTCTAACTGAAGATGTTCGTCAGCATTAAAATTCGATTCTTCAGAACGGGAATCTAAATCCTTCAATGCATCATTGATTAAACTCATGCGCCCCCCCCAAAAGCATGGGGAAAAGAATATCCCATCACAATAAGCGCCAAGATCGAATGCACCGCGACGGGTGACGATACCAGACGACAATGTACGGCACAAAGCTTTCCAATCCAGCGGCTTTCCTGCGTATCGGCAATAGCCTTAGCAACGTGCCAAGTATTGACGCGACGATGCCCTTTCCCATAAGCACTAATAAGCGCTTTATGCGCTAAGACATTGATTAAACGAGGGATTCCACCGGAACCATAATAAACTAACCGCATGGCATTTTTACTAAAGAGTTCGCCTTTCATATTGCCGGCTGATTGGAGTCGGTGTTTTATATAATCCAATACGCCCTGTTTTGAAAATGGTTGCAGATTCTCTGAAAAAATAATACGTTGCTTAAGTTGCCGTAAATCTGACCGGCTTAACATGCTATCCAGCTCCGGCTGCCCAAGCATCACAACCTGTAATAGTTTTCGTTTTTCCGTTTCAAGGTTAGTTAACAAACGTAAACACTCAATCGTCTCCCGAGGCATCGCCTGAGCTTCATCCACGACCAAAACAACTTGTTTATTATTACGCGCCAGCTGAAGTAAGCGTCGATAAACCGCACTCATTAATTCGTGAGCCGGCATCTCATCTGTGACATCGGCGTTTATTTCTTGCGCCACAAAGCCTTTAAGCTCTTCGGGCGTCAGGTAAGGGTTGGGAATATAGGCCGTGACGAAATCACTATTGAGACGGGATAAGAGGATACGGCACAACAATGTTTTGCCCGTCCCCACCTCGCCCACAATTTTAATAAAACCTTCGCAATGTTTTAATGCCACCAGCATGGTATTAAGCGCATCACGATGGCTTTGCTGATTAAGAAAGAACGACGTATCCGGCGTAAGGGAAAAAGGAGGCTCTTCGAACTGAAAATAGTCTTGGTACATAGTAGGCCCCCTATCGGTTCCTGAACTCCTCAGAGATTCCGTGGATGCGTGTTGCTTGATCCTCCAATTGCCGCTGCCACGTATTTTCGCCAACCACTATTGGCTGCATCAAAATAACTAATTCTGTTTTCACTGTCTTTTTTTGCTTCGCTTTAAAAAGCAAATTGACGATAGGGATATCGCCCAGAAATGCACGTTTTGTGTCTACGTCAGAGGTAGTCTCTTGCATAAGCCCACCAAGCACGACCACTTGTCCACTCCGAGCCTTAACAATGCTGTCAGACTCACGAACATCTCGTAATGCTAGAGGCAATGAGAATGCACTGCCTGCGATGTCAATTTCTTTAATCTGATCGGTTACCGTCGTAACCATAGGATGCACGTGTAAAATAACTTCACCCTCTTCAGAAATTTGCGGTGTAACGTCCAGCGCTATACCACTGAAAAAGGAATCAAGTTCAACTTCGGGCGTATTTACAATCGAGGATGCACTGGAAGTCGTAGAATTCGATAATCCCGTAACAAAAAACTCATCGGAACCAACTCTGATCACCGCTTTCTGATTATTAACGGTTGATATTCTTGGGCTCGATAGTACTTGTACATTACCCTGCTCCTCCAAAAGGAACAGTAATTTCGTAATATCAGGAACATCGAGCACCGTTGAGATAAGTGACTCAACGCCACCGCCGTTGTCAAAAATGATATCGGAAAGCGAACTGTTAGAGCTATTACTTTGGCTTAAACTTAGTTGCCCACTAATAGCCCCCCAGTTTATCCCTGCTTGAAAGCCATCATTTAAACGCACTTCCAGGATTTTTGTTTCAAGCACCACTTGACGCTTTACACTCAACTCTGATTGTTCAAGAAAATCTTTTACTGAATGAAGCTCGTGCGGCAATGCCTTGACCACGACCAAACCCGCCTGGGGATTTGTCACTACCATACGGCCGGCACCATCACCAACAATCGCCAATATCGTCTGATTAAGGCCCGCCCAAAAATCTGTTTTAGTCAGAGTCTGAACGCGCGCACCCGGTGAAATATTTTGCCCGCCCGAACCGCCGCTACCTTCAGCCCCTGTTTCACCTAGATAGGATAAAAGGTTGGTCGTTTCACTTGAGTCTTCTGAAGAGTTACCGCTACCGCCATTTTGGCTATCGCCAGTGCCGGAAGTAATTTTACCGATTTGTACGCTGGTGTCCGTTACGCCCACACGCTGAACATCAAGATAATCGATCGGAAAAACTTCGGTACGAAGCTTCCTAGGATAAATAGTATAAATGCCGCTTTTATACTTATGTTCGTAACCGTAGACCTCGCGTGTAACATCAAGCACTTCATCTATCGTGACGTTTTTAAGCTCTAAAGAGATTGATCCAGCGACTTCCGGGTGCGCAACTACATTCACACCCGCGTCAGATACGAGGCTCACGAAAAACGTGCGTGCCGGAACCTGATTCACCGACACATCAAAGCGGGCCGCAATTTTTCTCGCAGAAGATTGGGCATAAGCGTTAGGTAACAACGCATCACTCACTGACTCTGGTACATCTAGCTTCGTTTCAGGCTGATCGTTCTGAGAAGCTAAAACCTCCTGCATTGCAGATTCCGCAGAAGTCGGCGTGTCAGTGTTATTAGCGCAAGACAGAATTAGACTGCATCCTAACGAGAGCCCCCCCATTCTCATGATGGATTTTACAAGAAGCAAATTTATCTTATTCATATTATCTCACTACTTGAATATACTTGGTCGTAACGCGAGCGTACGAAAGCTGCCATTTTTTTCAATAACGATGGCGTCATGCTTAATTTTTACAATTCTCTTACCTTGTAACCTATCTCCTTCCCTCACAGAAACCCCATTAACAATGGCTTCTTTTCGATTATCGCCTAAAAATATGGCCTGTAGCTTAAGAGCTGACTGCGGCTTCCCCTTCCCGCTATAGCCGAGCGGTAATGTTGGATCAACTAAAACCCCTGGGCTCACCACTGCCTTTTTCTTTTCAGCAACAATAATCTCCTTCTCGTCTAACGCTGATTGTGGCGCACTAGGCTTGGGCTTAACTGCATACGCACTAAAACAACACGCAAGACAAACAATACCCATACAACTTTTTGACAACCAGAGGCTAAACACCCAGCACCCCCTCATCCGTAGATAGGGTATACACTTCAATCAATACCCGTGCTCTAGGATATTTATCTACCTCGTAATCGATGCTTTCCCAGTAAAATTTCCAAGGAAGGTTTTCCAGGGCCGATAGATAACTCACGACATCAAAGTATTTTCCTTCCAAGGCAACCACAACGGAATGTTTAAATACGCCGACGTTATCAACATCATCTTCCGCGAGATCATCACCTTTCTCTTCGTCTGTTTCTGTCTCTTCTTGCTCCGCGCGCACTAACTGTAATTTGCTTGGCGCTAAGGTTTGCATTCCCAGTAATTTTAAGCTGCCGACGTTTCGTAACACGTCATGCAATGCTTCTGGTAATGCTCCAGCAGGAATCAACCCTGCAGATAGGGTTTGCAGGTTCTTTTCAAGGTCGATAAGTTTTTTCTCTAGCTGGTTAATTTCTTTCTTCTTAACCGCATTCGGGTCGTTTGTTAACGCTTTTGCTAAAACGGTCTCTTGAGCCGTCAGCTTTTTTAATTCTTGCTCCGCACTATCCATTCGCAGCTTTAACTTGGATTTTTCCTTATCCATAGGCATCAAGAAAGCAAAATTAAACCCAGACCACACCACGGCCAAAATCAGCAACGCGATAATGCCACGCTCCCTTACCGGTTTCGCGTCAATGACTTCGGTTTTTTTTATCCACCACTCCATCAATTAGCGCTCCTGTCGGAAGCAAGGCGATACACGGAGTCAAACCCCAGCGCGAATTGATGCTGACCGCTTCGCTTACTGTTCTTTGCGACACTCAACAGACCAAACTGCACACCAATAAAACTCTCTTCTTGCCGCAGCAACTGAATATATAGCGGTACATCCTCAATAACTTTTGCAACGCCCTCCATTTCCACAAAGTTTCCACCTCTAGAAATACGAATATGGTCGAGTGAAATAGAGCGGGACGAGTGTTTCGCAAATTGATTCATGGATATGGCAAAACCAGCCTCGTTACCCAAGTTTTGCCCTTGGATAATTTGACCTATCTGCTCTCGGGCGATAACGGAACGCTTTAAATGAGATAACCGCCGATCGAGTTGGTATGAATTGGTACTGCGCGACATATTCTTAATACGGTTAACACGTGTTTCTGCACCACGTTTTTGGTTTTCAAGGACCGCGACCTTTTCTTCGTAGTCTTTTAAACCCTGCTTGGTGAACACCACCGCTACCACCATCAACAAACAGAATCCCACCACAGATAACGCGATGGTATTTGCTGTAAGCCATTCTTTTTTGGCTCTGAGTTCGGGCAGATATAAATTGACGCGTTGCATGGTCATTGCAATACATCCTCACGGTACACGCCACCAAGCGCCCCCATACATACCTGCATCATGCCTTCATCAGTATCCTCTTCGAACGTCATACTTTCTGTCGGCGACAAAAATTTCGTTGGGACGGTTAAACTTCGTGTTAGCTCAATCGTAATTTTGTCTTCGGTGACGCTTTCACCACACATATACAGTGCGGCGGGCGGCGCCATTCCCATTTGACGCTCGTAATAATCCAATGATCGTTGCACCTCTAACGCAAGCGCGTCCACAGGCAACTCGTCCAATAGTCCACCGCTGTAATTCAACTTAAATTGACGAGACAGATATAAGTTGCCTTCTTTATAGAGGGAAACAACCCCTTCCCCCTCAGAGATTCGCACAATGCCCACACCGCGCTCTTGAAGTGATTCCGCCACAACACATGAAACATTGCGCATAGCCATCTCTCCAATATCAATCGAGGAAAGCGTAAGCCCAGACTCATTCACTAAATCGATCAGTTTCTGGATGCGCTCCAAGCTAGACACAACCGCATATATCATACGTTTAGCGGTTTTATTGGCGTCTGCGGGCAAGGGAAATACATCGACGACGGCCTTTTCAACCGGCATGGTGATAAGATCTTTAATTTTCCAGCGTACAGCCTCACGAAGATCTTCATCAGGCACTTCTGGCGCTTCCACCAAAAGCAATTGATAGTCTTTAGGGTTAAGTACGATATGACAAAGTCGCTTCGATATTTTGTGTTTATGCACAAAGTGATCAAGCTCTTTTTGCAAATTGGTGGTCTCATCCTCCAATCGAATCACTTGCAACAGATCAACGTCAGAGGCTTTACCAAAACAGCCTTTCGCAGCCACAGCAAGGCCTTCGGGCAGCACTTCAATACCTACCACGCCTTTTTTTGCGCTAACTCGGTCTAACCACTCCAAGCAAAAGCCTCCCCGAGGATTTCAGCCTTAAGTCTGTTATCTTGCAGAAAAAACGCCCAACATCAGGCAAAATAACCGCTGTTTATAATCAAAATGGGTTCAATTACCATTAGTATAGACCTTGTTATTATTTTCGCTGGAGCCAGCGCCCCTATGTTTCACGTTGTTTTGTTCGAACCAGAAATCCCACCCAACACGGGCAATATCATTCGCTTGTGTGCGAATACCGGTTGTTTTTTACACTTAATAGAGCCGCTTGGCTTTGTCATGGATGACAAAAGGCTCCGCAGAGCCGGACTGGATTACGCTGAATGGCAAAATGTCAAAACACACGAAAATTGGGAGACCTTCCTTCAGACAGAAACCCCAGAACGTTTATGGGGCCTATCCACGAAAGGTAAAAAACACCACCATGAAGCGGCGTTTACCAAGGGTGACTATCTACTATTTGGACCAGAAACCCGCGGACTACCGGAAGAAATACGCCAACAGGTGGGTTATGAGCACCTAATACGCATCCCGATGCTCGAAGGCAGCCGCAGTATGAACCTATCCAACGCGACCTCTGTGGTGGTTTACGAGGCTTGGCGTCAGCTTGGTTTTGCTGCCGCCACCTGAAGCAGCGATCACCAAAGCAGTTATTGCAACGCAGCTTCGGCTGCGGCTAACAAATCACCAATTTTGACGCGTTTTTTATAGTTCGAATTTACGTACGCGAAACTCACCTTGCCTGCGGCGTTAATCACGAGCGCTGCAGGTACGGGCAAAATATGATGCTGCTCGCCAGAGGCTTTTTCTAAGTTGATATCGTAACTGAGATACTTAGCATATAAGGCATTATCTACCCGAAAACCTAAGCCAAACGCGGTGGCCGCTTCCGCCGAACTGTCCGACAACACGGTATAAGCAAGCTGATGCTTTTCGATACTGGACTTTAAATTAACAGGTAAATCGGGACTGATAGCGATCAACTGATATCCCATTTGTGCTAACTTTCCCTCGATGGTTTTCAGCTCGCCCAGTTGGGTATTACAGTAAGGGCACCAACTCCCGCGATAAAAAATCAGAATTGAAGGTTTAAGCTTCACCAAATCGGCCAACTTAACCGCCTGCCCCTCGGTATTCTTCAGCGTCACATCTGGCACGGCTTGCCCAACCTTAATGGGCTCTATATCCTCCGCGGAGTCGGGTACGTTAACCTCAGCCAACGCGGCTCCAGCGAAAAGCAACCCACACACCATCATCACCGCACGAAACAATCTCACCATACTCACCTACGCTTTTAATAAATCACGACACCACATCCTAGCGTAATATCGGATCCGATGATTAAAAAAGCGGACCTGTACGCCAACTTAGCCTGCAGCATCCCCCAAGACAGCCCTGTTTTCTGCTAGAATCGCGCGCTTTAAACTATTTGCTTTACGGTAAGCGCACCATGCTCAATAACGACAATCTCAGTCAGCTCGCTCAACTAAAACAGGATATCATCGACTCCAAGGAATACGGCACCGGTCGAGTAGTCGGCACTAATGGTCGCTTCGGCTTCGTAAAATTGGACGATGGTCGTGACGTTTACCTCTCTCCCGATAAGATGCAGCGCGTTATCCCGGGCGATACCGTGAAAGTCTGCATAGAAACAAACAAAAAAGACAAGCTTGAAGCGACCTTAGAAAAACTGATTACACCTGCAATTGGGCGCTTCGTTGGGCAATACAGAATCAAAGGGAAAACACATTTCGTTCAGCCCTCCGGCGCTCAAGCCTCCCGCTGGATATTCATCCCGCCAAAGCAGCGTGATAACAAGATTCAAGAGGGCGACTACGTTATCGCCAAAATCACCACGCACCCCTTTAAAGACGGTAAAGCTGCCGCCAAAATTGTAGAGAAAATAGGCAATGGTGATGAGCCAAAGTTTGAACTTACTTTTGTCAAAGCCAAATATTCACTCAACGTCGACGAGAATAAACCCGTAGTAGAACAGTGCAAGGCCATCGCCACGCAATTTAGCGAAGGGAGTTTTGGCAAACGAAAAGACTTATCCGACCTCCCATTCGTTACCATCGATGCAGAAACGACGCGGGATATGGACGATGCTCTGGCGATTGAGCCGGTAGAAGGCAACCCTAACGTTGCGTTTAGGCTCCACGTCGCAATCGCAGACCCATCGCATTTCATTGCGCAAGGCTCGCCGCTCGCTATGCGGGCAATTACCCAAGGCCAATCAGCTTATTTACTCGGCGGCACCGTACCGATGCTACCAACCGAAGTGAGTCATCAGTGCTTCTCACTGGTAGCCGGCGAAAAACGCCCCGCCTTGGTATGCCACCTGGATATGAATGCACAAGGTGAAATCCAAGACGCGATATTTGAATTTGCCGTCATTGAATCAAAGCATAAACTGTCCTATGAGAGCGTTGCTGCATTTCTTGAACAGAGTAACGACAGCGTTCCAGAAGAATGCAAAACCTCATTAAATTACCTCAAGGACTTTGCCCTTAAAAGACGTGCCTTCCGAGATAACACCTTCATTGTGTCACCCGACCAAACAGATTTTGATTATCACCTAAACGAACAAGGCCATATTGACGGAGTCGTCGAACGCCGACGTACCATCGCCCATCAAATAGTAGAAGAATCAATGCTGGCGACGAACACCTGCGCGGCTTACCTACTAGCCGAACATGCCGTTGGCTTGTGTAACCGACACAAAGGCTTTAGGCCTGAGCGCCTAGGTGAAGTCAAGGCACTGCTGAAAGAAGAAAACGTTGAACATGGTGACCTACAAACCCTGGAAGACCATGTAAAACTCTTTAAAGACCTAAGCGCTAGTGAAACACAGGCAAACCTAAGTGCTCCGTTAAGAAGAATGATGGATGCCGCAGAATTGTCCTGTGAATTTGGCCCACACCTGGGCATGGGCTTGCCTGGATACACCACCATCACCTCCCCTATTCGCCGCTACGCCGACCTATATAACCACTGGGCACTGCAAAAGGTTTTAGAAAAAGGTGCATTCACGCCACTCAACGAAGATAAGCTTTCCACGCTATCTGAAGCATTACAAAATATTCGACAAGCTGATCGTGAACTGACCCTATGGTTGGTATCGCTTTATACCGAAGCCTCTCGTATCGGGCACCAAGCCTCTGGCACCGTACGTATCGTGACGCAGCAAGGCTTCGGCGTGCGCTTACTCGATACAGGTATTGAAGGCTTTGTTTTATTTCCCAAAGATAAAGAAAAGCAATATGACGCAAAACGTATGACGCTAACCGTAGAAGGCACAAAATACGAGATTGGAAAAGAAGTGAATGTGACCATCAAGAGCGTTAACAAAGAACGCAGCCAAATCGCGTTTGAGTTAACTTCTGCGACGGATAACCAAGACGACAGCAAAGAGGCTGCAGCAGCCTCTTAATACACTAGCGTGAGATACGCCAGAGCATTCTGGCGTATTATTCAAGAATATGAACGGTTTTGGATAGATTTAGGGCATCGTCATCCAGAAACTTAAAGCAATTCCACGCGATTTTGACCTCATCCTGATGGTGTAAAATTTTAGCTTCTGTAATTTTTTCACCATTCACCTCAGTACCATTAGTACTGCCAAGATCCCGAATAAAAAATTCCAACTCTGTGGGAAAATCTGGGTTTGCTTTACATTCAATAATTGCATGCTGAGAACTCACAGAGAGCTCATCAATCACAATATCATTTTGCGCTAGCCGACCGATCGACAGAGGTGAATCTATCTCAAAGCGCTGAGCAACCACCCCATCAACTAACTGTGCCAATATTGCCATAACCCTAAAACCTATCTCGCAATTTAATACATTTAAAAATACACTATTTCGTTATCCGACCGATATCGGCCCGTTAAACATACCCTATTTTCTTCGCTTCAGAAGCGAAGTCTCGCTTAATCGCTTTTTTCAAAACCGAGGCCATTTCCGCAGCCGTCTCATATCGATCATTAGGGTCCTTCTGTAGCGCCTGATTGGTAATTCTTGCGGCGCTAGCCGGTAAATCTTTTCTCACCGTACGCACAGACTTGTGACGGCCATGAATAATCTCGTAAGTCAGCGCCGCCAAGTTATCGCCCTCGTAGGGTAAGCGCCCGGTTAACAACTGGTAAAAGGTAACGCCTAGGCTAAAGATATCTGCCGCTCGATTCACTTTTTTACCTTTTAATTGCTCTGGCGCCATATATAACGGGCTTCCAAGGATTTCCCCCGTACTCGTTTTAGAATCGTCGGTTAAACGGGCAATACCAAAATCGGTTACCCTTACTTGATATGGAGAAGGGTTATAAATAATATTTCCAGGCTTTACGTCCCGGTGCACAATGTTATTGTCATGGGCATATTCCAATGCCATGGCAACATCACAAACGATCCGATACACCTCAAACACGGGCAATAGGTTATCGGGTTTTACGAAACAGTTTAAAGCCTTACCCTCCGCGAAATCCATCGCAATAAACGCCATGTCGCCCTCTTCACCCACATCATATACCGACACAATTGACGGGTGATTTAGGCGGCCAGCGGCTTCCGCTTCGCGGTAAAATCGCGCCTTAATATCGTCTTTTTCCTTTCCACTAAAATTATCGTAACTAAGTGTTTTGACTGCAACACGACGCGAAATCCTTGGATCAAACCCTAAATACACTCGCCCCATGGCCCCTCGTCCGATTTCCCGTTCTAGCTCGTACCGGCCCAAAATACGCTTTTCTTGCGCCTCAGGGTTAATCACCATCGTTTGCTGCAGTGGCTCGGCCTCCACATCATCCTCCATGGTTTTTAGCATGGACGTTAACACCTGAAGTTTTTGCTCGGTGTCTCTAAACGATTTATTCTTATTTTGAATGGAGGTCAGCACGTCGATTGCTTGCTGATAATCTTTTTGCTCCGTATACGCTTCAGAGATATCATAAAGCGTTTGCAACAAGGGCTCACGAATAGAGCAATCCTTAAGTTGACTATATGCTCCCTGCAGCTCTTTATCTTCGATTAATTGCTGAGCCCGATTTATGCAAATATCATCGGCACGATCCACAAGGTGTTGAACGCGGCGGTATTTAACTCGCCACACCACAATCAAAAAATGCCCCACAACTAACCAAGAAAGCGGCATCGCCACGGGCAACCACATATTCTTACTGACCAAAAATGCAATCTGCGTTGAAAAAATAGATAAGCCCAGAATCAAAGACACGGCAACTAATACACGATGATTAAACCGTGTTACCACCAAAGCAAAATACAAAGTGACAAAAATAATCAATCCCATTAAAAAAATAGGCGCCCACCAAGGCGAGAAAAAAGCCGCATCTTTCGTCACACTGAATAAGGCCGCAGCCAAGCCATCAACGGTTTGATCGCTATCACTCGCAATCAGAATTACTTTAGGAAATGCACTGCGAGCAAGCGCTTCATTTAACGGAATCGTATTCACGATCGGCGTCATACGTTCGGTTAAACCATGCAGCGGAATAAACTGTCCGGAAGACGATAGGGGTAAATCAATATTCCCGATTGTGATACCTCGCCCTTGTCGCCAAACGAGATTTTCATCTCTCTCAAGCCCTTCCATCGTCCGTAAAAGTTGAATAAGAAACCCGTTATATCGCTCTCCCTGAGCAGAAGAAAATACGGCTTGAGTAAAAGGCGCTTTCGAATGAATAGCGGTATATTCCTCTAAGGTCGGACGCGCAACAACGACACCATCCTGAAAACTAAAACAATCGCTACAATGCCGTAAGAAAAATTGTTGTATAAACGGCGGAATAAACGCAAGTAGCGACTGCTCGCTTAATAACGGTTTTTGGCCACTAAAAATAAACTGACGAATACCGATAACGACGCGATCATTTTTCAATAAATCCATAAGAATAAATTTACGATCAACCAAGGCTTTAGCGTGTTTATAGTTATCACTATCCGGATCTTGCTCAATATAGGTTTCTATTAGAGCATCTGCCGCCCCCGAGCCCGTATCAATCGGCTGACTAAGTAAAAGCCCCACTTTAGAATCGGAACTGTTTAAAATGTTAGACAGTAGCGCGGCAAGCTTCCCTGAAGAATGAATATCCGATTGCCAGGTGCTCATTTCTTCCGTAGGCACACGTACAATCGCAATATCAGCAGTACTACGAGGAGAAGAAAACAAATAGCTATTGAGAGACAAAAACGCGTGATCGACTCGTTTCAATATTTGACTGTTCGGCAACGCAAAGGCCAACAACACCCCCATAATCACCACAAAACCACGCAAGCTGATATGACTAACCCATTCAGCTAACGTGTTGAGCGACTTTCCTAGGACAAAGAGTAACTGATTCACTCGGGCACCTGGGGGAACAAACAAATATCTACAGCGTCACTTGGCAAAGTAAACGCCAGGGATCCAACTCTTCTTAATCTTAAGCGTTTTATCAAGATCATTGGGAATTTCTAACAAGTATTCAAATTCATGTGTACCAATTGAGAAGAGCATCCCAGGTTGTAACACAAGTTCGGATACTTTTTCCCCGTCTACACGAATACCGTTGGTACTCTCGTGATCCTTCAGCCCGCACGTCCCTTCATTGACCTGAAGCTGGGCGTGGCGACTACTCACAGTGGGGTCGTCGATGGTGATATTGCAGCGAGGGTGCCGACCAATAAGCACCGTGTCTTTTATCTCATAAATGGTGACAATGCTGCCATTTAGGTAGTGCCGGAGATAGGCCATAAGTCATCTGATCCGATATTTTCGTTGTTATTGCGGTTCCGACAAATTGTTGGATTGGCCCTATAGCCTACCAGCTGTGAATAAGAAAGTGTATGGCACAGTCGTGCTATTCAACATCTTTAGTGCCCCGTAGGAATTTTAGAATACGATCAGAACGATTAACAATATAAACCACCAAAAACCTCTCAAATTGCGAGGCTTTCAGAGCACAAAAAAGATTTACAGGAGAGAAAAAGAAAGGGCGCGACTCAGAGAAAATAACCGAGAGAACACAAAAGTTACAACAACCTCCCCTTAGGGGCAGCGTGCCTCACCTTCAATTCTTACTTTTTGAACAGAGCCGTTCGGGCGCAGCACATTGCTGAATATGGCATCTAAAATTTCATCGTAGACCACCGTAAGGTGCTCACAGTGACCAACGCTGGATGCTTTGATTTCTATGATTTTACTTTGCCCTTCGCCTAACGATTCAATAGACAGAGAAACATCGCGGACGAACTCAAACTCCGTATCATTAAAGTCCGTCACTAAAATTGAGCCATGTGGGTAATACGGGTAATAGCCAAAGGTTCCACCAATCACCACACGCGAATGGGGCTCATCCTTTTCTTGCCTAAGAACACCGTAGGAGAGAACGGCCTTAAACTTCGCGTCAGAACTGTCCACTGGGGTATAGCCTAATACACTCAAGCGCTCAGCCAACTTATCTCGGTAATAGTTAAATTCCAGGGACTTAGATTCCTCTTCATTTTTCCCCGTGATCAAAATCGTACCAACAGGTAAAGCCGCGTCATTACTTCGAAACGTTGATACATCCGTACGCACAATGGACTGGCACCCAGACAGGCTTATTAACAACAAAGCGAAAATGATGTAAGGAGAAACTGTAGGCATAATATTGTTGAATATCCGTAAGGTAAGAAACGAAGCCAGCCGGTAGATGGATAACGCTATGAGTAAACCAAAGGATTACACGCATAAACCCAGTATGGCGGAACTAGATGACAAATTGGACTATTTTTGAGCTTCTAAAGTTTCAACGAGCTCGGTAAAACAGGCGCGATTATCATCATTTAGATCCATCAAAATATGGTGAGCTTCAAGCACCTTCTTTTGCACTTCGGTCTCATTCCCATTTTTTTCGACAATGACAATCACATCTTCGTCGCTCGAGTGACCGCCGTCAAATTCAGACTTATCGACCAGACGAAAAATATCGTCGAAGCCCATGGAAACTAAAATACGCGTGATGCTAGGGTTGCTCGAAACAACGAGCGGGGATGCGTGACCATGATGACCGGCCTTAATAGAAACTTTCGCCATTAACCCCAAGGTCGTGCTGTCGATCGCCTGAGCCTGAGTAAGATCAAAGATCACCGAGCTGTAATTCGGCTTATTCAACATATCCTCGATATATTCATCAAACGATAAACACAAGGTTAATCGAACATCGCCTTCCATTTTAATAACGAAAACACCCTCGTGTTCAGCGATTTTAATAGTCCCAGGGATCATTAACTCTTCTCAGATTCGATAAGCAAAATTGCAATGTCATCGGGCACCTCCTCTAGATGTTCGATGCCAAATGCCTCGGCAATGGATTCTACACTTTTTGCATTATCATTTACGACTTTTAATAAGGAGTTTTCTTTTTCGATCAACTCTTGTTCAGGCAAGACTTCTAATATCCCATCAGAGAATACGACCAACGAAAATTTATCCGGTAAAGAGATCGCGTTAACCTCCCAACTCGCATCTTCAAAAATACCGACGGGCTTGCCTTTCCCGGTTAAATACTGAGCGCCTTCGTCAGTCATCAAAATTGGAAACGGTAAATGACCACCAAAGACATAACGCATTTCACGTGTGTGCGTATCGATCACACCAACAAAGCATGTCATATGGCAACCAACACCGGAATTGATCACCTCCTGGTTGATAAGGCCAAGTAGGCGCGCCGCATCTTCCTCAAAAGAGGCTTCGGTGTAAAAAATCTTATTCTCTCGGAAGTAGCGCCGTACTAATTGCTTTAACCATACGGTGACAAAAGCAGAAGCGGCACCATGACCCGAAACATCGGTTAAATAAAAGGCCAAATAACGATCATTCAACAAACCAAAATCAATGAAGTCCCCACTCAGATAAAGCGAGGGCACCATGCGATAATCAATGGAAAAGTCTGCGAACTGCGCGGGCGCGTCAGGTAAAAGCTTGCTCTGAACTCTTCGTCCCGCTTTCTGGTCTCGCTCCAAAACGCGCACGTACTCACGTAGCTCACGATTTGCTTGCTCAAGCTCTTGGCGATACACCTTGTTTTGTAAAACGAGCTCAGACCGCTCCATCGCACGATTTAGCGCATCGACCACCTGATTCAGGTCTGTGAGTGGCTTTAATAGATAGTCCGACGCTCCCTTACGCATTGCGCTAATCACATCATTCACTTCCGATGCTGCAGACACGACGATAACGGGAACTTCAGGCATGCTGGAATGAACATGGCTGAGAATTTCCATCCCATCCACATCCGGCATTTGGACATCAGTAACAACAGCAATCGGACGATTACCGTCTAGCCATGCAAGCGCCTCCGAACCCGTCCCCTGCAGACACACGGAAAAACCACTGCTTTCTAAAAAAGCGCCAATATCTTGTCGTTCTAATTCATCGGTATTGATGACGAGAAGTTGGCGGTGAGGTCTTTTACTCTTCACGATACCGAGACCACCTTTCACCCAAAATACATCACTCACTAAGTGCTGACACTACTCCCTTCTCGTCATTGGCGCAATACAAAACAAGGGGTACGCAAGTTGGCATGGTTTTCCAATAAGCATAGATAGATTGACGCCCATTATTGCTTTTATTGTCGCCTTAAAAACAATCAAATTTAGGGATAAAAGTGAGCCAAACCACAATATAGAGTGTTTTTCTCACTGAGGAACTACCAAAAGTAGTAATTATGGGTTAAATTGTACATAGCGTGATCAAAAGATTCGCTTGGATAGATAACGACATAAAGAAGGCTATCACTATGATGAACTCTGCAAGCCGCAACTACCAAGAAAAACGTAACTACATCCGTATGAAAGTCGACGCCCCGGTGAATGTATCCCTCACCGCCGATGGCTCATCCTTCGATGGCATATGCCGCGATTTGAGTGGTGGAGGCCTCATGATTGAGCTTTACACTGTACTCCCCGCTGGCACTATCGCTGAAGTGACCATAGCCTCCGGCCATGGCCATAACCCCATGTTACGTGCCAAAGCCGAAGTGACCCGTATACTTTCGCAACCCGAATCCGAAGAGCAGCCTTGCTTACTCGGGATGGAAATTGTCGAAGTCCTGAATTAGCGAAAAAGCCCTCGAAAGAGGGCTTTTTTCTATGGGGTGAAAAAATGCTGCTTATTGCGGTAAGGGATAGATTCCCCCAAATAAACCTGTCATTAAAGCAATAATATAATACTCCGCTCCAGATACTCGGCCCCGCAGACACCCTAGTTAACTATTGATTGATCCCATAAAACTCAGTCAGTAGAATGCGCTTCTGAAATCAGACCAGGGAACGTCGTACTCCTCTTTTTAGACCACGTCCCAAATCTTACTTCGATAATATCTAACTTACTACATCACACGGAAAAGACATTAAGGACTTTGCATGAAAATCGAATTTTGTATTTTATTTCTCATAACAACATTTAGCTCTGTATGCTATTCAGAAATGGTGGGCTACCATTTTGAAGGCGACATAACGAGCTCCGGTGATCCCGCTTTTTCTAACTTTGTTGGAGGAACGTTTCAGGGAACGGTCATTTACGATGATGAAGCAACGCCATATCAAACTGCAGAAGATAGGGCAATTGCTCAGGGCGCAACAATTAATTACACCTTTACTGATTCTCTCGGGCAAACCTTTTATCTCACTATCGAAAACGCTAGTTTTGCATTTGTCCACAACTATTTAGCAGGGGACACCGAAACCACTGTAGACATTTTTAATGCTTCCAACTGGCCCTCAGAAGGCTCTCAACCCTCAGTTATATCCAGTGATCTTCCGCTCAACCCCGAATTACCTGAACCAGTTGGTAGGGTCACACTTTTTGGGAACGAGTTATTCTCGAGCACGTCTTTCGACCAGTTCATCGACTTAGCAGAGGCAGACATCATTAGGCTGTTCAACATAACTACAGACACAGGGGAAATAAACGAAGAAGGGTTCCCTGTCATTATCTATCACGTTCAAGGGGACATTACAGCATTTGACCTTATAGAGGTACAGACGCCACCACAGGTAGCATTAAGTAACGACGTGTCCATAGGTTACTTCGACACCCCCGGCTCCTTTGAATACGATGCGAGTTCTGACACATACGGGATACAAACTAGTGGCAGTACTATTGGCCAGTGGGAAGATTGGTTTTATTACGTATATGAGGCAGTCTCCGGCGATATCGATTTCCGTGCAAGAGTTCAGTATATTTCTGAAGGCTGGGCGTCTTCGGGCATCATGATTAGAAAGGATTTAACTTCTGGAAGCCCATTCGCGGCATCACTTATCACACGATACGAAGGCGGGCGATTTGCATTGAGAAAAGAGGCTTACACACCTTACCCTGCCGTCGATGTCCCCAGCCTAACGGAAGGCCACTGGCTAAGGCTCGTCAAAACAGGAAACTCCGTAACAAATTACATCTCGGACGATGGAATAAACTGGAATCAGGTCAGTGCGGAAACGGTTGAATTCGGAGAAAGTTTTTACGTTGGCATTTCCAGCATGTCAGAAAATCCCTATGTGCTAACGGATATTATCATCGAAGACGTAACACTCGATGTGACACCATAAAAGAGCTCTGCACTAAACAGTGTTTAACCACCTGATTCTAGGTGGTTAAACCACTCCAAGTACTTTTCTGTTTGCTAAAAATCATACTCGTCATCAAAGTATTCATCATCTCCCCCACCAAAATCATCCTCGACGACCCCGTCATTCTCAATATATTCAAGACGCTGAAGATAGACTTCACGGATAAACAAATAACGATCACCGGAGATAAGTTCTTCTGTTTGAAGAAGTTCTGCCCTATCGTGCACGATATCCAGGGCATTTAATCCTATCTGAGTATTTGTATCAGTGTATTGGAGTGGCGACATAGCCCAATCGAATGGGTACGAAACACCGCCTCTAACGGTTGTTGGGCCTAGAAATGGTAAAACGAGGTATGGGCCACGAGGAACCCCCCACGCAGCCAGGGTTTGTGTAAAGTTTTCACCGTCATCTTTCTCTAAGCCCGCCTGGGAAGCAACGTCGAACAGGCCAAAAATACCGAGGGTGGAGTTCATGAGAAAACGGCCGCTGTCATTCGCCACCTGTTTCCATTTCCACTGTAAACCATCATTAATAATATTGGGAATCTCGCCCAAATTACTAAAGAAATTCCCTACGCCAAGGCGTATAGGTTTCGGAACTCCGGCACTGTATCCTTTGGCCACGGGCTTTAACAACCAGCGATCAACGGTGTCATTAAATTTAAAAGTGGCGCGATTAAATCGTTCAAACTTATCAACGGCTGTATGTTGAACCTGCTCTTCTGAACCGTCGCCTTGCGAAACTTGCGTATTCGACGCACAACCCGACAGGATTAAGATTAAAAAACATACACTATATAAGGAGGGTGTTTTCTTACAAGCTGACGCATCAATGCGAGAAGGCTTATTCACAGGGTTGTTCCTAAGGGTTAGTTCCAGTTACAGTCGAAAAAAGAGAGTTTAGCGTGTAATTAATTGACTCGCACACATTTTAATCTCTGCGGCCGAGTTTAAGCTTCAAGGCTGGATGCCCATTGCTTTTGAAGTCGCTTTTCGGATACCGGCATTTGCGTTTTCAATGACTGAGCAAATAGCGACACCCGAAACTCTTCCAACATCCAGCGATAGTTCTGCCATTCTTTATTTTCCATATACGCCCATACCCCCTCTTCATTTACCCGGTCTTCGTGTTTTTTCCAGAGGTCTTCGATAACACGTATCCACTGTGTATCCCGGTTAGGATTCTGCCCTATCTTCTCTAAGCGAATTTCAATGGCACGTAAATAACGATTGAACTGCTGCAACCAGGAAAAAGGCGTTTCTAGTAAAAAGCCTTTATATATCAAAGTATTCAACTGATGCTGGATATCACCGGCGGCCAGGGCAATGGCCAAGGCATTTTTATGGATCTTGACGATACGTTTAATCGTCACGACTTGAGCGAGCACTTCGATTAATATAGCTTCATAACGTTCTGCTATTTGAACAATATCAGCTTTCCCTGATTCGACACGGAGATTAAATGTTTCTTCATCTCGAGGCAGTGCGCCGTCAGAAAATAATGCATCTTGAATAGCGGCAAAGATAATCGCTTCGACTGCGTCATCCCGTTTACCCAAATCGACAACGGTGAGCCCCAGGTCTTTTCCCTTTAATAGCGACTTCTTTAAATATTTGGTGCTTTGCGCGCATTTGATACTCGCCAAACGCAGCACCGCGATCGAGCTTTGATAGTTCGCCTCCGCGGGGTTGTCTAGCATTTTAAGTTCAACGGTATCTTTATGTGGAATCAATGCGGGATAGGCTTTTATTTTGATATGCCCGCGGTCTAACGCCACGCTATTTTGCAGTTCGCCAAAATCCCATTGCGTAATCTCTTGTCTTTCTAACTCACTGCCAACACTGGCGAGTGTCTTTTGCACCCGCCCCCGATATTTTTCCCTGAGCGTTTCCAGATCCCGCGATTGATCAATAACCTTCCCTTTCTCATCAACAACTTGAATATTCGTTCGATAGAAATCATCCAACCCCGCTATATCCCATTCATTGGGATCAACATTGGTATCGCTAATATGGCCAAGCGCCTCTCCCAGGGCTTCCACCAGAGGTGACTGACGAGGCTTTAAGCGCGGCAGTACTTTATCGATAAAAGACGGAACCGGGACAAAGTGTTTACGACGCGATTTAGGCAGAGCTTTAACCAAAGCGATACACTTATCCCGTAAGATTCCTGGAACAACCCACTCCAGGGCTGGAGCTGAAATCTCATGAAGAATTTCGACGGGGATTTTTACGCTAACACCATCCTGCTCTTTTCCCGGTTCAAAACAGTAGCTTACCTGCAGCGTAAAATCGCCAACCGATATTGTATTTGGAAACTGTTGCTCAGACACTGATGTAGCATCGTGCATCATTAAGTCAGACTTCGTTAACAATAGTAATTCGGGTTGTGATGTTTCCGTGGTTTCTCGCCAGCGTTCAAAACCACGTAAGTTGCTGATATGTTCAGGAATCCGCTGTTGATAAAACTCAAAGATGACTTGATCATCCACCATGATATCTCGTCGACGGGATTTAGCTTCTAATGCATGAATTTCTTCAATAAGTTGTTTGTTCCGTTTAAAGAATGCTCCTTTTCCTCGGTACTTCCCTTCGACTAGCGCTTCTCGTATAAATATTTCAGAGGCGACTTTCGGGTCGACTTTGTTAAACGCTATGCGTTTCTTCTCTTGGAGCACTAAGCCTAACAAAGATGTTTTAACAAACCCTTGCACCTGCCCCGCTTTTACATCGTAATAGGGTTCAAAATAGTGCTTTTTAGAAAGGTGATCTGCATAGGCTAACACCCACTCAGGATTAACTTTCGCGATGCAATGGCCAAACAACTGACTTGTTTCGATAAATTGCGCAGCAAGAATCCAAGGGTGCCTTTTCTTCGACTGGGATGACCCTGGGAAAACCGTAAATGTTTTCTGGCGCGTCCCGTGATACTCTCGAGACTTGGCTTCGCTATCTTTATTTCCAACAAGGGAAAGGTAGCCACAAATTAGTGCTTTATGAATCGCTTCATAGTTTACGGCATCTGCATTTTCTTTGTATTCAAGCGATTTTATGGCGACTTTAATTTGATGATGTAAATCTCGCCATTCGCGCATTCGCATGAAATTGATAAACTCGCGTTTGCACAACTTCCGAAGTTGGGACTGAGATAAGTCCTGGCGCTGCTCCTCAAAATACTCCCACAGATTAATATACGCTACAAAATCTGATTGATCATCCCAGAACCGGCGATGCTTCTCATCTGCAGCCTGCTGCTTATCACTTGGGCGTTCTCGTGGGTCTTGGATACTGAGCGCGGAGACGATGATCAAAATTTCTTTCAAGCAGCCTAGGCGATTCGCTTCCACGATGACTGCGCCCAACCGAGGGTCGATCGGCAGATGGCTAAGCGCCCGCCCTAAGTCGGTGACTTTTCCCAACGAAGTTACGGCTTTAACTTCTTCTAAAAGTTTGAACCCATCTCTAATAAGACGTTTGTCAGGCCGATCGACAAACGGAAATTCACGTACATCGCCTATACACATATGTAACATTTGTAAGATAACGGCCGCTAAATTCGTCCTTAGTATTTCAGCATCGGTGAAATCTGGTCGCCCTTGAAAATCTTCTTGCGAATACAGCCGGATGCAAACACCATTGCTAACACGACCACAACGGCCTTGCCGCTGATTCGCACTCGCCTTTGAGATCGCTTCTATTGGTAAGCGCTGCACTTTAGTGCGGATACTGTATCGGCTAATACGTGCATACCCGGGATCAATCACATACTTAATCCCCGGCACTGTAATGGATGTTTCCGCAACGTTTGTGGCTAAGATAACGCGCCGCCCAGTCGCCCCGTGAAATATTTTATTCTGGTCGTCCAGGCTCAAGCGCGCATATAACGGCAATACTTCTAGGTGTTTAATCTCGGATTTTTTTATGGCATGGGAGGCTTCGCGAATTTCTCGTTCTCCACTTAAAAAGATAAGAATATCGCCTCGGGGATAGTTGCGAGCAAGATCATCGACGGCATCGACAATACTGTCATTAATATCGTCGAACTGATCTTGCCATGGGCGATACTCCGTCTCAACGGGGTATGTTCGGCCAGACACTTCAATTATGGGCGCGTTATTGAAGTGTTTAGAAAACTTGTCTAAATCAATCGTGGCAGAAGTAACAATCAGCTTCAAATCTGGTCGTTTAGGAAGTAAGCGTTTTAAATATCCGAGTAAGAAATCAATGTTAAGACTACGCTCATGGGCCTCGTCAATGATGATGGTATCGTAATCTAAGAGAAGTGCATCTTTCTGTATCTCCGCAAGTAAAATACCATCGGTCATTAATTTAACATACGTATTTTTATGGGTATGATCATTAAAACGCACTTGATACCCGACGACATTACCAAGCTCTGAATTTAATTCTTCGGCTATACGGCTAGCAACCGTGCGAGCGGCAATACGTCGTGGTTGAGTATGGCCAATACGCCCCCGCAACCCTCGCCCTAAGCTCATGCATATTTTGGGTATTTGGGTGGTTTTACCTGATCCGGTTTCCCCAGCCAAAATCACCACTTGATTGTTTTCGATTAAGGCCGAAATTTCATCTTTCTTTTGGCTAATCGGTAGGTCTTCAGGAAATGCGATTTGAGGTAATAATCGCTGCTTTGTTGAAATATTTTCTATGGCGACTGAAAACTTACTTTCAAATTGCGCTAGTTTTTTATCGAAAGGAAGGTTTTGTTCGTGACGCTTTTCAATTAACGATAAATCGCGCGAAAGACGCTTTGCATCTCTTAAATTGAGAAGGCTTATTCTCTCTTTATAGTCTTTCAGGGAAGTGTTCATGAACTTAATGAGGGTTCCAACAGCGACAAAGCTTCTGGAGCTATTGCATGAATGGCGTAGTTAGGCGTGGCCAATATGGCAAAGACAAAACGATATGAAGAAAGTTGTGTCTTTAATAAGAACTAAAACACTCAGCATGCAAAAACGTAGTTCAGAGCGATAAACACTCTGAACTACACCGCTCGCTATTCAGGGCCGTTGCCGTAACTCATCAAGCGTTCGTAACGTTTAGCCAGTAATTCATCTATTGGCATTGCGCTTAACTGGTCAACTTGCTCACACAATCGATCGCGAAGTGTCAGTGCCATTTGGTCCATATTGCGGTGAGCGCCACCCAGAGGTTCTGGGATCGTTTCATCAACAATGCCTAAGTCTTCCAAAATAGTGGAAGTTACGCCCATCGCTTCAGCCGCTAGCGGTGCCTTTTCAACGGTCTTCCAAATGATATTGGCACAGCCTTCTGGCGAGATTACAAAATATGTTGAGTATTGCAGCATATTTAGCTGATCACCTACACCAATAGCCAATGCGCCACCGGATGAGCCTTCGCCTATAACGGTACAAATAATAGGCGTTTTCAAGCGGGACATCACAGCAAGGTTTTGAGCAATCGACTCACTGATCCCTCTCTCTTCACTGTCGATACCCGGGTAGGCCCCTGGTGTGTCGATCAGCGTCAAAACAGGAATTTTGAAACGTTCAGCCATCTCCATAAGACGTAAAGCCTTACGGTAACCTTCAGGCTTTGGCATACCGAAGTTCCGCTGAACTTTCTCTTTTACGCTACGCCCCTTTTCCTCGCCAATCACCATGACTGATCGTCCGCCTAGGCGGCCTATACCACCGATAATGGCACTATCGTCACCAAAATGGCGATCGCCGTGAAGCTCATCCCAGTCATCGAAGATACGGGGGATATAATCGGAAGTGTACGGCCGGTGAGGATGACGCGCCACTTGCACAACCTGCCAGGAAGACAGATTGGAATAAATACTTTCAGTAAGCTTTTCACTCTTATCACGTAAGCGATTGATCTCCTCATTAATATTGAGATCGTTGTCGGTCCCCACCAACTGAAGCTCTTCGATTTTGCCCTCTAATTCCGCTATGGGCTGTTCAAAATCGAGATAATTTAAATTCATTGCTATCGCCTATCGTTAAATCGTCCGGTTTGTGTACCGTATCTGGCTCAGTTTATCGCTGATCACATGCTTTCAGACCATGTATTACATTCTGCCAGGGAGCACACACCGTAAAAGGAGCGAAAGTTTATCAAAAGCGTTTAGCGGCTGAAAGCTCGATTTAGCCAGTTATCGAGAATGATGCTGTAACTCGACATTATCGTTACCGAAAAGCGTTTTGAGGTTAACCAATAGGTCATCATTTGGCTCAACCTTCCAATCGGTACCCAACAGGTAGTCCGCACCAACACCTGCATTCGAATACGCAACTGAGACATGACAATGACCACCAGAAGCGGCAGATAAAGCCTGCCGTAGCTGCTGCGCATAGTTCGCTTGCAGCGTTGCTTGTTGAATGCCTATGCGAATACCGGAAACACTATTGAGCCTCGCTTGTGCTAGGTCCAGAGCGCTGTCAGCCCGCATTTTCAAACCGCCGCTGAAATCATCATGGCTAATTTGGCCTTCGATCACGAGCATGGCATCTTTGATCAACTTATCACGGTTCGCGTCATAAACATCAGAGAAAACCGCGACCTCAATTCGGCCGGTACGATCGTCCAAAGTAATAAAGGCCATGGTATCGCCACGCTTCGTCTTCATCACCCGGAACGCGACCACTAGCCCAGCAACCGTCTGTTTGTTTTTATCTGCCTTGGCGTGGGATATCCGGCAAGACACCATGTGAGTCAGCTCTTCCTCGTACTCATCTATAGGGTGCCCGGTCAAATACAATCCTAGGGTTTCCTTTTCACCGTTCAGCCTTTCCTTCATTGTCCAACGGCGTATTTGGCGAAAATCTTCATATACATCTCCGCCATCGCCACCTGTAGGCACGACATCGCCAAACAGGTCGACCATACCAGAATCCGCATTTGCGGAGCTTTGCTCGGCCGCTTTAACGGCTTCAGGAATGGCCAAGAACATCACAGCCCTATCGTAGTCAGTATCGATCTTCGGGCCAATATTATCGAATGCGCCACTTCTTACGAGTGCTTCTAAGGCGCGTTTATTCACTTTTCGGGGATCTATTCGCGCGCAGAAATCAAACAAGTCCTTAAACGGTCCATCAGCTCTAGCGGCAATTATGCTTTCTACCGGCCCTTCCCCCAAACCTTTAATCGCGCCAAGTCCGTATATGATGTTGTTTTCATCATCGACCACGAACTGAAATTGTCCACTATTTACATCTGGGGGCAATAAAACGAGCCCCATGTTGCGAACCTCTTCGATAAAGGTCACAACCTTGTCGGTTTTATCCATATCGGACGACATCGTTGCCGCCATAAAATGCGCCGGATAATGGGCCTTTAACCAGGCCGTCTGATAAGACACAAGTGCATAGGCGGCGGAGTGCGACTTGTTAAACCCATAACCCGCGAATTTTTCCACGAGGTCAAAGATTTTAATCGCAAGTTCAGGGTCTACACCCTGGCTAGCCGCCCCATCCTGGAAGACAGCACGTTGTTTCGCCATTTCTTCAGGTTTTTTCTTACCCATCGCTCGACGCAACATATCAGCGCCGCCAAGGGTATAGCCGGCAAGTACCTGCGCAATCTGCATCACCTGTTCTTGGTAAACGATTACGCCGTATGTGGGATCAAGAATCGGCTTCAACGATTCATGTTGGTATTTGGCATCAGGGTACGCGACTTGAGCACGCCCATGCTTGCGGTTAATAAAGTCATCAACCATCCCTGATTGCAACGGACCCGGCCGAAAAAGTGCGACTAACGCGATCATTTCCTCTAAGGAATCCGGTTGTAATCGTTTAATGAGATCCTTCATACCACGCGATTCAAGCTGAAATACTGCTGTGGTCTCAGCTTTTTTGATCATCTCAAATGTTGGCGAATCATCGAGCGGAATAAACGCGATATCGAGCGGCTCCTCCGCTTTCGTTTCTCTTTGAGCGTTGATCATTTTCACCGCCCAATCGATAATTGTGAGCGTTCTCAAACCCAGGAAGTCAAACTTAACCAACCCAGCTTCTTCTACGTCATTTTTATCGAACTGGGTAACTAACCCGCCGCCGGTCTCATCACAATACAAGGGAGAGAAATCGGTTAACTTCGTTGGTGCGATAACAACCCCACCCGCATGCTTTCCTACGTTCCGCGTGATCCCTTCTAGCTGTAGCGCCATATCCCAGATCTCTTGGCCCTCACTATCTGCGGCTAGAAAATCCCGAATGATTTCTTCCTGTTCATATGCTTTAGTCAGCGTCATCCCTATATCTAGCGGAATCATCTTGGAGAGCTTGTCCGCAAGTCCGTAGGACTTTCCTTGAACACGCGCGACATCCCTAACAACAGCTTTAGCAGCCATTGTTCCGAAGGTAATAATCTGAGAAACGGCGTCACGCCCGTAGTGATCCGCCACATACCCGATAACTTGATCTCGATTTTCCATACAAAAATCGACGTCGAAATCGGGCATAGATACACGCTCGGGGTTAAGAAAGCGTTCAAACAGAAGCTCGTATTCGAGTGGATCAAGGTCAGTAATTTTCAACGAATAAGCTACGAGAGAACCAGCACCAGACCCCCGCCCCGGCCCAACGGGAATATCATGATCTTTTGCCCACTGAATAAAGTCCATTACGATTAGGAAGTACCCAGGGAAGCCCATTCCTAGAATGATTTTAATTTCAAATTCGAGTCGGTCGTAGTACTCCTTTTTACGACGCTCATAATCGTCGGCATTGACGTCGAGTATCGTTTCTAAACGTTCATCCAACCCCTCAAAAGAGATTTTTTCGAAAAAAGAGTTTTCTGTCATCCCTTCGGGGATAGGATATTCAGGAAGAAAATACTTGCCGAGTTGAATATCAAAGGAACATCGCTTCGCGATCTCGACGGTATTTTCGATTGCCTCCGGAATATCACTAAATAGCTCAATCATTTCTTCCGAGGACTTTAAATTTTGCTGATCGGTGTAACGCTTTTCTCTTCTAGGATCATCTAACGCACGCCCTTCACCAATACACACCCGAGCTTCGTGAACCTCAAATTGACCTTGTTCTAAAAACCTAACGTCATTAGTAGCAACAACAGGCAACGCAAATTCGGTCGCTAATGCCACCGCTTTGTGAAGGTAACGTTCATCATACTCTCGCCCAGTTCGTTGAATTTCGATATAAAAGCGATCTGGAAAGATCTCCGCATAACGCTGGATTAGCAAGTTGGCGTCTTCATCTCGTCCCCCCGTCAACGCTTGGCCTATCTCGCCGTATTTAGCACCTGAAAGCGCTATCACCCCTTCGGAATAGTCGGGAAGCCATTCAGCTTTTATGTAAGGCACCCCTAAAATCTGTCCCTTTTGAAAACTCAAGGAGATCAATTCGGTAATATTCCGATACCCAACGTCAGTCATTGCAATCAAAGTAATTAAGGCAGGTTTAGACTCTTCATCTTTAGCTTCTAGATATAAGTCAGCACCGCAAATCGGCTTTATTCCAGAGCCCTGGGCAGCTTTATAAAATTTTATTAGCCCCATAAAACTATGGTGGTCTGATACACCGCAGGCAGCCATACCCAGCTCACCTAGTTTTTTAATTAGAGGCTTTACCCGGACAATGCTGTCCACGAGAGAGAACTCGGTATGAAGCCTTAGGTGGACGAAGTTTTTCAATGCAATACCTTTAATTAAAGTCTATCTGTGAGGACCTGGGCTCAATACTCTTAATAACAAACCGAAGTGTTTTCCTAAATATTACCAAATACAAAATAAGTTCAGCTCTAGCTAAATAAAAGCTCAACTGTGTTACCAATATACATCCTCATCGAATTGATCTACTACGCTCCCTCCTAGATCTTTTATCGCTATCTCTGCCCAGTTCCGCACCCTATCTGATTTAGTTTGCTCATGCACCTCTTTCAACAGTGGCAAATGAGCTGGGTTATTACTGCGACCTAATGCCTTGCAATACCAGGATATAAGATCCGTTTCCCTAAACGAAACCCTACTTTCCTTATAGGAACCGGCTAAATCCTTAGCAATCATACTCATCAAAAAGTTGTTTCGATGTTCCTCGTGATAAACGCGACTTACCCCTGCGCGAACCAACTCAGGGTCCGTCGCTGCCAACATATTTTGTATTCGCTTAGTATTAAGCTCGGACCTACTCAAACCTTCCAGTCCTGAGAAAATAACGGGGTTCCATTTTTCAAATTTAGGTAAAAGAATTAAAGAGGACCTAGCGTTTCTTTTTATCTTTTTGACAGGAGAGGATAAGAAGCTCTCAATCAAATATTGAAATTCTGTATTACCCGAGTACGCCAGCCCTTGAATCAGCCAAGAAATATTCTCGGTATTACCTGGGCGTCTGGACCCAATTTCAACGGTTAACAGGTCTTTTTCAATCAAGCGAAATATTTGATTATCAGTGATGCCTGACCACTTAATCTGCTGAATAATTTTTTTGACTTCAGTTGAATACCGGTATGAGCTAATCAGCTCCTCTAGCTCATGATCGACTGCGCTTTTTGATGACGCAACGACTATTCCACACATAATTAATAGTGAGAAAGAAACAAACAGGCTTAACGTTACAGCTACTTTGGTCATTACACTAGATATCCTTTAAAAATAGTAAATACCCCAAACCTTAGTTACGTAACTCTCGATCGTGAACAAGCGTTTTTATTTGCATGTAATAAGAGCGCGTTTAGGTCAAAGACTTCCATATTATTGGGTTAAATAATATACCAAACAAAGATGCTAGACTCGAAAACTTATTTCGCATAAAACACAGGCACAAAAAAACCCCGTTCTCATCGAGAACGGGGTTTTTGGGTTTAAAGCCTGACGATGACCTACACATGATTCGGGGCTCCTG